>NZ_BSDJ01000021.1 GCF_027925525.1 Paenibacillus tyrphae | reverse complement strand
AATAGTTCCGCCCAGCAGTGTAGCGCCGACCGCACCTCCGAGAATCGTGGCACTGACGGTACCGCCAAGAATGGTGGTGCTAATAGTTCCTGCTGTAATTGTGGCTCCCAGTACGGATCCAACAGTAGTCAAGGTCCCCGCAGTGATGGTAGCCCCGAGCACGCTGGTAATAGTGCCGTTAAGCAGATTGTCGATAGTCCCACCAACTAGCGTGGAACTGACTGTACCTCCGAGGAGCGTTGCGCTTACGGTCCCGCCGAGAATGGTGGCGCTAATAGCTCCTGCTGTAATAGTCGCACCCAAAACAAAACCGACGGTAGTCAAGGTGCCTGCAGTGATAGTGGCTCCGAGCACACTAGTAATGGTGCCGTTGAGCAGATTGTCGATAGTCCCGCCAAGCAAGGTAGCGCCGACGGTCCCTCCTAAGATTGTCGCGCTGACGGTACCGCCCACAATTGTTGCACTAAGTGTTCCTGCAGTGATAGTGGCTCCAAGCACAGATCCAACTACCGTCAGTGTCCCGCCGGTAATGGTGACAGAAGGCACAACCGCAGTAAGGGTGCCTAAAATCGCATTAAGCGTACCCCCAGTGATAGTTGTTCCAAGCACAGAACCAACGGTGGTCAAAGTCCCTGCAGTGATGGTAGCGCCGAGCACACTGGTGATGGTACCGTTGAGCAGATTATCGATAGTTCCGCCCAGCATCGTGGCACCGACGGTACCGCCGAGAATAGTAGTACTGACCGTCCCACCTGTGACAGTTGCGCCAAGAACAGACTCCACTACCGAAATCGTTCCGCCCGATATCGTAACGGAAGGTACGACGGCTGTAATTGTCCCGGTAATGGCACTAATGGTACCACCGGTAATGGTTGCTCCAAGTATGGATTCAACAGCAGTCAATGTTCCCGCCGTAATCGTCGCGCCAAGAACGTTGGTAAGGGTGCCATCCAGCAGGTTTGTCAGCGTCCCGCCCAGCATCGTGGCACCGACTGTTCCCCCCAGAATTGTTGCACTTACAGTCCCCGCTGTTATCGTCGTCCCAAGCACAGACTCGACGGTGGTTAATGTTCCTGCGGTAACCGTGGCACCCAGTACCGATTCAATGGTCGTTAGGGTTCCGCCGGTTACTGTCGTAGACGGCACGACCGCAGTTATTGTGCCGGTAATGGCATTAATCGTTCCCGCCACGATCGTTGCTGCTGTGACGTGTTGAATGACGTCGAGCGTTCCGCCAATAGGAATGTTGAGAATTGACCCGCCGGAGTCGGTTTTTATGGGGCGAGCGGTTCCTGTCGCATCCTGTCCGAAGATCAAAATTCGCAAATCGTTGGGGTTGAGGTTAAACACATTAAAGTTTGGCACTGCTTATCACCCTTAGCCCGCAATATTCTTTCAAAAAATAATTTGGATAACTGCCTTAGAGCACCGCTTTTCCGAAATGAATACAAATATTGTATGCCGAAACAAATCGAAAAAGTGCTTTTCCACTGGAAATACGGAATATTCGGTTACCAAGGAAGGGAAGAGGCCGATGAGACAGAAGCGAATCCATTCGCCCAAACTTGCAGTAAAGCGAATCAAAAAGCGATCCGTATCCGATAAAGCGGTCCGTATCATAAAGGAACCAATTTCCCAGCCAGAACAACCGCCTTTATTTAATCAGGGCGAGTTCGAGGAGCTTTTTGAAGTGCTCGATCGTGAAGAATCCTGCGTTGCCTTCGAAAATAGCAAACTTGACTTGGTCATAACGGATTCCGTTGTCCGCTCTCCCTTTTTCGATACATCCATCTTTGTGACGTACTCGTTCATCGTCGTGAACCAGAGCGAGACCACTCTGAACCTTGTAATAGAAGAAAGTCCGGACCGGGTGCATACGTTCGAAGATTTCACTCAAACCATCAAACCTTTCGAAACTCAAATTATCGTTCCTAAACGATTTGCAAAGTATACGAGGCTTGCTTTTGTCAATCCATCACCTAATGTTAAGGCACATGTCAGACTGTTTTTTCAAGCCCAAACCTACCGGTGTACCAATCCAAGCGAATAAGGGAAGCCCCCTTGAAAGAGCCTGTTTAAGGTTCTGTTTAAGGGGGCCCAAACATAAATAATGATTGATCGAGATTACGTGCTTTCCAGCGGTAAAAAGGCGGTGAAGAATGAAAGGGACATATGTGGGAAAAAATCGGATGCTGGTCTTTCCGGTGTGGGGAGGGCTCCTTTACTCCTTTGCCGACGATGTGAGCTTGACTCCGCAGCTTGTAGGCAGCGGGGTGTTCGACGTTGCTTTAACCAACTACATACTTCTGAATGTGAAACCGGGTCACAAGGTGATCGATGTTGGGGCGAATATCGGTTATTTTACCGTTCTGATGGGGCTGCTCGTCGGCGAGCAGGGGAAGGTTCTGGCTTATGAAGCAGGCAGGAAAAACTATGGACTGCTGCGGGACAATGTCGCGATGAATATGTTATTTGCCAAGAAGCGGGTAACGGCGCTCCAAAAGGCTATCTCCGATACACCTAGCTCCAAGACGTTTTATTACAGCGAGCTGTATACGGGTTCAAGCTCCTTGGTGAAACCCGGCGAACAATATTTTGATTACTTTGCCAATGATGTCATGCAGGAAGAAGAGGTCGTGACGGAGAAGCTGGATGCGAACGAGGGGAATTTCGATTATATCGATTTTATTAAAATGGACATTGAAGGAGGGGAGTATCACGCCTTTCTTGGGATGGAGGCGCTGCTGGAACGGCAAGCTGTCGGCAAAGTGGCTTTCGAACTGAACCCGCTAATGCTGAGCGGGCATTGGGACGAATTTCACCGCTTGCTCGGGACGTATCGCGAGCGCTTCGCAGCCCGGTTCTATAAAATCACCAACGAAGGCTTGACTGTAGAGGCCAGCCTCGCCGAGCTTTTCGCCCATGGGGAAACGGAAACTGTCCTTATGTCCGTAGCACGTCAGGAGTAAGGCTTGGAAAGGGGAGGGCGGCGAGCGGGAAACCATGCTCGCAGCCGCCGAATCGGCTCAATCCGAACGATCGGGGGAGCTTACACTGCGCTCCATCAGCTGCTTCAGCTTCGATTCCGTTGAGGAATCGGGTGCAGGAGTATATATGCTGCACCGCAGGTCGGAGCTCCCTTGTACCTGCAGCGAGGTAAGGTGAAACAGCATCTTGCCCGCTTTGGCATGCCTGAATTCGATTAACACCTCCGGGGCCGAGCTGACCTCGCTTTGCTCCCACAGCCGGTCAAAATCCGGGTGAACCTCTTTCATCTCCGCAAGAAAACGCCCGTACCATTCGTCCTCAACGTATTGCCCGTAATACGCCCGGAAAATAGCGAGAAAACCGCGGACAAAATGCTCCCAGTTGACAGCGAGACGTTGGAATTCTTTTTGTGTAAAAAGCAGCCGGATCATATTCCGCTGTTCAACAGGAATATGTTGGAAGTCGAGGAACACGTGCGAAGCTGCTTCGTTCCAGCCGACAATATGGCAGCGGCGGTCGGAGATAATGGTCGGACAAAAGCGCAGTTCCTGCAAAATTCGTCTCAACGAAGGGCTGATCTCGGGCAGATCTTCTATCAGCGTATGGGCGCCCGCCCCGGTTTCCAGCGCAAGCGAAAACAAATATTTCCGCTCGTCCACCGTTAATTGCAGGGCGGTGGCGACGCAGTCCAGGACCGATTTGGATACTTTAATATCCCGTCCTTGCTCCAGCCATGTGTACCACGTAGGGCTGACCCCGGCAAGTTGGGCGACTTCCTCACGTCTCAAACCCGGGGTACGTCTGCGAGTTCCGACCGGAAGACCGACCGTTTGCGGGAGCAGTTTGGCCCGCTGTGCCTTTAAAAAAGCCGATAACGCCTGAAGCCTCGTTTGATGATTCATCTCGATTCCGCCTTTTGGTTTCGTTAACATAGTAGTTATTATACTATAATAAACTGCAACTTGTAATAGGATGACACCTGTGACAACATAGGACTTAACCGATGAACGAAAGGAAGGAACTACGATGGAACGAGTCGTGTTAACGGGGATGGGTGTTATTTCGCCGCTTGGGAATGAAGTGGAAACCTTTTGGGATCGTTTGTGCCGGGGGGAATCGGGGATAAGCCGGATCGATACGTTCGACACGTCCCGCTTTAAAACGAAAATTGCGGGGAGTGTCCGGGAATTTGATGCGGAAGCTCGGTTTGGCCGCAAAGAAGCGCGGCGGATGGATCGGTTTTGTCAGTTTGCTTTGGCTGCTGCGGATCAGGCGTTGGAGGATTCAGGTTTATCGCTTGGCGAAATCGATCGGGAAAGGCTGGGCGTATATGTAGGCTCCGGCATCGGAGGTATTCAAACGTTGCTCGAACAGGACGCTATTCTTCGTGATCGGGGACCGGAACGGGTCAGTCCGACGCTAGTACCGATGATGATATCGAATATGGCTGCAGCGATGATCAGTATAAAATTCGGAGCTTTGGGCCCAACCCTGTCTCCGGTAACGGCATGCTCTATAGGAAATACGGCCATCGGCGAAGCATTCCGGCTCATTCGGGCGGGCGGCGCGGACGCGATCATTGCCGGTGGTGCGGAAGCCGCCGTGACGGAAATATCGCTTGCCAGCTTCGGCAACGCTACCGCTTTGTCCGGCCGAAACGACGAGCCTGCCAGAGCAAGCCGTCCGTTCGATGCGGGTCGGGACGGGTTCGTCATGGCCGAGGGTGCAGGCATTGTGGTGCTGGAATCGCTCTCCCATGCACAGCGTCGGAACGCTCGAATCTACGCTGAGGTGATCGGTTACGGAGCCAGCTCCGATGCCTATCACATCGTCGCCACCCACCCGGAGGGGATCGGGGCTTACCAGGCCATGAGATCGGCGCTTCGCGAAGCGGCTGTGAACCCCGAGGAAGTGGATGTTATCAGCGCGCACGCGACAAGTACGGAACTGGGGGACAAGTCCGAAACGATGGCGATCAAGAAGCTGTTCGGCGAACATGCCTACCGGATTCCGGTGACCGCCAACAAGTCCATGATCGGTCACATGTTCGGAGCAGCCGGCGGGGTAGAAGCCATTGCTCTGGCCAAGAGCCTGGAGCTAGGAATCATTCCTCCGACGATTAATCTGGAGCAGCCGGACCCGGATTGCGATTTGGACTATGTACCGGATGAAGCGCGTCAAGCCAAACTGAAGATCGGCATATCGAACTCCTTCGGGTTCGGCGGGCACAATGCGGTCATCGTGTTAAAGGCCTTTGCGGAGTAACTTAGTACAAGCATAATAAGTTGTAAAAATCACCAACATAAAGGTCCGTTGCGGAACGAAGGGACAACCCCGGAGACCGCGCGGACTTTTGTATTTTAATCTTTGTTTAGGAAGCTTCCGTAATTTTCTGATTTCTAAGCTTGGCTTTAATCATTTTGATTCGCTGCTGGGCGTAAAACTCGCATGCCGCTTCATTCAGGCTGCTGAGAGGAACTTGTAGCTCGGTATGGTTATCGATAATGATCATCGATCCGTTTTCGAAAAATTTAAAAGTAAGATCGGCCCAGAACGGTTCGGACGCGTCCAAAATTTTTTCGATCTGCTGCTCGCTCAACTGCTCTCCATTTTCGGCAATGACATTTTTGTAATAGTCCCGTTCGATAAATCTAACATTCGTCACCATCGTATCTACACTCCTCTCAGGAAATAGGAACATGCGTTCTTGAAATTTATTATACCAAACATTTGTTCGTAGTCAATACAATTTACAGAAAATTCTCTTAAGTTAATAGAATTGTCTCTTGATCCCGTATCTCCGACATGACGCACAGCTTGTTCGGATTGACGAAACCAAAACCGGATGATAGTTTAGAAAAAGAGTATGGCAGAATGTGGGGAGGATTATCGATGACAGAAATCCGTTTGGAAGTCGGCTACGACGAATACGAAGAGGGAACGCGCATGGAGCAGTTGATCGAGCAGTTGGCTGCGAAACCTGAGAGCCTGGAGGTCGTAGAGCTGACGATCGGCTCGTGGGGACAGGCCTATGAAGATGGTCCCGATACATTCATGGATACATTGATCGGGCATAAGGACGCTTTCCCGGCATTGCGCAAGCTGTTTATCGGTGACATGGATTCGGAGGAATGCGAAATATCGTGGATCACGCAGACGAATCTGACTCCGCTGCTAGAGGCGTTTCCGCAGCTTACCTCGTTCTGTATTCAAGGTAGCACCGGCTTGTCCTTAAAGCCGTTGAAGCACGAACGGTTGGAAGAGTTGGTAATTATCTGTGGCGGCCTGAGCAAGGAAGTGCTCGCCGATATTCGCGACGCCGAGCTGCCGGAGCTGAGAAAGCTGGAGCTTTATCTCGGTGTAGATAATTACGGTTTTGACGGCGGTCTGGAGGATGTTAAACCGCTCATGGAACCGGGACGCTTTCCCAAATTGACTTATCTCGGTCTGAAAGATAGCGAGATTCAAGACGAAATCGCGATTGAGATTGCGAATTCGCCGATCCTCGATCAATTGCATACGCTCGATTTATCGCAGGGAACCCTTAGCGACAAAGGAGCCGAAGCGCTGCTGGCGAGCGAACGTGTCCGGAAGCTTTCGTTCCTCGATCTGAACTATCACTATATGTCGGACGAGATGGTAAAACGCTGGCAAACGTCGGGCATGTCCGTCGATGTCAGCGACCAGCAGCAGAGCGACGATGAAGACGACTGGCGTTACCCGGCGGTCACGGAGTAAATGGCCCGTCCGCTGATTGTTGTTGGGAATCCAGGCAACCGGAGAACGACGATGCTGCAGGAAGCACGCCGGAGGCTCGGGATGCCCCCGGCGACGATCGTGTCGTATCTCGATCTGCTGCAGGGACGCGTTCGGTGGCGGGAAATCACGGGCGGCGAGCCTGTCCTAGTACGGCTGGACTCGCCCGGGGAGCATTTCCCGGTGGAGCGCGAGCTGATCGCGCTCGGTGCGGCCGACGGCGGGCAAGCGGACGAGTTGTTCCCGTTGCCGGAGTTTCTCCCAATGCCGGTCATCTCGGCGCAAGCAGCCCGGAATCTGCCCGAACAACCGGGACGCATCTACTATCCATCGCAATGGTTCCGCGGCTTTTGCCGGATGCTGTCCAGGCTTCGTGCCGACTTGGCCGAAACGGCGCCGGAAGCGCGCTGGACGAACGATCCGCGGGAAATCGCGGTCATGTTCGACAAGCGCCGCTGCCATAGGCTGCTCAGCTCCCAAGGCGTACGGGTTCCCCCGGCTCCGGGGGAGGCTGGTTCTATCCGGGGCTACGAGCAGCTCCGCGAAGCGATGGAGCGGACCGGCATGCGGCGCGTATTCGTCAAGCTGGCGTTCGGCTCCTCGGCCTCCGGGGTGCTGGCTTACCAGATTAACCCGTCTACCGGTGCGGAACTGGCCGACACGACGATCGGCTTCGAGCGCCATGGGTACGAGCGGGTATACTACAATTCGCGCCGTATTCGCAGATACCGGGAGCGCCAGATCATCCGCGAAATCATCAATTGGCTGGGCGCTCAAGGCATGCACGTCGAGCAGTGGGTGCAGAAAGCATCGCACGACGGCCGGGCATTCGATGTCCGCCAACTCGTCGTCGGCGGCGAAGCGTGTCACCGGATTGCCCGGCTCAGCCGCACGCCGATCACGAACCTGCACCTGCGCAACGAGCGGGTCGGGCTGGAGGAGCTCGGGCTGTCCGCGGCCACCGTTCAGGCGGTAGCAGAGGCCGGGAAGCAGGTTGCTTCGCTGTTCCCGCGTTCCGCTGTGGCAGGGATCGACGTGCTTCTCGCCAAAGGCGCCTTGCGTCCTTATATCGTCGATATCAATCCGTTCGGCGATCTGCTGCTGAACGTTCGTTACGAAGGCATGGATACCTACGAATGGCAAATGACCCGCATGTTAAAGGATGAATGAAGTATGACCATCAATATGAACGACATTGTCGGCACCCACGACATTTTGTTTGTGACGCTTGACACGCTGCGCTACGACGTGGCGAAGCTGGAGGAAGAGAACTGCCCCAATCTGTGCGGCACGGGCGGCTGGGAAAAGCGTCATACGCCGGGCAGCTTTACGTATGCCGCGCACCACGCATTTTTCGGCGGTTTTTTGCCGACGCCCGCCAATACGGACAAAGCTAGCCATGTCCGGCTGTTTCACTCGAAAAATACGGGACTGCCGACCAATCCGAACACGTGGTTGTTCGATACGCCCGACATCGTCTCCGGCCTTGCCGGGGAAGGATACCGCACGATCTGCATCGGCGGCGTCATTTTTTTTACAAAAAAAGTGCCGCTGGCGAAAGTGCTTCCGTCGTATTTTCAGGAGAGCTACTGGCGTCAGACGTTCGGCGTAACGAATCCGCGCTCTACCGAGCATCAGGTGAACCATGCGCTGAAGCTGATCGGCTCGGCAGACCCGGGCCAACGTTTGTTTCTCTTCATGAACGTGAGTGCCATCCACGGTCCGAACCATTATTTCGTGCCGGGAGCAAAACGCGATTCCGTTGATACCCAACGGGCAGCGCTGCGCTATGTGGACGGACAGCTCGGAAGGCTGTTCGAAGCGATGCGCGCGCGAGGCAAGACGTTCTGCATCGTCTGCTCCGACCATGGGACCGCTTACGGCGAAGACGGGTATCACGGGCACCGATTAGCGCACGAGGTTGTATGGAACGTGCCGTACCGGGAATTTATTCTATAGACATAACAGTTACCAAAAGGAGGGACATCAAGTGGAATTCCGGGAATCAGAAGACGTCCGGCGTTGGTCGGAGCAAATCGCCGCATCGCCATACCGGTCTTACTTGTACTCCTATCCGCATAAAACGGCCTATCGCGAACTGAATCCGCCGCTGCCGCTGCAAGAGCTGTGGAAGCGGGAGAGTGGGGAGTCGTTCTTTTTATATATGCACATTCCGTTCTGCGCGGCCCGGTGCGGGTTCTGCAATCTGTTTACGCTGCCCGACCGGAGCGCCGACGCGCACGAGCAGTATGTCGCTGCATTGGAGCGTCAGGCGAGGCAGTGGGCACCTATGGTGGCCCATCGACCGTTCTCTCGCTTTGCGATCGGCGGCGGGACGCCGACGCTGCTGAACGAGCGGCTTCTCGAACGTTTGTTCGATATCGCGGAGCAGGTGATGGGGCTCGATCCCGACCGTGCCTCGATCTCCGTCGAGACGTCCCCGGATACCGTGACCGATGCGCGAATGAAGCTGCTGAATGAGCGGAAGGTCGACCGGGTGAGCATGGGCATTCAAAGCTTCATCGAAGCCGAAGCCGCTGCGATTTACCGCCCGCAAAAGCCGGGTGAAGTGATGCGCGCGCTGGAAGTGCTGAAACGGCACGACTTTGCCGTGCTCAATCTCGATTTGATTTACGGGTTGCCCGGCCAGACGGTGGAGACGTGGCTGTATTCGCTGGATCGGGCGCTGGAATACGATCCGGAGGAAGTTTTCATTTACCCGCTATATACGCGCGAGAACACGATCTTGAAGCCGGAGGAACTGCGCCGCAGAGGACAGGATCATCGGATAGATATGTACCGAGCCGCTTACGAGCGTTTGAAGGAGAGGGGCTACGAGGCGTTCTCGATGCGTCGTTTCGCCAAGCCGGACGCGAAGTCCGGGAAGAACCTGCTGCCTTACGGCTGTCAGGAGGAAGGGATGGTTGGTCTCGGCTGCGGCGCGCGTTCGTACACGAGAGAGGTGCATTATGCCTCCCGCTACGGCGTAAGCTACAAGGCGACTCAAAGCATTATCGCTGACTACGTCTCCGCGTCAAGCTACGATACGGCCGATTATGGTTTCGTCTTGAACCTAGCCGAGCAGCAACGCCGATTCGTCATCAAGTCGCTGCTCCACCGCGAAGGGCTGGAGCCGAGCGCTTATGAAGCGAGATTCGGCAGCGATCCGTTTGACGATAGTCCCGAACTGAAGCGGCTGCTGGCTGCCGGTTTTGCCGTCCTGGAGGACGGTACGATGCGCCTGACGGACGAAGGCATGGCCTATTCCGATGCGATCGGCGACTGGCTGATCTCGCCGGAGGTCAGGGAGCGGATGGAGGAATACGTATGTGTGTAAGCACGACGTTGTATTACCGCGGCGCGTTATCCTCCTGCAACTACGATTGTCCGTATTGCCCGTTCAGCAAAACGACGGACAGCCGCGAGACGCTGGCAAAGGACAAGGCGCAGCTGGAGCGGTTTGTGGCATGGGTTCGGGAGCAGGGGGCGGACGGCTGGCGTCTGTCCCTCTTCTTCAATCCGTACGGCGAGGCGCTCGTCCACCGGTGGTACCGCGAGGCGTTAACGGAGCTGTCTCATCTGGAGCACGTCGACAAAGTAGCGATCCAGACGAACTTGTCCGTCAAGCTGGATTGGACGAATGCGCTGAACAAGGAAAAGGCGGCGTTCTGGGTCACATACCATCCCGGTCAAACGAGCGAAGCGTCGTTTCTGGCCCAGTGCGCGCAGCTTTTCGACAAAGGGATTTCCTTCAGCGTCGGCTCCGTCGGGATCAAAAGCTATCTTGAGCCGATCCGTTCGCTGCGCCGTGCATTGCCTCGAGAGGTTTATTTGTGGGTGAACGCGTACAAAGACCAGCCGGCGTACTATTCGCCCAAAGAGATAGCGGCCTTTCGCGAAATCGACCCTTATTTCGAGTGGAACACGCGGGATTATGACAGTATGGGGAAGCCCTGCGCAACGGGAAGCCGCGTGTTTTTCGTTACGGGCTCGGGGCTGGTCAAGCGCTGCTATAAGGATCGTGGAGTGATCGGGCATTTGTACCGCGACGGCTTGAAACGGTTGTCCGCGGAGAGACCGTGCCGGATGAAAACGTGCGGCTGTTACATCGGCTACGTGCATATGCCGGAGTTGTCGATGGAGTCGATTTATGGAAAAGGTATATTGGAACGGGTTCCCAGTGTGGATGCGCGATATGCCGGGAAGGAGGGGTCGCCATGCGGCCTTTGAACGATAGGGAAGGCGCTGTCCTCTGGTTTACCGGTCTGTCCGGCTCGGGGAAGACGACGACGGCGCGGGAGGCGGCATCCGTTCTGCGCGAACAGGGACGACGGGTCGAATGGCTGGACGGAGACGAGCTGCGCAAGACGCTATCAAGCGATCTGGGCTTCACCCCCGCCGACCGGCTTGAGCATATCCGCCGGATTGTCGAGCTTGCGAAAACGCACGCCGATAGCGGCGCAATCGTGCTCGTGTCGGCCATCACGCCGTACCGCAGCATGAGAGCGTACGCGAGGTCGGTGCTGCCGCGGTATATGGAAATTTATGTTGAGTGCCCGCTAGAGGTATGCGAGCGGCGGGACGTCAAAGGGTTGTATGCCAAGGCGCGGCTCGGGCTTATTCCGAATTTTACCGGATTATCCGACGTCTACGAACCACCGGAGCATGCGGAGCTTACGATTCATACGGATGAGCATTCCCTGACGCATAACGTGGAGAAAATTATGCTGGCGCTGCACGCGTTGGACGGTCATTGATTTTTCTCATAAATGCGGATCGGTCTGCGGATTTCCGCATAGTTTTCATCGATATCCCGTTTGAGCGATTCCAGAAGATGCAGGGCTTCTTTTTGCTGCTGCTCGTCAGCAATGGATCGGAGGAGCGTCTGAAGACGGTCCAATCTCGTTTTCGTTACGAATCTCATGGTATGTCCTCGCGTTCTGCCTCAAGCCGTTGTTTTCTAAAATCATTCGTAGACGTTCTCCGCTTTCAGGCCAGGCCGGCCGGGCAACGCGGCGCTCAGCCGAATTGAGGGTTTCGGGAAGGGGTAATTGACCGTTTGTAGAATAACATGAAGTGCGCTTTTTTTCGCGTTACTATTCGTTTACATACACTCAATCTGAAAGGGGTTCCCTTGAATGAACCGACCTTTGCAGCAAACTTGGGATCTGGACGTATTCTTTCCGGGAGGCAGCGACTCTCCCGAATTTGCGCAATATATGAACGCGCTTGAAGCCGACACGAACCGCTTCCGCAGCGAGTTGGACGCTTTGCCGTCGCCGCAGACCGCAGAAGCTGTCGCTGCTTTGCAGAGCTTTGTGGAGCGGCTGCAGGACTTGCAAACACGGCTGCGTCAAGCGGCCGCCTTTATCGTCTGCTTGTCCGCGCAGAACCAGGCGGACCGGGGCGCCGTTCGGCTTGGCGGCCGGTTGGACGGCATTCAGGCAAACTACCAGTCCGCCATGACGTGCTTCGACGTGCTGCTTGCAGAGATGCCGGACACCGCCTTTGCAAAATGGGTCGGCAGCGGAGCGATGGCCGAGCTCGCCTTCAATCTGGAGGAACGCCGGACGCAAGTGAGAGACAAGCTGCCGCTGGAACAGGAAACGTTGGTGAACGACCTCGCCGTAGACGGCTATCATGGCTGGAGCGCCTTGTATAGTACGATCGTGAAGCAAATCCAGCTTCCCTACGAGAAAGACGGGAATACTGCCATGCTCTCGGCCGGGCAGTTTTTCAACCAAATGCTCAAAGAACCGGATCGGGAGAAACGGGAGCGCTTGTTCCGGCAATGGGAAGAGATGTGGACGGCCCAGGAAGATTTTTGCGCCGATGCGCTGAACCGGATTGCAGGCTTCCGTCTTCAACTGTACAAGCACCGGGGTTGGGATTCGGTGATCCGCGAGCCGCTGCAAAACAACCGGATGACCAACAAAACGCTGCAAACGATGTGGGATGTGATTGAGAAGAACAAGCCGGTATTTATCGCTTATCTGGAGCGGGTTGCCAAGCTGATGGGCGTGGAGCGCCTAGCCTGGTCCGATCTGCATGCGCCGCTTGAGGGCAAGGACACGGACGTCTCTTACGACGAGGCTGCCGTGATGATCGAGGAGCAGTTCCGACTGTTCTTGCCGCAGCTCGCCGACTTTACCGTGCGTGCATTCGAGGAGCGTTGGGTGGAGGCGGAGGACCGCCCGGGCAAACGGCCCGGAGGCTTTTGCACCTCGTTCCCGATCAGCAAGCAGAGCCGGATCTTCATGACTTACTCCGGGACGGGGAACCTGTCGACGCTGGCGCACGAGCTCGGCCATGCGTTTCACCAGCACGTGATGAACGAGCTTCCGCCGATGACGCAGCGGTATGCGATGAACGTGGCGGAGACGGCTTCGACCTTTGCCGAATTGATCGTCAGCGACGCTGCGCTGAAGCAGGCGGATACACGGGAGCACAAGCTGCTCCTGCTGAATGATAAAATTCAGCGGGCCGTCACCTTTTTCATGGATATTCATACGCGCTTCCTGTTCGAGACGCGGTTCTACGAAGAGCGCAAGTCCGGACTCGTCGATCCGGACCGGTTGAACGAGCTGATGATCGAGGCTCAAAAGGACGCGTTCTGCGGCGCTCTGAGCGAGTACCACCCGCATTTCTGGGCGGCGAAATCGCACTTTTACCGGACCTCCGTGCCGTTCTACAACTTCCCGTACACGTTCGGCTTCCTGTTTTCCTCGGGCATCTACTCGCGTGCGCGTCGGGAAGGCGAATCGTTCGAAGCGAAGTACATTGCTTTGCTGCAGGATACCGGCCGCCTGACGGTCGAGCAGTTGGCGAGCAAGCACTTGGGAGTGGACTTGGAGCAGCCGGAGTTTTGGCAGCAGGCGGTCGATCTTTCCATCGAAGACGTGAAGCAGTTCCTCGCTTTAACGGAAGAAGGCTAAGCTACGGAAGCGGTCGCCATGACCGCTTCTTTCTTTTGATGCGAACGCGACCCGTTTATCGTAAATTGAGACAAAACCGGGCTTTCCTGCTATAATAGAGCAGTTGTTTTAAGCCATGAATGAGCATTGTTAAAATGATAAGCTTCACAGAAGCGGCGTAAGGAGAAAGGGGACAATGTCAGTGATTGTTGTCGGGGGGATGATCGGTCTGGGGAAAACGTCCGTAGCCGAATTGCTTGGGCGGGAGCTCGGATCGGAAGTATTTTACGAGAGCGTGGACGATAATCCGATTTTGCCGCTTTTCTATACGGCATCGAAGGAAGAGATCGAGAAGCACCGGTACCCGTTTTTACTTCAGTTATACTTTCTGGACAGCCGGTTTAAGTCGATTAAGAAGGCGCTGCGGAGGAACCGCAACGTTTTGGACCGGAGCATCTACGAAGATTGGTATTTTGCAAAAGTAAACCGCGAGCTCGGACGCATCAACGATCTGGAGTTCCAAGTGTACGAGAATCTTGCGAACAATATGCTCGAAGAGCTGGAGGAGCTGCCGAAGAAAGCTCCCGATCTGATGGTTTATTTGAAAGGCTCGTTCGAGACGGTGCTGCGGCGTATTTCGCTGCGCGGGCGCGATTTCGAGCAGGACGAATCGCTTATTGAGTATTACCGGTATTTGTGGAAAGGGTACGACGAGTGGTTGATGAAGTATTATAATCAGTCCGACGTGTTAATCGTTGATATGGACCTGACCGACGTGGTGAACAATGAAGAAGATGCCCGGAAGCTGGTCGAGCAGGTGAAGGACAAGCTCAGCGTGTTGCAAATGTAAACGGATGATCGCCTCGTCCGATAAGATGACGGGTACCATCCGTATAAACGAAAGACCGGAACTCCTTCGCAGGCGAAGGGGTCCGGTCTTTTGCTCTTCATCATGCAAGCTAAAGCTGCGCCTGCTCCGCTCTGGCGGCGGCGAACCGATTCTGCGGCTTCGGCAGGCGAAAATGGTCTCTCAGCGTACAGCCCTCGTATTCCGTACGGAACAGCCCTCTTTGCTGCAGCAGGGGCACGACGTGCTCCACGAAATCCTCCAAGCCTTGCGGAAGCAGGGGAGCCATCAGCATAAAGCCGTCGGCGGCTTTTTCCTTAAACCAGGTTTCCAGCGTATCGGCAATTTTCTCCGGCGTGCCGACGAAGTGCTCGCTGCTGAACGAGCCGGTCAGCAAGGAAAAAACCTCCCGCAGCGTAGGATTTTCCCGCGCAATGACGGGCCGGTGCTTGATATAATCGGATTTCGTCTCCGGCAGCCGATCCAGCCCAAAGTCCGCCGCTCTCGAATCGAGAGTGGCTCCCGTAAAATCGACGCTTTTGAAATAGTCGGACAAAAAGCCGATACCCGTCTCCTCGGTAATGCAGGATTCCAACTGCTTCAGCTTCCGCTTCGCCGCTTCCTCCGTTTCGGCGATGACCGGAGAAATGCCCTGCAAAATGTACACGTCGTCGGCCGACCTGCCCGCAGCGGTGACCTTGCTCTTGAAGGAACGATAAAACTGCTTCGCATCGTCGATATCGTATTTGATGGAAAACACGACTTCCGCCGTGCCTGCGGCAAAGCTTTGCCCGGATTCGGAATTGCCGGCCTGCACGAGGACGGGATGGCCCTGCGGGGACCGGCCGATGTTGAGCGGACCTTGCACGGCAAAAAACTCGCCATGATGGTTGATGCGGTGCAGCTTGCCCCGGTCGAAAAACTGTCCGGTCTCCTTATCGCGGATAAAAGCGTCGTCCTCCCACGAATCCCATAGTCCTTTGACGACTTCGAGGAACTCCTCCGCGCGCTTATAGCGCAGCGAGTGTTCGTAATGCTCCTTGCCTCCGAAATTGAGCGCCGTATTTCCGGACAGGTCCCGGGTCGTGACGATATTCCAGCCGACCCGGCCTTTGCTGATATGATCGGCGGACATGAAGAGGCGGGCCAGATTGAACGGCTCGATGTACGAGGTGGAGGCGGTGGCGACGACGCCGATCTTCGAAGTAGCGCCCGCCAGCGCGGTAATGAGCGTGATCGGTTCGTAGCGGTTCAAAATATTCGGATGGGACGCTTCGTTGATCGCGAGGCTGTCGGCGATAAAGGCGATATCGAATTTTCCGCGTTCGGCAAGCTGTGCGAGACGCTTGTAATAATCGATGTCGATACTCGCATCGGGTTGAGCTTGGGGATGCCGCCACGAAGCGACATGCATGCCGGTGCCGACCAAATAGGCGGACAGTTTGATTTGTCTTGTTCGGGTCACAAGCCATACCTCCATATATCCGAGTTAATCAATGGATTTAATTTGTTATAATTTAGCATGATCTTGGAACGCCGTCAATTCCTCCTTGCATCCCGGTCTAAAGTCCAGCCACTCCCCAGCCGTTTGTCAGAATTTATTTCCCGCCCGATGGTTTATGATCAAGTGCAAGGAAATAATTTACAAGCGAGAGGAATGACGTTAACCGTGAATGCCCTGCCTCGTTCAACCAAGCTGTCCGCCGTACTGTCTGCGGCCTTGCTTGTCAGCTTCACCGCTTCCGCCGCCTCTGCCGTCTCCATTTCGCCGGACGATGCCCCCGCACAAGGACCGTCCGATGCGAAGGAGGTCGAAGCGTTCGCCGACTCGTTCTTTAACCGTGCGGACCTCGGCGTCCCTGGCGCCGCCATCGTCATTGTCAAGGACGGCAAAGTGCTGCTGCAAAAAGGCTACGGCTTCGCCGATGTCGAGAAAAAGCAGACTGTCGATCCCGAGGGGACGGTGTTCCGCATCGGGTCCGTGTCCAAAGCGTTTACCGCTACCGCTGTTATGCAGCTTGTCGAGCAGGGGAAAATCGATTTGGATCAGGACATGCAAACCTATATGGACGGCCTGCGCATCGACAGCCGGTTTCAAGAGCCGGTTACGATGAAGCATCTGCTGACGCATACGACCGGTTTCGATTTCACCGAACCGAAGCCGGGGGATATGAGCCCGGACCTCGACAGATATGTGCCGCTCAAGGATTACATCGCCGAGAACATGCCGACCGTCGTGCGGAAGCCCGGAGAATCGTACAATTACGATAATTTCGCTTCCATGCTGCAGGGGTTTATCGTACAGAACGTATCGGGCAAGCCGTTCCATCAATATATGGACGAACAGCTGTTCAAGCCACTTGGCATGAAGGACAGCGGCTTCCACATGACGCCGGACGTCCGCTCGAAGCTTGCCACGGACTACGGGCCGGACGGCAAGCCGCTTTCGCCGTACGCGGTGTCGCCTACGGAGCTGCCGCAGGGCGGCATGTTTGCGACGGCATCCGATGTCGCCAAGTTTATGATCGCCCACCTGAATAACGGTGCCTATGGCGGCAGCCGCATTTTGCAGGATGCGACCGCGGCCGATATGCACAGCATTCATCTCGCAATTCACCCGAAAGTGCCGCAGATGACTTACGGCTTCGAAACGGCGAACAAGAAAAGCTACAACGGCCGGAAGATCATCGGTAAAGGCGGCAACATCGGCGGCTTCTCGTCGTGGATGTGGCTGATGCCGGAACAAAATGTGGGCGGATTCATCGTGAGCAATAAATGCACCGATCTGCATGTTCAGTGGTTCAACGCGTTCATGAACCATTACTATCCGAAGCCGGTGGGGCCGGATGTTGTTTACCTGCAGCCGACGCAGGCGGAGCTTGCAAGATTCGAGGGGCTGTACAGCGAGCTTCGGACGAAAACATCCCTCACGCAAGTGACGGCGGCGCCGGGCGCTAAGCTGATCGTGGAAGCGCCGGGTACCGGAAAGCAGGAGCTGAGGCAAATCGACGACCGCTTGTTCAAAGATGCGGATGGTAATCTTCTCGTGTTCCAAGAGAATGCCGACAAGTCGATCGGGTATTTGCAATACCGCTATGAGCTCAGCACCTCGAAAAAGCTGAATGTGCCGAAGCCTTTCTCGGATGTGCGTCAAGAGGACGGCTACGCCTCCTACATCTCAACCTTGCAGCTGCTTAATCTCGCCAAAGGCAAGGCGGACGGCACGTTTGGCCCGGCGGAGCCGATCACGCGCGGGGAATTTGCGGCGCAGACGGCAGGCCTGCTATTTATGACGTTGTCCAAAAAGCCGGCGGTCTTTGCGGATACGCAAAATCACCCGGCGGCGGCAGCGATTCAAACGCTGTATGAGCTCGGGGTGATCCAAGGCTCATCCCAGTCCGCTTTCGAGCCGGATAAGCCGATCACCCGCCAGGAGGCAGCAGTCATCGTGGCGCGGACGATCCAGCTCGGCGGTGCTTCGCCGATAGATGCGAAGCTGAGCGGCCATACCGATCCTTGGGCGCTCGACAGCGTCAAGCAGATCGTCGCGCTTGGCCTGTACGGGCCGGAAGTGAAAGAAGCGGCCGACGACTCCGTCGACTACAGGTCGCAGCAGCCGATGCTTCGCCAAGAGGCAGCGGCGTTGTTCGCAAAAGCGTTGTCCAGTTAAGTTAAGCAGGCAGCCGGAGGGAAGCAGGGCATCCGCGGATCGCGGCAGCATCGGTGTGATCCCCCGGATTCCCGGCACTCCGGCTGCTTTTTGGCGCTCGTACCCCACCGTAGATACCTTGCTAAAAGTTCTTGACAGCGCCCGGTCCATCCTTTAAATTAAATAAATATAATCGGTATAGTCGGAATTAAAAACGACGACTTGCACAATTAGTTGACCAGTCCACTGGAAACTAAGCTTTCCCCGAGCTATGGCTGCGGGGCGACGCTTGGTTTTTTTATTTTTATCCCGAAAAGCAGGTGAAGGAATGATCGTCATTCGCAATCTTAGCAAATCGTACAAAACGTCGTCAGGCGCATTTCCTGCACTTCAGAACGTCAGCTTGCAGATCGAAAAGGGGGATATCTTCGGCATTATCGGCTTCAGCGGCGCGGGCAAGTCAACGTTGATCCGCTGCCTCAACCGGCTGGAGGAGCCGGATTCCGGCAGTATCGAGATCGAGGGCACGGTCATTACGGATTTGAACGGGAAGGAGCTGCGGCTAGCGCGGCAAAAAATCGGAATGATTTTTCAACAGTTTAATCTGCTGGATGCGAAGACGGTGTACCAGAACGTCGCGTTTCCTCTGCAGGTCGCCGGGCATCCGAAAGCGTACATACGCGGGCGCGTCCGCGAAATTCTCGACCTTGTCGGCCTTGGCGATAAAGAGAACGCCTATCCGTCGCAGCTCAGCGGCGGCCAGAAGCAGCGGGTCGGCATCGCAAGAGCGCTTGTGAACGAGCCCGACGTGCTGCTCAGCGACGAAGCGACGTCGGCGCTCGATCCGCAGACGACCTACTCTATTCTGGAGCTGCTGAGGGACATTAACCGCCAACTGAAGCTGACCGTCGTCCTGATCACGCATGAGCTCGACGTGCTGCAGCATATTTGCCGCACCATGGCGGTGATCGAGAGCGGCCGCATCGTCGAGACCGGGCCGGTCGACAAGCTGTTCCTGAATCCCGAGAGCGATACGGCGCGGCGATTCGTCCGCATTCTGGAGCATTACCGCGACAGCCGATATGTGATGGAAGGAGTGGGAGCGGGAATATGAGAGACGATCTGATCGAGCTGCTGCTGCAGGGACTTGGCGAGACGGTCTACATGGTGCTCTGGTCTTCCGTTTTCGCGCTCGTGCTCGGCATTGCGCTGGGCATTACACTTGTCGTGACGGAGAAGGGCGGAATCCTGGAAGCGCCGCTACTGCATAAAATCATCGGTGCGGTCATCAACAGCGTCCGTTCGCTGCCTTTCATTATTCTGATCATTTTGCTGCTGCCTCTCTCACGGTTGATCGTCGGCACCTCGCTCGGTCCGACAGCTGCCATCGTGTCGCTTTCGATCGGCGCGGCGCCCTTCCTGGGACGGGTGATCGAAAATTCGCTCAAGGAAGTGAGCGCGGGCAAGATTGAGGCCGCCAAAGCGGTCGGCGCCTCGCCGTTGACGATTATTTTCAGAGTGCTCATTCCCGAAGCGCTGCCGGCGCTTGTCCGCGCGATGACAATAGCGATCATTGCGATTACGGAATTCACCGCCGTGGCCGGCGCGATCGGGGCGGGCGGTCTGGGCAGCCTGGCCATCCGCTTCGGGTACCAGAGGTTTCGCGAGGACGTCTTGATCGCAACCGTGCTACTCATCATCGTATTGGTCCAGCTCATTCAATGGTCGGGCGACTACATTGCCAAATCGATCGACAAGAAGCGGTATAAGCCGGATTGAACACAGCGTTACATTATGTGAAGGAACGGCGGATTTTCATCATTTTAATTATAGAAAGTAGGCGTAGGTATGGGTAAAAAAGGAATTTTCTCTCTCGCATCCATCTTGATTATTTTCGGGGCTATCGTTTCGGGCTGCGCCTCGGGCGGCACCGCACAGGCCCCGGACACGAAGTCCGCGGCGCAAGGCAGTGCAGCTAGCACGGCCAAGCCGGCGAAAGAAGCGACGCTAAAAATCGGGGCGGCCGCCGTGCCGCATGCGGAAATTCTAAACTTCGTCAAGCCGAAGCTGAAGGAGCAGGGGGTCAACCTCGAAGTGGTCGTCTATGACGACGAAGGGCAGTTGAACCCTGCGCTGAAAGACAAGCAGATCGACGCGAACTACTTCCAGCACGTTCCTTATCTGGATTCGGTCAAGGGTGAGAAGGGCTATGATTTTGCCGTCACAACCAAGGTTCACGTGGAGCCGATCGCCTTCTATTCGAGCAAGCTGAAATCGAAGGACGAGATTAAGGAAGGGGCGCGGATCGGCATTCCGAACAACCCGTCCAACGAATACCGCGCGCTGGTGCTGCTGCAGCAGCAAGGGCTGATCAAGCTCAAGGACGGCCTGACGACGTATGAAGCGACGCCCAAGGACATCGCGGACAATCCGAAAAAGCTGAAGTTCGTCGAGGCCGACTCGGCAACCCTACCCCGGTCGCTTCCCGATCTGGAAGGCGCGATTATTAATACGAACCTCGTGCTGGAAGCCAAAATCGATCCGAAATCGGCCTTGTTCCGGGAAGATTCGAAATCCCCTTACGCCAATGTCATCGTCGTGCGCAAGGGAGACGAGACGCGGGACGAAGTGAAGAAGCTCGACGCCGCTTTGACCACGCCGGAAGTGAAGAAGTTTATCGAAGACAAATACGGCGTTGCGGTCGTTCCGGCATTTTAGAAAAATTTACGATGGCTGTTGATTTTTGGCGGAGTCCGGGTTATTCTTGTACTGACAACTTCATATGCGCGGGAGCTTGGTGAAGCCAGGCTGAGAGGATAACCGGATGTTATCGACCGTTAAACCTGATCTGGGTAATGCCAGCGGAGGAAACACGTAGCCTTTGTATGCACAAAGACCGCTTCTTTGCCGTTGCGGTCTTTTTTGTATGCATTACGTTCCCCGCTTGCTCAAATTCATTCGAGGAGGAATTGAACATGACAAGCGAAAACAAGCCAAACCAACAACATGCTGTGCCGAACGTATCGGGATTTCCCGGGAGCCGAAAAGTGTACATTCAAGGCTCACGCAGTGACATCCGGGTCCCGATGCGGGAAATTGCTTTGAGTCCGACGGTGAGTGCGGAAGGGGAAACGGCCAATCCGCCCGTTCGCGTCTACGACAGCAGCGGTCCGTACACGGACGGCGATGTCCGGACCGACATCCGGCAGGGGCTTCCGGCCAATCGGCGGGGATGGATTATGGAACGGGGCGACGTGGAGGAGTATGACGGAAGATCCGTAAAGCCGGAAGATAACGGCTTCAAGGAGGAAGAGGGGGCCCGGCGGCAGGAATGGTTTCCCGGAGCAACGCGCCGTCCGCTACGGGCGAAGCCGGGAGCGAATGTTACCCAGATGCACTACGCCAAAAAAGGAATTATCACCCCCGAGATGGAATATATAGCTATCCGCGAAAAGGTGACCCCCGAATTCGTGCGCAGCGAGGTTGCGCGCGGCCGGGCGATCATTCCGTCGAACATCAACCACCCGGAAAGCGAGCCGATGATTATCGGCCGGAACTTCCTCGTGAAGATTAATGCGAACATCGGCAATTCCGCCGTCGCTTCCTCGATCGACGAGGAAGTGGAGAAGATGCGGTGGGCGACGCGCTGGGGAGCGGATACGGTCATGGACTTGTCGACCGGCAAGCACATTCATACGACGCGCGAATGGATCGTCCGCAACGCTCCGGTGCCGATCGGGACGGTGCCGTTGTATCAGGCGCTTGAGAAGGTCGGAGGGAAAGCGGAGGAGCTGTCCTGGGAAATTTACCGGGATACGCTGATCGAGCAGGCGGAGCAGGGCGTCGATTATTTTACGATTCATGCCGGGGTGCTGCTGCGGTACATTCCGCTGACTGCGAATCGCGTGACCGGGATCGTGTCCCGGGGCGGGTCGATCATGGCTTCGTGGTGTCTGGCGCATCATCAGGAAAATTTCTTGTATACGCACTTTGAAGAAATCTGCGAAATTATGAAGACGTACGACGTCGCTTTTTCGCTTGGGGACGGCCTGCGTCCGGGTTCCATCGCCGATGCGAACGACGAGGCGCAGTTCGCGGAGCTGGATACGCTGGGCGAGCTGACGCAAATCGCCTGGAAGCACGACGTACAGGTGATGATCGAAGGCCCCGGCCACGTGCCGATGCATTTGATCAAGGAAAATGTGGATCGGCAGCTTGAGGTGTGCCAGGAAGCGCCGTTCTATACGCTCGGACCGCTCACGACCGACATTGCTCCCGGCTACGATCACATTACGTCGGCCATCGGCGCCGCGATGATCGGCTGGTTCGGGACGGCGATGCTGTGCTATGTCACCCCGAAGGAGCATTTGGGGCTTCCCAACAAGAACGACGTTCGGGAAGGCGTCATCGCCTACAAAATCGCGGCGCATGCGGCCGACTTGGCCAAAGGTCATCCGGGCGCGCAGGAGCGGGACGACGCGTTGTCGAAGGCACGGTTCGAATTCCGCTGGCGGGATCAGTTTCATCTGTCGCTCGATCCCGAAAGGGCGCTGGAGTATCACGATGAGACGCTTCCGGCGGAAGGCGCGAAGACGGCCCATTTCTGCTCGATGTGCGGCCCGAAGTTTTGCAGCATGCGTATTACGCAGGATATACGGGAATATGCTAAACAACACGGTTTGGAAGACCGCGACGCGATCGAGAAAGGCTTGGAGGATAAGTCCAAGGAGTTCAAGAAAGCGGGTGGTATGATTTACAATTAAACGCCCTGGGAGGGATCGTATGTTTACGGAGCAGGAAAAGGAAGCGTTATATAAGGTCATCTATACGAGAAGGGATGTCCGTTCCTTCCTGCCGGACCCGATTCCGGAGGAAGCGGTGACGAACGTGCTTCACGCCGGCCACCATGCGCCGTCCGTCGGCTTCATGCAGCCTTGGAACTTTATATTGGTGACTTCGGAGCCGCTGAAAGAAAAGCTGGCCTGGGCCGCGGACAAGGAAAGAAGGGCGCTGGCGATCCATTACGAAGGCCAGCGTCAGGACCAGTTCTTGAGCCTCAAGGTGGAAGGGCTGAAGCAAGCGCCGCTGACGATTTGCATCACATGCGATCCCACCCGGGGAGGTGCCCATGTGCTCGGCCGCAATTCCATTCCCGAGACCGACATGCTGTCCGTCGCCTGTGCGATCCAGAATATGTGGCTGGCCGCCTGTGTGGAAGGGCTTGCTATGGGATGGGTAAGCTTTTATAAGAAAAACGACGTGCGCGAAATTCTGGGCATCCCGCCGCATATCGAGCCGATCGCGCTGCTGTCGGTCGGGTATACGGAGAACTACCCGGAGAAGCCGATCCTAGAGACGGCTCAATGGGAGAAGCGCCGCTCCTTGCAGGACCTCATCTATCACGAGACGTGGGGAAATCGGCAGTCGGAATGATCGAACTTTTCTATTTTTCGATTGAAAATGTCAATGGACCGGTACCTTGACGGCAATCACCACCCGATGATACAGTGAGAAACAAACATGTTATATCCGATGTGTTTAGTTAGGATTAATCCACTGTAAACCGGTGCATCGGATGAAGCTTAAGGAAAACGGGTGGGGTGCTATGGGGAAATCGGATGAAATTCGGATTCGCGATGCAACGGAGCATGACCGGGAAGCGATTCTCGAGGTCATGCTGGAGGCTTATGAGCAGTACCGGACGGTGCTGCCTTCTGCCCGGTGGGAGCCTTACCGGGAGTCGATCCGGGCCTCCGTCGACGGAGACAATCCTGCAGCCCGGCTTGTTGCCGAGTGCGCGGGGAAGGTGGTGGGCAGCGTGCAGCTGTTCTTGTCCTCCGAAGCCGCTTACGGCATGCCGGAGCTTGGGATTCAATCGCCGATCATCCGCTTTCTGTCCGTTTCGCCAGCCGTGCGGGGCCGGGGAATTGCGACGCTGCTAATTCAAGAAAGCGCCAGACGCTCCCTCGCCTTAGGGGCGGCTACGCTGCATTTACATACGTCGGACATGATGGAGTCTGCGGTTCGGTTGTATGAGCGCTTAGGCTTCGAGCGCGCCTTCGACAAGGATATGCGCAATGGCGATACGCTTGTGAAGAGTTACCGGATTCATTTGAAAGAAGCCGCTCTTTTGTAACACCGATTTTTGCAATGCCTTAAGGAGATATGCTAAGACATGTGTCTTTTGGATATCTCCTTTTATTATTTGGCTATGTTTTAAATGCAAGTGTTTTCGTTAATTTCAGATATTCAAAAATTATCAGTATCTTAAGAACGGTTACCTTCTTATTTTAGAAGAACTGTTTGTATTAGGTACACAGATAGGTCAAGTAACACAAGAAGTTGGAGGATAGATGTAATGATAAGACATAATTTAAAGATAGAAAATATTCCAGCAATTTTGTGGGGGGACAAATCAGATAAGTTATTTATCGTTGTGCACGGTAACATGTCAAATAAGGCAGATGACTCGATTATTGTATTTGCAGAAGAAGCAACAGCAGTAGGTTATCAAGTTCTTAGTTTTGATTTGCCTCAACATGGTGAACGTAAAGATGATACTTATCTTTGTACAGTTCAAAACTGTGTTCAAGACCTTAATAAAATTATGACATATGCAAAATCGTTATCAAATAATATAAGCATTTTTGCTTGTAGCATGGGAGCATATTTCAGTCTATTAGAATATTGCCATGAGCCATTGAATCAGTGTTTGTTTCTCTCTCCCGTGGTAAATATGGAACGTATAATAAATAATATGATGACATGGTTTAACGTAAGTGAGAGTAGACTAAAAATAGAGAAAGAAATTTCTACACCTATTGGGCAAACTCTCTATTGGGATTACTACTGTTATGTGAAAGAACATCCTATTGTTGCTTGGAATAATCCGACTTCAATTCTCTATGGTTCAGGAGATAACTTATGTGAGTTTGACATTGTATCTGAATTTGCTAAACGCTTTAACTGTAATTTGCAAGTAATGGAGAATGGAGAACACTATTTCCATACTCAGGAACAGTTGCAGTATTTCAGACAATGGCTAAAAAACCATATATACGTTAAATGATACTAGAAAATGGTTGATGTATAACCTTCTTTAAAAGCGAATTAAGGGAAGTCAAAATGGCTTCCTTTAAAAGTTATAATGTCAACATTATTTAAAACATAGCCTATATTTTGTAATAATAAGTTATATTTGTTTAATGATTTTTGCGGGATTTCCGCCTACAACCACGTTATCGGGCACATCTTTTGTTACCACTGCGCCGGAAGCAATAACGACGTTATCACCGATTGTCAGCCCGGGGTTGATGACGGCTCTCCCGCCAATCCATACATTGTTGCCGATTTTTACGGGTTTCCCGTATTCAACCCCCGAATTTCTTTCGTTCGGATCCAGCGGATGCGTAGCTGTATAAATGTGTACGCCTGGAGCCATGAAGCAGTTATCCCCTATCCGGATTTCGCATACATCCAGGAAGACGCAATCGAAATTTGCATAAAAATTTTCGCCGACATGAATGTTGTAACCATAATCACAGCGCAAAGTCGGTTCTATGTATATACTTTCTCCAGTTGAACCGAACAATTCTTTTAATAGTTCCGTCCGAGTGCTTTCTTCCGTTTCTAAGGTCTGATTGTATAATCTGGTGAGTCTTCTTGCATTTGCCCGTTCTTGCAGCAATTCCGGGTCAGCCGGAAGATACAGTTCGCCATTCAGCATCTTTTCTTTTTCTGTTTTCATTTCTCCGTCTCCCTAACCAAAATAAAAGAATTCCAAGATGTAGAATTCAATAGAATCTTATCATATAGATATATAATTATAAAAAGAAACGAGGCATGTCCTCATCCCGTTTTTTTCGCAGAATGAGTCCTATGAGGTGATAAAATAACACAATAAAGGAAACTATTCATTGAATATCAGGCTATAAATATTTATATATTGTACAATATTTCTTTTTGTGTTATACCTTATTGAGGGTAAATGTTGGGCAAGACCTGATATCCGATCAGTCATGCCCACACCTAACCAATAATAACAACATGGGGGAAGTCCACGTGTCCTTGATCGTAAAAAACGAACAGAACGATAAGAATGAACCTACGCAAGCGCAAGAGAAGCTCAACTTGTTTGAAAGAACGCAGGACGTCATCCGTACCGCTCTCGATCGAATGGGGTATAAGGACGATGTATACGACTTGTTGAAGGAGCCGCTTCGACTGCTGACGGTGCGCATTCCGGTTCGCATGGACGACGACTCGATTAAAGTATTTACAGGCTACCGTGCTCAGCATAACGATGCGGTCGGCCCGACCAAAGGCGGCGTTCGCTTCCATCCCGACGTGACGGAAGAGGAAGTCAAAGCGTTGTCCATGTGGATGAGCATCAAATGCGGCATTACGGGGCTGCCGTACGGAGGCGGTAAGGGCGGTATTCAATGCGATCCGCGCTCGATGTCCTTCCGCGAGCTGGAGCGCTTGAGCCGCGGCTATGTGCGCGCCATCAGCCAATTGGTCGGCCCGACCAAAGACATTCCTGCGCCGGACGTGTTCACGAACTCGCAAGTTATGGCTTGGATGATGGACGAATACAGCCGTATCCGCGAATTCGATTCGCCGGGCTTTATTACCGGCAAGCCGCTTGTACTGGGCGGCTCCGCGGGCAGAGAGTCCTCGACTGCGCTCGGTGTAACGATCGTCATGAAAGAGGCTGCCAAAATCGCAGGCATCGAAATTCCGGGCTCCCGCATTATCATTCAAGGCTTCGGAAACGCAGGCAGCTTCCTCGCTCAATTCCTGCATGAAGCGGGAGCGAAGGTCGTGGGCATCTCCGATGCTTACGGGGCTTTGTATGATCCGGAGGGCCTCGATATCCCGACGCTGCTGGACAAGCGGGATTCGTTCGGCACAGTCACGCCTTATTTTAAAAGTCAGCAAATTACAAATAAAGAGCTGCTTGTCCAAGAATGCGACATTCTGGTTCCGGCAGCCATCGAAAACCAGCTTACGGAAGAGAATGCGCCGGACATCAAGGCCCGCATCGTAGTCGAAGCGGCGAATGGACCGACGACGCTCAAGGCGACTGAAATTTTGACGAACCGCGGCATTCTGCTCGTTCCCGACGTGCTGGCCAGCGCCGGCGGGGTGGTTGTCTCCTATTTCGAATGGGTGCAAAACAACCAAGGCTACTACTGGTCGGAAGAAGAAGTTCAAGACAAACTGGAAAAAATATTGACGACCTCCTTCCACAATGTATACCGGACCTCGACGGACAAAAAAGTGGACATGCGATTGGCTGCCTACATCGTAGGGCTGAAGCGGATGGCCGAGGCCATCAAGTGGAGAGGCTGGGTATAAGCTTATATAGAAGCAAACGGCAGAAATCCATCTATGGGAACATAGGTGGATTTTTTGTTTTGCAACCGTCGATCCCGCATAACAAAATTACGGTTGGCTCACCATAATATGGGGGGCGACATGCATGCGGAATTTTATTTCGACTCATTTGATGAATTGGGAAATTATTTTGCAAGCCGTCCTGTGCAGTGTGGTGCCCTATGGTGTATACAAGCTGGGGGCTTGGCTAAAATCGATTTTGACGATTCGCAGCAGCAGCAAGCCCGCCTCGGAAGAGCGGCTATACGTCTTTACCGGAAAGTTCGAGAAGGACTTGCCGGAGCTTCAAGACAGATTAGGCCGCAATGACGATATATTGGTCCGTACGTTTGAAATAGGTGGGGCGCGGACGAAAGCTGCCTTGATTCTGGTAAAGGAGCTTGCGGACAAAAACTACATCGATACGCATGTTTTACCTTCTCTGATGTCCGACTTCGCCATGCCAAGCTGCGCGGAAGAGCTGCCGCAGCACATTAGGAATCGGATCTTGCCCGTAAGCGAGCTGGGCGAAGCCGGCAACCTGCGCGATTTGCTGCCTGGCTTATGGAAAGGCAATGCCGGACTCTTGATCGACGGCTGTCCGAACGTCTTCGTCCTGGCCACCTGCAACGAGAAAAAACGCAGTCTCGGCGAACCGGCCTCGGAAGCTTTGGTCCGGGGGCCGCGCGTCAGCTTCAATGAAAGCTTGGCGGATAATACCGCGCTGCTGCGTCAGCTTGGAGGGAGTCACACGCTATGTATCGTTTACACGCTGGTGGGGCGTAAAGCTCCCAGAACGGTAGCGATCGCTTACAACAGCGATATTGCCAATGACGCTTTGGTGCAGGAGGTCCGCCAGCGCATCGCCCGGATCGATATGGACGACGTTCCCGATTCCGGGTATATCGAACAGTTTATCGAGGATAACCATCTTACGCTATTTCCCCAAGTGCAAAATACGGAACGGCCGGATCGGGTCAACAGCGCACTGATGGAAGGCAGGGTCGCAATTCTGCTGGACGGATCTCCATTTGCGCTGATCGTCCCGGTAAGCATCAGCATGCTGCTGCAATCCCCGGAGGATTATTACGAGCGGTGGATTCCGGGTACGCTCGTGCGCGTGCTGCGTTATATCGCAGCGCTGATTTCCACGCTCGGGCCCGCGCTCTACATTTCGTTCATCTCGTTCCATCAAGGGCTGATTCCTACCAAGTTGGCGGTATCCATCGCCGGGTCAAGGGAAGGCGTGCCCTTTCCTTCGTTAATCGAAGCGTTGATCATGGAAGTATCGATCGAAATTTTGCGTGAGGCCGGTTTACGCTTGCCGAAGCCGATCGGTCAGACTATCGGCATCGTCGGCGGCCTCGTCATCGGAGAAGCGGCGGTACAAGCCGGCATCGTCAGCCCCATCATGGTCATCGTTGTTGCCATTACGGCGATTTCTTCATTCGCCATCCCTCAATACAGCGCAGGAATTGCTTTGCGGATCATCCGCTTCGGTACGATGTTTTCGGCGGCCATCTTCGGACTGTACGGGGTCATCCTGTTCTTCCTGCTGGTGTGCAGCCATTTGGCCAAGCTGAAGAGCTTCGGCATTCCTTACTTGAGCCCGGCGGCTCCTTACCGGCTCGAAGATTGGAAGGACTTCGTCCTCCGCGCACCGCTTTCTTTCATGACGCGCCGTCCGAAGGCCATGCAGGTCAAGCAACCGAAGCGCCGCGGATAAAAGCATGCATTTGTTATCGCAATCCCCCAGGTGACACAAGTCGTCCGGGTTATTCGGCGTTATCCGATATGAAAACCTACTTTTAACCATTATTGAAAAATGATTGGGAATTAAGCTTGCCACCCCGTAACACATGCGGAGCGAAATTCATAAAAATGTTGTATGTTCTGTCGAGAGCAGAGAAAGCGCGATCACCCGGCCGCATACTCCTTGCCCGGGACCTTCCTTTCTTTCTCTTGCCAGTCTCCGGCTCGAGCCGGCACTACTTTATTTTGACGGAGGGAATGTCAACATGAGTGAGTTTCAGAACGAGCTTCAGCAATTGCAAGTTGGGGCATACAATGCGGGCCAAGTAACGCCTTTCGAACACCAGGGCCAATACGAAGCGGATTCTCGTCTATGTGGCGGTTTTTTATGCACTTGTAGCTGCAGTTGTAGTTGCAGTTGTAGCTGCAGTTGTAGTTGCAGTTGCAGTTGTAGTTGTAGTTGCAGTTGCAGTTGTAGTTGTAGCTGCGGCTTTCGTTGTGGTGGTCGTTGCGGTTTTCGTTGCGGTGGACGCTGCCGCTAAGTCAGTAATGGGACTGCCCGAAGGTTTTCAGCCCCTGCAAATGCAGCTTCGACCAAACTGCAGGGGCTGGAACGGCCCCTTTAAAAATAATTGACAAGAAGGACAAACAACACTACATAAAATAGCAATGAACATCCGGCCGGATTGACTAAAAGTTTGAATAAGGAGGAGTGAGATGACCACATTAGATGCTTCTGTGCGTCCCAAAGTTAACGGGGATACCTTTTTTATACCCGATCATAACGGCTCCGTCTATTTTAGAAACAACATGGGCTCGTTCAAACTGGAGGGCGAGTCGATTGACCGATGGATCGAAAAGCTAATTCCGGTATTTAACGGGAAATACACGCTTATGGAATTGACGGACGGTTTGCCGGAGCCGCACAAAGGCCGCGTATTCGATATCGCCGCTTTAATGATCCAAAACGGCTTCGCGCGGGATGTAAGCGGGGACCTCCCCCACGGGCTGACGCAAGGGATTCTTGAAAAGTTCGGCTCTCAAATTGAATTTCTGAGTAATTTGGGAGGCTCCGGCGCGCACCGCTTCGAGCAATATCGCCAACAGAAGGTGTTAGCGGTAGGTTCCGGCCAATTTCTGGTTTCCTTAGTAGGGGCATTGCTGGAATCCGGCTTGCCCCGAATCGGAGTGGTCATTGGCGACTCATTGCCGACCAACCGTGAGCGGCTGAAGGAACTGGGGACGCATGCCCGGAAATCCGATCCGGAAATACATATTCAGGAAGTGTCTTATCCCGGACGGGACGTTTCCGCTTGGCAGCAGGTCCTGAAACCGTTCGATTCGATCATGTACGTGTCGCAGGAGGGGGATATCGAAGAGCTTCGGATCGTTCAAGCGGCCTGCAAGGGGGAGAGAAAGCTCTTTCTTCCCGCGATTTGCTTGCAGCAAGCCGGTTTGGCAGGGCCTCTTGAGCGGCCGGAAGACGGGAATGGCTGGGAGTCGGCGCTGCGGCGCATTCATCAGACTGTTATACGCCAAGATCCGCAGCAGCACGGGTTTTCTGTCCATGCCGGGGCTTTGCTGTCGAATGTGATCGTGTTCGAACTGTTCAAAACGGTGATGGGAGCTGCCGATCCGTTGCGAAATCAAGCGGTATATTTACTGAACCTGGAGACATTGGAAGGAGATTGGTATTCGTTCGTGGCTCACCCGATGGTGATCGGCAGTAACCGGATTGAACGCATTCCGGATATCGAGCTGCGGCTGATGCAGGATTCGGGCCCGGCGCCGCAAAGCGGAAGGCACAAGCCGCTATTGGATTTTTGCGAACGGTTAACCTCGCCGGAAACGGGCATTTTCTATGAATGGGACGAAGGCGATTTAAAACAATTGCCGCTTGCACAATGCCGGGTTCAGGTGGCAGATCCGCTCTCGGACGGGGCGGTTGAGCTGCTTCCTTCCGTGGTCGGTGTAGGATTGACGCATGAGGAAGCAAGACGGGAGTCGGCACTTTCCGGGCTGGAAGCTTATGTGTCCCGGTTAGCCGAACCTACGCAGCAGGCTTCTTTTCCGTCCGAAACGGACCCTGTGGGCCTGCATGTGCCCGGATATGTCGGCATCGGGGCGGGAGAGACGCTGGCAGAAGCCATATGCCGAGGCTTGCGCAAGTGTTTGGCGGAAGAGCTGGACATTCAACGGACCAATCGAAAGCCGCTTGTCACTCCCGTGCAGCTGAGCATGGTGGATGACGAGCGGGTTCGTTATTATTTGAAATCTTTGTCTACACTGCAGGGGGAGCCGGCCCTCGTTCTGGAGGAAGAGCTGCTCGGCTTCCCGGTGGTACGTGTGGAAATCGGCGGAAGATGGTACACGGGCGTCGATTTGAATATCACCCTTGCGCTTCGAAGTGCTCTGCTCCGAGCGCTGTCGGAGGTTCAAAGTCAAGCCCCCCGGCTTCAAGTCCGGATTGCTTCGGTTCCAAGCCGTGCACCGAAAAAGGCAAGGCCGCACAGCTTGACCATTCCGGCCTGTGAAGAAACGACGCAAGCCAGCGTATTGGCCACCGCCATACAACAGCTGAACCAGCACGGCAGACGGCTGCATGTATTTGATTACAGGCTTGATCCTTTCTTGAACAAAGGGCCTGTTCACGTCCTGGGCGTTGCGGTGAGAGAGGAGGTTACGCCATGAGCAGTGTTGTAGCCGTTATCGGCAAAGGTGTGCTGGCGGATTTGATATGCGCCGAGCTGAATTCTTCCTTTTGGGTGATCCGCACGGTCGAGCTCGAGGAGGAGGAATTCCGATCGGCCGATCTGGTGATCCTTGCACAGGATGGCTGGCTCCCTGCCGTGCAGGATAGGGCGGAGGAGGTCCTTCAGTCTGCTAAGGTTCCTTGGCTGCGGGGATTCGTGTCTTTTGGAGAGGCGTTAATCGGGCCGTTGGTTCGGCCGGGCGTTCAGGGGTGCTCCAGATGCGCGGACATGCGGCGGCTTATGGCCACAAGCGACCGCAAGGAGCTGCGTGAGCTGCAGCAGCAGCTTGCCGACCGCGGCGGAATCCCGCAGGACGCCTGGGCTTCCCGCACAGGATTGACGCAGGCGGCGATTCTTCTGGCCGCGGAAGCTCGGCGCGTGCTTCTCGGTGGACAGCCTCAATTGGAGGAACGAATCCTGCTGGTGAATCTGAAAACCTTGAAGACTTCACGCCACTTTTTTTTACATGATCCGATGTGCCCGGTTTGCGGCGAATTGCCGGAAGATTCGGAGGAGCTGGCCAATTTCTCGCTTAGGCCAAGTCCGAAGGTCCATCCGAACAGCTTCCGCTCCCGTTCGATCGATGAACTGAAGCAGGTGCTCGCCCGCGATTATTTTGATTTTCGGACCGGACTCATGAATGGCAAAATGAAAGATGGTCTATCGCCGTTCGCCGATATTACCGTAAATCTTCCGCTTTACTCTGGAGATGAACCGGGCTCCGGGCGGACGATCTCCTATGCGGACAGCGAGCTGACGGCGATGCTGGAAGGCTTGGAGCGTCATTGCGGCATGTTCCCGCGTGGCAAATGGACAAAGGTTCGCAGCAGCTACCGCGAGATCGCCGATCACGCGTTAAATCCGCTCGAGGTAGGAGTCCATGCGGAAGAGCAGTATGCGAGGCCTGATTTCCCATTCCGGCGTTTTGATCCCGATCGAGAGATGGATTGGGTCTGGGGCCGCTCCATCATACACAATCGTCCCATTCTAGTACCGGAGCTGCTCGCTTATTACAGCCCCGCCTGCAGCAACGGCGTCGTCTATGAAACATCCAATGGATGCGCTTTGGGCGGCAGCATGGAGGAGGCGATTTTCCACGGTATCATGGAAGTGCTGGAACGCGACTCGTTCCTGTTGACCTGGTATGCGCAACTTCCGCTTTCCCGCGTCGATCCTTATTCCGCCGGCGACCGCGAATTAAATTTGATGATCGACCGGATGAGGGCAGTAGCGGGTTATGAGCTGCACGTGTTCGATGCCACGATGGAGCATGGCATTCCGTGCATATGGACCTATGCGAAAAATCTTAAATCGCGCGGGATGAATCTCATCTGCGCAGCGGGAGCCCATCTCGACCCGATCCGGGCGCTGAAAAGCGCGATCTTCGAGCTGGCAGGCATGATGCTTTCGCTGGATGAGCAATTCGAGTCCAAGCGGCAGGAAAGCGAGCGGATGGCTGAGGACCCTTTCCAAGTGAGAGAGATGGAGCATCACTCCCTGCTGTACGGTTTGCCGCAGACGGAGAAGCGTTTGGATTTCTTGTGGAAGAAGCCTGGACCTCCGCTGACGTTTCGGGAGGCATTCCCGCCGCAAGCTCTGCATGCGGACCTTACTGATGATTTGAAGATGATCGTGGAGAAATTCCGCTCCTTGAATCTGGATGTCATCGTGGTCGATCAGACCTCGCCCGAACTGAAGCGAAATGGGTTAACCTGCGTCAAAGTGTTGATTCCGGGGATGCTGCCGATGACGTTCGGTCATCATTTGATGCGTGTTACAGGGCTGGAGCGGGTACTGAAGGTTCCGGAGCAGCTCGGCTATACGAAGCAGCCGCTCACGGTCGAACAGCTCAATCCGCATCCCCATCCGTTTCCGTAAGGCGCGACGAGGGGGGAGTAGAGTGAGCCTTAAATCCTTTCTGCACAAGCTGCATTATGATCCTGATCATTCCAGGCCGCCGGACTTCGAACCCGATTGGAGCGATGCTCCGCTTGCTTATAAGCTGTATCGCGGGTTACCGACCTTTCCGCTCTCTTCGGAAGTACCGCTGACGCTTGAAGGAAGAGCCGTGCCGGATAAGGCGGACATTCGCGATATCGGTCATTTTCTTTGGTATGCATACGGACTTGCACAGCTGTGCCAGTCCGTCTTTCATATGGATTCTGGTGAACAAGAGGCAAGCGTATTCCATACATTACGGAGATTTGCTCCTTCTGGCGGCGCCTTATATCCAAGCGAATTGTACGTGTATTTGAAAACGGACGATTTGCCTAACGGAATCTATCATTATGATGCGGCCCATCATCGTCTCGTATTGCTGCGCCTTGGCGATTTCGATGCTTATCTGGCGCGGGGGCTGGGGGATCGCTGCGACCTTTCGGTTTGCTTCGGCGCTGTGTTCGTATCAACCGTATTTTGGAAAAATTTTTTTAAATATAATAACTTTAGCTACCGTCTGCAAGGACTTGACGCCGGTGCGCTCATCGGACAGCTGCTGGAAACAGCCAAGCGCTTCGGATATCATACCGGGGTGTATTTCCGTTTCCTCGATCGGGTCGTTAACCATTTGCTTGGTCTTGACGAGCAGGGAGAGAGTGTGTATGCGGTCATCCCCTTATCGCTTCAGCCCGGCGGCTGGTTCTATGGCAGCGGAGCTGAAGCGGGAGTCTTGACTTCCCGCCAACTGTGCGCAGCGTTGCCTCCGATCCGGCACGAGCATTACGTCCGCTCACTTCGATTGATAGAGTTCCCGATGCTGCTGCGAATGAACGAAGCTTCGTTGATGGAAACATCGGCATCGTTCGGTCCGCTCGATGCCGCGGATATTGGAGGAACGATGACCGGCGAAGGAGAGACGGTTGCGCTGCCCCGGATGCAAAGGCTGCCGTATGATCTGGCTTCAATCGTCCGCAAGCGGTATTCGCCGCACCTGGATTTTGTTTCTAGCACGGTGGATGCTCATCAGGTCGCCGCTTTACTGCACGAGGCAACGGCCTCGTTCCCTTATATGAACGATTTGGATCCGGCCGGTCACGAGCCCAGAAAGCGGGTGTCCATTTACGGCTGTTTGTACGGCATTGACGGCATTCCCGACGGCGCTTACCGTTACGATGCTCTGGCTCATGAGCTGCGGCTGATCCGCCCGGGAGACTACAGGATGCTGCTGCAGCAGGGAATAGCCATAGGCAATGTGAATCTGTTTCAAACCCCGCTTTGCCTGCATGTGGCGGCGGACAGGAATCACTACGCGGATGCGCTCGGTTTTCGGGGGTACCGCATTCAGCAGATGGAAGCGGGAATGCTTGTTCAGCGACTGTTGATCGCGGGGGTCGCCCTTGGGCTTAACGGGCATCCGCTTCTCAGCTTTAACCCGGCCGATTGCGACAAAATATATAAGATGGAAGGGGAGGGCGTCGCCAGTCTCATCCAAGTGCCGCTAGGAGCCTGCAGACCCAGCTCCCGGCTGGAGGGCGGATTATACTCCTGAGAGAAAGGCAAAAGACAGCAGCTCGAAGTAACATTCGGGCATGCTGTCTTTTTTTCGTTAATAGTAAGGCGAAATTAGCAGATACACAAGAACTCCGGTGGAGCTTACATAGAGCCAGATGGGCATTGTCCAACGGGCGATTTTCCGGTGCGACTCGATTTTCATATTGAAGCCCCGGGTTACGGTGATTAAGGCCATAGGGACGTTCACGATCGCCAGCAGCACGTGGGTGATCAGGACAAACAAGTAAACGTATTTCAGCCACAGGCTTCCTCCGAATTTCGTCGGCTCGGTCAGAAAATGGTAAATGACGTACGAAACGAGGAAGAGGGCCGTGGTCACAAAAGCGAGAAGCACAAAGTTCCGGTGCGCCGAGATGTTTTTCTTCTTCACGAAATAAAGCGAAAACAGCAAGAACGCAAAGGTAAAGCAGTTAAAGATGGCGTTCAGCAGAGGGAGAACCGTTACGTCGAAGCTGACCGTCCCTTCATATTTCGGCATAAAAAATAAGGCGGCGATTACTCCGATGAGGATAATGGAAAAAACAGTGATCAATGCGGTAAAATTGCGTGGTTTGCTCATGGTATTTCCCCCGTTTCCTGGCATTCTGTAACTATTGTCCATTTAAGGATAGACATCCTTTTCTTCAAAAACAACGGGGTTTTCCCGCGTTTTGTTACATTTTATCGAAAGCTGGGAACCGCAAGGTCCGGCCTGCTTCGCTTGCATAACATTGGGATGGAATGCCCACCATAATATGGACTATGGAGCAAAAAGTGGAACCGCGCTCGAAACAACGTTTCGGAGCAAATGAAGCACCAATACTTAGGAAGAGGGGCTTGCCGTGGCTTATTTGCCGCCCGAGGAACGCATCACAACCATGCAAGCAGCCGTGCTGATCGCCAATTATATGCTGGGCGTGAGCATTCTGACGCTGCCCCGTACTTCGGTAGAGGCGGTGCAAACGCCTGATGTCTGGATTTCACTCATCCTTAGCGGATTGATCACGGTAGTGGTCGGAATTTTGATTGTAAAATTGTCCCAGCGCTTTCCGGGTCAAACCTACTATCAATATAACCGGCTGCTTGTCGGCAAGTGGTTTGGGGCCGCGCTCAGTTTTTTTACGGCTTTATATTTCATATTTATGGCCTCCTTTCAGGTTCGGGCGATGCTGGACGTTACCCGGCTGTTCCTGCTGGAGGGCACGCCTAACTGGGCGATTACGTTCGCTTTTATGTGGGTGGGGGTTTATTTGATGCTGGGCGGGATCAATCCGGTCGCTCGGCTCTTCGAAGTGATCTTTCCGATCACGACCGTCATTCTGATCTTGATCGCCTTCATGGGGCTCAGCGTATTCGAGCTCGACAATATGCGTCCCGTACTGGGTCACGGCCTCATGCCGGTGCTGCGCGGGCTGAAAACGACGATACTGGCCTACACGTCCGTCGAGATCATGCTCGTTGTTCCCGCATTCATGAAGCATCCGGAAAAGGCGGTCAAAGCGATGCTGATCGGAGTACTCATTCCGGCCTTCTTCTACGTCGTCACCTGCGTCATTGTTATCGGAACGTTATCGGTGGACGGCGTGATCACCCGGACTTGGCCGACCATCTCGCTTTTCCGGAGCTTCGAGTTCAGGGGAATCTTCTTCGAGCGCTTCGAGACGCTGCTGCTTGTCATCTGGCTCATGCAGATTTTTGCCACCTTTACGTTGTCTTATTATCTCGGAGCGCTTGGTATCGCACAAAGCTGGAAGGTGAATCATCGGACGGTCATCTTTGTCTTGCTGGCGATCATCTATGTGATCTCCTTCGCGCCTGCGGATACGAACGAATTGTTTAAGCTGGGAGAAATGGTGGGCTTGTCGTCGCTGATTCTGTTTATCCTGGTACCCGCGGTTCTGTGCGTTCTACCGAGCAGGAAAGGGGTACGGTCTTGAAACGCCGAAAGATGATGCTTGCGATCGTGGCTCTGCTGCCGATGATATCGCTATTGACGGGCTGCTGGAGTCAGCGGGAGATCGACGACCTTAGCCTTGTGGCCGGGATCGCGCTGGATAAAGCTCATGAAACGAAGATCGAAAAGGCTCTAACCAAAAATGGGGCGGCGCGCAAAAAAGAGGATTTGATCTCGATCACGTATCAGATTTTTACTTCCAGCTCCGGCGGTGGGCAAGGCAAAGGGGGCGGCGGCTCGTCCGAGCAAAAAAGATACGAAAATTTTACGGAAACCGGAGACTTGCTATTGGAATCGACCCGGGAAATCTCGCTCCGGACGGAACGGCCGATATTTGCCCAGCATTTCAAGACGCTGGTGATCGGCGACGAGCTGCTTCGTACGACGCCGATCCGGAGTTTATGGATCTGATGTACCGCGAGTCGGACTTCAGACCGAGCGCCCTGGTGTTCGTTGCCCGCGGATTGGCGAGGGAGACGTTTGAGCTGAAAGGGACGAAGGAAATCCCGGCATTCCGCATCCTGAAAATGGTTGACAATCAATACAAATCGACCCGCATCCTTCCTCCGGTATCCTTAGCCAAGCTGCTGACGCTTCTGCAGAGCAAATCGAGCTTTTTGCTGCAAGCGATCGTCAAAGGGGGAGGGGAAATTAAATTTGCCGGGGCCGGGGTCGTTCACGGACAGAGCGGAAAGCTGGTCGGTTTTCTCGATGAAGACGAACTGGGCAGCATCACGCTGATCACGGGACAAGTACGGGGAGGCGTCGTGAAATTTACCGACGAGGAAACCGGGCAAAAAAACCTGTATGAAATTTTGTCGTATAAGAGCGACATTGTGCCGCACGTGGAAGGGGACAAGCTGTCGTTCGAGGTTCGGATCGAATCCCGGGGCCGCCTGAGCGAAAGCTGGGTGATGAACGAGAAAAGCTTCGACGATCATTTCTTGAAGAGGCAAGGGCAATATGCAGCGAAACAAGTGGAACGGAACATTCGTCAGACGCTGGAAAAAATACAGAAGCGGTACAAAGCCGACGTGATCGGATTTAGCAAGGAACTGCGCATTCATGAGCCGAAAACATGGGATAAAGTCAAATCCCAATGGGACCAAAAGTTCAGTCAAGCCGAGGTTCGCCTACACGTCAAAACGATCGTGACGGAGTACGGAGCGAGCGGTTCGAAAGTCGTTGAGCACCGCAATCCGCCCGGACCATGAAGGGTAACCCTAATTTGGAAAAAACATAAAAAAAACATAAACAGATCTAAAAAAAACAAAAGACATTTGCCGATGTATGTTATAGATTGTAAATAGATATATAAAATAACATATGAAGAAATGTGTTCATTCCGTGGACCGGCGCAGAACCTGTAAGTTTGTTTCAGGTTCTTTTTTTGCTCATGCTTCTTCGCTGGAACATGGCTGAACGATCCTACTAATCATACTAAGGAGAAAGGAGGAAACGGTTTACAGCAGCATCGAATCCTACCCGAACAAAGGAGGAAATAACAATGTACGCAACCAAGGTTCGATCGATCCGCAACAAGGTGAAGGCGGCTTCTTTGGTTCTGCTTTCCGCTGCGCTGCTCCTGGCGCCCGGTTCGTTTCAGCCGAAGGCGCATGCCGCCGGAGAAATGAAGCCGTTCCCACAGCAGCTGAGCTACCCCGGCATCCTCAAGCCAAATCATGTTTCGCAAGCTTCCATGAATGCGTCCGTCGCTGCTTACTACGACTACTGGAAGGGGGCGCATCTGAAGAACAACTTAACTTCCTTGCCGGGCGGCTATTACGTCAAAGGGAACGTTGCGGGCAGCCAGGACGGCTTCAAGGCGCTGGGCTCTTCGGAGGGACAAGGCTACGGCATGGTGATTACGGCGCTGATGGCCGGTCATGACCCGGATGCGAGAACGATTTTTGACGGGCTGTTCAAAACGGCAAGAGCTTATAAAAGCTCCAAAAATTCGAATTTGATGGGCTGGATCGTCGCGGACGACAAGAGAGCTCAAGGGCATTTCTCCTCGGCCACCGACGGAGACCTTGATATCGCCTATGCGCTCATTTTGGCCGATCGTCAATGGGGGTCCGGCGGTTCCGTCAATTATTTGGCGGAAGCGAAAAAAATGATTACGAACGGCATCAAGGCCAGCTACGTGACGACCGGTAACCGGCTGAATCAGGGAGATTGGGATTCCAAAAGCACCTGGGATACGCGTCCGTCGGATTGGATGCTCAGCCATTTGCGGGCATTCTACGAAGTGACGGGGGATCAAACCTGGCTTGACGTCATCAACAATCTGTACAACGTCTACGGCCAGTTCAGCAGCAAATACACGCCGGTCACCGGTCTGATCTCCGACTTTGTCATCGACAATCCGCCGAAGCCGGCTCCGCGTGATCACATGGAAGGGGAAGAATTCCCTGACGAATACAATTACAACGCCAGCCGCGTTCCGCTGCGCATTGTGATGGACTACGCGTTCTACGGGGATGCGAGAGGCAAAGCGATCGCCGACAAAATGGCGACATGGATCAAAGGAAAGACCGGCGGCAACCCGAACAATATCAAAGACGGCTACAAGCTTGACGGCACCGTAAACGAAAAGGCAAGCTATGCGACGGCCGTGTTCGTCTCGCCGTTCATCGCCGCGTCCACGACGAACAGCAGCCATCAGGCTTGGATCAATGCGGGCTGGGACTGGATGAAGAACAAGAAAGAAGGCTATTATAGCGATTCCTTTAATCTGTTATCGATGCTCTTCATTTCCGGCAACTGGTGGATTCCGACGGCCGGCAGCGGCACACCGGATACGCAGGCACCCACGGCTCCGGCGAACTTGACCGCAACAGCCGTATCAAGCAGTCAAGTGAATCTGAGCTGGACGGCTTCCACGGATAACGTCGGGGTCAAGGAGTACAAAATTTACCGCGGCAGTACGGAGGTCGGCACGGCAACAGGCACTTCGTACAGCGATACGGGTTTGAATCCGTCCACGACGTACAGCTACACGGTCAAGGCTTTTGACGCGGCAGGCAATGCATCGGCGAACAGCAATACCGCCAGCGCGACGACAAGCGACGGTCCTTCTACGGACACCAATATTGCGAAAGGAAAAACAGCCAAGGCCAGCTCAGTGGAAGGAAGCGGCTACGAAGCGTCCAAAGCGTTCGATGGCAACGCCTCCACCCGCTGGGCGAGCAAGGAAGGAAGTGACTCTGAGTGGATTTACGTCGATCTCGGGAAGACGTACAGCATCCATAAAGTAAAGCTGAACTGGGAAGCCGCCTACGGCAAAAATTACAAAATTCAAGTATCGAACGATAGCGACTCGCCGGCGAATTGGACGGACGTGTATACGAAGACGAACGGGAAGGGCGGAGTCGAAGAGATCAACTTTGCCGCACAGGATGCCCGCTATGTCCGGATGTACGGCACGGCAAGAGGCACGTCCTACGGGTATTCGCTCTACGAATTCGAAGTGTACGGCTCGAGCGGAAATTGAGGGAATACGCAGCATCCTTCCGTCCGGTTGATTGATTGAAGATCTTAGCGTGAGTATACGCTTTAAAGCGGTATCTTAAAAATTTGGAGCGGCGGGATTCGCAGGATGGGATTCCGCCGCCACTCCGAGTACGGAAATTCCTCTATCTGCCTCTTTTTAACTCCCCTCATAAGGTGTCGAATTCGTCCGCCACAATAGCCTTTTCGTTCCCAATGTACCTTTTTCCCGATTGTAAGCGTTCTATTGTTAAGGTTTTATTTTGTTTTTGGGAATCCGTGGACAACGGGCGTTAGCCGGGATTAGACTGATGAATGTTCGGACTTCAGCTGTGCGAAACAATATTGATCAGAGGAGCAGTCATCATGATATCCAAAAAGTGGAAACGCGCCTTATCCTTTGTTCCCTTGTCCATTTGTATCCTTGGTCAAGGCCTGCCTAACGCAACCGTATATGGATCGCCGGTCGATGCAGGAGGTCAAGCAAGTCCGTCTGCCGGAAAATGGATGACGGGCGAGTACCACGCGCACACCTATCAGTCCAACGATGCGCAGGAATCTCTGGAGCGCGTGCTGGATGTCGCATTCGATCAGCACGGTTTCGATTGGCTGGCCCTTGCCGATCATTTGAGAATGTCCAACCGGGATGATAACGGCAACAATATTCCCGGAGGACCGGTTCCTTTATCCAAGGGTCTTGCCCAGTATCAGGTTCCTAAAATCAAACAACTGCAGGAGTCGGGCAAGTACAAAGATAAAATTGTTTTTTCGGGCTTCGAATGGGACATGCCGAAATATGAGCACGTGGGTATCGGCATCGGAACCGACAATCCGGGGTCGCCCGAGTCGCTGAAAGCCGTAAGCCAGTTCGAATATTTATTCACCGACCGGGACGAAAGCCTGTTCGATCCGGCGGACGTTGCCGCCTGGAAGGCGCAGAACAAACGGGCATATACGACTCGCGACGACGCGCTGACCGCTCTGCGGTGGCTTCGTGAAAAATATCCCGAGTCCAGCTACGCGATCTTGAATCATCCTTCAAGAAAAGACGTTTATACGATTGCCGATATCCGGGATTTCAACAGCGCCGCACCGAATATCGTCTTCGGATTCGAAGGCATGGTCGGCAACCAGATGGAGTCCGACCGGGGCGGCCTCAACCTGACCACCCCGGCCAACCGGTCCTACGGGGGAACGGATTACATGGTCGCCAAGCTTGGAGGCGTATGGGATTCTCTGCTAGGGGAAGGAAGGAAATTCTGGAACTTTTCCAATTCGGACTTTCATTTCAAAATCAGCAGAGATGAGTTGGCTTCCAGTGGGTATTGGCCAGGAGAATACTCCAAGAACTACACGTGGGTGAACGGTTCCGATATGAAGGCGGTTGTAGCCGGCATGAGGTCGGGAAAATCGTTCTCCGTATACGGCGATCTGATTGACGCGCTTGATTTTACGGTTGCCGGTGACGGTCGCAAGGAGGAGATGGGCGGAGAGCTTCAGGTGAAGGAGGGGGATAACCTCCAGCTTACGATTCGGTTCAAAACTCCGAAAACAAACAATAACGGCGATCCCGTTGAAGTCGATCATGTCGATCTGATTTCCGGCGACGTGACGGGCTTGGCCCAACCGGGCACCCCCGAGTATAACAAAGACACCAACGATTCGACCAAGGTGCTGCAGCGCTTCACGAGCGCAGACTGGACGACGGATGCCGAAGGGTATCATGTCATCAGCTACAATCTGGGTACGGCAAGCAAGAATCAGTACTTCAGGCTCAGAGGAACGAATCTGGGGCTCAACGTCGAGGGAGAAACAAGCAACGGGGAGCCGCTGGTCGATCCGAAAACGGATATCGCCGATGACAAAACCCGTTTCGCCGAAATTAACAATCGGAATTACCGGGACCTGTGGTTTTATTCCAACCCGATCTTCGTAAGCGTGGCACCCTACAGCGATCAGCAGGCTGTCGACGATACGAAGCAATCGTTGTCCTTGGGCGATATTAGCCAAGTTGCTACCAATCTTCAACTGCCTACGACAGGCAAGCATGGGGCAACCATCTCGTGGAAAAGCTCCAATCCTCAGCTGATGACCGATGACGGCAAAATCGTATCGCGTCCCCTGCAGGATACGGCTCTCACGCTGACCGCTACGATCAAGCGCGGAAATGCCGCAGCGAGCCAATCTTTTGCGGTGAAGTTGAAAGGTACTTCCCTGGAGCTTCACGGTAAGTGGAAGACAGCGGACGGACAGCCTTACTCCAGCGGCGCCTGGACGAATCAGAGCGTTACGGGCAGCGTCTATGCCAGCGTATACGGAAGCGTGTACGGGGCCGGTCCCGACCTGGAGCTATCAACCGACAACGGGAAAAATTTCCTTCCTTATGTGAGCAACAGCAACATCGAGATTTCTCAAGAAGGAGTGCATTCGCGGCTATTCCGGGCCACCGATGCTTTTGGAAACAAAGCTTTGCTTCCGTTGACGGTAAATATTGATCGTACGCCTCCGGTCATCACGCTCAAGGGTGACCCGACCGTGAATCTGACCGTCGGTACGGCCTACGTGGAGCAGGGCGCAACCGCTGCCGATAACTTCGGGGTGGACGGCGATGTGGTCGTCACCGGAGCCGTCGATACGCATACGGCTGGAACCTATACGGTGCATTACAATGCCCGGGATTTGGCGGGGAATCGTGCCGCCGAGGTACGCCGTACGGTCATCGTAACGAAAGCGGCGGACAGCAGCGATTCGGACGGCGACTCCGGAAGCTCCGGCGGCGGCGGTTCGAGCTCGCCGGGCGGCAATTCGGGTAACACGACAACCCAACCGGCATCAGGCGATAAACCGGACCGCCCTGTCTCTTTGGAGCTTGAGGTCAATGCGAAGCAAGCGGCCAAGGGCAGTATCAAGGACGTAGTGAATATCGAAGTTCCGGCAGGTGCCTTGCCATCGAACGGCACCATTCGGGCCAGCATTCTGTCCGCGAAGGAGACTCCTTCCGCCGGGAATCTGCGGGCGATGAGTCCGGTGATCGAATTCACAAGCACGACCGGTCATACTTTTAATCAACCGATCGCTCTGACGTTCCATTATAACGCCGGTCAATTGCTTCTGGGGCATCAGGCAGCGGTATATTATTATCACGAGCAGCAAAAGCGCTGGATTTATATCGGCGGGACCAACCGTGCGGACGGAACCGTCACCGTGAACGTCAACCATTTTACGAAGTTCGCCGTATTCGATTATCAGCCGGTCGCTTTCCTGGATCTCACCGGGCATTGGGCGGCGCCGTATACCGACCGTTTGGTTGGGATGAATGTCATTCAAGGGTTTGAAGACCGGATGTTCCGTCCGGAAACGCTGGTAACACGCGGGCAATTCGCGAAAATGATGGCGGAAGCGCTCGGTCTCCAAGCCTCCACGGACGCCTCTGGGTTTGCCGATGACCCGCAAATTCCGGATTGGGCGAAATCCGGCGTAGCCGCAGCGGTCAAAGCAGGCCTGATCCACGGATATGAGGAAAACGGCCGCACGTGGTTCAAAGCGGACCAAACGATCACCCGGGCGGAAATGTCCGTGATGATCGCGAATGCGCTGAACTCCGGTGGATTCAATTCGGGGAACCAAACGACAGCATTCCGGGATGCCGGGAGCATTCCGGCTTGGGCACAAGCAGCTGTGAATGCCTCGGTATCGGCCGGAATCGTGAGCGGATATGAGGATCAAACGTTCCGCGCCAGCCAAACGGCTACGAGAGCGGAGGCAGCAACGATGATTTACAAGCTTTTGGAAGCTTTGAAGCTGTAGCCGACCCATTCGAACCATCTCTTTCATAAACGTAGAAAGCCTGACAGGGAATCCTGTCGGGCTTTTTAGCTTTGTGGGGCTATGCGGGGGTTATTCGCGGTTTGCGTTTTTTTGCGCATTTTCCGGTAACGTGTTGAAGAGTTTTGGGAGCATCCTTTATAATAAGCTTTAATGATAATAATAATCGTTATCAATTACGAAATTGGAGCGAAAACAGGGATGCGCGATCTTTATCAAATGAACGATATCGAGCGGCTGTCGGCGGGAAATGATGCGCACAGACGCTGGATAGATGCCTATACTTTTATTGTTGCCGAGGAGGGGAAGGGCGAGCTTCGTATCGACGGCTTGCGAATGCTGGTGGATTCCGGCACCGTACTGTTCTGCAACCCCGGGAGAATGATCGAATACCGTACCGCCTCCGGGAGCGGCCTGCTGCTGGACTTGATTACGTTCCGCATCTTCACTTCGCGCGGTCAAGAAGAACGGCCCGCAGGACAATCGGCGTATGGCGAAAAGCGGAGCCTATGGCTTCCCGACGGCAAGCTGTACCCGGAGTCCCCTTACCGGATCGGGATGCTCGTCAAGGAGCTGAGAGCGCTCCGCAGTCATGATGCGGGGGACGAACTGTTCCGGCAGGAGATGCTGCTTTACGAGCTGCTTCACCTGCTGGCGCCGGGCCACCGTCCAGACTCGGAGCCGGACATCCGGCCGTCGCGCAAGGGGATCGAGCTTGCTATCGACTATATGCATAAGCATTACCACGAAGAAATCAGCCGGGACATGCTGGCGCAGATGGCCGGTTTTCACCCGCGCTTTTTTTCGATGCTGTTCAAGCGGGAGACCGGGCACAGCTTCTCCGACTACTTGGCCCGCATCCGGATCGACCGGGCGAAGGAGCAGTTGCTGCTGACGGGCGGGAGCCTGAACGATATTGCACGCAATGTCGGCTATGCGGACGGCTTTTATCTAAGCCGCAAATTCAAGCAGGTCGTCGGCGTATCGCCAACAGGCTATGTGCGCGAACCGAAAAAAATCGTCGTCTATGATCTGGTCGGACATCTGCTTGCTCTGGGCATCAAGCCGCTCGGCGCTTCGTACAATCAAGGGCTGAGCCGCCTGGCGCTGCTAAGGGAGGAGCTAGCGGGTACGCCTGATGTCGGCTATACTTCCGTGGAGCCGATGCTGGAGCTGGAGCCGGAGCTGATCATCGCGACGGACTGGCTGGACCGCGGTATGATCGAGCAGCTGCACAAAATCGCGCCGACGCTTGTGTTTCACAGCGGCGACCCGTTCGAGAGATTCAAGTCGCTGGCGGACATCCTGAACCGGAGAGGGGAAGCGGAAGCGTTCATTGCCCGGTATGAGGAGAAAGGGAAGCGGGCGCGGGCGGAGCTGAGCGGTCTTGTCGGACCGAACGAGACGGCGGCCGTCTACGAGATTTGGGCCGACTGCCTCTGGGTCATGTGCGAATCGTATGGAAGGGGCGTCTATAATTTGTACAAGGCGCTCGGGTTCACTCCTCCGCCGAAGGTGAAGCGGGACGTGCTGGACATCGGCCAACCGAAAAAAATTACGCTCGAAGAGCTGCCGGACTATGCGGCCGATCATATGTTCATCAGCGTATACCCGGCGAACGGCGGAGCCGAAAGCGCGAGAAAAGTAATGGAGAGCGACATCTGGAAGCAGCTCCCTGCCGTACGGCGCAACCGGGTATATTCGATTGAGCTGGACGTAATCCATTCCGTTGACGTCCTGTCGCTGGAAAAGCAGCTCGATATCCAGACGCAATTGCTGAAGTCCGCCCTCCGGTGACCTTTTGTCCATAAAAATGATGATCATCGGATATGGTCATTCCGCCTTGGACTGATACAATACGAGATGGGATTTAAAATGATAATCATTATCAGTGACATCGGAGGGGGACTATGCGTCGCATCAGCATCAAACAGATCGTATGGCTAGGGCTGCTTTTCGTCGTGATGACGGTCGTTATCGCCGCTTGCAGCAGTAGGACGGAGAATCATTCGAGTGCGTCAGGGGATCGAGCGGCCTCCGGAGACAAGCCGGGGACGAAAATATTCAAGGCGGAAAACGGGGAAATCGAGATTCCGACGAATCCTCAGCGGATCGTCGCCATTCAGTTCGCAGGGGATCTGCTGGCGCTTGGCGTCAAGCCGGTCGGCGTAGGGTCGATCGTGTTGAACAATTCCGAGCAATTGAAGGACGAGCTGGCCGGAGTGGCGGACGTCGGGGACGTTTCCGTCGAGAAGGTGCTGGAGCTGGCGCCGGATCTCATCGTTGCGCCGAGCTATTTGCCGCCCGAAGTGGTCGAGAAGCTTGGCAAAATCGCGCCTACGGTGACTCTCCCGTGGGGAGGCTTTGTCGGAGCGGACCCGCTCGAAGAGGTGCGCACGTTCGGCCGCATGCTCGGCAAGGAGAAGGAGGCGGAGGCCTGGATCGCGCGTTACAAGGAGAAGGCTGCGCAGGCGAAGCAGAAGCTGGCCGGAATCATCGGTCCGGGAGAAACGGCGGCTTCCTACGAAATTTGGGCCAAAAATTTATGGGTCTGGGACAAAAATCAGCGGGCCGGGTACAATCTGTTTGCCACGCTCGGGTTAACGCCGCCGGACAAAGTGAAGAAGGATGTTTTCGAGCCGGGCAAGAGCCGGGACATCTCGCAAGAGGTGCTTCCGGAATATGCCGCGGACCATATGTTCGTTACGGTGTATCAGGAGGACGGCGGAGCGGAACGGGCCAAGGAGTTAATGGACAATTCTCTATGGAAAAACCTTCCTGCAGTGAAAAACAATCGGGTGTATTTGCTTAATCTGATGCAATTCTGGTTCTCGGATGGACTGTCGCTGGAGAAGCAGCTGGACATTTTGACGGAAACGATCTTATCCCGGAACCAAAAGTAAATGCCGGTTCATTTACAATTTATTTAATTGCGTTTGATGCTCCGCTAACAAACCGCAGTACAATTAAGAAGTGTAAGGACAGCCGAATAAGCAGGGTACGAGACGAGGAGAAAACCCTTTTATGCAGCAAACGGAGGAGCCGGTTCGGCGCGCCCCCTCTGTTTGATGGATGGAAGGGTTTTTTGTCATGTTCACAAGAAGGGAGCTGTGCGTACCGAAGCGGATGTCGCAAGGATTAACGCTCTGATAGCAGAAGCGGGATCGAAATGACCTGCCAAGACGATAGGAAAGGACAGAATCCACAATGATACGTCATGCCAAATCGTTCTACGTATTTCTCATTATCGCATTGCTTAGCGGGACAATTCCTGTCGGCCTTGTTCCGGGACAAGCCGAAGCTGCCGACGCGGGACGAAAATCGATGATTGCCAAAAAGACGAAGAATGCACCCGCGATTGACGGACAGCTCGACGAATCCGTCTGGAGCACAGGAGAAGGCGTCTTCAAGGAGTCCAAATTCGGCCTCTTATGGGACAATCAATATCTCTATATTGGCGTGAAGGCCGATGACGATACGCTGATCCATAACGGACCGGGCTACTGGTTCGAACAGGATAACATCAATCTATTTTTCGATCCGACGAATCACCGCTCGGCTCCGTTCACAAACGAGGACATGCAGCTCGGATTCGTATATCAGCCGGGCTCGACGACGCCGGAGTTTCACTTCGGTGCAGCGCTGAATAATCATAGCGGCAAGGACGAGAAAAAAATACTGCGCGCCATCCGCACGACAGGCAGCGGCTGGACGCTCGAAGTGGCCGTGCCGTGGGATATGCTCCAGCTTGACCCGAGGCGGAACAAACAGATCGGATTGGAAGTCGGCACGACCGACCGGTACGATGCCGCAGACCCTGCGAAGCAAAGGTCGAGCTATTGGAGCGCCTACAACACCACATCGTTCTGGAACGACACGTCCGGATACGGCACCGTAACGCTGGACGATGGCAATCCGGTAACCGGATCGGTGAATCCGGTGCTTTTGTACGAGACGTTTGACAGATATCCGTCAGGTCAGCTTCCATTCGGCTGGATTTCCGATGTGAATGCGGGGAGCAATCCGTTTACGGTCGTGCAGGATACATACGGCAATGGGCGAATGGTATTCGACGGGAGCGCGTCAGGCAAGCAAGGACGGGCGATTGCACCTGTTCAGTGGGACAATTACGTCGTTGAAGCGGACGTCCGGTTCGAAAAAGTGCTGGATGCGGGACGCTGGGCTTCCCTTATGTTCCGCGGAGCCGCCAGCGGCAAAGCTCCTTACAACCAGATGGCCGTCCGGCAAAACGGCACCTACGAAATCGCCTACCGGAAGCCGGATAACGCGTGGTTCAGCCCCACGCCTGTGAGCGGGATGTGGAAGCCGCTTGCCTTGAATAACGATTACACGATGAAAGTCCGCGTGTTCGACAACAATGTCAAAGAATATATCAAAGCGAAGAGCGATGCGGACTTTACGCTTCTGACCGACAAGACCTTGAGTCCGAATGTGCTGCTGGAACGCGGCAAAATTGGCTTGCAGGCCGATCAGAGCAAAGTGTCGTTCGATAACGTGAAGGTCACGCGGATCACGGCCGACCGGCTCGATCTGACGATTCCGCCAACGATGGAAGCGCTGACCGGACCGCTGAGCGTGACCGGCAGCGTCTACTTCTCGGACGGCGTCACGGAAGCGGTCTATAGCGACCGGTTAAAGCTGTATTCCTCCGACGAGAGTACGATCAAAATCGTGGACGGCAAGCTGTATCCGGTCAAAGCGGGGAAAGCGACGATTCAAACGGTTTTCGCCAATGCCGAAGCTGTGCAGGAGGTTACGGTTATGCCGTCGGCCATCGGAGCAAAAGTCGTTTCGCTCAAGCATAACGAAGGCTACGTGCTGGGTACGGCAGGCGGGACAATCGATCTTCAATCCATTGTATTTCAATCGGAGCTAAGCGATTTTACCTCTGGCACGTTAACCGGCGATCGTTTAACCTGGAGCTCGGGCAGCGGCGGGATCACGATAGAGAACGGCAAAATCAACGTCAAGCAAAAAGGCGTCCACAAGCTGACCGCTTCCATCGATAGCGCAACGATTTCGTTCCTCGTCGTAGCGAAAGAAGCCGGCGATGCCGAGTACGTGCTGTACGAGGAGAACTTCGACGCCTTGCCGGACGGCGCGCTGCCGCCGGGCTGGACGAGAATCGAAGGCACGACGCCCAGTGCAGCCGTCGTGAAAGCCGGCGCATTCGAGCTGAATGCGAGCACGGCCCCGGATAACCCGTCGCGCGTGTTGCTTCCGGACTATTTGAAGCTGTTCGGCAACTATAAAATTGAAGCGGATGTCACCCATTTGTCGGCCAACGACGCGGCGAGATGGAATTCGATCATGTTCCGTATCCAAAATAACGAATACCCTTATTACCAAATGGCGGTCCGCCAAGACGCGACGGCGTCCAACGGCGTCGAATTCGCCGAGCGGACCGCGGCGAACGGCTGGAACGTCACGGATCGCGGTTCGAACAGCGAAGCGATCGATCCGGCCAAAATGTACCGTTTCACGGTCAAAGCCTACGGCAACCGGGTGCAGGAACTGATCAATAATCGCGTAATGATCAACACCGACGCGGCCTCCGCTTACGCCAAGGGCGGAATCGGTTTGCAGGCAAACGGCAGCAGGATGAAAGTGGACAACATCCGGATTACACTACAGCAGGAGGCGCTGCCGCCGATGCCGACGGACCGCTTCGTGAACGTCGCCGAGCCGGAGACGAAAATTTCACTTGCGCCGTCCGTTGTCAAGGAGGTTCGCAGCGCAGCGGATCTGGCAAGCTTGAACGGGCCCGCCCTACCGGCGACGGTGATTCTGCATGTGAACCCTGAGTTGAAGGTGACTGACCTGTCGGGCGCGAACGTGCTCGGAAGCTTGGACGAGGTGCTGGCTTCGCTCGGCACCCGGATGATTCCGGCGTTCTATGTGAAGGACGAGCAAGCCGCCGATAAGCTGACCGACTATGTGCAGCGGACCGAGCTGGAAGACGCGTTCGTCGTTTCGGACCGCGGCGAGCTGGTTAAGCGGGTAAGAACGGCATACCCGATGATCCGGGGCATTGTCGATTACAGCGCAGCGCCGGCCCCTATGACGCAGGAAAGCCTGCTCGATATCCGCAGAAAGACGACGGTCAATCAGGCGAAAATCGCCATCCTGCCGCAGAGCGCGGCTTTGATTGACAATGTCGCATATTTGCAGCAGCGGCTGATTGCAGTATGGGCCAGGGAAACGGCAAGCGCAGCGGACAAAAGCGTGTCGATCCACCGGCTGATCACGGCCGGAACGAACGGCATCGTGACGGATTCCCCTAGGGCAGCCTTCAATGCGCTCAAGGTGTACTCGAACCAGACTACGCTGATCCGCAAGCCGTATGTGATCGGTCATCGGGGCATTCCGTCGGAGGCTCCCGAGAATACGATCGAGAGCAATGAGCTTGCCGTCGATTACGGGGCGGACTTTATCGAGAACGACATGTACGTGACGACGGACGATCACCTCGTCATTATTCACGACGGCGTGCTGCAAAATACGACGAACGGGTTCGGCAAGGTCGAGGATCATTCGCTGGAGCAGATCAAGACGCTCAACGCGAGCAAGCCGAAGCCGGGCTATAAGGAAACGAAAGTGCCGACGCTGGACGAGCAGATCGATCTGGCCAAAAGACGCGGCATTATGGTTTATGCCGAAATTAAAACAAGCAATCCGCGCGCGGTCGACGTGCTGGTGAAGCTGATCAAGGAGAAGAACGCGGAGCACTTGCTCAACGTTATGTCGTTCGATCCGAATCAGTTGAAGCGGTTCGCCGAGCAAATGCCGGGGATGCCGCTAGGACTGCTGCACAGCGGCTTCGATACTTCGAACGTCAACAAATCGCTGCGCGAAACGTTGAAGATCGTTCAGAAGCAGAACGTCACGTTTAACGTAGGGTATACCGGATTGAAGAAGGATTATATGGAAGCGGCCAAGCACCGGGGCATTTTTGTCTCCCCGTGGACGATCAACAGCGAGAAAGATTACAAGAGCATGTTCGCGACGGGCGTATATGGCTTGACCACAGACTACGCAAGCTACTCGAAAAACTGGGCCGCCTCGGTTTTTCCGGAGAAGGACAAGTACGTTCTGGCGCAAAATGAAAGTACGGCCGTCACGGCGCAAGTGTATTCCTACGCTCGCGTAAAAACGAACGTCACTCCGGACATCGTTCTGTTGGACGGGCACGATGTCGTAGACGTGAACGGAGACAAAGTTACGGCAAAAAAACCGGGAACGGCGCACGCCTTGTTGCGGTATACGGCGTCGATGGACGCAAGCAGCAAGTACGATCTGTACACGCAGCCCGTTACTTTTGAAGTGAAGGGCGACGACAGTAACGGCGGGGGGAACAACGGCGGAGGCAATAACGGCGGTGGAAACAACGGCGGAGGCGACAACGGCGGTGGAAACAACGGCGGAGGCGACAACGGCGGAGGGAACAACGGCGGTGGTGACAACGGCGGAGGGAACAACGGCGGTGGTGACAACGGCGGAGGCAATAACGGCGGTGGAAACAACGGCGGAGGCGACAACGGCGGAGGCAATAACGGCGGTGGAAACAATGGCGGTGGTAACAGCGGCGGAGGCAGCAGCGACAGCGATAGCAGCAGCACCGGAAGTACCGGCTCCACCGGCGGGAAGCCCGCGGATGGGGCAGGCAAGCCCGATGTCCCCGCGGCCAAGCCTGGAGCGGTGCTTGAAGCAAGAGGTGGTAAAGTTGACGCCGACACGCTGAAGGAGGCGTTCCGTGTCAACTCCGGCGTCGAAGTGAAATTTACCGGCGATAAGCTGGAGCTGGCAGCGGCAGGCTTGTCCGATGCGAGCCGCAAAGACGGCACGACGCTGGCGGTAACCGGCGACAGCGGCCGATATGCGCTGCCATTGGACGCGCTGAAGTTAGAAGCTTTGGCTCGGCAGCTTGGCTCGGCGGTAAGCGATATGTCGATCCGTTTTGCGATCAAAAAGCTGAGCGGCAGCGAACGTGACGAGATCAAGTTGGCCGTGAACGGCGCGTCGGTCGCAGACGGCGTCCATCTCTCGGTGGAGGCGGTGAACAAAGAAGGCCGCGCGGTGCCGGTATCGTTCGGGTCCTCACCGGTTACGTACCAACTGCTTCTTAACCAAGCCGTGGACCGATCCAAAGCGACCGGAGTCCTCTATGATCCGGCGACGAAACGGGTCCGGTTCGTCCCGACCCTTTTCGATACAAGGAACGGACAAACGGCTGCAACGCTGAAGAGGAGCGGGAACGGCACATATGCCATTATCGAAATGAACAAAAGCTTCGCGGATATGACAAACCATTGGGCGCAAGCGGATGTCGAGCTGCTCGCTAACAAGCTCGTTGTTGAAGGAGTCAGCGACAACCGGTTCGAAGGCGATCGCCCGATCACACGCTCGGAATTCGCGGCGCTGCTTGTCCGCGCATTGGGTCTCAGTCCTGCGACGGCAAAAAGCGGGTTTAACGATGTGGCTTCCGGGGCCTGGTATGCAGAGGATGTAGCGGCCGCAGTGGCAGCGGGGCTCATCAGCGGATATGAGGACGGTTCGTTCCGTCCGGACCGGCAAATTAAGCGTGAAGAACAGGCGGCCATGCTGATCCGCGCCATGTCTTACGCAGGATTGGAAACACAGATATCGCAGGCGAAGCAGAGCGAGGCTTTGGCGCGGTTTAAGGACGCTGGCAGTTTGGGCTGGGCGAAGCCTGAAGTAACGGCTGCGATTCATGCCGGTCTGATGAACGGAACGACGGCGGAGACGCTCGAAGCGGACGGAATCGCAACGCGGGCTCAATCCGCGGTAATGCTGAAGCGTTTCTTAATCAAAGCGAACTATATCAATTAACGCATGGAGATGAAGCTTTGTTCGAAGCGAGTCTGCCCGGGCCACCAAGCCTGGGCGGACTTTTTTCATAGACCGCTCTAGCGTAGATTGCCCGTCCTCCGGGTTTCCTCTATAAATAAGATGAAATCTCACCCTTCCAACTTGAAAAGGGGAGCAGGCTATTATCGTTTATCGTATAATCGAGTTAGGAACGAAAACAGTTACTCCGGCAGGACGGGACGGAGGTTGGAAAATGAAGGTAAGACGAATCGTTGCCAATATTGATACCCGGAAGATCGAGGAGGCCAAAAGCTTTTATCACGACGTGCTCGGCCTCGATCTATTGATGGATCATGGATGGATCGCCACTTATGGTTCGAACGAGGAGATGAGCGTTCAAATCAGCTTCGCCTCGGAAGGGGGTTCCGGCACGCCCACACCCGATCTATCCATCGAAGTCGACGATGTCGAGGCTGCGCTTGAACGCGTGAAGAGAGCCGGATTTACGGTTGAATACGGCCCGATGAACGAGCCATGGGGCGTTCGACGCTTCTTTGTCCGGGACCCGTTCGGCAAGCTTGTCAACATCCTAGCTCATGTCCAGGCCGATTAAATCGTTATAACGATTTAATCCTGCCCGTTCCGGCAACCTATTCTCGCTGAGATCGTCTACAGAAGATAGGAGACGTTGGAAATTAGGGGGAGGAACCGGACGTGATTGTAGAACTGGATGTAAATGAATATTCGAAAATAAGGCCTCTGTTATCGGTGGAGGATCAGACGAATGTCGCGCTGATGAGCATTGTAGCAGGCAACAATAAGGGAAAAATTTTCGTCGACGATCCCGAGCACCCGAGAACGGCCATGATTTGGGCGATTGCGAGCATCGCTTTTTTCGTTGGGGATTGCCGCAATTCCGAATTTACCGCCCATTTGAATTCGTATATAGACCGGAAAATAAGACAGGATTCCTTGGATATCATCGGTGGCACCTGGTTTACCATCGCGGTTGCGGACGTAGCCTGGGACGAGGCGTTAAAGGAAGCATTAACGGACTACGAATTGATTGAGGGCGAAGATTTGGCATTTGATTTTGCAGCCGACCGCTATTCGAAGCTCAGGCAGGAGCAGGCGGAAAGCCGCATTCAGGTTAGGCCGCTCGATGCCGAACTCTTAAACGATCCGGAAAGTGACTTCGTTCTTGAAGACTTGAACGAATTTTGGAATTCGATCGGCGACTTTATGGACAAAGGGTTCGGCTATTGCGTGTTGAAGGACGGGACCGTGCAGAGCGTCTGCTTCTCCGGCTATGTGTACGGGAACGGGCATGACCTTGTCGTTCGCACCTACGAGGAAGAGGACCGGCAGAAGGGGCTCGGAGCGGCGGTTACTTTTGCTTATCTCGATCATTGCGTACGCAATGGCTTGGTGCCTCATTGGACGACGGATGAGGAGAATGAGGCGTCCATTGCGCTGGCGAACAAATGCGGTTTCGTGCTGAAGGAGAAGTCGAAGGTGTACGAATTCGAATTTTAGCTTTTCCGCAGGCGAGGAAGAGGGAGTTTCGGTGAAACCGAAGGCTTCCTCTTTTTTCATGTCTTCAATCGGCAATAAGTAGATTTTCCGGCCTACAAAAATCGCTGAGTCCATACATTGGAAAAAAGGAAAAGTGCGAATGTTGTCGAATGTACAATAATGCATGACTTCACGACTAAAAACAAGCCGAAGCGGCGTTTGGGATATACAAATTATTGACTTAATGATGAATTATAGTATAATAGGAAAAAATTACAAAATTCAGTTTCATAGCTCTGTTTAGCTTATAGTCTATAGAAAAGAGCTTGGCGTGAAGGAGAAATGTCCGGACATGCTAAGTTTTTTATTTTTAGCAAAGGATGATTGCGGAGAGGAGTCTAGGGAAACAGCCATGTTAACAGAATAATTGTAAGCGTTTACTAGAAAATGACATTATTGGAAGTGGGGTATTGTTATATGGCTAATGCAATCGAGGAGAAGGACAACCGTCTGAAGCGTTCCATGAAAAGCCGGCATATGTTTATGATTTCGCTGGGCGGGGCCATCGGTACGGGTTTGTTTGTCAGCACGGGATATTTGATCAATCAAGCCGGGCCGGGAGGTGTCGTCCTAGCCTATTTGGCTGGCGGACTTCTGATGTATCTGGTCATGCTGTGTCTAGCCGAACTGGCGGTCGTGATGCCGGTGACGGGTTCATTTCAGGCCTATACCACCAAGTTTATAGGTCCGGCTACCGGGTTTACGATCGGCTGGTTATACTGGATCAACTGGATTGTCGCCGTCGGCTCGGAATGGGTCGGCGCGGGGATTCTGATGACCCGATGGTTCCCGGACGTGCCCTCATGGGTGTGGATCTCGTTGTTCATCGTGCTGATGTTCCTGTTAAACGCCTTTTCCGCGAGTCTTTTTGCCGAATCCGAGTTCTGGTTCTCCAGCATTAAAGTGACGACGATCACGCTGTTCATCTTGTTGGGGCTGGCCGCTATCGTGGGACTGATCCCATTCGAGGGGCTGAATGCGGCTCCGATCCGTTCGGGCTTCGCCCATGACGGAGGGTTGTTTCCCAATGGATTTATTCCCGTATTCATGACGATGGTCGCCGTCAATTTCAGCTATCAGGGGACGGAGCTTATCGGCATTGCTGCAGGGGAGAGCGAAAATCCCGAAGAATCGGTTCCGAGGGCGACGAGAAATACGATTTGGAGAATTTTATTTTTATTCGTGGCGTCGGTCTTTGTTCTCGGTTCGTTGATTCCGTGGCAGGAGGCTGGTCTGACAGACAGTCCGTTTGTGCTTGTTTTCGATAAAATGGGCATTCCTTTTGCCGCCGATATTATGAATTTTGTTATTTTGACGGCTCTGCTCTCGGCGAGCAACTCCGGGCTGTATGCGTCCTCGCGTATGCTGTGGGCGCTCTCCAAAAGCAATATGGCCAGTCCTTACTTAAGCAAGCTGACCCCTCAAGGCGTGCCTTTTCGGGCGCTTATCGTCAGCGCCGTTATTGCGTCGCTCGCCTTGATTTCAAGCGTTGTGGCTCCGGATACCGTATTTTTGTGGCTGACCGGGATATCCGGATTCGCCGGAATTATGGTTTGGATGGGGGTTGCCTTATCGCAATATGTGTTCCGCCGCCGTTTTATTGCCGAAGGGAACAGTGTTCACGATCTGAAATACAGGGTCCGGCTGTTTCCTTTTGTGCCTATTTTCGCGATCGTCCTATGTATCGTTGCGCTGGTTGGGCTAGCCTTCGACCAGGAGCAGAAAATCGCTCTTTACTACGGAATCCCGTTTACGATCATTTGTTATTTGGTTCACTATTTGTTTTATCGGCACAAACACCCGAAGCAAGAGCAGACGGGGAAAAGCTTATAAAAGGGCTTGGCTAAGAAGCCCCGTAAGACCTATGGAAGAATACCTTCCATAGGTCTTTTCTTTTGCCGGGACTACATTAGGCGCGAGTCTCTCGCTTTACATGAGGGAATCGGTTTGCTAGAATAGGATCGAATTGTTAACCTTTTATAATTATAATTGGTTAACAATAAAATGCGATAGGGGCGGTGATCAGGGATGGAAACGGCCACAACCTGCGAAGAGCTGGCAGCTTGGAATAAGGCGTACTTATGGCATCCGTTTACACAGATGAAGGACTATGTTCAAAGCGAGCCTCTCATCATTGAACGGGGCGAAGGCGTCTTGCTTTACGATGTTCGGGGACGCGCTTACTATGACGGGTTTTCGTCGGTCTGGCTCAACGTGCACGGACACAACGTTCCCGAGTTGAACGAAGCGGTAGCGTCCCAACTGGCGAAAGTCGCTCACTCGACTCTGCTCGGCATGGCCAATGTGCCGGCGATCGAGCTGGCTGCGAACCTGGTGCGTATCGCTCCGGAGCGGCTGACGAAGGTGTTTTATTCCGATGCCGGCGCGACCGGCGTGGAGATTGCGCTCAAGATGGCGTTCCAGTACTGGCACAACCGGGGCATCGGCCGCAAAACGAAATTTATTACGATGAACCAGGCTTACCACGGGGATACGATCGGCGCCGTTAGCGTCGGTGCGATTCCGCTATACCACGATGTCTTCCGGCCGCTGCTGTTTTCCTCTTACGTCATACCTTATCCTTACGCTTACCGCACTGCGGGCGGAGCTTCCGCGGCGATGGAAGCAACGCTGTCCGCGCTGCGGGAGCTGCTGGAGTCGCGGGCGGACGAGATTGCGGCGCTACTTGTGGAGCCTGTCGTGCAAGGAGCGAGCGGCATCATCGTCATGCCGCAAGGATGCTTGCGCGAGATTGCCGCGCTGTGCCGCAAGCACGACGTGCTGCTGATCGCCGACGAGGTGGCGACAGGCTTCGGCCGCACCGGAGCGATGTTCGCCTGCGATTTGGAGGGCGTATCGCCCGACTTGATGGTCGTCGGCAAAGGGTTAACCGGCGGCTATCTGCCGCTGGCGGCAACGCTGGCAACCGATGAGATTTATGCAGCTTTTTATGCGGATTACGCGGAGCAAAAAACATTTTTTCACGGTCACTCCTATACGGGCAATCCGCTTGGCTGCGCTGTCGCGCTGGCCAGCCTCCGGCTTCTCGAGGAACGGAAGATGATACATACGGTAAATGCAAAGGCCGCATTTGCGGCGAAGAAATTGGCTCTGCTAGCCGATTGGCCGCATGTCGGCGAAATCCGGCAGCAAGGCCTGATGATCGGGATTGAGCTTGTCCGGGATAAAAAGTCCCGCGAGCCTTATGCCTGGATGGACCGCATCGGTGTCCGCGTCAGCATGCGGGCGCGAGAGCTCGGCATGCTGACCCGCCCGCTCGGCAACGTGATCGTTTTGATCCCGCCTCTCGCCAGTACGGAAACGGAGCTCGATGCAATGACGGACATTTTAGCGGCTGCGATCTACGACGTCACCGAGGAAGGCTGGGGAACGTGACGGGGGCGCACGTATCGTCTGCGCACGGCGACGAGAAGCTGCCGGGCCGGAAGCGGTGGCGCGGATTATTCGTCACGGGTACGGATACCGACGTCGGCAAGACGGTGATGACGGCGGCCATCGCCGCCGCGCTTCGCAGCGAAGGGCGGAACGTCGGCGTCTGGAAGCCGGTCCAGAGCGGGGGGCTTCTTGGCAAAGGAATCACCGATGCCGAACGGCTGCTGCGCGGGACGGGTATCGTTGAGCGGCCGGAACAGGTCGCGCCGTTTACGTTCGCAGCGCCGCTGGCTCCGGCACTTGCCGCCATGCAAGCCGGTGTAAGCTTGACGATGGCCGGGCTTCTGGCGGCAGGGGAACCGTTGGCCGAACGGTACGACGCGCTGCTGATCGAAGGGGCAGGGGGCGCTGCCGTGCCGTTAACCTCCGACGCCCTCGTGGTGGACCTCATCGCCGAGCTTGGCGTTCCGGCGCTGATCGTCGCCCGCTGCGGCCTCGGCACGGTCAACCATACGTTGTTAACCGCAGGGCTGCTGCGGCAGTGGGGAATTCCCGTCGCGGGCGTCGTGATGAACGAGGTCGATCACGCGACATCGCGCAACGATCCGAGCACCGCTGCGAATGCGGAGCTGATTGAGCGCTATGGCGGTCTCCGCGTGCTGGGACGGTTCCCGTGGGTAAGCGGCGAAGCTACGATGGAGAGACTCGTGCAAGCTGTGAAGCAGCATATCGACATTTCGCCAGTCCGACAACTATTGGAAAATGAAATAAATTCGTAGGAGGAGAGGGAAATGAGGATGAAGGCAACCGAAATGTCTGGAATACCTGAAATATCCGAAACGGCGGCGGACTGGCAGGCGTTGGCTCAAAAGGCGCTGGATGGAGAACGTTTGTCCGTCGAAGAAGGGCTCGCCGTGCTGGAGGCTGATGACGACGAAGTGCTGCCGCTGCTGCAGGCCGTTTTTCGGGTACGCAAACATTTTTACGGCAAGAAAGTCAAGCTGAACATGATTATTAACGCCAAAAGCGGCCTTTGCCCCGAGGACTGCGGCTATTGCGCCCAATCCGTCGTATCCTCCGCGCCAATCGCCAAGTATCCGCTGTTGGAAAAAGCCACGCTGCTGGCCGGCGCGCGCGAAGCGATGGCCCGTCAAGCGGGAACCTATTGCATCGTCGCGTCCGGCAAAGGCCCGACGGACAAAGAATTGGATCAGGTCATCGAAGCGGTCAAGGAAATCCGCGCGACAATGCCGCTCAAAATTTGCGCGTGCCTCGGCCTTCTGAAGGATGATCAAGCCGAACGCCTCGCGGAAGCGGGCGTACACCGCTACAATCATAACTTGAACACGAGCAGGGCGAACTACCCTTCCATCACGACAACCCATACCTACGATCAACGGGTCGAGAGCGTGGAAAAGGTGAAACGCTACGGCTTGTCCCCTTGCTCCGGCGTTATTATCGGCATGGGCGAGACGAACCGCGAAATCGTGGAGATGGCTTACGCGCTTCGGGAGCTGGAGGCCGACTCGATTCCGATCAACTTCTTGAACGCCATTCCGGGGACTCCGCTGGAACAAGCGGGCCGTACTCCCGCGATGAAGGCGCTCAAGGTGCTGGCGCTGTTCCGGTTGATCTGCCCGTCGAAGGAAATCCGCGTGGCGGGCGGGCGCGAGGTCAATCTCCGGACGCTTCAGCCGCTTGGCTTGTACGCCGCCAATTCGCTGTTCGTCGGCGATTATTTGACGACGAAAGGGCAGGACGCTGCGGCCGATTATCAAATGATCGAGGATTTGGGCTTCGAGATTGAACAATGTGCGCTTTAAGGCGGTGACGGTATGAAATGGATCGAAGACGAGCTTCAGAAGCTGGAAGATCGGTCGCTGAACCGTTCGCTGCAGATCAGCGCCACGGCATCCGGCCGACAAGGTTACGTGCTGCGCGGACAAAATACGCTGCTTGACCTGTCGTCCAACGATTACCTCGGTCTGGCCCGACATCCGGCTATTGTTGACGCCATGATACAAGCACTTCTCGCCGAGGGTGCCGGTTCCGGCGCGTCGCGTCTGGTCACCGGCAATCGGCCTCCCTATAGCCGTCTGGAAGATGCTCTCGCCGCCTGGCAGCAGAGCGAGGCTGCGCTTGTTTTTGCCAACGGCTACATGGCGAACCTTGGCGTCATACAGGCGCTTGCAGGCCGCGGAGATGTCGTGTTCAGCGACCGGCTGAATCACGCGAGCATCGTGGACGGCATCGGGCTAAGCCGCGCCGAGCACGTCCGGTACCGCCACAACGACATGGAGCATTTGCGCCGGTTATTGCACAAGCACCGCGATGCAGGACGCAAGCTGATCGTCACGGACGCGGTCTTTTCGATGGATGGCGACCAGGCGCCGTTAGCCGAGCTTGTTGCACTGAAGCAGGAGTACGGAGCCATCCTCATGGTCGACGAAGCTCACAGCGGAGGCGTTTATGGAGAGCGCGGCGAAGGGCTGTGTCATGTGCTGGGGCTGCAAAGCGGCGTGGACGTGCACGTGGGAACCTTCAGCAAAGCGTTCGGCGTATACGGAGCCTACGTTTCGGGCAGCCGTGTGCTCATCCGCTGGTTGGTCAATAAGGCGAGGCCGGTCATCTACTCGACGGCGCTGCCCCCGTCCGTCATAGCCGGGATTGCGGAAGCTCTGAAGCTGGTGCAAACGGAACGCCGGCGGCGCGAACGGCTAGCCGCGTCCAGTCGGCAGTTCCGTTCCTCACTACGCAAGGCAGGTTTTCAAGTCGGGACCGGAGATTCGCCGATCGTCCCGGTTGTCGTCGGGGACAACGCGACTGCCCTGCGTTTCAGCTCTGCGCTGGAAGCGGAAGGCATCGCCGCCGTTGCCATCCGTCCCCCGACGGTCCCCGATGGAACGGCGCGCATCCGCTTTTCCTTATCGGCTGCGCATACCCCGGACGACCTGGCCGATGCTGCCAGCCGCATCGAACGGGTCGCTTTGCGGTTGGGGGTGCTTGCGCGATGACGGACCCGATTCACATCTTCGCAAATCGAACGGCATCCGCCATAACGCATACAACGGCAGGACAGCGCTGCGCCGTTATCTTATGGCTGACCGGATGGAGCATGCCGGAAACGGTATTTGCGGAGCTTCAATCGCATCTCCCGGAATTCATTCATGTCCCGGTACAATTCATCTGCGCCGAAACGCCGGAGCAGATGATGGCCCTGGCTGAAGCGGCTGCCGCCGCTTGGTTCAACGGGACAAACGGCGCCCATCCGAACCTTGCCTCCTCCGGCAGAAGCAGAAAGCTCCTGATCGCCGGCTGGTCCCTCGGCGGATTGCTTGCGCTGCGGCTCGCCGCCCGGGGGTTCGCGGACGGCCTTGTGCTTTTCGGCGCAACCGCCCGATTCGTCCGCTCCAAGGAACAGTCGCATCTCGGCTGGCCGGATGCCGTTCTCCGGCAAATGTCGGCGGCGATCGCCAAGGACCGGCTGGCGGTAGAAACCCGATTCCGTCTACGGCTGCTTTCGGATGAGGAGAAGAAAAGCGTCTACAGCCCGCAGCTACCCCTGGCAGGAAGCTGGACGACCGCGGCGCTGCTCGCCGGCATCCAGCTTCTGCGGATGGAGAATCATATATCGGCATTGCCGGAGATTGCTTGTCCGACGCTTCTTGTCCACGGCAAAGAGGATGAAGTATGTCCGTACGGTGCGGCGGAGGAGCTGTATGAACGGCTACCGCGGGCGGAAATCCTGCCGGTTGATGGCGGCGGGCATATCCCGTTTCTTGGGCGGGAGGCAGCTATGGCCGAAGCGATAAGGAGGTGGCGGCATGGAGCACAGGCTGCATTCGATTCGCCGCCGGTTTGACCGCTCCGCCAGGGCATCCTACGACGCGCACGCACGCGTTCAACGCGTCATGGCGGACAAGCTCGGCAGGTCGCTGGCCCGCTGGAAGCAGGGAGTCGGCGAAACGCAGCCGCATCTGCTGGAAATCGGCTGCGGCACCGGCCTGCTGACCGAGATTTTGCTGCGCGATTGGCCCGATGCGCTCATCACCGCGCTGGATATTGCCCCGGTCATGCTGAAAGCGGCGGAACGGCGCATCCGGACTAAGGCGTCATCGGTCGCTGCGAGCCAACGGCTCCCCGTAAGCTTCCATCTGGCGGATGCCGAAGCGTGGGCCGCCCAAGCGGAGCCGTTATCGTTCGATCTGATCGTATCGAGCGCTTGCTTTCAATGGCTGGGCCGTCCGCATGAAACGCTGCGGCATTTGCGGCGGCTGCTGCGTCCCGGCGGTTTAATGGCGTTCACGACCTTCGGTCCGGAGACGTTCCGCGAGCTGCACGAATCGTTTGCCGCCGTTTACCGCTCCCGCGGTCTGGAGCCGCAGCGGCACGGCCTTCCTTTTCTTTCTGCCGGCGAGTGGCGGAACCTGCTTCAACATGCGGGCTTTGCGGACGTTCGAGAGGAGAGCGCCATCCGGACCGAAGGCTATGCCTCCGTCAGCGAATTTTTGCACTCGGTCAAAGCGACGGGAGCCAGCGCATCGGCGGCCGACGCTCCGCGCGGTCTTGGCTGGCGCTCCTTATTCGCCGGTATGTTTCGGGAATACGAAAAACGGTTTCCGGCCCCGGAAGGGATTGCAGCCACGTACGAGCTTCTTTTTCTCCAAGCGGAAGTTCCCTCATGACAAAGTTTCCTGGAAACGGTAAAATGGAAACGAAGTTACTGGAGGTGAGATGGCGATGTGCCGCTATGCAATGTATGGCCCGTACAAAAATATTTACGCTTGCTTTTCGTGCCGCAAAGTGTTCAAGCAGACGTCCGATTATGAACTGAGCAAAATCGAAGTGGCGAACAGACAATACAAATGTCCACAATGCGGGGAAGTCATGAATAATATGGGACACGACTTTCAAGCGCCAAAGCAGAAGGATACTAGGCAGTGGAAAAAAGTCGAGATCCTCTATGCTCACGGCTTCAGCTATCATTCCTGCGGATGCAATGGACCGGGGTACCGGCCTGCGAAGCTGAACGAAGTCGAGGCGTTTCTGGAGGCGAATCAAACGTTCAAGACTGAAGGAGAGGTTCTGCTGCGGAAGCTGTCGGTCAAGGCATAGAACTGCTGGACATATAATAACGAAAAAAAGGCCGGGGATGCTTTCCCACAGGCCTTTTTTTGATGGCTCGACGGACCATTCGATCATTCGAACCACTAGAACTTAGTGTACCGTATTTTGGAAGTTCGCGGCAAGAGAACGTTTATTCGGTTCCATCGGCCAAATGAATACATTTTACCAAATTTGAGCAATGTATCAGTAGAACCAGAGCCACATACCAATTGCAGGTGACGGAGGATGCGTTTCTTCAAATTAACCAGAGCCGGAAGGTCCGAACGCAGCGCCGCTGGAAAATGGGAGGCCAATGGAGCCTGCTCTACTCCACAGGAAGCCGTGCCGTTAAGCCCGGACATGGAGCTTAATTTAGAACACATTCGGGTGACGACGGGAAACAGCCCGGATCTAATCATACGGACGATTCGCATCGGAGCTTCAGGTACGACGAAGGCGGCGGTCATACATACCGACGGGCTGACGGACAAAGAAATCATTACCCGGTTTCTGGAGTCGTTCATGCTGCATGCCCGCGATCCGGCGCTGTTCCGGGATTTGCATGGGGCGGAGAGCCCAGGGACTCCGCTGCAAATGCTTGAAAATTTTACCTTAACGCTCAGTTCGGTAACGGAAATCGACAATTTTAACGCGCTGTTCGATAATCTGCTGTCCGGCAATATGATCATTCTGATCGACGGGTTCGCCAAAGGGCTGTCCGCCGATACAAAGGGTTGGGAAGACCGCGGCGTCCAAGAGGCATCCGTGCAATCCGTTGTGCGCGGGCCCCGGGAATCGTTCTCGGAATGTCTGGGTACCAACATTGCCTTAATCCGGCGCAAAATCAAAGACCCGAAGCTGTGGCTGGAGACCCGGTCGATCGGCCGCGTGACGAAGACGAAAGTCACTTTGATGTACATCAAGGGTATTGCCAACGACAGCACGGTTGAGGAAGTGCGCAGCAGGCTGGACCGCATTGATATCGACGGTATTTTTGAGAGCGGGAATATCGAAGAGCTGATTCAAGAGAAAACGATTACCCCGTTTCCGACGATGTATAATACGGAACGCCCCGACTCGGTCGCAGCGAATCTTTTGGAGGGCCGGGTGGCGATCGTTGTGGACGGGACGCCGTTCGTTCTGGTCGTGCCGGTCGTATTCGCCCAATTTTTTCAGTCTCCCGAAGATTACTATCACCGGTCGGATTACGGGATTATTCGCATTCTCCGATACATTTCCCTGATGATTGCGCTGCTCGCTCCCGCTTTATTTATTTCCGTCACCACCTTTCATCAAGAGATGCTGCCGACCACACTGATGACGAGTATCGCGACACAGCGGGAAAGGGTGCCGTTTCCGGCGGCTATCGAAGCTTTCCTGATGGAGTTTACGTTCGAGCTTCTCCGCGAGGCGGGCATCCGGATGCCCAGAGCGATCGGCCCTGCGATTTCCATCGTAGGGGCGCTTGTGCTAGGGGAGGCGTCGGTCAGGGCCGGTCTGGTATCCCCGGCGATGGTCATCGTCGTGTCGATAACGGCCATTGCCAGCTTTGCCTTTCCTTCGTTCGCGATGTCCATTCCGATCCGGATTTTGCGCTTCGCCTTGATGGGATTGGCCGCATCCTTCGGCCTTTTCGGCGTGTTTATCGGACTGATTGTGCTTAACCTGCATTTGTGCAGTCTGCGTTCGTTCGGAGTTCCATATATGGCGCCTTTTGCCCCGTATATTCCAAGCGACAAGAAAGACGCGATATTCCGGTTCCCGTTGTCTGCGATGCGAAAACGGCCGGTCCTGATGCAGAGTCCGAATCCGGTTCGGCAAAATACGGTCCCGTCTGAGCCGAATGCAGATCATCAGCGGGAGGGCAAGAGAGGTAACCCATGAAGCGTAACGTGTCGGTGGTTTGCGTTTTATGCCTGCTGCTCGTCCTGACCACGGGCTGCTGGAGCCGCCGCGAGCTGAACGAGCTGGCGATCGTTACAGGCATTGGCATCGACAAGATCGATAACCAATACTTGCTGTCGCTCCAAGTGCTCAACATGGGGCAAGCGGGGAGTGAAGCTCCGGGAGGCGGGGGCGGCTCGAGTTTGCCGGTGACGACGCAGTATATAAAGGCGGATTCGGTCTTTGAAGGCTTTCGCCGTTTGACGACCAAGCTTCCCCGCAAGCTGTATTTTTCTCATATCCGGGTTCTTGTATTTAACGAAACGCTTGCGCAAGAAGGACTTCGGGACATCCTTGATCTGTTTGTGCGCGATCATGAAATTCGGCCGGATTTTTTCCTTGTCGTGACCAAAGGGGTCGAAGCCAGGGAAGTGATGAGCCAGATCGTGCCGATCGAGCAGTCGCCTGCTACCGCCTTGTTGAAAAACTTGGAAATTTCTGAAAAAAACTGGGCTCCTACCGTTGCCATTACGTTGGACGAGTTTATTACGGATCTAATGAAAGCAGGCAAGGAAGGCGTGATGACCGGGCTGCAATTGAACGGGGATCCTCAGAAAGGCCAGACGGATGCAAATTTAAAAAGAGTCGACCCTCCAAGCTTTTTCCGGTTTTCCAGCATTGGGGTGTTCAAAAACGACAAGCTGGTCGGCTGGCTGAACGAGGATGAAAGCCGGGGCTTCAGTTATATTACCAACCGTGTCAATGCCTCGGTCTTTGAAGTGCCGTGCGATTCGGGAGGAAAGGCGGTGGTCGAAGTTCTTCGCAGCAGCACGCGCTTAACAGGAAAGGCGCCCGGCGGGGAACCGGTAATTACCGTGGGTATCGCGATGGAGGGCAATATCGGAGAAATCTCGTGCAGGGAAGATTTGTCCAAGTCGGAGACAATCTATGCGTTGGAACGCCAGGCGGAGCGGAAAATCGAAGGCTTCATCCGGCAGGCCGTCCGCAAAGCCCGGCAGAGCAGCCGATCCGACATCTTCGGATTCGGCGAGGCGATTCACCGCTACGATCCCCGGAACTGGAATCGGTTGAAGGACGATTGGGACCGGTATTTCATGAGCGCCAAAGTGGATACCCGAATCGACGTCAAGCTGCGCAGAACGGGCAAGGTGGGACAATCGTTCATCGACAAAATGAAATAAGGAGGGACGTTCGTCATGTTGAAGGTGCTGCTCGTCTTATTGGCCGCAGCTGCGATTATTGCTATCGAATGGCGTTCCTTGATGGAGCGGAAGCTGAAGAGAGAGCTGTGGACGTTCTTCCTGCTGTGCCTCGTCGGAACAAGTCTGGGTGTGGCGGAAGCGCTGCGGCTCAACATCCCCAATCCGCTGGACTGGATCTCCGCGCTGTATAAGCCGCTGAGCAACCTCATCTACGGAAGCTCGGCTTAAGCTCAAATCGTCTGTCGAGGAAATGGCAGGTGGAATCGTATGTTCGATAACGACAAGATCGATACTCATCAATTTACGCTGCTTGTGATTTTATTTGTTGTCGGGGATGCGCTGTTGTACGTGCCTTCGTGGCTGGCTTCCTCCGCCAGACAGGATGCCTGGCTGGCAGCCGTTCTCGGATGCGCCGAGGGCTTGGCGATCGCATGGCTGTACACGACGCTGGCCAAACGCCACTTTCCGTCGACGCTAATCGATCTATGCCGCTCCGTCCTGGGCCGATGGGCGGGAACGGCGGCTGCTTGCTTCTTCATCAGTTTTATTCTGGTCGATATTTCCCTCATGCTGTATGAAATCGGGGACTTTATCACGACACAAATGATGCCGGAGACTCCGATTGAGGTCGTCATTCTGCTTTTCACCGGCGTCATCGTATTAGGCGTGCGGCAGGGGGCGGTTACGCTGGTTCGCTCGTCCGAGTTGGTGTTTCCTTCGTTTGTGCTGCTTTACCTGATTCTGATCTTGTTTATTTCCCCGCAGATCAGGCCGGAGAATGCCCAGCCGGTGTTGAACGAAGGGATAAAACCGATTATCGAAGGGAATTTAAGATTTTTCGGGAATTTGGAGGAAAGCGTCATTCTGCTCATGCTGTTTCCTTTCGTCCGCAACCCGGGCCGAGGGGCGAAAGCTTTTATGACGGGCTTGGTTGCCGGCACGATCATTCTTACTGTATTTTCCACAGTATCCATTCTTGTGATGGGCAGCGATATGACCGCTTTGTTAGCCTATCCGAGCTATGTGCTGGCGCAGAAGGTTGCTGTCGGCAAGTTTTTGGAACGGATCGAAGCCATTATGGCGTTTATTTGGTTCATTACCGTTTTTGTCAAAATTTCCGTCTGCTTTTATGCGGCTTCCTATGGAATAGCGCAGATCGTGAAGCTGCCGAGATACCGTCCGGTCACGCTGCCGCTTGGGATGATTAGCTTTGTGCTGGCTCTGGTGTTCGTTCCGAACCGGCCGTATTTTGACCATTTTGCGACGAAGTTCTGGACTCCTTACACGCTCACCTTCGGATTGTTTCTCCCTTTGCTAATGCTTGGAGCGGCCTGGCTGCGCAGGTCGCCCGGGAAGAGATGAGGTGAAGGAATGGACGGTCAACGGCAACTATCGGTATATCAATTTACAGTCCTGACGATCTTGTTCTCGCTTGGCTCCACGCTGCTCGTCATTTCATCGGGAATGGCCGATGAGCTGAAGCAGGATGCCTGGCTGGGCGCCGCTTTGGGCACCTTGGGAGGGCTGGCGCTCGTCGCGCTGTATAATGCCTTGGCGGGACGATTCCCGGACAAGACTTTGGCGGAGCTTGGCACCTATCTGCTTGGAAAAATGGCAGGCCGTGTCTTTATGCTCGTCTACTTCTATTTCAACTTTTACTCTGCAGCAGCTTTAATCTGGTATGTCGGCAACTTCCTGACGACCAATCTTTTCGTTGACACCCCCCGGCCGGTTCTGATGATCCTTTATGTCGCTGTCATGATGTACGGGACGCATCTGGGGCTTGGGGCTTTAGTCCGCTCTGCGGAGGCGTCTTTTTTGATCTTTATGTCCGCGCTTGTCGTTGTCATGTTATCGCTGCTGCCGGAAGCCCAGACCGGGAACTTGATGCCGGTTCTGGAATCGGGACCCGGAACGCTTGCGCGGGCTTCGTTTACGTTTACGAGTTTCGCCTACTTCCCGTGGATTTCGCTGCTGATGATCTATCCCAAGCATGTGGCCCGACCTAAAGCGTGCGGTAAAGCGCTATATACCTCCGTTATAAGCTCGGGCGCGATTTTGACGGCCGTAACCGCATTGACGGTCATGGTGTTAGGACCCGACCGGACGGCCATCGAGATATATCCTACCTATAGCCTGACGATGAAAATCAATATCGGCCATTTCTTTGAACGCATCGAAGCGCTGCTTGTCCTGTTGTGGCTGCTGGCGATATTTTATCAAGCGGTAGTCTGCTATTACGCGGCCGTAACGGGCTTGGCCCAGATGATTCGGGTGGACGAATACCAATCGCTCAATTTGCCGATGGGCCTGTGCCTCGTTCCTTTTGCGCTGCTCATTTATCCGAATGTGAGCTACGAGCAGACATGGGATTTTAAGGTGTGGCCGTTATTTTCTCTGACGTTTGCCTTGTGGCCTGCGCTTCTGCTGCTGGTGGCGGCAGTTCGGGGCAGAAAGTCGAAACGTTATACAAAAAATGGTAGGTAAAGCGCGGACGATTCGTTATAATGAGAGCAGGATCCCAAGGAAGGTGGCTGCACATGCTCTCAAATGTACCGGTAAGCTTCGCTTCGCTTCAATTTCGTAAGACCGCTGAAGAGGACTTGGAGTTTGTATTAACGACAGAGCAGCATCCTGCGAATGCGCCATTTATCATTCCGTGGACCCCGGAGCAGCACCGGGAAACCATGCGCAGCAGCGATAAGCTGCATCTCCTCGTTGAAACGCTGGATGGCAGGCCTGTCGGTTACCTTATTCTCGCCGGATTGACGAGTCCGAACCGCTGCATCGAGCTGGTCCGTATCACAATCGCCGATCAAGGGCGGGGGTACGGCAAAGCGTCGATCCGGTTCGTTCAGAACTATGCGTTCAAGCACTTGAGGGCGCACCGCTTGTGGCTGGATGCCAAGGAGCATAACGCAAGAGCGAAGCAGCTTTACGAATCGTCGGGCTTTAAGGCTGAAGGAATGCTGCGGGAATGCATCCGCACGAACGGCGGGTACGAATCGTTGATCGTCATGTCTATGCTGGAGCGGGAGTATGAAGAGCATGGCGCCGGGTGAAGGAATATATTCCGGACCTTGGTGTCCGCCTAAAGTCTGAACAATCGGGTTTTACTGCATATTTTTTCTTTAGTTGGGCATGGTAATCAAGATCGTCCAACCCGGAGGCTTCGCGGATGAAAAAGTATGCTTTTAACGAAATTACGACTTGGCAATATATATTTCTCATTTTCACCTCGGAAATTGGCATCGGCGTTCTCCCGTTTCCTGCGAATGTGGCCCGGTACGCGGGGACGGACAACTGGATATCGGTCATCTTGGGCTGGGCTCTGATTACGGCCGCCAGCTTGTTTATCATCCAAGCCATGAAGCGTTACCCGGACGGGACGCTGCTTGATCTGCTGACGAATTATTGGGGCAAATGGGCGGGGATGGCCGGCGCGATCGTCGTCGCTCTCTATTTTGCTTTCTTCTCGTACGTCGTTTTCTCCCGGACGGTGATCTACGTCAAAGCATGGTTGCTGCCGCAAACAGCGGAGCTTATGCTCGTCGTATTGCTGATCGTTCCGTTCTGGTTCATTGCCCGCAGCGGAGTCCGGGTCCATGGCAGATTTGCGGAGTTCGTTGTTTTGATCTGCTGCTGGATGCCTTTGATTTTTATCTACGTGCTTGGCGACGCCGAGTGGCTTCATCTGCTTCCCGTGCTTAAGGAAGGGTGGGGACCGGTGCTAAAGGGTACGCCGGAGATGGTGTTCACTTTTTTAGGCTTTGAAATGACGTTTGTGCTGTATCCGTTTCTGCTAAAGAAAAACCGGGCGGCCATCGGGGTGATTACCGGCAATACGCTGGCCTTGCTTGTCTACTTGCTGTTGGACTTTACTTGCCTGGTGTTCTACAGCCCGGACGAGATCTCGCAATATAACGAACCGGTGATCAGCTTGCTGAAGGTGGTCGAATTTCCTTTCATCGAACGGTTTGAAATTGTGTTTCTCGCGCTGTATCTTTTACTTATCGCCCTGACGTGGATTCCTTTTACATACTGCTGCGTATACTCCACGAGCTGGATGCTGGGCAAGCGGGACCATCGGCCGCATCTGATCGTATTTTTGCTGCTGCTCGTGGGGTCTTATTGCTTTTATCAGCCGACGTTCCGCGCGAACAACAAAATGATCGATTGGATGGGTAAATTCGGAGCAGGCTTTGCCGTCGTGTTTCCGTTGTTGCTCTGGATGCTTGTTGCGGCTACCGACCGGTATCGGAGGACGGCCAGTTAATTGACAATGATAATCTTTATCAATATTATAAATATGGTAAGTTTATCTAGGGGAGTGATTCCATGTTTATTGAAATGAAAACGATTATCGTGAAAGAGGGAACCTCGGATCTGGTCGTTCAGCGCTTCAGCGGAGAGGGTGCCATTGAAAAATCCGAAGGCTTTATCGATTTAAGCGTACTTGTCAAGAAGGCGAGAAAAGGCGACGAAGAGGTCATTGTGATGATTCGCTGGGAGTCTGAGGAAGCGTGGAAGAAATGGGAGACCAGCGAGGTTCATCTCGAAGGTCACCGGCAAGCAAGAGGCAAGCCGAAGCCGGAGCATATCGTCAGCTCAAGCCACGGAAACTATGAAGTGAAAACGTCCAAAGGGCCGTATCGGCAGCAAGCGCAAGCGTGACGGGACCGCTCCCGTCCATTCTATCGATTCGGAAACGAAGCCTTCGGCTTTAGCTCCACACGGGGCGCCGGAGGCTTTTTTTGTTGCCCATATGCTGGAAGGAATCCCTCTGGACAATCGGGGCGGGCTCCTTTACAGTAGAGAGGAATGACTTGACAAAAGGAGTACGGGAAATGAAAAGCAAGCTCAAAAAAGTATTACTGCCTACGATGGCGTTAAGTCTGATGATCATGGCACCCGCTATTGCGGAAGGACCGTCCCAAACGGCGGGACAGCAGTCGCCGCTGCCTGAAGAAATCGCCTTCCAAATTCCGACGAACAATTATTGCAGCGCGGATAAGTCTCTGGATTTTTCGTTCCAATTATCCAATGCCGGCAGCACGCCTGCCGATATTACGGTGTCCTTCTATCAACAGGACGGCACCAAGCTTACGATGGAAGGCACGTCCTACCAGGAGATCGGCTCCACGATTATCCCCGGCAAGCCTTTTACGCTGAAGGGCTATGCCACAGGGCTGTACCATATTAACTTTGGCAACCATCTCCAGTGCAGCGAGCGCGTATATCTGGGGAGAATTTTCGTCAACTCGGGCAAAGCCTCGCTGCTTGCGAGAGGCTGGGTGAATACGAACGGAGCGGTTCAAAACGTTGAAGTGAACGGCAATCAGACGTTCGAGCTTGCCGCCGTGCCAACGGCAGCCGAAGCGGCAGCGGTCAAAGCAGAGTAGGCCAATCCAGTTAGTCCATAGAGGAGCGTCGGTTTCGTTTAGGAGCCTGGCTCCTCTTTTTTGCAGGATAGACGAATGGAAGCTTTTGGGAGGGTTCGTTATGGGTGCCAATTGGGACGACGAGAGCATCGCGAGGGAAGCTTTAAAGCAATTCCCGGTTCATGGGGAGCGGCTTGTTTACTTGGGGAAGAGCGATAATGTGACCTTTCAGGTGAAGACGAAGCAGGAAAGCGTGAACTATCTGATGAAGCTGCATTATGCTGCAAGGGGAAGTCATTCCAAAAAGACCGTCGAATCGGAGCTGCTATGGCTCGAAGCGTTAGCCGCGGATACGACCTTGACGGTGCCTTCTCCGGTAAGAAACCGGGACAACGAACTGACCGTAGAGGCAGTCGTCAACGCATCCGGGAAAAGCATCGTCGTCACGCTGCATCGGTGGGTGAATGGCGAGCTTCTGGACAGGGAGCCGACAGCCGGGGAAGCTCGAAGCCTGGCCCAACTCATGGCCGCGTTGCATCGGCATGCGATGGAGTGGAACGCTCCCGCAGGGTTCACCCGGCCGGTGTATGATACGGACAACGTCTTGTCACTGCCCGTTTCGTTAAAGCGGCTGCCGGAGCTGAACGTCATTTCGGACGAAGCATATGCTTGCCTGGAGCGGACCGCGCATAAAATCGCCGCCGGGCTGCAGAGCCAAACGGTGGACAAGTCCACCTGGGGACTGATTCATTCGGATCTGCACGAAAGCAATTACGTCTTCGATCAGGGCATTCCGAGACCCATCGACTTTTCCGCGTGCGGCTTCGGCTTCTACCTGTTTGACGTGGCCGAAACGTTTCTGCATCTTTCGCCGGAGAACCGGCGCGAATTTTTGTCCGCCTACCGGGAGGAACGGCAGCTGCAGGAGATCGACGCGAAGAGCCTGGACCTGTTTTTCGTCTGGGCGATTCTGCGCAACTTCGCTTTTCTCGCCCATAACCCTGTGGAGCATGCGTCGCTATCCGATCTTATCCCCAAAGTGGTGAAAAGCTACTTTGCAAACTATTTAAAGGACGAACCGGTACTGGGAGGGGGATAACGTGCTACTGTTTGAAGCGATCAAAGACAGGTCGATGGCAGCGCTCGAAGCCGCAGCGCTAGCGGACGATGTGAACAGGCCGGACAAGTTCGGCCGCACTCCGCTGCACTATATCATTACGCAAAAGGCGCCGATGGAGATGTTTGCGTTTTTGCTCGCCAAGGGGGCCGATCCGCAGCTGGAAGACAAGCTTGGCTTAACGGTGCTGGAAAAAGCGGTCAAATTCGGCAATAAGCGGGCGGTGGAGCTGCTGATCGTGCATGGCATCGAACTGGATCATCCGAAGGGCATTACGCATACGCCTTGGTTTAAGGCGAGACATCATCCGGAAATTGCCGATCTGCTGCTTGGCGCGAAAGGAGCCTTCCGGTTAACGCTGACGGGGGCGGAACGCGAGCTCGTCGATTCTCTGCTCTATTCGGAGAACGAGGAGCGCCTGGCCCGGCTGCAGCTGTTGAATACACCAGAGCTTCTGCATGCTTTTGTGCTGGAATTTAACTGGGATGACGACTTGGAGCCGATCGAGGCGATTGTGCGGCACCCGGAGTGCCGGGAAGCGACGGCTTACGAAATATATGACCTTGCGGACGGAGACTATTGGCTGGAACGCGAGAGGATCGAGGATGAGTACGAGCAGCAGTACATCGCGCTGATTCGTCATTTGCTGGAGAGATTTCCGCACTTGAAGAATACATAAAAGGAGAAGCAGAAGCATGAGGGAGAGAATAAAAGCATGGATCGCTCGATGGGACACGCTGCTGAAACGCCTCGAAGCGCAGGGCGCAACGGTGCGCGAATGGGTCGTCGAGTCGGAAGCGGACGAGCAACGCGTGCGGGAAACGGAGGCGCGCCTCGGAATCGCGCTGCCGCCGACCGTGCGACGGATCATCACCGAAGGAGCCGGAAAAGTTACGATTTATTGGGATTTTGATAAGGAGACGCTAGCTCCTTTTGAGTCGTCCGGGGAGCTGGCATGGAGTGTTGATACGTTCGAATGGCCGTATTTCGGCGATGACGAGCTGGAGGAGGAGAAGCGATATCTCGCTTTTCATGTAGCCGGCAACGGGGACTATGTGCTGCTTGATCTTGAAGGCTGTCCGGACGATCCGCCGGTTATCAGCTGGGGACATGAGACAGGCGAGTTTCTGCTGCTGGCCCCATCGTTCACCGAATTTGTGGAGCGGGTAACGGAGTTGGCCTTCATCGGCGCGGAGGACAGCGCGTATGAGCCGTTTTGTGGGCCGGACGGTCTGGATGTCGACGGGCCAAACGCGAAGGTATGGAAAGCTTGGCTGGACCGCTATTTGACGCTTACGCTGGAAGACGCGGCGAAGGAGCTGCCGCTGCTTATCGACTATATTACGTTCCATGAAGCGGAGGAGGCGGGGGTATGCGAAGCTCTTGCGCGCTATGAGCCAGCCGCCGTGCTGGAGGCATGGCTGTCCAGGCTGGAGCGGGAGACGTACCGGGGTAACCGGGATCGGCTGTTCGGGTACATAGGGGAAACCGTTGGCGAAGCGGCGGCAGATTGGGTGCGTATGCTCTGGTCGGACCGGCCTTCGGTTGAAGTGTCGAACCATAGCAGAGCGTATTTGTCGGCATGCTGCCTCCCGGGAAACGAAGGGCTGGAACGGGTATTGGCCCGGCTGGAACTGGAGGCGCAGAACAGCAAAATTGATGGCTACAGCGCCAATGGTTTGCTGCGGTATTTCCACAGCCGGGACGTCATCCGGTGGATGGAGTCTCACGTCGCGTTTCCGTTCGGAGGATGGGACGAACTGTTCGCGGCCTCCGCGCCCTATTGGGAGGACATCCGCCGCTGGCTGGACGGGCATGAGGCCATGCGGCAGACAGTGCTGTCCGCACTCGGGAAGCTGTTCGCGAGAGGGGAAGTTCCGGAGGGCGAGCCGGATCGCGGTGAAATCATCCGTCTGCTGGATAAGGCCGAGCGAGAAGCTGTGCTGAAGAAAGAAAAGGAAGCGGTTCGCCGGGTAACGGCGCATTTAGCCGATTGGCGGTAACGGGGTAGGGGCAGGGCGAATGTACTGTCCCATTTGTTCGGCTGTTGACATTTGGTTGAAACTGGTGTACAACTGTACTAATTGAATTTCCTATTAAATTCGTTGACGAGAACGAGTACGCTAATCCCTTGTTCCCCAGAGAGTTGGCCCTGTGCTGAAAGCCAACGTTCAAGAATTAGCCGAACATCCTCTCCGAGAAGGAATGCTGAAGCTTCAGTAAGCAGCCCCGGGATCCCGCCGTTACAAGGGACGCGTATGATGGTACGTCGTAGAGGTGCCGCGGAATCATGTTTCATGATGATTGCTGCGGAACAAGGGTGGTAGCGCGAGAGCAAATCTCGTCCCTTTACGGGGCGGGATTTTTTTGTTTTTCAAAAAGAAAGGATGAGATCTGTGAGAAAAGTCGACGTGAAAGAAAAAGCGAGAGTCCGCGAGCTTCGCGTGCTGGAGCAATGGAAGCGGGACGAAACGCACCGTAAATCGATCGAGAACCAGGCCGGACGGCCGAATTTCGTATTCTACGAAGGGCCGCCGACGGCTAATGGCTCGCCGCATATCGGGCATGTGCTCGGGCGCGTCGTGAAAGATTTTATTTGCCGCTACAAGACGATGTCCGGCTATCGCGTCGTCCGCAAAGCCGGCTGGGACACGCACGGTCTCCCGGTCGAGCTGGGCGTCGAGAAGCAGCTCGGCATCTCGGGCAAGCAGGAGATCGAGAAATACGGCGTGGCCGAATTTGTGGAAAAATGCAAAAGCAGCGTATTCGAATACGAGAAGCAGTGGCGGGAGCTGACCGAGGCGATCGCATATTGGACGGACATGGACCATCCGTATGTGACGCTGACCAACGAGTATATCGAGAGCGTTTGGCACCTTTTGTCCGTAATCCATGGCAAGGGTTTGCTGTATAAAGGCCACCGGGTCAGCCCGTACTGTCCGGACTGTCAAACGACGCTCAGCTCGCACGAAGTGGCGCAAGGGTATGAGGATGTCAAGGACTTGAGCGCCACAGTAAAATTCAGGAGCAAGCGCGGAAACGAAATCTTCCTCGCTTGGACGACCACTCCGTGGACGCTGCCGTCCAACGTGGCGCTTGCCGTGAATAAAGATATCGACTATGCGAAGGTAAGGTACAACGGCGAAGTGTATGTCGTCGCGGAGAAGCTCGCCGGAGACGTGTTCAAGGCGGACTACGAAATCGTGTCGGTGCATAAAGGATCGGAGTTCGTCGGCACCCCTTACGAGCCGCCTTTTGGCTATGTTCGTCCGGTCAAAGGGCATATCGTCGTCGATGCGGACTACGTGAGCGATACGAGCGGGACCGGTATCGTTCATACGGCTCCCGCGCACGGGGAGGACGACTACCGGACGACCCGCAAGCACGAGCTGGATTACGTCAATCTCGTGAATCTGGCCGGCCGCTACACCGAGCAGGTGACGGAATTCGCCGGGCGCTTCGTCAAAGATTGCGACGTCGATATCGTGAAAAGCTTGTCCGAGCGCGGCCTGCTGTTTTCCAAAGAGCGTTACGAGCACAGCTACCCGTTCTGTTGGCGCTGCAAATCGCCGCTGCTGTATTATGCGATGGAAAGCTGGTTCATCCGGACGACGGCGGTCAAGGACCAATTGATCGAGAACAACCGCAACATCAACTGGTATCCTTCCCACCTGCGCGAAGGGCGTTTCGGCAAGTTTCTCGAAGAGCTCGTTGATTGGAATATCAGCCGCAACCGCTACTGGGGGACGCCGCTGAACGTCTGGCTGTGTCAGGATTGCGGGCAAGATCATGCGCCGGGGAGCCGGAAAGAGCTGCGGGAGCGGGCGATTCAGCCGCTTGACGAGAGTCTGGAGCTGCACAAGCCGTACGTCGACGAAGTGAAGCTGCGCTGTGCCTGCGGCGGCACGATGGAGAGAACCCCGGAAGTGATCGACGTCTGGTTCGACAGCGGCTCGATGCCGTTTGCGCAGTACCATTACCCGTTCGGCGACGAGCAACTGTTCCGCGAGCAGTACCCGGCGGATATGATCTGCGAAGGGATCGATCAGACGCGGGGCTGGTTCTTCAGCCTGCTGGCCGTCTCGACGCTCTACAACGGTCAGTCGCCCTACAAAGCCGTCATTTCGACCGGACACGTGTTGGACGAGAACGGGCAGAAGATGTCCAAGAGCAAGGGCAACGGCATCGATCCTTGGGAAATCATCGAAGAGTTCGGCACCGACGCGTTCCGCTGGGCGCTGCTGGCCGACAGCGCGCCGTGGAACAGCAAGCGGTTCTCCAAGCAAATCGTCGCCGAAGCGAAATCGAAGGTAATCGACACGCTCCATAACGCACATGCGTTTTATGCACTGTATGCGGCGATCGACGGCTATAAGCCGGAGGAACACCCGCCTCGGACTTCCGCAAACGAGCTGGACCGCTGGATTTTGTCGAGGCTGAACAGCACCTTGCGTCAGGTCGTGAAGGGGCTGGACGACAACGATTTCCTGAATCCGGCAAAACAGATTGAGGCGTTCATCGACGAACTGAGCAACTGGTATATCCGCCGCTCCCGTGACCGGTTCTGGGCCAGCGGCATGACCGAGGATAAAGTGTCCGCGTACCGGACGCTCCGCGAAGCGCTCTTGACGCTCGCCGCCATGATCGCGCCCTATGCGCCCCTTATCGCCGAAGACATCTATGGCAATCTTGGCGGCGTGGGAAGCGTTCATCTCGCGGATTACCCGAAGGCGAGCGATTCCGCGGTGGATACGATCCTTGAGCGGGACATGGAAACCGCGCGGCAAATCGTCGAACTGGCACGCAGCGTCCGCAACGAAACCGGGATCAAAACCCGCCAGCCACTGGCGGAGCTGGTCGTTTCGTGGGACCGGGACTTCCATCTGAGCCGGTACGCGGACATCGTCAAAGAGGAGATCAACGTCAAAGATATCCGCATCGAGCAAAGCGACAGCGGGTTCGTGGACTTCAGCTTGAAGCTGAACCTGAAAGTGGCCGGCAAAAAATACGGCAAATTTGTCGGACCGGTGCAGAGCCACCTGAAGCAGCTGTCCGCCGCGGAAGCGAAGCAAGCTGTCGCTGCGGGCTTCCTGGAGGTGGCGGTCGACGAAGAAACGCTTCATCTGACGCTCGACGAGCTGCTCGTGGACAAACAAGCGAAAGCCGGTTTCGCGTCCGCTTCCGGCTACGGAATCACCGTTGCTCTAAATACGGCGATCACGGAGGAGCTAGAGCAGGAAGGGCTTGTCCGGGAGGTCGTCCGCGCCGTTCAGGATTACCGTAAAAAGCTAGAACTGCCGATCGAAAAGCGCGTCGCGCTCGTGCTCGACGTCGATCCGCAGCTCAAGGAAGCGCTGGAGCGGTTCGATCATGTGCTACGGGACAACGTGCTGCTGTCTGGCGTCCGTTATGCCAAGGAAGTCGGGATGGAATCCGTTTCGTTAGGAGAGCGCACGATCGGCCTGCGTATTGAATAATCAAGCTGCTTTTGCGTGAAGCAGAGGGGACATATACGGTACGAAGCATCAAGATGTGAGACGTCTTGACGCTTTGTGCCGTTTCTTTTTTAGCGGGCCTCCCAAATTATTGGTGGCGAAAAAAATTGATATATGACGTATGTTGACAGGTTTTCTTGATTACAATGAGGGAGTATTTCAACGACTAAGGAGGAATCATCGATGAAATCTTTGCATGGAAAGGTAGCTTTGGTTGCCGGCGCTACGCGCGGCGCAGGCCGAGGCATTGCAATTGAATTGGGAGCGTCCGGAGCCACGGTTTATGTCACCGGCCGGACGACCCGGGCGAAACGGTCCGAGTATAACCGGCCCGAGACGATCGAAGAGACGGCCGAGCTTGTCAATCGCGCGGGCGGCAAAGGAATCGCGGTTCAAGTGGACCATCTTGAACCGGACCAGGTCCGGGATCTGGTCGCACGAATAGAACAGGAACAGGGGCGACTGGACATCCTGGTCAACGACATTTGGGGCTCCGAATACTTGGTGCAATGGAACGTGCCCGTATGGGAGCAGTCCCTCGAAGGAGGGCTGCGCATGCTGCGGCTGGCGGTCGATACGCATATCATTACGAGCCATTTTGCGCTTCCCTTATTAATCCGCAGCGGCAACGGACTGGTCGTTGAAATGACCGACGGCACGGAAGAATACAACCGTCAAAACTACCGGCTGTCGCTGTTTTACGATTTGGCCAAAACTTCTGCCATTCGCATGGCCCGGTCCTTGGCCCATGAGCTTGCGCCACACCAATGTACGGCGGTGGCAGTGACTCCCGGCTGGATGCGCTCCGAAATCATGCTGGAGCATTTCGGGGTGAAGGAAGAAAACTGGCGCGACGCCGCTTCGAAAGAACCGCATTTCATGATCTCGGAAACGCCGCGGTTTGTAGGCCGGGCCATTGCCGCGCTGGCGGCCGATCCGAAGGTGTCCCGGTGGAACGGCCAGTCCTTGTCGAGCGGCCAGCTTGCGCAAGTGTACTGGTTCCATGATCTGGACGGCTCCCGGCCGGATTGCTGGCGGTATATCGTCGAGGTGCAGGACGCGGGAAAACCGGCAGATGTCACCGGGTACCGTTAATCGGTTATAATGAAATGTACTTCTGCGAAGCGAGGTGGAAGCTCGTACTATTTGCTTTTTTCCGACTCGCTGCTCAACATTTTGGGGTTTGTAGTCAAAGAAAAGTACCGAAACCAAGGTGTTGGCGGTATGCTGATCCAGAGTCTTGAAGATTGGGCGGAAACCAGCGGGTTTTCCGGAATTAAGTTGCTGTCCCATCCGAGCCGGATTCACGCCCACCGGTTCTACGAACGAAGAGGATATGTTTTTACAGACCTTAGCCGAGAAAGCCCTTACCTTTAGACATGGGATGAATCGGCTTAGGACAAGGGCTGTCTTTAGCCAGCTTCATTATCCTACATTCTTTCATCTTGTTGCAGTTGTATATTTAGACTGATACAATCGGCGTATGAGAGAAGAATATAGAAGAACGGCAACAACCGTATCACTCATCAACTATCATTTTGTGTTTTGCCCGCGATACCGAAGAAAGGTACTTGTGAATCAAGTAGAAGCGCGATTTAAAGAGCTTGTGCAAGAGCTGTGTCAGGAAAACGATTGGCTTATGGTTGCGATGGAAGTCATGCCCGATCATGTGCATCTATTCTTAAATGTGCGACCAACGGATTCTCCAGCGGACATTATGGCAAAATTGAAAGGTGCGACCTCGCGATTTTTGCGTCAAGAATTTAAGCACTTGAAGCATCTGCCAAGCCTTTGGACACGTTCCTATTTTGTCAGCACGGCAGAGAATGTTTCGAGCGAAACCATCAAACGTTATGTGGAAGAACAAAAGACAAGGGGGTGAAGCCATGCAAACCGTAACCGTTCAAATTCGAATATTCCCAAACAATGTTTCCCTGCTGAAGGAGATGGGGGGCGAATACATCAAAACGGTCAATCTCCTAACCGAACAAGCGGAAGAATCGGGTACATTTCCAAAGCTCACCTCCAAGGATGTCGATGCCAAACTTCCATCCGCAGTAAAGAACCAAGCTATTCGAGATGCGCGAAGCATTCATAAAAAGACGAAAAAGCAAGGAAAACGTCCGGTTCTCAAGCGCAGAGCCTACTACGTAAATAACCAGAACTATTCACTTGGGGACCATAGCGTTGCATTTCCTGTTATGTTGGACGGAAAGGTACAGCGACTGAAGATTTCGGCCCGTGTAACGGAACGTGAACAACGTTTTCTATCCAGCGGCAAGCTTGGCCTTTTAAAAATGGTTGAGAAGTCGGGCAAGTGGTACGTACAAATTTCTGTTGAAAGAAAGACAGAACAAACAACGGGCGATGTCATGATGGGAATTGACTTGGGCTTAAAAATCCCTGCCGTTGTTGTCACCTCAACAGGTAAGACGAAATTTGTTGGCAACGGCAGACAGAACAAGTACATTCGCCGCAAATATAAAGAGCGAAGAAGAAAGATGGGCAAGTTAAAGAAACTGTCTGCGATCCGTAAGCAAGAAAATAAAGAACATCGCTACATCAAAGACCAAAACCACAAAATCAGCCGTAAGATTGTGAACATGGCGATCGAAGAACAAGTGTCGGTCATCAAGATGGAAAAGCTGACGAACCTTCGCCAAACGACAAGGACAAGTCGTAAAAACGCTAAAAACTTGCATAACTGGACGTTCTATCAATTGCAAATGTTTATCGCATACAAAGCGGCATTGGCCGGGATCAACATCATCGAAGTCAATTCTGCCTACACCTCCCAAACGTGTCCAAACTGCGAGAAACGGAACAAGGCAATGGACCGAACGTATCAATGTTCATGCGGGTATCGCGCACACCGCGACAGAGTTGGAGCCATCAACATCATGCGCCAACCTGTGATAGATGGTAACAGTCTATCAGCCTAGATAGCTATACGCTCTGATCTAGGATGAGCTAATGAGCTAGCTCTTAACTTAGCAGTCTGCACAAAACAGAAATGGCCTGCGTGCGTTAACTAGCTAAGAATCCCTCGGCTTTAGCCGTGTTGGAGGCTCAAAAAGGACCAAAAAAATTATATTAAAAAGTTCAACTAGCACTCTTTTCTTGATCGGCATCATACGGAAAAAAAAGGATATTTGAGGATGCTCCTCGAATACATTACTTCACTATCATACGCCATCTCATGCCGACAAGGAGTGAAGTTTAGACGATGATCGACCGCCGCCATGATGTAAGACCCGAAGTAAGAGCTTATCTGGAACGAATCGGATATGATGGTCCGCTGGACGGAAGCGCGGCCGTGCTGGCCGAATTGCAGGAATGTCATATTCATTCGGTGCCTTACGAAAACCTGGATATTGTGCGTCGCATTCCGCTGTCATTGGAAGTCGAGGATCTGATCGACAAAATTGTCGTTCGTGGCCGCGGCGGATACTGCTTCGAGCTGAACGCGCTCTTCGGCTGGCTGCTGCGGGAGCTGGGATACCCTGTCGCGGATTTCGTAGCCCGCTTCTGGCGCGACGAGCCGGCCCCGCCCCCCAAACGCCGCCATCAGGTGCTGAAGGTCGAGGCGGAAGGGGCGACGTATCTATGCGATGTGGGAGTAGGCGGGATTGTGCCACGCCGGCCCGTCCAGCTCATCGAGGGACTGGAGCATCAGCAGGGAGACGAATGCTACCGGATGGAACGCGACCCCTACTACGGTTGGGTGCTCAGCGAGCTGAAGGATGGGCAATGGTGTTGGCTGTATTCCTTTACCGAAGAACCGCAGCTGCCTAAGGACTTCATCATGGCGAGCTATTGGTGCGAGAACGCTCCCGACTCGGTCTTCATCAACCATGCCAGAGCGGCGATTCGTACCCGGGACGGGCGGAAGACATTGGCCGGGGAGGAGTTCCGGATTTTCACCGCGGACGGTGTCGAAACCTTTACCCCGCAAACAAAAGAAGAGTATGACGAAGCGCTACGCAGTCATTTTGGGATTATTTTGGAATAAAGGAGGGGGACGCATGAGCCTTCGACAAAAAATCCAAAAATGGTTTAAATACTTCGTGATTATGACGAAAATGTAGTTAATGCCACACGTAATTAATGATGCTAATTATTAATGAAGTGAAAAAAAGAACTGCCGCACCGCTAAGAAACGGGGCTGGCAGTTCTTTGCTTTAAGTCGGCTCGACATGCGCGCAAAATTTTGTCGCTGAGCTCCGGATCGTTGACGGAACGGGCCAGCAAAATCGAGCCGACCATGGTCGCGGTAAGAGCGATACTTTTGTCCTCGCCTTGGCCGGCAAGTCCCGAAACGAAAGAGAGGAAGCGGGATACTTCTTCGGTAAACACTTCCCGTATGTCGTCGGAAGAGCGGGCGATTTCGCCTGCCAGAGCTGGCATGATGCACCCTTGCTCCGCAGAGTCACGGTGGGCCGCGCTCAAGTATGATTCGATCACGGCGCCAAGCTTCTCCTCGACTGACGCCTGTTCCGCGACGGAACCAAGCCGGGTGACGGTGCTTTCCATCGCGCTTTTGCAGGCTTCGGCGACGAGCTGCTCCTTGCTGTCGAAATGGGCGTAGAAGCCGCCGTGCGTCAGTCCGGCTCCGCTCATGATTTGCGGCACGCTGACCGCTTTGATCCCGTTCGCCCGGAATGCTTGCGAGGCGCTTTGTACAATTTTATGCCGAATGTTCATTTTATGTTTTTTGGTATAAGGCATTATTTCTCACCACGCCTAACGATAATTTATGTATTCTCCCTGATGTCACGAAGGAAAGCATTTGCGGAACGCCGTAAGCAGCTTGAGCGGGCCTTTCGTCCGGATTTTGCGAAGCAGCATAGCGGGAAGCGGATGCTCCATCTTCCCAAGGACGCGAATCCAGGTCCCGCTGTCTGCGTTCAGCTCAAAATCCGCTTCGCCGGTATGCCCCTCCGTTACGGTGATCGTCTGCTGCTTGATCACGACCGTTGCTTTCGCTTCTTCCTGACCGGTAAAGGTAAAATGATACGTTGCGTTCAAGTCCTTGGCCTGATGGCGCTGAAAGAAGAGCGGAAGCATCTTCAAAAAAGATCGGACGGACTTCGAACGCAGCCCGTTGCTTACCCGCTTCACCCGCTTGTGCGGAAAACGGCGGACGACATGCTGCTCGGCATCGGAACCTGGAACGACATAGATCGTTTCTTTTTTGTTCTGCAGCGGCTTGACGATGTCCTCCAGGAATTGCTTGCGGTTGTTCCAGAACGCGCCGATGACGTCTTCTCCTGCGGGACAGACGGCCATACAGTAGGCCGCCTTGTAATTCGCGCCGAACGATAAGCTCTGCCACATGGAGGCCGTTTCTCCGTCTTCGACTCTGGAGCGGTACGCTTTGGCGTTTTTGCTGTCCGCAATCGTCTCGATCCAGTTGGTGAACCCGCCCGAAAATTCCCGGTAGTTGTGTGTGTAGCACGCCGAAAAATTAAAGTGTCCATCCGGCTCGATGGCGCCGACGGGGCAGGCGGCGACGCAGAGCTTGCATTCCAGACACGGATTGTAGTCGATGGGTCTCGACTCCTCCGATATGCGGGCGTTCGTCACGATGGTCCCGAGCAAAATGAAATTGCCGAATTTCGGATGAATGACAATGCGGTGAATGCCCATTTGGCCGAGCCCGGCCGCCACGGCGATCGGCTTGTGCGAAATGACCCATTGCTTGCCGTTTCTTGCTACCTCCATGGGGAAGCCCATCGGAGGATTCACCGCTCGGATGCCCATCGCCTCTAGGCGGGCTACAATCTCATGCCCCACATGCGTAATGCGGTCGTGCACATGATAAAATTCCGCGTTAGCGACGGAGCGGGCCGCTGCCCGCACCGGCTCGCGGTTCATTCGGCATACGAAGCTGATCAGCAGACCGGCATCCGGCAGCAGCTCGCGTATTTCGTGCCGCTGCCCATCCAGCTCGGGCCGGTCGACCGCGACGAAGCCGACGTCGTCCGCTCCCGCTTCCAGGCAAAGCTTACGCAGCCAGGCGGAATCAAGGGCCGTTTCACGGGACGTGCCGGAAGGGGGCTGTTTGGCAAGGTGCTGGCGGACGGTAGGATGTTCTTCGAGCTTTCTTCTCATTGATCATTATAGCTCCTTTCGTTCCAAAAACGAAAATGAAGAAACCGGATCGATGATTTAAATATGATGATCATCATAAATATTATAGTCATCATATTTAAAATGGTCAATAAATATCCACATTTGAAGAACCCGCACCAGGACGCAGGCGGGACCGAATGCACCCCAAAAATCACCCGAATACCGCTGTTCAACCCATGAGCATTAGTCTTGACAAACACAATATCTTGATATAGATTTGAAACTATCATCTACATATCGTGATTGGACAGGTGCCTTTCGCTATAGACGCGGACAGGCTTAATAGGGAAGTCCGGTACAAAGCCGGCGCGGTCCCGCCACTGTAAGGATGAGTGTCCCTCCGAGTTCGCCCACTGGTCTTGCTGCATAGATGGCCGGGAAGGGGGAGGGAGCGATGACTCCGAGCCAGGAGACCTGCCTGTCCATTCGACACCCGCCCTACGGAGATAGGAACGTGTCCGGCATCGTGCTTAGACAGCATGTTTATTTACATGCTGTTTTTGAGACGCATTCGGTCCGTTCCGCGGGCCGGCAGCGTCTTTTTTTGCCGGGCCCGGGGCGTTGGCGGGAGAGAAAAAAGGAGACGAGAACCCATGCTGATTGCGTACGATTCCAGAACGGGGAATGTGCGGAGATTTATCGGTAAGCTGAATATGCCATCGGTTCAAATTGAGGAGAACATGCAGATGGACGAGCCTTTCGTCCTTGTTACGTATACGACCGGTTTCGGTCAGGTTCCGGAGAAAACGGCCGCTTTTCTTGAGCGCAATCACAGCCGGCTGCTTGGGGTTGCCTCCAGCGGCAACCGCAATTGGGGCGACGGCTTCGCCAAGAGCGCCGATCGGATTTCATCCATGTACGGCGTGCCGGTCTTGAGCAAATTCGAGCTTGCAGGGACGAAGCGCGATGTAGAAACGTTTAGAAGCGAGGTGGGCACCGTTGCGGCATATTGAATTGAACAACCAACTGATGCGGCGGGAAGCGGACGGATTTTTCCAATTAGAGAAGGACCGGGAAGCGGTCCGGGCGTTTATGGAAGAGGTGGAACGCAGCAGCATCCGTTTCGCGGATACGTCTGAAAAGGTCCGTTATATGATCGACAACGACTTCTATGAGAACGTGTACGACCGCTATTCGCCGGAAGAGGTCGAGGACGTCTACCGGATTACGCACAGCTACGGCTTCCAGTTCCAGTCGTACATGGCGGCATCGAAATTTTATACGGATTATGCGATGAAAAGCAACGACCGTTCGCTCTACCTGGAGCATTATCCCGACCGCGTGGCGATCGTGGCTCTGCATCTCGGACGAGGCGATGCGAACACGGCTCGGGCCTTGGCGGCTTCGATGATGGAGCAGCGGCTGCAGCCGGCGACTCCGACGTTCCTCAATGCCGGAAAAAGCCGGCGCGGCGAGATGGTGTCGTGCTTTTTACTGGAAATGGACGATTCGCTCAACTCGATCAACTACGTGCTCGGCACGTGCATGCAGCTGTCCAAAATCGGCGGCGGCGTCGCGGTGAACCTGTCCAAGCTGCGCGGGCGCGGAGAGCCGATCAAAGGCGTGGAAGGCGCCGCCAAAGGCATCATGCCGGTGCTGAAGCTGATGGAGGACGCGTTCTCGTACGCCGATCAAATGGGACAGCGCAAAGGCTCGGGTGCGGCCTATTACAATATTTTCGGCTGGGACGTTATGGAATTCCTGGACAGCAAGAAGATTAACGCGGATGAGAAAAGCCGACTGAAGACGCTCTCGATCGGACTGATCGTTCCGAATCGGTTCTACCGGCTGGCCGAGGAGAACGAGCCGCTTCACGTATTCGCGCCATACTCCGTCTGGAAGGCCTACGGGACGCATCTGGACGACATGGATATGGACGAGATGTACGACCGGCTGATGGCCGACGATCGGGTGCGCAAGAAAGCGGTCATGAGCGCGCGCGATATGCTCGTGAAGATCGCGACGGTGCAGCTCGAATCCGGGTACCCGTACATGATGAACAAAAGCAACGCCAACCGGGCGCATGCGCTTAAAAATATCGGCTCGATCAAAATGTCTAACCTTTGCACGGAGATTTTCCAGCTTCAGGAAACGTCGGAGATTGCCGATTACGGGCAGCCGGACATCATCCGGCGCGACATCAGCTGTAATCTGGCTTCGCTTAACATCGTCAACGTGATGGAGCAGGGCAAAATACGCGAATCGGTCCGCGAAGGGATCATGGCGTTAACGGCAGTCAGCGATATGACCCATGTGGCCAATGCCCCGGGCGTGGCGAAAGCGAACCGCGAGATGCATTCGGTCGGGCTCGGCGCGATGAACTTGCACGGCTTCCTGGCGAAGAACAAGATCGCGTACGAAAGCGAAGAAGCCAAAGATTTCGTCCGCACCTTCTTCATGATGATGAACTTCTACTCGCTGGAAGCCAGCATGGAGACGGCGAAAAAGACGGGCGTTACGTTCGCGGGCTTCGAACGGTCGGATTACGCCGACGGCACTTATTTCACCCGTTACACGAGTACGGATTACCGCCCGGGTACGGAGAAGGTTAAGGAACTGTTCGGGCAAATGGCGATCCCTTCTCCCGAGGATTGGCGGGCGCTGCAGGAGGCCGTTCGTACGCATGGGCTGTATCATGCCTACCGGCTGGCGATTGCCCCGACGCAAAGCATCTCGTATATCCAAAATGCGACCTCCAGCATCATGCCGATCGTCGAGCCGATCGAGACGCGGACGTACGCGAATTCGACGACGTACTACCCGATGCCGTATATGAACCGGGACAACTTTTTCTATTACAAGTCCGCCTACCAGATGGACCAGTTCAAGGTGCTGGATCTGATCGCGGAGATTCAGGCGCACGTCGACCAAGGCATCTCGACCGTGCTGCACGTCAACAGCGACGTGACGACGAGACAGCTGGCACGGTATTACATTTATGCGGCCCGCAAAGGCTTGAAGTCGCTGTACTATACCCGGACGAACCGGTTGACGATGGAAGAATGCATAAGCTGCTCCGTGTAACGACGACAGCATTCGAGCAAGGCAAGAGAGAGGAGCCAATGGGATGAGCGTGTTGAAGGCGGTCAACTGGAACCGTCCGGATGACGATTTTACGATAACCTTCTGGAACCAGAACATCATGCAGTTCTGGACTGACGACGAAATTCCGCTGTCCGACGACAAAATGAGCTGGCTGACGCTCAATGACGACGAACGCGATTTATATATGAAGGTGCTTGGCGGATTGACGCTGCTCGACACGGTTCAGGGCGGCGTCGGGATGCCGAAGCTGCTGGAGCACGTCGAAGGGCTGCAGCGCAAGGCAGTGCTCGGCTTTATGGGCATGATGGAGCAGATTCACGCCAAATCGTACAGCAGCATCTTTACGACGCTGGCGACAACCGAAGAGATCGACGGCGTGTTCCGCTGGGTGGAGCAAAATGTGTTTTTGCAGACGAAAGCGGAGACGATCTCCCAGTACTACAACCACATCCGGACGCCGAAGGAGCTGTACTTGGCGATGTGCGCGTCCGTTTTGCTGGAAAGCTACTTGTTCTACAGCGGCTTTTTCTACCCGCTCTATTTGGCCGGGCAGGGTAAAATGACGAGCAGCGGCGAAATCATCGATCTCATTCTCCGCGACGAGAGCATCCACGGACTGTATGTCGGCGTGCTCGCGCAAGAGGTGTTCGCCGGGCTGAGCGAGGAAGACCAGGTGGACGTTACCGAGACGTTGCTCGGGCTGCTGCGTTATTTGCACGGCAACGAGGAACGGTATACGGAGCAGCTGTATTCCTCCGTCGGCTTGGTCGACGAGGTGAAGGCGTTTCTGCGTTACAATGCGAACAAAGCGCTGATGAATTTGGGTCAAGACCCGCTGTTCGAAGAAGAAGAGATCAACCCGATCGTCTTGAACGGCATCAGCACGCGGACGAAGCAGCACGATTTCTTTTCCAAAAAAGGAAACGGCTACGTGCGCACGATTCATGTCGAGCCGCTGACCGACGACGACTTCCGGTTTGACTAAGCCGAGTGTGTAGGTCGTTGACTTAAGGCTAGAAGCACGGTTTGCCATCCAGATTATTCGCTTGAAGCGGATCGGATGGCGGATCGTGCTTCTTTTAATGATGCCCGAAGAAAAAATCCCTCCAGTGTTCGGCATGCTCCGCATGAAGGCGGACACCGGGTTCCGTTCCCTTTACAATTAAGAAACGAAACGGAGGGAGGAATCGTTAAATGCGTGCAAAATCCATTATTTTTACTTCGGTCCTGATTGGCTATGTCGGTCTCGGCATTCTCAATCCGCTTGTCGCTCCGCTGATCCGCGAGCTCGGACTATCGGAAACGGATGCCGGCTGGATTGTAGCGGCTTCCTCGTTCATGGTGCTGCTCACTTCGGCGTTCTGGGGAAGCTGGAGCGACCGGATCGGGCGCAAGCCGGTGCTGTTGATCGGGCTGACGGGCATGGCCGCCAGCTTCGGCATGTTCGTTGCGGTGACCGAGCAAGGCTTGGTCGGCAAGTTCCAGCCTGCCGTATTGTTTACGCTGCTGCTGATCTCGCGCCTGCTGCTGGGAGCCGCGTTTCCGGCTATCCTGTCGTCCAGCCAGGCATATATGGCGGATATTACGACCGAGAAGGACCGCGCCGCCGGGATGTCGTTAATCGGCGCGGCCAACGGGCTCGGGCTTGTCGTCGGTCCTGCGGTCGGTGCGCTGCTGACCGCCTTGAGCTTGCTGGCCCCGATCTACCTCGCGGTAGCGCTGCCTCTCCTTGTCATGCTCTGGGTCGCCTTCGGCATGGCGAATTCCAAGCCGCAGACGCACGGTCAGCAGAAAAAAATGCTGCGCAAAGGAATACTTCCTTACCTTGCGGTCGCCATGATCGTCATGATGGCGTTGATCCAAACGCAGGTGACTGCCGGATTTTATTTTCAGGATAAGCTCGGCTTGTCGGCGACCGAAACGGCGCAAGCGGTCGGCGCAGCTCTGTTCTGCATCGGCTTCATGATGGCGCTGGTTCAGTTCACGGTTGTCCGCAAAAACCGGCTCACCCCGCTGAAATTGCTACAGCTGGGAGTCCCGGTCTTCGCCGTCGGTCTTGTACTGCTCGTAAGCTTCAGCCATATCGCGCCGTTCTTTGCCGCTTTCGCCCTGATGGGGATCGGGGTAGGGCTGGCCATTCCCGGCTTCACCTCGGGGGCTTCCTTGGCCGTAGCGAAGCATGAGCAGGGCGCTGCCGCAGGGATGATCGCCGCAGCCATCGGCATCGGATCGCTACTCGGCCCGTTGACCGGCACGTTCCTGTATCGGATCAGCCCGGAAACGCCGTTCTGGCTGTTGATCCTGCTGCTTGCGCTGCTCACGGGATATGTGTGGGGCAGCCGGGGAATCCGGGGGGATCAGCAGACCGTGGTTGACTAATCAATTGAGAATTATTATCATTTAAGAGGAGGGATGAACGACTACGAAGTGAGAGGATTCAGGTGCTAACGATGATGGCTGAGGATTTTCATCAAATATATAATGCGTTTTTCGACGGTTTTCAATTGTCGCGCCGTTATGCCGATCGGACCGAGCGGCTGCCCGTTCCGCGTCAAGCCGGAGAAGGCACGCTGCGTCGGTTCGTGCCGCGACCGGATTTGGAGATCGTCATTTCGGATTACACGCTTACGAGGAACCGTCAATTTCAGCTGCGCACGGATTCGGCGATGGTCGAGCTTAGCTTTTGCCTGCAAGGGAAGCGGGAGTTGAACATTTCCGGCACGAGGCATGAATTTTGCGCGAACCGCTGCACGCTGCAGCTGGTGGACCGGTTTCACGCGCATTTTGACTTCGACGGGAACCAGCCGATGCTTGCGGTTGGTATCGGGATTCCAGTCGCGACGTTCGACCGTTTTATGGAAGATTTTGAAGGGAAGCGCTTCGTCGATTTTGCCAAGCTGGTCGACCGTCGTTCGTTTCGCCTGTTCGAGCAGACGATCGAGCCCGCGGCTTCCGTCATCCTGCAGCAGATGCTGGACGCTTCCTACTCGAACGAGACGCGCAAAATTTATATGGAAAGCAAGGCGCTGGAGCTGCTTTCCCTGTCGTTTCATACGCTGCTGTGGGATCGCGAGCCCGACGATAAGCATATCCGGTCGAAGCTGAGCAAGAACGATCTGGAGAAAATACGCCAAGCGCAAGAGGTGCTGCTGCACCGTATGGATAGTCCGCCCTCGCTGCTAGAGCTGTCTCGAACGGTCGGTCTGAACGATTTCAAGCTGAAGATCGGCTTCAAAGAAGTGTACGGGCGCACGGTTTTCGGCTATTTGCGGGAGAAGCGGCTGGAGAAAGCGCTCCTGCTGCTGCAAAGAGGGCAGGTCAACGTGAATCAGGCCGCCTGCGTCGTCGGCTATTCGAATCCGAGCCATTTTGCCGAAGTGTTCCGCGAGAAGTACGGGTTCAATCCCGGCGAGCTCGTCCGCAAGTAGCGGGTCTTCCGCGTCTGACCGCCAAACCGCCAGAGGAAATTCCTTTGGCGGTTTTTGCTGCGCATAAAAATCCCGGCAACCGCAGAAAAAATCCGTGCAGGGGTGGATGAGCGGGCTCGAATACGGTAGCATACCATTTATTGATAATGAGTATCGTTATCAGTTGGTTTGAAAGCACCGCAAGGACTGGCGGCAAAAACAAAGGAGGGCCAAAAAACATGCACAGACGAGCATGGTTACCGATTTTACTACTGATTGCGATCGCCGGGGTGATTGCCGGATGTACGGCAAGCGACCCGGGAGCAGGCGCCTCAGGGGATCAAAAAAAGCCCGAGGGGACGGCGGCGCAGGCTTCTTTTCCGAGGACGATCAAGCATATGAAAGGAGAAACGGTAATCAAGGAGCGGCCGGTAAAAATCGCGGCGCCTTATGTCTCTTTTGTCGACGACTTGGTCGTCTTGGACGAAATTCCCGTTGCCGCTCAGGGGATGGCGATGATGAGCAGCTTCCCGAATTTGCAGAAAAAGCTCGAGGGGAAATCCGTGATCGATCTGGGTAAAGAAGTGAGCATGGAGAGGCTGCTCGCGTCGCAGCCGGATCTCATAATCGCTTCCGACGATATGGCCGATAAATACGAGCAGCTCAGCCAAATCGCGCCGACGGTTATTTTTCCGTATAACGAAGATTGGAAGGGGACGCTGCAGCTGATTGCCGGGGCCATCGGGAAGGAAGAGAAGGCGGCGGCCTTCCTGGCCGACTTCGACCGCAAGGCGAAGGAATACAAAGCGAAGCTGGCGAGCCGCAGCGGGGAGACGGTCTTGTTCGCGATGTACGGCGGGAAGGAGTTCATCACCTTCAATGAACAGCGCGTCGCCGACTTTTACAAGGAGCTTGGACTAAAGCCGGTGCCCGGCAATGAAAAGGGCGGGTCCTTGTCCCTCGAAACGCTGTCGACGATGAATCCGGATCATATTTTTATCGTCAACAACTACGCTACGCCGATTAAACAGGGCGTCAAAGAAACGCTGAAGGACAACACGATCTGGAACGGAATGAAAGCACCCAAAAGCAATCAAGTTTACTATATCGAGGATACGTCCATCCTCGGACCGATGCCGCTTGGCAAAATGATCGCGATCGAAGAAGTGATGAAGGCGATGGGGAATCGGTAAAGGGCCGCCCTAGTGGCTCACGGACCGCGAATGAGTATACGAGACGGCTGATGGAAGCCGTGAGCGAATAAAAAAGAACCCCGTCATTACGGGGTTCCGTGCGATTTAAGGACAAGCCGCTTCACGAAAGTAATATCCGGCTCGAACCATCGTTTGGCATGGGCTTCGACCCATGGCTGCGACAGCAGCCAGACGATGCCGAAACCGGCGATAATCGCCAGCCCTTGGCTCCAGGGGGTCTGCAGGTAGACGTAAATCCCCGCCGCGAGCAGCGATTTCAGAATGAAGGCATGGAGCAGAAAGACGTACCCCGTCCGTTTTCCCCAATCCGTGATCCGGCTGGCCGCCCAAGGCACCAAGCTCAAAAAAGCGAGCGAAGCGGCCGCCTGCACCCCGTACATCCCCAAGCGATATATTCCGGCATACCACTCCGGATGACCGGCCTCTGCGTAGGTGAAGCTGCCGTACAGCCAGCGCGGGTCGATTCGTCCGCCCAGCCAGAAGAAGCAAATGACGCCTATGCCGAGAAGGACGGCGGGCATACGCAGCCGTTTGACTATGGTTTCCCAATGCTGCGGCAGGAAGTATCCTGCCAGGAAGAACGGAAAGTACACCAAGGTCCGCGATACGCTGAGCCAAGCTCCGGGCCATGGAAGATAACCGACGGCGATGCCGAGCAGCAGCGAGACGATCAGCGGATGGCGCATATGAACGAACGCGCGCAGCAGCAGCCTCCAGCAAAAGTGGCTGAGCAGGAACCAGAGCAGCGAGTAGGGCATGAAGAACGAATGAATCACGCCTTTAGCTTGAAAGAAGACGATATCCGCCAAGCTGTACAGCGTCTGGAACAACACATATTGATACGCAATCGTGCAAAGCCCGTCGATTCCGGGCCGGTCGAGACGGAAGCTTTTGGCAAAGTATCCCATCGCCAGCGCGAACATCGGAATATGGAACGAGTAGATCGTCTCGTAAAGGGCGAACAACGGCGAGCTCCGATCAATCATCGGTTCGATGATGTTGGCTGTGACGACGCAAGCGATAAGCAAAAATTTCATATTAAGCGCATAAGTGTTAAGCGATGGTGCGGAAGCCTTTCCCACGGGAAGTCACCTCTATATGTTCTGTGTCTGCCGGCTTTCTCGCCGCTGTGGAGCGGCGAGAAAGCCGGCTCCTCGTCTTGAGCATACCTCTTTCGATGCGCCGGAGCAGTGAGAAGGATCACGGCTCATTGGTGATCAAAATCACAGACATTTCGCAGTCGCAAGAAATGAATCTGTGTGACGATGTCAAACTTCACCAAATCTTCATCCGATCCTCATCTTCTCTTCATGAAAGAAGGCCAGGGCGATGCTACAATCAGATTATGAATTTAGACCTAATCTAAATATAAATCATGAGGAGGAATCATCCATGAATGAACAATTAACGGTACTGTTGAACAACCAAATCGCCAACTGGTCGGTCCTGTACGTCAAGCTGCATAATTACCACTGGTACGTCAAAGGTCCTCAATTTTTCACGCTGCATACGAAATTCGAGGAGCTGTATACGGAAGCGGCGCTGCATGTGGATACACTGGCCGAACGGCTGCTGGCGTTGGGCGGCAAGCCGGTTGCGACGATGAGCGGAAGCCTTCGGCTCGCCTCGGTTCGCGAGGCGGAAGGCGAGGAGACGGCGGAGCAGATGGTAGCGGCGCTGGTGAACGATTTTACTCTGATCATCGGGGAGCTTAAAACAGGTATGAAATACGCCGAGTCCGTGGAGGACGAAACGACGGGAGATCTGCTGTTGGCCATTCATTCGAGTCTGGAAAAGCACGTCTGGATGCTGAATGCGTTTTTGGGCAACTAATTCAAGCGGTAAGATACATCTCGCAGTCCTGCAGCTCTGCCTTCCGGTGCGCGGCTTGGACAATCGGCTTGCTTCTATCGTATGATGAAGTCATAGATATGGAAGAAGCTGTATTGGAGGAGATCTGAACGATGAAGCCGCGTTCCAAAAAGATAGGGTACTTGCTCGCGGGAACGGCCCTTGCCGCCGCTTGTGTTGTACTGGTCGCATACGGCGGCGAGCCCCCTGCATGGCTGCTTGCGTCCGGGAAGGGCGCTGCGCCGGAGGCTGCCGAAAAACAAGCCCCGATCCGCCGCGAAATTCTCGATTTTCATATGACCGATCTAGATAAAGGCCGGATTCGCTATACGAACGGCACAAGCAGTGTGACGGAAGACGGAGGCGCCCATTGGACGGAGCCGGCCTCGGGCCTCCCGGATGCAGCGACATCCGGTACGAACGGGTCAAGCGCTTCGCTAACCGATGGCAAAAAGCTCACGACGATTGCCTACCAGACTAAAGACTACCCGGTGAAGCAGTCGCAATTTGTCACCGACCGGGTCGGCTGGGCGCTTGTCTCGGCCGGAACGGAGCTGGCCATTCCGCTGCTGGTAACGACGGACGGGGGACAAACCTGGCATGCCGAGGTGACGCCTGCAGTGAAGGATGCGCTGCAGGAAGAAAAGCAGCGTCAGCAGCGGATCAGCAGGGAGGCGGCTTTGTACGCTTCTCCCGAGCAAGCCAAGAGGGCGATGGATACCGCCTGGACGCTCCTGCCGGACACGGCCAGTCCCGGCGACGTCGTGCTGGTGCGGCATGATCAGCCCGGCGAAGTCGCTTGGCAGGGGAAGACATATGAGCTGCGGCCGTTCGAGGCCGGGTATTTCACTTACCTTCCGGTGCCGATGAAGGCCAAGCCCGGCTCGTATCCGATCGGCGATCAGACGCTGAAGATCAAGGATAAAAAATTCGAGACGCAGCACCTCAAAGTATCGAAGCAGATGGAAAGCATGCGTCAGGATACGAAGCGAATCGAAGCCGACCAGAAAAAAATCGATGCCGCGCGAAGCAAGTCGGAGCCCGCATTCCTGTTCTCCGATCCCTTTATTCAGCCGATCGAAGGGATATTGACGACGCCGTACGGTCATACCCGTTATGTGAACGGCAAGTTCGCCAGCTCCCATACGGCCATCGACTTGGCGGCCAAAGAAGGCACCCCGATTAAAGCAGCGAATGACGGCATCGTAGCGCTGGCCGACAATTTCTATTTGACGGGCAATACGATCTATATCGATCATGGAATGAATTTGTTTTCCCAGTACGCGCATTTGTCGAAGCTTCAGGTGAAGACAGGGGACCGGGTGAAACGTGGCGATATTATCGGGCTGGTGGGCTCGACCGGATTCTCGACGGGACCGCACCTGCATTTTACGTTCTGGGCGCACAACGTTCCGGTCAACCCGAATCTGTTCTTTAATGCGACTCCGTTTCAATGGCTGAAGCAGGAGCCTCAATCGCGTTAAGTAGGCAAGCCTGCTGCTTTCCGGAAAAGTCCGGCGAATAGCGCCGCAGCTATGCGCCGGACTCGCAAAGCAGCAGTGACATGTGAACGGATTGCTTCCGCACTATGTCTATCGGAGGCCAAGACTTCTGTCGCCCTTCTTATATACCGCAGGTTATGAATTACATAGATTAACATATATTATTATTTATCCATCAACCATTGTAAAATAAACCTTATCAAAATAAAGACAAGTGGAAAGGGGGAGTCAGAGTGGAAACGACAGCTAAACAACAAACAGGAGAGAAACTGATGCGAGTCCTCGTTTTCACCCTGGTTATCTCTGTCATGAGCGCGACGATGTTCAACATCGTGTTGCCGCAGATTGGGGCGGAGTTCCGGCTAACGCTTGCGCAAGTCAGCTGGGTCTCATCGGTCTATATGCTGATTTACGCGATCGGTTCGGTCACCTACGGGAAGCTGGCCGATAAGTATAAGCTCAAAAATTTGCTGACATTCGGGCTAATCTTCTTCGCGGTAGGTTCCCTGATCGGGTTAGCTGCGCAAACGTATTGGATGGTACTCCTCGGCCGGATTTTGCAGGCTGCCGGGGCGTCGGTGGTGCCTGCAACGGCCATGATCATCCCGATTCGCTACTTCCCGCCGGAGGCGCGCGGCCGTGCGATGGGCATTGCGGCCGCCGGGCTGGCGCTTGGTGGAGCTCTCGGGCCGACAACCTCTGCTTTGATCGTCAGTGTCGTTCATTGGCGCTGGCTGTTCCTGCTGCCGGTCTTGGCGCTGCTTACGCTCCCGTTCTATCGCAAGTATCTTGACGACGAACCGGGCAAGGCGGGGAAAATCGATTGGCTGGGTGGAGGCCTGCTGGCTATAACGGTAGCGCTGGTACTTCTCACCGTGACGAATGAGGCTTGGCTTCTTGCAGGCTGCGCATTGCTTACGCTAGGATTGTTTATCGCGCGCATTCGCTCCTCGGCCGAACCGTTCGTCCAACCCCGGCTGTTCCGCAATAAAAGCTACTCTTACGGACTTGCGATCGCTTTTGTAGTGAACGGGGTCGGGTACTCGCTTGCCTTTTTGAGCCCGCAGCTTTTATCCCTCGTCAACGGTCTGGCTCCGGGATTGGTTGGCTTCAGCATGGTTCCGGCCGCCATCGCGTCGGCGCTTCTGGGCAGAACAGGCGGCAAGCTGGCGGATGACAAAGGCAATCCGTTCCTGTACTTCACGGCCTCGGCGCTGCTGATCGCGTGCTTTATCTTGCTGTCGACCTTTGCGGGAATTTCGCCGATCGCCATTGCCATTTTCCTGATCTTGGGCAACGTCGGGCAGACGTTCATGGTCGTGGCTTTGTCGAACACGATTTCCCGGACGCTGCCTAAGGACCAGACCGGTGTGGGGATGGGGCTGCTCTCGCTGCTGAACTTTATCTCCGGTGCTCTCGCCGCCGGCCTGTACAGCAAGATGGTCGATCACGGTTCCGCGTTTCAATGGAATCCGGCGAACATATCGTTGAATCACGACGCGTTCGTATTCAGCAATATTTATACGGTGCTCGCGATTTTGCATCTCGCGACGCTGGCCTTCTACTTTTTTCAGTTCGGCAAGGTCGTTCGGAAAAGCCGTGTCGTGGAAGGGTGAACGAACGGAGAACATGGCCCGCGATGATTGCTGCAAAACGAACCGATACGAGCCTTCAAGCGTCCCGAAGCGGGACGCTTTTGTTTACTTTAGTATCGTCTAGTAGTCTTCCTTGCCGCAAGCGAACATGATATACTTCTAAATACTGAACTGTTTTGTTTATCGCATGAAGACTAAATAATGAGCATTGGACAGGTGAACGACATGGCTGCACGCGCTTCCGTACGCCAACACATTTTGGATGTCGCTTCCGAATTATTTTATCGTGAAGGGATCCGTTCCATCGGTGTAGATACGATTGTTGAGAAAGCGGGTATTAGTAAAGCAACCCTATACCGTCATTTCACAACCAAAGATGAGTTGGTTGTTGCCTATCTCGAGGCACAGGATCATATCAACTGGCTGCACTTTGACGAAGCGATCGCTGAGCATGCAGGATCGCCAAAAGAGCAGATGCTGGCGTTGATTGATGCTACAGTGGAATTGTTGGAGCCGGGATATCACCGAGGCTGTCATTTCTTGAATGCACTCGCCGAATTTTCCGAAGAAGATCATCCCGTACATCTACTGGCGGTCGAGTACAATCGAGCAATTCGCATGCGATTATCCCGCCTGTGCCAACAAGCAGGCGCGAGCGACGAAAACCTGACCGATCAGTTGATGCTGGTGATCAACGGCGCTTTGTCGTCGGTCCCGATATACGGCTTTGCCGGTCCTGCGGCCCAGCTTAAAACAATCGCCGCACATGTGATTGATTCCTATCTTGAAAAAGAAGAAGCGTAATGAAAGCAGCCTTATAGGCCAAATCCCTCTGTTGATCATCATCCGAATGGTTTCGATGAGATCAACAGGGGGATTTTTAATTGCCGAAAAAAAACTTGTTGACACGAAACAAAACTGTACAGTATTATTTTGATATGAAACAGAACAGAACTGTTTCGTTTCGATAAAATGCAAAGCACTACATCCATGGAGGTGTCCCACGAATAGGTTGCAGTAAAGAAGGAGGTCTTCATCTAGGGGGCGGGCGTTCCCCTTTGTCGGTTGTTACATAAAACGACTTTCAAAAGAAGTAAAATCCCGGCTAATCATAAGGAGGAAATAATATGAGTGATATAACTGTTATCGGCTTGGGGCCAATGGGCGCTGCGCTCGTACAGGCGCTGCTACGAAATGGTCACCGCGTTACCGTTTGGAACCGGACGAAGGAAAAGGCTGAACCATTGGCCCGGGAAGGAGCGATGCTTGCTGCTAGCGCGGCATCTGCGATAAGTGCGAGCCCGGTTACGATCGTCTGCGTTGCAAACTACGAGACTTCGTACGGCATACTGGATACCCAAGAAGTTGCCCAGGCCCTTGCTGGTCGAGTCCTCGTTCAGCTTAGTACGGGGAGTCCCCAACAAGCACGAGACAATGAAGCGTGGGCACGTGAGCGGGGGGCCGACTATCTGGACGGTGCCATCACGCCTACTCCGCCTCAGATCGGGCGGGCGGACACCACCATTTTTACATCGGGCACGTACACCGCGTACCAAAAGAGTGAGCCGTTTCTCAAGAGTTTGGCCGGTAATGTGCCGTATTTGGGAGATAAGGTTAGTTCTGCATCTTCGACAGATCTGGCATTTCTTTCCTACTTATTCGCTTCGATGCTGGGGTTCTTTCATGCGGCACGTATTCTGGAATCGGACGGCCTTCGCGTGGATTCGTTCGGCTCCATGATTGCTGAAATATCTCCGGTTATAGGAGAGATGATCAAACACGAAAGCGAAGTTATTCAAACCGAAACGTACGATCAGCCTCAGAGCTCTCTTAATACTTGCATGGCAACGGTAAAACTGTTCTTGGAACAAGCCCGCGAAGCCGGGATTAACTCGGAATTTCCAACCTTCGCCATGGGTCTTTTCAAGAAAGCCTTGGATGCGGGCTATGGAAATGAGGAGCTCGGCGCACTTATCAAAGTGCTTCGATAGAGAGACGGACCGCGATCCTTACACTGCTCAGGTTGTCATGAAAAAAACAGTTGCTTCGGCAGCCGTTTTTTTTATATCGGAAGTGATGTTCAATGCTGGCTTCGTAGCTCCGGCAAGTTGAATTGAATATCGCGGAGATCGGCGTCCTTGGCGGCGAAGTCGAGCAATCCGCGACCTTCCTCGGCCAAAGCTTCGCAGTCTTCACCGGATAATGGCTCGAACGGCTCGATGACCAGCGTGGCGGTACGGCGTTGGCGTACGATCCTCCATATCCCCCGGACGAAGCCGTCGACGAGGATGGTGGCCCGAATGATGCCGTTCTCGGTGCAAACAAGAGGACGGTACTCGTCCGCCAGGATGCGCGTTCGATCGGCATAGGACACGAGCATGTTATCGAACTCGCCCAAAAAGCGGGGTGGCGCCGGGGTATCCGGCCCGGGGAGCGGCGCGCCCGGCACATCGAACAACTCGCTGTCGTCCTCGCTCCTGTAAACGGATAGACGCGGCCGGAGCCGGTCGATCGTTTCGCGCAGCCGGGTTAGTCCCGACCACACCTGCATGTCCTTGACCGTGGCCGGTCCGAATGCGGCGAGGTAGCGGAGAATCGTCTCCTCCAGCGATGGAGCAGAGGCTAACGATTTCCCCAGCCAAGCTTCCGCAGAGGTGTGGGCGGCTTGACCGCCGTCGCCCCAGATGCCGCGAGGCGGGACTTGAACGAGCGGCACCAAGGCGCGTACGGCGTTGGCGAGCGCGGCGGGTTCGCGGTCCGGCCACTGCTCGCGCAGCAGCTTGCCAAGCTCGCCGAGTGTCCGGGGCTGTTCCTCAACCAGTATCCGGCCGACTGCCGCGACCGCTTCAAGATTAAGCCCCGTCAGACGCCGTCCGAAGCTGCCGCTGAGAGCGCGTTCGTAGACGGACTGCATCAAGGGACGCAAGATCAGGCTATCGCGGGCGGTAACCAGATGAATGGTGGAACGCATCAGCGCGATGCGAACTGCTCGCCGGTCCAGGAGTAAACGCGACAGATCGTCCTGACGGAACCCGCGCAGCCGCGTCCACAGTCCGTAATAGGGCGGGTTGGGCGCTTGAGCCTGCATGCCGACCAGATGCTCTAGCGCCTCTTCTACCGGCATGTCTCCGCGCTGCAGCAGCAGCTGGCGCGCCAGCAGGGCACGGTTCAAGGCGCGGGCTTCGAGCACGACGGGACGAGAGGTTTCCCCGAGGGGGTCGGTTGCAGCGTTCTTCGGCCGCGGTTGTGTTTGCACGAGATGAAGACCTCCTTAACAGCGCAATCAATCTGTACTATCCTTTAATTCCTATCATACTTTGGTAATCCTGACAGCATTATGTCCGTATTGAAATGGCTTATGAAATAACGACCGCCTCCTCGGGACATCGTCCGAGGGCTCGAACAACCCCAAGGAGGCGGCCTAAGGACAAAGCATCATTGGGCGCCGATCCGATTTTCAAAACCGTCCCGATCTGAAAATCGACAACAGCAGCCATAGAAACATCAGCGCGGCGACACAGAAGCCGATTTCAATGACAGGAAAATTCCACAGCAAGGTCGATTGTCTACCGAGCGACGAGCCGATAATAAGACCGACCATAATAATGCTGAATGCGAGCAGGACGATGCTAAATGATAGTTGATTGCTGATGCGGTCCATTTTTCGCATCAAGGCATCGAGCTCGGCGATCGAGATTTCAAAGCGCAGCCTGCCTTTCTTCACCATTCCGAGCAGCTCGCGCAGCTTCACCGGCGTCTCCGTCAGCAGAGTGGCGGCCTCGCTCACCTGATGCCACACGCTGTCGGCCACGTTGCGGGGACTGAACCTTTCGGCGAACAGCTTTCGTCCGAACGGTTCGGCGATGCTGATGACGCTGAACGTCGGGTCCAGCGAAGTGACGACACCTTCGAGCGTCAGCAGCGCTTTGCCGAGCAGCGTGAGATCGGCGGGAATGCGCACGCGGTGTTCGTAAGCGACGGCGAGCAGGTCGTTGACCGATTCGCCAAGCTTGACACGGCTGAGCGGCACGTCGTAGTATTTTTCCCGCAGCTCGTCCACATCCGCGCGCAAGGAGTCCATGTCGACATCGTCGGGAATGATGCCGATGCCTTCAATCGCCTTGATGACGCCGTCGGTGCTATTGCGCCGCAGGGCAATGACCAGCGAGCCGAAATGATATTTCATCATCGGGGTAAGACGCCCGACCATGCCGAAGTCGATCAATCCGATCACCCCGCCCGGGAGGACGATAATGTTGCCCGGGTGCGGATCGGCATGGAAGAAGCCTTCCACAAAAATTTGCTGAAAAACGATTCGGGCAATCGTTTCCGCGAGCTTTTTCGGCTCGTACCCCAGGTCTTGCAGGCGCTCCGTTTCGGTAGGCTTTACGCCTTCCAAATACTCCATGGTCAGCACATTGCGGCTCGAATAATCCCAATAAATCCCCGGTATACATACATCCGCATCGCGCTCGAACGGCTTCGCCATCCGCTGCGCGCTGCGGCCTTCGTTCGTATAATCCAGCTCGGCGCGCAGCGACTGGGACAGCTCGTACACCATGTCGCGCACCTGATATTTGGCCGCCCAGTCGAGCCGGTGCTCGGCCAGGCGGGCCAGATCGTCCAAAATTTCAAGATCCGTTTCAACAATGGAACGAATGTTCGGACGCTGGATTTTGACGGCGACCGGCTCGCCCGTATGCAGGCGGGCGAGATGGACCTGCCCGATAGAAGCCGCGGCGATCGGCGTCTCTTGAAATTCCGCGAATAGTTTCTCGAAGGGCTCGCCGAACTCGCTTTCCAGAACTTCGCGCACTTGCTCGAAAGGGAAGGGCGGAACCCGGTCCTGCAGCTTGACGAGCTCGTCGATAATATGAGCGGGCAGCAGGTCGGGACGCGTGCTGGCGATTTGGCCGATTTTGACGAAGGTCGGGCCAAGCTCCTCCAGAAACGTCCGGATGCGCTCGCCGATGGTACGCGACCGAGCCTCCCGCCGTTCATTCAAGCCGATGCGCGTCCCCGCAAGCAGATCGGGCAGTCCAAGCTCTTTGACGAGGAAGCCGAGGCCGTTGCGGGCGAATGCTTTGGCAATGTCGCGGTACCTCTGCAGGTGCCGGATTTTCCGTCCGAGATTCATGAGCTTGCGGGAGGTAACGTTTGGTCGGCTTCGGGCTGCTTGCCTTCCAGCTCGGCCACGCGGCGTTCGAGCTCCCCGATGCGCTGGGTCAAACGGACGTAATCGTCTTTGGTCGTCAAGTTCATCTCATGAAGCGCCTGACGCATGTAGCTGCGCACCTTCTCCTCTAGCGTGGATTGGGCTTCCTCTCCTTTGCGTACCAGATCGTCCACGAACTGCTGCGACTCGGCCTTGTTCAGTTCTCCTTTTTTGACCAGCTCGTCGACGAATTTCTCCGCCTGCTCTTTGCTGATCACCGCAAAGCCCAATCCCATCGAAACCGCTTTTCCCAACAAATCTCTAATCATCTCTGTCCCTCCTGTTCGTATCTGTATAGGGTGATTTTACCATAGCGTGCGGCAAACACCAAAACGGACGCCAGGCACGCTCTCCGCCTAAAAAAATTCGCTGATGCGCACGGATTATCAAAAAAAATAAGGGATTTTGTTGTACAATACATTCCATGACACGATGGCTGGAGGCTTGGTGAGCGAATGGATTATTTCAAAAGGATTCAAGGGGCGATACAGTTTATCGAAGACCGCCTTCAGGAGGAGCTGGACATTACGGCCATAGCGTCGGCGGCTTGTTTTTCGGCTTTTCATTTTCAACGGCTGTTTCAAGCCATCTCGGGATTTTCCGTGCACCAATACATTCGGAGACGGAGACTGTCCGAAGCCGCGGTTTTATTGAAGGAAACGGGCAGAAGCGTTCTTGACATCGCGGTTGCGTTTCAATACGGCTCGCAAGAAGCGTTCACCAGGGCGTTCGAGAGTCAATTTGGCATCACGCCGGCGAAATACCGGAAGGAATCCGTCCCGATTCGTTTGCAGGACAAAGTGAATTTTCTCGATTATCAACAATATACGGAAGGGGAATTGAACATGAACCGGCCTGAGATTATCGATTTGGACGCGATCCGGATCATCGGCTACGAATACCGGACAACGCTGCAAGAGGAGCAATATTTCGAAGAAATTCCGCGCTTTTACGGCGAGTTCGGGAGCAACGGATTATTTCTGAAGATTCCGGGCAGAGCGGCTCCGGAGATGGCCTACGGGATTGCTTGCGAGTTTCAGGATGACGGCCGATTTTCGTTCGTGATCGGAGAAGAAGTGCACGAGTTTACGGATAATTTGGAGCCGGGATTCGTCTGTTACGAAATTCCGAAGGGGAAATACGCGGCATTTCGGGTCGACGGACCGCCGCAAAATACGAGAAAATACATATACGGCACATGGCTGGCGAATTCGAATTACGAGCGGCGGGAGGGGCCGGATTTTGAAGTGACCGATGTACTCAAGTCGACTCCGGATGCCATAAGCATGGTCATTTATATTCCTATTGAATAAGTGGATTTAGAAGCTGCAATCCCGGCAGCTTCTTTTTTATGGCCGGGGACACGATTGCTTAACGCCAACGGTCGATTTTTGACCAAAGATCAGCTACAATAGTCAAGGCATCCCGAATTGAAGTCGTGAAGGAGAGTTACCGTTGACGTTATCCCATGAACGCGGCATGGAAGCCCCGTTCCAGCTCCGGCATTATCTTACGCTGATTACCGTAGTCATTATCGCCGGGATGAACCAAGGGCTTCTGCTGCCGCTGCTTACTCTGCTGCTTGACAAGACGGGGGTCTCGACCGGGGTGAACGGCTTGAATGCGGCCGCTCTGTATATCGGGACTTTTGTTACGATGTTTTGGATTGAGAAGCCCGTGCGCCGTTTCGGCTACAAGCCGGTGATCGTCGGCGGCATCCTGATCGTGCTTGTCACGCTGATCTTATTTCCATTATTTCCTAATTTTTGGGTATGGCTTGTGCTCCGCTTTATGGTCGGCGTGGGAGACAGCGGTCTGCATTATGCGACCCAGCTATGGATCGTATCGCGCTCTCCGGCGGACAAGCGAGGCCGGTACATCTCGCTCTATGGGATGGCTTACGGGGCAGGATTCAGCTTGGGACCGCTTGGCATCAACCTGCTGCCCTACGGGATGTGGGCGCCTTTTCTGGCGACGATGCTGTGCACGGTCGTATCGCTGATGTTCGTAAGCCGGCTGCCTAATGCGCTCCCGGAAACGGTGAAAAGGGAGCAGGGGGCGCAAGCCGTCACCACCTATCCTGCCGTGTTCCGATTGGCTTGGTACGCTCTGCTTACCTCGTTCCTGTACGGTTACATGGAATCGTCCATGAACAGCAATTTTCCCGCTTATGGCTTGCGCATCGGCATGTCCGACACCTGGATATCCCTGCTGCTGCCGGTCATCGGAATCGGTTCTCTGATCCTCCAACTGCCGCTGGGCGTATGGAGCGACCGGTGGGGCCGCAAGCCGATCCTGATGGCGGCAGGCCTGATCGGCGGGGCCGCCTTTGCAGCCGTCCCGTTCGCCGCGCAGGGGAATCTGCTGCTGGTGCTGATTCTGTTCGGGCTAGCTGGCGGGCTCGTCGGTTCGTTCTTTACGCTGGGGCTTGCTTACGCGGCGGACGTGGTGCCGAAAGCCGTGCTGCCCCGCACGAACGTCATCGCCTCCGTGTTGTTCAGCATCGGGAGCATCACCGGGCCGAACATTGGCGGCTTCAGCATGCAGTATTTCTCCGTCCACAGCATGTTTTACTGGCTTGGCGGCGCGTATGTCTTATTTGCGCTGCTTGGACTATGGTTCCGGCCGAAGGCTCCGTAAGTTCCCTGAGTCAAGGAGGCAATAAGGGGGCCGCACAAATGCGGCTCTTTTTTGCATGCATGCGCGATTTGAAGCAATTTGCCTTCATTTGGACATAAAGATAGCTCTTGCGAGTCATTTGAGGACGATGAATTTTGGTTATAGTTAATCAAGGAGCTTGGCGTGGCAGTCGGGCATTTCCGCAAAATAACCTTCGGCTCTATGTACTGGCTGGCTCGGAAAATGACATAATGTTCCATGTCCGCACAATGCTTGTTCCGTTATACTTGATGTGTTCACAACGGCAGATAAGAAACCAACGGAGAGGGTGGAATGGAATGAAAATCAGTAAAAATAAGTTCGTTTTCTTGGCGGCAGCCTTCGGTATATTGTGCATCGGGGCCATTCTCGTTGCTTTCATTCAAGACGATTCGAGTTCGGTGGACCCTTTGATCGCTGAAAAAGCGGCGGGTTACCAGGTCGCGACCGTCCAGGTAAAGGAAGACGGCTTTGAGCCCAAACAAATCGAGCTTCAAGCGGGTGTGCCGGCCAAGATCAACTTCAAGAAATCGACGCGATTTACTTGCATCAAGAGCATGATCTCCAAAGATCTGGGAATTATCGACGCTCCATTGGCAACCGGAAACAATATCGTCGCCTTACCCGAATTGAAGCCAGGCACGTATCGCTATCACTGCGGAATGTATATGTTTGACGGAGTCATTACAGTGAAATAAATAAGAACGACGGGGAAGCAGGAACGTTGTCCCGTCCTGTCGGCGATGATTGAAGCGCCGAGCGAAGCGGTGGTCGTCTCCCGATATTTTGTCGGGGGAGAGCCACCGCCTATTTTTTATGATTGGAAGTCCTCAAGTTTGCGCGAGAGGATGCTGCCGGTGCTTTGGTTCGATTATTCCAGATTCGTACGGTTCATATGAGGTTCGTATGGAAATACATTGGATAGTAGATCCTTTTAAGGAAGGTGATCCGAAATGAATACGACGACGGCTTCAATCGACAGCTCCAGGAACATCATCGAGGTCTCCAGCGAAGGAACAGTTGCCGCGGCTCCGGACCGGGCGCTGATTACGCTGGGGGTAGTGACGGAGAAGGCGAATCTGAGCGAAGCGCAGACCGAAAATGCCGGAGCGGTGGCAAACATCCTCCAGTCGCTGTACCAGTTGGGAATTCCGAAGGAAAAGGTGCAGACGGTCCAGTACGGCATCGAGATCCAATACAATTACAAGGACGGGGTGCAAACGTTCCGCGGCTACAAAGTCACCCATCTTCTGCGAGTGACGGCGGACAAGATCGAGCAGACGGGAGTTATCGTGGATACGGCGGTTCGTCATGGAGCGAACACCGTATCCGGCATCCAGTTTACTTCGGCTCATCCGGAGGCTTATTACCATCAGGCGTTGACGTTGGCAGTCCACAGCAGCCGCCAGAAGGCGGCGACCCTTGCGAAAGCGATGGGCGTAGCGCTTCATCCTACCCCGGTGCGGATTCAAGAAACGTCTCACGCCATCGAACCGCGCCCGTATCAGATGGCGTCCTTTGCCGCTGCGGGCGCTACTCCCATTCAGCCGGGAGAGCTGAGCATTTCCGCCGCTGTCAAAGCTTATTATTCTTATTCTTGATTCCCTGGGTCGAATGAAAAAGTAGATGTCAGTCCAGCGTAGTCTCCGGCCATGCTTGCGAGCGGCTTCCAGCGCTCCGTTACCGTTTTATAATTTCCTGCATAGGCGGCGGAATCCACTTGCACGCGCTGCACGATTCCTAGAACGAGATGATCCCCACCTGCGGGAATAATTCGATCCAGCTTCAGCTCGAACGCAATCGGCGCTTCAAGCACGGCCGGCACATCGACACTTTTGCAAAACTGTGGCGTGACTCTCGCAAGCTCGAACTCGTTACGCTGCGGCTCGACGTTAGCGGACGAACGCTGCATCGCCTCGCCTAATGGCTCGGAAACCATATTAATGACATACTCGCCGACCTCGCGAATATTGGTCAGCGTATCCTTGACCGTACCTTCCCGTTCGCCTACGCCCGGTCCGATGGAAATCAGCAGCGTGGGCGGATTGCGGGAAGCGACTGTAAAAAAACTAAAAGGCGCCAAATTAAGAACGCCGTTTTTGCTTTTGGACGAAACCCACGCAATGGGTCTCGGTACAACCGAGCCGATCATCAGCTTGTACATGGCCCCCGTGTACCCATGCAACCCGAATTCCTACGGCGGCCGCCGGACGCGGTACTCTTAAGTATAGTCGTGTACCGGATAATAAATAGTACGCACTTTAAAGTTAGTACTTACCTTAAGGAGAGGGACGCCGATGCCTGAACGGACGGAAACCGCGGAAATACATAACAACCAAACCCCGTTTGACTATACCTTGTCCATTATTGGCGGAAAGTGGAAAATGAAAGTTGAACGAGTTGGAAAGCAGCGGTATCGTTAACAGGGAAGAGTACCGGCAAACGCCTCCGAAGGTGGAATATTCGCTAACGCCAAGGAAAACTTTGATGCCCATTCTGGAGGAGATGTGCAAATGGGGAGTGCACAATCAATTGCCGTTGAAATGAACGCACCGACCCAGTACAATGGGGCTAGATGATAATCATTCTCATTGGATAACTGGAAGAAGGTGCGTTTTTTGAAGCCGAATGTCGTGGTAACCAACATACACGATTATTTTGACGGGATCGCCGAATTGGTCCATGGAACGGTTCGTACCCGAAGCTGGGAGCAGCAGCTTTCCCCGCCGCTTCATATCGGAAAGGGGAAGATCACCCGGATGCGGATTCGTCCGGGAATGGAGATTGTTGTTTCGGATATGACGTACGAGCACAATATGAAGCTGCACATTATGGAAGCATGCCGGCTGTTCGAATTGAGCTACTGCGTAAGCGGTGAAATTTATTGCGAATGGGACGGCAAAGAAAATTTGACGGGGAGCTGTACGGGCAACGTTCTTTTCCTGGAAAATATTCGAGTATACGAGGAAATGAAAGCAGGTCTCCGACAGCAATTGCTGGAGGTGCGTTTTGCCCCCGAGGAGCTGCTTCGTTATGCCGACGATGCGATCGAGAAGCAGGGGATGGAAGCTTGGATGAAGCGGCATAAGGGTAGTATTGATCCTTATTCCGATTCTCCAGCCATCCGTAAATGCGTATCCGAACTCATGCACTGCACCTACAAAGGATCGATGAAGCGATTGTATATGGAAGGCAAAGCGATGGAGCTTCTTGCTTTGTTTGCCGAGGCGGGCGGACGAGGTCCTGTAGAGGGCAAGCTCATGCTGCGCCGCGACGATATCGAGAAGCTGAAGGAGGTCAGGCAGTGGGTGATCAGCCGGGCTGAGCATCCACTGTCCATCCGGGAACTCGCCAGACTCGCCGGGATCAACGAATTTAAGTTAAAGAAGGGCTTTCGCGAGCTGTTCGGTACAACGATCTTCGAGCTTGTAAGACAAGAGCGGATGGAAAGGGCGCTTCGCTTCATGGAAGTCGAGCGAATGAATGTAGGAGAAGCTGCCGTTGCCGTCGGTTACAGCAATGTCAGCAATTTTACAACCGCGTTTCGGAAGCACTACGGTTGCAATCCCGGCGAATATGTAAGGCAGCTTCACCATCTGGATTTGCGGCAAAGCATAGAACAGGAGAACAATAACAGTTGAAGCGGGCCCTTCAGACCCTTGGATTTCCATAGGTTTGAGGGGTTTTTAGTGTATTTCATCCTCCTTATACAGGGATAAAAACTTCCTCCACAGGTAGCACGGTGATGGCTTTTCGAATGATAATCATTATCAAACGCTGACTGACGGGCTGACGGCCGCCTGTTCCAACGTGAAAAGCTTAGATTTTACTGTAGGAGGAAATTCCATGTCCAATCCGATCTCCGAAACATTCACATCCGATCGTTCCCCGAAGCAGCAGACGGACCGCCGCCGTTGGTATGCGCTTGCGGTGGTTTTGCTGCCCATCCTGCTGATCCAATTGAATACGTTCATGATTCAGGTCGCGCTGCCGTCCCTGCAGAACAGCCTGCATGCGGGTTTTTCCGAAGCCCAGTTTATTGTCGCCGGCTACTCGCTCGGCATGGCGCTGGCTTTGATTATAGGCGGCAAACTCGGCGATATGTACGGCAGAAAACGAATGCTGATCATCGGCGTGGCCGGCTTTACGCTTATGGCTGCGATCGGCGGGTTGGTTTCCGATCCGTCGGTTCTGATCGCCATTCGGGTCATGCAGGGGCTGTCTACAGCGATTATTCAGCCGCAGGTATTGTCGACGATGCAAGTCAGCTTCCCGCCGCAGGAGAAGGCACTCGCTTTTGGAATTTATGGCGCATTGATCGGCGTCGGCTTCACCTTCGGCCTGATTTTGGGCGGCCTGCTGGTCGATTGGAATTGGTTCGCGCTCGGTTGGCGGAACGTTTTCTTTTTCAACGTGCCGATCGGTGTGCTTGTTCTGTTGTTGTTGCCGATCATCCCCGAATCTCGCGGGGGGCAGGCTCAAAGCATGGACTGGAGCGGCGCCATCCTGCTGGTCGCCGGTTTGTTTCTGCTTATTTATCCGCTGTCCGAGGGGCAGAAGCGAGGCTGGCCGCTCTGGACGTGGAGCTGTCTGGCCCTGGCTATCCCCGTTCTGTTGGCCTTCGTCGCCGTCGAAATCCGGAAAAGTAAGCATGGGGCCGTTCCGCTTGTTGATCTGTCCATATTCAAATTGCCTTCGTTCCGAGTCGGCATGATCACGGTAACGGTGTTCTACAGCGGCATGTTCTCTTTCTTCTTTATCCTGAGCTACTTCCTGCAATACGGCTTGCATTACAGCGTCCAATCCTCGAGTCTGGTATTTCTGCCGATCAGCGTCGGTTCTTTCCTGAGCTCCCTGGTATCTTCTGGAATCATCAGGAGATGGGGAGTAGTCGTGCTGAAAATAGGTGCGCTGGTCATGGCGGTCTGCAGCTTTGCGCTCATTGGATCGCTGCATGCCGATGCGGCGGAGCTGCTGACCATGCGGAATATGACAATCCTGCTGATGTACGGTCTTGGTCTGGGATTGGCAGGCACGCCGCTTGTCAATGTAGCACTCAGTGTCGTGCCTTCGAAAAATGCGGGCACAGGCTCCGGCTTGTTCACGACCTTCACATATTTGGCCAATTCGCTGGGGGTTGCGCTGATCGGAATTTTGTTCTCGGCCATGCTGGGTAAGCCGTTGACAGCAGCACATCTGCCGGATTATGTACGGGCATTTTCCGTCTCTTTAACCGCTACCGGGAGCCTTGCTTTTGCCGCGTTTATTTGCCTGTGCTTTCTGCCCAAGCGGAAGGTGTGAGAGCATGTGCCCGTTTGTGCTAAGTAAGCAAAAAGCCTTCGAACTGCAGGGTTCGAAGGCTTGCTTTGTTTGTCGTGGACAGAAGGTCGTTTAAGGCTGCGGGTCGTCGATTTTCATATGGTACATCGTGCGGTCGCCCATCGACCAATCGGGGAAGTAGAGCTGGTCTTCGGCTATATATAACGCCGTTGCCCGCGCTTCGGCCAGTGCTTGACGCCCGGTGCCGTCCAGCCGGATACGCTCCATGGAAGCATGCCCCGAGACCCCGAAGCCGCCGCTGACATAGTACAACCAACCGTCCCGGTAGTTCAGTCCGAAAATCGGAGTCCTCGCGGGTTCGTGCAGGGGAATATCGACGGAGCCGTCAGCGCTCATTTTGCGCAGCTGCTTGCCGTCCTTCACATAATAGATCCATCCGTCAATGATACTGAACTCCGTCACATTATCCCGCAGCTCCGTTCGTCCCGATCCGTCGTTCCCCATGACGTAAAGCTTCGTTTTCTCCCCTTCGATGGTCAGATAATAGAGGCGTTCGCCTTGCAGAAAAAAATTCTTGACGGCCATCCCGGAAAGCAGCGTCTGCTTCTCCGAACCGTCCGTTCTTATCCGCTCCATGCCTCCCGGAGTGTAGTAGGGGGCGTTTTCGTTACCGCTGCGTTCGGCAAGGCGGAGGTAGTATATCCAATCGTCCCGGACCCACAGGCACCTGGCATTCGTCTGCGATACAAGCGTCCGCTCCGTGCCGTCGGTTTTGATTTTGTAGATGGCGTTTGGCTTGCGAGGCTCGGATGCGATGTAGTACAGCCAATCCCCAACCACATTGATGGAGGTAGCTTTATCGTCCGAAAGTTTGGTCTGACTCGAACCGTCCGGCTTGGATTTGACCAACTTGTGCGCTCCCTCCGACCAGAGGTACGGATTCATGTACACCCAGCCGTTCTTGACGGCAAGCTGCCCGCCGTTCGCCAGGTTTACCGCTTGAGTGCGTTCCTCATCGTCGAGTCTGGCACACGATTGGATGGCAAAGCCGCGTACGTTATCCCAAGAAGTTTTCCAGTTGAACTCCTCGTGAGCAAACCTCCAAGTCATCGGGAAATAAGCGATGTTGCGGTACAGCAAAACAGGATAAGGTTCGTCTGCATTAACGATCGTTTTGCCGTTCACCTTCACGGGAAAAGGAGCGGGGACGGCAGCTTGCGGACCGCCGCTGTTGGCATTGACCTCTGCGGTCAGATCTTGTGCCAGAGGAACGCAGCCGTCTTTTTTATCCAGAGATAGCCCGTTCTCCTTGCTCCAAGAAACGGCCAAGCCCAAAGAAGACGTATAATTCCAGGTCATCGGAAAATAAGTGACGTCTCGGTATAGCAGCAGCGGGTACTGGCTATGTGTTTGGTCGGTAACCGTGCCGTTCACGGCCACCGGGAACGCAGGGAACGACGCTTGAACCTCCGGCGAAGCTGCCGCCCGAGAAACGGGAGCCGGCCAAACAAGCATAAGGCTCAAAGCAGCCGCTGCGGTCCAAGCTTTCAAAATTTGAGGCATGATCAAACTCCTTTCCGGCTAGAGCTTCGGACAAGTTTTGCGGCGCTTGAAGGAAAAAGGTGACGTTGTTTTTAACGCCGGAAACTCCTGTTTGTTGCGCGTTTTTACAGGGGGACGGGAAATTTACGGGCGGTCATTTTGAGGAGGTTGCGAAGATAAATAAACGAAACTCATTTTTGTCTATTTGTTATGTGTGTGGGGGGCGGATCTAACCGTACGATAATCAACGCTTATAAGGAAGTAAAACCCGTGTTAAACAATCGCTATGTTCGAACCACCATTTTATCCAGAGTTTGTCTGCAGCTTGGCATTGGGTAAGAAACTTTGCCATTCTGCTTTACGTCACCGAGTTGACGAAGAACGACCCGTTGTATGTATCGCTTACCGCGGTTGTGGATTACGCGCCGATCTTTTTGTTCTCCACTATCGGGGGGATATTCGCCGACCGGTGGCTGCCGAAACGAACGATGGTCTGGTGCAATCTCTTGTCCGCCGTCTCCGCTTTCGTCGTGCTGCTGGTAGTACACTCAGGCTCGTGGTACGCGCTGCTTTTTACAACCTTTATCTTCGCCGTGCTTTCCCAGTTTTCCCAGCCGTCGGTGATGAAGCTGTTCAAGCAGCATGTGCCGGAAAAGCAGCTGCAAGGTGTCATGGCGATGTCTCAGTCGTTGATGGCCGTCTTTATGGTGGTCGGTCCGGTCATAGGGACGTTCGCTTATCAGCGATTCGGCATCGAAATTTCGCTTTGCGTGATGGGTGCGATGCTGCTTGCCTCGCGCTGATCTTGTCCTTTCTCCCGCGGGAAACCAAGACCCCGGCTGTGGAGGACCGGAGCTTTATGCGGGAGCTGCGGGACGGACTTCGTTATGTCTGGGCGAGCTGCCCGCTCCGGACGCTGGGAGGGACTTTTACCGTCTCTGGCCTGGCTGTCGGGCGGATTTCACCGCTTACGATCTTTGTCGCCATGGAAAACCTAGGCCAGAACAAATCGTTCTTGCAGTGGCTTCTGATGACGAGCGGCGCCGCAATGCTGGTCGACCAGCATTCCATTGATTCTCCTTTTGAAAGCTACCAACGGGCTGGGCTTTCCATGTATCCACATCGGCATCAATACTTTGATCCTGCAAAATACGGAAGGCTCGTTTATCGGCCGGGTCGGGGGCGTGCTGACGCCGATGTTCATGGGCATGATGGTCGTCGGCATGGCTTTGGCGGGGTACTTGAAGGATGCTTTCGCTGTACACGGTGTATTCAATCAGCGGAGTATTGTTCTTCATCGGCGCACTGGTGCTGGTTCCGCTTATGGGAAACGTCGTACCCCTGACAAAAAACAGGCGCAGGGATAATGGACGATATTTCTTCGGGGACGGGGAGTTTGAGTCGTTACCTGCGCATTGCTCTCAAATGGTTTATAATAACCCATTTAGAAGTGTTTCGAGTTTGTCGACAGCTTTTCTTTTTTGCTTTTGTTTCGTATATGTTAATCATCGTTAATATGGCCGAGTAGTCTTTGATATCGCAGGAAGTTTTATACCGGCTTCATCCATTAAGCTAGTGTACGTATGTCTGAGCGAGTGAGGAGTGGGGAATGATGGAAGTTTTTCAATCCATCAGGAGCGACCGACGAATAGCATGTGAAGAAACCCACGCTCTTAAAAACGTGGGTTTCGCATTAATCTGATAATGTCTATAAAAATAGACATCCCGAATTTCTCAAATCTAGTTTAGTACAATAAAGTAACCGCTGTCTCCTCCCGTGATACTGCCTTTACTGTACGCGTAGACTGAGAACCTAATTAAAGTGTTCCTTGGCAAAGCGTCTTTCTCGCCTTGTGACAAGTAGTGTTGCTTATAGGTAGAGCCTGCTGGATAAGTCGATGATCCACCTAAAAATGTATTTCCGTCTGGAGTCGAAAAATACCAGCGTGATTCATCATCTGTTGGCGACTGAGACCATGCAAGGAAACTGGGGGCGGAACCAAAAATTGCGGGATTATTAGCTGGTTGGTTTGGAAGAAGTATTTTCGCTGCGGCAAACGATGCCGTTGAAAAACTTAGAGCAAGAATGATTGAAAGAGCCATCATCAACAGAGTTCGTTTTGGGAGTTTCAACCTAAAACACCTCCATTTTAAATGCACATGTTTATTTGAAAGCTGGCCAGCTATTCAAAATGTATTTCATTAACTAAACGATAACATAATATATAAAATATGTAAAATAAAGAATATTTTATAATATAACCATAATAATTAGGGAGACCTTTACGAAAACAAGGTCGAAGCGAGCATCGATCGAATCGTTATCAAGCAGTAGTAACCAATAGGCAATACTGACAGCGGAGATGCAAAGGATGAGCCTGCATGATTTACTGCTCGAATACCACAAAGCGAAGAAGGATCTCATAACTTTGTCCAACAAAACGGTAGACAAAGAAGACCGCTCGTTGATTTCGGATACGAGCAATCGATTGCGAGCGAACAAAGGTAGGGGACCACTCCTGGATGGATCAG
>NZ_BSDJ01000020.1 GCF_027925525.1 Paenibacillus tyrphae | reverse complement strand
CTGTTCATCACCATCGGCGAAGAAGACGGGATCACGCTGCAGAGCGATAAAGACCTCGTGCTGATGGCGGAGCAGGAACTATCGTTTAGCGAGCTGAAAACGTTCCGGGCGGAGGCTCAGGAAGAGTTCTGGATCGCAGGCGGCAAAAGCAGCATGATGCTGACCGACATGACCGACGTGACGGGCCAGCAGGTCATGATGACGGGCAGCGAGCGGCAGTCGTTCGAGGCGCTGAGCAACCCGGAAGCGGAGCAGGCCAAGAGCGACAAGGAGAAGGACAGCTTCCTGGAGAAGCTGGGAACGGCGCTGGATGTGCTCAGCATGGTGCCGGGTCTTGGCATCATTGCGGGAGCGGCAAGCGCAGTCGTGAGCATTTGCCGCGGAGACTTCCTTGGCGCGGCCTTGTCCATCGGCTCGATGCTGCCGATCGGAGGCGCGGCGTTCGGCGCAGCGAAGCTGGCGGCCAAAGGCGTTGCCAAGGTCGCAGCCAAAGCGGCGGCCAAGGCAGGCAGCAAGATGGCCGGAAAGATCGGACGTGCCGCGGCTAAGAAGGCGGTTCAGTTCGGGAAGAACACGCTGAACAAGGTGATGACGGGAGCCCGGAAGCTGAAGCAGGAGGCCGAGGAGCTGCGGGAGCTGCTGCAGAAGAAGCTGCAGGATATGCAGCAGAAGCTGGCGGAGAAGGGCAAGGCGCTGCTCCAGAAAGCGCTGGAGAAATCCGGGGCGAAGAAGGCGCTTACGTGGATCAATCACAAGGTGCTAACCAAAATTCCAGGCACAAAGGGACTGAAGGACAGGCTCTGCAAATGGGGCTGCGAGCCGGTAGATTTGATCACGGGACGGATGATGAGTGCTACGACCGATTTCGAATTTCCGGGGCCACTACCGCTCCGTTGGGATCGGCGCTGGATCAGCGACAGCAGTCATCGGGGGTTACTTGGCCATGGCGTGCATCATACTCTGGATATGCGGCTGGAAGTATTGGACGACTGCATCGGTGTACTGCTTGCGGACGGTCGGGTGGCGGGGTTTGAACGTTTACATCGAGGCCTGATGGAAACGCGAAATCCGAAAGAGCGGATGGTTTTGCGCCGGAATGGAACCGGGTATGCGCTTTTCGAGGAAGAAAGCCGTCTAACGTATTATTTCGGGAAACGGATAGGGATGGAATCCCACTTCCGTCTGGAGCGTATCGGGCAGGAATGGGGACATTCCATAGCGCTGACTTACGATGGCCGCGGTTACTTGCAACAAGTAACTGATAGTGTGGGCCGGAGGCTAGATATCCAGACGGATGAATCCGGGCGCATGACGAAAGCGACTCATGTCTACCGTGGTGAACAACGCGAGGTGCTAGTGCAGTACCGGTACAACGAGGCAGGCGACCTTATTGCGGTAACGGATGCTTTGGGTAAGACAACTTATTTAAGTTACGATCAGCATTTATTGGTAAAAATGACAGACCGGAACGGGAACACCTTTCACTGGCATTATGACGGTCCGACTACGGGAGCGCGATGTATTCATACCTATGGGGACGACGGACTTCTGGAGGGGCGCATCGTGTATCACGACGGCTGGAATGAATTGACTAACAGTCAAGGGTATACGACAACGTACGTCTATACCCCGGAGTATTATTGTACTCGGATGGTCGATGCGCTAGGCGGTGTCGTTCACTACGAGTACAGCGAGTTAGGAGAGCTCTTAAGTGTAACGGATGAGGAAGACCGGGTCACGCGATATGAATACGACGAGTATGGACGTATCATCGAGGAAGTACATCCGGATGAGGGCGTATGGAAATTTGCCTACCGTGAAGACGGAAGGCTGGAGCAGGTGATGGACCCGGAAGGTGGTAACCAGGCATGGCAGTATGACGAACTTGGGCGGATGCAGGAGATTGTCGGGGCCGATGGGACAGCGACTTTCTTTGCCTATGACGAGCGTCATCGGATGAGTCAAGTGCGTAATCTGCAAGGCGCAGTAACGAAGCTTGATTATGACGAGCAGGATAACCTGATCCAGATCACGCTGCCCGACGGGACAAGCGGGAAGTGGACGTATAACCACCGTGGGGAATGTGTGCAGATGACAGACCCGCTGGGAGCGAAGCAAGTTTTCGTATACGATGTGCTGGGCCGGGTGGTCCGCGCAGAGTTGCCGGATGGTAATGTAATTAAGCTAAAGTATAACGCTTACGACGAAGTGATCCTCGCAGAAGATAACCAGCACCGTGTAGCGTTCGGGTATACCCCGCTTGGGAAGCTGACCTGGCGTGAAGAACGGGGTAAACGTGTCCAGTTGAGTTATAACAAGGAAGAAGAACTGACCGAAGTCATCAATGAGCGAGGCGAGCGGTATGTGCTGGAGCGCGATGCGAACGGAAGCATCATACGCGAAACGGGCTTTGACGGAATCGTGCGTCAATACGTGCGAAGCCCCGCAGGTCTGCTTCGGAAGGTAGAGCGGCCGGGCGGACGATGGACGGCCTACAGCCATGACGTTATGGGACGCGTAACGCAGGTGGAATACAGCGACGGTCTGGTGGAGACGTTTAGGTATAACCGTGTCGGGGATATACTGGAGACAGCCAATCCTTTTGCGACGGTGAAGCTGGAATATGACCGGGCCGGTCGCGTGATAAAGGAATGGCGGGATACGTACTGGGTGACCAGCCAATACGATGAATTGGGTAACCGTACAGAAGTAAGTAGCGGTCTTGGCGCTCACGTGACGATGGAGCGTGACGTTCTGGGACAAATAAGCCAGATGCAGGCGCAGCAACAGCGCGGAGGCGACGCGGCTCAGGCAGGCGGTGTGTCGTGGGCGGCGCAGGTGAAATACGATGAGCTTGGGCAGGAAATCGAGAGGTTGTTGCCCGGCGGCGTAATCAGTAGTTGGCAGTATGATATTGCAGGAAGACCTGAACGGCACAGTGTGAACGCAGGTGGACGTGAAACCCGCAAACGAAAGTATACGTGGGATGTCAATAACCGTCTAAAGTCCGTGCTCAATGAACTGACAGGGAAGAAAACGCAGTACGGATACGACGATTTTGGAACTTTGATCGGGGCTACGAACGATTTCGGCAAAATCTTCCGTATGGCCGACAATGTTGGTAACCTGTACAGCAGCGGTCAAAAAACGGACCGGACGTACGGCGCGGGCGGGCAACTGCTGGAGTTCAATGGGACGAAGTACAGCTACGATGAAGAGGGAAATCTCACGGAGAAAATAGATCCGAACGGCACGCATTGGCGTTATCAGTACTATGGCAACAATATGATGAGCAAAGTCATACGGCCGGACGGGCAGGAAGTTACGTTTACGTATGATAGTCTTGGTAGGCGGATTGGGAAGCATTTTAACGGCATGATACACTGTTATGTGTGGGATGGTAATACGATCCTGCATGAGTGGAAGGCGGAGAAGCCTCAATTTGAAAACGGAGCGGAATGGGACGACGGCGAGCAGCCGAAGGTAACGCAGCAGCCGGGACAAGTGCTTTGCCCTGAGGGCCTGATCACGTGGATATTCGAAGATGGAACGTTTCATCCTGCCGCGAAGATTACGCCGGAAGGGTCTTACAGCATCATAACCGACAATCTAGGCACGCCTATTGAGATGTATGACGATACGGGGAAAAAGGTATGGTCGTGTGAACTGGACATCTACGGGAAAGTTCCACGTCTTAAGCTTGAAGGTGAGAGCAGTGCTTGTCCTTTCCGGTATCCCGGACAGTACGAGGATGAAGAGACAGGGCTATACTACAATCGCTTCCGCTATTACGCGCCGCATGAAGGAATTTACACGCAGCAGGACCCAATTGGGTTAGCTGGTGGGTTGCGTTTGTATGGGTATGTCCATGATCCAAACGCTTGGGTAGACGTTTTTGGTCTAAAAGGTGATTTTTGTGAATTAGCAGATCAAGACATAAAGGATATGTTGCTTTCAAGAACTGGTCATGCTTATAGGGACCACATAGGCAAAACTTTTGAGGAAATAAAAGAAATTGCTAACGATAATTATAAAGCTTGTACTACATTTTTTGACGAAGCCACTGCTCTTAAAGCAATAAGGGAATCCTTATCTAATCCAAATAACGCACGTAAGATTAAAGATTGGTTTGATAAAGGAGCGTCGAGGAATTTGCAACTAGACCATTTCCATGGATATGATCTAGGATTTGGAATAAGGCCATCTTCAATAACTAAAGTAAAGGGAATAAAAGAGTCTACCATGTACTTGTTTAAAGATACAACACAAAAGCTTGGATTTAGAATTGACACTGCATTCCCAAAAATAAAGTAAAGGACAAAAAAGAATGAGTGAGAGCAAAAATTTAGATACCTATAAATGGTTCATTTCAGGTTATTTTAATATAAGTTACAGATGGAATGAACTTGAGATGGCAATTAATAATTTTATCGAGTATGAAGAGAAGAAGGAAGTAGAAAAATTATTAGCAGAAGTGAATTTTATAAAAGAATTGGGGGACTGGGAATATTTGAGAAAAGTAAATATAGAAACAGCAGAAATTTATTACGATGAAGACCGAAATAAAGAATTTATACGGATAATGATAAGCGTATTAACAGAAAAATTAAAAGTTTAAAAGTAAGTTTTTATGTACTTTAATTAAAATCATATTATGTTTTTGTGGCTTCTGGCGGGGGAGTAACCAGTGAGGTTAATACTATTTATTGCTCAGGCCAGCCCGGGCTCCGGAACGAACTATGAAGCTTTACACAGAATTTTTCGAGGGTAAGAATCCGTTTGATGTGATTTATACACTACCAGAGTAGCTTCAATAAAGTCTATCGGTTCCTATCCCCCAAAAAAACACCCCGTGCCTTGACCGCATCATGCCGGTGTGATTCCGTCATGAACGCGTTCAAAACACGGGGAAGCTTCAATAAAAGCGATGGTGCCGAGTATCGGCAAGGTTAAAACTGCTACTTTCTGATTTCAAACGTGATCTCTTTTTGCAGCGGGATCGGGTTGACGTTACGGAGCATCGTAATTTCGTAAGAGTCCTGCTCGGGTGTCATGATGCCTGCTTCAAAATAGTCGTCCTCCGGCCGCTCGGACCGCGGCACCCCGTCGATTAGCGCAACGCCGGGATGCGGTTCATACAATTCATACAATTCCGGGGTGTTCTGGATTTTCTCCTGATAAGCTTTGTTGAGGTCCTGAGGAATGCCGAACTGGATGCCCAAGCGGACGTCTTCCGGACGATCCTTCTTGATTTTGAGCCACAGGTAACCCTTTTTATAAGAGGTCCCGACGATCGTAAATTGTTTATCCTTAAAGCGTACCGTTTTCGGCAGCTTTTCGCCGGGCGAGAGCGTGAATGAGGCGCTCGGCGTTTTTTCGGTAAGCTCGAAGCCGTTCAGGTGCAAGGTTAGCCGCTTCACGGACGGGTCGAAATAGGGCGAAGACATGAACTCCATCTTGTTGCCGTCCCAATCGCCAGGCCGAGCAAGGCTATCATACATTTTCTGCGGACTATCCACATGTAACGGGTATTTGTTCCCCTTATCGTCGGTAAGATAAGGGTCGAATTTACGCTCATAATCGCCAGTCTGCCTAAACTCCAAATAGTGGTTTGCGCCCTGCTGGATCTTCACATCAAGTTGCGTATTCGTAGGCGTAATCTTGACCTGATCCAAGGCAAACGACGGAAGATCCGGGTCCCCGGCCACCTCAACCTGTTGATGAAGCGGAACAACTAGGTCTTCACGCCATTGCGACTTATCGAACGGCACGCTGATCTCGAACAAGAACTCCGCGTTCTGTTGTCCCGGTTGAACTTTGGATACGCTGAACCGCAGTTCCTTCGGGTTCTTATTCATAAAATCTTGGACTTGCTGCGGCGTCAGGGTGAAGCTGTGAGTTCCGGCATAAATAGGCTCCTTGGTTGAATCGTCGGACATAATGATGCCCCCGCTGCCTCCGCCTCTAATTTCTTTAAAGTCAACGATATGGAACAAATACTCCGTTGTGTTTCTCCAGTCCGCATCCCAACCGCCGTTATCCCGTTTGAACGCGTTTTTCTTAATCTCGTCGGATTTGACGAACGTTTTGTAGGAAAGCTTATCGCCGGTCAAATAAACATCGCTGATGCCGATGGTGACGTCGCCGAACTGCTTCACGACGGGCTCGGCGGGTTCATAACCATAGGAGCGCGCATTGCGGACGCCGTCATAGCTCCGTACTTCATCCAGCCAGCCTAACACGCCGGAAAAGCCCGGAAGGCCCTTTACCATATTGGCGAACGTCGGGGAAACCTGCGCGGCGCCGACCGAAGCGACTACGGCCAAGGCACAGGCCGCGGCAATGGTGAAGCGCGCCTTCCTTCTGCGCTGCCGGAGCGGCCTGCGGGCCGGGATGGCAGGCATCGATTTCGCTATGTCCGGAACGTCCTTGGCAAATTGAAGCAGCGATGCCGGGACAGGAAGCTCTTGAAGCGATTGGGTGAGCTCTTCTTTGACTTGTTTATCGCGTACCGATTTTAACATTCCATCACCTGCTTTGGTTTAGGTTGCATCATTTTTTCGTTCAATTTCAAGCGGGCGGCATGCAGCCGCGATTTGATCGTGCCCTTCTTTACGTCGAGCACATCGGCGATTTCGTCAAGTGACAGCTCCTGATAATAGTACAAAATGACGACCGTCCGGTGGTTGATGTCCAGCGACATCACCGATTCCAACAGCTCGTGGCCCGCTTCCTTGCGGATGAGCGAGTCGATCGGGGAGGCTTGCTCGTCCGGGACTTCAATCTCTTCCAGATCGCCGGTCCGGCTGGCCAATTTCGAACGCTGCCTGGCCAGATCGAGCGCGCGGCAGGCGGTCAAATGATTGAACCAGCTCTTGAAATTGCGAATATTTTTGCCGTTCATTATGGCTTGATACGCTTCGAGCAACGCATTCTGTACCGCATCCTCCGCCAGATGCGAGGAACGCAGTATCGCGACCGACGTGCTGTAGACGCGGCCTAACAACGGCTCGACCAGCTTGAAAAAAGCTTCTTTATCTCCGTTCCTGCACTGCTTCATATATAGCTTTTCCTGATCCATTTACGTCACCTTCCTGACTTCCTCTACCTTATAGGCGAACGAAACGGTGCTTCGGTTCATTGATTCCGCAAAAAAATTTTGATCCTTCTTTAATGATACTTGCTTATCGTCGCGATCAAGGCGTCGGCCGTCATGTACAGCTCGCCCGCATTGATCCGGTACACCAGCCGGTCCGCGGCGGTATTGATGCCTTCCTTAATCGTAAACAGCAGCCCAATGCCTGCTTCCTCCGCCGTTTGAAGCGTCTCTTCATTGTACGCCCCGTACGGAAAAGCAAGCAACTTCGAATGATTGCCAAGCTCGGCGCGGAGCCGCTCGTTCATAAACGTCAAGTCGCTGCGAATGCGCCTGTGGTATTCCTCGTCCGACTCGGTCCGATTACGCTGGGTCAGATAGGCGGGATGGGTCAAGGCCGGCTGCGGCTGGCCGCCGGGGGCGGTATGGAGCATGCGGTGCGAGTCGTAGGTATGGCTGTAAATGCCGTATCCCGCCCGGACCAGCTCCCGCATTTGGTCCCACGTCAGATGCGGCTCCGCATCGGGATGATATGTATCCGACAGCGCTCCGATCATAAAGTTGGATGCGGGAACGCCGTGCTTTTGCAGAAGCGGATACGCACGGGTATAGAACGATTCGTATCCGTCATCGAAGGTGAGGACGACGGCGTTGGCGGGGACGGGTTTTCCTTGCAGGGCGAAGCGGACGTAGTCTTCCATGCCGATGATCTGGTAGCCGTGGTCCTTCAAAGCTTTCAGATGAGCGTCGAATTGGATGGTTGAAACCGTTGAGGGTTGCGGAAATCCGGCCGCCTCCGGTTCTTGGACATCGTGGTAAAGCAGAACGATAACTTTATTTTGATAATGGACTTCGACCTCCGACTGCAGCGTCTGTCCGGTCAGCGTGACCCCGGTCAGCAAGAGCAGCAGAAAGGCGAGGCCCGGGATAAGCCTTCTCATGCGTGCCTCCTAAGCTTGAAGTGGTGTGCGCACATGATATAGGCGAACGAAGGCGGAGGGCGGTTCAAATGATTTGAATGAGAATCAAGGGGGCAGAGAGGGGGAACGTGTCATGACCACCGTTCAAACACGGGGAAACTTCAATAAAAGCGAATGTGCCGGCCGCCGGCAAGGTGAAGACTTTTACTGCCGGCTTCCGGACATCTTCCTTATTTTTAAAGATTGCTTTCATTCGTTCGGTGGTACTTTCTTATCGTTGCGATCAAGGCGTCCGCGGTTATATACGGCTCGCCTGCGTCGATCCGGTGCACCAGCCGGTCTGCGGCGGTATTAATGCCTTCGCGGGTGGTGAACAGCAGCTCGATGCCTGCTTCCTCCGCCGCTTGAAGCGTTTCTTTATTGTACGCCCCGTACGGAAAAGCGAGCAGCTTCGAACGGTCGCCAAGCTCGGTGCGGAGCCGCTCGTTCATCAAGGTCAAATCGCTGCGAATCCGCTTGCGGAACTCTTCGGCCGATTCTGGCCGTTTCGATTGTGCCAAATAGGCGGGATGTGTCAAGGCCGGCTGCTCCGGACCTTCCGGAGCTGTATCGACCATGCAGTGCGAATCGTAGGTATGGCTGTAAATGCCATGCCCGGCCAGAATCAGCTCGCGCATCTGGTTCCATGTCAAATACTGTCCCTTTTTGGGATCTCTCGTATCCGTCGGCGCTCCGATCACGAAATTGGATGCGGGAACGCCGTGCTTTTGCAGAATTGGATAGGCGCGGGTATAAAACGATTCGTATCCGTCATCAAATGTGAGGACGACGGCATTTGGAGGAACCGGTTTCCCTTGCCGGGCGAAGCGGACGTATTCCTCCATGCTGATGACCTGATAGCTGTGGTCTTTCAGAGCCTTCAGATGAGCTTCGAACTGGTGTGGCGTGACCGTCAAGAGGCGGGGCATGCCAGCCGCATCCGGTTCTTGGACGTCATGATACAGCAGAACGATCACTTTATTTTCATAATGGATTTCGGCTTCCGGTTGCCGCGACTGCCCGACCATTTTGATGTCGGATACCTTGGTTACGATCAGCAAAAGCAGAAGGGAAAGGACACCCAAGAGGATAGCGATACTTAAAATAAACCTTTTCATGTGTAGTCTCCTATGCGTTGATGTGTTGTGCGCACATGGAATAGACGCGGGGAATGGCTTTGCTGTTCCCTTGAGGGGAAAGGAAATTCCAGCATCTTGCAATTCCGGAATCTGTATGAGAATCTAGGAATAGGGAGGGGAACGTCATGTTCCGCCTAATTTCATACGTAATGGGGGAATCGGCAATGGAGCTTACGGTGAAGCGGCTGTCCGAATGTACGTTGAATCAAGCTATAGAGGTTTGGAACAAAGGGTTCGAGGATTACTATGTTCAGATCGTCATGACGGTCGATGCGTTCTTGGCGCGAATGGTGGCTGAAAGCTTGTCGGCGGACTATTCCTTTGTCGCGTTTGACGGGGACGAGCCGGTAGGAATCATTCTGAACGGCATCCGTACGATGAACGGCGTCAAAACGGCCTGGAACGGAGGAACAGCCGTCGCTGTGTCGCACCGCAGGCATGGCGTCGCCAGGCAGCTGCTGGAAGCGTCCATCCGGCTGTACCGGGAGGAAGACGTATCGCTGGCGACGCTCGAAGCGTTCAAACAGAACGAAAAGGCGATTGCCTTATACCGGAAAATGGGCTACGAGGTAACCGATCAATTGGTGCTGCTGGAATCGGCGGAGGCTTGGCAGCCGGGAGAGCTTCCGCACGGGGATTATACGGTCCGCTGGACCGGGCCGCATGAGGCGGCGCGGCTTCCTTTCTACAACGCCAACTCGGCTTGGCAGACGGGCTGGCAGAGCTTGAAGGACGGGCATACGGTTATTGCATCCGACTCGGAAGGCCGCCCCGTCGGCTATGCGCTGGTCAAGCGGGCATACGATGCATCCGGCGAGCATGTCTCGACGCTCTTGTACCAATGTGTAACGAGCCCGGACGTCACGGATGCGGGCGGAATCGTCCGGCTCTTGTGCTCGGAAGTGTTTGCCGGAGCCGATGCGCTGCGGAAGCGTGCGTTTAACTTGTCGAAGACGTCTGTCTGCGCGGAGGTTTTGACGGCGGGAGGGTTTACGGTCGCTGTGGAGCAGGTTAAAATGGACAAAAGCCTCTAAAGGAACTGTGCGGGGGGAGCCTTGCGCGGAACTGCAAGAAAAAGGGGAAGTTTGCGATGCCATTTCAATTCGAAGCGGGCGAATATCCGGAACGCCCGGGCTGCTACATCATGAAAAATGCCGAAGGCCGTATCCTTTACGTCGGCAAAGCCAAAAATTTGCGCAGCCGTTTGCGCTCGTATTTCCAAAATCGGGATCAGCGCAGAGGCATTCGTCAAATGGTGCAGGACATCGCGTCCATTGAAGTGGTGCTGGTCAACAACGAGTCGGAAAGTCTGCTGCTGGAGAACAATTTGATCAAAATCCATAAGCCCCCATACAACCGGGCGCTCAAGCGGGATAACAGCGGGTATGCTTACTTGCAGATGACGGACGAGCGGTTTCCGCGGCTGACCGAATATTACCGCGACCGCAGGCTGCGGACCGCAAGTGGTGAAGGCCGGGCTGCTGCCCTGGGCAAGGAACACCGCTTCGGCCCTTACCGGAGCGCCCGCTTCCGCGATGCCGTGCTCGAATTTGTCACGGAGCATTATAAGCTGAGGACGTGCGACAAGATGCCGAAGCGCGTCTGTCTGCTCTATCACCTTGGCAAGTGCAGCGGCGTATGCGAGGGGAAAATCACGGAGGAGGCTTACCGGGAGACGGCGCAACAGGCGGCCGGTCTGCTTTTGAACCAAGGGGAGAACCTGATCGCCGCGATGCGCGTCAAGATGAGCGAGTATGCCGAACGTCTGGAATTCGAGAAAGCGGGCAGCATGCTTCGCCATCTGCGCATTTTGGAGGAAATGCCGGAGAAGCAGATCGTCGACCGGGAAGGCTCGATCCATCAGGATGTGCTGTATTTCGGCGAGGAGCAGGTGCTGATTGCCAAGGTGCAGGAGGGCATGCTTCGGGATTTTCAGATGCACGAACTGGAGCGCGCTTACGGCGAGATCGCCTGCGACCGTTTTCTGGTCAGCCGTTACGGGGAAACCGAGGGACCGGACGAGCTCATCGTCAACAAAGTGAGCGATCCCGGTTCGGTTCGTGCCGTATTGCGGCGAACGGGAGGCCGGGCGATCAAGATTACGACACCCAAGCGCGGTTTGAAATACGATTTGCTGCAATTGTGCAAGGACAACTATGAATACCGGATCGGACGCGACGGGAAGAAGCCGTGAACGGACGGTGAGGCCTAATAACATAAGCACGGACCAAGGACAAACGGTCGGTGCTTTGTTTGTTTTCGCTCCCATGCGCGGATTGTTGGGAGAGGACCTACTCTTCATTTTCTTTTACGGGTTGACAAAAGGAATGATTGTAACTACAATGGTTACAGGTGGTGGAATTAACGGAGAGGAGAGGATATGAATTGTCGATCAGCAGTCGTTTTGCCGTAGCGATTCACATCTTGGCTCTCCTCGATATTAATAAAGAAGGCCGCAATACGTCGGAATTTATCGCGGGCAGCGTCAACACGAATCCGGTGGTGATCCGGCGTGTGATCGGTCTGCTGGGCAAGGCCGGGCTGGTGCATACGAGTCCCGGCGTCGGCGGCGCATCGCTGACCCGTCCGCCCCAGGAGATTGACCTTTTGGAAGTGTACCGCGCCGTACAGAACGATCCCCCGGGGGAGCTGTTCGCGGCGCACGATAAGCCGAATCCGAAATGCCCTGTCGGGCAAAATATTCAAGGCACGCTGGACACCGTCTTCAAACGGGCGGAGTCGGCCATGGAGAACGAGTTGGCGAAAGTTACGCTGGACCAGATTGTATTCGATTTGGTGCGGGGTGACCGGTAACCCTTTTTTTTGCCGTAACCTGTAACTATTTTGGTTACATGTGAATGGGAAGAAGAAACTCGGACGACTTTATTAAGGAGGTGAATTGAAAATGACCGTCAAAATTCAAGTGTATTCGGACTACGTTTGCCCCTTCTGTTTTCTGGCAGAAGGACCGCTGGAGCAGGCCGTGCAGGGCAAGGACGTCGAGGTGGAATGGATGCCCTTCGAGCTGCGCCCAAGCCCGACCGAGCCGCTGGACCCATGGAACGATCCGCCGAAATTGAGGATGTTCCAGCAATCCATCGCTCCTTATGCGCAGCAGATGGGGATCGATATGAAGCTGCCGCGGGTTTCCCCGCATCCTTACACGCACCTTGCGTTCGAAGGGTATCAATACGCCAAGGAGCATGGCAAAGGAAACGAGTACAACCACCGGTTGTTCCGGGCCTTCTTCCAGGAGGAGCAAAATATCGGGGACCCGGACGTGCTGGCGAAGCTGGCTGGCGAGATCGGACTGGATGCCGCCGAGTACCGGGAAGCGCTGGAAACGCGGAAATACAAGGAAGCTCATCAGCAAGCGCTGAACCATGCTTACCGGGAAGCGGGCATTACGGCCGTCCCTACGTTTTTTATCGGCAACAAGGTGCTGAGAGGTGTAGCGAACCGGGAGACGCTGGAGCAGGTGATCGCCGAGGAGCTGGCCGGCCAAGCCGGCAAGGCCGCCGAAGGGCTGTCCTGCACCGTGGATGGAGAATGCGATTAACCTCGATAACATTTAATCACCATAACATTTTATAAGACGAAAGGATGGATTGACGATGAAAATTGCATTGGTTGGAGCAACGGGAACGATCGGACAGCGGATATTGGAGGAAGCCTTGAGCCGGGGGCATCAAGTGACGGCCATCGTGCGCGATCCGTCTCGTGTGACGAAGCAGAACGAGAACTTGAACGTTGTAACGGGAGACGTTTCGAACGCGGATAGTGTCGCCGCGGCGGCAGCCGGTCACGACATCGTGATTAGCGCTTATGGTCCAACGCACGGCCAAGAGGAGAAGCTGGCTCAGGCTGCCCAAGCGTTGGTCGATGCGGCGAAAAAGGCCGGCGTTAGCCGTCTGATGACCGTCGGAGGCGCGGGAAGTCTGGAAGTGGCTCCGGGCGTGCAACTGGTCGATACGCCTGAATTCCCTGCGGAATGGAAGGGAATTGCATTGGCGCATCGAGATGCGCTGGAGGTATACCGTCGTTCTGATCTCGATTGGACGAACCTGAGCCCGGCCGCATTGATTCAACCGGGAGAGAGAACGGGCCAATACCGTACGGAAGAAGACCGGCTCGTCACGGATGCCGAGGGGAACAGCCGCATCTCGGCCGAAGACTACGCCGTTGCTATGCTGGATGAGGCGGAGCGTCCGCGCTTCTCCCGCAAACGGTTTACCGTCGGCTATTAATCCGATTCAAACTAAAGGCGAACCGCAGCGACTCACATCGCAGGCGGTTCGCCTTCTTTGTTTATCCCCGTCCCTTCAGGGGACGCTGCCCCGGCCCAACCCTCCATCCAGACGACAGCGTTCAAACGCCGGCCCCACGTTCTTGTCACCAAGCGGCTCACGTTTCGACTGCGGCCAAGCGCTATGCCCTTTGCGGATGACCAAGCCTCGCGCGGCAGCCGGAACAAGGCGCTAATGAGCAGACGTTCTTCCGGCCGCAGCGGTTTGAATTGTTCGTATCCGCGCAGCAGCGCTTCCATAAGCAGCGGCTCGAAAAGCGTAGTATTCAGCAGCGTTCTTGCGACTTCCTGATAAATCGAGCCCATCCTGACCCGGTCCCAGTCAATCAGGAACAGCCTGTCGGGCCGGATAATGACGTTCGGAAAAGTAACATCGCCGTGAATGAGAGCGGGATGCTCATGTTCCATCAAGAGCAGTCGCTGTATTTCCGGTGTCTCCATGATCCTCCAGGCTTCGTCCGCCAAGGCGATGCACTCGGCCCCATGCTTTCTAAACCATAGGCCTCGACGTTTAAACCGCACGAGCTGCCGCCGAAACAAGGCATCCTGCCGCTTCAGGACAGCGGCTTCCTGTAACGTAAAGCAAGACATCGGCAAACGGGAGTTTGGGGTGACATTATGAAGCCTGGCCAATGCTTTTCCGAGGGTATCATAGTCTTGTACGTCGTTTTGAAGCTCCCAGCCTTTAATCCATTCCGTAAAATAATATGGTTTGCCTCGATAGCTGGTCCAGTAACGGCCGGATGACGTTGTCAACCACTTCGGCAGGTGAGGGTAAGCGGCTTCCTGCAACGTGCGGATGTGAGAGGAAATGCGCTCAATTTGCTGCTTGGGGGTGCGCTGGCGCAGAATACGGCTAGGGCAAAACGGCTTCAACAGGAAGTCGCCCCGATCGGTGGTTGCACGGTAAGCGGCATTGCGTTTGTAAAGCGAATGGTACGGGATGATTCGCTTGATTTGCAGTCCGTAACGGCGGGCAAGGAGCCGATATCTGGTTTTGAAGGTTCGTTGAGCCACACGCGTTCCTCCCATTCGTGAGGGTATCGGTTTGGATTCTATCTCCAGTGTATTCGGCTGCCTGTACCGCGCAATGGATAAACGTATAAATTCGGAGGAAAGCGTCAAGTTTGAGCGGGCATCGGAGCAGTTGTCGAGGCAAAAATATTTCACAAACGATTGCCTTTAGTGTATAATGAGTAAATACTTTAATTGTTTATTAGTAAATTATTTTGTGTTTTAATGGTTTTACTTTGAAAACACCTTCCTTGGGAGGCACCTTTTGCACACGAAAGGAGTGATTTTCATGAACGAGGAGCATCAATTAAAAACCGAACTGGCCCGCACGTTCCGGAAGGTCGTCAAAGAAATGTCGTTCCTCTGGAGCAGGCATATCGACAAGTCGCTTTCGATGGCTCAGTTTATGGTGCTCCGGCAGCTGCGCGGAGGGCCGCAGAAGGTATCCGACTTGGCCGAGGCGCTGGAGCTGACATCTGGGGCGATTACCGCCAAGGCCGATAAATTGGTAGAGAAGGGGTATGCTAAGCGGTATCGGGGAGAAGACGACCGGCGGGTCGTGTATCTGGAAATGACGGAAAGGGGCTTGAGCGAGCTAAGGCAGCTTGGAGAGCAGCAGACAGAGCTGGTTGAATCGTTGTTCGCCGGTTTGTCGGAGGAGGAGATCCGGGAGCATCTCCGATTCTTTAACCGGATGCTGAACAACATGGAACATTTGGGAGAGGAGTAAGAAGGTAACGTGGAACATTTATCGTATAAACGCAAGATCACGATTATGATCGCCATTATTGCGGCGATGTTCTTTTCGGCCATTAACCAGACGATCGTCGGAACGGCTCTGCCGCGGATTATCGCCAAGCTCGGCGGAATGGACTACTATACATGGGTCATCACGATTTATTTGCTTACCTCAACGATCGCAACGGTGCTGGTCGGCAAGCTGTCCGACATTTACGGACGGAAGCCGTTTATTTTAACGGGGATCGTCTTATTTATGATCGGCGCGTTCATGGCGGGGACGTCCGGGGATATTTTTCAGCTGATTACGTACCGGGGCGTTCAGGGGGTGGGCGCCGGGATTATTATGGCCACGGCCTTTACGGCTGTCGGCGACTTGTTCGCTCCCCGCGAGCGGGGGAAATGGTCCGGGATCATGATGTCGGTGTTCGGATTCGCGAGCGTCGTCGGTCCTGCGCTTGGAGGATATATCGTCGACCATATGGAGTGGCACTGGGTATTTTGGATTTTTCTTCCTCTTGGCATTGTCGCTTTCATTATGATTCTGACGATGTTCCCGAAGGTGGAGCGCAAGCCGTCGGAATCGATCGATTATTTCGGCTCGCTGTTCCTCACGTTGACGATCGTGCCGATGCTGCTCGCGTTCTCGTGGGCCGGCACGAAATATGCTTGGGGATCATCGCAAATTGTCGGTTTGTTCGCTTGTACATTGGTGGCGTTGGTTATTTTCATTTGGGTGGAGAGCCGGGTGAAAAGTCCGGTGCTGCCGCTCTCGCTGTTCAAAAACGGAATTGTGACGATCTCGAACGTCATCGGGTTTATTATGAACGCCGGGATGATGGGAGCGCTCATGTATACGCCGTTCTTCGTCCAGGGCGTGATGGGGATCTCGCCGACCTATTCCGGTTATGTGACGATGCCGATGTCCATCGGGATGGTCGCCACTAGTGCGATCAGTGGGCAGTTGATCACGAAGACGGGCAAATACAAGCGGATCGCGATTATCGGCATTATCATAATGGTCATCGGGATGATGATCATGCATTACATGAATACGATCTCGGTGACGGTGCTCAGCATGATCGTGTTCGGCTTCGGCCTCGGGCTGGGGATGCCGGTCTTTTCCTTGACCGTTCAGAACGCCGTATCGCCGAAAGATCTTGGCGTCGCCACGGCTTCCTCGCAGCTGTTCCGTAACTTGGGCGGCACGATCGGCATTGCCGTCATGGGGACGATTATGTCGACGGGCATGACGAACAAGCTGCAGGAAATCCTGGCCAGCGGACGGGGCGTCGACTTGAGCAAACTCGATCCGAAGGTGGCCGAGAAGCTCGCCGCGTTCCATAATCCGCAGATGCTGCTCGATCAGCCGAAGCTGGCGCAGATTCAGGCAACCCTGCCGCCGGAGCTGCAGACGGTGTTCGGCCGGATGATCGATTCGCTCCGCGAGGCGCTCAGTTATTCGCTGGCCAATGTGTTTTTGGCGGGGGCTGCGCTGCTGGTGGTCGCGCTTGTGCTGACGTTCTTCTTGAAGGAAATTCCGCTGCGCACCGGAAGCGGCGGCCAAGGACCGAAGCCGCAGGAAGCGGCGGAAACGGACCGCGAACCGTCGCCCCGCCTCCGCGGGAAGCAGCCGGCGAATGGGTAACATGATAAGTGGGCTTGGATCACGAGGTTGGTCCGAGCTCGTTTTTTTAGTTCAATCAAGCAGACATAAACAATTTCTATCGAATTATCGCGGGACGGAGGAAGCTTCATACGCACCGGAGTTGAAAGCGAATACAGTCGATGTGATGTAGAAAGGAATGGGCTTGAGCCGTGGAAGCGGGTCGAGCCTTTTTTTGTCTGAAGAATGAAACGGTTTCAATTGTTGTGATAAAATGGAATGAAGACAGGGGGCTTAATGATGAAAAAACTTTCTGTTGTATTGCTGCTTTTCGGAACCATTGTTATGTTTATTGGAATACTGCCCTTTATATTTACTTATCCTTACTGTCATGGTTGTGTCAATTCCGGCCCCTCAACTTGGCGGGAGCTTGTCCTTGTCCTTTCGTATGAGGGGAAAGGCCGGTATTTGGCCGTCGGGATTGCGTTATTATTACTGTCTATACCATTGCTTATCCAACAAAGAAAAGCGCGATTGTAAAGTTGACGCCCGGCATTCCTCCAAGTCCAGGTTATTCTTGATCGGAGCTCCCCTTTCCGGGCTCCGATTTTTATTTTCCGGGCGGATAACCTCTCGTTTGAAAACGAAGGGTAAATCGGGCATGATGAGAGTGAAACGATCCGTCAAACGATTCGCAGCGATTGGCGGATTGACGGAACGTATTTCCTAGCGGCAGGTGAATTGACTTGAGAGTACATATACTGGTGGCGGATGACGACGCGCATATTCGCGAGCTGCTCCGCTTTTTTCTAAGCCGGGAAGGCTATGTCGTCTACGAAGCGGACAACGGGCTGGCCGCCGCGGAGCTGATGGAGCGCGAGCAGATCCATCTGGCGGTCGTAGACATTATGATGCCCGGTAAGGACGGCTGGGAGCTGTGCCACGACATTCGTGCCCACTATGACATTCCCGTCATACTTCTTACGGCCAAAGGCGAGGTCGAGGACAAGGAAAAAGGCTTCTTGTCGGGAACCGATGATTACGTCGTGAAGCCGTTCGAGCCGAAGGAGCTACTGTTTCGGATCAAGGCGCTGCTGAGGCGATACCAGATGGTGTCGTCGGCGAAAATCCGGTTAAACGAAACGGTTATTGACCGCAGCAGCTATGAGATCCGGGTTGGCGACCGAACGATGACGCTCCCGCTCAAAGAATTCGAGCTGCTGTGCCAACTGGCCAGCTATCCGGGGCGCATCTTTACCCGGGAGCAGTTGGTGCAGCTTATCTGGGGCCCCGACTTCGAAGGTGACAGCCGGACCATCGACGTTCATGTGAAACGGCTGCGGGAGCGGTTTTCTCCGGTGACAGACGATTTTTTCATCACGACGGTGCGCGGCTTGGGGTATAAGCTAGAGGTGCAAGGCGAATGAAGACGCTGTATGTGCGGATCGTCGCAACGTATATTTTGATCGCCATGGTTAGCGGCGTGTTTGCCCTGCTGGTGGCTAACGTGTACTACCGGACTCAAATCCGGGAATATAACGAACAGAAGATCATGAAAGTCGCCAGAGAAATCCGGACGCTGTTCGAGCGGATGCCGGATACCGATCCGGACGGCTATTTTCGCAGCATCGCCCAGTTGGGCTTTCAAATGTACCTTGCGGACGGCAAAGGGCAGGGCGTCTTCTACGGCGAGCCGTTCCGGCATACGCAGAGCGCGCCGGATCAAATCCGCCGCGTGCTGGACGGCGAAATCTACCGCGGCATCACGGAGGAGCCCCGCCTGCTGACGATTACGGGCTTTTTTGAAAGCAGCCTGCGCAACACGGTCGGCATCCCGCTCGATATCCGGGGAGAACGGCACGCGCTGTTTTTGCGGCCGGCCCTGGAGCAGCAGATCGGGGAGGTCCGCCTGCTCATGGCGGTGCTGCTTGCGGCGACGTTTGCATTCAGCATGCTGCTCATCGTCGTCTGCACGCGGTATATCGTCAAGCCAGTCAAAGCGTTGACGGAGGCGACTACCCGCATTGTCGGAGGAAATTACGAGATCGGGCTCGACGTTGCGCGCGCCGACGAAATCGGCAACCTGGCGCGCCACTTCGCGCATATGGCCGAAGCGCTCCGCCAGCTCGACAGCATGCGGCAGGAGTTTGTCGCCAACGTCTCCCATGAAATCCAGTCCCCGTTAACGTCAATCCAGGGCTTTGCCCAAGCGATCCAGTCGGGGGAATTGCCGCCCGAAATAGCGCAGCGGTATTTGCACATTATCGAGGAGGAGAGCAGACGGCTTTCATCACTCAGCAAGCAGTTGCTGATGCTCGCCGCCTTGGACAAAGAAACGGGCGTTCTCAAGAGAACGAGCTTCCGCTTGGACGAGCAGCTTCGGCAGGCGGTGCTCGTGACGGAGTGGCAGTGGATGGAAAAAGGCATCGGCGTCGAGCTGAATCTTCCGGAGATCGTCGTCCGTGCCGACCGTGAGCTGCTGCATCAGGTATGGCTTAATTTGATAACGAACGCCATCAAATTTTCGGATTCCGGCGACGTGCTGACCATCGGCGTTGTGGTAGAGGAGGAAATCGTCGTTCGGGTTTCCGATACCGGTATGGGTATTCCTGAGTCCGAGCTGCCCCATATTTTCGGCCGCTTCTACAAAGCGGACAAAGCAAGAACCCGTTCCCGCTCCGGCAGCGGTCTGGGGCTCGCCATTACCAAGAGAATCGTCGAACTCCACGAAGGTACGATCGACGTGCACAGCCGCGTCTCCGAAGGAACGGAATTCACCGTCCGTCTGCCCCGCTTATAATCGTAATCTCTCATTCATCTTCCATTCATATTTCTGTCCTAGAATCCGAAGTGAGATCGAAGACAGGAGGTTGAATTGAAAACATGCTTCGCGCTTTGCATACATTTTCCTCGTGGGTAAGCAGCCCCAAAGGGGCCAAAAGCATCGTCGCCGGTTGGCTTCTGCTTGTCGTTGTGCTGGCCGCGGCGGCGCCGTCCGCCAAAAAATTCGCCATCAGCAGCGGAGAAGGAAGCGTCAAAGAAAATACGCCGTCTGCGGCGGCCCAGCAGATTATGGACGAGCAGTTTCCGTCCGCCGACGGCTTAACCGCCCTGCTGGTGCTGCACGGGAAGCAGGCGATGACCGCGGAGGAGCGGTCCAAAATTTTCCAGCTCAGCGAATGGCTCGCCTCCGACAGTAAGCCGCAGCACGTCACCGGAGCGTTGCCGTTCCACCGGCTTCCCGAAGCGGCGCAGGACCGGCTGTTCTCGGAGGACCGCAGAACGCTGCTCCTGAACGTAACGCTGGAGAAGGGGCTGGAGTCGGACCGGATCTACGATACATTGAAGCAAATCCGGGAGCAGGCCGGGAAGATCGGCCTCGGGGAGCTGCAGCTTGAAATGACGGGGCCGGCCGGTATTGCCGCAGATACGATAGCGCTGTTCAAAAATGCCGATTTCGTGCTCATGCTCGCGACGGTCGGGCTAATTCTCGTCATTTTGCTTCTCATTTACCGTTCGCCGCTGCTCGCGGTGCTTCCGCTGGTCATCTCGGGCGTCGTATACGAGGCCGTGGACCGGGTATTGGGGCTGTCCGCCAAGAACGGCTGGCTCGTCGTGGATAAGCAGGCGCTGTCCATTATGATGATTTTGCTGTTCGCGGTCTTAACGGACTACTGCTTGTTCGTGTTCTCCCGTTACCGGGAGCAGCTTGGCAAGGTCGGCTCGAAGCACGACGCCATGCGTCTGGCGATGAATCAGGTGGCGGAGCCCATTCTGTTCAGTGGCGGAACGGTGCTCGTTGCGGTGCTTGTACTGTTCGCGGCCGTCTTTAAGCCCTACCACTATTTTGCGCCGGTATTTGCTGCGGCCATGGTGGTCATTCTGCTAAGCGGACTGACGCTGATTCCGGCCGTCTTCACGCTGGTCGGGCGCAAAGCGTTCTGGCCCTTCGTGCCGAAGCTGGAAGAGCGGGATACCCGGCCTCCAGGACTGTGGGCCAAGGCAGGCTCGCTGGTCGCCAGACGCCCCGGCATGACGGCGGGCATTCTCACCGTGCTGCTGCTGTTCGCTTCGTTAAATATCAGCGGCATGAAGTATTCGTTCAATCTGCTGAAGTCGTTCCCGGATACGGCGTCCTCCCGGGAAGGGTTCGAGCTTCTGGAGCAGTCGTATCCGCCGGGGCAATTGGCGCCGGTTACGGTCATCCTGCAGTCCGATCGTCCGCTGACGGAGGAGGAGCCGCAGTTCCGGGAGAAGCTAGCCTCGCTGACCGGCTTGCTCGCCAAGCAGACGGGCGTCGAATCGGTGGAGCCCAAACCGGACACCGTGCGTGGTGAATGGCCCGCGACCATGTTGTCGCAGGATAAGCAGTCCGTCCGGCTTCAACTGCTTGTGAAGGGCAACCCGTACGATCCCGCGGCGCTGGACGCGCTGAACGCATGGCGGGGGAATAGCGAGACGATGCTGAAGGACAGCGGCTTCGATCCGCTGCGCGATTCGCTGCATTTTGCCGGCCAAACCGCGCAGCAGCTCGATGTCAGAGCGATGAACGAGCGGGATACGCTTGTCCTGTTTTCGCTGATCGGTTTGCTGATTACCGCTATGCTCGGGCTTCAGACCCGCTCCTTGCTGATGCCGGTCTACATGATGCTCACGATTCTGCTGTCTTACGCGGCCACGATGGGGCTCGGCTGGGGAATTGCACATAGCCTGCTTGGCTATGACGCGATCAGCTACCGCCTGCCGGTCTATACGTTCGTCTTCCTGGTCGCGCTGGGCGTCGATTATAACATTATGCTCGTCTCCCGGGTGAAGGAAGAGGCGCGCAAGACGGGGTGGAGCGAAGCGGTCAGCCGTGGCGTGTCGTTAACGGGCGGGGTGATCTCCTCCGCAGGCCTCATCCTCGCGGCGACCTTCGGAGTTCTGATGACCCAGCCGCTGCAGGAGCTGTTTCTGTTCGGTCTGACGATGACGATCGGGATCCTGATCGATACGTTCCTCGTCCGAGGGCTGCTGCTGCCCTCGATTCTGGTGCTGACCAGGAAGCGCAAGCCGTCGAGTGCGAAGAACTCGCAGGTTCACTCGTCCTAGAAGACAATAAATCATTTGAAGGAGGTATTCCTTATGTTCGGCTTTCTGTTGTTTTTGCACCTGACCGGCTTGTCCCTATGGCTCGGCTCGGGCCTGACGGCGGTCGTCATGCTGCCGCTGCTTAACCAAACACCCGGCTCCGTGGAGCTGCGCGCCTTGGCCCGCAAAACGCTTCGCGTGATCAGCACAATCGCCCATCCCAGCGCGATTGTCGTTCTGATCTCGGGCGTCGTCATGATCGTCCAAATGAATATTCCTGCGGAGAGCAAGCCGCTGTGGCTGCAGGTCATGGAAAAAGGCGGCGGGATGGTCATCCTGCTCGCGGTCATTCTGACTGGTATCCTTGGCAGCAGGTTGAAAAAGCGGCTGAACGCCGAAAACGGGCAAGGGACAGGGGCGGCCGCCCCGGCCCGCATCGGCGGCTATGTAGCCGCGACGGCCGGCTTCATGACGCTAACGCTGGCTGTTATGCTGATCGTCAGCTTGAAACTATAATAGACACCCTCCGGGAGACGGGCTCCGCGCCGCCTGCCGGGGGTTTTTGCCGTTTACAAGGCCGCCGGACAGGGCGGGATTTTGTCCACAATATTTTCACAAAATTGCTTCGGGCGCCATAATTTTTTATGATAAAAGAGGACTCCATTGGGTGGTCTAATCCAATACTTAATTGACGAGGGACCAGACTATGATCGATAAATTGAAAGCGGCCGGCGAATGGAAAGAGATGTTCCTGCCTTACAAGTTTGCTATGGAGCAGCTGAGCACGACGATCCGGCATATTAACGAAGAGGCCATGCATGTCTATAACTACAACCCGATCGAGCATATCAAGACCCGGATCAAATCGCCCGAGAGCATCATTAACAAGCTGCAGCGCAAGGGGCTGCCGATCAGCCTTGTCACGGCGCGGGACCACTTGAACGATATTATCGGCGTGCGAATTATTTGCTCGTTTCTGAGTGACATTTACGATCTGTACGAAATTTTGAACAACCGGCACGATATGAAAATCATCGAATGTAAGGACTACATCCGCAATCCGAAGCCGAACGGGTATCAGAGCCTGCATCTGATCGTCGAAGTTCCGGTGCTGCTCTCCAAGGGCACACAGTTGGTCAAAGCCGAAATCCAGCTGCGTACGCTGGGGATGGATTTTTGGGCCAGCCTGGAGCATAAAATTTTTTACAAATACAACAAGGACATTCCGGACCGCCTGAAGCAGGAGCTGCTGTCCGCCGCGCACCTAACCGTCGAGCTGGATGCGAAAATGAAAGCGATCAGCGACGAAATCGGGCACCTGGATTCGCCGTATGCGAGGATTCAGTAAATCGGCACGCAAACCGGGACCGCCCGGATGGAGAAAGACAGGACGCAAGGGTCTTGTCTTTCTTTCTTAACGTCAAGGAGAAAGCGATTACTCGCTGCGCCAAAAGTTGCATTTTCTAAACATTTCCAGCATAATGGAAAATAATGATACTATAGGAGGTAACGGCCGCCTGATGAAAGCACTAAAAGAATTCGGAAGCTGGATTGGCGCATTCTCCATGGCTTTTGTATTGTCCTTGGTCATCGGCATTTTTGTTTTCCAGCCGTTCAAGGTCGAAGGGCATTCCATGGAACCTACTTTGCAGAACGACCAGCGGATCTACGTTTCGAAATTATCCCATACCTTTTCTTACTTGCCGGAGTACGGCGATATCGTCGTGATCGACAGTCGGGTTAACCGGGAACGGACGTTGACGGATAGCATCCTGGAGAATCCCATGGTGCAATACTTCAGAGGAAACATGGACGAGCACGTTTTTTATGTCAAGAGAGTCATCGGCAAACCGGGCGACGTTCTGGAGTTCAAGGAAAATCAAGTTTACCGGAACGGGGAAGCGCTGCAGGAGCCTTATATGAAAGAGGCAATGATTTTTAGCTCGAACCGGAAGTGGACGGTTCCCGACAAGCACGTTTTTGTGATGGGTGATAATCGGAACAACAGCAGCGACAGCCGGAACATCGGCTATATTCCTCTCGATCACGTGATGGGAATTATGAAGTTTCCGTAAGCCAGGGGAGAAATCCTTTTTGAATATCGATCTATATCGAAAATCGGCCTTGCTAATGCCTTATGCCGCAGGGCCGATTTTTTTGTCCAATCTAATTCCGGGCCGCGAGTCGTGCCACATCCTGCAGCTTGGCGGTTAACCGGTAAGTCCCCCGCAGCGGCTCGTAGCCCAAACTGCGATTGATCCGGAGGATGGGCGCGTTCATGGAATCGTTGTCCGTGCGGATATAGGCGGCATTTCGTTCCTTGGCCAAGAGCATGGCTTTGATCTTTAAGCCCAGCGCAATTTTGCGCCTGCGGTAAGCCCGCTTCACTCCCGTATACTCATGATACATTCCGTTGGTTTGCCGATTGTGAAGCACGTTGGTTACTCCGGCATAGTTGTCGCCGTCCGCTGCAATGATCACTCGCTCCGGTGCGTAGCCCTCGGCCATAAGATACCATTTCCGCCATTCCTGAATGTCGGGAACCTCTCCCGTGTACCCCGGAATGTCTGTCAGCGTCTCCTTGTACAGCTCGTACAGCTTCCGCTCGCTCTCCTCGCCGGGCTCGTCCGCCAGCGTCAGGAACCGCAGACCTCCGCTCTCCAGCAGCTTGAGCGTTTCGGCCTCGCGCAGGCGGTCGGGGTCTACCCGATCCAGATCCAGCACCGATTGAAAAGCGTGCCGTTCGACCGCAAAGCCCCGACGCTCGGCAAATTGCAGCGCATCCGGGTGATCGTCCCAGACCTCCGTGACGAGGGTCGTCGCCCCGAGCGCGGTCCCCCAATCGATGACATGCTCGAGCAGCAGCTGCCCGGCTCCTTGCCGGCGGTATTCTCCGGCCACGATAAGCGTGTTATTGAGATGCCCCGGCTCCGTCCATGGCGCCCGCCAAGACCAGACGTATCCGACAATGACATCCTGCTCCGTCACGGCAACGCGCCGGGTACGGTCATAGCCGGCAAGCAGACCGTTCTCATCAAGATACGTGTGGCCGACCGTATACAGCTTGGCATCGTCCTCCTCCAGCCTTTGGGCCGTGCAAGGCTCCGACCTGTAAGTATTCAAAAGTGATGCTAACGCTTCGTAATCCTCCGGCAGCCGCAAGGGCCGCAGTTCAATGGACATTCCGTCACCTCTTTTTTATGTTAGACCTATCGTCTACACAACTTATTATGCAATGAAGCGATAGCGGTAAGGAATGGAAAATTTGGTTATATTGATTTGGACTTTACCCCTCAACCATAGAATCCTCCACCAAATCGAAGTTTTGTTACCTTGCTGCGGGTGCGCTCCTTTCGGTACAGTGGAATGGCGGGTGAAAATCGACAGGCACAACATTACCGGAGGACATCACATAGGGGGGGTTAGGTTGTCGTCAAGTATAGAACGGAACACCCATTATTTGCTTCGCGATGGAATTGGGAGAACGGCCCGTAAGCTGAAAAGCGGCGGCACTGTAACCGTTGCCTTTCTGGGCGGATCGGTGACGGCGGGAAGCGGGGCGTCCGATCCCGAACAAACGAGCTACCGGGTGCGGATCAGCCAATATTTGAGGGATGTTTACAAGCAAGCGGCTTTTCGCTTCATTCATGCCGCGATCGGAGGAACGGACTCGGTCTACGGCGCTTATCGGCTGCAGGATCACGTATTCCGCATTTACGCGCCGGATCTCTTGTTTGTTGAGTTCGCGGTGAACGACGGCGGAAGGCGGCTGTCCTCGCTGCGGGCGATGGAAGGAATCGTACGGCAAGCCCGGACCTTGAATCCGCACATGGATATTTGTTTTATTTATACGGCGAACCGGTCCGGCTGCGAGCACTTCTCCAGGACGGGCAAGCCGCAAATAAACATAGCCAATCATGAGGAAGTGGCCGAGCATTACCGGCTCCCTTCCGTCGATATCGCAAGCGAGATTTATCGCAGGATTGCCTCCGGCTCTCTTTCTTGGGAAATGCTTAGCAGAGATGACGTCCATCCGAACGATCACGGGCACGCGCTCTATGCGGAGCTCCTCGAATCGTTTCTGGAGACGGCGCTTCCTGCCGATGCGCGTTCGGTGAATACCGCTGCCATCCTCCCGGCCCGCATGGACGGTTTCAGCTACGATCAAGCCAGTCTTGTATCTCCGCTCGCGGCGGAGAAGGTCAAAGGCTTTCATTATGTTGCCCGCTGGTCTCCGGCCAGAACATGCAATTGGAAGCCGCCGGTCGACATTTTGCGGGCCGATGAGCCGGGAGCGGTGCTCCGAATCCGCTTTACCGGAACCGCTATCGGGATGGCGCTGCTGGCCGGAATGGACACCGGGGAGGTCGAAGTGAAGATCGACGGCAAGACGTCGAAGCACGTGCCGCTGTTCGATGTGCACTGTCCGAGATTTTACCGTCCCAAGGCGGTCCTGTTTGCGGACGATCTGCACCCCGGAGACCATGTGGCGGAGCTGGAGCTTTCCGTCCGCAAGCATGAAGATAGCGTCGGCCGCGCGCTTCATATCGTGTATTTTCTCGTCAACGGACAGATCAGAGCCTGAGGGGGATTGCCATGAGCGAAAGGCTGCGGTGGTTTAACGAAGCGCGGTACGGGATGTTCATCCATTGGGGAGCGTATTCGGTCGCGGCCCGCGGCGAATGGGTGCTGAATCGGGAACGAATCCCGTACGACGAATACATTCGCGACTATGTGGAGCAATTCCGTGCGGAGCGCTACGATCCCGAGGCATGGGCCAGGCTGGCGAGCAAGGCCGGAATGAAATATATGGTCCTGACGACCCGGCATCACGACGGATTCGCGCTGTGGGATACGCAGACAACCGGGTTTAACGCGGCGGCCATGGGGCCGAAGCGGGACTTGGTCCGGCCGTTCGCCGATGCGGCACGCAAGGAAGGGCTCAAGGTCGGGTTCTACTATTCCGTCGCGGATTGGAGCCACCCTGATTACCCAGGCGCGTATTTCCGGGACTGGCCGTCCGATTGGACGGACGAAGAGAGCCGCCAGCGGTTTGTCCGGTTTTACCGGGCACAGCTGGAGGAGCTGATGACAGGCTACGGGAAGATCGATCTGCTCTGGTATGACGGATGTACGCCCGGTCCGCTGGAGGGAGAGTCGGTCAACGAACGGGTGAAGCAGCTTCAGCCGCATATTCTGATCAACCACCGGAACGGCGGCCAAGGCGACTTTCACTGCAGCGAGCAAGCGATTAAGCCAGCCCCGGCCGGGACCGCTTGGGAAGCCTGTATGACATTAAACGACAATTGGGGGTATCACGCCGGCGACCAGCGGTACAAAACCGCCGCGGAGGTCATCTCCATGCTGACGGAAACGGCGGCCAAGGCGGGGAACTTGCTGCTGAACGTCGGACCGAAAGCGGATGGGACGATCCCGGAGCCGTCCGTTCGGATTTTGACCGAGGCCGGGGAGTGGCTGGAGAAGAACGGCGAATTTCTGTCCGCTTCGTCGCGTTCTCCGTTCTCGTGGAACAATTCCGCCAGGCTGACCACGAAGGGGAACAATGTATATGTCCATTTGTTCCACAACCCCGGGGAGCCGTTCTGTCTGGCCGAGATCGGCAACAAGGTAACAGCCGCGTACCATTTGGAAACGAAGACGCCGATCCCCTATGAGCAGCAGGGCGAGCGCTTGTTCCTGCACCGCTTGCCGCCCGTCGGTCCGATCGCGGCGACCGTTGTGCTGGAGGTGGCGGGGGAGCCGCGGCCGGTTACGCCGCAGACGTCGTTCTGGATACCGGGATAAGCTCATCGCGGGGGGCCGTCTGTTCATGCCGGAATCCGGATGATCGCGGTGACACCGCGAGTCTCGCCGGGCTCGTAATGCAGGCCGTAGGCGTCCCCGAATTTGAGCTGAATGCGCCGGTTCACGTTCCGGATGCCGTAGCCTTGAGACACTTGCAGCGCGTTGTGCTTTCCTTCCAGAAACGCGTTCAAATCCTCGATGCTGCAGCCTGCTCCGTTATCGGCGATCGTCAGGACCGCGGTTTGATCTTCGATATACCCGCGGATGTCGATGCGGCCTTTATCGCATGATTTCTCGATGCCGTGAACGATCGCATTTTCGACGAGCGGCTGGAAAATCAGCTTCGGACACATGGTATTCAGCAGTTCGGGAGGAAGATCGTAATGCACCTCGAACCGGCCCGGGTAACAAATTGACTGGATGTTCACATAATGCCGAATCTGCTGCAATTCGTCTTCCAGCGTCACCATGTCATTGGCATCCTTCATGATGTAGCGGTACATGCTGGATAACGAGGAGTTAATCTCCGCAATCTCATCGACCCCGGATTCCAAAGCAAGCCAGTTGACCGAATCGAGCGTATTGTACAGGAAATGCGGATTGATCTGCGCCTGCAGCGCGCGCAGCTCGGCTTCCTTGAGCCGGACGCCGCTTTCGTATACATCCTCCAGCAGTTGGCGGATTCGCGTCATCATGTTGTTGAAGCTCTGATAAAGAATGTCGACCTCGTCGTTTCCTTTTGGCGGTTCCATATAAACGTTCAACCGGTCCGTCAGCATAATCGTCTTCATCGTGCGGGCAAGATTGCGGATCGGCGCGGTAATTTGGCTGGAAACCAGGTAGGAAAGGAAGATCCCGGCACAGAGAGCGGAAAGAGCGGACAACCCGACGATATAGCGGACGATCGTGGAGCCGACCGAAATATCGTCCACCGGAATGAAAGCAAGCAGCTGCCAGCCGAAGGCGAGCGGGGAGCGGTTGATCACATAATCGGTACCTTCGTGGGTGATCGTGGCGGATGATTGAACTTGCTCTGTGGTAGCCGGAAAAGCCGGATGATGCGGATTCAGCGAATAGATCGGGGTCCCTTGCGAATCGACAATCATCAGCTCGGTCGAAGGCGACAGCTTGGAGGCTTCGAGCGGCTTGCCAAGCTCCGACGTTCGGAATCCGATGACGACGACGCCTACGTTCTCAATCACTTCCTTGCCCAAGCGGATATTTCGGAGCGACAGCGCCTCCGGGTTCTTGATCAGCCGCGCGATATACACTTGTTCCGGCTTGGCGGGGTCCGTGAACCAGATCAGCCTTCCGTCCGCTTCGACCGCTTGCCGGTACCAGGAGGTCCTCATCGTGTCGTTGCCGTTGTAGAAGCCGTAAAAAAAATCTTTCCCCGAATACAACGCCTCGGCAAAAGGCATATCCGGCGAAACGAAAAACGTGATGGTGTAGGCGCTAAGCGAGCTGTTTAACGGAATGAACATATATTTGGCCAGCTCGTTGTTGAGCTGGCCGATGTCGTCGTAGGTTTGCATGTAATCGGCCGGCGGGCTATTGAGAATATTCATGACCGTATGGTCGGTATACAGAAGCAGCGTCGCTTTGTCGAGCCCGTTGATGAGATTGTCGAGGTTGACTTTATTTTGCGCCATGATCTGGTTCAAGTCGCTTAGCACCTGCCGGCGCATGATCTCGTTAAACTTCCAGTAGGTGATCGTGCTCGACAGCCCGATCAGAATCATGATGCAGAGAAGAAAAATAAGTGCCATCTTTCGATGGAAGCTGGGGCGGATGACCATCATACGGAAGCACTTCCCGGATGAAGCGCGAGATTCCGGTACTGCGAAGGCGTCAATCCCTCGTTTTTCTTGAACACTTTGGTGAAATAATGGGGGTCCACATACCCAACGTGTTTGGCTACCTCCTGGATCGAAGCGGCAGGGTCCTTCAGCAGATGGCGCGAATGCTCCATCCGCAGCCGGGTGAGGTATGTGCTGATATTTTCTCCCGTCCACTGCCGGAAAATGACGCTGATATAGTTTGGAGACAGCTTCAGCTCGCTCGCAATGGAATAGATGGTTAAGGCCGGGTCCTGATATTTTTGCCGGATGATGTTTTTAAGGCATTCGACGACGACCTCGCTGCGTTTGTTTTTGCGCTCGTGCACCCACTCCGTCACCCCATGAAACCACTGTCTTACGCACTCGCGCATATCTTCCTTCGAGTTGGCGGTAACAAGCTGCCGCCATGCCTGCTCCTGCGACAGGCCCGCATGCCCCCAAGGCAGTCCGGCTTCGCGCGAGGCTTCGAGCCAGATGGCGAGCAGCTTCGAGCAAATATCCTTAATGACGTCGTAAGTAACCATCGGATACTCGGTGAACATGCTCTCAAATTGCTCTTGGATCATGGACATATCCCCTCGTTTGATACCGGCGGCCCACTGTTCCTTCAAATTTGCATCGTACAGCAGACGGTAATACAGCTCGCGGATTTGGCAGCTTTGCGCCACTTGGGCGATTTTATGGATCAACTGCTCGATTTTGGGTTTATCGATCGGCTTAAGCACGTAATCGGTGACCCCGTAACGAATGGCCGTCTGCGCATAAGAGAAGTCGTGGAACGCGCTTAAAATAATGATGGCCGTATCGGGCAATTGTTCGTGTAAACGCTTGCAAAGTTCCAGTCCGTTCATCACGGGCATACGGATATCCGTAATGATAAGGCCGGGCCGATGTTCAAGAGCCGATTCGAGCGCTTCTTGTCCGTTGCTGCATTCCCCTATAAGTTCGGCGCCGAGCTGTGTCCACGGAATCATTCGTCTCAGGCCGCTGCATACGACAGGCTTATCGTCCACAATCAATACTTTCAGCATAGCGACTACCTCCGTCCAATAAGATCCTTTTCCAAGGAGAGTATACTATTTGATCCCTCTTATGGAAAGTGGTGAAACTCGAAAATCTTAGATTTATCCATTTTAGGAAGAAATATTCCCCGTGCCGATCGTAGTATTATACACTAAACAGAATAATCTTCCTCTTTTGGAGAGGGATGGTATTAAGATATGCTAAATCTAAGGTAAGTAAACTGTTTCGGGCAGAGAAAGCGATTACATTTTTTCATCAGTATGTTTAGGGGGTATTCAATCGAATGAAAAAGCATTCTTCTCAGACAAAATTTTTACGGCAGGCGGCGGTTATTGTTACTTTGGCGGTTGCCGCAGCCGGCTGCAGCGACGCGCAGCCCGCGCCGACTCCGGGCGAAAAGCCGAACGCTGGGGACACGGGCGCCGTACCGGGCAACAAAAAATTCGAGCTCAAGCTGATGGATTGGCAAGGGCAAAATCCGCCTTATCAGGCCGCTTACGATAATGTGATCAATGATTACATGAAGCTACACCCGAACGTGAAGATCGAGCATATTTACCAGCCCTTGGCCAATAACGGATACGACAAGCTGCTCGACACGCAGTTTGTATCCCATAACGCCCCCGACGCCATACAGCTGTCGGGCGATATGATTAACAAGTATACGAACCAAGGATACATTATCCATATGGAAGGGTACCTGAACCAGCCGACCCCTTACTCGGGAGGAAAAAAATGGATCGATACGTTCGTCGGCGGCGAGGCTTCGTTTTTGCAGGCGAAAATCAGCAACCGCTTCGGTGTTATTTCGTTCGTGCCGGTGGACGGCGGACCGGGGCTCGCGGACAACCGCCCGTTTTTTTACAACAAGGATTTGCTGAAAAAAGCCGGAGTCGCCGAGGTGCCGCGGACGTGGAAGCAGTTTATCGAGGCATGCCAAAAGCTGAAGGAAGCGGGGATTACGCCGATCGCCGCCGATAAGGAGCGCTGGGTGAACTGGATCAATCAGTGGACCGGCAACCAGTTCGGCGAAAATTATGCGAGCCAGTACTTCGACCCCAAGTACGACAATATCAAGGAGCTGTATGCGACCAAACGGTCCATCGCGGCGCTCACGGGCAAGATTGACCGCAAAGATCCGATCTTGAACACGCAAATCGATCTCGTGAAGGAATTTTCCCAGTATTGGCAGGACGGCTGGGCGGGAGCCGGGGAGCAGGCGGCCCAGCAGCTGTTCATGTACCAGAAGGCGGCCTTCCTGCTGGACGGCAACTGGAACTATGGCTACTACAAGGAGAACATCAAGGATTTCGCCTGGGATGTGATGCCGTTCCCGGTCATTACGAAGGAGACGTCCCCGCTTGCCGAAGAAGCGTTCCCGAAAGGAAACAGCACGCTGGCTACGTACGGCTGGGGTCTGAACAAGGATTTGGAGAAAGATCCCGACAAGCTGAAGGTTGTGATCGATTTCTTCCATTTTGCGACCAGCAAGGAAGTGCAAAACAAATTCGTCGATACGGCGATTACGAATTCGCCCGTAGATGGAGTGCACGTTCCCGAGGTGATGAAGCCGTTTATGGAGACGGAGAAAAACAAGCTGAAAAATCCGAACGGCAATACGTTCTACCTGGAAGCCGAGCCTACGGTCCGCGTGGCGGCTTCGCAGCAATTTTACACCGGCAAGATCGATAAGGAACAGTACTTGACGCTGCTGGAGGAAAGTACGAGAAAGTCGACGACGAAAAAGGCGAAGGACCAGTTGGACGAGAAGATCGGGTTGCCGAATGCGATGGCTGCCGTCGAGAAGCAGATTGCCGAGCTGGAATCAGCCAAGGCGGCGCAAATTTTGATCGATACGAAGAAAAAGTCGCTGGAGACGATGAAGCTTCAGTTGGAGCTTTATAAGCAATATGCGGAGCCCGCATTAAAATAAGGCTTTGGAAATGAGGGAGAGACATGAACGATCCTCTTCGCGTCACCGGGGCTAGCCTTCGGCAGAGCAAAGTGCGCAGCTCGGCTCTCGGCAAATCGTGGCGCATCGCGTATCTCTTCGTATTGCCCGCTTTCCTCATGACTCTGTTGTTCGATTACTATCCGATTCTGGACGGGATGTACCATGCGTTCTACCGCTGGGACGGGGCGACGCTGGAGAAGTTCGTCGGCTTCGATAACTTTGTGGAAATCGTCGCGGATTCCGTCTTTTGGATTTCGGTTCGCAATATGGCGATCCTGTTAGTGTTCCATATCGTGCTGATGATCCCGACGCTGGCGGCCTGCATCGTGCTGTTCCGCCTCCGCAGCGTCGCTTCGCAGTACGTCTACCGGATTCTGTTTTGCTTGCCGATGGTCGTTCCCGGGCTGGTGACGCTGCTGCTGTGGCAGTTTATGTACAATCCGCAGTTCGGTTTCTTCAACCAATTGCTCGCCATTCTCGGACTGGAGCAATATAAACAGCTGTGGCTCGGGGACCCGAACCTCGCGTTATGGTGTTTAATCTTCATGGGCTTCCCCTGGATCGGCACCATAGCCGCCCTCATCTATCTCGGAGGCTTGCAGAGCGTGGATGGCTCGATCTGGGATGCGGCCAAGATGGACGGCGTCGGTCCGGTCGCCCAAGCGTTGAAGATCGAGCTGCCGCTGCTCAAGGGCCAGTTCAAATTGAACCTGATCGGCGCTATTTCCGGTACGATCACCGGCTACGGCACGCAGCTTGTCTTAACCGGAGGAGGCCCCGGCTATTCCACGCTCGTTCCGGGGCTGTACATGTACCAAAGGGCGTTCGGGGGCAATACGGAGTTCGGTTATGCGTCGGCGGTCGGGCTGCTGCTGTTTATCATCGCGCTGCTCATTTCGATAGCGACGATGAAGTTCATTAAAAGTGAGTGAGGCCACTTATGACATTCAAATCGAAATTCAGCGCCGCAGAGGCCGGCAAGCATCTGTTTCTCATTGTCACGTGTTTGTTCGTCTTCTATCCGTTTTTTATCATGCTGCAAATGTCGATCAAGGATGTCGGCCAAATCATCTACGGCTTTTTCGAGATCAAGCCGCCATTTCATTTTGAAAATTACGCCGTTGCTTGGAAACGCGTCAGCCCGATGGTGTGGAACAGTCTTATCATCTCGGGAGGCACGGCGCTGCTGGCCGTTGTCACGGCGGCCATGGCCGGGTATGCGTTCGGAAGGCTGACGTTCCGTGGGAAGGAGCCGATGTTCTGGGTCATCTTCGCCAAGCTGTTCCTCCCGGGCGTTCTGAACCTGGTTCCTTCCTTCGTACTTGCTTGGAAGCTGGGGCTGCTGGACACCTGTTGGGCGGTGATCTTGTTCGGCGCCTCCGGCGCGCTGCCGTTCTGGGTGTTCGTCGTACGCACCTTCGTCCAGCAGCAGCCGCAGGAGTTGTTCGACTGCGCCAAAATTGACGGGGCCGGCGAGGGGCAAACCTTCATGCTGATCGCCGTCCCCCTACTCCGGCCGATGATCGCTCTGCTCATGATCAACGTGTTCATTGCCGAATGGAACAATTACATTTGGCCGCTCGTGACGTTGACGACGCCGGCCAAACGGCCCTTGACCGTCGGGCTGGCGTTCCTTACCTCCAGCTATCCCGGGGATTACGGCCAATTGATGGCCGGGTATGCAATTGCGAGCATTCCACTGCTGCTGCTGTTCATCTTCGGCATGAAGCAGTTTGTTCAAGGCTTGACCTCCGGCGCCATTAAAATCTAAGGAGGCTTGTTCGGATGAAAGAACCGATGCAAGAGAAGGAGGGCGGGGCGGCCGATTTGTCCCGTCCGAATCTGGAAAGCACGCTGCTTCGTATCGCGGGCCGTTACGTTGGAGAGCATCCGCCGTACCCGTTTATGTTCCGGACGTTTCAAGGGGATGGTATCCGCGGGACGGACAGCTATTATTTCGATTTTGACTTTGGCGAACGGTTTCCCGAAGCGAAGGACGGCGAGAGCGTGTATGCTTGCGCCAAGGTTTGGTCGGACCGTTCGACGACCGTCCGCCTGAGACTGAACTGCCGCTGTCCGGCGGTCGTTTATATCAACGGGCAGCCGGCATACCGTTCGACGAGCGAGGTGGAAATCCGCAAGCAGCGGGCAGACGATTTCGAAGTGCGTCTCAAGCGGGGCTGGTCGCATTTTGCCGTCCAATTCACCAAGCGGGCTTCGGGCTTCGGCGGCGAGTTCGGCACGGTATCGGCCAAGTGGCAGTATTTGGCCTTCTTGGCGCCGGGCAACGAGCGTAGCGGGCAGATGGGCTGGATCTACACGAAGCCGCTTCGCGGAACGCTGACGGAGCTGCCCGGGGAGGGCTGGTCCGAGATCGGCAGCGGAGCCGAATGGCTGCCGCTCCGCCGGTGGAGCGACGAACAGCTGGCGGTCGGACAGCTGCACCGGCTGTATGGCCTTCAAGCCGGTCATTACGCCGTAGGCTGGGCGAAGGTCCGGCTGAAGCGGAAGGGAACGGCCGACTATACGCTCAAGGGAAGCAGCGAGGGGAAAATCCGCGTCTCGGTTGGGGGCAAGCTGGTTTACGCTTCCGACACGGCTGGCGTATTTCAGGTCCCGCTGCAAGCCAAGTACGGCGTGCACAGCGTCGTGGTCCAGAGCTTCTGCGGAGCCCGGGACTGGGGCTTCCGTGCCGAAGTGTGGCACGGAGAGGAACGGATGGAGTGGCTGCCGGGTGAGGCGGCGCGAGGGATGCCCGACGCGTGGATGTACCTTGGCCCATTTTCGTCAGCCGAGACGCCGACCGTGCTCAAGCAGCCGACGCTGAACGGCTTGTTCGAATCCGCCGGAGGTCCGGTGTATTGGCGGGTCGATCAACCGGAAACGTGGGTACGCCCGAGTCTGGAGAACGCATTGTTTGCCAAATGGAACTATCCGCTCGGAGTTACGTTGTACGGGCTGCTGCAAACCGGAAGAACGCTCGGGCGCGCTGATTTGATCGCTTACGCGAGACGCCATATCGAGGCCTGCTCGTCCATGGCCGCCTATACGGTATGGGACAAGGAGCGTTACGGCCTGCCGGGCATCAACCATCAGCTGTCGAAGATCGACATGCTCGACGATTGCGGGTCCTTCGGTTCCGTCATGCTGGAGGCGGGAAAGGAAGGCGCCTTGCAAGGGGCGCAGGAGTGTGCGGAATGGATTGCCGATTATATCGCCGAGGGACAGAGCCGTCTGCCAGACGGTACGTTATACCGCGTGTTTTCGGATTCGGAGAATCTTTGGGCGGACGATTTGTATATGAGCGTTCCGTTTCTTTGCCGGTATGCTTTGCTTACCGGGAAGATGAGCTATATGGACGATGCCGCGAAGCAATTTTTGCGGTTCGAACGTTATTTGTTTCTGCCCGAATGCAAACTGATGTCCCACGTATACGACTTCGCCTACGGGACGGCGACGAACATTCCGTGGGGGCGCGGCAACGGTTGGGTGCTGTTCTCGTTATCCGAGCTGCTGGCCGTCCTGCCGACGGAGCATCCGGACCGTAAGGAGTTAATCCGTTTATTCCGGACGCTTTGCGAAGGAATCCTGCAGTGTCAGGGCGATAGCGGATTGTGGCATCAAGTGCTGACAGACCCGGAGTCGTACGAGGAAACCTCCTGCACGGCGATGTTCGTCTATGCGCTGTCCAGAGGTATTCGTTTCGGCTGGCTGGACTTTGAAGATGCACCCGTCGATGCGGCCATCCGGGCATGGGAGGGTCTGGAACGCCTGGCGATCGACAAGCAAGGCAATGTGCACGGCGTTTGCCGTGGCTCTTGGTATTCGTTTAATCCCGACTATTACAAGCGCGAGCTTCTGCCGCTGCTTAACGATACGCATGGAATTGGAATTGTTTTGCTCGCAGGGGTAGAGGTCATCCGGCTTCAGGAGTGGATGCAAGAAGAGAAGAATGGAGGTGAAGCTTGAGTCGTCCGCCGGATAAGTTTGCTTGGTGCGTTGTTTAGGAGGGGCGCCCGCCCGTCGATTGGGTTGGGCATGAATTGAATTTGTCGATTTTTGTCGGTTTGTGGGTTGGTTGGTCGATATGTTTCGTTGACTTCTGTGGTATGACACGACCAAGATGAGGTGATACAACCTATGCGCAAAGGTCCAATTTCATTGATCGTCGCTTTGTCTATGATAATCGCACTCTTTTTTATCGCACCAGAAAAGAAAGCGTTTGCAAACAATCTTCTTTTGAACCCCAGCTTTGAAACGTCCAGTAATAACGACGGAATGCCGGACGGATGGTCCAAGGTTGTTACGTCAGGCACTCCGACGATCGGTTTGGACCCGTCGTCGGCCAGCGACGGGCTGAAGTCGGTCAAAATGACCGGAACGTCAGCTTCGGATTCCGGGAGCATTAAGCAAACGTACGTACTGCCGGCGCAAGGCAACCTGGGCTACAAGGTAAGTGCAGCTCACAAAACCGCCGGGCTCGTCTCGCTTGATAAGGGAGCTACGATCGTGATTCATTTTTACAATAACTCCGGCCAGACCCGCGGGACGGACACGATCGTGCGGGGGAACAAGAACGACTCGGATTGGACGGTGCTGGAGAAAATGGTCACCGTCCCAACGGGAGCGACGAAGGTAGATATCAGCTTGGCGCTCACGAATGCGAGCGGAACGATCTGGTGGGATGACGTCCGGCTACAGCCTGTAGTCCAGCTGAACAACGGCGATTTCGAGAACGACTCCAATGCGGACGGTGTTCCGGATTATTGGAGCTTTAGCGGAGGCGGCAGTGTCAGTGCGGAAACCGTGCACACCTACAACTGGAACCGTTCCTTGAAAGTGGTGAACGCCAGCTCTCAGAGCCAATCCGTGCTCAGCCAGACTTTTCCGGTCGATCCGGCTTATGCGGACGGAGCCCGTTTTTCGGTCTATTACCGGACGGACAATGTGGAGCTGACTACGGCCTATACGGACGGGGTACTGGCGAAAGTATCATTCTTCGACGCCGCCGATGCGGAGACCGGGTTTCCCGTCTACGTAAAAGGAAACAACGGCTCCAATATGTGGGGACGGCTCGATCTGAAATTCAAGCCACCGTCCGGCGCCGCGAAGCTGAAGGTCGAGCTGATAATCAGAGGCGCCGCCGGAACGGTATGGTGGGACCTGGCTCAAATGGTGGCGGAACGGCTGGAGCCGGATTCGGTGATGAAGCCGAAATTCTCGAACTGGAACGGCAGACCGGTCATCAGTTGGATGAACCAGCCTAACGTAGCCAAGTACAGCTTGCAGATCAGCGCCGATCCGAATTTCGCCAGCGGCGTCACGACCTTTGACGATATTTTGGGTATCGCTTACCGGATTCCGGTCGACTTACCGGAAGGCGTCTCCTACGTTCGGATCAAGGCCATTCCCCCTTCGGGCCAGACGACAAGCTACGGCCCTCCGCTCAAAATCAAAACGCAGCGGCTTGAAGCATTCCCTGACCTCATTACCCCCAACGTGACGCCAGGAGCGAATGATTACTCCCTGTTGGCCTTCACGCCTGATACCGCAAGCGTCGCCACCGTGGACATTTTGTCCGGCGGGACGGTCGTCCGTACGCTGACGAGCGGCGAATCTATGGCAGCCGATGTCCGCAAGACGCTGAAGTGGGACGGAAAGGACAACGGAGGCAGCTACGTGGCGAACGGTGCCTACACCGCCAGACTGACGCTGAACGTAAACGGAACGAATTACGTCTCGCAGGCGCCGATCCAGGTGGACAACAACGATTTGTCCGGCTACATCGGCTTGGAGAACAATAAAAACTGGTCGAACTTCTATAAGGACCAGATGGAGCTCACCGCCATTCACGCAATGGGCCAGATCGATCCGGCGACCGGCAGGGACGTCACGATCCCGACGGACAATTATACGGACGGCACTCACAGCTCGGCTTCTGCGGCGTTTCTCCTGGCCAATGCTTACTACGAGCCGGGAAGCAGCTTGTATCAAAGCGCTTCCGCGCTGGAGCTTGCGGTCAAAGCGATGGATTTCGTTTTGAGCCGGGAAATCAGCTCTACCGGTTCGTGGACGAAGGAAAGGGATTTGGACGAGAACATCGACCGGTTCCTCGCCGTCGATCTGATCCAAGCTTACGATCTGCTGAAGAACGAGCCGCTTATCCCGCAAGCCAAGCGGGACGCCTGGAGAAGCCTCATTGCCCGGGCGGCGCAGTATCAAATGAACACGTATCCGCTTTCGGCTTCCTACGGAGATTACCCGAACCAGGATCAGAACTACGTAGCGGTGCTCGGTATGGCGGGAGCCCTTCTCGGCAACTCTTCCATGATCGCCGAGGCCAAAAATGTCCTGAAGAAGCAGTTTAACGACATCGGCGTCAACGGCGGAGCGCTTTACATCTATGGCGGGAACCCCGTGCCACTCTATCAAAAGCACGTCTCGGAATGGTACTTGTACTACAAATACACCCGGGATCCGGAGTATGTCGTGGACTTAATCGCGAAAACGAAGGAATATTATCCTCTTGCGTTTTCCCGCAACGGCCAATCTGAATATGGAACCTCCGGGGAGCTCAAGCAGGCATGGCTTACGAGCGAGCTGCCCTCGGGTGTGGATGCGGTCACGGCCATTACCGGCGACGGCCGCAACAAAATGTCCGGCAACGTTATTAAAGAATTTTATATCCGGCCGTATTGGGACGGTGCCACCTCCTTGTCCGTCACCACCTTTACGGCACAGACCCGGGATGCCAATATCAATCATATCGCACCCGTGACGGTCCCCGATTACAACGTGGTAAAGGATGAAGATATCAAAGGGATTCGCGCCCGGTGGGGTACGTTTGACGTGGCTCTTTCCAACAACAAAAACTCCCCTACGCTAGCCACCGCCTCTCTCAACAAATTTGACGACAAATACCTCATCCGCGACAGTTATTTAGCCAACGTCTATATGGAATCCAATAAAGGCGAAATTCGCAATCCGCGACAATACACCTGGTCCTATTTTATGCCCCCGCTTGATGCGAATTCGCGCGGGCCGGCTTATCAAAGCGGTGCCGTAGGCAAGCGGGTGCTGGCTGGAGACAAATTGGGCGTGCAGTATACGAAATTCATTCCGGTAAGCGGTTACACCTGGTTGTATACGTCGGACAATACGGCAGCGAACGATTGGATCTCGCGGCAAACGTGGATTACGTTCAAAAATCGGCTGATCGCCATGAACTCCATGAGCCTGCGCGATACGGTCACTGCCGTGAACAGCGGCAAGTCGCATTTTGTCCGCAGCCGGTTTATGTTCGGTCCGATGAACGGCACATTATCTACAGTGCTGGACAGCAACCAGAACGATCTGTACGGCAGCTTCAACCAGATGGGCTTCTGGATTCAGAAGCAGGGCTCGGCCAACTGGGAATTCAGCACGAATATCCAGCACAGCTTCGAGCCGGGCACGATCTTTGCCAGACATGGGCAAGGGATCGCCATTCAGAAGAAAAAAGGCACAGGAGGCAGCGTTGCCTGGGGGCCGTATGCCACGGACCCGGACAAACGAATGAGCTACAACGCCGTCTTTTTCCCGCTGGAGAACCAAACGTCCGGCAAAGCATGGCACGATTCCGCATCCAACAATGTCAGCTTCGACATGGCTTCCGGGAATGTCTACACAGCTAAGATCAACGCGGACGACGGAACGAAGAATGTATATTTCGTCGCATCCAACCAGGATACGGTTACGCAAGCGACCTATATGCCGGTTACGCTTCCTAACGGAAAGTACACCTTGAACAAGTATACCAACGATACCGGCGTCGCCGCTTCTTCAACCGAAATCGAAGTGACGAACGGGAGCTACTCCATCTCCGATCAGTTAGGCGAAGAATCCGTCTACGTATATGAATTCCTGTTCGTTAGCGACATTAATATCGGTTCGAAGCTATACCCGATTGCCGATGCTTATGTCCGAAGCGGCGCCTATGCCGGCGCCAATTTCGGCGGGGACCCGCGTCTCGTGATCAAAACCTCCACAGGCGACGGGGACCGCCGGTCGTATTTGAAATTCGATTTGAGCTCTCTTTTACTCCCGTCCAATCCGGCCGGGCTCATCGGGAGCATCTATTCGCCTACGTTTACGGGGCAAACTTATCACCCCAATGTGACGGGGGGTGTATATCAACCGAGCGTGACCGGGAGCGTATATTTGCCCAACGTGACCGGTAACGTTTATCAGAATAGCGTGACCGGCGCCGTCTACTCGGCGAAACTGGGTTTATATATGGGCGTGATCGAGGGCGCTCCGGTATCGACCCTAACCGCTAACGTATACGCGGTGGATAACGATGCTTGGACCGAATACGGGATTAATTTCAATAACAAACCGCCGGCGGGAGCTCTGCTCGGGTCTATGGATCTGAACGCAGTCAGTGCTTACAGGGAGATTGACGTAACCGCTTACGTGTTGTCTCAACTGGCCGGCGACAAGACGGCAAGCTTCGTGGTCATCAATCCCAAGTCGCTGTATACCGAGGGCAGCAGCAGACAAGGGGCGAATAAACCTTATCTGCTCATTGAAAGAAGATAAGCTGCCCGGCGGGCGGCGCCTGTCTCGGAAGCAGCGGCTGAAGAGACAGGCGCCTTTTTTAATTTGAATCCGGCCGCCCCCTTTGATAAGATTACAACCAGACTTGAAGGTTTATGCAGAGATAAGGGGAGACCTGCCCATGAAATTGTCCGGTACGAGACCGGTGTCATACTTGTATACTTATGCCTGTCACGAGGACGAGGCTGAGCTGTGTGCGCTTGAGCTGCGCACGCTGCTTGGCGCGGAAGCGCAGGACGGCTGGCTGGAGAGTCCGGCGGACGTCGATCCGAGCCGCAGCCCGTTCGTCAAGCAGCGCGTCGATGTGCTGTGCGAGGCTGACAGCTTGCAGGCGCTGGGGGAACTGGCCGGAACGCTTGAGCTGGACGGTGGCTCGTTCAAGGTCGTCTTCGTCAAGGCGGGCCACTATGCCGCGTACGAGGACCAGCGCGCCATGGAGCGGGAGCTCGGCGCGCGCATCCGCGGCCGGGCCGACATGCGCCAGCCGGACTGGCTGCTGGGCTTCGCCTGCAACGGCGAAGGGCGCTGGGTGCTCGGCCCCTGCCGGCAGAACGAAGCGGTCTGGCTGAAGCACAGCCGGAAGCCGCATAATTATTCCACCGCCCTCAGCACGCGGGTCGCCCGGGCGGTAGCCAACCTTGCCGTACCGCAGCCTGCTGGCATCCGGGCGGTCGATCCGTGCTGCGGCATCGGCACGGTGTTGGTCGAGGCGCTCTCGATGGGGATCGACATCGTCGGCTCCGACATCAATCCGCTTGCGGTCCGCGGCGCCCGCGCAAATCTCGCCCACTTCGGACTGCCGGACGTCGTCCGCGTGGCGGATATCGGGGACGTGAGCGGGCGGTACGATGCCGCCGTCCTCGATTTGCCGTACAACCTGTGCTCGGTCATCTCGCCGGAAGAACAGCTTCGCCTGCTCGGGAACGTCCGGCGGCTGGCGGAGCGGGCCGTTATCGTGTCCACCGAACCGGTGGAGACGCTCGTCGGGCAAGCCGGGTTCGCCGTTCTGGAGCGGTGCGTTGTGCGCAAAGGCTCGTTTTCCCGGCATATCGTCATATGCCGTTAAGCGCGGACCCGCCTGGGGTCGGCGCTTTTTTCTTCAGACTCGGAAGGCTTCCCTGGTTTTTTCCGGGAACCCGAATCGGCGCCGCTTCGTATGTAGGAACAAGCGGATTGCATAGGAAAGAAGGTACGCGAAGACTTGGACGGGTTGGAGGAGGGCCGATGTTAAACTATCTCAAAGGAATCCGGCAAGCCTGGATCGATTACCCCGAGCCGGAGGGGCGTCTGCTGGCGGGAACCTACGAAATCGTTCGTTCGCTCGGCAGCGGAAGCTACGGGCTGGCGTACCGATGCCGCGATATCCGTACCGGCGAGCACGTGGTGGTCAAGCAGTCCAAGCCGAGCAAGGGAGAACTGGCCGAGCGGCTGCTGGAGCGGGAGACGGAGCTGCTGAGCGGGCTGAAGCACCCGGGCATTCCCGGCTTCCGGGGCTCGTTCCGGCACAGGAACCGGCTCTGCATCGCGATCGATCTGATCGAAGGGCATACGATCGAGGACTTGCTGTTCGAGCAGGAGCGGCCGTTCTCGGAGCTCGAAAGCCTACGGTGGATCGCCAAGTTGATGGAGATTGTCGGCTATGTCCACGACCAAGGCATCGTCCATCTTGATGTCCGGATTCCTAACGTGATCCTTCGGGAGGAGCGCCTCTACTTGATCGATTTCGGCTTGGCCAAACGGATCGGCGAAGAAGCGGCGGAGTCGTATGCGGACGAGGAGCTCAGGAAGCGGAGAACGCCCGAGGTGCGGAGCGATTTGTACGCGGTGGGGCATCTGCTGTTGTTTCTGCTGTATTCTTCGTATCAAGAACGCCCCGGGCAGCCGCCGGCCGACTGGCAGGAGGAGCTCGCCGTCTCGGGCGACGTCAAGCATATAATAAGGCGGCTCCTGCAAGTGGAGCCGCCTTATGCGGATACGGAATCGTTTCGCTTCGAATTGGACAACACGCTGCAGAGGCTGCAAAATGCGGCAGGCGCTAATCAGGAGCTGGAGTGACGGCGGGATTTGTTCTTATAATAGCCGTGGCCGTATCCGGAATGGTGCCGGTGGTCTGACGACGAGTAGCGCCGCGGCTGGACGAACCGGTGCGAGCTGCTTCCGTGCCGGTAGTGGCCCTGCTTGGAATGCGTGACGGAGTGAACGATTTTTTTCAGCAAATGTTTAAGCATCGCGAATTCCTCCCGTTTCGTGAGTAGTAGGTAGTACGGACAAACGAAAGGGAGGTTTCGCGGACCGTCCAATGAAAAAGCGCTGCCGAGCCTAACGGTTCCTGTAATGGCTGGGAGCCAGGCCATTCATCTTCTTGAACATGCGCGAGAACAACAGCTGATCCTTATACCCGACCGAATAGGCAATCTGGCTGATCGATAGCGCGCCATTGTTCATCAGCTCGCAAGCCTTGTCCATACGATACCGGAGGAGGAAGTGCTGGGGCGATACGCCGAGCGCCTCCTTGAACAGCCGGGACAAGTATTTTCGGCCGAGACCGATCGACTGGGCCAGCTCCTCTATCGTAAAATTCCTCGAATAATTCGTTTCGATAAATTCCAATGCTTGTTTTACATACCTATCCCGCATCGGGACAAAAGCTTCCGGCGGCATGTCCTCTTCCTCATAAGCTTCGTCGGTCAGTACGGACAAAAAGTCATACAGCGCGCCCAGCAGCTTCATATCCCGGCTCGGAGACCTTCGGCCGGCCTCGAACAACATGCGCTGAAGACAGCCTTCGATGACCTCCGGTCTGCGGCACTGGAAGACCGGCTGCTCCGGACTGAGGCGAGCTCGCTGCAAATAATGCTTCGCCTGCACCCCGTTGAAGGCCGCCCAGGAATACGTCCAAGGCTCGTCGAGGTCGGCCTGATAGGACGATACCGTGTCCGGGGACACGAGAAAGCCGTATCCTGCCGAGAGCTCGTACGTCTGCCAGGGAGTCCGGTACACGCCGCGTCCGCGATGGACGTAATGAATTTTATAATGATCCTTCAGACCGGGTCCCCAGGAATGTCCGGGCGCGCAGTCTTCCATCCCGCAGTAGTACAGCTTCAAGTCCGTACCCGCCTCGTGCGGTCCGGGCCTGTGAACATACTTAAAGGCACACACGCTTGCCACCTCCGCTCCGTAAGTCCGCTTCACCATGAAGAGGATTAAGTGACATTATACTATATTTTATCCAACATGCTGACATACGATTTTCCAACGGTGCGCGCTACAATGAAACAAGCAGTGCAGGTTATTAAATCACTTTCCTAAGGAGGAGTTGCGAATATGTCTTATTTACCGAGCGGCGACCGGTATGACACGATGAAATATAACCGGCTCGGAGCCAGCGGGCTGAAACTGCCGGCCGTTTCCTTGGGCTTGTGGCACAACTTTGGCGGCGGTGACATCTATGAGAACGGCCGGACTATGGTCCGGCGCGCCTTTGACCTGGGCATCACGCATTTCGATTTGGCGAACAACTACGGACCGCCTCCGGGATCGGCAGAGGAAACGTTCGGCAAAATACTTCACTCCGATCTCCAAAACTACCGTGACGAGCTGATCATTTCGACGAAAGCGGGCTACTACATGTGGCCGGGACCTTATGGCGAATGGGGCTCCCGCAAAAATATGATCGCGAGTCTCGATCAGAGCCTTAAGCGGATGAAGCTGGACTACGTCGATATTTATTACCATCACCGTCCGGACCCGAACACTCCGCTGGAGGAAACGATGGGCGCGCTCGACCACCTCGTGCGCCAAGGGAAAGCGCTGTATGTCGGCATCTCGAATTATCGGGCTGACCGGGCGGAGCAGGCGCTCGCCATGCTGAAGTCGCTCGGCACGCCGTGCGTCATTCATCAGCCGCGCTACTCCATGCTGGACCGCTGGGTCGAAGACGGCCTGCTGGATTTGCTGGAGCGGGAAGGCGTCGGCAGCATCGCTTACTCGCCGCTTTACAAGGGCATCCTGACCGACCGTTACCTGAACGGAATTCCGGCAGATTCCCGCGCGGCCGGTTCGAGCGTCTTTCTGAAGCCGGAGGAGCTGACAGACGAAGTGATGGACAAAGTGCGCAAGTTGAACGTTATCGCCCGGGAGCGCGGCCAGAAGCTGTCGCAGATGGCGATTTCGTGGGTGCTCCGCGGAGGCAGGGTAACCTCCGCTCTCATCGGAGCGAGCAAAGTAAGCCAAATCGAGGATGCCGTAGGCGCGGTAAGCAAGCTCGAATTCGGCAGCGAAGAGCTGGAGCGGATCGAAGCCGTGCTTGGCGGCAAATAAGCCTTCGGCACAAGTCGTGCGTGACTCGGAAAGTGCGAGAGTCGCGCACGGCTTTTTTGCGCATCGTACCGGAACGACTATCCTGCATTGAGACCGCATTCCTGAATTACCTCTTTTCACCAGCATACTCTCGTTCTATAATGGTTCTAAATGCCTATTCTTTGACGAATCTGGCCGCAGTTATTTTTCGGACGGGAGAAACTTTGAATCGATGCTGAGAAGAAACGCATTTCGCTGGGGATTATTTTTGTTTTTCTTTCTAACCGAGCTCGCGCTCGGCTTCTATATTAGTTATGTCGTCGGATACATGCATTCGGACGCGCTCAGCCGGGTGGCTAACGCATTCTATGTACTCTACAGCCGCGACCCCCATCTGGGCGCCATCGGGTTCGTATGGAATCCATTGCCGAGCCTCATGGAGCTGGCCGTTCTGGTGCTGTACCCGATCCTGCCGGAGCTGGCTTCCTACGGGCTGGCCGGGGTGCTGGTTACCAGCGTCTTCGCCGGACTCACGGCGCTGCTCTTGTATGATGCCGGGCGGCGCAACGGCTTGTCGTTCGGCATGAGCCTCGGACTCAGCCTGCTGTACTGCCTGAATCCGTTCGTTTTCCTGTTCGGGGCGAACGGGCTCAGCGACGCGCCTTATATTTACTTTCTCATGTACACCGTGATCCGGTTCGGCGACTGGCTCAAAACGCGGCAAATCAGCCACCTGGTGCTTGCTGGCTTTGCGCTGGCCCTGGCGTTCTGGACGAGGTACGAAGCCGTCCCCTTCGGCGTATCCTTGGGAGCCGCTCTGCTGATCGTCCTGCTGCTGATGCCGCCTGGCGAAGGGGAAAGACTGCTGCCATGGGCGGAACGGGCCCGCAAGGTGGAGGCCACCGCGTTCATTTTGCTGCTGCCGGCCGTGTTTTCGGGGCTGCTCTGGATCTTTTTCAACTATATTATTATGGGCGACGCGCTTTACTTCCTGCACTCCGAGTATTCCAATCAGGCCCAGTCCGACGCGCTGAAGGCCGACGAGAACTTCAGCCGGATCTTTAACAGCCCGCTGCTGGCCTTGGGTTTCGTTGCCAAAAAGACCGCCTGGTTTTCCGCGCCGCTGGCGGCCGTACTCCTGATCCGTACGTTTGCGGGACGGCTGCTGCGTTGGGAGACTTTGGTGCTGGTGTGCTTGTTCCTGTCCATTCCGGGACTGCAATTTGCGCTTCTGATGAAAGAGTCGTCTTTCGGCTGGTTCCGCTATTTTATGTACGTGTATCCGATTACGGTAGCCTGGATTCCTTACGAGCTCGGCCTGCTCAGGAAGCGCCGGGCCGCCTTCACCGTTGTGGCTGCCGGACTGCTGGCGACTTCCACGCTGCTGTCGTATGCGGTCACCAACCCGCAGATTGCACCTGACGAGAACACGTTTCTGACGATCAAGAGCGGGAATAAATATTACCAAAGCCAGATTCTGGACCGCTCCGTGGCGAAGTGGCTGGACGAGCATATGGGGGATGCGACCATCCTGACCGACTCGGCCTCCGCGTTTACGATTCTGGTGAACAGCCGCAATACGAAGAAATTTTTGATTACGAGCGATTACGACTTCAAGAAGGCCAAGAACGATCCGCCCGGCAACGGCGTCGATTATATTCTGATCCCGCGGCCGCTGCCGAACGCCGACAAAAGCGCCATTAATACGAAATACAAGGATTTGTACGAAAAGGGCAACGAATGGGCCGAGCTGTATCATGATTTTGACAACGAGTGGCGGCTGTACAAAATAAAAAAATGGCAGCCATCGGCCCCATAAGTGTTAACCTTTTGCAAATTTGGGTAATAAGAAAGAGCAGGCCACCTCTCCGGAGCGAGCCTTGCTCTTTTTTGCCGATAACGGGGATAAGTCCTGAGCCGGAAGGACCAATTTCTCCCTTTCATCTTAAATTCATTTTTCTTTAATATTCAGCCTTTACAATAAGTTAAAAATTGATTCCGCAATAAGAACGATATGCGGGCTGATAGGAGTGTGAGAAGCGATGCGTCCCTTGGGTGTCCAAGGACAGCCAAAGTCATCACGGTCAAAGCTTGCCCGCATGGGTTGGAACAGCTTTATCGTTGCCGCAATGATTGGAATTCCCCTGCTTCTGGTATTTGGCATGGAGCTGATAGGACGGGGAACCGTACACGAGACCTGGACTTGGCTAACCGCCAATTGGAAGCTGTTCGAATTGAATGCTTTGATTGTGTTTCTGGTGTTTGTGTTGATTTACTGTATCATCGGGTCGCTGGTGATGTCTGCCGGCATTAGCGCCCTGCTGCTATCGATCGTATCGCTGATCAGTTATTTCAAGGTCAAGCTGATCGGCGAACCTTTCTTTCCATGGGATATTTTCCTGAACAAGGAGAGCATGAACATCTTGCCGCTGGTCACGACTCGTACCGCTCTTGTGCGGATCGGGCTGATCTTCGCCATCGTGGCTGTGATCTTCCTGTTCCGTCTGTGGGTACCGCGGCTGTCGCTGCGCCCTGTAACCCGGGTAGTCCTCGGCGCGCTGTGTATCTTCGCCTTGTACAGCTTTGGCGTGCGGGCTCCATGGGTCGGAACGCTGTTGGACCGGGCGGGAGTGAACGAGATCGTCTGGAACCAGCAGGAAAACTACGGAACGAACGGGCTGTCCTTGGCATTCACTATGAATGTAAAAAATACGATCGTACCGAAGCCGCCGGGCTACAGTGAGCCTACGATGGCCAGTTTGGCCGAAAGCCTGAACGAAATGGTCGGTCCGTCGACGGCGAACGCCGCAAGCGGAGTGAAGCCGAACGTTATTTTTATTATGAACGAAGCGTTCTGGGACCCGACCTTGCTGCCGAACGTCAGCTTCAGCGAAGACCCGGTGCCTACGGTGCACCGGCTTCAGCAGGAGAGTACGTCGGGCTACCTGTTATCGCCGCAGTTCGGCGGCGGCACAAGCAATGTCGAATTTGAGGTGCTGACCGGGCAGTCGATGAGTTTTCTGCCGGCCGGATCGGTGCCGTATCAGCAGTACATCAGTAAGCCGATTCCGAGCATGGCCAGCTATTTCAAGGGCCTCGGCTACAAGAGCGCCGCGATCCATTCGTACGAAGGCTGGTTCTGGAACCGCGAGAACGTCTATAAGCATATGGGCTTCGACAGCTTCCAGAGCAAGGACGGCTTCCAGAATCCCGAGTACCGCGGCGATTTCATCGCGGATGACGAGGTGTCCAAGAGCATTATCAAGGAAGTGGAGTCCAACGACAACCCGACGTTCATCTATGCGGTCACGATGCAGAATCACGGCCCTTACGACGATCACCGCTACGGCAGCGACAATCCCGTTAAAGTTCAAGGCAGCCTTGACGATGCGGCCCGCGATACGCTGGAAACGTACGTGCACGGTGCCCGCGATGCGGACAGCAGTCTGCAGCTGTTGATCGATCATTTCCAAAAGTCCAACGAGCCGACGATTATCGTGTTCTATGGCGATCATCTGCCGATGCTTGGGTACGATTACGATGTGTATGTGCAGTCCGGGTTCATTCATACGGCCAAATCGGATCAATGGTCGCTGGAGGAGCTGAAAAAGATGCACAGCGTACCTTTTGTGATGTGGTCCAACTTCGACATGGCGAAGGAGCAGGTGCCGGTGCTGAGCAACTCGTTCCTGAGCGCCTATGTGCTGGACCGGCTGCAGATGGAGAAGCCTGCCGCGCTGGCGTACAATGCCGAGCTGTCCAAGAAGATTCCGGGTCTGCTGCGCAATCTCGTCATCGATTCGGACGGACAGATGCATGCGTCGGTTCCGGCTTCGGCGGCTGCCGATGTGGAGAAGTACCGGGAGCTTCAATATGATGAAATGTTCGGGAAGCAGTATCTTGCCAAATATACCGGAGCCCCTTCTACCGCCGCGGCGGCGGATCCGGAAGGCGGGGGAGCCGTGCCGAATGCCGGTGGGCATTAGCGCCGGAGGAAGCTGAATAATAGATTGCACGCCGCAACGAACTGACGGTTGGACCATGGTCCAACCGTCTTTTTGCGCTTTTTTTGCTTTGGCGGGCAAATGACTGCCTTTCCGCGCATACAATAGAGAATCAATGCCGAAAGCGGGTGGGTTCTTGTGACGACGCCGGCGATAAATATTTTTTATATCAAAATCAACAGCATCTCGAATAACGGCTCCTTCAGCATCGGGGATACATTCCACCACGGCCATACGGTTCGTTCCAAAACGCAAGGAACCAATGCGTCCTTCGGGGACGAATCCCCGTCACGGTCCGAGATGCGCAATATTTATATTGATCCCGATCTGAACGACCAAGGGGAGATTACGCTCTCTCCCAAATGAAGCGTATGCTTTAGCTTTACCAGCGGGCTTGCAAGCAGAAGGAGGCGTCACCGATGCCCAACATTATTAATATTTTTAATATTAAGACGAACGGATTGTCCAAAAACGCGAACATCGATTTCGGCACGATAGTGCAAAACGGCCACACGGTCAACTTGAAAGTCGTCGGCGCCAATTTTGCCAACGGAGACCTTTCGCCCGTTTCCTCGTTGATGATCAATGCTGCGGCGGACCCGGATCTTGTAGATCAAAATCAGAATTCGTTCGGCAGCCCGAATGCTCCGGTGACGAGCACCATCTAACATTCAGCGGGTTGCGGATAGAGGGGACAAGAGGGTTGTATATGGAGCGGTTGCCATTGGGGGGCTTCGGGCTATGGACATGGATAAACTGAAGCAGTGGATGGAGCTGGCGCAGAAGCTCGAGAAAGGGGACTTTTGGAAGTCCATACTCGAGAGCCATGACGAAGCGGCTCCCGGAGGTGCGCAAGGCACTAAGCCAAGCGCTTATCCGGCGTATGATCTGTACGAGCGGGAGGAGGAGAACTGGCTTGTGCTGGAGCTCCCCGGGCTGTGCAGGGAGGACGTGGACCTGACGTTGTCGGGCAACGAACTGACCGTACGGGGGATAGCGAAGCCGCCGCTCGACAATGCCGTACCGCTGCATAAAGAACGTTTTTACGGACCGTTCGAGCGTACGATTTCGCTGCCGCAGCTGGGAGAGCAGTCTCCGGTCCATGCCCGCTTCGAGCGGGGGCTGCTGTTTCTCAACTACGAAAGAATGCGGCGCAAAGACGAACATATCGAGATCGAATAATTCGATTATTACCAAAAAAGTGGGGATACGATGAACAGGAAATCGCTTTTCGGGACAACGTCCAATTCCAACGCGCCCCCGCAGCAAGGCGGTAAACAGGAAGAAGTGCAGCGGCTCCGTCAGCTGGAAGAACGGTTGAACCAACTGATAGAAAAGCTGGAGGAACGGCAGACTCAGCCCGCCATTGTGATTCAATCGTTATCTATTGAGAAGGTCGTCGTCGAGCACGTCGATCTGAACAACAATCTCGGACAGCTGGGGATCCGGGAGCTGAGCGGCAAGCTAAACATCGGGGCAGCGTATACGTACGGCAAGGAAGCCGACGGGAGCGGGAACGGCACAAGCCAGCCCGTGGTCGACGGAAAGCTTAAATCGGAGGGCAAACCTAAAGCAGGCGGGAGCCCCATAACGGAGGGCAAGCCCGTCTTTGACGGCAAATCCGCAGCGGATCACAAGCCCGGGGAGAGCAGCAATCCGGATCAGGAGAACAAAGCCGCTCCAGCTTTTCCGAGAAGCGATCCGCACCATGGCGGCCCCCGCATCCGCTTCGGCAGCAGGACGTAGGACAAGCCCATGAGGTGCCCCTTTTCCTTTGCAAAAGGAATATGCTACAATTTGCTCAACAACCTATGATGTTATTTTTTATGACATAGGAAAGCAGAGTAGCGGAGGGATTATTATGGACTTGCGTAAACTGCGTTTGGACGAACCGGTGGCCGGGACGTTCAGCGAAGAACGGGACGAATACGAGCGGGATTATGCGCGGCTCATCCAATCCCCGGCTTTTCGGCGGCTGCAGGGCAAATCGCAGGTATTCGGCGCCGGGACCGGCGACTACTATCGGACAAGACTGACGCATTCGATCGAGGTGTCGCAAATTGCCCGCGAGACGGCGCGGCGGCTTGGCGAGCACTATGAGTTTTTGCGGCGTAAGGAGCATCCCGGCTTAATGATGGACCCGGCGGTTGTGGAATGCGCTGCGCTTGCACACGATCTCGGACATCCGCCATTCGGGCATAAAGGAGAAGAAGTACTGAACCGGCTGCTTGCCGAAGAGCACGGCTTGGCTTACGAAGGCAATGCGCAAAATTTCCGCCTGCTGATGTTTCTGGAGAAGCGCGCCGGCAGCGGCAGCGGCCTCGATTTGACGGCAGCGGTGCTGCTTGGGATTAATAAATACCCGTATAATCTGGATACGCCCGGACGGATTAAAGGCGTGTATCCGATGGAATGGGAAGGCATCGGATACCTTCGCGACAAATGGAACATGCCGTCCGGCTGCTCGACGCTGGAGGCGCAACTCATGGATTTGAGCGACGATATCGCTTATTCGACGCACGATATCGAGGACGGCATCCGCGCCGGCAAAATTCAGATGAACCGGACCTTTTTCGAGGACGACCGGTTGGCGATGCATCTGGTGGAAGAGATCGAGGGCGATCAAGGGAACCTGGAGGTCGGCTGGGATCAGGTCGATATCAAGGCGATGGTCAAGCGCGTGCTGGCTTCGTATCTGGAGCAGTGGGAGGAAATCTACGCCGCATGCGACAACGAGGCCTCGCGGACCCGCAGAGAGATGAAAGCCCGCTGGGTGAGCGCTTTTGCCGGACGGGTCGGCATTATTGACGATCCGAAGAAAGGCTGGAAGCGGGTCACGTTCGTTCGCGACGGACAGCAGGATTTGGAGCTGCTGCGGACGATGGAAATTTTGAAAAAGCTGGCTTGGGTGACGCTGATCAAAGACTTCCGCGTACAGCGGCTCCAGAAGCGCAGTGAAATTATGATCCGGCGGCTGTGGGACAGCTTCAAGGTGCCTGAGGAAGGGCTCCTGATCATTCCGCCCGATTGGATCGAAAATTACGAACGGCATAAAAACCGCTGGACATGGCCGCGCTTCGTGGCCGACTATCTCTCCGGCATGACGGATGCCTACGCGGAGAAGGTATACGCCGAGCTGTTCGCAAGCAAATCCGGCTCGATTTACGAGATGGATTAAGGCTTTTGGGGTCTGATCCTGGCCCTCCCCGGCATATACTGGGAGCGAGCGCTAGTATCGCATCTCTGACGAGGAGGTGACCGGTCCCCATGATCGTTATTGCGGACGGCCAAGCGTCGGTCGATATATCCGCCTGGGAACCGCCCGAGAGGGACATCTACGAGGAGAAACACAGGAACCCCACGACGTACCAATATGATTCGGAAGGAGCGCTGCGCTTCGAGCTCAGGCTGCGGACGGCGATTGTCCAAGCGGCCAGAGATATGCAGAACAGCGCGGCGTCGTTCGCTTCCTTCAAGAAATCGCGCTGCAACGCAGCCTATTGGACCCGTACCGAGAATGGCGGATTTAAGATGAGGCGGGATGTACTGCCCGCCGCAGCGATCCGCGATATTTTCTCGAACGGCCGGGCTTATGCGTTCGAATGCGCTACCGCCATCATTATCGTGCTGTACAAAGCGGTGCTGGAGACGATCGGAGATCAGAAGTTCAACCGGCTGTTCTCCGACCTGTATTTGTATTCGTGGGAGGTCGACAGCGACCTGCGGCTGATCACGATTGCCGAGAAAATGCCGACGTATTCGGGCGATATCCTGTATTTCAAAAATCCCGACGTCGATCCGGAATGGATGGAGTGGCAGGGAGAGAACGTGGTGAAGCTCGGAAGCGACAGCTATTTCGGCCATGGGATCGGCATTAAGAATGCAGCCGGGATCATTGATAGTCTCAATAAGCACCGCAAGCCGGGCAGCACGAAGTCCGCTTACATGATCGATCAGGTAACGTATCCGAATTACGTTTATTTGTACGAGGCGGCGTCTTCCCGGATTCCGATTTCCCAGACGGCGCTTGCTTGGCTGCCGCCGGAAGCTCGCGGCCGAATTGTCGTTAAAATCGGCGGAAGGACTAACATTTACGCTTGAGACACGGTTATAAGGGATCTTCCGACACGCGAAATCGCGTACGGAGATCCCTTTTTGCTTCATGGGATAAGCGGCCAGCGCCCGGCCCGGCTGTCTCGCAAGACAGCCCTGACCGGACGCGGGACGTTATTGTAAGCTATTCGCAATGCGAAGCAGATCGTTTTGAGATACTTTCAGCGAAGGAGTCGTCACTTGGTACAGGATCGTGCTGCCGTCCTGCGTCTCCAGCCAAGCCAAGCTTTGCATCGCTCCCGTTTCGCTGAGCATGTGGTTACGGTTCAACGTATAGTAGCCGTCCTTACCCGAAACGGAAACCTTATCCGCGGTTGTCGATTCGCCGGTTAGGGTGCGGATGTCAGTCGCCGCATCGTCTCCGGAGAACACTTGGTAACGCACCTCGATTTGTTCTCCGTCACCGTTAGCATAGACCAGCCCCGGCATATCCATCGGGGAGACGGCTTCCCCTGCCGAAGGCGCCTTTTGCCAGACGATGGTTTGGTTCGCTGCCCCGGCTTTTTTTCGAAGCAAGCTATGGTACTGCTCATAGGTTGCAGCGTCGATGCCGCTTACAGGAGCCTCCAGCTCCGCCCGGACGAAGCCGAATCCGGCCGGCAGCGCCGTCGGTGTCTTAAACGGGGCGAAGCGCTTCTTCGTCTCCGTTTTCCATGCATCGATGTCCGAATAGGCTGCGGGGGCGGTAATTTTCAGCAGCGCCGGCAGCTTCCGCTTCTCAAGCTCCGCGCTGTATACGTAAGCGGACTCGCCCGAAGCGAGTTGGCTGCGGATGTCCCGCACCGATTGCGTGAGTTCGGCGGACAAGCTTGCGGGCAAGGTGGCCGCGGCTTGTTGGGTTAGCTCCACGCGAACCTTATCGGTCTGCATCGTATAGAGCAGGCTGGAAGCATAGGCGATGCCCGAAAACAGAAAGATGCACGCGGCGATAAGAGCCGCCCGGGTCGCGTATTTACGTTTGGCGGGTCTGAGGGACGCAGCCGTCACGCGGGTATGCTTCCGAATTAACGCTGCGATTCGATCGTCGAGCTGAGCAGGGGCGTGAAGGGTTCCGGCAAATTGCTGAAGCTCGGTTTTCAATTGATTTTCGATGGACATGGGGCAAGCCCTCCTTCGTTCGTTTCAATTAAATGGGCTGCTTGCTTGCGCAGCTTGGCCATGGCGGCGTGATGCCTCGATTTGACCGTACCGGACGGGATGTCCAGCAGTTCCGCAATTTCGTCAAAGGTATGCTCCTGATAATACCGCAGCACGACGACGCTCCGGAGCTTGTAAGGCAGCTTGTGGACAAGAGCGATCAGTTCGTGCTGATGCTCATGCTGCAGGAACAGTTCCTCCGTGTCCGGAGTGTGCTCTTCCGTTTCCAGCAATCTGCTGCGCTCGTGCAGCCTGAATTTCCGCCACAGCTTTCGGTTCCAGTTGCGGGTTTGGCGGATCACGAGGCCGGTAAGCCAGGAGCGGAACGGCTTGCGTCCGTCGTATTTTGCGAGCGACTTGAATAATTCGGCATACACCTCGCTGACCACGTCGCACGCGTCCTGCTTGCTGCCGATGAGAAGTGTGACTGTTCGGTACACGTGGTCTTTACTTTGCTCGTAAATCGTTTGAAACGCTTGTTCATCTCCGTGGTTCGCTTGCTTGATCCAATACTGCCATTCGGAGTCTGTCATAGGCGGCCGGCCCCCCTATCGTTGTTTTTTCACTCTATATTGGTCCCGAGCTCCGGATTTGTTCGTTTTTAGTTCAAAAAAAATGTCGTCGCCGCATGCAAAATAACCCCGGCGATCAAGCGCCGGAGTCGGATGAGAGACGTACGGTGCTGCAGCGGCTTCATGTGCATAAACCGATCTGTATCATCCATGGCAATACATTTGACGGATCGCCTCCGCCAGCCGGAGGAGGTCTGCGCGCAGCTGTTCCGGCTCCAGTATCTGCAGTCCGCCGCCATATCCCGGAATGATTCGCAGCGCATACTCCGCCGTTTGGAAATCGGCGGTAAGCTCGGTCAAGCCGTCGGCAGCCGGGCGGGTGTCGCGGATTTTGACGAAGTGCTCCTCTTGCAGGAGAGCAAGCGCGGAAGCATCCGCTTGCAGCGTCACGAGATAGCTGGGCAGCCGGGACTTGAAGTCGGCCGTCGATTGCTCCCAGTAACGGGCCAGATCGAAGTCCGCCGGCCGCTCGAAGCTCTCTGGCCGGATGACGGCGCTGCGTATCCGGGAAACCCGGTAGGTGCGCATCTGGCCGTCTACGAGCCCGATCAAGTACCACGTGTTTCCTTTGACGACCAGCCCGAGCGGGCCGACTTCGCGCTCGACGACCTCGTCGCCTCGTCCGTAACGAATGGCTAGCAGTAGTTCCTCCCACACCGCCTCCTGCACGATGGACAGGCATGATACCTCCTCTGCGGGTCCGTACCACCCGGCTCCGTCCACGTGGATGCGTTCGCGGACCGCCTCCGCATTCCGCCGCAGGGAGGGAGGCAGAGCGGCAAGCAGCTTCAACAAGGCGGCTTCAAAAGCCTCGCGCCAGCCCAGATCCCGCATCATGCCGGAAGCGTGGGCGAGCAGGAGGGAGCGGATTTCATCGATTTTGAGTCCGGTGAGCTGGGAACGGTAACCTTCCGGCAGCACCCAGCCGCCGCCTGAGCCCCGCTCGGCATATAGCGGAATGCCGGAAGCGCTAAGCGCCTCCATGTCGCGGAAGATGGTCCGCTCCGATACCTCCAGCTGCTCGGCCAGCTCCCGCGAGGTCATTCGGCCGCGGTTCTGCAGCAGCAATAAAATGGATAACAGTCGATCCGCACGCATGACAATTGCTCCTTGTACGTCGTAATTTTAAGATCCGTTTGAGTCATCAGATATTTTTATTTTATCACAGCAAATATGACAAGGGTTGACATATTAGGATTGATAGGATGGAAGCGTAAGGCGGAGACATGCCTTGGAGATCCGGCGGATCGATATGAACTGCGGGAATGGCAGAGTGCAGCCTTCGGACAGCTAAGGGAAGCGGAGGGAGTCAACGATGAAACCATTGGAAGGACGCATCGCGGTCGTCGCCGGAGCGACAAGAGGAGCGGGGCGCGGCATCGCCGAGATGCTGGGGGAAGCGGGAGCGACGGTCTATGTGACCGGCCGCAGTACGCGGGGACAGCTCTCTGATATGGGCCGGACGGAAACGATCGAGGAGACGGCGGAGCTGGTGACGGCCCGAGGCGGACGCGGCATTCCTGTGCGCGTGGACCATACGGAGGAGGAGGAGGTCCGGGCGTTGTTCGAACGGGTGCGAAGCGAGCAGGACGGCAGGCTCGACCTGCTCGTCAACGACGTGTGGGGCGGAGACTCGCTGATGGAATGGGGTAAGACATTCTGGGAGCAGCCGATTGCGGACGGGCTGTTGATGCAGCGGCGGGCGGTGCATTCGCATATGATCGCCAGCTATTACGGCGCGCCTCTGCTTATGGCGAACAAGCGGGGACTCATCGTCGAAATTACGGACGGCTGGGATTATAGGTACCGCGGTAACCTGTATTACAGTCTCGTCAAAATTTCCGCGATTCACTTGGCCGAGGCCATGGCCGAGGAGCTTCGTCTGCACCATGTGGCGGCTGTGGCGGTTACGCCGGGGTTTCTGCGTTCGGAAGCGATGCTCGACCATTTCGGCGTGACGAAGGACAATTGGCGGGACGCGGCGGAGAAGGACCCGCATTTCATCATGTCGGAGACGCCGCATTATGTCGGACGGGCGGTTGCCGCACTGGCCGCCGACCCGCGCATCATGGACAAATCCGGTCAAGCGCTGACGAGCTGGGGACTTTCCGACGAGTACGGCTTTACGGATGAAGACGGGAGCAGGCCGCACTGGGGCAATTATGCGGCGGAGCAGGGCTTTTATGCCGAGTGATCCGCGGCTAAGCAGGAGTGCAGGGGGCTCCGTGCTGGGCAACGTCAAAAAGGACTGCGGGGGAACGATCTCCGCAGTCCCTTTTTGACGTTGCGCGTCAGGAGGTGATAAACTGGCCTCCGTTCACATGCAGCGTCTCGCCGGTGACGAATCTGGAATCGTCGCTTGCGAGGTACACGTAGGCCGGCGCCAGCTCGAACGGCTGGGCGGCCCGGCCCATCGGCGTATCCGTGCCGAACGTCTTCACCTGCTCGGCGGGGAAGCTGGAGACCGTCAGCGGGGTCCAGACGGGTCCCGGGGCTACGCTGTTCACCCGGATGCCTTGCTCGACCAGCGAGAGAGCCAGTGAGCGGGTAAAAGTGACAATCGCCCCTTTGGTGGATGAATAGTCGATCAATTGCCGGTTGCCGCGGTAGGCGGTGACCGAAGCCGTATTAATGATGGAGTCGCCCGTCTTCATATAAGGCAAAGCGGCTTGAGTAACGAAAAAGAACGAGAATATATTCGTTCGGAACGTCTCGATCAACTGCTCCTCCGAAATATCCAGGATGCTCCACTGCGGGTATTGGACGCCCAGATTGTTGACCAGCACGTCCAGCTTGCCGAACATGGCAACAGTCTGGGCGACGACGCCCGCACAAGACGCTTTATCCCGCAGGTCTGCCGGGATCGTCAGGCAGCGGCGGCCAAGCTGCTCGATATGCTGCTTCGTTTCGGCCGCGTCCGGATGCTCGTACAAGTAGGCGATGGCTACGTCGGCTCCTTCTTTGGCAAAGGCGACGGCGGTCGCGCGTCCGATCCCGCTGTCCCCGCCCGTAATCAGGGCTACTTTGCCAAGGAGCTTGCCGCTGCCGACATAGGCGGGGTTGTCGAAGATCGGCCGCGGGTTCATCAAATATTCGAGTCCGGGCTGTCGCTCCTGATGCTGGGGCGGGAACGCAATCGGCTTTTCGCGGCACTCCGTTTCCATCGCATAATAGGGGTATTCAGGGTAAGGCTTCATAAGGAACCTCCGATCAAGCGTAAATATGGGCTTTTGCTGATAGTGTATTCCCGTTGGGCTCTATGGGTGCACTCCCGGGTTTGGGTTACGTCCGGGTCATTCGCGTACTTAAGAAAGTTTTAAGCTCTGAGCATGGGATTTCTTCAGGATTTTCGTTTAATATATAGAGTAGAAGGGTAAACAAAGAATAGTTAATGGGGGGCTACTTATGTTGACGAACGGCGAGATCCCCGCGGCTGCGCGCGTTTTGGTGCTCTCCGGCGACTTGGGTGACGGTCACCGACAGGCGGCGCGGGCGCTGGCGGAAACATGCGGGGAAGGCTTGGCGGAACATGTCCGGGCCGAGGTGATCGATTTTATGCAGGAAGTATATCCGTATCTTCATCCGATGGTGAAGTACTGCTTCATGAAGGGCGTCGAGAAAGCGCCGTCGGTCTACGGCTATTTATATCGCAAAACAAGACGGAAAGAGGCAATGCCGATTCCGTTCAAAACGTTTTTAAGCTTGGGGCTGTCCCGGTTCCTGACACTCTTGGAGGAGAAAAAGCCGGATATTATCGTCTGCACGTTCCCGCTGGCTGCGGCGGCCGTCTCGCTGCTGAAAGAAAAGGGTGCGGTTTCTACGCCGCTCGTTACCGTCATTACGGACCATACCGACCACAGCCTGTGGCTGCAGCCGCATACGGACTTGTATCTGGTCGGGTCCGAGCAGGTAGCGGCCGCGCTGCGTCTGCACGGCGTGTCGTCCTCCCGCGTCCGGGTGACCGGCATTCCGGTGCGAAGCCGCTTCTCCGAATCGTTCGACCGGGTCCGGCTGTGCCAGTCGTTCGGTCTCGATCCGAAGCGCCCGGTCGTCCTCGTGATGGGCGGCGGCAGCGGCATGCTGGACGAAAGCGTCCGTTCGCTGATCCGTTCGACGTCTCTGCTGAAGCGGCTGCAACTGGTCGTCATCTGCGGAAGCAACGCGGCCGTGCGGGAAGAGCTGGAAGCGGAGCTACGGGAGCATCCGACGAACCGCGTCATTGTCAAAGGATTCGTGGAGGAAATTCACGAATGGATGGCCGTCGCCGATTTGCTCGTGACGAAGCCGGGCGGGCTGACGACGGCGGAGGCGGTCGCGGTGGGCTTGCCGATGCTGCTCTATAAGCCGATTCCCGGCCAAGAGGAAGACAACGCCGCGGTGCTGGAGAAGGCTGGCGTCGCCGTCCGGGCGACAGCCGCCCGGACGCTCCAGGATCAGCTGCTGGAGCTTGCGGACAACCGGCTTGCGCTGGCCGCGATGAAGGGTAGGGCACGGCAGTTCCGTCGCCAGCGCCCGACCGAACAGGCTTGGGATGCGATTATGCATCTTCAGCAGACAGCTTCTTCTGTTCGGAAAGCGTGGCAGACGACGACCACGATTCGCGAGGCGTGGTAAGTCAGCGAGGCTGAATCAGGCAGGGCACAAGCGCAAACGCCGCTCATCCGAGAAAACCGGATGAACGGCGTTTGCGCTTATTTGCGACGGACCAGCCGCAAAGGCAGCCGGCGCAGCCCGAATACATTAAAGGTCGAGAGCGGTTCAAGCCTGCCTCCCTCGGGCAAATGAAACTCCCGGATGCGCTCGATCAAGGATTCAAGCGCGATTTTGGACTCCAGCCGGGCGAGCGGTGCCCCGAGACAAAAGTGGATGCCATGGCCCAAAGACATATGCGGACCCAGCGGGCGCGTAATATCGAACGTATCCGGACGCTCGAATCTCCCTGCGTCCCGATTGGCCGCGCCCATGAAGACGACGACGCGCTCCCCGGCTTTCATCTGCCGGCCGCCAAGCTCGACGTCCTGCTTCACGACCCGGTACAACAGCTGTACCGGCGAGCGGAAGCGCAGCACTTCCTCGATGGCTTGCGGAATCAGCCCGGGCTCCCGGCATAACAGCTCCCACTGTCCGGGATGTTCGATGAACGTGCGAATCGCATTGCTCAATAGATTCGTCGTCGTTTCGTTGCCGGCCACCATGAGAAGGAGACAGAAATTGCCCGCTTCCGCATCCGTAAGCCGCTGCCCCTCCACCTCGGCAAGCGCCAGCCGGCTGATTAAGTCGTCTTGAGGAGCTTCTCTGCGCTCTCTTGTCCGCTGCTCGAAGTAGTCTTTCATTTCCCGATAAGCGGCGACATGCCGGGGATCTTCCGCTTTGCCGGTGAGCAGATGCTCGGAGGCCTCTATGATCACGTCCGACCAATACTTGAATTGGTCCCGGTCTTCCTCGGGCACCCCGAGCATTTCGGCGATAACCGTCACGGGAAACGGAATGGCAAAATCGCGGACAAAATCGATCTCGTCCTTCGCCAGCGCCTGGTCAAGCAGCTCGCTGACAAGGCGGCGGATGCGCGGCTCAAGGTCGGCTACCGCCTTCGGGGTAAAGGCATGGACAGCCAATGCCCGAAGCTGCGTGTGCCGGGGCGGGTCCATCCCCTGAAGCTGATTCTCAAAGGTTAGCTCTTGGGAGAGCCCGTCGAAGACGGCTGATGAAAATGTCTGATGGTCGGCAAATACCTTGCGGACTTCTTCGTAACGGAAAATGAGGTAGGCCCCAAACTGCGGGCTGTATTCGACAGGGCTCACTTGGAGCATTTCTTCATACCACGGGTAGGGGTCAAGGCGTAAATCAAGCTCGTTGATCATGGAACAGGTCACTCCTTCAAGTTGGTTGTATCTCGTTAAAAGGACGATGCGGGCCGGCCCCGAAGGACCGGCACATCGAAGTTTGCTTGCTACGGCTTCACCGGAGCGGCCGTTAACCGGCCCATCCGGTCCATCAAGCGGAGCAGCAGGACGGCCGATTGCGCCCGGGTGGCGGAGTCCTGCGGCTTCAGCGCGCGCTCCTCCATGCCTTGGAGCAGACCGTGCCGCACGGCCAAGGCGACGCCTTGACGGGCCCAGACGGAGACGTCGGTCCCGTCTTGGAAATCCGCGAGAGCCGAAGCCGGTTCAAGCGGAAGGGCAGGGGCCTCGCCCCATGCGCGAAGCACCATGACGGCCATTTCCTCCCGCGTCACGGGATCGTCGGGCCGGAACCGTCCGCCAGCCCCCTGCACCAGCCCAAGCTGCGAAGCGCGGTTGACGAAGCCGGCGTACCAGGCGTCGGGGGCTACATCGCTGAACGTCTCCCCGGCCGAAACCGCCTGCCGGTCATCGTCGCTTAGCCGTACAAGCAGCTTGGCGAATTCGGCGCGGGTGATCAGACGGTCGGGCTCGAACTTGCCGCCGTCTACGCCGCTGACGAGATGGCGGCTGGCAAGAAGCTCGACATCTGCGCGGCTCCAGTGCTCTTCCAAGTCGGCGAACCGGTAATCGGCGAGCCCTACCGCATAGACGCCGAACCGATCGATTGAGGCCGTTACCTCGCCGGCGGTTCCGTCCGTAACTCCGCCGACATAGGTCCAAGCGCCCGATTTGCCGTCCGCTTGCCGGTACAGGCCAAGCTTGCGCGGGTCTTCTCCGGACAGCCCCGATGCGTCGTAGCGGATTGTAAGCCGGATAGGCTTGTGCAGGACCTCTTCACCGCCGAGCGAGAGCGAGTATACCGGCGAGTGGAGCTTCAGCGCCGTGTCGTTCGGAGACCCGGCATTGGCCGAACGCTCCGCTTGCAAGGTGGCGGGCTTCGTCAAGGTGCCTTCCTGCAAGGCTATGCGAAGCGCTCCTCCGAACAGCGGGTAGCTTCCCGCGTTTCCGTCCAGCTTCACGCTTTCGCGATTCGCGGAATCAGGCTTCGGCGTATTGGCGGGGGACGACGGGGAGCCGCCGCCGGGGCTCGGGCCCGGATCGCTTTCTCCGCTGCCGCCGTCACTTCCACTGCCGCCGCCGCTTTCACCAACCGGCTTCGTGCGCGCGGCGATCTCCAAGGCATGCGACTCGTTGCCTGCGACGTCTTGAGTCGAGAGCAGGATGCGGTAATCTTTGGCGGGCAATAGGCCGGTAATCGTGTACTGCTTCACGCCTTTTTCCACCTTGGCTTCGCCTCCGTTCGGGTCTCCGACGAACCGGTTCCACCTCAGCTGAACGGCTTGGAAGTCGGCATCTGCCGGATCGGTCCAACGGACAGTGAGCGTACGCTCGCCCGCTTCGATCTTGACGCCGGACGCTTGCCGCGGCGCAATGATATCGACGGGCTCCGCCAGCCTAACCGCAGTTGGTGTCTTGATTCCGGTGGAGGCAGTATTGCCTGCTTCATCCACCGACTTCACTTCGATTTCATAGGCGGTTCCCGCCTTGAGCCCTTCGAGCAGCGCCCATTGCTTGCCTTTGGCGATTTCGATCGGATCGCTGAAGGTCGAGGCCCCTTCGGCCCGGTAGCTGAGCGCCGCTTTGGTGAAATCCGGGTCGCCCGGATCCGTCCAACGGAGCATCAAGCCTTGGGCATCGGCGACGGCTTCCAGACCGCTTACCGCTGTGGGAGGCGTATCGTCCACCGCCTTCACGATCACGTCGGCTTTATATCCACTGCCCTCCGGAATGCCGTTGTAGCCTTGAATGGCGCTGTCGACGTTCACTTCGTAAACGCGCCCGATGACGAGAGGCGACGCTGCGTTCGGCGTAAAGCGGACCGTTTTCGACACGGACTGCCCTTCGAAGGTAACGGGCTGCACAAGCGCCGTTTCTCCAATAACGGGTGCGCCGTTTTCCTTATCGGTCACCGTGATCGTCGTATCGTTCACACTGGCTGCCGTCACGTGGCGGTCGAAGTCGATCAGAACGGAGCTGCCGCCGGGCAGGGCCCGAACCGCAACGACCTTTGGCGGCCGGGTGGATATCATCGGCACGTTAACGTCAAAATGCGGCGGCGGCACCGTAAGCTCGCTGCTGAAAGCCGTCCGGTAACCGTCCTTCTCATACATGACCTTCCACTGGCCTTCCGGAACGTCCCATCCGTACCGGCCTTCGGCATCCGTCGTCAACGGATTGGCCTGACCGAACCATTCGGCGTCCCACACATTCCACTGTCGCGATTCGGCATCCTTTACAAGCGCCGTCGCCTTGACGCCTTCCAGCCGATTGTCGGGCGAAACCTCGTAGACATAGCCGCTCGGATCGTACATCCACTTCGGATCGGCCAGCTTCTTTGTCGGTTTTTTAGTTCCCGGCTTTGTGGGTGTCGGCTTATTCGGAGGCGGGTCTTCGCACCAATTGTTATTCGCGATGTCCGCTTTGAGTTTGTCGACCTTGGCGGCGATATCGGCATCCAGCACCTTGCCGATGGCGTTCGTCAGAAGCCAGACGCCGATCGTGCCGACGCCGAACGTCTCCGGGCCGAGGAAAAATCCTGCGAGCATCAAGGTCGCTTTGATCGCTTCGTTGATCATCGCTTCGTTGGCAATGGCTTTTGCCCAGTCCGTATAAATGCCGGCCATCTCGGGATCGCAGGTTTCCGAAGCCGCGTCGACCAAGCCTTCCAAATCCTTCAATGTATCGTTAATCCCCATGCCGTCGTAAACGGAATAAACCGAATCGATCGACGTCCAGGTCCATTTGCCGGCTTCCGAAGCGAGCGCCAGACTGATGCGGACCAGTACGGCCCCTCCCGCGCCTGGAGAGGCAGCGCGTACTTGCGGCTTGCTTCGGGCCCCCGGCTTCGGCTCAAGCGCCGCGGCTACGAGCGACACCGCCTCCTGCGCATTCAAGCCGGTCTGGAATTCGTCCAGCGGGATATAAGCCGACATTTGGACTCTGAACTGTTCCGGAGTCAAGGAGTGGCTGACCTTCAGCCCGTACACCGGTACGCCCGTACTCTGCGCCTTGTTCAGATCCGCGGGAGTCGGAGAGTAGCTCGTTTTCTCCAGCGATACGTCCAAATCCAAACCGGCGCTGCCCTTGGAAGCCGGGAGCGAGCCTTGCAGGCGTGCGGTTTGTTTGGCCCCATCGGGGGTTTTCTCCGAAATCTCCAGCGATTTTTTCTCGAATGCCTTCAGACTGGGAGGAAGCTGCTCCCGTATGTTTTCTTCCGTCGGGGTATCGCTTGGCACGCTCTCCAGTGGCGTATAGCTGACACCGATCGGTCCCAGCTTCTCAGCTTTCACGATGGCGATAAAGTCCCCCTTGTCATTGACGGAAGGATCGATAAGCCTATCACCCACATGAATCCTAACGTTCCGCGCGCGATTGGGATGATTAAATTTCAGCGTAATGGCCAGCGGATCGCCAGGTTTGACTATGAATGGAAACTGTGCGACCCCTAGGGAAGGGTCCAGCCGATACTTTGTACGGTTATGCTCGATGATCAGCTCGACCGGCTCCGGGTAATTGACGTCGTAACGGACGAATACCGGGGGACCGTACCAGGTTTGTTCCAATTTCGTCGCCTCGGCCCGGAGCGCGTGATTGGTCTGCGGCGTATCGCCCGGCAGGCGGATATTTCGTTTCCAATCGCCGGACGGGGAAGCGAGGCTCTGTCCGAGCAGAAGCTTCCCGTCGTAGATGCGAACGAGGCTGCCTGGAGGCGCAATCCCGCTTACCGTAATCTCCTGACGGCTGGTGACGGCCGGAGCGTACAAGGTGACATAGACCCGTTCGGCTTGGGCCGCTCCGATGATTTCCGTTGCTTCGGCCGTATCGGTCCGGTAGCGCATTTTAGGCGAAATAGAAATCCGCTCGACATCGCTCTTTTCGTCAAAGCGCAGCTTATAGGATACGGTCCCCGACGCGCCGGGTGCGATCGCCCCGATGGCGATTGTTCGCTGCGAGACGCTTGGGGCAGCCGCAGGCGCTGCGGCGGCATTCACGACGGCGCTGCCTTCGATAAACGCCGCCCCCGCAGGGATGTCGGCCAGCAGAGCCGCATCCTGTACGGCAGACGAGCTTGTGTTTCGATAGGACACGCGGACCGGCAGCTCCCCGCCGGCCGGAGCCGTATCCGGCTGAATGACGACGCCGTTGCCTTCCTTGCCGGCAAATACGCCTGCGACTTCGAACGCGATGGCTCCCAATGCCTTGGCTTCTCCGTCGGCAACGGAAAAATCGCGGGACGCGTAATCGCCTCCGGAAGATGAAATCTGGAGCTGGTAATTGCCCGCCCCGGGCAGCTTCCATTCGTTGCTCCCGTTTTTGACCGGCCCCTGCGTCAGCAGCCTGCGTTTGCCGTCTGCATCGGCAGCCAAGATCTGATAATAGTAAGGCTGCGAAGGATTAGGCAGGCTGATGTCGCCCGAAGCCTTGGTTCCTTTTTCTTCCATGCGAATCTCGACCGTACCCGTGTTATTGCTCTGGATCGTGGCCGTGCCGCAAACGTCCGCTGCAGCGTGCTGCTGGTCGTTGATGCATACTTGCACGGCTTCTCCGGGGAAGGCGTACACCTGGAACGGGTTTCCCGTGCTCAGCAGGTAGCGGGAGGCGGTAACTCGATAACGCCCCGTCGAGCTCCAGTCGAGCTCGTGCGGGCCGGTCCAATCCCCGCCGATGGCTTTGGTATAGAAATTCACCTGAACGCGGGTCGGAATCGCCGCATAAATCTCCAGTCCGACTTCATTCGTTCCCGGCACAAGCGTCTTGTACGCCGGCTGCGAAACGTTCGATCCGACGCGGGCCTGAACGGTCGCCGGACCGGTAGGCAGGTCGAACGAATAGCGGCCTTCCGCATCGGTCAGCATGCGATAGCTTTTGCCGTTCTGCACCGCGGACACTTCCGCCAGCGCGACGGGACGTTTGCTCCAATCGGTCACCACGCCCGTAAGCTTCGTCACCGACTTCCCGAGCGTTACCGCGACCGGCGTCTTCCCTTGCGCGAGCGTCGCTTCCGCTTCCGTCTGCAAGTAGTAGCCTTTTCGGTCGCTGACCTTAATGCGCACCTTGCGGCCGATCATTCCGGCTAAGGCCGGTGTCGTCACCTTTCCGCTGTTTAAGGTGTCCGCGCTGTACAGCACCTGACCGTCCGTATCCGTGACGACGACCTGCACGAAGCCAACTTCCTCCTGCTGTTCGTCCTTGATGCCGATTTCCAAGTAGGCGGGCTCCGACGGCGTTGCTTCTACTGTACGACTGACGCCCGCCTGCACGTCGATCAACGAAGCATTGTCGGCCAGCAGGTCGATGCCGTTGGAGCCGAACATGGACAGCCTATAATCCGCAGCAGGGGGAAGGCCCTTGAATTCGGCCTCCGGCGACTTGCCGATGACCATGCTTTTGGCGGCGTTGCCGCTGCCGCTGCGTATCGTGAGCGTCGTTTCGTTCTCCAGCCGCTCTCCGTTCGTGACGCGGACACGCACCGTGCCCCCGACCGGCAGCGGGGCTCGAAGCGCTTCGGCCTCCGCCTTTGCGCCGTCTTTGGTTGCTGTGGCGCGGATCGATTCGATCATGACAGCCGTATCCGGGATGAGAAAGCTGCCGGTATACGTTTGCGGGTGATCGCCGGCTTGCAGCCGGACAGACAAGAGCTGGCCGCTAAGCTCAGGCGTCGAATAGGCAACCTCGGCCAATACGTCCGCGCCCGGTTCCGTTTTGAGCGTTAATTGAACCGGATCGCCGGAAGCGGCATACTTGCGGTAATAACTCGGCGCTTCGTGAACGAAGGAGCCGATGACGAACCCGACCGGCCCGAATCGCTTCTCGACGGAATAAGGAAATTCCTGACCCTTCGCATTGACGGCATAGACGCGGTACACATACCCGACGCCGGATTCGGTCTCCATATCGAGGTAGGAATCTGCGAGCGGATCGTCCAGAGAGGCGATGACTTCCTCGCGGCCGCCTGTCGTGCGGTGTATCCGGAAACCCGTAATGCCGCTTCCGGGCAGAGCCTTCTCCCAATACAGCTTGATTCGTCCGCCCTCGATGTCCACCAGGGTCAAATCCGACAATCCGACATCTTCCAGCGTGGACGCTTCGAGAGCCGGTCCGTCGGTGGTCCATACGCCGAATTCGTCGACGGCTTCGACCTTGAACCGGTATTTCGTGCCGGGCGTGAGTTCATCGGCCCAATAAGAGGTTGTGTAATACGGCAGGTCGAAGCTCATGCCGTTATGCTCGAGACGGTACCCTTCAGCGCCGGGAACCGGAGTCCAGCTCAGCGCAATCATCCTTTTGCCTCGATCGGTGACGTTCATCGAGCTGCCGGCGGGCCAGTAGACGGCAGAGGCGACGCTTGGTGGCCCGGCGGCTATCCGTTCCTTCGTAACCGGCAGTGGTCCGTTCGTTTGGTACACTTGGCGCGTTACCGACGAAGCCCCGCCGGATTCGAGCAGCGGGCGGTAAACGACCGGCATGGCGTCGCCCGCGTCCTGGAACAGGGGACTGTCTCCGAAGAAGGCCCGGTCCGCAGAAGAGGCCTTTACGGCCGGGGGCGGGGTGGCCCCGCTGCACAACAAGACAAACGCCAGCATCATGCTGACGCTTCGTTTTACGATATTTCCTGGCATGTTTAACTCCTCCTTCCGGATCTCATCGTAAAGCGGAGGAAGTCATAATGACCAGTGATCGCCGTCATGAGAACGGTCATGCGTCCTTCGTAGCATTCTTTTGTCGGGGCGCCGCTCCAAAAAAGCGCACAAAAAAACGCCCCCTCGGCAGGGGCGTTGAACTATTCCGGATGAACGGGCGGCCCGGAGATCGGGCTAAGCGGGTAGAACGTATGGCCTTTGCATTTCGTACAGGTGGAGGAGTAGCAGTCAGCCATCTCCTCAATCGGTTCGCCGCACGTATCGCAGCATTTGGAAGGCAGGTTTTCATAAAACTCGGTCGTTCGCATCAACAAAGTGCATCACTCCCTGTGTTCATGATACTTTCACTATACAGGAAATAACTGAAAATGGTAAGCGCTTTTCCGAAGATTCCCGCCTTTATTCCACGGGCAAAACGATACGGAGCAGACAGCCGCCCGTCTCCGGAGCCGAGAGACTCATCGTGCCGCCAAGCTGCTGCACCCGCTCCTTCATGGCAGCGAGTCCGAAGCCCATCGGGTTGTTCTCGTAAGCCCGGCCGTCGTTGCTCAGTATGAACCGCAGCTGATGCTCCTCCCGACGCAAGGTAAAATCGAACCGGCGGCAGTCGCCATGCTTGATGCCGTTGGTCAGCCCTTCCTGGAGCGCATGGTACAGCACCTTTTTTTGCAGCGCGCTTAGCGGAGGGAGGGGGTCCAGCTCGAATACGACCGGGATGCCCGTCACCTCCTGCGTATCGGCCAGCAGCTTCTTCAAAGCTTCGGCCAGATCGTAATCGGCTGCGCTTTCCGAAAGCATGCGCACCGACGTCCGGATTTCGTTCAAGCTCTTGCGGACGAGCTCCTGCGAAACGCTTAGCTTCTCCAATCCGAGCGCGTCGTTTCGTTCGATCAGCCGTTTGGCGGCTTCGATCTGGACGATCGTCGTCGACAGAGTATGTCCGACGATATCGTGAATGTCCTGCGCAATCCGGTTCCGCTCCTCAAGCACGGACAGCTCGGCCATCGCTTCGGCCGTCTCCCGCATCGAACGGTGCAGCCGGCGGTTCGTATCCGCCAGGTCCGCCGTTCGCTCTTCAACGAGCCGCTCCAGCGAGTGGTTGAGCTGCAGTAGCTGAAGCTGCAGCTCGACGCGGGCCAGCAGCTCGGGGCGCGACACGGGCTTGGTCAAATAATCGTTAGCCCCGGCGTTGAAGCCCTCAAGCAAATCCTCCATTTGATTTTTGGCCGTTACGAGCAGAACCGGCAGCTCTCCGGGGCTATAGGTCCGGCGGATTTCCCGGCATACTTCGTAGCCGGTCATTCGCGGCATCATCACATCGAGGAGAATCAAATCGGGCTTCGCCTCGGCAACAAGCCGGAGCGCTTCCACTCCGCTGCCGGCGTGGCGGAGCTCATAAGGCTGCTTGGCCAAATAGTTCCCGAGCACCTGCAGGTTGACCGGTTCGTCGTCAACGATTAAGATCGTTGGCTTGATACGCTGTGCCGGACTGACCTCCCGAGCCTGCCGCGACTCGGGTCCTTCCACTGCAGCGGGAGACGGCAAGGGCGTCCGGGCCGCAGCAAGAAGGGGACCCGCGGTGCCCGCGTCAGGCGTGATAGCATCGGACACCGCACGATTCCGAGCGGTAGCGTCCTCCTCCCACACCGGGAGCGTGAACGTGAACGTCGAGCCGCGCCCTGGGGCGGAGTCGAGGCCGATGCTGCCACCGTGCAGCTCGACCAGCTTCCGGGTGATCGACAAGCCCAGCCCCGTCCCGCCGTATTCCCGGGAGGCGGAGCTTTCGCCTTGCTCGAACGCCTGGAAAATCGCCTCGTGCTTGCTTTCCGGCACCCCGATGCCGGTATCCGAAACGGACAGGCGAACGAAGCCGTCCTGCCGGGACGCTTCGACCCGGATTTCGCCGCTTTCCGTAAATTTAATCGCGTTGCCGATCAAATTGTACAAAATTTGCTCCAGCCGGTTGCCGTCGGCCTTAACCGGAGGCAGAGCTTCGTCCAGCTGCCGGACGAGCCGGAGCCGCTTCTTGTCGGCGAGCGGCGCGAAGACCGCCAGCACGAGGCGGACCGTTTCCCCGAGATCGATTGGTTCGAGCTGGAGAGCCAGATCGCGGTGCTTCAGCTTGGAGAAATCCAGAATATCGCCGATGAGGCCGGCAAGCCGCTTCCCGCTTGAGACGATCAGCTCCAGATTGTCCCGCGCGGCGGCATTCACCGGGCCGGCCACGCCGTCAAGCAGCGAATGCGTCAGTCCGAGAATGCCGTGGAGCGGCGTACGCAGCTCGTGGGACATATTGGCAAGAAACGCGTCTTTGAGCTTGTCGAGTTCCATGAGACGCTCGTTCTTAAGCTCCAGCTCCGCGGCGTACCGCTTCATGTTCCGGTGCACCTGGCGGAAGCGGTGAAACAGCACCATGCCGAGACAAAGCATGAATACGAAGACACCGATAAAAATTTGGTCCGTCCAGATCCGGTACAACGCCGGATACCGTTCATACACGATGAAGAACCACCGCTGGTTGAAAATGAGCAGCGCATGAAACAGCGTAACCGTAAGCAGCACGGCGAAGCCGACCAGGATCGAACGCGTTTCCCGGTCCCGGCTGCGGATAAAGACGCGTACGGTCATGGCGGCAGTCAGCGCGAAGATGACGAAAAATAGCGGAGGAAAAGCAAACTTGATCAAATCCGTGTACAGGACGTCGTCCCAAAACGCAGCCGCCAGACAAAGCCCGGTAAACGCCAGCATCGTTTGCCGCATCCGCCGTCTCAGGTCCCACGCCCCGCTGCCGTACATCGTTTCGAGAAACGAGAGAAAAGCGAACGTGGCGAGCGGGAAGGCGACATTATGCAGATAGATCCAGACCGAGTTGCCGACGAACACCTGGGCGAGCTCAGTTCGCGCAATGCACCCGTAGCCCGCCGAGAGGGCAAAAAGCGAGAAATGAAAGTGCAGCTTCTCGGTGCGTTGAAATAAAAACAAAACAAGCGAAGCGACCCCAAGCGCAACGAACAGCGTTCCCAGCACGATGTTATACATATCGCGCATCAGAATGCGGTCCCAGTAGCCGCTCTCGCTGCCGATCGTGACCCGGCCGGTAAGGAGCCCCCGGTCGTCATGATTGATCCGAACGTATACCGTGTGCCCTCCGGCATCGGGAGGCATCGGGAGGAGACGCCACTGGAATGCGCCGTTGACTTTGAAATCGTACGGCTGATAGTTTACGCTGGCGAGGCGTCGGTTGTCCAAATACATCTCGTACGATTTCAAGCCTGCGACGTGCAGCGCCGAGCCAGGGTCAATCTTGCCGGGCAGTTGGCGTTTCAGCCAGATGATTCCGGTATACCGCTTGTCGCTGTATAAAGGCTGCACCGACTTGAGTGAGGCCCAGCTTGCCGGGCCTTCCAGAACGCTTCCGTCCGGCGCTAGCGGCAAATCCCCCAGATGAATCTGCCATCCCGGTTCGTCCTGCAGATCATAGACCGGCTTGCTGCCCCCGGTTGTCATCGTCGGCGCCAGGAGCCCTCCGATCCCGACAGCGACTAAGATGAGAAAGGCGATCATCCGCATACCGAGGCGCAGCGGCTTTTGGTCGAACATAGCATACCAGCTCCCAAGTCGATAATAAGGACAGCGAGGAGTGACGACGGTCACGTGCCGCTTCCAAAGTTCGAACTGCGCCACTGATTCGAACATTCCCATTCATCATGAACGATCGGACGGTCATATGAAAAGTGACGGCAGTCATAACATTTTCCGCCGTCCCCCGCATCATTCCATACCAAAAAGGCGGGGGAGCGATGCCAAAGCTTCCTCCCGCCGCCTTCAACTCCGGCCATTCCACCAAGCGCAGCAGCCGGCCCGATTCAGCCGTTCTGCAGCCATTCCTTCAATACGAGAATCGCTTTCGTCCGGTCGTTCGTTCCGATCTTGTTATAGATGACGCTGACGTAATTTTTGACCGTACCTTCGCTCATAAACAGCAATCCGGCAATTTGACGGTTGTTCTTGCCTTCCATCATCAGCGCGATAATATGCTTCTCCCGCTCCGTGAAGCTGACCCCTTCCGCTTTAAGGCGCTTTGCGTCAAATTCCGCCTGAGCCGGGGGCGAGCCTGCGGCCAGCCGCGCAGCCAGTTTGGAGGCGATGACGGCAGGCATCATGAGCTGTCCCCGCATGCAGTCGCGGATCGAATGGATCAGCTTGTCCCCGGGCATATCTTTCAGCAGGAAACCGGAAGCGCCGCCCGCGAGCGCTTCCACAATGTAATCGTCCTCCGCGAAGGTCGTCAAAATCAAAATAGCCGTCTCCGGAAACCGCTTCTTCATCTGCTTTGTACATTCGATGCCGTTCATGACGGGCATCTGAATATCCATCAGCACCAGGTTCGGCTTCAGCCGTTCCGTCAGCTCCAGCGCCTGGACCCCGTTCTCCGCGACCCCGACGACCTCCATGTCCTCTTCCAGCGACAGGATCGTATGCAACCCGTCCCGCATCAAGGTCTGATCGTCGGCTATGATGATTGTAATCGAGTTTGCTCCCACGTCCTCCCCCCATTCCCCCCTATTATAGTGGAATTTATACAGGAATTAAATGACGGAAGTGAACAAGTTTCCCATTGCTTTCCGTCCGGGAGACCGCGAAAGCCAAGAAATGACGGAATACGTGAGGCCGGTAACTGGTCACATGACGCACCGGATCTTATGATGAGATCGGCAAAAGATTTTCGATCCGCAAAGAGGAGAGGTGTTTCACTTGCAGCACAACACAGAATTGTCCGTTGCCGAACAGGACGACATCAGCCGGAATAAAACGGTTGCCGTCCTGGCCTATATTTTGTTTTTCCTGCCGCTGCTTGTGGCCAAAGGTTCCCGCTACGCGATGTACCATGCCAATCAGGGGCTGATTCTGCTGCTCGCGGGGCTTGTCGCGAATGTCGTGCTCGGGCTCATTCCCGTCATTGGCTGGCTGCTGCTGCCGGTAGCGAATCTGGCCGTCTTCGTCCTGGCCGTTCTGGGAATGGTGAGTGCCGCCCGGGGCGAGCGAAAACCGGTACCGCTCATCGGCGGCCTCGAATTAATCAAAGCGCCGTCTTAACCGACAGCAGAGAGCTTATCGCTTAGCTATACCGCAATCCCTTGAGGTGATTCCCCATGAAAACAATTCCTTCCATTTCGGCATGCTTGATTGTAAAAGACGCGAGAGCCTCGCTCCCTGCCGCGATCCGCAGCGTTTACCCATGGGCCGACGAGATCGTCGTTGTCGATACGGGCTCGACGGACGGCAGCGCGGAGACGGCGGCGGCCATGGGCGCCAAGGTTCACCGCTTTTCGTGGACCGGCAGCTTTGCGGAGGCGCGCAATTACGCGATCACGCTGGCGTCCGGCGAGTGGGTGTGGTTCATCGATGCGGACGAAGAGCTTGTATGGGACATGCCGGTCCGGGAATTCAAAAGCCTGCTTGCCCGCGAAGCCGACAACACCAGCCTGCTCTCGCTCGTGTGCCACCATTTGGACGGCCGGAACGGACAGACGGTGCTCGTCAATCATGTGGAGCGCTTGTTCCGCAAGGGATGCTATACCTATACGGGGGCCGTCCACGAGCGGCTCCGCGTGATCAGCGGCCCGCGTCGCGCGTCGGGCAAGCTGTTTTACGGCTGCCGGCTATTGCATTACGGCTGTACGCAGAGCGAAATGGAGCGGAAGTCGCGCCGCAACATTCCGCTGCTGCTGCAGGAACTAGACCGAAAGCCGGATGACGGCTTGGTCTGCAGCCATTTGGCCAACGCGTATTGCCATATCGGCGAGCCGACACTCGCTTCCTTCTACGCGGCCCGCGCGCTTCGCCGAATCCCGCACAGGAACGATTACGCGAGGGCGCACGCATATTACGATTTGATGATGGCGCTGCTGGATGCCAACGAGCAGGGGCTGGCGCTGGATGCCGCAAGGCTGGCCGCCAACGAAATTCCCGATTATCCCGATTCGTACGCAGTGCAATTTGAAATTTTATGGGCGTTGGAGGATTGGGAAGGGGCGCTGAAGGCGCACCGCCGTTGGGCGCAAAAGAGCGGACGGGGCCTGCAGGTCCCGGAATATATGGGGCGGTTTGCGCCGGTTTTCGAGCAAAAGAAGCGGGCGGCGGAGGAGCGAATGTATCCTGGTGTTATGCATTTATAAAAACGCCGCCGGGGTAGGCGAATTTTCAACGTTTTCGTCCCCGGTGGCGCTTTTTGCTATCTTCGAATTTTTGATTTTTAAGCAGTCAGGCTCCTCTGCCCTTAGCGATGCTCTTGGGCAAGCCGTTGCCCGTACCGCGCAGCGGGCTCAAAAAAAATGTGCTCACGCCTTCGCGATACGTGAAGAATCGGTTTCTTCCCGACAATTTGGCGCGGTACATGGCGGCGTCCGCATTTTTCAGCATAGTGGTACAACTGGACCCGGGAACGGAGCCGAGGCAGATGCCGATGCTGCCGGAGACATGGACCACCTTTCCTGCCAAGTGGTAAGGAGCCTTGATCGTTTCGAGCATGTCGGAAGCCGTTTTTTGGGCGGACGCCTCGCTGCACTGGAGCGCGACCAGCAGAAATTCGTCCCCGCCGAGCCGGTAGATTTGCCGATGTTTGTTCTGGAACGCTTTTAAGCGCTGCCCCACTTCCAAGATCAACAAATCGCCAATGTCATGTCCGAGCGTATCATTGACGGATTTAAATTCGTCCAAATCCAGAAACAAGAACGCCGCATTTCGGTTTACGGTGTTTTTCTCGGCGTAGCGGTCCCAAGCATTCCGGTTAAGCAAACCAGTCAAAGGATCGGTATACGCCAGCTTTTCGAGCGCTTGCCGCTGGAGGCGCATCGCCCGCCAAGCGACGATATACACAAGACACATCGCGGCCAGAACGCCGAAGAGCAAAAACAAATCTACCGGGCGCAGGACGGAGTGGACGAAATGAGCTCTGTCGTCATCCGGAGCGATGGCGGCTTCGCTGCCTGTTATATACATCGTTGCCATCCCGATCATCGTGAGCAAGCCGCCGCCCGCCAGTCGTAGGCGGCTTTTGTTTCCGAACAGAGCCAGATGAAAGATAAGGAACGTCGTCATGATGCCAGCAAGTAAAGAAATAAGGGTTAAAGTCGTATCATAGCGCACGTTGTCGTCCCAGTGGAATACCAGTACGGCCAAATGCGCGGACCACACGCTCCCCGTAACGAACGAAGCCGCCGCGAACCAACGGTTTCTGATTCGTCCAAGGACGTGCGACAGATGGAACACGCTGCAACAACTCCTTTTTTTTGAATGGTTTATCCGTCCTATTCTAACAAATAAATCTGAACAAAATCTATACAACGCTCTTCGCCCCGGCTCGATCAGCCGCAAATACGGAGGGACGGGCCTTGGGCTGTCCATTTCGCTGGAGCTGGCGAAGCTGCTGGGCGGCCGCTTGACGCTGCGAAGCGAGGAAGGAAAAGGAAGCACCTTCACGCTGTATTTACCGGATTCAAGGTAAAAACTATATGCGCTGCCCTATGGATCAAGGCTCAAAATTAGGTCTCGTAATTTTTTGTATGGTACTTTACAAAAGTAAGTTAATTGCGTTATTATACTAAATAGAGTTATACAAATAAAGGAGTGGAAATTATGAGCCAAATCGAACAACAACAAACCGCAGAGCAAGTTATTCTGTCCCGTCATTCCGTCCGTCAATATCAAAAGGATGTCGTGATCCCGGATGCGGAGCTGAATGAAATTCTGGAGCTGGCCGCAAGCGCGCCGTCGTCCTGGAACTTGCAGCACTGGCGTTTTCTGGTCATCCGCGAGCAGGCGAACAAAGACCGTCTTCTGCCGATCGCGTTCGGCCAACAGCAAGTATCCGACGCATCCGCGGTTGTCGTCGTGCTCGGCGACCTGCAAGCAAACTTGACCGCCCCGATCGTCTTTGAAAAGGCGACGCCTGAAGTTCGCGACACGATGCTCGGTCAAATTAACGGCGCCTATGCGAACAATCCGACAGTAGGCCGCGACGAAGCGATCCGCAACGCCTCGCTGGCCGCTATGCAGCTTATGCTGGCAGCGCGCGCGAAAGGCTATGACACGGTTCCGATGGGCGGGTACAATCCGGCTGCTTTGATCCAAGAGTTCAACATTCCGGAACGCTATATCCCGGTTATGCTTCTCCCGATCGGTAAAGCGGCTAGCCCGGCACGCGCGACAGAACGTCTGCCGCTCAGCGACGTGGTCGTTAACGAGTCGTTCTAATTCGGAAAAACCGATATCGACCAAAATACCCCCGGTAGCACTTCCTCAACAGGGAGTAAGGCTCCGGGGGTTTTCACGTTAAGATTATGCATCGGCGAAGTTACTTATCCGCATACCAGCGGTCATACTGTTCGTGCAAGTTGTCGCGGGATATGCCGCTGCGGTGCAGGGACAGGCTCGGGGCTTGGCGGTTCAGCTCCGCGATCTGCTTGTTCGCATCCTCGATCAGCGCATCGATTTCCGGGTCGACGGCGCTTTTGGCTTTCCGGCTGATCGCTTTCTCCATCAGCGAGCCGATTTCCTTCCGCAGCATGACCCATGGATGCTCGACCTTGGCTTGCTTGAGCAAGGACGACCATGCGTCTCCAGTCGGCACCGTCAGCGGCTTACCGAAGCCGGGTAAATGCTCCAGGCCGCCGTTTTTGACAAAATCCTCGTAAGCCTCGTCAATCCAGTTTTGTCGTTCTTTTTGCGCTGCGAGCATGGCATCCTGGTCTTCAAGCGTTTCTTTCGGCAAAGGAATGATAGGGCGGTCTGTCGGTTCTTTTCCGACACCGTACGTTTGATCCCGCTTGGGCGGCCGTTCGGTCATGGTCATTCTCCTCCCGCATATCACTTTCTTTCAGAGTAGCGGAAGCGCGGGCCGGGGTCAAGAAGGGTGTTTATCCAAGCTTGTCTCAACCAAAAAAGACTTGAAGTTTCTGGGAATTTATAGTATTTTGGGTGTGGAGTAAAATTAGTAGATTTCATAGAGGAGGTGAACCAAGTGGAAAAAATGTGCATGAGCATGATGATGACGATGTGCATGGATGACATGATGTGCAAAATGAACTCCATGAAATCCATGATGAACATGATGATGGAAATGAAAATGACGGATGCCATGGATATGGACATGATGATGTCCAAGATGCAAGAATGCGACGAAACGATGACGATGATGATGAACATGATGCGCGAGATGAAACAAGCGTCCATGTAATAACGCGTGTTGTCCGGCCTGATCCATTCGCCAAAATGGATTCAGCCCTCTGCAGAGCAGTCTGCTGCATGCATCAAGATTACCGCCGGCTAAGCAGTCGTCTGCAAGCCGTGTTCGCACCAAGCCACTGGCAGAACGGTCTTCCGTATGCCACATTTACACTCCCGCGCATGAAATAGCCTCTAAGCTTGTTCCGCCTTGATTTTTCTCGAGACCGTAATGCGTTCCGTTTTCAATTCCATCACTTGCTCTCTAAGTCGTTTCGCAGCCCACGAATCGTTCGTTTCCCGCAGCTCCCGGTAAAGCTCCAGCATTTTGCGATTGATCGAATCGAAGGTCGTCCACAGATCCTCAAGCTTTCTTGTACGTACAGCCTCCAATACATACGCGTCTTTTTGCTTCAGGATGTCCATAATCTCTTGCTGCCAGGCCGTATCTCCGATCCGTCCGGCGTAATTGTACAAATCCAGGTAGTCGTTGACCCAGAGAGCGGTTGCTGCTTTCATGGCAGAAGAAATCATGTTTGTCATCCCCTAGCATGGTAAAATCAATTTATTTACCTAGTATTATACTCGGAATTATAAGGAATGCAACGTTTTTTTTGAAAATATTCCCTCATGAGCCGTTGACGTGTTGCATATGCCTGTTCCCAAAGCCATAAAGCATACATACAATACCATGGTTTAGATGGGAGGTGATCGATTGGTTTATGCCAACACGAAGTGGGGGAAATACCGCTATTTGAAAACCGGCGCACGTTGGAAGCCGTACCTTCCGCAGACGCAATGGGCAAGCCGGACTGCGGTCAGCTCCATGCTGAAGCGATGGGGAGCGGTTTACCTGAAGCCGAACAACGGCACGGGCGGCTACGGAATCATGAAGATAACCCGCACAGGCAATGGGCGCTACACGCTGAAGAGCGGCTATGCTACCCGGACGTTTCATTCGTTCGGCAGCCTGTACTCCGCGGTTTCCAGACATACGGCCCGGCGAGGCTATCTCGTGCAAAAAGCAATCCCGCTGCTGCATTACAAGAAGCGCCCGTTCGATCTGCGCATCATGGTCCAACGCAACCGGCAGCGGGGCTGGGACGTGACGGGGATGGTCGGCCGGCTGGCCAGACCGAAAAAGATCGTCACGAACTATCACAACGGAGGAACCCCAATGCCCGTAGAAAAGCTGATTTCCCCTCATATTCAGGGGAAACGCCGCACCGGATTCATTCAAGAGCTGAAAACTCTGGGCAGTGGCGTCAGCGAGTTTTTGAGCGCAAAGTATCCGCATTTTCCTGCTTTCGGCGTCGATGTCGCGATCGATGCCAAACTGAAGCCATGGATTCTCGAAGTCAACACAAAGCCGGATAAATCGATTTTTAACGCTCTTAAGAACAAAACGATGTACAGACGCATTTTGTCCTACGCCCGGATGCAGAAGAGGTCGTAAAGCCGATTCAGCCCCTGCCACTTGCCAGGCAAGGGTTTTTTTGTCGTTTCCTTAATCTTGCTTGGTGGGACAAGCTGTATTTGTTTGATTGACTATATAATTTATGTGTAAAATAGTTTATATCAAAACTATAAGGATGGTACCGTATGGAATCGATTTCTCCCGTGATTTTTATGATTGTCATCGTAGCGCTTGTGCTCTGGCGGAGAATGCGCGCGGCGGCCAGGCCGGTGAAAGGCAACGGATACCGGCTGCTGCTGCCCCTGCTTTTTTTGGGCTTCGGCATACTTGGCCTGCTCAACCCGCAGCTTCATTTGACTGTGAAAGAGGTAACGCTGTCCCTGCTGTTCGGTCTTATTTTATCCGTTCCGATGATTATGACGACGAATTACGAGTTTCGCGAAGACGGGCAGATTTATCCGAAGAAGAGCAAAGCGTTTATTTTTGCCTTGGTAGGGCTGATCGTCATCCGGCTGGCGCTGCGCAGCTACTTGTCCGGGCTTGATCCGGCCGAGCTGGGGATGCTGTTCTACTTGATCGCAGTCGCCTATATCGTGCCTTGGCGTATCGTCAGCTTCGTGAAATACCGCAAGGTTATGGCGCAGCGGGGAAGTGCCTTATCGCAGTGAAACGAATTGCGGTCAATCCCGTAAAACGTTAAGTAAGCGAAAACGCGACAAAGGAGGTGAACGGATATGGAGTGGTCTTTGGATCTGGCGCTGCTGCTGGCGCTCGGGCTGGCTTCGCTGTTCGTCGTGCCATGGTTCGGATGGGCGGGAAAGCAGTTGACCTTCGCATTCGAGCCGGCCGTCGAGCTTGCCAAGCTTCCGCTCAAACGTCATGACCGGGCCAGAAAAAGTCCGCGTACCGTCTTCGTTCGCCGAAAATGCCCGCCGCGGTCCTCGGCGTTATCCGAAGAAGCAAGCGCTCCTTTCCGTTGGAATGAGATGGTCGGTTGACCGAAAATTTCACGGTTGACGATTGAGAGACGAGCTTGGCTCAATCGCAAGAAGTGTTGACGATTGAGTTTCGACGACTCTACTCAATCGCAACGGAAGGAGCGCTCAATGTATACATGGTTTCAACCTATTATTGATCTGTTAGCTTATGTGCTGTCCTGGACGTTCGACTGGACCCGCGACTGGGGGGCTGCGGTCATCGTGCTTACGCTGCTGGTGAAGGGTGCGCTGTACCGCTTCAATCTGCTGGCCGCCCGGCAGCAAGTCCGTTCCGCCGCCGCCTCCCCCGAGCTTAGCAAGCTGCGGGAAACGTGCGGGAATGACCCGGCCAAGCTGGTTCAAGAAACGACCAAAGTTTACGGCAAGTACGGGATTAATCCTTTAAGCGCGCCGTTGTCGGCGATTATTCAAATGCCGGTGCTTATGGCGATGTATGGCCTGTTCTTTACGCACGGCAGTACGATGACGTCGATTTTGATCCCTTGGGTCGCGCATTTGGCCGAGGCCGATCCGTTCCACTTGATCCCGATCGCCACGGGGCTGCTGTCGTTCGCGGTAAGCATGATCCCGCTGGCCGACGCAGCCGCCTCCATGAGCGGAAGCAAGCGACTGCTGTTCGGGGTGATCCTCCTGCTGATCCCGCTCGTCATTACATGGCGGGCGCCGGTGGCGCTGGGGCTGTACTGGCTGGCGGGCAGCGTCTTCAGCCTGCTCGAGCGGCTGTTTTACCGGACGAGCGTAGGCAAACGGCTGTTGCGACGCGGATTGCCGGAAGCGGCCGCAACCTGATATGCACGATAGAAACGGAGTGCCCTCGCGGCCTCCGTTTTTTTTATTTGATTTTAATAAACGGTTTAGAGGTTGTTTAGAGACGGGGACTATACTGTAAACGACAACTTGAGGGGCTTCGTTACAGAAAATCAAAGCATTCGTTTCAGGAAGGAGGATCAAAATGAAATTAACGGTTAGGCAAAGAAAATGGCTGCTGTCAGCGCACATCCTATTCTCGGCCATCTGGCTCGGCAATTCGGTCGTATTTGTGGTTCTGGGCATCGTCTCCGCAACCACCGGCGATCCGGGAGTGCTGAACGCTTGCTATACCGTGATGCATCTGTTGTCGACCTCGTCGCTGCGGGCTTCGACGATCGGGACGGTCGTGACCGGCGTACTGCTTTCCGTACTCACGTCTTGGGGACTGTTCCGCTACTATTGGATTATCGCCAAAGAAGTGCTGACGCTGCTGTGCATCCTGCTGGGCGCGGTCGGGATGTACTTTTGGACGCTGCGGGCAGTAACGCTGATTCCGGCAAGCGGTATGGACGTCTGGCAGCAGCCGGACTTCGTCGTCAATAACGGGCAGTTGTGGGTGGGCATTGTGCTGCAAGTTCTGTCTCTTGCCGCGATGATTGTTCTGTCGGTTTGGAAGCCATGGGGGCGGCGAAAACAAAAGTGATGCTGTGTTGTAGAACCTTCTGTATCCCTATATAATGAAAGCTTAGACGCTTGTTTCAAGCAGCAGCAAGCTATCAGGGGAGGGTGAAGCCTGTGCAATACCATCGAATAACCGATATCGGCGACCCGTATTTTCGCCAAATGCACGAGCTGATGCAGCGCGTGTTTCCGCCGGAAGAAGTATTGGAATATGAGCTGTGGGCGGAGCCGCTTCAAGATCCGGGCATCCGGGTGTTCGTCGCTGTTCTGGACGGCGAAGTCGTCGGCGCGACGGAATACCGTTATTATGAAGATTTACAAGTTGCGATGACCGATTTTACGATTATCGGACGGGACGGCCTTGGCATCGGACCGTTTCTGGCGCGTCGCCGGATGGCCGATCTGCGTTCGGTCGTAGCGGCATGCGGAGGGACATTCCTTGGCATGTTCGCCGAAATCTACAATCCGCAATTGGTGGGCAAGCTGGAATTCGGAGGCGTGAATGCGATGAATTCGTTCGTCCGCCGCGAGGTGTTGGCGCATCTCGGTTACCGGAAGCTGGATACGGACTATGTGCACCCGTCCTGGCACAATGACGGGGAAGCGGTGCACGGGCTCGATCTTTGCTTCATGCCGATCGCGGATGAGGAGCAAGTCTCGGTTCCGGCCTCGTTGGTCTGGAGCTTTCTGGAGCGTTATTATGCGGTGCTCCCGCAAAAACCGGACGCATGGTACCGGATGGTTGAGAACCTCAAGCAGCGCGACAACGCCGCTTTGCTGCCCATTTGAGCTTTAGGTCCGAAGCACGGCCTGCATGAAAAAGCGGAAATCCGCTTTTTCGCGCAGGTCGTTTTTCCATTTTAAACCCATTTTTAAACCGGTTTTAAGCTGGGTCTGTTAGCATGGAATAACGGGAAAAGCTTGCTTGTAGCGGTGCCGATTTCTATTGACTCCGGATAGCGATTTGCTTATGGTAAGCTTATATCGATTGGATTTGGAAGCTCCGAGGAGCCTGCGAATGAGAAAAATAACAGTCTGGCTTTGCTTGTTTATCGTCGTGCTATCCCTGTGTGCCGCACCTTCCGCCCGGGCCCAGACTTCTGCCCCGGCTGCGGTCCGGGGCGTTCTTGATTTATCGGGTTGGCATTGGGAGCAGGACGGGCTTGTTGCGTTGAACGGGGAGTGGGAATGGTATTGGAGCCGTTTGCTGACACCGGCCGAGCTGGCTGCCGGTACGGGGGGCGATGCTCTGTCTTATACGAGGGTGCCGCAGGTGTGGCAGGGCCAAACCTACCAAGGGAGCAAGTTATCCGGGGATGGTTGTGCAACGTACCGACTTGTCATCCGAACAGCCGATGCCGACACCGGCAAAGATGTTGCTCTCTATATGCCCAGCGTAGCTACCGCGTACAAGCTGTGGATCGACGGGAAAGAGGCGGCTACGAGCGGAACGGTGGGGACAAACCGGGAGACGATGACGCCGACGAACGTCCCGAAGCCCGTATTTTTTCACCTGAGCGGCAGCGAAACCGAGATCGTCATCCAGGTGTCGAACTTCGTGCAGCGAAAAGGCGGGCTCTGGGAGCCGATCCGGATGGGCAGCGCCGATGCTGTGACGTTCCGCCGGGAGCTGTCTAACGCTATTGAACTGTTGATCGTTGGCAGCTTGTTCACGATGGGCTTATACCACCTTGGCCTGTTTGTGGCCCGCCGCAAAGACCGGGCCTCGCTTTATTTCGGATGCTTGTGTCTGGCGATCGGGGTTCGGACGGCCGTGACCGGGCAAACGCTCGCCGTCCGCTTCGCTCCCGGACTTCCGTGGGAGTGGCAGACGCATCTCGAATATTTGTCCGTCAGTCTGGGCGTGCTCATGTTCGTTCTGTACGTCGCTGCACGTTATCCCGTGGAAATGCGTCCGGTCTTGCGCCGCCCGATTGTCGCAATTCTTCTACTATACAGTTGCTTTATCGCCTTCACCCCCGCCCGGATTTACACGCACTCGATGCTTGCTTTTCAGCTTGCCATACTGGCGATTTTCGCTTATATCGGCTGCGTGTTTGTGTTGGCGTTCTTGCGGAAACGGGAGGGCGCTTTTCTCAACCTGCTGGCGATGAGCGTCTTTTTCGTTACGGCGCTCAATGATACGCTGTTCTACAACCAGGTGCTGAGCACCGGCGATTCCGTACAGTTCGGCATGATGTTCTACGTTTTGATGCAGGCGGTGGACCTGTCGCACCGGTTTTCCAAGTCGTTCGCTCACGTGGAGAAGCTATCCTCCGAGCTGCAGCGCTGGAACGAATCGCTCGAAGGCAAAGTGCGTGAGCGGACCGAGGCTCTTGAGATGACAAATGCGAGTCTCCACGAGGCGAATCGGGAGCTGGTCAAGATGGAGCAGTCCAGGCGGCATCTGCTCTCTAATATTTCCCATGAGCTGGGGACGCCACTGACCTTGATTCAAGGCTATATCAAAGCCGTGCTGGACCGGGTGGACGAGCCGAACCGCGACCGCTACTTGCAGCTCAGCTACGACAAGACGCTTATTTTGAACCGCATCATCGGCGATTTGTTTGAGCTGTCCAAGTTCGAAGCGGGCAAAATCCGCTTTGACTGCCAGTTCGTGCATCCGGTGCCTTTTGTCCGCGCGCTGTACGAAAAATACGAATGGACCGTGAAGCAGGACGGGTATTCGTTCGAGTTCATCGACTTGACGTCCGGACTTCCGGACGGTCAGGACGAAGAGGACGTGGCCTGGATCGATGTGGTGCGGATCGAACAGGTGGTTGTCAACCTGTTGTTTAACGCCCGTAAATTTACGCCGACGGACGGAACGATTCAAATCTCGGTCGAACGGGTCGGGCCTCCGGATCACGGTCAATCCGCCATCCGGGTAAGCGTGCAGGACACGGGCTTCGGGATTGACGAGGAGGATTTGCCTTTCGTATTTGACCGGTTTTACCGGGGGAAAAATTCGCGTAAAAACCGCTCGGCGGGCACCGGGCTAGGACTTGCCATCTGCAAGGAGATTATGGAGCATCACGGGGGGACGATTGGCGTGAATAGCCGGGTGGGAAGCGGCAGTACCTTTTTCTTTACGCTTCCGTTATCGGATGATCCTTTGAACCCATTTGCTGAGGGGGAAGGGGCCTTTCGGGAGGAGGAGCCGAAGGAATGACGGACGAAGCGAAAATTTTAATCGTGGACGACGACGAGGAGATCCGCGGCTTGATCGCGCTCTATTTGCAAAATCACGGCTTTCGGGTGCTCATGGCGGAGGAAGGCGGCCAGATCGTGGAACTGCTGCTCCGCGAGAAGCCCGATCTGATCATTCTGGACATCGTGCTGCCGGATACCGACGGCGTGCAGCTGTGCCGGCGCATCCGCGAGCATTCGGATATTCCGATCCTGTTCCTGAGCTGCAAACGGGAAGCGGACGATATTATCGCGGGCCTGGATACCGGCGGCGACGATTATATGACCAAGCCGTTCGACCCGCTCGTGCTGGTCGCCCGGGTCAAGGCCAATCTCAGGCGCCGGACGGCGTCGCCGCAGCAGACCAGGGAAAAAGCCGCGCTGCTCCGGTTCGGCGAGGTGGAAGCCAATCTGCATAATTACGAGGTGCGGGTTGGCGGAGAGCCGGTCGATTTGTTTGCCAAGGAGCGGCAGCTGTTGTTTTTTTTGCTGAAGCATCCGAATCAGGTGTTCAGTGCGGCACAGCTTCACGATCAGGTATGGGGCTGGGACAGCTTCAGCGACGAGCGGACGGTGATGGTGCATATCAGCAATTTGCGCCGCAAGCTCGAACGTGATCCTTCCGCGCCCCGGCATATCCGTACGGTTCGGGGATTCGGCTATCAGTTTTTTTTGGATGGCAAGCTGTAAAAGGGAGTTTAGGAGAAAGAAGTGGCGATTGGCGTTCAGCGAGGCGGGAACGGTTAACAAAACGAAGCGAAGCGAGTTCATTCCGGGATCGGGGTGAACTCGCTTCGTCTAGAGCGATCAATCTTCTTGCCGTGCCGCTTCCGCTTGCTCCAACTCGTCCAGCGCTTTCTCCAAGCCGTAGTTCAGCAGCAGCGTTTTGAAGCCTTTGCCGCGGTTTTCGGCGAGCGCATCCAGACGCAGCTTCAAATCTTTGCGGATGAACACTCGGTCCTTATCGTGCGTCTCGCTGCGCTCTTTCTTTTTGAGGCGGGTCTCCAGCAACTGCAGCACCGGAGCCGCATCCTCTGCCGTATCGGTCGCGGCTGATTTGACCTCGGCGGCAGCGACTGGCAAGGCCGGCTCGGCAGCCGGCTCTGCTGCCGCGGCAACCGTTAGCGTAGCTTCTTCCGCCAGCGGGGCCGCTTCGGGAGATTCTTGCGGCAGCGGCTCTGCCGGTTGCACGTCCGCAGCACCCTTGCGCTTGGAAGCACGCGGCTTCGCTGCCGTACCGCTCGTCTCCGTCGGCTGCGCGTCTGGTGTTGTTTTGGCGCCCCGCTTCCTCCGGGTGCCCGACTGCTGCCGTTCGGCTGTGACGGCCTCAGCGGAGGCGGCTTCGGCCCCCTCCAACAGCTTTCCGTTCATGTCGGTCTTCTCCGCGGCGTCCGAAAGGACGGGCGGCTCCTGTTTTCTTGGCGGCATGGCAGAATCCTCCTTCGTATAGTCCGGTCTAGCCGTTTCGGCAGTCTCGTCGAAAAGTTTTTCTACCGATCATTCCATGGCTTTCCTCCATTGTACCATAGGGCCGCAAGCGGCAAAATATGTTTCGCTGCTTCCGCGAGGAGGCTTGTTTCTTTCATGCAGTCCAACCTTCTGCAACCAATCGCAATCGCGCCTAAAGCTCCTTGACTCTTTTTGGCAGCATGGGGATCTCCTTTCGGCTAGTTTCCCTTTCGCCGATTTTTCGGTATAGTGTTCAGTAGAAGAAACGAGAGCGAGGGGAAGGGGAATGAATCGGCAGCCGTTGGTATCCGTCATTATTCCAACCTATAATCGGCTGGATTTTTTGGCCGAGCTGATCGAATCGTTGTGGCGGCAGACGTACCGTCATTTGCAGATTATTGTGGTCAACGATAACGGGGAACCGGTCGACGAGCTTAAGGAGCTGTATCCGGAGCTGGATTTGACCGTGGTCGATATGGAAAGCAATCTCAAGCATGTGCATGCGCGCAACCGCGGGCTGGAGCTGGTTCGGGGCGATTACATCATGCTGTGCGACGACGACGATTTGCTGCTCCCGTCCCATGTGGAGCGGATGCTGTGCGAAATTGAAGACAGCGATCTGGTGTATTCGGATGTGGAAATTTTCGATTATACTGTGGACGAAGGGATGCGCCGTGCGACGAAACGGTTCATATTCGCCTACGAGCACGACTTTGCGGCGATGCGGAGATTCTCGACGTTCTTCTCGTCGGGCTGCCTGTACCGGCCGGAGCTGCATGAGCGGCTCGGTCCGTTCGATACGGAGATGTATCATTACTGGGATTGGGATTTTTACCTGCGGGCGGCGGAGCAGTTCCGGGTCAAGCGGGTACCGGCGGCGAGCGCGCTTTATGCGTTTGCGGACAGCGGGAACAATATGTCCGGCAATTTAGAGGACATGCGTCCTTATCTGGACAAGCTGTCGGCGAAGCATGGGCTCGGGGAGCTGCCGACCAAAAATTTTTTCCTCCTGCTCGAGGAGCCGGAGGTCAAAGCGCGCCGTGCGGAGACGGAGCTGCTCTGGAACGGGGAGCCGATCGTATCGCGGCGGGCGAAACAAGCGGGAGGAGTAAGTAAGGAAGCATGAAACGACAAGATGATTGGTACGATCCGATGGACCCCGGACCTGCAGATCCGGGCCCGTCGGCTGACGATAGTTGGTACGAGCCGCCGGGCGATTTCGATTACCGGGACCCGCGGGAGACGGGCTGGGGAGCCGGAGGAGATGACCGCCAAGCCGGAAGACCGGCGGCAGGAAACACGGAATTCCGTAACCGGCGTCCCATACAGACGGATCTGTTCGAAGCTCCGTTCCGTCGGCCACAGGCGGTTAAGCGGCAGCCGGGTCAACCGATAGGAACGATGGCGGAAGCGCAGGAACTTTTGCGTAAATATTACGGATACCCGGATTTTCGCGACGGGCAGAAGCGGGTAATCGAAAGCCTGCTCAACGGGCGGGATACGCTCGGCATCATGCCGACAGGCGGAGGCAAATCGATCTGTTACCAGGTTCCGGCGCTGATGATGAGCGGAACGACGATTGTTGTTTCGCCGCTGATTTCGCTAATGAAGGACCAGGTGGACGGGCTCGACAGCATCGGCGTGCCTGCGGCCTATATCAACAGCTCTTTGTCGTATGCGCAGGTGGAGATGCGTATCCGCAAAGCCGAGCGCGGCGAGTACAAGCTGCTCTATGTCGCGCCGGAACGGCTCGAATCGGAGCGCTTTCTGAACCTGCTCGCCGGGCTCGTCGTGCCGATGGTGGCCGTGGACGAGGCGCACTGCGTGTCCCAGTGGGGACACGACTTCCGCCCGAGCTACATGCGGATTAATGAGCTGGTCTCGCATCTGCCGGACCGACCGCTGCTGGCCGCTTTTACGGCGACGGCGACGGACCAGGTGCGCGAGGATATCGTGAAGCACTTGAAGCTGAGCGAGCCGCAAGTGTTCGTGACCGGCTTTGCGCGGGAGAACCTTTCGTTTTCGGTCATTAAAGGCGAAAACAAGCGCGACGTGCTGATGGGATACATCCGCGAGCATGCCGGGGAAGCGGGCATCGTCTACGCGGCGACGCGCAAGGAAGTCGACCAGCTGTGCGAATATTTGCTGCGCCAAGGTGTGGCCGCGGGCAAATACCACGCTGGTTTGACGGATAAGGAACGCGCAGACGCGCAGGAGCGGTTCCTATACGACGAGGTGCGCGTCATGGTGGCGAGCAACGCGTTCGGGATGGGCATCGACAAGTCGAACGTGCGGTACGTCGTCCATTTTAATATGCCGAAAAATATGGAAGCCTATTACCAGGAAGCCGGACGGGCGGGCCGTGACGGCGAGCCGAGCGACTGCATGCTGCTGTTCAGCCCGCAGGACATTCATATCCAGAAGTTTTTGATCGAGCAGTCCGTCTCGGACCCCGAGAGGCAGGCGCAGGAGTACCGGCGGCTTCAGCAGATGGCCGACTACTGCCATACGCCGCAGTGCCTTCAGCGCTACATTGTCCGCTATTTCGGCGGGGAAGCGGAAGAAGACTGCGGACAGTGCAGCAACTGCGTCAGCCCGGATATGGAGCTGACGGATATTACGCTCGAAGCGCAGCAGATTTTCTCCTGCGTCAAGCGTATGCGGGAGCGGTTCGGCATGACGCTAGTCGCTTCGGTGCTCAAGGGCTCGCGCAATAAGAAGGTGCTGGATTTCGGCTTCGACAGCCTCAGCACCTACGGGTTGATGCGGACCCGAACGGAAAAAGACATCGTCGACCTGATCCAGCTCCTTGTCGCCGAAGGTTATTTGCAGCTCACGGAAGGCAAATACCCGGTGCTCCGGCTGTCGTCGAAGGCATCCGATGTGCTCAGCGGCAAGGAACGGGTCGTACAGCGCATCCGGTTGAAGCCGTCCGCGCCGGTCGTTCAGGACGTCGAAGCGGAGCTGTTCGACGAGCTGCGGAAGCTGCGCACAGAGATTGCGAAGCGGGAAGGCATCCCGCCATATATCGTGTTCCCGGACAGCACGCTGCGCGAGATGTGCGGCGTACAGCCGACAAACCCGGCGGCCATGCTCAAGATCAAGGGCGTCGGAGAAGCGAAGTTTTTCAAGTACGGGGCGTATTTTATCGAGTTTTTCAAGCAGCGTCAGGGGTAGCGGCGATTTCGGACGGCGCGGCGATACCGTCATAGGGAACGTCGGGCTGAACCAAGGAGGAACACTGTGGCAAAATCGAAGTATTATGTCGTATGGGAAGGGCGTCAGCCCGGTATTTATAAAACGTGGGCCGAATGCCAAGCCCAGACGAACGGATTCCCGCAGGCCAAGTTTAAGGCGTACGAGAGCGAGGCGGAAGCCAAAGCGATGCTCGCTGCCGGCTGGAAGAAGGCGTTCGGCACTGCGGCGCGCGCGGGAGCCGGCACCGGCGGTGCGGGCAAGAGCGGCGGACGGACCTCCAAGGCCGGAGGCGCGGAGGCTGCGGGCGAGTACGAGCCCGAGAGCCTGTCCGTCGATGTAGGGTGCAGCGGCAATCCCGGTATCGTTGAGTACAAAGGCGTGTACACGCGCACCGGCGAAATCGTGTTTCAGCAGAAGCCGATTTCTAAAGGCACGAACAACATGGGCGAATTTCTCGCGATTGTCCATGGGCTCGCTTATTTGAAGCGAAAAGGCAGCGACATGACGATCTACAGCGATTCGGTGACGGCAATCAGTTGGGTGCGCAATAAAACGGTCGCTTCCACCTTGGTGCGGGACGTATCGACCCAAGAGATCTGGGAGCTTGTGGAGCGCGCGGAAGCTTGGCTGCGCAGCAACACCTACAAGAACAAAATCATCAAGTGGAACACGAAAGCATGGGGCGAGATCAAGGCGGATTACGGCCGGAAATAATGCTCCAAATCCACGCCAAAAAGCGCTTCTCCGCGACAGGGGAAGCGCTCTTCTTTTCGCACGACAACGCTCAGCTCATTTATCGCCTCGGTCGATATGCAGCCGCGGTTTCGTGTTATTTTTCGTGTCCTTATACATCTCTTCCTCTTGGCTTTCGAGCGGAAGGCTGACAAGCTCCCACTCGGTCTGTCCCATCGCCTCGTCGTAAGGAAATTCGTCGCCGCGCTTGAGCGTTTCCTCCCGGCCCCACTCGTTCGAGTAAATGCCATCCGTTTCGACTTCTTCGCCGGATACCGGAGGCATGCTTTTGTCGTTTGCCATCTTTGCCATAACCCTCCTTAAACGTCGCTTCGCCCGTTAGTATGCCCGGATGGCCTGGAAGTATGACGCACGAAAATAGGGACCCTGCTTATCCGTGATAACCAGAATCCCTATGTTGGTATAGGTTGCTTATTCAATTTTCGAAAAACACACTCCAATCAAGCTGTCGTTAGGGTACGCGAACGAGTAACAGGTCTTATCGGATTCCCGCATGCCCTCGGTATAGCCTTCATTCGGTGCGCGTACAGTACGGATTTCAGGTAAGCGCGGCGGGGCATGCTTCGCTTCCTTACTTCAATGGACTATCCCCTTTCCCTTGTTTATTTTTATATCAATTCCAATCCGGTACCACTAAACTCTTTAACCAAATCCGGATTGAAAGATATAAACGATACAAACTTCGGTGTGAATCAGGGTGATATCCGTAGCTTAATCAAGTGAATCATTTGTCTTGCTTACTGTTAGGATAGCCTATTATTAAATTATTGTAAATATTCAGAATAATTAGTTATTTGCTGATAATCCTAATATTTCTCGCGAATTCGTCATTTTTCTTCTTTATTCTTAGAATTTCTACTACGGATTATGCTGGATTGCTATTGAAGTTCCTCGCTTTGCAATAAAAACGATCGTAATTTGATCCCATCTTGGACACCCTTCATATAAAGCCACTCCTTCTGAATGGATAGGAGCTGCGTGTTTAGGTCAATAAGGGAAAGAACGGAGCTATTTGTCCCTGATAAATTTAAGAGATCCTTCTCTAATTTATGCAGTTGCTCTTTCAATACGGTGACTTCACTTATTTTTTCCGATTGCGCGGATAACTCATCGAATCGTATAAGTAGAGCTTCTCTTATCCAATTAACCATCTTATCGGACTCCCTTTAATTCTAAATTTTTGGTATCGTCCACACCTCTTATTCAATTAAGTATAGATAACTGGATTCTTAATAAACATCTGTTAATAGATATTATTTTTTCGATAATTAATAGTTATAAATATTATTTCTTGTAAAACATAGGCATACAGATTCGCGATTTGCGCAAAGAAAGAGGATTGTCCCAAGAATTGTTCGTTTGACTTTTCCTACGAAGTATGTGGTAACAAAATTCATTTCATAAAAAAATTCCCGGTGGCAAGACGCCCATAATATGGTATGGTATTAGAGTGAAAAGCGAATGTATGTTTCCTATACAGAGAAATCGGATGCTCTAAACAATTTCAACTTTGGAGAGAGAAAGAGGTGGATTCCTTTGTCGTTTGTCGGGCGTCTTGCCTGGTTTTTTCGCGACCGCTGGGGGCCGTATGCACTGGCTATCGTGCTGATGGCTGCGGTCAGCGTGCTGAATGTTTTGCCGCCGCGGATGATCGGAAGCGTTATTGACCACATCCGCACCGGTTCTTTGACCGCCGAAGGGCTGCGGCAGAGCGTGCTGCTGCTCATCGGTCTGGCCGTTGTACTGTATATCATGATCTACGTATGGATTACGACGCTGTTCGGCAATTCGCTGCTGCTCGAAAAGCTGCTGCGAAGCCGTTTGACCGCTCATTTGACTCGGATGTCGCCGTCGTTTTTCCAGCGCAACAGCACCGGGGAATTGATGGCTCTAGCCACCAACGACGTGCCGGCCATCGGCCAGACGGCCGGTTACGGCGTCATGACGCTTGTGAATACGATTGTCGGCACGACGGTCGTGCTCGTGACGATGATTTCGTTCATCAGCTGGAAGCTGATGCTGGCGGCTCTTCTGCCGCTGCCGCTGCTTACGGTGCTGATCAGCGTCCTCGGTAAGCATATGCGAAAGCGGTTCATTGCCGCGCAGACGGCGTTCGGACGGATGAACGATCAGGCGCTGGAGTCGATTTCCGGCATGCGCGTGATCCGCTCGTACGTGCAGGAGGAGCACGACCTCGACGCATTTGACCGGATCACCCGCGACGTGATGGATAAGAACGTCCGCGTGGCCGCCATCAATGCTTTGTTCCATCCTGCCATCTCGCTGATCGTTGGCCTGAGCTACGTTATCGGCATCGGGTACGGAGCGTATCTGGTGTTCCATAACGACATTACGCTCGGGCAGCTCATATCGTTTAACATTTATCTCGGTATGCTGATCTGGCCGATGATCGCTTTCGGCGAGTTCATCAACGTGCTGCAGCGCGGAACAGCTTCCGTCGACCGCTTGACGCGCAGCTTTGAGCAGCAGCCCGACGTGCAAAATCCTGCTCATCCGGTAGAGGTCGGCCGTCCGGAATCGATCGAGCTGCGGAACCTTACGTTCCGCTATCCGGGAGCGGCCCAGGACAGTTTAACCGGCGTTTCCTTGCGGCTGAAGCGCGGGCAGACGCTCGGCATCGTAGGACGGACCGGCAGCGGCAAAAGCACCTTGCTGAAGCAACTGCTGCGCTTCTACCCGGCTCCGGCCGGCAGTGTATGTCTCTCGGATGTGCCGATTGAGGAGCTGGCGATCGAGCACGTGCGCGGCTGGATCGGCTACGTATCGCAGGAGCACCTGCTGCTGTCCAAGTCCGTGCGCGACAACATTGCGCTGGGGCATCCGGACGCTTCGCCGGAGGAAATCGGCCGGGCCATTGAGATGGCTTCCTTTACACAGGATGTGGAGCAACTGCCCGAAGGGCTGCAAACGATCGTAGGCGAGAACGGCGTCATGCTGTCCGGCGGACAAAAGCAGCGGGTAAGCATTGCGCGCGCTTTGTTGACCGACCCGGAAATTCTTATTCTCGACGACTCGCTGTCCGCCGTGGACGCCCGCACCGAAAGTGCCATCCTCGGTCACATTCGTGCGGAGCGCGCCGGGAAGACGACGCTGATCGCTACGCACCGGCTGTCCGCCGTCATGCATGCCGACTGGATCGTCGTGCTGGAGGACGGACGCATTGCGGAGGAAGGCACACATGAGCAGCTGCTGCAGCGCGGCGGCTGGTACAAGGAGCAGTTCGAGCGTCAGCAGCTTGAAGCAAGCTTGCTGGACGCTTCATCATAGGGCCGTGATTCCAGGCCAACCGGGAAGGACGTGAGTCATATCGCCATAGAAACGAACGAATCATCGGGAAAACCCATTTTGCGCAGGCTGCTCGGTTACGCGCTTCTTTTTAAATACCGTATCGCGGTAGCGCTGCTGGTGCTCTGCTGTGCGGTCGGCGCGGAGCTGGCCGGACCGTTTATCGCCAAAACGATCATCGACCGTCACATCGGCGCCATCGGGCTGCCATGGGTTGAAATCGCCTCCGGCCTTGATCTGCCCAAAGAAGAGGTCAAGCGGGTGCAGATGGATGGGAGCTTCTACATTCGTCAGGATTGGATGGAGGAAGCGGAACGCCGCGGTGCCGTCTTTAACCGGTCCTTGATGAAGAGTGCGTGGATTTCGCAACAGGAGGACGGCTTGTACTTGGTGCGCTATTCTGCCCTTCTGAGTAGCCAAAGTTCGCCGGACAGCGGCAAAAGTATCCGCAAGCTGTCTGCGTCAGAGACGGCACAGTTTTACCAGTATGACGTCGGTCCGGTTGCTCGCTGGCTGGGGCTGTTTGTCGCTCTGCTTGCGCTTGGCAGCATTCTGCATTACGTTCAGGGCTTGACGCTGCAGACGACGGCGCTGCGCATCATCCAGCGGATGCGGATGGATTTGATGCGCCACATTCAGCGGATGCCGATCCGCTATTTCGATAATACGCCGATCGGGCAGGTCGTATCGCGGATAGCCAACGATACGGAAGCGATCCGCGATCTGTTCATGAGCTTTATGGCGACGTTCGTGGTGAGCACGATCAACATCGTAGGCATCTACATTGCTTTATTTTTGCTTGATGTCAAGCTGGCGCTCGTCACGCTGCTGCTGCTTCCGTTGTTTGCCGTCGTTATGTTCATTCATTTGAAATTTTCGCAAAAGTACGTCGCCATCATGCGGGCTCGGCTGAGCGATATGAACGCGATGATCAGCGAATCGATCGCGGTCATGCCGATCCTGCAAGCGTTTCGGCAGGAGAAGAACCGCCTGCGGGAGTTCGATGCGCTCAATGAGGACCGTTACCGGAACCATATCAAGCAGAACCGCGTATTTTCGCTGTCCTCGCGCAATTTCACGGGACTTGTCGGGGCCTTTTTTACCGCCGGGGCCATCTGGTATTTCGGCGGGCAATCGCTCCAGACCTCGATCTCGTTCGGTGTGTTCTACGCGTTTATCGATTATACGGGGCGGCTTTTCCAGCCGATCATCGGCATTTTCGACCAAATGCTGAATGCGCAGCGGGCCGTCGTGTCGGCGGAAAAAGTGTTTCACCTGCTCGACATCGAAGGCACCGAAGTCGCTTCGTCGGACGCGGTACCGCGTCCGGAAGGCCACGTCGTCTTCGACAACGTCACCTTCGCCTACAAAACCGGAGAGCCTGTACTTCGCGGCATTTCGTTCGAGGCGCGAAAAGGCGAGACTATCGCGCTTGTCGGGCATACCGGCTCGGGCAAAAGCTCGATCATGAACCTGCTGCTCGGCTTCTACGAGCCGACGGAAGGGGAAATCCGCGTCGACGGAACGGAAATCCGTACGATCTCGAAGCAGGCGCTGCGCAAGCATATGGGCATCGTGCTGCAGGATCCGTTCTTGTTCGCAGGCGACATCAAGTTCAACGTGAGCCTGTACAACGAACGGATCGGGCCAGAACAGGTTCGCCAGGCGCTCAAGGATGTCGGCGCAGCCTCCTTCGTCGAGCAACTGCCCGGCGGCGTAGACGAACCGGTGGTCGAGCGGGGCAGCACGTTGTCTGCCGGACAGCGGCAGCTCATCTCCTTCGCGCGGGCGCTCGCCTTCGACCCGGCCATCCTCATTCTCGATGAGGCGACGGCCAGCATCGACAGCGAGACGGAGGGACTCATTCAGGAGGCGTTGCGGGTCGTCAGCGAAGGCCGAACGACGTTCGTGATCGCCCACCGGCTGTCCACGATCCGCGAAGCCGATCAAATTCTCGTGCTCCATCGCGGCGAGATCGTCGAACGGGGCAATCACGAGCAGTTGATGCGGCTGCAAAGGCGATACTACCGCATGTACCAGCTCCAATCCGGCAGTGCGGCTCAGACGACGGCTTGATGTGCAAAAGCAAAAGGGGATTCGATGGCGCTACAAGCTGCGCTACGAATCCCCTTGTTTTTTTCGAACATGTATTTAAAATTATGGTCGCAAATAACTGGAAATATGGTAAAATGGTCCTGATTTTCATTTCGAAATGAAGGAGGACAACCATGAAAAAACTGATCCTGCTCATGATGAGCGCCGTGCTCGCATTCAGTTTCGCCGGTTCTGCTTCCGCGGCAACAAAAGTAACAAGCTACACCAAGAAAAACGGCACTCACGTCCAATCCCATAATCGATCCAACAAAGACAAGAGCTTCATGAACAATTGGAGTACCAAAGGTAACACCAACCCTTACACCGGAAAAAAAGGTACGAAGACACATAAGTAATGATCACGCCCCCTCCGAAGGGGGTTATTTTTTATTGTTTATTCAGCAGCATAAGAATGTTGTCCATAGTTTCGCGATTATTGGGCTCTGCCAAACCTTGCATTAGTCTTTCTTTATCGGCCAAATTTTTTTGATTAGCGTAGAGACTCCTGAATTGATTAATAAGCTCTGCCGTTGTGCCTGTTATATTGCTGCTCTCATGATTATACGATGAATGTTTGGATAATGCGTGTGCTTTGGATGCATGTTCGATCGCCGTTAAATAACCGGTATAGTTTCCATCGCCAACAGCATCAAGAGAGCCCGAAATTCTTCCTATAGACGCTTTAAAATCTAGATCAATCTTTTGCTGCTTATTATTCGAGATCATTTGATTCTTAATCAAGTAAACATTTAATGCTAATGAGACGATTAAACAAATGCTTAAGATGAATTTTGACATTTTCATTACCTATCACACCCTTTAAGATTGACGATGAACTAGTATCTAGTCTGCTGACATTATAATACAACCTAAGGTTACCCAAACTAGGATAGAAAAAAGTATCGAAACGGCCACCCTCCGCCTTTCTTTTCCTTCGACAAAGCACCCAATAAACAGATACATAAAAAAGAATGCAATTATTGGGCTGGCAATAATAGCTAAGAAAAGCCATAGTTTTTCCATAAAATTTCTCCTTTAAAGTGGATCTATAGAGTGGTCTGATCTTTCGATCATTTGGATTAAGTGGAGTAGGACATCTGAAAGAGGAATTATACTTTGCTTCGCAGCAACGGATGATCAAACAGATTTTTGAAGGAAGCAACTTTGTTGTGCCAGTAGCGTCTAACAAATTATACCAATATTGTGGAGGTTAATACAAAATGAGGAAGTATGTAATCGGATTTGTGTGCGGAGCATGTGTTTCCATGTCAACGATGGTTTATGCCTCGGATGCCATTCAAGCGTTCTTATTTCCAGTGAAGATCAGTTTCAATGACAAGAGAATGGAGATGAGCGAATACAAGGTATTGAAATACGATAACCATGCCTATGTCCCTATTCGATTCATTGCAGAAAATATAGGGATATCGATAAATTATAACGCTAACCTCAATGAAATTACCTTAAAAGATGCCCCGGCTGTTCCGATCCCTTTGTCCACCATATTAAAAAGCGATTTTAATAACATTACAAAAATCGAAGTGAAGTATGGAGATAGCGGAGAAGTAGTGAAAATCAACGATGCACAAACAATTGGTGATATTTCCAACAAATTGAAAGAAATAAAACTCCGTAAAAAAAGCGATCAATCCCGTAGTTTTGGATATTTATATTACCTTACGATCAGTGACGGGGACAAAGAATTAACGTATACCAGCACTCTATCATTAGAAGATGTGAATTATGAATTAACCCCATTATCAAATGAGCTGGACAAATACATTTTAGCATTAAGGTATAAGGTCAAGGCGAGCTAACTTATTCCTCAGTGCCAATCATTTTCTGTTATCAATACGTATACCTGCAATTGAGATTACAGTAGTGATAATGAGAATGAGGATTAGAACCGGAAAAACAACGTAACCACCGGCAATTTCCGTGCTTTCATCTAACCAGTAAGCGAAAAAATTAAATAGCAGCGAACAACCGACAAATGCATAGATAAATAAAGTGGAAGTGGTCTTTTTTTCAAGAATATGCAATGAAAATGCCGCTATTGAAATAGGGACAATGAACATGGCAAATGCGATATTGTATTCGTGGGAGTTTCCAAAATGTAAAGGACCTAAAGAACAAGAGACGGAAATAGCCCATTTTACAAAGATCAAACTATACTTATTTAATTTATACTTACGGGTTCCATTTTCCTCTATTACCTTTTTGACTAGTTTATATAGTAAATAACAGAATCCAAGCAATAAAGCTATGATTAAAAGAATGCAGGAATAAAGAATGATCATATTTATCTCCTTCTCGTTTTTATTAGCAGATTAACCTTATGAGCTCAGTGTATTCCAGTATTACAATATCGAATAGTACTAATTAATAATAGTACTGGCTAAGAGCAAGAAAAGAACGCTCCCCCGTCTTCACCTACGGTGCGTCCTTTCCTCTTTACGAATCGTGATATTCGCAGTTGCGGAACACCACATATTTCCATAGATCTCCGTCATACTCCGCCCCCGTGTAAAAGAGAGCATATTCCACAGGGACATCCGTCGCAAGCACATCATCCAGGATCGTCCGGATGCTGCTCACGACCTCTGGAGACTCCATGATCCACTCCTTGCTTTTCCAAGCCAGAGTTCCTTCCGTGCATTCCGTCAGATCCCCTGTAAATTGCTCGGCAACAAAAATGTACATGCCGCCCGCCTGATTCCAGGTGGCAACCCCTTTGAATTGAACAGACTGGAGGTCCAGTCCGGTTTCCTCCTTGACTTCACGAACGACGGCCTCCCGGGGCGTTTCATCCGGCATCATCTTGCCGCCCACGCAATTCCACATATTTTTAAAGGGAGGGTTATTCCTTCGAAGCATCAGAAATTGTTGATCTTGGGTAATGAAACAATGCACATAGTTGATCTTCATCATATCTTCTGTTACCTTACAAGCAAGCTGATTAATTTCTCTTTGAATAAAGGGTTGTTAATCGTTTTGCACACTTTGGCATTCGGGGTATGGCCTGCAAAGCCGTCGGAAATGGCCAGCTTGCTGCCGTCATTGAGGATCACTTGACCATATGCCGCTTCTTCCATGGTGCAGACGTAGCAGTAACACCATTTGTCTTCAAGGACAATTTCGTTCCAGAGTACGACACCCATAGCCACGGCATCGGGCAAGTCCACAATCGGTTCATTGCATCTTTGGATATTATATTCCAGCAAGGAACGGTTGCATTTCACGGAAAATACGGCTTCCGGCTTGCCGCTTGCCAGCAAAACATCCATATCGTCCTTCGTCAAAGCCGCCTCTCCTAAACAGACGTCAAATCCAATAATGGTAATAGGTATACCCGAGTTGAGCATAATACGATAAGCTTCCGCATCGACATACACGTTAAATTCGGCAACCGGTGTCGTATTTCCGGGGCCAAAGCCGGAAGTGCCCATGGTGTAAATATGCTTTACCTTTTTCATGGCTTCGGGCGCTTTTAAAATCGCAAGGGCAATATTGGTCACGGGACCGATGGTGACAATCTCGATTTCTCCGGGGTTCTTTTCGACAATGTCCAGAATCGCATCCACGGCATGCTTGCTCTCCGGCAGAAGCGTAGGATGAATCAAATCGCAATCTCCCATCCCATCCTCGCCATGCACGTTGACAGCGGTAACCAGATCGCGCATCAGCGGCTTGGCCGCTCCGACATAAAGAGGCGACTTTTGCCCGTTCGCCACTTCGATGGTCATCAGCGCATTTTTGGTAGCCAATTCAAGCGGAACATTGCCGCACACGGTCGTGATTGCTTCGACCTTAACATCCGCTGATTTTAATGCCATAATGAGGGCTACAGCATCGTCACTGCCGGTATCCGTGTCGATAATTAATTTTCTCATAAATAAGACCTCCTATTTTCGGTGTGGCCTTATTATATAAATCCAACGAGCATGAAAATAGGTCAAATGACCAAAAGGCAAAAGAAGGTGGAGCACATGGATTTAAAGGAGATTGTAAACGCAGCGCCAGAGCAGATCAGAAAGGAATTTAGGTATAGAAAGCATAAAAAAGGCAGCCTGATCCTTCGGCCGCATGAGGAAAATCATTATCTTTATATTTTAACCGCGGGTCAAGCGGAAGTGTACAGACAGAGCTATGCGGGAGCGATGCTTTCCGTCTATATTTACGATGCGTATAGCTGCTTCGGGGAGATCGAGATTTTTAATGACCAAATGAAAACGCTAGGCGTGATTGCCAAACAAAACTGCGAAACGATAGCGCTCCATAAAACCAAGGTGTACGAATGGATGAAGCTCGATTTTGATTTTAATCTATATCTCGTGAAGCAGCTGGCCTCCAAATTAATGCTGAGTACGGATACCGCGGCGAGGTTATCGCTGCTGTCCTTGAAAGACCGGATTTTATTTAGTGTGCTAAATCATTATAAAATCGGCGATTTGGACAGCCTCACCAAGCAAATGCTGTCCAGTGAGGTCTGTGCGCCTATTCGAAGCTTAAATCGTTCCATTGCTCAGTGCATCCATGAGGGGTTGATCCATTATAAACATAAAAAATTTTCCATAGCTTCAATAGAAGAGGTTGAAAAATACCTGGAGGAGTTTATGCTAACTTAAAGGCATAAATTCCTGTCTACATACTTACTCCGGCGTAGCTTCCTCTTCGTCCCGACTCTGAATCACGAGCAGCAAGCCGTCCCGGATGCGGATGTGTCCGGCTTCGCCAAGCAGCACGTTGCTGATGCCGAGCGATTGCCCGATCGTCAGCGTCGCTTCGTGCAGCGGGTACTGGAACCCTGCGAGCGTAATTCCAGTAACCTCGATGCTCAGCGGGAGCAGCGACACATGGGTGAACCGGCTCCGGTTGACCGTTAGCGGCGCGCTGCCCTCCATCAGCATCAGCTCGTTGCAGGCGTCGGCGATGCGGCAGCGGATGCCTGCGACCAAAGCCTTGCGCAGCAGATGAACGTTCGCGAGCGAATGGTCCCATCGGGTGCCAAGCACGCCAAGCAGCACGATTTCCTCGGCGTTTTGTTCGAGCGCCCAAGTGAACGCCATCTCCGTGTCGGTCAGGTCTTTCCATACCGGATCGCAGGCGACGAACTCGCGGCTGGCCCGGCGTATTTCCTCAAGCTCCACCGGGCTGACGGAATCAAAATCCCCGAGCGCCATATCCGGCCGGTATCCGTGCCGTACCAGAAAGAGCGCCCCGCGGTCCGCCCCGACCAGCACATCACCTGTGCGGATTTCCTGCAAAACCCAACCCCCTAGCCGCCCCCCTGAGAAAATAAGCACCCGTGTTCGTTCCATCCGTCCGCTGCCTCCTACCAAACTTAGTGGAATCCATTATACCATGATCGAGATCAAGAGAATATGCAGGTGAAATTGAGATGAAGGGGGCGAGTAAGGTATAGTTTTGATAAAAGAAGCAGCTAAGGCTGGAGAAAAAGGAGAGGACGGCACGTGATCACTCGTCGGCGGTATGAAAATTTGGACGGCAGCCAAAACCGCAAAAAGCTGGCTCATCTGCGCCAATGGCGCAAGGAACGCAAAGCGAAAATCAAAGACCTGTCTTACCGCGTGCCACAGGCCGAACAACGGCAGCCCGATTATTTGCGCAGCAATCGGACGCAGACGACGGTTACTTGGATCGGGCACTCGACGTTTTTGGTGCAAATGGGGGGCAAAAACCTCATCACCGACCCGGTATGGGCGACCCGAATGGGGCTGGAGAAGCGCCTGGCGCCGCCCGGCTTGCGGCTGGAGGAGCTTCCGCCGATTGACGCAGTGCTGCTGTCGCACAGTCATTACGACCACATGCACCTGCCGACGCTGCGGCAGCTTGCCCGGGCCAACGCACGCATGCAGCTGTTTGTCCCGGCCGGGCTAGGAGCCAAGCTGCGCTCCTGCGGGTTCGCGCACGTGACCGAGGCCAACTGGTGGGAGGAATTCCGGCTCGGTTCGCTGGAGCTGCATTTTGTCCCGGCGCAGCATTGGACGCGTCGCACGCTGTTTGATATGAATACGTCGCATTGGGGCGGCTGGATCGTTCGGCCGACGAACCACGGCGGGGAGCGGGACGCGATTTATTTTGTCGGGGACAGCGGCTATTTCCCAGGCTTCAAGCTAGTCGGGGACCGCTTTCCGATCAGGTGGGCGCTGATGCCGATCGGCGCCTACGAGCCGGAATGGTTTATGTCTCAGCAGCACGTGAGCCCCGAACAGGCGGTTCAAGCGTTCCTCGACTGCGGGGCCGAGCTGTTCGTGCCGATGCATTACGGCGCGTTCCGCCTCGCGGACGACACGCCGCGCGAGGCGCTCGACCGTTTGTTGGCGGAATGGGCGCGGCGGAAGCTTGAGCCGGAGCGGCTGCGGGTGCTGCATCACGGAGAGACGCTGCGGCAATAGCCGGGCGGGGCGCGAGACGCGTTGCCACCCGGCTCGGGGGAGTCCGCGCGCTCAGCGCGCAGGCTGTCACCCGGGAAAGGGATGCTGCCCCACCGGCCGCCCCGCGTCAACATCGAAATGAAAACGCATTCTTGACTTCAAGAGGCGTTGCCCGTTATGTTGGAGGTAGAAACGCGACCGAGGTGCAGCCATGCTCAACTATTTTATGAACCCGAAAAACGCCTTTTACCGCAAAAGCCTCGTTTTCGTCCTGCTGGTCGCCAGCGTGCCGACCGCGCTTCTGGCGTTTCTGACCTATTACGTCGGTGTCCGGCAAATCGAGCAGGAAGTGAACCGGACGCATGAGGTCCGTCTGGAGCAGACGGTACTCCGAATGAACGACCAATTGAGCCAGCTCGAAAAGATGGTGACGATGTGGAAGTACAACCCGATGCTGCAGCCTCCGCTCGGCGATATGACACTCGAATCGTTTCAGCAGGAAATTGTGTTCACGCAGAAGTTGGCCCGGACGCTGCTGGTCATGAGCAATTCCAGTCCCCTAATTCGCGAAGTGCGCCTGTTCCTGCCTGATTCGTCCTTGTACGTCTCGGCGCTGAACAGTAAAGTGGCGATACCGATCGACAATCCGGAAGAAAATGAATTTTTCCGTTCGTTATTCCTGAAAGAAATGGAGCAGTACTGGACCTTCTCCCAAGGGTCGCTGGCGCTTGTGCAGACGATTCCGGACCGTTCTCCCTTCGGGTATCTGCTCGTCCAGTTCAATGCGGCCGAGATGAACCGGCTGCTGCAAATGGACGGGGAGCTGCAGGGGGCGGCTTTTTTGCTGAAGTCGAACGGGGATTGGCTGGATGCGAACGTGACCAAGGAAGCGGACAAGCACCGGTTCGAGTATTTTCTCCGCGATGAAGTGGCGAAGGAGTCGGTTCAGGCGAAGTCGGGTTCGTTTTTCCGGGAGTGGAACGGGGAGAAATACGCCGTTTCGTTCGGGACGCTGGAGAAGCACGGCTGGCAGTACGTCTCCGCCACTCCGGTTTCCAAGCTGACGCAGCCGGTCGTCAACACCTCCCGGGCGCTCCTGGCGATGGGAGGACTCGGGATCGCCGTCGCGGCCTTGATGTCGTGGATCGCTTCGCGAAGACTGGTCCGGCCCATCGCCCGGGTGGTGCAGCTATTCCGCTCAGAAAAGCACGGCTTGGGCGACTTGAAAGGGCAGGACGAACTGGAGCTCATCGAACGGCAGTGGCTCCACTTGAACAGCCAGAGCAAGCAGTTGCACGAACGGGTCGAGCAGCATCTGCTTACGCTGAGGGAATTGTTCTTGTTCCAGCTCATGAACGACCACTTGTCCCATCTGAACGAGGAGGAGCTGCGGCACCGGATGGAGCAATACGGGTGGGAGCTCGGCGGCAGGACGTTCGTGCTCATGAATGTCCGGCTTCTAGGCTTCTCCAAATTGCAGGGCCGGTTCGGCGAAGGCGACGAGCAGCTCGTGACGTTTGCCGCAGCCAATGTGCTCGGGGAGCTGGCGGAGAAGCGGTTCGAGCAGTTCGGTGTCGTGAACGAGCAGGAGCTGTCTGTCAGCCTGCTGCTGCTTGTGCCGAAGGATGAAGACATGGGCGACGTGCGGAAGCAACTGCATGCGTTCAGCGAAGAGCTGATTCACTCGCTGCATGCGATTCTGCATATGAACCTGTTGATCGGCTTGGCGAAGGAAACGGAGCTGCTGTCCGAGCTGCCGCGGGTATACGAACAGGTCGTTCGCTCGTTCGGCTACCGGAATTTGAACGAAATGAATCAGATTCTGGATTTGGAAAGCTTGGTGGTCCATGACGCCCCGATTCTATACCCCTTCTCCGCGGAAAAGGAGCTGATCCGCCATATGCGTTCCGGCGACCGGGAAGCGGTGACGGCCGCGCTGGAGACGTTTATGAAGGAGCTGACGGAGCACGGTCAGACGGAGATGCAGGTCCGGCAGGGCATGAACCAACTGCTCGGCACGCTGCTGCATCATATGCTGCTGTCGGGCTTTAGCCCGCAGCTCCTCTGCCCGAATGTCGACTTGTACGAGCAATTGAACCGTCTGCGCGAGCCCGATGAGATGGCCTCCTGGTTTCATGCCAAGCTAAGCGCTTACATGAGCGCCTTGTCGAACACGCTGAACGATACCCAGGACCGGCTGATGCAGGAAACGGTCGAGAAAGTGAAGCAGTCGCTGACGGAGGAGTACGCGCTTGATATTTCGCTGGAGACGTATTGCGACCGGTACGGCATCAGCTTGTCCAAGCTCAGCGCCGGGTTCAAGGAGACGACCGGCGTCAATTTCATCGACTATTTGACCAAGCTGCGTCTGGATAAATCCAAGGAGCTGCTGCTCTATTCGAACGAAAAAGTGAATGACATCGCCTATCGGGTCGGCTACCAGCCGTCGTATTACTACCGTGTGTTCAAAAAGCACGAAGGAGTGACCCCGACCCGGTACCGCGAAATGTTCCGGAGCGATACCCGCGAAGCTTAACCGCTTCGCGGGTTTTTTGCGCTAATTTGGCGGGATGTGCACTATTTTGCGGCCGACTGCACTTTTTTTACGGGCGAAAAAGTCCACCTGTCGTAAAAGTTTACTGTTGCAACGGCTTTCGCAGAGCGGATATAGTCGAGCTACAGCACTAGACAAGCGAAGGAGGTTCGGACATGGAGCATGCGGTGCCGGACAATCGGCTGTCCGTCAGGAAAGCGACTTTATTCAGAAAGCAGGCGTTTCGAAAGCACCTCTGGTTTTATATGCTGGCGGCCCCGGGCATTGCGTACTTTATCCTTTTTCATTATGTACCGATGTGGGGCGTGCTGCTGGCGTTTCAGGACTACAGCCCGTACAAGGGCGTGCTGGGCAGCGAGTGGGTAGGGTTCGAGCATTTCCGGCAATTTTTCTCGGAGCCGACATTCTTTCAATTATTAAAAAACACACTGCTGCTCAGCTTTTACAACTTGATTTTTTTCTTCCCCTTTACGATCGTGCTGTCTCTGCTGCTCAACGAGGTCCGGTTCGGCTTGTACAAACGGCTCGTGCAGACGGTCGTCTATCTTCCGCACTTCGTATCCTGGGTCATTATCGTCGGCATTACGTTCATCTTCTTCGGGCCGTCCGGGGTGATCAACCACTACTTGGGGCAATGGCTTGAGCAGAACGTTCCGTTCCTGATGAGCAGCGAATGGTTCCGTCCCTTAATCGTCATGCAACAAATATGGAAGGATGCCGGGTGGGGCACGATCATTTTTATGGCAGCGCTTGCAGGAATTAATCCCGAGCAGTACGAAGCGGCGACGGTCGACGGCGCGAACCGCTGGCACCGGATCTGGCATATTACGCTTCCGGGCATTCGAAGCACGATCATCGTGCTGCTGATTTTGCGTCTTGGCTCGATCCTGGACTCAAACTTCATGCAGGTGTTCCTGATGTGGAACAATTTCAACGATGACGTATCGAACGTATTCGATCTATATGTGTATAAGGTAGGGCTGCAGCGGTTCGAATTCAGCTTCAGCATTGCCGTCGGCCTGTTCAATTCGGTCGTCGGACTCATTCTGATGCTGACGGCGAACTTCATATCCAAGCTGTTTAAAGAAGAAGGCCTATTCTAGGAGGGGAACCATGGGACTGAGGCTGCGGCGCATTTCCGTCTTTGATGCCGTCAATATGTTGTTGCTGCTTGTGCTGTGCTTGGCTGTCGTGATCCCGTTCTGGTACATGCTGACCGTCTCGCTCAGTCCGGTCAGCGAATCGCTCGGCGGGCGGTTTTATTTGATCCCGGAGCAGCTGAATTTCGAGGCGTACCGGTACTTGTTCTCGACGGACCGTTTCGTGCGGAGCATCGGGAATACGGTCTACATTACGGTAGTCGGGACCGCCGTGAACCTGCTGGTGTCGATTACGCTGGCCTATGCGCTTTCCAAAAAAACGCTGCCCGGCCGCAAGCTCATGCTGCTGATGATGCTCTTTACGATGGTGTTCAGCGGCGGGCTTATTCCGAAATATTTGCTGATCAAGTCGATTGGGCTGCTGGACAGCTATTGGGCCTTGATTTTACCGGGCGCGACGAATGCTTTTACCGTGCTGGTCATGAAGACGTTTTTTCAAAGCTTGCCGGAAAGCCTGGACGAAGCCGCCCGCATTGACGGGGCAGGGGAACCGCGCATTTTGCTCTCCGTGGTCATCCCGCTTTCGATGCCGATCATCGCTACGTTTTCGCTGTTTTTTATGGTCGGGCACTGGAATGAATTTTTCGGGGCGATCATTTATTTGAGCGATAATGCCAAATGGCCGATTCAAGTGCTGCTGCGTCTGATGGTCATCGCTGGTGAAGCCAACATCGCTTCCGAGAACAATCTGGATTTCGAGCTGGCCAGCAAGGTCGGCGACAATGTGAAGATGGCGGCCATTATCGTAGCGATGATTCCGATCGTCGTCGTCTATCCTTTCCTACAGAAGCATTTTGCCAAAGGAGCCATGCTCGGCTCGATTAAAGAGTAACGATTCCAAGTCGATGAGAGGGGTTTTCTACGATGAAAACGAAACAATGGCTCGCAGGGACATGCGTCACCATTCTGGCTCTGGGCAGCGTCGTCGGCTGTGCTTCCGGGAGCGGAACGAAAGAAGCGGGGAAGCCCGCAGCGGGTTCGAACGAACCGACGACGATCAAGGCGCTCGCGGTGCTGTCCGCCGGGGAGCCGCCCGTGCTTGAGAACAGCCAGGCGCTCAAGGAGATCGAAAAGAAAGCCAACGTCAAGCTGAATCTCGAATTCGTGCCGGGCGACGTGTATCCGGATAAAGTGAACATTGCCATCGCCTCGGGAAGCCAGTACGACCTTATTTTGCTGACGGACGGCAAGGACGAGAAGTACACGAAGCTCGTCAAGCAGGGAGCGTTCCACAACTTGACGGCGCTGGTGAAGGACATGCCGAATCTGCAAAAGATTCCTCAATACACATGGGACAACACGACGGTGAAAAATGAGATTTTCGGCATTCCGAGACCGCGCAGCACGCACGGCGGGGGCAATGCAAACTTCTTCCTCCGCAAGGATTGGCTGGACAAATACAATTTGCCCGTGCCCAAAACGGTAGACGAGCTGACCAACGTGCTCAAGGTATTCAAAGAGAAAGACCCGGCCGGGGGCGGCAAAACGGTCCCGATGATCGCAGGTCCGTTCACGACGCCGTGGTTCGGATCGGTTAACCCGATCGCTTTTGCCTTCGGACTTCCGTACTCGTACAAAATCGAAGGCGACAAGCCGGTGGCTTATTTCCAAACGCCGGAATACAAGGCTTATCTCGATTGGCTTCGTATGGCGTACACCTCCGGGCTGATCGATAAGGACGCCCCGGTGCTCAAGACCGGGCAGGTGAAGGACAAGTTCAAGTCCGGCGTCGCCGGCATGATGGTCGACAACGTCAGCATGATGAACGAGAACAATCTGGCGGTGATGCGAAAGACCGACCCGAAAGCGGAGCTGGTCGGGGTGCCATATCTGGAGGGACCGGGCGGCAAGAAGGGCGTGCAGATGATCGAAGGCTATTACGGCATCTGGGTCGTTCCGACGAGCGTGGCGAAGGATAAAGTGAAAAAAATCGTCGAGTTTCTCAATTGGACCGCTTCCGATGAAGGAACGGAGCTGGCGAAGGCGGGCATACCGGGCGTGCACTACACCAAGTACGACAAAGAGTCCGGCGCCGTAGAACGCAACGAGGAACAGAAGAAGCTGTATGACAAAGAAAAGCCGATGCTGCTTGTGCTGCAGAATGCTTACGACAAATACATTTATGCGGATTCCCAGGTTCCCGAGATCAAGAAGGCGCAAAAAGAAGTCCTGGACGGCTTCGATCAGGTCGGCGTGCCGAACCCGTTCATCGCCTTCGTTTCCGAAACGGCCAGCAAAAATCCGGATCATCAGAAGAAGCTGTCGGCTGCCGCGGTCAACTATGTGATGGGCACCGGCAATTGGGAAGCCGTGCAGGCGGAAATTGAGGCTTGGAGCAAAGGCTTGGGCGCGCAGATCATGAAAGAGTACATGGACCAATACAACGAAAGCAAGAAGAAATAAGCAAGCCCGTCGTCCGCTGCGGCATGGGTATAAGGCAAGCCGGGGACGGATGCTCTCCGATCCCCGGCTTGCCGCTTTAAAAGCGCGTTCGAGGAGGGAAAACCGATGGATGGAATTGGCATGCCGGCATGGACGCAGCGCCTCCGAACCCGAATGCGGGATTGCGATTGGGTGAAGCGGGGTGTGGAGCAGTGGAAGGCGCGGTTATGCGACCAGGTGAACCGGCCTCCGGATATTCCGCTGCTCGGCGGGGGCTGGAGCCACCGCTACATCTGCCCCGATGACGGCGCCGCGCTTGTGCGGGTGGACCGGCATCATCACGAATGCCCGTGCTGCCACAGCATCTGGAGCGGGTCCCCATGGGATGAAGCGGCCGTGGCCGAGGAGCATAACCGCTTTGCGCAGGACGCCCGGCTGGCCGCTGTGGTGTATGCGGCGTCGGGTGAGGCTGTGTACGCGCAGTGGGCCAAAAGCGTGCTGCTGTTCTACGCCCGGCATTACGACCGCTTCCCGCTCCACGATATTTTCGGCAAGGTAGGCGGGGAGGCCGGCAAATACGGGGCGAAAGTCCAAAACCAGACGCTGTCCGAAGCCAGCTGGATTTATCCGCTAGCTCAAGCGTGTACGATCTTGCGCCATGCTTCCATGCTGAGCGCGGGGGAGCTGGACGAAATGGAAGAACGCTTGTTCCGTCCGGTTGTCCGGGTCATCGACCGGAATCCGCGGGACCGCTCCAACTGGCAGACGTATCACAATGCGGCGCTGGCGGCGATTGCCGAAGCGCTCGGCGACGTGGGTCTGCTGAAGCGGGCGCTGGATGACGAAGCGAACGGATTCCATTTCCAGATGGAAAGCGGCGTCGGCGAAGACGGGTTCTGGTTCGAAGGCGCATGGAGCTACCATTTCTACACGCTTGAAGCGCAGGCGGTGATCGCTTGGGCCGCCATGGGGTTCGGCGAGAAGCTGTACGAGCATCCGAGGCTGCGTGCGATGTTTGATATTCCGCTGAAGGCGATGCTGCCGGACGGCACGTTTCCCGCCCTTCACGACTCCAAGGTCGTCGATATTCGTTCATACGCGCATTTGTATGAATGGGCGTATGCGTTTTACGGCATCGGAGAAGAGATCGTGCGGAGCAGCGACCGGGGTTCCTTGTACGGCGTGTTGTTCGGAGCGCCAGTGGAGCCGTTGGCGGAGGCGAGGCAGCCGGTGAGAGGGTGTGACGGGGAGATAGATGCAGCAAGCGAGGCCGCTGCGATTACGGTATTGAGCAAGCCCGGGATGGTCAGCGTGACGTGCGGCGCAGGCGAGGAGGCACAGGCGCTTCTCGTCGATTACGGAGAGCATGGCGATTGGCACGGACATTATGACAAGCTGAATCTGCTGTATTACGCAAGGGGCCGCAGTTGGTTGGCCGACGCAGGCATGGTTCCGTACGGACACGAACTGCACAAGGCTTGGTACGTGCATACTGTGGCGCACAACACGGTGGCGGTCAACGGCCGCTCCCAGCAGGAGGCCTGCGGCCGGCTGCGCAAGGCGGTGAGCGAGGCCGGCATCATCCGGGTCGAGGCCGAAGCGCTGAACGCTTACGAAGGCGTCCGGCTGGACCGGCGGCTGACACTGGCTGGCGGGCTGCTGGTAGACGTATTCCGGGTAACGGCCGACGAGCCTTCGACCGTGGACTGGGTGATGCATACGCAGGGGAATCCGGTCGAAGCGCCGCCCGTTCGGTACACTTCTGTTACGGCGGAGTCGCTGTCGGACACAGACGGGTACCCGCATTTGCGGAAGGTGAGGCATCTGGAAGGTCTGCCGGACGATTGGATGCTCGAATGGAGCTGGAACGGAGAAGGCGGGGAAGACGAGCGGCTGCAGGTTTACGGCTTGGCCGCGCCGCGGGGCGCCAGCGTCTATTTGGCCGAGTCGCCGTTCATGCCCCCCGTCCAAGTCCGCAGCGCCTGCATTCGCAGGGTGACGTCGTGCACCCGCGCGGCGTTTGTTACCGTCTTCCGGGCTTGCCGGAAAGGCGATGTCCCGCTCTCGCTCCGGTTGATTGGCGATCCGTCGGACAGCGAGGGTCTATTGCTCGAAGTGAGGGACGGAGAGCAGGGCGATGCGATGCTGTGGACCGTTTGAGACGGTTTTAAGTTGGAAACGGAAACGCAAGAAGAATGAGGAGGCTGCCATGAAACAAGTCGTCGACGAAGGGCTGAAAGCCCGGCATCGTTACGCGGAACCGCCTGCGGCGCGGCGGGACGATTGGGAGCGAGCCGTACAATACGTGCTGGCGCAAATCGACCGCAATCTGGGGACGTTCGCGCTGCAATTTCCGTCTCCTGCAAGCGAGGGGAACGTGTACAAGCCGATCGGCAATACCGAGTGGACGTCCTCCTTTTGGACGGGAATGCTGTGGCTTGCCTACGAGATAACCGGTCACGACCGTTACCGCCAAGCGGCGGAAGCTCAGCTCGACAGCTACCGGGAACGGATCGAGCGAAGAATCGCAACGGAGACGCACGACCTCGGCTTCTTATACTCGCTGTCCTGTGTAGCGGCCTATAAATTGACGGGAAACGAGCAGGCCAAGGACACGGCGCTTCAAGCCGCCGATTTACTGATCGGGCGTTATTTTGAGAAGGCGGGCATCATTCAGGCATGGGGCAATTTAAACCAGCCGAACCAGCGCGGTCGAATGATTATCGATTGCCTTATGAATTTGCCCTTGCTGTACTGGGCAACGGAGACGACGAGCAATCCGGAATACCGCCGGATCGCCATCAATCATGCCACACAAGCGGCGGCACATATCATCCGCGAAGACGCTTCAAGCTATCATACGTTCTACATGGACGTAGATACGGGACAGCCGAGATACGGCAAGACGTCGCAAGGCTTCTCCGACGATTCGTGCTGGTCGCGCGGGCAGGCATGGGCCATTTACGGGTTTCCGCTTAGCTACAACTATACGCGGGATGATTCGTATCTCGCTATCGCGCAAAAGACGGCCAACTACTTTTTAAACCGGCTGCCCGACGATTCGGTGTGTTATTGGGATCTGATCTTTACGGACGGGCCGGAGGAGCGGGACAGCTCGGCTGCGGCCATCGCCGCATGCGGTTTGCTCGAATTGGCCAAGCATCTGCCACTGTCTAACGAATATAAGCGGGCCTACGAGAATGCCGCTCTGGGGATGCTGGACTCGCTGGCGCGGCGGTATACGACGGCCGGGGTCCCGCATTCGAACGGCATCCTGCTTCATGCGGTCTACGGCAAGCCTCTGGGCAACGGGATCGACGAATGCTGCATCTGGGGCGATTATTACTATTTTGAAGGGCTTGTGCGGGTGTTGAAAGACTGGAATCTATATTGGTAGAAGCGAGAGGTAGATGCGCGATGACGGTGACAAGCGGTGAGGACAAAATCAAATGGTGGAAGGATGCCAAATTCGGCATGTTTATCCACTGGGGCTTGTATGCGGCTTTGGGCCGGGGCGAGTGGGTTATGTACGAATTGAACATTCCGGTTCGCGATTACGAGCGACTCGCAGAGACGTTCAATCCTGTTCGTTTCAATGCCAAGACATGGGTAGGGCTGGCCAAAGCGGCAGGCATGAAATATATCGTCATCACGGCGAAGCATCATGACGGGTTCGCCATGTTCCGTTCGCAGGCGGAGCCGTTCAACATTGCAGACGCTACACCGTTCGGACGCGATCCGATGCGGGAGCTGGCTGAGGAATGCCATGAGCAGGGCATTGTGCTGTGCTTCTATTATTCCCACGTCATTGATTGGCATCATCCACACGCTGTACACAACAAATATAACAACGTATGGGACTATGATACGGACTCGAAGCATTTTCCGACGTATTGGAACGGGCTGGTGAAGCCTCAAATCCGGGAGCTGCTTACTCAATACGGACCAGTCGGGCTGCTATGGTTCGATACGGCGGGCGGGCTGTCAAAAGAGGATAGCGAGGAGCTCGTGGAGCTTGTGCAGAGCCTTCAGCCGGACTGCCTGATCAACAGCCGGGTCAGTCATTACCCGGGCATGGGGGATTACCAGTCGAAGGGCGACAATGAAATTCCGATGTATGGTGAAGACTCCCGCGCATGGGAAACGCCGATGACGTTGAACCAATCGTGGGGCTTCAGCACGAAGGACCAGGTCTGGAAACAGCCGGAAGCCATCATCCGGAAGCTGGTTCATATTGTGAGCAAGGGCGGCAACCTCCTGCTCAACGTCGGGCCGGACGCCGGAGGATTGATCCCGGATTTGTCCGCCGAAAGGCTGCGCGAGGTGGGCGCTTGGCTGAGCGTTCATGGGGAAGCGGTGTACGGCGCGGGGGCCAGTCCTTTTCCGTACGAGATGGAATGGGGCTCCGTTACTGTGAAGCCCGGCCGCGTCTACCTGCATCTGACAAGCGACGACTGGCAGAGCGAACTATGCTTGTATGGGCTCAAAAACAAAGTCAAACAAGCTTATGTACTAAGCGATGCAAGCCGAACACCGCTTGAGATCGCACAAAGCTATGATGCCGAACTGGATCACCACACGTTAGCGATCAGATTGCCCGACGAGCCGGCCAATGATTGCATGACGGTCATCGCCGTGGACATCGAAGGGGAGCTTTCCGTCGATACGCGTTTGAGCCAGCAGCCGTCTGGCCATGTGAAGCTGGAATGGGCAAGCGGCAGTATCGATGCGGATACGAAAACGGTAGAGTGGAGCTTTCAAATCGTCGCTCCAGGCACCTTCGATCTTGAGCTTGTTTGTTTCCAGAAGGAAGGCGCTTCATGGGACGAGGCGTTTCGGGAAGGCATCGAAGCGGCTGCCGGGAGTCAGCGGTTTGCGGCGCAGCCGAAGCCGGATCAGGTGATCAAAAATTCCACGGCCTGCCAGCACCCGTACAGCGAAGTCCATTCGCGTCTCGGAACGATCGTTTTCGACCGGTCGGGCACGTGCATGCTCTCGCTTCGCTCTGCGCTGATCCGTCCCAAATCCGGATTCACGGAAATATGGCAGGCCGATCCGGTGAAGCTTCGGGCTGTGAAGCTGGTCAAGCGGCAGTAACCTGTCCGCCATGAAAAAGCTGTTTTATTGAAGGCATGCCATCCATTGGAGGCTTATATATGAAACCACTTACTGCGATATTGATCGGCGCCGGCGCGAGAGGGGCGCACAGCTACGCGCCCTACGCGCTGGATTATCCGCACGAGTTGAAGTTCGTGGCGGTGGCCGAATCGAATCCGCTGCGAAGAGAAAAGTTTGCGCAAGCGCACGGACTTCCCCCTGAGCGATGCTACGCTTCATGGGAACAACTGCTGGAGGAGCCGCGGCTGGCGGATATCGCGATCATCTGTACGCAAGATCGGATGCATTACGAACCGACGCTGCAGGCTTTGGCGGCCAAATACCACGTGCTTTTGGAAAAACCGATGTCGCCGAGTCCCAAGGAATGCGTCGAAATGGAGCAGGCGGCGCGGGAGAACGATCGGCTGCTGACCATCTGCCATGTGCTGAGGTATACGCCGTTCTGGTCGGCGATGAAACGTCTGATCCGCGAAGGACGCATTGGCGAGGTGGTATCCGTCCAGTTGAACGAAAATGTCGGCTATTGGCATATGGCCCACAGTTTCGTGCGCGGCAATTGGCGCAATCGCGAGGCGTCCAGCCCGATGATTTTGGCCAAGTCGTGCCACGACATGGATATTTTGTCTTGGCTCGTCGACAAGCCTTGCGTGCGCGTAAGCTCGTTCGGCTCGCTTATGCACTTTCATGCCGCCAATGCTCCTGAAGGGGCAACCGATTATTGTATCGACGGCTGTCCGGCAGAGCCGACTTGTCCTTACTCGGCGCCGAGATTTTATTTGGGTGAAGGCAAAAGCTGGGCCAGGCATTTCACGGAGGAGCTGACGAGGGAAAATATTGTGCGAGGGCTGAAGGAAACGAACTACGGCCGATGCGTGTACAAATGCGACAACGATGTCGTCGATCATCAGGTGGTCAATATGGAATTCGAGGGTGGAGCCACCGCGATATTCAGCATGAGCGGCTTCACGCGGCATCAGGAGCGGATCGTGCAGATCATGGGGACGAGAGGAGAACTCCGCGGAAGCGAAGGACGGATCACGCTGCTGGATTTCGTGACGCATGAGGAAATAGTGATCGCCATTCCGGAACAAACGAGCGGTCATGGCGGCGGCGATAGCGGAATTATGCGCAGCTTCCTTCACGAAGTGCGCCATTACGGCGGGGGAGAAAGCCTGACGTCGGCCTCCGCATCCGTCAGGAGCCACCTCATGGCGTTCGCGGCGGAGGAGTCGAGGCTCCGTCAAGGCCAATCGATTGAGCTTGACACGTATTACAAGCGATGGATGCGATCGTAAGGTTTGATCGATCTTAGGTGGAAAAAAGCCAAGCCTCCGGCGGTTATCCGTTGGCTTGGCCTTTTGTCGTTCATGCATTCTCATTGCGTCGGGCCATCTGCTGCCAGACCGATCCGACGGCCGCCTGGCCGCCCTCGATACGCTCCAGTGCCATGCGCACCTGCATCCGCACTTCAAATTCCGGGTCGTCCTGAGCCGCTCGCAGAGCTTGTATCGCTCCTTCGTCGCCCACTTCATAGAGGAAGCGGGCTGCCCGCCAGCGCACCAGCTTGTTCGAATCCTCCAAAGCTCCTATCATCGCATCCTGTGCTGCAGGGTCCCCGATATCCGACAGCGTATCCCCTGCGGTCCGGCGGACGGATGAGGAAGAGTCCCGCAAAGCACGATACAGGTAAGGAAGCACATGCGGCTCTTTCAAATCTCCCAGATAGACGGTGGCCAAGCGCCGAACCGTTGAACGTTCGTCCTCCAGACCTTTGAGCAGCAACGGCAGCGTCTCGTCGGATGGCTTGATCTGCTCCAGTGCCGCGTATCGCTGCTTCCAATCAGGGTCCTGCAGCTTTCGCTCGGTTTCTTCATAGCTCAGCGTCGTACGGCCGGAAGCCGCCAGCTCCTTCACGTCGCCTTCAGCCGGGCCCTGCTCAGCTTGGGCAATCAGCCGTTCGAGCTGCTCGTCGCTGTAGGCGGCGTCCAGCTCCTGAACAACTTCGTCCAAGACATCCTGAAGCTCGCCGTAACGCGTATCCCAATCGTCCAAGGAACGCTCTTTGATCAGGTTCGGCGCGGCGGCCGCCCCACGGATGGCGGCGTCGCTAAACCGTTGGGGCAGAGCGGCCCGCCGTTCCTCCGCTCCATTCGTTACCCGGACTTGCAACGGAATACCGCGAAAATGCTGCAAAAGCACTTTGACTTCGCCGAATGTCGCATCAGTTGTTTCCGCCGGACTGTCCGGGGAAGCGGGCTTTTGGGCAGCTGCATCTGTCTGGTTTTGTGCTGCGCCGGACGGAGCAACGCCCAGGATGTCCCGGACTTCGGCGAGAATGTGCTGCCAGTCGCCCTTGGCTGTCCGGTCCAGGGCGATAAAATCCGCTGCGCGGTACAAGCTTTTGACGCCATCAATGGCGAGTAGCTGCCGAAGTTGAGGATCTGCCAGTTGGCCGGCTTGCTCGCGGTTGAACGTTTCGCGAACGTCTTTGGGCAAGGAAGTATCCAAATTGATTTTCATGGTATTCGGGCTGGGCGTCGGTTCGATCGAGAGAATAGGCATGGTCATACCTCCTGTCTGCCTGGTTGTTGGGATTTTTGATATTTCCGTACGGGGCGGAATTTATGGCTGTGCCGCGAGGTAACGTTCTTGGATGACTCGAACGTGATGAAGCTCGTGACCCGCAATAATATAAGCCAATGCTCGTACGGATGTATTACAGCCGGCCGCCGTTCCTTGGCGCAGCCAGGCTTCCGGCCGCAAGCCCGCAAGAAGGGTCAGCGTCGCCTGCCGGACTACCGTGAATTCTTCCAATAGAGAAGTAAGCGGACGGTCATCGAATGTTGCACCGGAAACGTAGAGATGCTCGTCCATGGAAGGGAACGGGGTCTGATCGCCCCGCGCGATGCACAGCAAGCGGTAGCTTAATACCCGCTCGGTATCGGTGACGTGGCCGAGCACTTCTTTCAGACTCCACTTGCCTTCGGCATAACGGAAGAGAGCTTGTTCCTCGGTTAGCGAGTGGAGCAGCCCGGTCGTTGCTTTCAGTTGGATGCGGAGCAGTTCCTGAATATCCCCATCGGGAACCTGTGCAATATATTCTTGATAATGCGCACCATATTCTGTCGTTTCTGGTTTGTTCATCGTTCGGCTTCTCTCCCCGCTTGAATAAAAAGGACCGACGCTCTCGAAAGAGCAGGCCGGTCGCTTGTCAGCATTAGCTTGGGTGTAACTCTTAATCCAGGTCAAGCAGATTGCGATGCAGGTAGTTGCCGTCCAACGCTTTGGTCAGATCGAAGACGGTGTGTGCCAGATCCAAATTTTCGAACGTGTGCTCACAGGAGTCTTTATACGCCATTTCTTCCTCGTAATGCGACATATAGCGGTCGATCAGCTCAGGGGAATCCCCGCGCTCCTTCTCTCGGCGCTTGACCGTTTCCCGATCGGCGTAGATAAAGATTCGCACGACTCGGTCGCCGTACAGGGACTTCAGGGTTTCCGCGCCTTGACGGTTCAAGATCAAGTAGACGGCCCCGTACTTTTGGACCATGTCGGCTACGTCGGATTCTTTGACCCCGTACCGGTTCCCGTCCAATTCGATCACTTCGATGAACTCCCGGTTTGCTTCGGCTTCCTCAAATTGCTTCCGAGTGACGAAATGATAATCTTGCCCGTCGACCTCCGAAGAGCGGGGAGGGCGGGTCGTGTACGAAATTACCTGTTTCATGCCGAGCGTGCTGCCGGACATCTGAGCGACGGTTCGGCGACCGGCTCCATTTGGACCCGTGAATACAAAAATGAGTTCCTTGTCTTTCAGTTCGTACATAGAAACCCTCCTTTATTTGGGAAGTGCAGTCCTTGCCGAGTGCTATCCTTTATTTTACATGGTTTCTCAGACGAGGTAAAGATGCTCTTTGAAAGCGTTTCAGCGCTTCCGCTGCCTGCCGCCTCCGCCGCCCCGGCGTCCTCGCGCTGCGCCCGCGTCCGCGCCGCCTCTGCGCCCCCGCGCAGCGCTTGCTGCCGCATCCGCGCCGCCACGCCGCCCGCGTGCCGCACCCGCTGGCGCATCCGCACCGCTGCGCCGCCCGCGCTCTGCACTCGCTGCCGCGTCCGCACCGCTGCGCCGCCCGCGCTCTGCGCCAGCGCTCGCATCCGCGCCGCCGCGCCGCCCGCGTGCCGCTCCTGCTGCCGCATCCGCGCCGCCACGCCGCCCGCGTGCCGCTCCTGCTGCCGCGTCC
>NZ_BSDJ01000019.1 GCF_027925525.1 Paenibacillus tyrphae | reverse complement strand
GCCGCTATCGCTTCTCCAGTGGATACCCCACCTCCGTTTGCTTCTCTATTTTTGTAAAAGCTTACTTTCTCAACACTCTGACCGGCCTCGAATGATCCGAGCCGGTTTTTCATACCTTTTTAATATAAAGAAGGACGTCTGTCTTCAAATACCGGAATTTTGCTGCGTACGGCAGGCACCTCGCTAAGGTCGACGGCAGCGCGAACGATCGTTTCGGCTTCCCCCCCTTCGGCCAGCACCTCGCCCCACGGATCGATGACCATCGAATGACCGAAAAACTCCGTCGTCCCGCTCACGCCTACGCGGTTGCAGGAGACGACGAACATCTGGTTTTCGATCGCCCTAGCCATCAGCAGCGTGCGCCAGTGATGCAGCCGCGGATTCGGCCATTCGGCCGGAACGAATAAAATTTGCGCGCCGCCAAGCGCCAGCTTTCGCGCAAGCTCCGGGAAGCGGATGTCATAGCAGATCATCATGCCGGCCGGAATGCCGTCCAATTGCAGTTCGCCCGCCCGGTCTCCGCTTTGCAGAAACTTCTCCTCATCCATCAGCCGGAACAAATGAATTTTCGAGTAGTCTCCTGCACGGTTTCCTTGCCGGTCATATGCGAATATCGTATTGTAAACGCCGTCGTCCCGCTTCTCCGCGATCGAACCGCCGACGATGTTTACGCCGTGCTTTCGGCTAAACGCCGACAGCAGCGCTTCGGTCCGCTCTCCGTAACGGTCCGCGAGCTCCTGAATCCGATCCAACGCGTAGCCGGTGTTCCACATCTCCGGAAAGACGATCACATCCGGCTTCGAATCATGAGCGACCGCCTCATGCAGAAGGCTCTCCAGCTTTGCGAAGTTGCGTTCGGGTTCTCCTATTGCGATGTCCATCTGCAGCAGAGCCAAATTCCATCGTTGCCCAGCCATCTAACCTTCCCCCTTACCCGTCTCGAAATTCCGGACGCAGCGGCCCGTTTTGGGACGCTACGCCGTTTCTTCCTATTATCATAGAGCAACGTAAGCGGAACTTCAACGCGCTTGCGCAAAGAATATTGTCCAGCGGTCCCGTTCCTCGACTGGCTCATTCGATTCCAAGCCCGAGTCCGCTGCGACGGCATCCGCCAAATCCTGAAGCTCCGCATTCGATAATTCATGCAAAATGGAACGTCCCTTCCGGCTCAATAGCTCCTCCCGATAGTCGCTATAGCTAGCGTAGCTTTTGCGCACCTCCCATAGCTGCGTTTCTTCCACGACTGAGAACCCGGATGCTTCCAATACTTTGCGTATGGCTGCTGCATCGTGACGGCGGCCTGCTTCCAGCTGGCGTAGACGCGGGTACTTCTCGAACCAGTAGCCGCGCAAATGCTCCCTGCTTCCGGGAAGCAGGCAGTCCTCAGGCGTGCGATCTTGCACGATCAGCAGCCCTCCGGGCTTCAGGATCCGCTGCGCCTCGCGGAATACATCCAGCAGTGCTTCTGCGGTAACATGGTGGATCAGCGCGCGCTCCAGCACGAGCTCGACCGAGTCATCGGGCAATCCCGTCCGATCCGCCGTCCCTTGCGCCAAGAGGATCTGCCCGTACTCCGTGCAATGCTCTGCGGCTCCTTGAAGCATCGCTTCGGAGAAATCGATGCCGACGACCGACGAAACGCCCAGCTCTACCAAAGCAACAGAGTAAATGCCCCCGCCGCAGCCGATGTCCGCCGCCGTTTTCCCTTGGGGGCGCGCCTTCTTCCGAATCAGCTCCATCCAGCCGGAATCGGCGAGCCTGCCGGTATAGGTATATTTATTGTATTCGTCGTGAAAGCTTATCGCCATGGACGTTCCCTCCGTTGCCAATATAATTTCATTCCATGAAATCATATATCACTTGTTGAAACTTCACACAGTGAATATAACACATCTTCTTGCTTTTGCACATCATACGCAAATAAAAAATTCCACTCGACAGTTAAATGGATGATTCGATGAAATAGACCCGTATACACACACCGTTTTTCATGTTACATTATTCCTATCCGCTCAGGGTATTTACTATATTCCGATGAGAACAGAAGGAATTAATCGTAAGGCAACACATTTGAAACCAAACTAAATGGAGTGACATAGATGAACACCAATAACCCGACAAAAGCAGCCGTCAGCGCTTTTCCCATGATTCCGGCACAGCGGCTGCAAGAACTGCCCACCCAATTTTTCGCCACACTTGTGCGCAAGGCCAATGTCCAGATTGCTGCAGGACACGACGTCATCAATCTGGGACAAGGGAATCCGGATCGCCCGACCCCGCCGCACATCGTCAAGGCGCTGCAACAAGCGGCGGAAAATCCGCAGTACCACCGCTACCCTCCGTTCAACGGCTACTTGTTCTTAAAAGAGGCTGTCGCCCAACGATACCGGGAAGATTATGGCGTCGAGCTTGACCCGGAAACGGAAGTGGCGGTTTTGTTCGGCGGCAAAACCGGCCTTGTAGAAATTGCCCAATGCCTGCTCAATCCCGGCGACGTCTGTTTAGTGCCGGACCCGGGATACCCGGATTACTGGTCCGGTGTCGCCCTGGCCGGCGCCCGGATGGCCTTTATGCCGCTTCTGGAATCGAACGGATTCCTGCCGGATTACAGCGCGCTTTCCGCCGATGACGTAAATCTCGCGAAGCTGATGTTCATCAACTACCCGAACAATCCGACGGCGGTTTCAGCTCCGGCTTCCTTCTATGAAGAGACAATTGCTTTTGCGGCGAAGCACGGCATCGTTGTCGCCAGCGACTTTGCTTACGGCGCCATCGGCTTCGACGGACAGAAGCCAGTCAGCTTCCTGCAGCTGCCGGGCGCCAAGGAAGTCGGCGTCGAATTTTACACGCTGTCCAAAACGTACAACATGGCCGGCTGGCGGGTCGGCTTCTGCCTCGGAAACCCCGAAATCGTGCGGATGATCAACTTGATTCAGGATCATTACTACTGCAGCTTGTTCGGAGGCATCCAAGAGGCGGCGGCCGTCGCGTTGACCGGCCCGCAGGATAGCGTTCGCGAGCTCGTGCAGATATACCAGAGCCGCAGAGACGCCCTGTTCGGCGCTTTGGACCGGATCGGCTGGCAAGCGTCGCGTTCGCAAGGCTCTTTCTTCACTTGGCTGCCCGTGCCGAAGGGCTATACATCGGAGTCGTTCTCCGACATGCTGCTTGAGCAGGCCAAGATTGTCGTCGCTCCGGGAGTCGGCTTCGGCGATCACGGCGAAGGCTATGTGCGCCTCGGCTTGCTCAGCACCGAAGAGCGGCTCCGCGAAGCGGTTGACCGAATCGACGCGCTTCGCCTGTTCGGCTGATCGCCTTTACAAACCTCCCCCCTCATGCTATGCTAATGAAAAGCAAAACGTATTGATGGGAATAGTAGGAAAGCCCCTGCACGATCAGAGAGTAAATTCCACCGGCTGCGAGAATTTACCGTGGAGCCTTGCCGAACCCGCCCCTGAACGGCCAGCGACGAGCTGGACGGCTTTCCCTGCCGTTACAAGGGTCTGAAGCAGGATGGATTGATCGTCAATTCATCAAGTAAGGTGGTACCGCGGAAGTAGAGGCTTTCGTCCTTAAAGGACGGGGCCTTTTTGTGTTTTCCGCCCCTGCCCCGGGCGACAGCCAGATCAGTCATGGAAAGAGTGATTCCTATGCAGCAAACGATCGTAGTGAAAATCGGCAGCAGCTCGCTAACGTCCGACGAAGGCGGATTGAACCGGGCAAAAATCGCATTTTTTGCAGATGAGCTGGCGGCGCTTCGCGCCCAAGGCTTTCCTGTGCTCCTCGTGACCTCGGGTGCCGTGGCAGCCGGCTTTCGGGAGCTGGGCTACGCGTCGCGTCCCAAGCTGCTGCACGAGAAGCAGGCCTCCGCTTCCGTCGGGCAGGCGCTGCTGATGCAAGCATATCAAGCCGCATTTTCGGGGCATGGCGTAGGCGTAGGGCAAATTTTGCTGACCCGCTCCGACTTCTCCAACCGCAAGCGAATCCACAACGCGCAGATGACGATTGAAGAGCTGCTGCGCCGCGGAATGCTGCCGATCATTAACGAAAACGATACGGTTTCGGTCGACGAGCTGAAATTCGGGGACAATGATACGCTTTCCGCCCTCGTAGCCAATCTGGTCCGGGCGCAAAGGCTGGTCATTCTCACCGATACGGACGGATTATACACCGAAGACCCGCGCAAAAACGCCGACGCCAAACGGATCGACCGCGTACTGGAAATCGACGAAAGCATTTACCGGATTGCCGGCGGTTCCGGTTCCAGTGTTGGCACCGGCGGGATGCGCTCCAAAATCGAGGCCGCACGAATCGCCATGCGCGGCGGCGTGCCGGTGTTCGTCGGGCGCGTTGCGGAGCCCGGCGATCTGATGCTGGCCGTGGAAGGAACCGGGAAAGGCACTTATTTCGATACGGCGGAGCATAATTTGCCGATGAAGAAGCAGTGGCTCGGTTTCCACTCCCAGCCGCAGGGCTCGGTCTATGTGGACGAAGGCGCGGAGTTGGCTCTCATCGCAGGCGGCAAAAGCTTGCTGCCCGCGGGAGTTAAGGAAGTGACCGGGGAGTTCCATCCCGGCGATGTCATCGAAGTGCTCGGCCCGGATGGGGAAACGATCGGACGCGGCGTCGTCAATTATGCCTCCTGGCAGCTACAGGCCGTTGCCGGTCTTAGTACGGAGGAAGTACAGAAGCGGATCGAGGTATCGCGCATCGAAGTCATCCATCGCGACGAATGGATTACCCTCGCATCCACGGCAAAAGCAAAAGATACAGCTGAAACCTAGGCAAGTATGACTTAAAACGATGCTCCGAAGGAGGAAGTTGAACATGACAACGGATCAAGCTCTAAACCTGAGCGAAGTGGTGCAAAAAGCGAAGCTGGCCAAGCAAGCCGCGCCGAAGCTCGGTTTGCTCAGCACCGGGCAAAAGAACGATGCGCTGCTGCGCATGGCGGACGCCCTCGTAGCGGAGGCCGAATCGATCATCGCGGCCAACGCCGAGGATCTACAGCGCGGACGCGAGAGCGGCATCAGCACCTCACTGCTCGATCGGCTGGCCCTGAACCGCCAGCGGATCGAAGCGATGGCCGACGGATTGCGGCAGGTCGTCGCGTTGCCCGATCCGATCGGCGATACGCTGGAGGCGTTCGACCGCCCGAACGGCCTGCAAATCCGCAAGGTCCGCGTGCCGCTCGGCGTCATCGGCATCATCTACGAAGCGCGCCCGAACGTAACGGTGGATGCGGCCGGACTCTGCCTGAAAACCGGCAATGCCGTCGTCTTGCGCGGCGGCTCCTCGGCGCTCCAGTCCAATAAACGGATCGTCGAAGTGCTCCACGAGGCGCTGAAATCGACCGACGTTCCGGCAGACGCGCTGCAGCTCGTCATGGACCCGAGCCGTGCATCGGTGGACGAAATGCTCAAGCTGAACGGCCTGCTCGACGTGCTTATTCCGCGCGGCGGCGCTTCATTGATTCAGAACGTCGTCAAAAACGCAACCGTACCGGTGATTGAGACTGGGGCCGGTATTTGCCATACTTATATCGACGCCAGCGCGCAGCCGGATATGGCACTGAAGATCGCCATCAACGCGAAAGTACAGCGGCCTTCCGTATGCAACTCGATGGAAACGCTGCTGGTGCATCGTGATTTCGCGGAACGACATCTGGCGAGCATCGCCGAGCAATTCGTGCAGCAAATGGTCGAGCTGCGGGGAGATGAGGAAGCGCAGCGGCTTGTGCCGACGGTGAAAGCGGCCTCGGAAGCCGACTGGGATACCGAGTATAATGACTATATTTTGAACGTTCGTGTCGTAAACGGACTGGATGAGGCGCTAGAGCATATACGCCGCCACGGGACGATGCACTCGGAATGCATCGTGACGGAAGACGAGGCGAACGCTGTGCGTTTCCTGCAGGAAGTCGATGCCGCAGCGGTGTATCATAACGCCTCCACCCGTTTCACGGACGGCTTCGAATTCGGCTTCGGCGCCGAAATCGGCATCAGCACGCAAAAGCTGCACGCTCGCGGTCCTATGGGCTTGCCGGCGCTGACGTCGAGCAAATACTGCATTGTCGGAGACGGGCAAATTCGCGGTTAACCCAGAAGATCGTATACACTTGCAAAGTTCGAAAGGAGCAGCCAATATGTCACAGATTTTATCCAAAAACATCACGTTCGTCGGCGCCGGCTCCATGGCGGAAGCGATCATCCGGGGACTCATCTCCGAGGCGGGCATGCAGCCGGAACAGCTTGTAGCCGTCAACCGGTCGAATGAAGCCCGTCTGCAAGAACTGAAGAAGCAGTACGGCATTCGATACGCCGCGGGAGCTGCCGAGCGAAACGATGCTATCGCTTCAGCCGATATCATCGTCTTGGCCTTTAAGCCGAGCGACGCCGCTCAGGGCTTGCTCGATTTGAAGCCGATGCTCCGCAAAGAGCAACTGCTCGTATCGGTAATTGCCGGACTTTCCATCGACATGATGGAAGCGATTCTCGGCGGCACCGGCTGGGCCATTGTCCGCACGATGCCCAACACATCCAGCACCATCGGGCTTGGCGCAACCGGGCTCAGCTTTTCCCGGGGCGTCTCGGACGCGCAGCGGCAGCTGGGCGAAGAGATGTTCCGCTCCGTCGGCATCGTATCGATCGTCGAAGAATCGCTGATGGAAACGATTGTAGGGCTATCCGGCTGCGGCCCGGCCTATATTTATTATATGATGGAAGCCATGATCGAAGGCGGGATGAGCGGAGGGCTAACGCATGAGGAGGCCAAGCGTCTGACCGTGCAAACGGTGATGGGTGCGGCCCGCATGGTCGAGCTGAGCGGAGAAGAGCCGGCCGAGCTGCGCCGCAAGGTGACGTCTCCGAACGGCGCTACGCATGCGGCCATCGAGACGATGGACCACTGCGGCTTCACCGATACGGTTTCCAAAGCGATACGCCGCGCCACGGAACGTTCGGCCGAAATGGGCGCGGCGATCAGCGCTTCCATCGCTTCCCATACCAAGTAAAGAAGGTGTCCGTTTGTGAGTCTTGCTATATCCTCAGCGTATTGCGTAGCCACCTACCGTTGTTATGACGAGAAAGCCGATTTTCATAAAAAAGCGACCGGCATCGCCGTCGGTCTGACCGTCGGAAGCTGGACCGAGCTGCCGGAAGCGCGCAAGGCGGAAATGGAAAAGCATCTCGGCCGTGTCGTCAGCGTGGACGTACACGAACCGTCGGCAGGCGAGCCCGCTTCCGCAAGATATGCAGATATTCGTATCGCTTATCCCGATATTAATTTCAGCCGCGATATCCCTGCCCTGCTTGTCACTGTTTTCGGGAAGCTGTCAATGGACGGCCGGATCAAGCTGATCGACCTGGCATTCTCCGAGTCGTTCTTATCCGCCTTTCCGGGACCGCGCTTCGGCATCGAGGGCGTGCGCAAGCTGCTTGGCATCCACGACCGTCCGCTGCTCATGAGCATTTTCAAATCGGTGATCGGCCACGATCTGCCCGCGCTGCGGGAGCAGTTTTATCAGCAGGCGCTCGGCGGCGTCGACCTGATCAAGGACGACGAGATTTTGTTTGAGAATCCGCTGACTCCGATCGAGAAGCGGGTCGAGCTGTGCATGCAGGCGGCGGCAGAAGCCGAGCGGGAAACCGGCCAGAAGCTGCTGTACGCGGCCAATTTGACCGGACCGACCTTCGGGCTCGTCGAACAAGCCAAAAAAGCGATCGACGCCGGAGCCAACGCGCTGCTCTTCAATGTGCTCGCTTACGGCTTTGACGCTCTCAGCGAGCTGAGCCGTCACCCTGACGTCAACGTGCCGCTGATGGCTCACCCGTCACTCGCCGGGGCCTTGTATCCGTCACCGTATCACGGCATCGCTGCGAACGTGCTGCTTGGCAAGCTCATGCGGCTCGCCGGGGCCGATCTGGTGCTGTTCCCTTCGCCGTACGGTTCCGTCGTTATGCCGAAGGAAGAGAACATGGCGATCAAGGAAGCGCTGCTGACAACCGAACGCGCCGATTATATTTACGGCGGGGACGGAGCACCAACGTCCGCGAACGGACAAGTTCCGCTTGCAGCGAGCTTCCCGGTTCCTTCGGCCGGCATTCATCCCGGACTTGTACCGCTCATCCTGCGGGATTTTGGCGGAGAAGTAGTGGTCAATGCGGGAGGCGGAGTACATGGCCATCCTATGGGCGCTGCTGCCGGTGGGCAAGCCTTCCGGCAGGCAATTGACGGCTGCCAGGCGAGTGTTCCGCTGCGGGAGTATGCCGCGGATGGGCATCCTGAGCTGCAAGCCGCAATTGACGCTTGGGGGATTAAAGAATGAGCAAGCAGCGGGTTATTTTTTGCGATTTCGACGGGACGATTACCGTCAACGACAATATCGTGGCGATTATGAAGCATTTTCAGCCCGAGGGCTGGGATACGTTGGTTAATCAAGTCATCTCCAAGGAAATCACGATCCGTGAAGGCGTCGGACGCATGTTTGCGCTTCTTCCGACCTCCCGCCGGCAGGAAGTCGTCGATTACGCGATCGGCAACGTGACGATTCGCAGCGGGTTCCGCGAGCTGCTGGATTACTGTAAGCGAGAGGACATCCTCTTCTTGGTGACAAGCGGCGGAATCGACTTTTTCGTCTATCCCGTTCTGTCGTCGTTTGCGATTCTAAAGGAGAACATTTATTGCAACGCGAGCGATTTCAGCGGCACGCATATCCGCATTCTGTGGCCGCATTCGTGCGACGCCGAATGTGACAACGACTGCGGTATGTGCAAAACGAGAATCATTCGCTCCTACCCGCGGGAGACGTATGAACGTATCATGATCGGCGACAGCGTAACCGATTTTGCCGGGGCGAAGCTGGCCGATACGGTATTCGCCCGCTCCCATCTGATCGAGCTGTGCCAAGAGCTCGGGTTGAATTACTATCCTTTTGAAGATTTTCACGACGTGATCAAGCGGTTAGAGGAGATGAAAGTGCGTGAGCTTTAGCGCTATTCGTTTGGAAGAGAAGCAGCAGGCGTTCGCCGAGCTGCGTGAGATTAAAACTCTGCTGGCCGCACGCGGCTGGTTTCCGGGAACAAGCGGCAATCTGTCGATCCGGACGGGGGAATTTTCTCCCGAGCAGTTTGCGTTTGCCATTACGGCAAGCGGCAAGGACAAGTCGGTCAACACGCCTTCCGACTACTTGCTGGTCGACCAATCGGGTCAACCGATCGAAACGACCGGCCTGAAGCCGTCCGCGGAAACGCTGATCCACTGCGAGATCTACCGTTTGACGGGCTGCGGCGCGATTTTTCATGTGCACACCGTGTTCAACAATCTCGTCTCCGAGTTGTATGCGGAACGGGGCAGCGTGCCGGTGGACGGCGTCGAGCTGATCAAAGCATTTAACATATGGGAAGAAGAAGCGCATATCGATATCCCGATTCTCCCGAACTACGCGGAAATTCCGCGGATCGCCGAATTGGTCGAAGGCGCGATCGTGCCCCGCATTCCCGGCATTCTGCTGCGCAAGCACGGCATTTACGCCTGGGGCGCCAATGCCTTCGAGGCGAAGCGCCACCTCGAAGCGTTCGAGTTTCTATTCGAGTATGCGTATCGCTGGGCTCTGCTGAAGAAGTAGACCGTTTCAATAACAACGCGGTTCTTCTCGGCTTAATCGCAAAAGCCCGTCTATTCCCCATCGCATTGCGTTGAGGTATAGACGGGCTTTTTTTATCGAAAAAGCATTCATAGGTCCTTTCTCCGAAACGACCACAAGCCGAGCAGCAGCATAACAAGCATATATCCGGCACTATACATTAGAAAGGCGTTTGACGGCACTTGGCCGACACCGAAAAAACCGAAAAGACTTCTAATATTCACCAGTCCTTGAAGCTCATTCACGGCAAACAGCTCCGCTTGCATCCGGTTTTGCAGCGAATCGGCCGGCATGACAAGCGACATAATTCCTGCGATGGTCAGCAGCGGCTTAATGGCTATATTTTGGTCAATTTGGACTGAGCCTGCCACTTTTTCGATCATGCCTCCGAGCCATCCCGCCCCGTAAAGCATCGTCATCAGCACGCCGTTCCCGGTGGAGGAAAAATGGCAGGAACCCAGCATCGATAAAGATACAAGCAATGGCACAACGAAAATAAACAAAGCGAACGAACGCGCTAGCGACACGATATCCCCGGGAATACCGGCATGAGCCCAAGCCACCAGCAGAATCGATATAAAAAGCAGCGCCGCGTAACCGATTCCCCAACTGACAAATCCGATCCATCGACCCATGTACCAGGATAAACGGGATAATGGCCGAGTCATTAAGGCCTGCAGTACGCCCTGCTCGGCTTCCCCTGCAATCACGGAGAACGAGCTGAAAATGGACAAAAAAGCAATGACGAACGAACCGAAAAAAAAGCCGAGCGACAAGATCATCGCGCTTCGTTCGTAAACGGCAATTATATATTGCACGTCCGACGGATTATAGGTGCCGTCATGCAAGCTTGCTCCGATGGTTTTGGCAACAAACCAGAAGGCGAACAAGAAAATGACGGTCATCAGCAGCGTCAGCAGCATGACGCGTTTGCGCAGCAGCTCCTTCCAAGTTGAGCCGATGATGGTAATCATTCGCGTTCCCCCCTGTGGCTCCGTCCGGCAACGGAGCTGACGAACCATTCGTCCAGCTTCGTTTTTGCCTTCTTTACTTCGTAGAGCGTCATCCCCTGTTCGATAACAAGCGCGTTCAACCAGCCGACCTGTTCGTCATCTTCCAGCTCCGCTTCCAGCCAGACCGAATCTTCTTCCGCTCCTATCTCAAGAAGACGTACGGTCAGGCCCGAGGCTTCCTGAAGCCAGGCCAGCAAAAACGGCGCAAACCCGCCGACACGAAGGTGCCAGCGGGATGTCTCGTGCAGCACGTCGGCCACGGAACCAACCTGCAGAATTTGACCGTTATTCAGCAAGGCCACGCGATCGCAAAGCAGCTCCACGTCCTCCAACAGGTGCGAGTTGAGAAAAATCGTTTTTCCTTGCGCCTTCATCAGCCGGAGCAATTCTCGTACGTCTCTCCGGCCCAATGGATCAAGCGCGGAGGCCGGCTCGTCCAAAAAAACGATAGGCGGGTCGTTTACCAAGGCGCAAGCCAAGCCGAGCCGCTGCTGCATTCCTTTGGAATACATCTTCACCCGGTCTTTGCCCCTCAGCCCGAGCCCGACGAGATCGAGCAGCTCCGGAATGCGTCGCTTCACCTCGGAAGCTTCGACGCCGCATAGCCGGGCATGCAGTTGCAGCACTTCTTCGCCGTTGAGCCAATCCTGGTACCGGTACAGCTCCGGCAAGTAGCCGAAATGCCTTCTCGCTTCCAACGAGCCGATCGGATGGCCGCAAATCGCACCGTGGCCCTGCGTCGGCCGGATCAAGCCGACGAGCATTTTCACAAAGGTGCTCTTGCCAGCTCCGTTCGGGCCGAGGAAGCCAAAGGCTTCCCCTTCCCCTACGGTAATCGTAATGCTGCGGCAACCGCGGCCGTTGCCGTAATCTTTCGTCAGCTCATGCGCTGTAATGGCTAGCCCGGTCAAGAGCCGATCAGCTCCTTCACTTTGCCAAGCAGTGCTTCGCGATCCGTGAGATATTCATAGCCATAAAGTTTGAAGAGTTGACCTTGCTTCACCCACATGGCATTGTAATAATTATGATTTTTCGTAGATTCTGTCATGATCAGCACATCCGTGCTTCCCACTTTGACCTTCTCGGTAGGCTGATTCGTGATGATAGGCAGCGGCACGTTTCCGGTAGTAAGCAGGTCCACGTTCTGCAAGTTCTGCTTCAAATTCTCCGGTAGCAGCGGGAACTGCAGAACCGCTTGCAGCGCTTCGGCCACTGGAATCGACGGATCGACTGATACGACCGGAATCGGCTCCTGGGTCAGAGAGTAGCTTCGTTCGCCGTTTTTCACGTTCAGATGGACTTTTTCGCCCGTTTCAAGCGTAATCGGTTTCCCGTCCACGGATTCAGGCAGCATCTGCTTCGCGCCAAGTCTGGACATTGCCCGGTTTACTTCGTCAACGTTCAACTTTAACGTCAGCGTATTGGAGGGGCTAACGTAAGGCTTATCTTGCTTCGCGTTGTAATCCTGAGGAAAGACGATACTGCGTCCCAGCATCTGCGAAAGCTCATTGGCCTCAAAAGATCCTCTTATTTTGCCGGATGTATTCGTGAATGCTCCAAGTTTGTTGATGTTTTCTTTCGTTTGTCCTTCCGGAAAAGCGCTGTTCAGCAAATACGTCAGATCGTTTTCCTGAACGACCGTCATTTCCTGCATCCGAAATTTATTCAATATGGAAGCCAGCGCTTCGTTGCCGATTGGCGTGCTCAGGAAAGCGGCCAGTACCAGCACCGCGGCCGAAACAGCCACCCGCTTCCTGCGCCGTTTGATCCAACGAACGAACGGATAAGTTTTAGTCGTCTCCGTTGTCCTGTTCGGTTCCAAAACAGGCAATGGACGACTATCGTCGGAAACAGCGATTGATTGTAACGATTCTGTCTCCCCGGCTTCTGCCAACGACGGATTTAATTTATCAGCTTCCTTTGCCCACTCCTCCCAACGAAGCGATTTCGGTTCGGAAGCAAGCCGCTGCTGAAGCTTCTCCCAAGCCGCATTCGTGGGGTCGGAATTTTTCCTTACAAATGACTCAGTCATATGCCGTGGTCCTCCTATTCAACTTGTGTTTGCAATTTCGCATGCCGTTTCAATCGGGCGGTCGCCCGGTTGATAAGCGTGCCTACAAGCGGTGCGCGAATTTGAAGCTTCTCGGCGATCTCCGCGTAACTGTAGCCGGAGAATCGAAGGAGCAATACTTGCCGGTCGCGTTCCGAAAGTTGGTCCAGCCAACCGCGCAATTCCTCGTGCTCAAACTGCTCCAAAACCGTCTCCTCGTTCGACTTGCCTTCCTGCTCCGTTACCCGGAGATGGAGCTCCTGCTTCTCCTGAAGCGCCCGTTCGCGAGCTCGCTTGGACATATGGTCGTAGGCGATCCGGGTCAGTACCCGATGAAGCCAAGCGCCGATCAATTGCGGATCGTCCGGCGGATTGCGGTATAACCGCAGAAATACTTCCTGGGCCAAGTCCTCGGCGGCTGCCTCGTCGCGGACTAACGCGATTAATTTTCGGCGCACCGACGGGTAATGCTTATAAAATATATGACGGAAATAATCGGAATCCGGATGTTCCAATGTGATGTCCTCCTTTCAGCTGCAGCTATACATAAGACAGGGGTCAGCTTTATTTTGTATCACCCGGTGAAAAAAGAAAAGCATCCAAACTCTTCCCTTTACCGTATCGGAAGAATTCGAATGCCATAAATTTTGTTTAGACTTTGCCGTATTCGCTCGGATTTTCACGCCATGCTTTCAGCGCTTGCAAATCCTGCTCTTGGATGCTGCCGTTCCGAAGAGCGACATCGAGCAGTATCGAGTAATTCGTCAGCGTCTCGAAAGGAATGCCCGATCCCGAAAAGGCCTCTTTCGCTTTCTCGAACTGATACGAGAAGATGCCAAGCACCCCAAGAGCCTGCGCCCCGGCTTCATTGACGGCCAAGGCCACCTTGAGCGAGCTGCCGCCCGTCGAGATCAAGTCCTCGATGACCACCGTCTTCTGGCCGGGCTTGATCAAGCCTTCGATCAAGTTTTCCTTCCCGTGGCCCTTGGCCTTGTCACGCACGTAAACCATTGGCAGACCGAGATTTTGAGCTACCCAAGCCGCATGAGGAATTCCTCCGGTTGCCGCTCCCGCAATGACTTCGGCATCCGGGAAATTGTCGCGGATGAGCGCAACGAAGCCTTCGGCGATCCGTTCGCGGATCTCAGGGAACGAAATGGTCAGCCGGTTATCGCAGTAGATCGGCGATTTCAGACCGGATGTCCAAGTAAACGGCTGCTGCGGACGAAGCGCCACGGCGCCGATCGCGAGCAGGTCGCCGGCAATTTGCCCGGCCAACTCCGGATTTATACGAATCGATGGGGTTGTCATTTGATTTCATCTCCTTAAAGGTGTTGATCTTCGTAAAAACTTCTCCGTCGCTAGATAGAGGCGATAATCGCTTCCAGCGCCGCTCTCGGGTCCGGCGCGGCAGTGATCGGACGGCCAACGACGATATAGTCTGACCCTTGGGCGAACGCTTGCTCCGGCGTCATGACGCGGGATTGATCGCCGATGTCCGCTCCCGCCGGACGGATGCCCGGCGTTACGGTCACAAAGCCGCTTCCGCACGTTTCTTTGATTCGAACGACCTCCAGTGGAGAAGCGACGACACCTTGCAAGCCGGCGGCTTGGGCCAATCGGGCATATCGGATCACCGCATCCTCTACAGTCCCTACGATGCCGATTTCTTCGTTCATGACCGCCTGGCTTGTGCTGGTAAGCTGCGTAACGCCGATGACGATCGGCTTAGGACCGGATGCGGCTTGGAGCGCTTTGTCCACGCCTTCCATCGCCGCCTCCATCATCTGCCTGCCGCCAGCCGCATGCACGTTGAACATGTCTACGCCAAGCTTCGTGATGCTTTCCGCGCCGCCTTTGACAGTATTCGGAATATCGTGCATTTTGAGATCGAGAAAGACGCTATAGCCCTTCTCTTTGAGCATCCGCACGAACGCCGGACCGGCGCTGTAAAACAGCTGCATTCCTACCTTTAAATAACACGGAATGCCTTCCAGCGACCGGACGAGCGACTCCGCCTGCTTCGCCTCGGCATAATCGAGCGCGACCATGATGCGCTTCGCCGCCGCTAAGTTTGTAGACACAAGTTACCGCCCCTTTTCTTTAAAATCGGGTGAATCTGAGACTCGTAGAAGGGCCTAATCAAGGGATTAGCACAGCATTTCCGCAAGAAGCGGAACGCTGTGCTAATGCAATTGTTGTTATGCGTGATTCGCAGGCATGGCCGTGGATTGGAAGTAGATGGACTCCAACACGTGCAGCAGCGCGCTAACCGTATCCAGCGATGTCATACAGACGACGCCGTTCTCCACCGCCTCGCGGCGAATCCGGAAGCCGTCGCGTTCCGGCGTTTTGCCCTTCGTCAGCGTATTGACGACAAAGTGCGCTTCGCCGTTGCGGATCAGGTCGAGAATGTTCGGCGAGCCTTCGCTCAGCTTGTTGACACGGTTCACCTGGAGACCGGCGTCCTCCAAAGCCTGTGCCGTTCCGCCCGTAGCGACGATGCGGTAGCCCAATCTTTCGAAGCCGCGGAAGATATCAATCGCTTCGGCTTTGTCTTTATCGGCAATCGTAGCGATAATCGCGCCTGTCGGCGGAATCTTCATGCCGGAGCCGATCAGGCCTTTATACAGCGCTTTGGCAAACGTTTTGTCGCGGCCCATGACCTCGCCCGTCGATTTCATTTCTGGTCCGAGCGTCGTATCGACACGGCGCAGCTTCGCGAAGGAGAAGACCGGTACTTTGACGGATACGAAATCGTCTTCCGGCCACAAACCAGTTTCGTAGCCCATATCGGCCAGCTTTTCGCCCATAATCACACGGGTTGCGACGTTGGCCATCGGAATTTTCGTTACTTTGCTGAGGAAAGGAACCGTACGCGAGGAGCGCGGATTCACTTCGATTACGTACACTTCGTTTTGATAGATGACGAACTGGATGTTGACGAGACCGACGACCTGCAGCCCTCTGGCGATTTTAGTCGTAATGTCGATAATTTTTTGTTTCAGCTCGGCGGATACCGTCTGCGGCGGGTATACCGCGATGGAGTCGCCCGAGTGAACGCCGGCCCGCTCCACGTGCTCCATGATACCCGGGATCAGGACCGTTTCTTTGTCGCAGATCGCGTCGACTTCAACTTCTTTACCAAGCATGTATCGGTCGATGAGTACCGGATGCTCCGGGTTGATTTTGACCGCGTATTCCATGTAGCTGAGCAATTCTTCGTCAGAGTAGACGATTTCCATCGCGCGGCCGCCAAGAACATACGACGGACGAACGAGCACCGGATACCCGAAGCGGGAAGCCATGCCGACAGCCTCGTTCACCGAGGTTACCGTACCGCCCGGCGGCTGTGCGATGTCAAGCTGACGCAGCAGCGCTTCGAATTTTTTGCGGTCCTCGGCCGCGTCGATGTTCTCCAAATCCGTGCCGAGGATGCGTACGCCCGCTTTCGAGAGCGGCGCCGCGAGGTTGATCGCCGTTTGTCCGCCAAATTGGACGATAACGCCGATCGGCTGCTCGCGCTCGATGACGTTCATGACGTCCTCGAAGAATAGCGGCTCGAAGTACAGCCGGTCCGATGTATTAAAGTCCGTAGACACCGTCTCCGGGTTGTTATTGATAATGACCGCTTCATAGCCGGCCTTTTGGATCGCCCATACCGCATGTACGGTCGAGTAGTCGAACTCGATCCCTTGACCGATCCGGATCGGACCGGAGCCGAGCACGACAACCTTTTGCTTCGTCGTTTCCTTGACTTCGTCTTCCGTCTCGTAAGTCGAGTAGTAGTAAGGCGTTGTCGCTTCGAATTCCGCGGCGCAGGTGTCGACCATTTTGTAGACCGGTTTCAGCCCCAGGTCGATCCGGTATGCGCGAACGTCCGCTTCCTGCGTCAAGCTCAGCCCTTTGTCAGCCTCACGACGCAGCTCGGCAACAGCGCGATCGGTGAAGCCTTTGCGCTTCGCTTCGCGGAGCAGCTCTTCGCTCAGCTCCGGCGCAAGCAGCTCGGCTTCGAAAGCGATCAAGCCTTCGAGCTTGTGCAGGAACCACCAATCTACCTTGGTCAAATCCTGTAATTGCTGCACGCTGTATCCACGGCGGAGCGCTTCGGCGATCAGGAAGATGCGCTCGTCGTCCGGCTTCACAAGCCGCTGCTCAAGCGTCTCTTGGTCCAATGTCTCCGCATCTTTCAAATGCAGGCGGTGCACGCCGATTTCAAGGGAGCGGACCGCTTTGTGAATCGACTCTTCGAACGTGCGACCGATGGCCATGACTTCGCCCGTCGCTTTCATTTGCGTGCCGAGCTTGCGGTTTGCCGCGGTAAATTTATCGAACGGCCAACGCGGAATTTTGGATACGATATAGTCCAGCGTCGGCTCGAAGCAAGCGTACGTCTGACCCGTTACCGGGTTGACGATTTCGTCGAGCGTGTAACCGATCGCGATTTTCGCTGCCATTTTGGCAATCGGGTAGCCGGTTGCTTTGGAAGCGAGTGCCGACGAGCGGCTAACCCGCGGGTTCACTTCGATGACGTAATATTGATAGCTGTGCGGGTCCAGCGCAAACTGCACGTTGCATCCGCCTTCGATATTCAAGGCGCGGATGATTTTAAGCGATGCGGAACGCAGCATTTGGTATTCGCGGTCCGACAGCGTCTGACTCGGCGCTACAACGATACTGTCGCCCGTATGAACGCCGACCGGATCGAAGTTTTCCATGTTGCACACGACGATACAGTTATCGTTCGCGTCGCGCATTACCTCGTACTCGACTTCCTTCATGCCGGCGATGCTTTTCTCGATCAGACATTGGCCGATCGGGCTGTAACGAATACCGGAGGAAACAGTTTCCAGCAGTTCTTCCTCAGTGGCGCAGATGCCGCCGCCCGTACCGCCGAGCGTGTAAGCCGGACGTACGATAATCGGGTACCCGATTTCATTTGCAAAATCGAGCGCTTCTTGCACGGTCGTTACGATTGTGCTTTCCGGTACCGGCTGCTCCAATTCGCGCATCAGATCGCGGAACAAATCACGATCTTCCGCTTTCTCGATTGCCGTCAGCTGGGTACCGAGCAGCTTCACGTTTTCGCGCTCCAGCACGCCGGCACGCGCCAGCTCAACCGCCATGTTGAGGCCGGTCTGTCCGCCGAGGGTCGGCAGCAAGCCGTCCGGACGCTCTTGGCGGATGATTTGGGTGACGAAGTCGAGCGTAATCGGCTCGATGTATACTTTGTCGGCCATGTTCGTGTCGGTCATGATCGTCGCCGGATTGCTGTTGATCAGAACAACTTCGAAGCCTTCTTCTTTCAGAGCTTGGCAAGCTTGCGTACCGGCATAGTCGAATTCCGCCGCTTGTCCGATGACGATCGGACCGGAGCCGATCACGAGAATTTTTTTGAGGTTATTATTTTTCGGCATAGTGGAGCTCCCCTTTCGATGCGGATACGGCCGTGCTGCCCGCTTTGTATGCCGCTGCGATCTGCGCCTGACGCGGAAGCTGCGGGTTGTTTTGCTTATGATCGCGGATCAGCTGCAGGAAGTCATCGAACAAGTAGCTCGAATCGAACGGTCCCGGTGCTGCCTCCGGATGGTACTGAACGGAGAAGGCCGGATATTTTTTGTGGCGCAGCCCTTCGATCGTCTTGTCGTTGTTGTTGATATGAGTCACTTCCAAATCCGTGCCCGCGATCGACTCTTCATTTACGGTGTAGCCATGGTTTTGCGATGTGATGTAGCAGCGGCCCGTAGCCAAATCTTTTACCGGGTGGTTACCGCCGCGATGACCGAACTTCAGCTTTTCCGTATCGGCGCCGCTCGCCAGCGCGAACAATTGATGGCCGAGGCAGATGCCGAAGATCGGGAATTCGCCGAGCAGCTCGGCGATCATTTTCGCTGCATGCGGCACGTCTTTCGGGTCCCCAGGGCCGTTGGACAGCAGAATGCCGTCCGGCGCGAGGCGGCGGATTTGCTCCGCGGTCGTGTCCTGTGGCACGACGACGACGTCGCAACCGCGCTTGGTCAAGTCGCGCAAAATGCCGCTCTTGGAGCCGAAATCGACGAGCACAACGCGTTCTTTCGTTCCCGGTGCGCTGAACACGCTCTTCGTGGAAACGCGAGACACTTGGTCGGTCATAAGCGGTGATGCTTTAAGCTGCTCCAGCAGCTCTTCCACACGCTTCTCGGAGGTGGTCAGGATGCCTTTCATGACGCCATGGTGACGGATACGGCGGGTCAGCATCCGGGTATCGATACCGCTGATGCCGATAATTCCGTATTCTTTAAGCAAGCTATCCAGCGAGTACTCGGCTCTCCAGTTGCTAGGCACCATTTCATGCTCGCGAACGACAAACCCGTGAATGAACGGGCGGATCGATTCGAAATCGTCGCGCGTGATACCATAGTTTCCGATCAGCGGGTACGTCATTGTCACGATTTGTCCGCAATAGGACGGGTCGGACAATACCTCTTGGTATCCTGTAATGCCTGTATTGAACACGACTTCGCCAACCGAGTCGCCGGTGCTTCCGAATGCTTTGCCGGTAAACAGCGTACCGTCTTCCAACAACAATCTTGCTTGCATCTGCTGTCATCTCCTTATGTGGTATTCATCCCCCTAAATCCCCCTTTTCAAAGGGGGACCCCAAGGGAGCTGCCCCTGGACCCCTCAAGTTGTCGCACAAGGGGGTATGTAGCTTTGAAAGAGCTGCGACGGGGGATCGCGTTTGTCCGGACGCGCGGAGGCTGACGCCCCCGAGGCCAGCCGGACACGCTTTACGGTGCTGCGCGCAGCGATGTGCGACCCAATCAAGCTGTTCTTTCAACTTCTATAAATAAGGAACTCTGTTCCTTTATTTCCCTAACTATAGGTTCCCCTCGCAGTGGAGGTCTACTCGCCTTTTCCTACTCGGACCAGACGACGTTTCCGCCAACGATGGTCAAGGTCGGCCAGCCTTTCAGGCCCCAGCCCGTGAACGGCGTGTTGCGTCCCTTGGAGAGGAATTCCGCCGGATCGACCTTCTTTTCCGTTTCGAGGTCGATCAGCGTCAGATCGGCAGTTTTGCCGACCTCGATCGTTCCCCAAGGAAGTCCGAATACTTGCGCCGGCAGCTTGGTCATTTTATCGAGCAGAAACTCCAGTGTCCATTGTCCCGTAGCGACGAACTTCGTGTACAAGAGCGGGAAGGCCGTCTCGAAGCCGACGATTCCGAACGGGGCAAGCTGCATGCCGCGCGCTTTCTCTTCCTCACTGTGCGGAGCGTGGTCGGTGACCACGATGTCGATCGTGCCGTCGATCAGGCCCTCGATGCAGGCCTGCACGTCGCGCGGAGTGCGCAGCGGCGGGTTCATTTTCCAATTCGCATCCATCCCCGGAATGTCTTCGTCGGACAGCAGCAGATGGTGCGGGCACACTTCGGCGGTTACTTTAATGCCGATCTGCTTCGCTTGACGGATCAGGCGGACCGACTGCTCCGTGCTGACGTGGCATACATGGTAGTGAACCCCTGTCGCTTCGGCGAGCAGAATGTCGCGGCCGACATGAATCGCTTCGGATTCGTTCGGAATCCCTTTGAGTCCGTGCTTGCGGGCAAACGCTCCTTCGCTAACGGCAGCGCCTTCGACCAGTGTGTTGTCCTCGCAGTGCGCAATAACCGGCATACCGATCGAGGCCGCTTTGGCCATCGCATCCTTCATCATTTGCGCGCTTTGCACGCCTACGCCATCATCCGTGTAGCCGATGACTCCGGCTTCCTTCAAGGCATCGAAGTCCGTGAGCTCGCGGCCAAGCTCGTTTTTCGTGATGCAGCCGTAAGGCAGGACGCGCACGATGCCTTCGGTCTGAGCCTTATTCAGCACGTACTGCACCGTTTCTACCGTATCGATGACCGGCCGCGTGTTCGGCATGCAGGCAATCGTTGTGAAACCGCCGCGCGCCGCGGAGCGAGTACCCGACGCGATATCTTCCTTATATTCGAAGCCCGGTTCGCGCAGATGCACGTGCATGTCGATGAGTCCCGGTGCCAGCAGCTTACCTTGGGCGTCGATAACCTGATGTCCGGCCGTATCCGGCAAGGCTTCCCCTGCGTCGACGATTTGCTCGATGCGCTCGCCATTCGCGAACACATGCTTTTTCTTTAATTCATTGCCTCCAGCCGACACGCTGGCATTCAGTATCCAAATTCCCATGGGAACCTCCGCTTCGTTTCATCTTCGTAGTAGGTTAGGATTCGGTTTAGCTTAGCGCCCGCTCGATGACCGCCATCCGGATCGGCACGCCATGGCTCATTTGCGTAAAAATTTTCGATTTTTCGCATTCCACCAGCTCATCGTCGATTTCCACATTCCGGTTGAACGGAGCCGGATGCATGATGACCGCGTGCGGCAGCATGCGGGCGGCGCGTTCTGCTGTCAACCCGTAGGCGGCGCGATACTCCTCCGCCGATCCGAACAGCGAGCCTTCATGCCGTTCGAGCTGCACGCGCAGCATCATAACCACGTCGGCCTTCAGCGCCTCGTCGATCGAGACGTAAGGCGCATGCTCCGCAAGCTCGGCGGCCTGCATGACCGGCGGCGCGCAGAAGCTTACTTTGGCTCCCAGCGTTTGCAGCGCCCACAAGTTTGAACGCGCCACGCGGCTGTGCTGGATGTCTCCGACGATCGCCACATGAAGGCCGCGGATCTCGCCGAACTGCTTGCGCATCGTATACAGATCAAGCAGCGCCTGCGTCGGATGCTCGTTATTGCCGTCACCCGCGTTGATCAGCGGGACTTTGATTTTTTGCGCCAGCTCGGCCAGCAGCCCGTTGGGCTTCATGCGGATGACGCCGGCGTCGATGCCCATCGATTCGAGCGTTCGCACCGTATCGTAGATCGATTCACCCTTCTGTACGCTGGAGACGGCTGCCGCGAAGTTGAGTACTTCCGTGCCGAGCCTTTTCTCCGCAACCTCGAAGGAGAATCTCGTTCTTGTGCTGTTCTCAAAAAACATGTTGGCGACAAAGCGCCCTTGCAGCTGGTTCGTCACTTTTACCGGATGCTGTTCCCAGTGGGCCGCACGATCGAGGATCGCGTTCAGCTCTCCGGCGCTAAGTCCTTTGGTGCCTAGCAAATGTTTTTCCGACTGTACTTGAAGCTGTGTCATTCGTTTGGCCTCCTCTGTCCTGTGATGACGACTTGATCCACCCCATCCACTTCATTCACCTGTACTTCGATGCTTTCGAGCCGGGACGTCGGAATGTTCTTCCCTACGAAGTCCGGACGAATCGGCAATTCCCTGTGCCCCCGATCCACCAGCACCGCCAATTGAATCATTTGCGGCCGGCCGAGATCCATCAGCGCATCCATGGCTGCCCTTACCGTGCGTCCCGTGAACAGCACGTCATCGAACAAAATGAGCTTTTTGTTGTGAACCTCCAGACGATCGTTCACCTGTTCGCTTCCCGGCGCATCTTCCCGGGTTCCCGATACGGTCGCTTCCAGCACGCCGCTCCGGTCGTCCCGGTATTTGGTCACATCCACTTCGCCGATGGGAGCAGGTATGCCCTCGATCTCCCGGATTCGGTCGGCCACCCGCTTTGCAAGGTAAATCCCCCGTGTCCGGATGCCGATTAACATGCAGTTTTCGAAGCCCTTGTTTTTCTCCAAAATCTCATGGGCGATACGAGTCAAAGCCCGCCGTATCGCGGTTTCATCCATTAACACATGCTCAGCAGACTCCAACGGTCAGGCAACCTCCTTCACCAAAGCTTTCGCGATTTTGACCATAAAAAAACCTTGCCGTATCGGCAAGGTTTGCGCGCACAAGAACAGAACAGGTCACACCGGGACGGACACACCTCACCGGCATCTATGCCGTCGGCGCATCCGCTTGGACCGTTCGATTCGTCGTTCACCTTGCCAGCCTCACGGGACTGTTTTTAAAGGTGCTATTCAGTTACAAGCATTATGCCATGTTCGACACCCGATGTCAATACTCTCCGAATAGCATCCGATTCGACCGGCCAAGGATTGCTAGGGCATGCGTTTTATGCTATAAAAGATGTAGTTCGTGATCTTCGGGACAACGGATCATGCCCGTTTTTCGTTCACGGTATCACTACATAAGGAGCTGGAATCCCGTTTATGTCGATCGAAATGAATACGGAAGATGTCATTAATCTCATTAAAACAAGCAAGAAAAAGACTCCGGTTAAAGTATATGTTAAAGGCGACCTGGAATCCATCTCCTTCGGAGACAATATTCAAGCGTTCATCTCCGGTAAGAGCGGCGTGCTGTTCGGCGATTGGGCGGAAGTAAAAAGCGTGCTGGATGCGGAAGCTGGCAAAATCGAAGACTATGTCGTCGAAAATGACCGCCGCAACTCCGCAGTACCGCTGCTGGACCTCAAAAATATCAATGCCCGCATCGAGCCGGGCGCGATTATCCGCGACATGGTCGGCATCGGCGACAACGCAATTATCATGATGGGAGCCGTGATCAACATCGGCGTAACCATCGGCGAAGGCACGATGATCGATATGAACGCCATTCTCGGCGGCCGCGTGAAAGTCGGCAAAATGTGCCACATCGGAGCAGGCGCCGTTCTCGCGGGCGTAATCGAGCCGCCTTCCGCTCAACCGGTCGTGATCGAAGACGACGTGCTCGTCGGAGCTAATGCCGTTATTCTCGAAGGCGTACGTGTCGGACAAGGTTCCGTCGTCGCTGCAGGCGCGGTCGTCGTGGAAGACGTACCAGAATTCAGCGTCGTTGCCGGTACTCCTGCCCGCGTCATCAAAAAAGTGGACGACAAAACGAAGTCGAAAACGGAAATTTTGAAAGACCTGCGCAACCTGTAATTCAGCGCATTCAAGGCTCGGCGATCAGACGCCGGGCCTTTCTCTTCATTCCCTCATCAAAGGAGGCACCAGCACCATGTCCGTAGCCGTCAACCCGAGCCGCTTTGTCCAAATTCGCAGAGATTTGCATAAAATCCCGGAGCTCGGGTTTCAAGAGTTTAAGACCCAGCGGTATTTGCTCGATTATATCGCATCCTTGCCGCAAGAGCGGATCGAAGTCCGGACTTGGCGAACCGGCATTATCGTGAATGTAAAAGGAACCGCACCCAAGCGCCGGTTCGGCTACCGCGCCGACATCGACGCATTGCCGATTACGGAAGACACCGGGTACGACTTCCGCTCGGAGCATCCCGGCTTTATGCACGCCTGCGGGCACGACCTTCATATGTCCATCGGCCTCGGCATCCTGACGCATTTTGCACAGCAGCCGATCCATGATAATCTGACCTTTATTTTTCAGCCCGCGGAAGAAGGTCCCGGGGGCGCCAAGCCGATGCTCGAATGCGAGGAGCTTCGGGACTGGATGCCTGACGAAATTTTCGCCTTGCATATCGCCCCGGAATATCCGGTAGGCACCGTGGCTACCAAACCGGGCATCTTGTTTGCCAATACGTCCGAGCTGTTCATCACCCTCACGGGCAAAGGCGGACATGCGGCTTTCCCGCACAACGCGAACGATATGGTAATTGCCGCGTGCCAGCTTGTGGGACAACTGCAGACCGTCATTTCCCGCAATGTGAATCCCCTTGATTCGGCGGTTATTACGATCGGCAAAATCGACGGCGGCACGAAGCAAAATATTATCGCCGAGACAGCCCGCCTGGAAGGAACGATCCGGACACTCTCGGCCGAAACGATGTCGCTCGTTAAGTCCCGCATCGAGGCGCTCGTCGCCGGAATGGAGACGGCTTTCGCCTGCAAGGCCGAGATCGACTACGGGGCCAATTACCGGCAGGTGTTTAACGAAGCGGAGGTGACGGGCCAATTTATGAACTGGGTTCGAGATACGAACCATTCGGTGCCGCTTCAATTGATCGAATGTACCGAAGCCATGACCGGGGAAGATTTCGGTTATTTTCTCGAAGCGATTCCCGGATTCATGTTCTGGCTCGGCGTCGGGACCCCTTACGGGCTGCATCATGCGAAGCTGGAGCCGGACGAACACGCCATCGACCTGGCCATCGACCTGATGAGTCGCTTCCTGACTTGGAAAAGCGAACATTAACAAAAAAGCTTCACGTCACCGTCTCTGTCACAGAGAACGGGATGAGAAGCTTTTTTTCCTATAGTCGGCTTACGAATACCTTCAACCGCTCCATCGCCCGCTCCAAAACGTCCATGGAATAAGCGTACGATAGGCGGATATAGCCTTCCCCAAGCGTGGAAAACGCATCTCCCGGCACAACGGCCACCCGCTGTTCGTCCAGCAGTTTCATGGCAAAATCCATGGAAGACAAGCCAAAGCGCTCAATTGAAGGGAACAAATAAAACGCTCCCTCCGGCTTCGCCAGCTCGAAGCCCATCTCGACGAGCCGGTCATAGACGAAGTCCCGCCGCTTCACATACTCGGCTCTCATCGGCAGCGCATCGTCGAGTCCCGCCGTCAGCGCTTCGATGGCTGCATACTGGCTGATCGAGCTCGCACAGGTGACGTTGTATTGGTGAACCTTAACCATGTGCTGCGTCAAATAAGCCGGGGCAAACGTAAAGCCGATTCGCCACCCCGTCATCGAATGCGATTTCGACAATCCGTTAATGACGATGGTACGCTCCCGCATCCCAGGCAGGGAGGCAATGGAACGATGAGGCCCGTCGTAGATCAGCTCGCTATAGATTTCGTCGGAAATGACGAACAGCTCTCGCGATTCAAGCAGCCGCGCGATATCGGCAAGCTCCTCCGCACTCATGACCCGGCCGGTCGGATTGGACGGATAAGCCAAAATGACACACCGCGTCTTATCGGTCAAGTACGGCTCCAGCACTTCCGCCGTCAGCTTGAACCCAGTGCCGCGGGTATCCGCATAAACCGGCACGCCACCGCATAAACGAATGAGCGGCTCATAGCCCGGGTAGATCGGACCTGGCAGGATCACTTCGCTTCCCGGCTCCAATATCGTGCGAAGCGTAATATCCAGCGCTTGGCTCGCGCCTACGGTAACGAGCACTTCCTCCAGCCCTGAATAGCTGAGCCCGTATTTGCGTTCGAGGAACGCCGCTGCGGCCTTCCGGAGCTCCGGTAGACCCGGATTCGGCGTATAGGTCGTCCGATGCTCTTCGATGGCCCGCTCGGCCGCACGCATAATGTGATCCGGCGTCGGCAAATCGGGCTGGCCGATCGTCAGCGTGAGGGCGTCTTTATAATTCGCAACCAAATTGGAAATTTTTCGGATGCCGGAGATTTGAATCTCCTTGACACCCGGGTTAATTAAGCGCTCAAGCTGTTCCATAACGTTCCCCCATGTCCCTGACCTTGTTACCTTGTACGCAGCACTTCCAGAAGCCGCTGCATATCGTCCGGAATCGGCGCTTCGAACTGCAGCTCCGCTCCCGAGCGCGGATGCTCGAATCCGAGCACGGCCGCGTGAAGCGCTTGTCCCTCCATCAGGACCCCTTTGCTCTTGGAAGGACCGTACGCCGGATCTCCCACAAGCGGATGTCCGATGAATTTCATATGCACCCGAATCTGATGCGTACGCCCCGTCTCCAGCTTCAGCTCCAGCAGCGTGTAATCGCCGAATCTCTCCAATACGAGAAAATGCGTCACCGCATGCTTGCTGTTCCGTTCGGTGACGGTATAAAGCTTCCGGTCCTTCGGATCGCGCCCGATCGGCGCATCGACGGTGCCGTTCTCGTGCGGAACGTTGCCATGCACAAGGGCAAAATATTTGCGATTGACCGTATGCGCCTTCAGTTGGGCAGCCAGCCCCGAATGAGCCAGATCGTTTTTTGCTGCCATCAGCAGACCCGACGTATCCTTATCGATACGATGAACGATGCCGGGCCGAACGACGCCGTTAATCCCGGACAAATCCTTGCAATGATACAAAAGCGCGTTGACGAGCGTTCCGCTGTAATGTCCGGGCGCCGGGTGCACGACCATGCCCCGTGGTTTATTTACGACGATAACGTCTGAATCTTCATATACAACGTCCAGCGGGATCGGTTCCGGGGTAAGCACCAGCTCTTCCGGCTCGGGCATGACCAGAGTCATGGCATCCCCTTCGGATAGCTTATAGTTCGGCTTTACCGCGCGGCCGCCAACCTTCACGCAGCCGTCCTTGATCCACTGCTGCACTTGCGTGCGGGACACTTCTTCCTCCAGCGCTTCCGTAATGAACTTATCGATGCGTTCTCCGGCGTCTTCCGGTTCTGCCGTCCATTCGAATCGCTGATCCTGCTCCGACCATCCTTGCTCGGTCACATTCATCATTACGCGTCCCCGCTTTCCAGCTTGTTGGCGGCGTTTTGCTTCGCTTCCTGGCGCCAGCTGATCAACGAATCAACGAAGATCAAGGCGACTCCGACGACGATGGCGGAATCGGCAACGTTAAAGATCGGGAACGGATAGTTCACCGGGATGCCGAAGAAACTGAAGCGGAAGTGAAAATCGAGAAAATCCACAACTTCGCCGAACAGCGCACGGTCGATAAAATTGCCGAGCGCCCCTCCGAGCAGCAAGCTCAGAGCAAAAGGCAGCAGCTTCTTTCCTTCTTTTCGCGTCTTCTGCAAATACCAGATTACCCCAACCGCTACAAGAACCGTAATCGCCAGGAAAAACCAACGCTGATTTTGCAAAATGCCGAAGGCCGCTCCGGCGTTCCGATGGGAGGTGATTTGGAAAAATTCGCCGATAACCGATCGCGATTCCCCTAGCTCCAACCGGCTTACGATAAGCCATTTGGTAGCCTGGTCCAACAGGAGAACGATGAAAGCGTAAATGTAATATCTCAAAATAACAACTCCTTATTGGGCTTGCTGACAACCTGCATACATTTACCTAGCTAAAAACAACGGGCGGCGCGAAACATAACGATACATGCTTGCTTTAATCAAAAGGAGGCGCTTTTCTTGACTAACCTTCCGTTCGAATCCGGTTCATCCGGTCCGCTTACCGGGCAGCAGCTGCAAGCGCTCAAAGCCAAGCTGACGGAAGAAAAGCAATGGCTGGAGCGGCACTTGGAATCGCGTGAGCATATGGGACTCGGCGATTCCATGCGCGTCCAGACCGGAGAGCTTTCCAACTATGACAACCATCCCGGCGATTTGGGCACCGAGATGTACGAACGCGGCAAAGATATCGCCCTTCACGAAAATGCCGAGCACCAGCTTACCGACATCAACGAGGCTCTGGCGCGTATGGAATCGGGAAAATACGGCATTTGCCGGGTATGCGGGCAGCCGATTCCGCACGAACGACTGGAAGCCGTCCCTACAACGGCCTACTGTGTGGAGCATGTACCCGACCCCGATATGTCCCAACGCCGGCCCGCGGAAGAAAAATTTCTTGACCCGCCGTTCGGAAGAACAAGTCTCGACGAACGCGAAGGGCAAACGCAGTTCGACGGCGAAGACGCCTGGCAAATCGTCGAAAGCTGGGGAACGTCCAATACGCCGGCGATGGCCGACGATCCGAACGAGTCTGACAGCTACAACGAGATGCAGATCGAAGCCGACGAATCCGAAGGATATGTCGAACCGTTAGAAAGCTTCCTGGCTACCGACATATACGGCCGTCAGGTTACGGTTGTCCGCAATAAGGCGTACCAACACTATATGCGCAGCGGCGAAGGAGACGGCTTGCTCGAACCCGAGGAAGAGGCTGAAGATCGTTTTTCGTAAGGCTGAGTTAGAATGTCCTTCTTCCTTCCAACTGGTACTGCACATGCTTGACAATATCGGCAATATAATTCCCGATAATAGGCAAATTTAGCACGTTAAGCGCCTGAAGTAGATACAGGATGGTCGAAGCGAATATGGTAAAACCGATCGCAATGCCTACGCCGCGCGAAATCCCGGCAAGCAGGTTGGTCCAAATTAAGCGAATCGGACTGTTCATCAGCAGAACGTAGTCGGCAATTTGCGTCCGTTCGATGTTCGCAGCAATGTCACTCACTTTGTTGTGGACCTGCTCAAGCAGCTTTTCCTGGTCGTCCTTTTTCGTCGTCTGTTCCATTGCGCAACCCTCCCGGGGTTCAAGTAACGAGCTTTCCATGGGAAGAGCTTCACTTCCCATGGATGGCTCGCTAGCCCCTCAGCCTGCAGCGCCGGCTTTCAACACTTCCGAGCAGCGTTTGCACAGCGTCGGGTGCTCGGAGTCATGACCGACCTCCGGCGTAACGATCCAACAGCGTTCACACTTCTCCCCATCGGCCACAGCGACTTTTACGGCAAGCCCCTTGAACGTTTGAGCTCCCTCTGGTGCTGTCTCCTCCGGATGATGTACTGTCACCGCCGAAACGATAAACAGCAGATCCAACCGTTCGAAGCCGCCGAGCAGTTCGTACGTCTCCGCACTAGGGTACAGATGTACCGAGGCGCTGAGCGAATTGCCGATCAGCTTCTCCTTCCGAGCTTCCTCCAGTGCTTTCAGCACATCGTCGCGCACGCCGTTAAATTTTTCCCATTTTTGTTCCAGATTCGCATCAAACAAGCTTGCATCGACCGTCGGCAGCTCCGCTAGCTGTACACTCGGCAGTGTCGTGCCCGGAATGTATTTCCATACTTCGTCAGCCGTATGCGGCAAAATCGGAGCAATCAACTTAGTTATTGCCGTCAGCGCATCGTATAATACAGTTTGCGCCGCTCTGCGTGCCGGATCGGACGGAAGGCTGGCATACAACCGGTCTTTCAAAATATCGAGATAGAACGCGCTCATATCGACCGCGCAGAAATGGTTCACGGTCTGATACACCACGTGGAAATCGTAATTGTCGTAAGCCTTGATGACACGATCCGTCATCCGATGCAGACGCAGCAGCGCGAACCGGTCCAGCTCGCTCATTTGTGCTACGGCTACGCGGTCTTTGGCCGGATCGAAATCCGACAGGTTGCCAAGCAAAAAGCGCAGCGTATTGCGGATTTTCCGGTAGCTCTCGGCAATCTGGTTCAAAATGTTGTCCGAGATACGCTGATCCGCTTGGAAATCGGTCGAAGATACCCACAAGCGCAAAATATCGGCGCCCAGCTTGTTGCACATCTGGTTCGGATCGATCGTGTTGCCGAGCGATTTGGACATTTTGCGACCTTCGCCGTCCAGCGTAAAGCCGTGGCTCAAAATGCCTTTATACGGCGCTTGTCCTTTGACCGCAACGCCGGTAATTAAGGACGAGTTGTACCAGCCGCGGTATTGGTCCGAGCCTTCCAAATACAGATCGGCCGGCCATTGCAGCTCCTCCCGCGCTTCGAGCACCGCCGAATGGCTGGAGCCGGAATCGAACCATACGTCCATAATATCCGTTTCTTTGCGGAAATGGTCATGACCGCATTTCGGACAGACGGTGCCCGCCGGAAGCAACTCCTTCTCTTCACGCAGGAACCACGCGTTGGAGCCTTCCTTCTCAAAAATCGAAGCGACATGCTCAATCGTCGTCTCATTGACCAGCGGCTCGTTGCAGCTGCGGCAGTAAAAGATCGGAATCGGCACGCCCCACGCCCGCTGACGGGAGATACACCAGTCGCCGCGGTCGGCGATCATATTATGAAGTCGAATCTCGCCCCACTCCGGCGTCCACTTCACCCGTTTGATTTCGTCCAGCATCGCTTGGCGGAACTTATCTACCGATGCGAACCACTGCTCAGTCGCCCGGAAAATAACCGGCTTCTTCGTCCGCCAGTCATGCGGATATTGATGCTGAATAAAGCTCATTTTCAGCAGATGGCCGCTTTCCTGAAGCTTTTCCGTGATTGCTTTATTGGCTTTATCGTAAAACAACCCTTCGAAGCCCGGCGCTTCCGCGGTCATATGCCCTTGGTCATCCACCGGACACAAGACGCCCAGACCGTATTTTTGCCCGATTACGAAGTCGTCTTCCCCGTGCCCCGGAGCGGTGTGTACGCAGCCCGTCCCGGCTTCCAGCGTCACGTGCTCGCCTGTCATCACGAGCGACGTCCGATCGTAGAACGGATGGCGGCAGAGCACATGCTCAATCTCGCTGCCCTTGAACGTCTGCAGAACGTTCACATCGGTCCAACCGATTTCCTTCGACGCCGCTTCGAGCAGTCCTTGCGCCAGTACGAACTTCCGGCCTCCCGTTTCCACCAGAACGTAGTCGAAATCCGGATGGACGCTGATCCCAAGGTTCGCCGGTATCGTCCAAGGCGTCGTCGTCCAGATGACGATGGCGGCGTCCGCAGGCAGCTTGCCTTTGCCGTCCTGTATGTCGAAAGCTACGTAAATCGAAGCCGACGTCTTATCACGGTATTCGATCTCGGCTTCCGCCAGCGCGCTTTCCGAAGAAGGCGACCAGTAAACCGGCTTCAATCCTTTGTAGATATAGCCTTTCGTCACCATCCCGCCGAAAACGCGGATTTGCTGCGCTTCGTACTCAGGCAGCAGCGTAATATACGGGCGATCCCAATCGCCGCGGATGCCGAGACGCTTGAACTGCGCTTTTTGCTTCTCCACCCACTGCAAAGCGTAGTCTTTGCAGTAGTCGCGGAATTCCGGCACGCTCATTTTTTTCCGGTCGACTTTGCCGCTGTTGGTGATGGCCTGCTCGATCGGCAAGCCGTGCGTATCCCAGCCCGGCACGTAAGGTGCATCGTAGCCCTGCATCGTTTTGAAACGGACGATAATGTCCTTTAAAATTTTGTTCAGCGCGTGGCCGATATGAATGTCGCCGTTCGCATACGGCGGTCCGTCGTGCAATACAAACTTCGGTTTGCCCTTGCGGCTCTCCTGCACTTGACGGTAGATGTCCATCTCGTCCCAGTGCTGCTGCATTTTCGGTTCAGCCTGCGGAAGGTTGCCGCGCATCGGAAAGTCCGTTTGCAGCAGGTTTAGCGTTTTTCCATAATCCATTGAATGTCTCACTCCTAACTGAATTTACAACAAAAAAAGACCTCACATCCCTAAGGGACGAGAAGTCTCGCGGTACCACCCTGATTAAGACGACCAAGCGTCAAAGCAAATCGCCGTGATCTTCACGGTCGCTGCCCTGCTCGAAGTCTTCGCTCCATTGATCGATAACGGGATCAGCCGATGCTCTTTACTTCCGGAACGAGGTTCAAGAGATGCTCCTGGGGGATATTCCTTGACCGCCGAAGTCCGGGCTCGCACCATCCCCCCGGTTCGCTGGCCTCCGCTGGACGTCAAGTACTCGTCCCAGTCATCGCTTTGATTCATGTTAACTTATACAGGGAGTATAGCGGAAATGAGCTTCCACGTCAACTTGGGCCAATCAAGGCTGCTCGATCTCCATCCGGTCGAGCGAGCTCCAATCTTCCTTGCTAAGAAGCTCCAGCTGCGCCTCGATGAGCGTGCGGAACCGGGTCCGGTAAATCGACGCCTGCTTTTTCAGCTCCTCGATTTCTACCGATACTTTACGCGCTTTGGTCAGCGATTCGTTAATGATGCGGTCGGCGTTTTTCTCCGCTTCTTTAATAATCAGCTGCGCTTCTTTCTTCGCGTTATTTTTCACTTCATCTGCAGCTTCCTGCGCGATAATGATCGTTTTGCTAAGCGTTTCTTCGATATTGGCAAAATGGTCCAGACGCTCTTGAATCGCGGCCAACTGATTTTGCAGCTCTTTATTTTCACGGATCAGCGATTCGTAATCTTTAATGACCTGATCCAGAAATTCGTTTACCTGATCTTCGTCATATCCCCGAAACGAGCGGCTGAACTCCTTGTTATGTATATCGAGCGGTGTTAAAGCCATTGCTGCACCTCCTGCAAATTTGGCAAAAAAGCTTTGGTCCTATGTTGTCCGCGCATGCGTAATCCTATATTCGACAGTTGCTGGCATATTCCTGCATTGGCAAACAAAAAAAATCGGCGTTCACGCATATTTGCCGATTTTTAAACGGTATCTCCCTTTTTTGCTTACCCCTTCGACTTCCAGCACTTTGAAGCGTCCGAACCCTTGAAGCGATACGACGTCCCCCTGCTTCAGCGGCTTGCTCGGATCTTCCTCCTGCTTCCAGTTCACTTTGCACCGCCCGGCTTTAATCGGAACAAGCACTTTGGCCCGGCTCAGCCGGTATACGTCGCTTGCGATGCCGTCCAGACGAAGCGAAGCGACCGATAAAAACATCTCGTCCAGCTTCGTTTCCGTCGCCTTTAGCCTATCCAGCGGCAGCTGCTCCGTGCGCACGTGCAGCCGGTGCACCTGACTCAGATTGAGCCGGATATAATCGGCAATTTCCGAAGCCACGAGAAAATGACAGCCATCTTCCCGCACATAAATATCGCCGATTTTATCGCGCTTGATGCCAAGTCCGAGGATCGCTCCCATGAAATCGCCGTGGTCCAGCTCCTTCAGTTTCTCGTCCTCGGAGGTAATTTCAATGAGGTTGATCCCCATCTCTTCATCGTCCAGCACGCGATAATCCGGAGCGACCAATGCCCGCTTCCGTTCCGCGCCCGGATGGCCGCCGTCGAATCGCACCTGCACGTCCGGGTTCCGGTTGGCAAGCGTGGTCAGGATGAAAATCTGCCGCGGGTCCAAAAAATCGGTCAGCTTGACCGTATGCTGCTCGGCCCGCTCTACCCATTCCGCCGCCTTATCGACAAAGCGGTGTTCGTCCGGATGGAAGTGGGCATATAGTTGTTCCTGCATCATCGGTTTAAGTCTCCTGCAACTTTAAACTAGGGAATAATGAAACGGAGAACCGCAACGATTCCTTCTCCTACGAAACGCAGCGCAATCAACGCGATAATCGGCGAAATATCGATCATCCCGCCGATCGGAGGAATGAACCGGCGGAATACGGACAAATACGGCTCACAAAGCTTCCCCAGTATTTCCCCAATAAAGCTTTCTCGCGCGCTCGGCAGCCAGGAGAGCAGAACGTAGGCGATGAGCACGTACTGATAAATCGAAATTAAAGTGCGAATGTAATCTTCAATGTAGTACAAGCCGTTCACCTCGTTCTTTCTAAGTACGCTATTCTTCGTTATGGTTCATCATTTCCGAAATCGAACCGTGAATTTCCACGGTATCCGGAGTGCACAAAAAAATGTTCGGTCCGATCTTCGAGATGGAACCGCTGAGCGCATACACAGTACCGCTCAGGAAGTCGACGATCCGCGTTGCCTGATCAGGCCGGACCCGGTGCAGATTGACGACGACAGGCCGGCGTGAGCGCAAATGGTCGGCAATTTCCTGGGTTTCCTCGTAAGACCGTGGCTCGTTCAAGATGACCCGCACGTTTTTTTGCGAATGGATGCTGACGATGTTCCCCTTATTTTTACGCAATTCCTGCGCCGGGGTTTCAGCTTCTTCGTGATGCTCTACGACGCGCTCGCGCTCCACGACTTCTTCTTCTTCCTGCAAGCCCAGAAAGTTCATGAATTTATTCATTACGCCCATATCCTTTCCTCCTCGGAGTTTCATCTCTGTCACTCTTTACCTACCAAGACCGAACCAAGACGCACCCAAGTCGCTCCTTCTTCAATGGCCACTTCAAAATCGTTCGACATTCCCATCGATAAACCGGTCACCTCGTAGTCGAGCACGGCCTCCCGGTTCAGACGGTCCCGCCATTCGCGCAACCCGCGAAACACCGGGCGGGTCGCCTCGGGCTCCGCTTCGTAAGGCGCCATAGTCATCAGACCGGCCACACGGATATGCTTCATGCTCCGCAGCTCCGCCGCGAAATCAAACAGCTCGCCGGGCTCCAAACCGTATTTCGTCTCTTCTCCCGACACGTTCAGCTGAATAAAGCACGGAACCTCGATTCCGAGGGCCGACGCCTTCTTCTCGATTTCTTTGGCCAGCGACAGCCTGTCCAGCGAATGAATATACGCGAATCGTCCGACGACGTCCTTTACTTTGTTCGTTTGCAGATGTCCGATGAAATGCCACACGCCTTCGCTGCCGAATGCTTCCCATTTGGCAGCAGCGTCCTGCCAGCGATTCTCGCCGACATCCGTCAGTCCGCTCCGCAGCGCTTGCCCCGTCGTTTCCAGAGAAACGTACTTCGTCACGGCGATGACTTGCACCTCCTCGGGGCTTCGTCCCGCGCGGGCGCAAGTCGCGGCAATGCGCTTGCGGACTTCTTCGATTCGTTCCTTCAGTTCTACAGTCATAACGTCAATTCACCTCGCTTTCGGCCTGCCTGGCTATGGGACGGCCCCCGGTGTTATCAAGCCGGAGTCCCCCAGCCTCTATTCCCGCAGTCCGATCCATGCCGCCATTCTACCAGTCTTTCCGCCTTCCTTGCGGTGCGAGAAAAACAAGTCGGTACGGCAGCTTGTGCATAAACCACTTATTTCGATATGAGACGGCATAATTCCTGCTTTTATCATAATTTGTCGGTTTATTTGTTGCAAGTTCAACTTGTATTTGCCGTTGGGCTTTTTCTCGTAGAACGGCGAACGCCCGGATTCGTCCGCGCCGCCGCCCGGTGCAACCTGCTCCAGCACCTTGTCCATTCGCGCAATAACGGCATCGTCCACCTCGTAACAGCATGCGCCGATGGAAGGGCCGATGGCGGCCTTCACGTCCCGGGACTTGGTGCCGTATGCCGCGCTCATCGTCTCCAGCGTCGCCTTGGCGATTTGCAATGCGGTCCCCTTCCATCCTGCATGCGCCAACCCTACCGCCTTGCGGACCGGATCGTAAAAATACAGCGGCACACAGTCCGCAAACAACGCGTGCAAAAAGACCCCCGGTTCGTTCGTGACAAAACCGTCTTTGCCCTGCAGCGCCTTCTCCCGGGAATCGTTGCCCGCACCGCGTTGCCCTTTGCCGACAACCTGAATTTCCTTCCCGTGCACCTGCTCCGCGTATGTGCACGATTCGAACGGCAGCTCGAGCGATTCGGCCAGCAATTTTCGGTTCGCAACCACATCTGCGGGCGCATCCTCCACGTGAAGCCCGCAGTTCAAGCTGCCGAAAGCTTCGCGGCTAACCCCGCCGCGTCTTGTCGTAAACCCGGCCGTAACGGCCGGACAGGCGTTCATGAAACGCTCCAGCATAAGCAATTCACAGCCGTTTTCGGCTTGTCGGATTACAAAAGGTTCCATGGGTCCGCCTCCCGTCTTTTTACTACTCAGTATACACGAAGCGAAAAAAAAGAACACCCTTGTTCGTCAGGGTGAATGCACGCCTCTCTTCGTTTGCCTTATCCGCGGGACTGGCGGTTGTACTCATACACGTTATCCGCCGGCTCCTGCTGCCGGAAAGCCCGAACGTCCTCCAGCTTGACCAGGACGACGTCCATACCGATTTTGACGATGTTGCTCCAAGGGATAATCACATCGGTTCCGCCGCCGAACAATCCGAAAAAACGGGAGGAATTCGGGACGACGATCGCCTCGATTCGTCCTTGCCGGAGATCGAGCTCCAAGTCGCTGATTTGGCCCAGCTTTTTGCCATCGACGATATTGATCACGTCTTTGGTCTGGAAATCGGATATTTTCACGCTGTCACCACCGGGGGAGACATATTGCTGAACGATTTTGGAAGCTTCGTTGGCGGCACGTCTGCGAGTGAAACGTAATCCGCTTCGGCTCAAACACAGCCTGAAAAAAACTCCCTGCGGATCACTTTTCACCCTACCGCAACAAGCAACGAAAGTTTTAAAAAGACGTCTCAGCAAATGCCCTTTTTTATACTATATGAGCAACTTGGGCAAAATGTCCTCGCCAGGCTATAAAAAAAGCTTTTTATCGAAGCCTTTTCGAGGAAGATACATTCGTGTTTTAACGGAAGCTTTTCTTGCGATATAGAATTCAATCAGCTCCGCTGATAACTTATAAATTCTATATCTATAAAAAAAGACCGTGCCCGCAGCGTTATAGCGAGTCGGTCGGATCTTCGCAGGTCGGGCAAGCCCCCGTCAGTTTTTCACATGCTTCTGCATCTGGGATATGGCCGATTTCTCGAGCCGGGATACTTGCGCTTGGGAAATGCCGATTTCGTCGGCCACTTCCATCTGGGTCTTTCCGTCGAAAAAGCGCATGGACAAAATCATTTTCTCGCGGTCGTTCAGCTTTCGCATCGCTTCCCGGAGGGCAATGCCCTCGATCCACGATACGTCTTTGTTCCGGTCGTCGCTGATCTGATCCATCACATAGATCGGATCGCCGCCGTCATGATAGATCGGTTCGAAAAGCGACACCGGGTCCTGTATGGCATCGAGCGCAAACACGACATCTTCCTTCGGTACGCCGAGCGCTTCCGAAATTTCGTAAATGGTGGGCTCCCGCGAATTTTGATTCGTCAGCTGATCACGCACCTGAAGCGCCTTATAAGCGATATCGCGCAAGGAGCGGGACACGCGGATCGGGTTGTTGTCCCGAAGGTAACGGCGGATCTCTCCAATAATCATCGGAACCGCGTAGGTGGAAAACTTGACGTTCTGGCTTAAATCGAAATTATCAATGGCTTTCATCAGTCCGATACAGCCTACTTGGAACAGGTCGTCGACAAATTCCCCCCGGTTGTTGAACCGCTGGATCACGCTCAGCACGAGCCGGAGGTTGCCGTTGACTAATTTCTCTCTTGCAGATCGTTCGTTATTCGTTTGCAGGTCCACGAATAGTTCACGCATTTCCGCATTGGTCAAAACCGGTAGCTTTGCCGTATCGACGCCGCATATTTCGACTTTGTTTCGGGTCACCGTGATTACCTCCCAAGGAGAAACATTACTGTTAATTATCTCCTCGGAATGCTTTTTTATGCGGCTCCTTCGGGCTCTCTACCCGCCCCATCGCCACCCGAAAATCGTTCAAAACCAGTTCCGGCAAGGACGGTTTCGCTTTCATTGCCGATAAAAAAAACTTTTTCCAGTTTACACCATCTTGTTGAATTCTTTGCGGAGCCGTTTGATGATGCGCTTTTCAAGCCGCGATATATACGACTGGGAGATGCCGAGCATGTCCGCGACGTCCTTTTGCGTCTTCTCTTCACCGTCCTGCAGACCAAAGCGCAGCTCCATGATGATCCGTTCGCGCTCCGACAGCTTGTCAAGCGCCTTATGGAGAAGCTTGCGGTCGACCTGCTCCTCGATATTGCGGTAGATGGTGTCGTTTTCCGTCCCAAGCACATCCGACAGCAAAAGCTCGTTGCCGTCCCAATCGATATTGAGCGGCTCGTCGAACGAAACTTCGGTCCGAATTTTACTGTTACGCCGCAAATACATCAAAATTTCGTTCTCGATGCATCGCGAGGCGTACGTGGCGAGCTTGATTTTTTTCTCGGGATCGAACGTATTGACCGCTTTGATCAAGCCGATTGCACCGATCGATACGAGGTCTTCGATATTGATGCCTGTGTTCTCGAATTTACGCGCGATGTAAACGACGAGCCGCAGATTTCGTTCGATCAGCATGCCACGGATGGCCGCATCTCCTGAAGGAAGCTTTTCCAGTAAATATTCTTCCTCTTCGCGTGTGAGCGGGGGCGGCAGCGCTTCGCTTCCACCGATGTAGTAGATTTCGTCCGACTTGAGCCCCAGCACCAGCAGCAGGCGAAAATACATAATTTGCAGCATCAGCTTCCACTTGACCATCATGTTTACGCTTCCTCCCATTCGTACCGTTTTAATAGCCGGACATCCCCAGTCTGAAAACAACTTTCTTGCGGTCAAGCTTCGTTCTTCCTTTACAAGCACGGCCTTGAGCTGCGGCAAGCCAGGCGGTTGATATCGGGTCCTGCTCGTGTTACATGTTGATTAACGAAGGATGAATGATGGCCTGATAAGCGTTATCCGAACTGAGGCGGCCGCCGTCCAGTCCGATCAGCACTTTGTTCGCCTCGATCTGCTCGCTTCCCGTTGTGATAACGACCCGGTCCGGCTTGAGCGCCAGCATAAACTGCGTATTCCGGTTCACCCCCCGATACGGCACCAAGCGCAAGCGGTCCTGCCAGACAAAGGGCTCGGTACCGATCGACGTCACGAGCTGATCCACTTCGGCCCGGCGGATTTTGACCAGCCAAGCTTCGGGAATGCGCTCCCCCCACTGTGCCGCTTCCATGACCATGACCGGCGTTTTCGTCAGCGGATCGTATAGCTGGTTGCCCGTATCGATAAGTCCGGTGCAACTGGAAGCGAATTCGTCGATATGGACCTCCACCTTGGCCAAGAATGAGGTCAGCTCCTGCTTGCGCCTTAAGGCTTGCAGGACATGCCGGCATAGCCATAACGCCAAAGGAAAGGAAAAGGCCAGCATCGTCAGCGTGACTCCCAGATCATGGCTGAACAAGATGCCATTAACGATTTCGCTCGAGGATTGCCAAAAGTAGGCGCACCCGAAAACGGCACCGGCTGCCATGAAATTGATGACGTAAAATGCGCCAAGGTTCCGCAAAAAATGCTGCAATCCCCCGAATCCGAAGGCGGTCAGCAGCATCAGCAGAGAAAGCGCAAATTTTAGCGCAAACGTAAACAGAAACGATAACGGCGGAAAAAACAGCATCACCGCATAGCTGCCTCCGATGGCTGCGGAAAGCCCCAACCGCCACGGGCGGTAACGGAGCTTGCGCGACCAGGCCGTCGTCCAGAGCAGCGCGCCGTCGATCAGCACGTTCATGAGGAAAATGACATCGATGTACACGACCATCTTCGTTACCTCCCGCCCAGCTTGCCGCCCGCTTGCCGCGAATGAGACAAGTATATCCCAATCGTATTTCAAAGTCTGTCTAAACATGCCGAGGGGGTGATACTATTTTTGTCGAGAGGAGGGGGTTGGGAGGAGTGAGTTTGAGGGAGCGGAGTTGATGAAGGGAGAGGGTGATCAGCGGTCGTGTGGCTGCGAGCAGTCGTATGTGCCTTCGGCCGCTGTTGAACTCGGGTTCTATTCAACTTACCTTTCGGTAAGAACCCGAGTTCAAAGGCGGCACGTAAACTCTACGGCACATACGCTGCTCTCCGCCACACAAGCTGATCTAGTGAGGATCCACTCCTCCCAACCAAAGGAGAAGTAGATATGTATGCCTCCCGGTCGGTGAGGAGGCAAAAAGACAAAACAAAAAAAACAGCCGCCTCTAGGGATAGAGGCGGCTGTGCATTAAACAATATAGTAACAATATGGATTAGTTCATTATTTGTCGAAGCCGTTGCGGTTGCGGTTGCGAAGGAAAGCCGGGATGTCGAGCTGGTCGTTCGACGATTGGCCTCCGAACGGACGGAGGTTGCCAAGACGGTTGTCTACAGGCTCCTGCGATTGGCTGGCAGACGCCGTTGTACCGGTTGCTGCCGGCTTCTTGGCTGGTGATGCCGCTTCGCGATGCTCGAAACCGGTGGCGATAACGGTCACCCGAATCTCGTCTTTCAAGGTTTCGTCAATAACCGCACCGAAAATCATATTAACTTCCGGGTCGGCAGCATCCGCCACAATATCAGCCGCTTCGTTGACTTCGTAAAGCGACAGGTTGTTGCCGCCTGTGATGTTGAGCAGCACGCCGCGTGCGCCGTCAATTGACGTTTCAAGCAGCGGGGAGCTGATCGCTTTCTTGGCGGCTTCTGCCGCACGGCTTTCTCCCGAAGCGTAGCCGATTCCCATCAACGCCGAGCCGCGCTCGGTCATGATCGTCTTTACGTCGGCAAAGTCGAGGTTGATCAAGCCGGGAACGGCGATCAAGTCGGAAACCCCTTGAACCCCTTGACGCAAAACGTTGTCCGCCGCAAGGAACGCTTCCAGCATCGGCGTTTTCTTGTCTACGATCTCAAGCAAACGGTCGTTCGGAATAATAATGAGCGTATCGACTTTTTCTTTCAGAGCGGCAATCCCCTGCTCTGCTTGCCGAGCACGCTTCAATCCTTCAAAACGGAACGGACGCGTCACGACGCCGACGGTCAGCGCGCCGCACTCTTTGGCGATTTCGGCGATAACCGGCGCAGCGCCTGTTCCTGTACCCCCGCCCATACCGGCGGTAACAAAGACGAGGTCGGAGCCTTTAAGCGCATTGGCGATTAGCTCGCGAGACTCCTCGGCCGCCTTCTTCCCGACCTCGGGATTTGCCCCGGCCCCGAGACCGCGCGTGAGCTTGTCCCCGATCTGCAGCTTCATCTCCGATTTGGCGAGATGCAGAGCCTGCGCGTCGGTGTTTACCGTTATAAATTCGACTCCTTTCACGCCGGTGTCAATCATTCGGTTAACAGCGTTGCTTCCGCCGCCGCCGCAGCCGATTACCTTTATCTTGGCAAACCCTTCCATGTCCATATCAAATTCAAACATACTAGCGTCTTCCCCCTCATTAGGCTTTCATCGTGCAAGCTACCCGAGTTTAAATAAATTCGCTTAACCAATTTTTGAAACGTTCCATGGCCGAGGGCTTTTGCTCTTGACCGGAAGACGCTTTTTTTGTCGTGACCAGCTTCTTGACGCCGGAGCTTTGTTTGGAATGCCGCAAATATTTGGAGGCGTACTGGATAATCCCTACGCCGCTCGTGAAAGCAGGGTCGCGCACGCCAATAAACTCGGGAACGGCAATACGAACGGAAGAGGCCAGCTCCACTTGGGCGATATTCAACACGCCGGGCAGAGAAACCGTCCCGCCGGAAAGCACATAACCGCCCGGCAGATCGGTGAAGCCAAGCCGCTGAACTTCCAAGAGGATCAGGTGAAATATTTCTTGTACCCGGGGCTCGATGATATTCGCCAGATCGACCTGCGAAAATTCCTTGTCCACATTGCTGCCGATCCGGTTAACCTTGAACACTTGATCAGGCGCTGCATGCTCTACGATGGCGCATCCGAATTTCAGCTTGATCTTCTCGGCGATGTCCGCTTGCGTCCGCAAGCCGTAAGCGATATCGTTCGTAATGAACTCCCCGCCGATCGGAAGCGTCGATGTCGCAACCAGATTGTTCTCGTTAAAAATGGCGATCGTCGTAGCGCCCGCCCCGATATCGACCAGTACGGTTCCGACCGCCTTTTCGTCCTTCGACAAAGCCAGATGGCCTGCGGCCAGGGACATCAAGATAAGTCCGGCTACTTTGAGTCCGGATTTCTCCACGACACGGAGCAAGTTATGTATCGCCGTTTTCGTACCGGTAACGATGGTCGCTTCGACTTCCAGTCGAACTCCGATCATGCTCCGGGGATCGTGAATCTGATCCGTTCCATCCACTACGTATTGGTTCGGCACAACGCCGATAATCTCGCGTTCGGGAGCCAAAGGAATCACTTTCGCCGCCTGAATGACCCGTTCGATGTCATCGTCGCCGATTTCGCGGTCTTCGTTCGAAACCGCCACGACCCCGTGACTCGATTGCAGCGCAATATGATTGCCGGAAATTCCAACGTACACTTCCGATATTTGCACTCCGACCATTCGCTCGGCATGATCCACTGCGCTCCGGATCGACTGGACCGTTTGATCGATATCCACGATCGCTCCTTTGCGAATTCCCTGCGAGTCGGCAGATCCAACTCCAATTATATTAATGGCGCCGTTAACGACTTCCCCAATAATAGCACGAACTTTGGATGTACCGATGTCCAAACTAACAATGATGTCATTGCTGCTCAACCCGTGGCACCTCCTGTAACATAATTTCGATATGAGCCTTGGTCAGCAAAACCTCCTGTAGATATTCCACACGGCTCGGCAATTCCCTCTTTTTTAGCTCATTTTTTTTCACGGCCAGGCTTAAATTATACCATAATTTCAATTCTAGCACTATTCTAGCAGGTTGAGTAGAGTATTTTGCTTAGTTACGGGCTTTTTCCTGACCCTCCTGCCTCTTTTCGTCAGCGGACGACGATGCGGTATCACGCTTGTCCGTCTCTTTGGAAGCAGAGGTTTCATCATTCTTGCCGTCCTTGCCTTCCTTACTATCCTTGTTGTCTTTACTATCCTTGTTTACTTTTCCATCTGTGCCGTCTTTCGTATCCTTGGCGTTCGTTTTGCCCGAATCCTTTTCAAAAGGTGCATGCGTATCCGCTTCGAGCATTGTAATCACGCCCCCCGATATTTTACTACTTTGCAGGCTGGCGATGTAAGAATCCAAATATTTCATCTTTTCGGGCAAATACCCGATCGTCGTCTGCACTTCATATTGGGAGCGGGTGTACATTTTGATTTTGTCCGGATAGGAATCCGTGGGAGATGGCTTGATCTCGGACACGTCGGAGAAGTACGAGGCCGGCAGCTTGGACATGACCAGACAGAGCTTAACCTTGAGCGGATCGTCCTTCGGCCATCCCGTCAAGATCGGCTTGTCCAGCGCAACGCCCTGTACCGTTACGGGCACAACGCTGGCATCGGCGAGCAGCGCCTCGATCTGGCTGTTTTCCCCAACTTGATAGGCTACCTTCGGGTACTCGTGCACCTGAATGATCAGGCGACCCGGGAACTTTTTGGACACATCGACCGATTCGACCATCTTTAGCGCTTTGACCTGCGATTCGACTTTGGAGGATGAGACGGAAAAGAAATGGTCCCCCACTTTGACGGCGGCCGCTTGGGCGATTTCCTCCTTGGATACCAACTGCTGACCTTGTATCTCAATCTCCGTTATTTTGCTGAGCGACGATTGGAAGAAGAGAATCAACAGAAGCGTAATAAAAAAGATAAATAAAAACAGCAGAAGCTTCTTGCTGCTCCGGCTTTTCGGATTCGGTTTCTTGATCACTGGGAGTCTGTCTTCCATAGGTGCCTCCTCTTCTGAACGCAACAAAGCCCGCATGGCAGGCTCTGTACGCTTTCGTGCCGGGCAGCTTGTCCCGGACAGGACGAGAGCCTCCGCTGGCTGGGCCGGAACGGCCGTTTCGCCCGCATTTGCCGCTATCGCCCGCACTATAATGCAAATCAAATACGGAATATGTAAACCGCAGGGTATCCCTTCTCCCATGGAAAAAGGGATATTCCAGCGGCTGTGGTCATATGGATGTATAAAGTGCTACTCCGTAGGCACCGGCGTCGTACGATGAATGCCCGCCCCAAGGGACGCGAGCATCAGTTCAATCCGGTCGTACCCCCGGTCGATATGATGGATTTGTTCGATGACGGTTGATCCCTGAGCCGCCAATCCGGCGATGACGAGCGCAGCGCCGGCGCGAAGGTCGGTCGCTTCCACGGTGGCGCCATATAGCCTAGGCACCCCCCGAATATAGGCCGAGTTCAAATCTACCCGGATATCCGCTCCCATGCGTGACAGTTCGTCTACGTGCTTGAATCGTCCTTCAAATACGGTTTCCTTTACGATGCTTACCCCGTCGGCAAGGCTGAGCAGTACCATGATCTGAGATTGCAGGTCCGTGGGGAACGACGGGTAAGGCGAGGTAACGATCCTCTCCACCGATTTCGGCCGGCCGAGAGCGCACACGCTCATTATATCACCGTTAATTGTGATTTGAACACCTGCCCGCTTGAGCACATGAATGGCGGAGGTCAGATGCGCCGGACAAACCTTCTCCAGCGTCACATTTCCTCTTGTAACCGCAGCGGCAATCATCAGCGTGCCGGCTACGATGCGATCGGGAATGATCCGGTAAGTACAGGGGGTTAGTTCCGATACGCCTTCGATGGTGATCGTATCCGTACCGGCTCCGATAATACGAGCGCCCATGGCGTTCAAAAAGTTTTGCAAATCCTGAATCTCGGGCTCTCGTGCCGCATTGGTAATCGTCGTCATCCCCCGGGCCATTGCGGCAGCCATCATGATGTTTTCGGTCGCGCCCACGCTCGGATAATCGAGCACGATTTCCGCACCCTGCAGTTCATTGGCCGTACATACGATCTGGCTGCCGCTTTCCTCGATATGCGCTCCCAGAGCTGCCAGCCCTTGCAAGTGCAAATCGATTTTTCGCTCGCCGATCGCGCAGCCGCCCGGTTGATACAGCTCCACGCGTCCGAGACGGGAAAGCAGCGGGCCCATCAAAAAAATGGAGGATCGCATTTGGCTCATCAGGCTTTCGGGAATATGAAACTGATGAACGGCGTTCGTACTCACGGTTACATTATCCCCGACCAACTCCGCCCTGCATCCCAGCGCCCGCAAAATGCCGAGCATCACGTGAATGTCCGACAAATCCGGCACATTCTCAATGGTGATCGTTCCTTCCGCCATGATGCTGGCTGCCAGAATGGGCAAAGCGGCGTTTTTCGCACCGTGAATTCTGATGGCTCCCGAGAGAGGTTTCCCGCCTTCGATAACCAACTTTTCCAAAGTCCCACCTCCGATTTACCGCTCACCCACCACCAATACTTCAGGTACAAGGCAGACGCCGAACTTCTCATTCACGGCAGTCTTGACTTGTTCGATCAGGGTGAGCACGTCGTGGGCCGTCGCCTGCCCGGCGTTGACAATGAAGTTGGCGTGCAGCGGCGATACTTCGGCTCCGCCGACCCGAAGGCCTTTAAGTCCGGCTTCCTCGATCAGCTTGGCGGCGAAGTGTCCTTGAGGATTGCGAAAGACGCTTCCGGCGCAAGCAAGCTGCAGCGGCTGCGTCCGCAGCCTCCGGTCTTTGTAAGACGCGAGTGTAGCGGCAATCTCCTTGCGGTCCCCATACCGCAGCTGGAATACCGCCTCAGTCACAATCCCCGGCTTCGTCTGCAGAATCGAATGTCGGTAGGCATAAGCCAAATCCTCATTGTTCAGCGTCACCAACTCCCCTGTCGGGAGCAGTACTTCAGCCCGCAATAAGATGCGTGACACATCAGACCCGTGCGCCCCGGCGTTCATGTAGACGGCGCCTCCCACAGTTCCCGGAATGCCCCCCGCGAACTCCAGGCCGGTCAATCCTTCCTTGCCCGCCATCACCGACAGCTTAATGAACGAATAGGCTCCGCCGGCATAGACGAGTTCCCCTTCGAACCTTACGGTTTCCAGAGCATCCCCGAGCTTTATGACTACACCCCGTACCCCTTTGTCGGTTACAAGCATGTTGGAGCCCCGCCCCAGCGCCATCCATGGAGTCTGGTGCCGGTTCAGCAGCTTTACCGCATCGATAAGCTGCGATTGTGTACGTGGAATGAGCAGAATGTCGGCCGGACCTCCGATTTTCCATGTGGTGTAAGGGGCAAGCGGTTCGTTCAGCCGCAACTCGCCGCAGGACCCGTTCAGCAATTCCGTTATGACCTGTTGCATGGGAAAACCTCCTTCACAGAACGACGCGGCGTCCGGCTTTCCGGGAAACAAGCTCCGGAATCAAGGATTGGCGGCGCGCGCAGAGCTTCTGCTTTCTTGCGCCCGGACGGCGCGCCGCTTCGCCAAGTGTCTGTCACGGTATAGTGTAGTTTATGTGAAACGTATCAGAGTGTGACAATCGCCTAGTGTAAAATTCACTAGGCGCGAGGTAAACAATAGGCTTCTATCAGCTTCACGACGTGATCCGTGCCGTTGCCGTACGGATTCAATTCCATCCGCTGCCGAATTTCATCCTGCTCCGCAGACAGGCCGCAGAGATTGGAGATCAGCGACTCCGGATTCAGCTCCTCTTCAAACAATACTTTACCGTAGCCCATGCCCCGGAACGATTCCGCGTTAAGAATCTGGTCTCCTCGGCTCGCCTGGCGGGTCAAGGGGATGAGCAGCATCGGCTTGCGCAGCGCAAGAAATTCGAAGATGGAGGTGGAGCCTGCCCGCGAGACGACCAGATCGGCGCAGGCGAGCAGATCCGGCAGCTCGTCCTTTACGTACGCATACTGCCGGTAGCCCCGGATGCGGTCGAAGGAGGGATCGGTATTTCCTTTCCCGCAAATATGAATGACCTGAAACCGCTCCAGCAGCCCCTCCAGCGATTCGCGAACCGTTTGGTTGATCCGCTGGGCGCCCAGGCTGCCGCCCATAATAAACAGGACCGGCTTTTGAGAATGAAAGTCGTTCATTTGCAGACCACGGGACGCCTTCCCTCCCAAGATCTGCTCGCGGATCGGAAGACCGGTGCGTTCCGCTTTGTCTCCGCGGACATACTTCAACGTTTCGGGAAAAGTCACGCAAATACGGGAGACGAGGGGCGTCGTGATCTTGTTGGCAAGGCCCGGGGTATAATCGGACTCATGCGAAATGACGGGAATCCCCCTCAGTTTGCTGGCAACGATAACCGGCACGGTCACGAAGCCGCCCTTGGAAAATACGATATGGGGCTTAATTTTGCCCAGCAGCCGGTAAGCCTGGCCGACGCCTTTCAGCACTTTGAACGGGTCTTTAAAATTTTTGGCGTCAAAGTAACGCCTTAGCTTGCCCGAAGAGATATGATGAAACGGAACCCCTTCGTGCTCGATAATTTCTCTCTCGATTCCATCCTTGGAACCGATATATTCCATGTCCCAGCCGAGCTGGCGCAGCCTGGCCATGACCGCCAAATTCGGCGTCACATGACCGGCCGTACCGCCGCCGGTGAAGACGATTTTTTTCATAAAGGAAGGTCACCTCGAATACCGGGAAATGTTCAATAGCACGCCGATCGAGGTCAGCATCAGCGTTAGCGACGAGCCGCCGGCGCTGATTAGCGGCAAAGTAATGCCTGTGACGGGAAACATGCCGATCACGACGCCGATGTTGATGATGACCTGCACGGCGATCATGCCGACGATGCCCGTCGCAAGCAGACTGCCGAACGTATCCGGCGCGGTAATCGCCGTACGCAGCCCCCGCCAGATCAGCAGGGTGAACAGCAACAGCACGAAGGAACCGCCTATAAAGCCGAGCTCCTCTGCAATAATCGAAAAGATAAAGTCCGTTTGCGGCTCGGGCAAATAACTGTACTTTTGCCTGCTCATGCCCAGACCGAGGCCGACCAGTCCCCCGGGACCGATCGCGTAAAGCGATTGAATCGCTTGATAGCCCGCGCCAAGCGGATCCTGCCACGGGTCGAGAAAAGCGGTAATCCGCTTCAGCCGATAGGGCGCCGCAATGATCAAGCCGACGAACCCGAGAATCCCGACCAGTCCGAGATACGATAAATGCAGCAGACGGGCTCCCGTCGTATAGATGATCAGCAATGAGGCGCCGACCAGCACCGCGCCCGTTCCCAGATCTGGCTGCAGCATGATGATTCCGAAAGCGAGGCCGACGAGGCCAAGCGGCGGCAGCAGCCCCCGGGTAAAATGCGTAATGGAGCTCTGCTGCTCGGACAACCATTTGGACAAAAACACGATCATGCCCATTTTCATAAATTCGGACGGCTGAATCCCGAACGAGCCGATCCCGAGCCAGCTGCGCGCCCCTCCGCGAACGACCCCGATGCCCGGAATAAGCACAGCAACTAGCAAGATGAAGCAGACGATCAAAATGATTTTGGCATATTTTTTCCAGATCCAATAATCGGCGTTCATCGTAAAAATCATCGCTGCGATGCCGAGCGCCGCAAACAGCGCTTGACGTTTCAAATAGTACAGCGAGTCACCGAACTCGCGAAACGCAAGCACCGCGCTGGCGCTGTACACCATAATCACGCCTACGGCAAGCAGCAGCAGCGTGGAGCCCAACATCATCCAATCCGGAGTCGAACGTGCTTTCACCATACCGCCCACACCTCTACCTCTCGGTAATCTGGGAAGGGACCTTTCACGCCAGATCAGCGCTGCCGGCTGACAGGGCTTGTTCCCCCCCTTTTACAGGTTATGCACGGACTCCTTAAACATGCTTCCCCTCTCCTCGTAAGAGGAAAACATGTCCCAACTTGCGCAGGCGGGCGAGAGCAGAACCACGTCGCCGGGTTTCGCCAGCATCTGTGCCTGCCGTACCGCTTCCTCTACCGTTTCCCGTGCACCCTTAGCAGCAGTATCGACGGTTTGAACCCGGCTCATGCCTGCGAGGCGTGCCACACGGACGATTTTTTCCTTTGTCTCTCCAAAGGCGACAAGGCCTTTCACCCGGCTCTGGAACGCAGGCAGCAATTCCATGTAATCCGATCCGCGATCGAGTCCCCCCGCAATCAAAACGATGTCCTGCTTGAACGATTCGATCGTTTTGATCGTTGCCGTAGGATTGGTCGCTTTGGAATCGTTATAAAAGAGCACGTCGCCCTTCTGCGCCACATATTCAAGCCGGTGCTCCACACCGCGGAACTCCTTCAGCACCCGGGCGATTGTCTCCAGCTTCACACCGGAAGCGACGGCCATGGCGCTGGCTGCCAGCGCGTTCTCCACGTTGTGGCTGCCCGGTATTCCGAGCTCCCGTACCGGCAGGATGCGGTGAGCTTGTCCGTCTTTATCGCGGTAAACGATCGTATGTACCGTGTGTTCGTCCCCGGCGGCAAGCGGAGGCTGCACGAACAATCCGTAAGCCAGCTCCTCGCGTACGGAAAAAGGCAGCACCGAGGAACGAATCGAGTCAGCCGTTTGGCGGCAGACCGGGTTGTCCCAGTTTAGCACGGCCGTGTCCGCTTCCGTTTGGTTCGCAAACAGCTTCGTCTTGGAGACGACGTAATCGTCCATCGTCCCGTGATAATCGAGATGCGTCTCGTACACGTTTAGTAGTGCACCCACGGCCGGACGGAACGCACGCGTTCCTTTGAGCTGAAAGCTGCTCAGCTCGACCACCATCCGGTTGTCCGCTTCGGCTTCCAAAGCGGCTTCCGTCAAGGCGCGTCCGATATTGCCAGCCACGATCGGCTTTAATCCGCCCGCTTCGAGCATGAGACCGGTCCAAGTCGTCGTGGTCGTCTTGCCGTTGGAGCCGGTTATGGCGATCATCGGCGCTTTGCAAATATGATAGGCGACTTCGACCTCCGTCACCACTTCGATTCCCAGCTCGGCCGCCCGCTTTACAGGTTCGATCGTGTAGGGAATGCCAGGATTTTTCACGACGAGCGCAATGCCCTCGTGTATAAGCCCTTCGGGATGGCTCCCGCAATCAACAGAAATACCCAGAGCCTCCAACTCGGCGGCCTCAGGGCATAAATGGCGTTCTTTCTTATCGTTGACGGCGACGACCGCGCCGTTCTGGTGAAACAATTTGGCGACTGCAACGCCGCTGCGCGCAAGACCTAGAATGACGACCTGACGGCCGCGGTACTGAGCGGGATGCTCCATGACCTACAACACCTCGTTAATATAAAGTCCGATACCGGCTAAAATCAACCCCGCCGTCCAGAACGAAATGACCACGCGCCACTCCGACCAGCCTGTCAATTCGAAATGATGGTGAATCGGGCTCATTTTGAACACCCGTTTCCCCCTCGTCTTGAAGGAGACGACTTGAATGATGACCGATAAAATTTCGACCACAAACACGCCGCCGATCAGCGCCAGCAAAATTTCCGCTTTGGTCAAAATCGCCACGGCCGCCAATCCTCCCCCGATGCCGAGCGAGCCGGTATCCCCCATGAACACTTTGGCAGGGTGAGCGTTGAATACCAGAAATCCGAGCACGGCGCCGACCATCGCGGCACAGAAGATCGCAAGATTCGGCTGCGAGTTATTCAAAGCAATAATGGCATAAGCGCCGAACGCGATCGCGCTGGTTCCGGCTAGCAAGCCGTCCAGGCCGTCCGTGAAATTCACCGCGTTGGACGTGCCCAGCAACAGGAAAGCGACGAACGGGAAGTACAACCAGCCGATATCAAACGAAAAACCGATATAAGGGATCCGGATGTCCGTGTTGTGTCCGGTCTGCACCAGCAAAATACATACGATGATCGAGACGGCGAGCTGCCCGAGCAGCTTTTGTCTGGCCGTCAAGCCGAGCGAGCGCTTGAACAAAATTTTAATATAATCGTCCAAAAATCCGATAAAACCGTATCCAAGCGATGCGATAATGAGAATGAGCGTCTCGATGTTTTTTTCTCCGAAACGCAGCACGGCGAGCGCCAGCGCCAGCATGATGATGATCCCGCCCATCGTCGGCGTGCCCGCTTTCTTCTGATGCGCTTGCGGCCCTTCGGTACGAATCTGCTGCCCGAATTTGAGTCTGCGAAGAAGCGGAATGAATAAAGGTCCCATAATGACCGCAAGCAAAAAGGCCACGCCGAGCGTGATCATGACAATTTGAAAATCCACCGGACTATCCCCCCAATTGCATTAAAAACGATGCCACCTGCTCCATCCGCATACCGCGCGAGCCTTTGATCAGCACGACGTCGCGCGCTGCGGCAGTCTGACCGAGCGCACGGGCCAGGTCCTCTTTATCTTCAAAATGCCGGACGCGCTCCGCCGGAAACCGCTCCCTCGCTCCCTCGGCGATATGCCGGGCAAGCGGGCCGTAAAGATATACCGCCTCAACCGCGTCGGGATTAATGAAACGGCCGATATCCCGGTGAAATTCCGCCTCTTCGGGACCGAGCTCGAGCATATCGCCGAGCACCGCGAATTTGCGGCTATAGCCTGTCGCCTCATGCAGCAGCGAGAGCGCGGCCCTCATCGAAGTCGGAGAAGCGTTGTAGGCGTCATTCCACACAGTCAAGCCAGAAGGCGCCTGCGACACTTCGATCCGCATTCCGGTAACGACCAGAGATTGCAAGCCCTCGGCCATCCGCGCCGCATCCAGCCCGAAATACTTCCCGACGGCGATCGCCGCCAGCGCGTTGACCGCATTATGTCCCCCGAGCAGCGGAATATAGAAAGGAACTTCCGGATCGGTGTTGACGACAAAGTGCGTTCCTTTTGCATCAAGCTTCATTTCCAGAGGGTATAAATCGTTGGTCACGCCCGCTCCGAAGCGGACTTTGGCATAGCCGTCCGTCTTCATTCGTCCGGGCTGGGCCAACTCCGGCAGAACCTCCTCTATCAGAGGCTCATCCCCATGATAGATCAGTGCGCCGCCGGGCAGAAGTCCGGCCAAAATTTCCGTTTTGGCTCGGGCGATTTCGGTGCGTGAGCCGAGCTGCAGCAGATGCGCATCTCCGATATTCGTGATAACGGCAAGCTCCGGCTCGGCGAGCCGGGACAGCAGCTCGATCTCGCCCCTCCCGCTCATGCCCATCTCAAGGACGGCGATCTCGGTATCCTCATCCAGCTCCAGCAAGGTGAGCGGAAGACCGATATGATTGTTATAGTTCCCTGCCGTTTTATGCACACGGAATGCCGTGGCCAGAACGGCTCCCGACATATCCTTTGTCGTCGTTTTGCCGTTGCTGCCGGTGATGCCGACAACGCGTACCTTCAGCTGACAGCGATAGGCTTGGGCCAGACGCTGCAGTGCCGACAGCGTATCGTCCACGAGAATCAGCGGCTTGCCCTGCGGCGGGTTGTGACGGTCCATCTGCCACAGCGCTGCAGCAGCGCCCCGTTCGAAAGCGGCATCGGCAAACTCATGCCCATCGAACGACTCTCCGATCAGCGGCACATACAAGTTGCCTTCCACGAGAGTGCGCGTATCCTTCGAAACGCCGCGAATCACGGCATCGCCGGGAGTTCCTTGCGCCAAGGCTCCTCCGGCCATGACGGCAATCTCGGCCAACGTACGTCTGATCACTGCAACCGTCCCCTTATCGCGTTTTCCGCTACCAGCCGGTCGTCAAACGGATGCTTGACACCTTGGATATCTTGATACGTTTCGTGCCCTTTTCCCGCAATCAATACTACATCCTTAGAGGTTGCCCGGGCAATCGCTTTTTGAATGGCCTGTCTACGGTCGGCGATCAGCTCGTAACGCTCTTTGTCCCAGCCGGCTTCGACAAGCCCCGGTTCGATATCCCGCAGAATGCTTTCCGGATCTTCGGTGCGCGGATTGTCGGAAGTGACGAAGACGTAGTCGCTGTATTTGGCGGCTACGCCTCCCATCAGCGGACGTTTGGCGCGGTCGCGGTCACCGCCGCAGCCGAATACGCAATAAACTTTGCCTTCTGCAAATTGCCGGATCGTCGAGAGCGCATTTTCCAAGCCGTCCGGCGTATGGGCATAATCGACCAGTACAAGAGACTCTTGCCCCGCATCCACAATCTCCATCCGCCCTTCGACGGAAGTCATGCTGCCGAGGCTGGCGACAATCTGCTCCAGCTCGATCCCTTCCGCCAGTGCTGCGGCGATGGCGCCGAGCACGTTGTAGACGTTGAACCGGCCGACCAGCCGCATCTTCACCTCGGCCGTTCCACGGTAGGTGACACAGCGAAACTTGGTGCCCTTGGCGGTTATTTCTATGTTCTCCGCCCGCACGTCGGCAGCCGGGTTGTCTATGCCATATACGATCGTCTGCGCCGTCGTATGGTTGGCGAAGTAGTCGGAGGCCGGATCGTCTCCGTTCAGCACAGCATATTGCCGCTGATCGGCTGCCGGCGCGAACTCGTTGCCGAGCCTGGAGAACAACAGTCCCTTGGCTTCCCGATACCGCTCCATCGTTTGGTGATAATCCAGATGATCCTGCGTTAAGTTCGTAAATAAGCCGGTACGGAACCGGCAGCCTTTCACCCGGCCCATATCAAGGCCGTGCGAAGAAACTTCCATGATACAATAGTCGGTTCTCGCATCGGCCATATCGCGCAAAATACGCTGAAGCTCAATCGCCTCTTGCGTATTGTTCTTTTCGTTCGGATGTCGGACAGCACCGATTTTCACATGGATATTCCCCATTAATCCGGTTTGAAAACCTTGGTCCGATAATATTTTTTCCAATAAGTACGTCGTCGTCGTTTTGCCGTTCGTTCCCGTCACGCCGATGAGCTTCAGCTCCCGGCTCGGGTATCCATAGAAATGGCAGGCTAATGCCGCCATGGCGTAGCGCACCTGTTTCACCAGCAGCACGGGGACGTCCGCTTCAATCTCCCGTTCCGCAACCAAAGCTGCAGCTCCCTGCGCTACCGCCTGCCCGGCATAATCGTGACCGTCCGTCTTCAGGCCGGGTACGCAAAAAAACAAATCTCCGGGCCGGACCTTACGAGAATCGGCCGCGAGACCGTGAATATGGGTATCGCCGTCACCGATCATCCGGCTGACGGCAAGCTGGGCTGCCAGTTCCTTCAGTTGCATGTTGTGTCCCCCTCCGTTTTTTGCACATGGTATCATTATGGACAAAAAAATGCGTGCTGAAAAGCCCATTTCCCCAAATGTTACCGTACTCTCATCAATGCGTCAGCCTTCACTGCGCCTGCGGTTTGCTGCTTTCCGGCGGGCTCGCATCGGACAAGTAAATCCGGATCGTCGAGCCCTGCTCCACCCGGGTTCCAGCTTTCGGAACCTGGCTGATTACGGTACCGCCTGTGCCGGATTTCGACAGTTGAAAATTCATGTTCATACTTTCGTAAATCTCCGTGATGCTCATGCCCACCAGATTCGGCACTTCCACGATTTTCGTATCGCCGTACACGTATTTGCGGTCCATTTGATCTTTGCGCGGCGGAACCTTCATATAACGAAGCGTGTCCTCCATAATTCCCTTGACGAGCGGAGCGGCAACCAAGCCGCCGAACTGGATGCCCTGAGGGTTGTCGACAGCGGCGTACACGACGACTTTCGGATCGTCGGCCGGAGCAAATCCGATAAAGGAGACGATGTGCTCGCTCGCGGAATAGCGTCCGTTCACGACCTTTTGCGCCGTCCCCGTCTTTCCTCCTACCCGATAGCCGTCAATGAACGCATTGCGCCCGGTTCCGTTCGCCACGACGCTCTCGAGCGTCTCCCGTACCTGCTTGGAGGTCGCTTCGGAGATCACCTGGCGCACGAGCTCCGGCTTCATTTCCTCGACCAGCGCTCCGTTATCCGGGTTATACCAGGCCTTCGCTACATGGGGCTTGAACAGCTTGCCGCCGTTCACGGCTGCGGATACGGCCGTAATTTGCTGAATCGGCGTGACGGAGACTCCTTGCCCGAACGAAGTGGTGGCCAGTTCGACCGGACCGACCCGCGACGGCTTAAACATAATTCCGTTCTCTTCGCCGCCGAGATCGATCCCCGTTTTTCTACCGAACCCGAAGTTATAAATATACTCGAAAAGCTTCTCTTTGCCAAGTCTTTGACCCATCACCACAAAGCCCGGGTTACAGGAATTTTCTACCACCTGCAGAAACGTCTCGCTGCCATGCCCGCCTCGCTTCCAACACCGCAGCCGGGCGCCCGCCACCTCAATCGCGCCCGGGTCGAAAAACCCTTCCGTCAAGTTAACCTTTTTCTCCTCTAATGATGCCGCAAGCGTAATTATCTTGAAGGTGGAGCCCGGTTCGTAGGTCATCCAAATCGGCAAATTCCGGTTGTAGTTCTCCACCGGATACGCCTTATAGTTACCCGGCTCGTAGCCCGGCCTCGACCCCATCGCCAAAATCTCTCCGTTATTCGGGTCCATAGCAATGGCGATGACATGGTTCGGCTGATATTTGAGCATCGCCTGATCCAGCTCGCGTTCCATAATCGCTTGAATGTTGCTGTCGATCGTGAGCTGAAGGTTCAGGCCGTCGAGCGGCTTCTTGTACTCGTCCGTCGATCCGGGCATCGACTTGCCCGCGGCGTCGGCCAAATACGAGATGCTCCCGCCTATACCCGTCAATGTCCGGTTATACTTCAATTCTATGCCCGTCAATCCTTGATTATCAATCCCGGTAAAGCCGAGCACATGCGCAGCCAGACTCCCGAACGGATAATATCTCTTGTTATCCTCCGTCACGACGATGCCGGGAAGCTTCATATCGCGGATTTCCCGGGCTTTTTCCTGCGTGATTTTGCGGCCGGCCGGCTTGATATAGGCGCTGGACGCTCTCGTCGTCAACTGCTTGTAAATCTTCTCCTGACTTGCGTCCAGCGCTGCCGCCAACTTGGCCGCCGTTGCCCGAGGATCCTGAACTTGCGCCGGAATGGCCATCACCGTAGGCGAACTTATGTTGTAAGCGAGCTGCGCCCCGTTCCGGTCCAGGATCTCCCCCCGCTTGGCCGTCACGGGAATGTCGCGGCGCCACGAATCTTCCGCTTTATCCGATAGCTCCGGCCCGAGCCAGATTTGCACGTATGCAAGCCGCACCACCAAGGCCAGAAAAATCGCTGTTCCGACAATCAGCGCGGCGAACAACCGTCGGCGAACCGTTACGTTCGATGCCCTCATGCCCGCTCCTTCCCCTTCCTGAAAGAGAATCGTTTCATATCATCCCTATTCAGGACAACCAGGGGTTAGAACAAGCTATGGCTGCGCCGACGCCGTTTTTTTGGACCCGCCGTCGGCGGTTTGCTTGACAGAGTCGGTATTTTTCTTGCTTGTGCCCGACTTACCGCTATCGCCCGTTGTCTTGGCCGAGGAGGAATCCGCCTTCGCGGTTTTATCGGATTTGCCCGATTTATCCGACTTATCGGATTTGTCCGTCTTGCCGGCTACCGCGGTTTCCTGCAGGTCCTTATACGATTTCAGCTGCAAAGTGAGCACCCGCGACTCGCCGGAGCCTTCCAGCGCCTGATCCGACACGTACCCTTCGCCGGTCGATTGGCATCGCACCTTGAGGAAGGAGCATACCTCCAGCGCATCGCGAAGCGATTTCCCGGACAAGTTAGGCACCGGAACATCCTCGCCTTCCTGCATCAGTACATACATTCGCTGCGCCCCGCCGATTTCGGTACCTGGCAGCGGAGATTGGGCGATGACCTTCGGTCCTTGACCAATCGGCTCGACGGAAACGCCGAACTTGTTCATCGCCGATTTGGCATCATCCAGCGATTGGCCGGTCAGATCCGGCATCTTGCCTTGCGGCGCTTTCTCCGTCGGCTGGGAGGTCTGCTGCACGGTGGTGCTCGGCGCAATACCCATATACCGCAGCGTTTGCGATACGATTTCTTTGAAAGCCGGGGCGGTTACATCGCTCCCCAGATGATAGTTGCCGCCGAGATCGGGATCGTCCGCCATAATGGCTACCAAGATTTGCGGGTCCTCCAGAGGCGCGTAGCCGATGAAGGAAACCATCCATCGTCCTTCAGCATATTTGACTTGACCCGGCAGCACGAAGTTCGCGGTACCGGTCTTGCCTGCTACCCGGTAGCCCTCGATATATGCCTTGCGTCCCGTTCCTTTCTCCTGGTCCGACACGACCTGCTCCAAATATTCGCCAACCTGTTTTGCCGTCTCCGGCGTTACGGCCTCGCGGATAACCTTAGGGTCGTACTTCTCGATGACTTCGCCCGTATCCGGGTTCGTGATCTGCTTGATGACATGCGGCCACATCAACTTGCCGCCGTTCGCAATCGCAGCGTAAGCCGCTGTCTGCTGGATCATGGTGCTGGTTAGCCCTTGACCGTAGGTCGCCGTTGCGTATTCCGGCGCATACTGCATTTTGACCCGGCCCGCAACTTCACCGGGGATATCGACGCCCGTCTTGGCGCCGAATCCGAAATTATCGATATACTGCCGCAGCTTGTCTGGCCCAAGCTTCTCGAGACCAAGCTTTACGAACGCTACGTTACTTGAACGTTTCAGACCTTCAAGGTACGAAATTCTGCCCCAACCGACGACGTTGTGGTCGTGCAGCTCACGGTCCGCTACGATGATTTTGCCGGACTGATATTTGTCTTCCGGAAAAAACACGCCTTCCTGCACCGCTGCCGCCAGGGTGACAATCTTGAACGTCGAGCCGGGTTCATATTGCGAGGCCACGGCATGATTAATGAAATCCGATTGATTTTTCGTATCACCATATTTGTTCGGGTTGAACGTCGGCATGTTCGCAAGCCCAAGAATTTCCATCGTCTTCGGATCGACCGCGATCGCGGTCAGGCTTTTCGGATGCCATTTGTCATACGTCTTCTGCAGTGCATTCTCGATGTAAAATTGAATATTTTTATCGATCGTCAGCTGTACGTTGCTGCCGTTCACCGCCGGCTGATACCGGCTCTTCGAACCCGTCAGCTCAACGCCATAACGGTCTTTCTCGTAATTCAGAAAGCCCGGAACGCCTTTCAAATACTTGTCGAGCTGCGCTTCGATCCCCATCACGGGCTTGCCTTCTTTGTTGCTGTAGCCGATCAGATGGGCAGCAAGCTGGCCAGCCGGGTAAAACCTCTTAATCTCAGGCAGAAGTACAATACCGATCGGCGTTTTCTCTTTCGGAAACTTGGCCTGCAGATCTTTAACAAGTTGATTGATTTTATCGGCCTTCTCCGAGTCGATCTTCCAGCCTTCGTTGCGGATTTCGATCTGGTCCATCGCCGTCCATTCCCGCTTGGCTTCAAAACGCTTGCGTATTTTGTCTTCCAGCGCCGAGACACCGGCCGGATCGCCGGAAGGCGCTAGAATCGCCGCCAGACCTTTTACAACTTCTTCCTGATTGTTGTTATCTTTAATCGTCCGGGGAACCAGAGCCAGCGTGAACGCCGGGGAATCTTCCGCAAGCACCTTGCCGTTCCGGTCCAAAATACTTCCGCGGACCGGCTGAATGACCTTCTCCTTCGACCACTGTTTTTCTTTAACCTCCGTAACCAAATTGGCTCCTTCGACGACTTGCACCCAATAGACACGGGTTATCAGAACAACAAAAAGGAGGGTGAACCCCCCTCCGATGATTAACGAACGCAATTTTACCTTTTTTGTCATCGTATATCCTCCCTATTCCAACGGACGGATCAGGGTTGATCCTTTGTTTTTTTGGAAGCGACGCTTTGCCCGGAGGTCCCTGAAGTTTTCCCTCCCTGCGGCTTCGTTTGATTCGGATCGGCTACGCTGTAGCCGCGGCTGCGGGCTTCTTCCTCAAGACGCTGATGGTCAGAGAGCGCGTCCACCTTTTGCTTAAGAACGCTGTTCTCCGCTTCCAGATTGGCAATTTTCTTCTCAATGGTTTGAATGCTGGAGCTTATCTCGTAAATTTGCGCATAACGCCAGATGATGACACCCGCAACGACGACGCAGACGGCAACCGTAAACAAATAGAGCAGCTTTTCTTGTACCGGCAACGTTTTGTTCCGGTATACGATCTTTTTCGTTTCCTTGACTTTGACTTTGTTCTCGGTCCGCTGTTCGACTGCTAAATTCCCTTGAATATAAGCCGGCAAGATGCTTTCCCCCTCAGTTCGTCAGTTTTTCCGCGATTCTCAGCTTGGCCGAGCGGGCGCGCGGATTCGCTTCGAGCTCTTCCGTTCCGGCTTCGATCGGCTTGCGGTTCACCAGTTTAACGATACCGGCAGATCCGCATACGCACATAGGAAAGTCGGGCGGGCATGTGCATTTGGCTACATATTTGGCAAACGTTTGTTTACATATCCGATCTTCGAGCGAATGAAAGGTAATGACCGCAGCCCGGCCTCCCGGGGCCAGACAGCGGATGGATTGCTCCAGCGCGTCCTCGAAGGCGCCGAGCTCGTCGTTTACGGCGATCCGCAGCGCCTGAAAGCTGCGCTTGGCCGGATGCGGTCCGGTACGCCTCGCCGCGGCGGGAATCGATTCCTTGATCAAATCAACGAGCTGTCCCGTCGTTTCGATCGGCGCCTTGGCGCGAGCCGCGCCTATTGTCGCTGCGATGCGGCGAGAAAACTTTTCTTCCCCGTACTCGAATAAAATTTGCGCAATCTCCTGCTCCGACCATTCGTTGACGATGTCTCTCGCCGTCAGCGGAGCCGTCCGATCCATCCGCATGTCCAACTCGGCGTCATGATTGTAGCTGAAGCCGCGGTCAGCCTCGTCGAGCTGTGGAGACGACACGCCCAAATCGAACAAAATCCCGTCCACCTGCGGACGGCCGTCTCTCAAAGCGCGCGGTACTTGGGCAAGCTCGCGCTCCAAATAGCGAAAGTTGCTGCGAACCAGCTTCACCCGGTCCATAACCGGAGCGAGCCGCTCCCTGGCATTGGCAAGCGCCGCGTCGTCTTGATCGAAGGCGATAAGCAAGCCCTCCGGCCCGAGACGCGAAGCAATCTCGAAGCTGTGCCCCGCTCCGCCAAGCGTACAATCGACATAAACGCCATCCGGTTGTATATGTAATCCTTCTACTGCTTCCTGCTTAAGTACGGTCACATGATGAAACATCCCGCTGCTCCTCCTACGCCGGCTTTTCCCGGGTTATAGATCAAAGTTAAAATCGACCAGTTTCTCCGCAATTTCGGCGAACGATTCCTCCGATTGCTGGAAGTAGTTTTCCCAGATCGACTTGCTCCAAATCTCCACCCGATTGGAAACGCCGATAACGACACAATCTTTCTCCAGCTTGGCGTGCTCGATCAGATTGTTCGGCAGGTTTACCCTGCCCTGCTTGTCCAGCTCGCATTCGGTGGCGCCGGAGAAAAAGAACCGGGTAAAGGCGCGAGCGTCAGACTTCATGAGCGGCAGCGCTTTGAGCTTCTGCTCCAGCACCGCCCACTCGTTCATGGGATAAACGAATAAACATTGGTCCAGGCCGCGAGTGACGATGAATGATGTTCCCAGGGCTTCGCGAAACTTGGCCGGCACGATCATCCGGCCTTTTTCGTCAACAGTATGTTGATACTCCCCCATGAACACCACTCGCCACCCCCTTTCCTCCACTTTACCCCACTTTCCACCACTTGTACAGTAATGATTCGTCACGTTAACAAAAAATCCTGCTTCGTCAAGAGACGACCGCAGGATTTTTTTTCGGGTTATTCTGTTTTTTCCCGGGGTGGTTCCTCATTCTCCCCGGCTTGCTCCGGAAGGGACAAACGGTCAGATGGCTGCGCTTCCGACGGCGGGTTATCCCCGGCCAGCCGCGTACGAATCTCCGCCAGCTTCTCCTTGCGCCGTTTGCGTAGGAGCCAGACGGGAATACCGATCAACACCAGCAGCAGAATCACCGGCAGTGCTCCCGCCAGAAAGACGAACAACCACTGAAGCAAGAAGCCGAGCACCGCCAGGCTTCCGTTCAACGCTTCTGACGCCCGCTGCCCTAGCGGCCCTTGACCGCGCGCCTGAATAACCTCGGCAGAGCTGTTTTTTTGCGTCAGCTTCAGCTCGATGGTCGACATGGCTACGTTTTGCTCCAAGTACCGCATACGCCCTTTAATTCGCTCGATTTCTTCCTGAACCTTGCCGAGTTCGTTGGAGAAAGCAAGCAGCTCATCGGTCTTCGCAGCCTTTTCCATAAAAGCGATCAGCCGGCTCTCCACCACCTGCTTTGCCTTCAAACGCGCGGAGAGATCGACATACTCCTCCGTCACATCCTGACCCTGCAAGTTTTTCTGCAGCGTCGGCTGAATCTGTTCAAGCAGCGCCAGCAGCGATTGGAAGCCGGTCGCCGGCACTTTGATGACGAACGTACCGCTTTTCTCCAAACCGGAAGCGTTCTCGTTGAACTGCAAAATGTAGCCGCCCGACTGCTTGACCGCCTCCTGTATTTTCGCTTGCGCCTCTTGATACTTTTCCACCTGCATGACCAAATTTGCTTTGTAGATGATTTTGCGGTTGAACGCCTCCGATGTCTCAGGCGCCGTTTCTCCCGTCAAGCTTGCGCCTGCGGCGGGCTTTACCGCATTCGAATCGGCCGTCTGGCCGGTTGAGCCAGCAGGACTTGCTCCGCTATTTTGCGCCATTTTCTGATCGCCCACAGCCAACTTCTCCGAGTCCGTTGAAACGGCACTGCAGCCTGCAAGCCATCCGGCCAACAGCAGAACCGCCCCGGCTCCGCGCATCAGCCGCAGCAAGTGCAGCTTCGGCGCAGCTCCTTCCCTTACCTTTCGCATATTGCCTCCCCCTTCTTTGTCTGAATCCCCACAGCTACTGAACGCTGCGTTATTCCCTAGACGCGAGGAAGGTTTCCATTGTTTCAATTTTATGACAACTCCCAACAAAAAAAATCTCCCCTTGACACTCCTGCATCAAAGGGAGATTCGATAGCCGGCTGCGGATTAATGCTCCGCCCAGCTGTCCAAGTATGCTTTTTGCTCATCGGTCAGCGTGTCGATGCCAATGCCGAGCGAAGCCAGCTTGAAGCGGGCCACTTGCTCATCCAGCTCGTAAGGCACATTGACGACTTTGCGGCCGATTTGCTTGTAGTTCTCGTTCACGTACTTCAAGGACATCGCCTGAAGCGCGAACGTCATGTCCATAATTTCTGCCGGATGCCCGTCGCCTGCAGCCAGATTGACAAGACGTCCCTCGGCCAAGATGTAAAATTTGCGACCGTCTTGAAGCGTATACTCCTCGATATTGCGGCGAACCGTACGTACGGACACGGCCAGGGCCTCCAGCTCCGGTTTGTTTACTTCCACGTCGAAGTGACCGGCGTTGGACAAGATGGCTCCGTCCTTCATGACTTTGTAATGCTCCCCGCGGATGACGTCCCTGTTGCCCGTAACCGTTACGAAGAAATCGCCCACCTTGGCCGCTTCGCTCATCGGCATCACCGCAAAGCCGTCCATGTAAGCTTCAACCGCTTTGATCGCGTCGATTTCCGTCACGATGACATTTGCGCCGAGCCCTTTAGCGCGCATGGCCACGCCCTTGCCGCACCAGCCGTAGCCGACAACAACGACCGTTTTCCCTGCAACGACAAGGTTCGTCGTCCGGTTGATGCCATCCCAAACGGATTGGCCCGTACCGTAACGGTTATCGAACAAGTATTTGCAGAATGCGTCGTTGACCGCAACCATCGGGAATTGAAGCTGGCCGTCCTTCTCCAGCGATTTCAGGCGAAGGATGCCCGTCGTCGTTTCTTCTGCGCCCCCACGCACGTTCTTCAGCAGATCTTTGCGCTCGGAGTGGAGAATGGTCACCAAATCTCCGCCGTCGTCAATGATCAAGTCCGGCTCGGTTTCAAGCGTCTTGATCAACAGCTCCTTGTATTCCTTCGGCTCCGGATTGTATTTCGCAAATACGGTGATGCCGTCCTCTACCAACGCCGCGCATACGTCGTCCTGTGTGGACAGCGGATTGCTGCCGCAAATGGTTACTTGGGCGCCGCCGGCTTGAACCACTTTGGCCAAATAGGCCGTCTTGGCTTCCAAGTGAAGCGATATGGCGACTTTCAGCCCTTTAAACGGCTGTTCCTTCTCGAATTGCTCGCGGATGCGGTTAAGCACCGGCATGTGAGCATTCACCCAATCGATCTTCAAATGTCCTTCCGGTGCTAGCGCAATGTCGCGGATAATGCTGCGGTCGATCGTACTTGCCATCGGTAACGTCCTCCTTGGATCATGAATTCTCTACGTATTACATGTAACATATACGATGCTTCCCGTCCAGTGGCAAAGGTACTTCCACGAGTTCCCTTATCCAACCGTTGCCGTATTTGTTCAAATAGGCTAGCAAATTGTACACCCGCTCCTGCGGCTTGCTGTCAGGCAGCAAGGAAAGCCCGATGCGGGCAAATTGCCGAAGCCCCGCCTCATACTGCGCACGAAGGCCGTCATCCGCTTTGTGCTGCAAGAAATCGATTTGCTCGATAATTTTCCCCAGATTCGTTTCGCCTAATTTTTGCAATCCGGGATTGATTGCGGCCATCGCTCCGATCAACGGCTCGTAGCTGGCGCGAAACTGCTCTTTCACCTCGGCAAAGCGAGCATCCAGTTGAAGCTGGTCTTGCTCCCGAAGCCAGGCCTGCTGCTTCTCATCCAAGCGGTATAGCGCATCGTCGATGGCAAGCCCGTACTTCTGCATGTTTTTCTGGATCGTGCCTTCCACAAGCGTAAAGCCCAGACGCGGTAGAACGATCGGCATCCGCATGCCCACCGTATGAAACGCTTCGCGCGTCAAAGCCCAATAAGCAATCTCAGACGGTCCCAAAACAGTTCCGAGCACAGGGAACAAATAGTCCTGCATCAAAGGCCGCGTCATGACGTTGTTGCTTAGCCGCTTCGGGGCCTCCTCCGCCCATTGCAAAAGCTGCTCCCGGCTGAAGCGGCGTTCCCCCTTGCGGTCGGTATAGCCTCCCTCTCCATCCGTGTAAAGCAGGATGCGCTCGCCATGTTCGTCGAAGACGAATAAGTTCGCGCCGTTGCCGGAAACTTCAGCTTGCGGTACATATCCCGCTGCCCGCAGCTTGTCTTGCCCCCGCAGAAGCGCTTCGTTAATCGAACCGCTTTGCTCCGCCAGTAGGCGGAACATCGGGCTTTCGAGCCGCCGCAGCTCCGGGTCGTCCGAATCGACCAGTACGAGCCCGTCCCGTCCAAACCAAGCAGAGAGAAGGCGCGCAAAGCTGTCCGTCAAGGAGACGGCCCCGTCGATCGACGAACGCAGCGCTTCCATCAAGCCCTCCTTGAACTCCGTAGGCATAAGCGTCTGCTCAAGGACAGCCAGCGCCTCGTCCCACTGTTCCGGCGAGATTGGCGTCCGGCTGACGGAGGTGCGCAAGCCGGTCGGATGCTGCAGCTTGATCTTCTGGAGCTGCTGATCCGCCGTCAGAACCGTCACATGGTTCACTTCGTCAAAATCATGATCCTCCCCGGCAATCCAAAATACCGGCACCACCGGCCGGCCCAGCTTCTCCGAAGCTTCGCGGGCCGCCCGAATCAGCGTAATCGCCTTGTATATAACGAGCAGCGGTCCGGTAAACAAACTGGCCTGCTGGCCTCCTACGATACACAGCGTACGGGAATCCTTAAGCAGCTCGATCGAACGAAGCGCTTCTGCCGAAGCCCCCGCCCGTTCGTTGAACCGGCGCAGCGTTTCCGCAAGCCGCTGGCGATCAGCTCCATGAATCCGCTCGCGGTCGATCCAAGCCGCACGTGCCTCCCAACAGACGGCATCCGAAGGATTGTAATCGAAAAACGCGCTTATTTTTTCGAAACGGTCCGAATAATCGCCTGCCAAAGGTTGGCCGGAGTCCCACTGCATTATTTCTATCCGCAATCCGCCCGCCACCCTTCCTTTTAAAATGTAAGCTGCTTCCGGTTTGTAAATAACATGAGCATTACTATTTTACACGTGATCCGGGAAATCGTCAAAAGGTGGGGGAACTGATATGGATCGTTTCGTTATAGTTAAAAAGCCCCTGCACATGCAGAGGCTTTCAAGGTTAATATAAATGGCAGGCCGTAAAGTGACCGGGTTGGACTTCTTTAAACTCCGGCATACTTGCCGCGCATTCCGGCATCGCCTTCGGGCAGCGTGTACGGAACGGACAACCGCTCGGCGGGTTCAGCGGGCTCGGAATTTCGCCTTCCAGAATGATCCGCTCGCGCGTACGCTCCACTTCCGGGTCCGGAATCGGGATCGCGGACAAGAGCGATTGCGTGTAAGGATGCAGCGGATTCGCATACAGCTCCTCGGAAGTCGTTACCTCGACCAGCTTGCCGAGATACATAACACCGATACGGTCGGAAATATGCTTCACCATCGCAAGATCGTGCGCGATGAACAAGTAAGTCAGACCGCGCTCTTTTTGCAGTTTCTTGAACAAGTTGACGACCTGCGCCTGAACGGATACGTCCAGCGCGGAGATCGGCTCATCCGCGATGATGAACTGAGGCTCGATCGCCAGCGCCCGGGCAATGCCGATCCGCTGACGCTGTCCGCCCGAAAATTCATGCGGGAAACGGCTCGCATGCTCCTCGTTCAAACCTACCGCATTAAGCAGCTCGCTAACGCGCTGCTTGCGCTGTTTGCCGTCGGCAAGACCATGAATATCGAGTCCTTCGGCAATAATGTTGCCAACCGTCATCCGCGGGTTCAAAGAAGCGTACGGATCTTGGAACACCATCTGCATATGACGACGGAACTCTTGCAGCTTATTTCCGCGCAGCTTATGCACGTTCTCGCCATTGAACAGCACTTCGCCACCCGTCGCTTCATAAAGACGGATGATTGTGCGTCCGGCCGTCGATTTACCGCAGCCGGATTCGCCTACCAAGCCGAACGTTTCGCCGCGGCCGATCGAAATATTAAGCTTGTCGACGGCTTTTAATGTCTTGCCGCCGCCCAAGTGAAAGTGTTTTTGCAAATCGCGTACTTCCAAAATCGGATTGCCCTTCATCGTGCCGCACCTCCAGCTTCTACAGGTCGCTCTACTTTAGGCGCATCGGGATGCAGGAGCCAGCAGGCTGCCGAATGCGTCTCGGAAAGCTTCGTGTGCTCAGGATCGACTTCCAGACAGGCTTTCATGGCGTAGGGACAACGCGCTGCAAAAGCGCAGCCTTTCGGCGGGGCGAACAAGTCCGGCGGCGTTCCCGGAATCGGCACCAATTCGCCGTCCTTGTCTTGGTCCAGACGCGGAACGGAACGAAGTAAGCCCCACGTATACGGATGTTTCGAATCGTAGAACAGCTCGTCTACGGTGCCCTGCTCCACAACTTTGCCGGCGTACATGACAATGACGCGCTGCGCCATTTCCGCAACGACCCCAAGGTCATGCGTAATGACGATAATCGATGCTTCCGTTTGCTCGGACAGCTTCTTCATCAGTTCGATAATTTGCGCCTGGATCGTCACGTCAAGCGCCGTTGTCGGCTCGTCGGCAATAAGCAGCTTCGGATTGCAGGCAAGCGCGATGGCAATCATAACGCGCTGGCGCATCCCGCCCGAAAATTCGTGGGGATATTGAGTGATCCGGCCTTCCGGGTTGGAAATGCCGACCATTTTCAAAATCTCTACTGCACGCTTCCGCGCCTCGCTTGCGCTTAAGCCCTGATGCTTAATGAGCCCTTCGGCGATCTGTTTCCCGATCGTCATCGTCGGGTTAAGCGAAGTCATCGGGTCCTGGAAAATCATCCCCATTTCGGAGCCGCGGATTTTTTCCATTTCTCTATTTGAAATTTTGGTAATTTCCGTTTTGCCGTCGAATTTGATCGATCCGCTCTTGATCATGCTCGGAGGCGTCGGAATGAGCCGCATAATCGTTTGGGCCGTAACCGATTTGCCGCAGCCGGATTCGCCTACTATGGCGAGCACTTCCCCTTTTTTGAGGTCGAAGGAAACGCCGCGAACGGCTTGCACTTCACCGGCATAGGTGCGAAACGATACTTTGAGGTCGCGAACCTCCAATATATTTTTGCTCATGATTTGGGCACCCTCCTTACTTCCTCATCTTCGGATCGAGCGCATCGCGAAGGCCGTCACCGAGCAGGTTGAAGCTCATCAGGATCAAGCTGAAAACAATCGTCGGGAAAATAACCCGATGCGGGAAATAACGGATCGAGTTGGCACCGTCGGACAACAGCGAACCGAGCGAAGCGAGCGGCACGCGGATACCGAGACCGATAAAGCTCAGGAACGCTTCGACGAAAATAGCCGAAGGAACGATAAACGTAATTTGTACGATGATCAAGCTAAGCGCATTCGGTACCAAGTGGCGGAAAATAATGCGCGCGCCTCCTGCGCCCAGCGTTCTGGCCGCAAGGACGTATTCTTGCTCCTTCAAGGTCAGAACTTGACCGCGGACTAGCCGCGCCATCGGCACCCAGCCGGTGATGGCATAAGCGATGATGATCGTCATAAAACCAGGTCCGATAACGATGATCAGCAAGATCGAGATCAACAGAAACGGGATGGAGTGAATGATTTCGATAATACGCTGCATAATATCGTCCACCCGGCCGCCGTAGTAGGCCGAAACGCCCCCGTAAATCACGCCGAATACGAGGTCGAGCAGCGCGGCAATAATCCCGATTGCCAAGGAAATCCGCGTCCCCCACCATACGCGCACCCACAGGTCCCGGCCGAAATCGTCGGTTCCGAACCAGTGTGCACTGGATGGCGGTAAATTTTTAATATCGTAGTTTTGCGTCGCGTAATCGTAGCTCGAAAAAATCGGTCCGAACGTAGCCAGCAAAATCAAGATGACAAGCGTTGTCATGCCGAACATGGCCAACTTGTTTTTCTTGAGCCTTCTCCACGCATCCTGCCAGTAGTTCATGGAAGGGCGGACGACAGCTTCCCGGCCGACTTGCTCTCGGACAACCGGCTGGAACAGGTCTTTGGACATCTGCATTACTTGCTACCTCCCTTAACCAAACGAATGCGCGGGTCGATGAAACCGTAGATAACATCGGTAAGAAAAAGCACAATGACAAGGATAAACGCATAGAAAATGGTCAATCCTGTAATCATGGTGTAGTCGTTGGAATAAATGGATTGAACAAAGTGCTTCCCTAATCCCGGCACGACGAAAATTTGCTCTACAATCAGCGTACCGGTGATCAGACCGACAAATACGGGACCCAGCACGGTAACAACCGGAAGGATCGCATTACGGATCGTATGCTTAAGAACGATGGCCGGCTGGGACAAACCTTTAGCTTTCGCCGTTTTGATGTAGTCCTGATTCAGCACGTCAAGCATAGACGTTCGCATGAGCCGGGCAAGAATGGCAATCGTACCGAACGATAAAGCAATGGAAGGCAGTATCCTGGATGACGCTCCTGTCCACATCCCCGGAGGCAGCCAGCCTAGCTTCACCCCGACAAAATAAGACAGCAAAGGCCCAAGAACGAAGGATGGAATCGAAATACCGACAATTGCCGTAAACATCGCTGTGACATCAAGACCTTTGTTATGATTCAAAGCTGCAATAATGCCGAGAATCAATCCGACCGTAATGGCAATCGCGAGCGCCCACAAACCGAGCTCCAGCGAAGCCGGGAATGCTTGATGAATAATGTCCGTGACTTTGCGCGTCGGGAACTGGAAGGATACGCCCAAATCGCCATGGAGTACGTTATTCATGTATTTCAGGTACTGCTTCCAAATCGGTTGATCCAAACCGTATTGAGCATAGAGCAGTTTTCTTTGCTCAATCGTCAATTTTTGCGAATCTTCCCCGAACGGATCCCCTGGCAAGTTTTTCATCAACACGAATGTGAAGGAAACAACCAACCACAAGGTAATTACCATATAAACCAGACGACGCAGCAAATAGCGAAGCATGGCACACCTCCTGAACTAATTCAAACAAGGACAAGCAGCAAGGCTCGAAAAGGCTCGATTGGAAACAGCCGAACTGCTTCGCAAGCATAGACCGCTCCAAAGCAAGACTATGTTTGCGAAGCAGCTCCGCTTCCTCCGAACAGAGGGCAGTTGCGTACAGAAAAAATCGGAGCCGTTCCAAAGATCAGAACGGCCCCCTCGTTGACGAATCAGCCACTACTTACTATGGTTCATCGGGAAAAACGGATTACTTAATGGAAACCCACTTCAGTTCCCATTCTTTGGACATAGGAGGCAAAATCAGGCCTTCTACGTTCGGTTTCTTCGCGTAAGGTCTCGTACGGAAGTAGAGCGGAGAAATCGGAAGATCAGCCATCAGCTGCTTCTCGGCATCGATCAGCATTTTGGAACGTTTCGCCAAGTCGACTTCTTTGTCTGCGCCTTTAACCAGATCGTCATACGCTTTGTTGTTGTATGCCACATAGTTGAAGGATTTGTTGTCGGACAACCACATGTCGAGGAACGTCATCGGATCGTTATAATCGGCGCCCCACAGTGCGAACAGAGCGTCGAAATTGTTTTCTTGCATGTTTTTCACGCGCAATGCGAATGGCAGCGGCTCGCCGTCAACGTCAACTCCGAGGTTCTGCTTCCATTGAGCTTGAACGAACTCAATCGTCTTTTTCGCGCCTTCGGTATCGTCAGCCGTCAGCTTGAACTTCGGCAAGGAAGTCATGTTCAGCTCTTTCAAGCCTTCAGCCAGAAGCTGCTTCGCTTTTGCCACATCGAAGGCAGGTTCAGTATCACCCGCTACTTTACGGAATTCCTGCTTGTTGCCGTCAAGAACGGTTACTGGAACCAGACCTGTCGAAGGAATGGACGTTCCCCCGTTGACAACTTCGTTGTAAGCTTTGCGGTCAATCGCCATGCCGAGAGCTTGGCGGATTTTCACGTTCGCAAACGCCGGGAACTTCGAATTGTGGAACATCAGGTAACCTGTTACGAATTCTTTCTTCAGCGTCAAATCCGGCTTGCCTTGGTAAGCTTTGGCCTGCTCGCCGCGAAGCTCCGTCAGGTCCACTTGGTCCGTCTCGTACATGTTAAGAGCCGTGTTAGCGTCTTTAACCACGTTGACGGTTACTTTGTTCAGTTTCACGTTTGCAGCATCCCAGTACTTGTCATTTTTGACGAGAACGATTTGCTGCTCGTGATCCCATTTTTCCATTTTGAACGGACCTGCACCGATAATTTTGTCGGCATCGGCGCCGTTTTTGTCGCCTTGTGCCTTGACAAAATCGCCCTTTTGCGGGAAGAAAAGCGGGTTAGCCAATTGGTCGGTGAAGAACGCAACCGGTCTTTCCAGCGTAATTTCAAGCGTTTTATCGTCTTTTGCTTTTACGCCCAGCTCTGCTTTTTTCGCTTCCACTTCTTCCGGCTTCGCTTTATTCAATGCAACGCCACCTTTGATCCAGGAGAGCATCGTTGCGTATTTCGCTTTTGTCGCCGGGTCCAACGTACGTTGGTAAGCCCATACAAAATCGCTTGCTTTCAACGGGGAGCCGTCGGCCCATGTCAAACCGTCGCGAAGTGTGATCGTATACACGAGGCCATCCGGGGAGATATCCGGAAGCTTTGCTGCCAGACCTGGTTGCGGCTTGCCTTCCGCATCCAGACGGTACAGACCTTCGTTCACCGCGTTAAGAATTGTAAAAGAAGGATTCGTCGTTGCCATGGAGCTGTCGATTGCCGGCGGTTCTGCCGCGAGGTTGATTCTAATTTCTTGAGCCGGAGCTTTTTTATTGTCTGTGCCCCCCGCTTGTTGGTTATCTGCGTTGCCCGAGCAACCCGCAACGGTTGTGCCAAGCATAGCTGTAACCGATGCGAGGACGAGAAGCTTGTTATACTTCATAAGACTGACTTCCTCCTTTTTAGTTTATGTAATTATATGTTAATTCTTGTCGTGTTATATAACATGACATAGAATTCACACCTTACATGACACCCTTTGATGATATAAGATTCCAGCGGAAAAGTAAAGACCCTGTTGAATGTAACCGTTACCAAATAGAAATTATACAACCACGGGTTAATAAAATCTAGTGTTATTTTTTGTTTTTGCCCATTTTCTGTAGTTTTTAGTATTATTATATCACTTTTTGTAGTTTAATCACAAAAAAATAAAGAGCCTTTTGGGTTAGACTCTCAAAAATGGGAGCATTTTATTCGTTAATCGCTACAATACGGATTTGTGTTCCGTATGCAGCCCCGCCCGATGTCCTCCATCAAATTAAGTACGCTCATCTCTTTACTCTTTACGAGTTGATCATATATTTGCCGATGCCGATGAACAGCAGGAGAACATAGCAGGCCGTCAGCAGCACAAAACCAAGCCGTCCCAGCGTTCTGGCGATTTTGATCAAATCGATCTTTCCCTTAAGCCGGTTTTGCATATTTCCAAGCAAGCCGGCGGCAACGAGAAACAGCAGCACGATCGTCCACAGCAGCATTCCCGAATCGAACAAATTCCGGCTCATGAACGCAACGGAGCCGATAAGGAACAACGTGGTGATATCCATGCTGAGATGCGTCGCTCTGCGCTTGTCTTTCGTATAATAGTAAACGGCAACCCATACAATGAAAAAAGCTACGAACGGAACGAGCGCAAGAAACGTATAAAGCTGCTGCAGCCATCCAAACAATGCACTCAAGCGATATCACCCGATTTCAATCGATAATGTTCGGCCGTCAGGGCCGGTGCCCGGCTTCCGCGGCCTTGATCAGCCGGTATACGGTAAGATGCGTCGGAAGCTCTATTTCGCTACGGTTCGCCTCCCGCAGCAATCCTCCCGTAATGGCGTCGATTTCCGTAAGACGGCCAGCCGTCATGTCCTGAAGCATAGAGGACCGGTTGTTTGCGGTCCGCCGGCATACCTCCAGCAACTGCTCCCACAGATCCGGCTCCAGCCGGATGTCAAGCGCACGCGCCAGAGCAACCCCTTCATCGTACAAAGCACGCATCAGCTCTCCGGCTCCCGGCAAACTCAGAAGCTCGCCGTTTGGCACCCGCAGCAAGGCGGTGAGCGGATTGATGACGGCATTAATAAGAAGCTTTTGCCAAATACGGCTAGAGATGTTTTTCGACACGGATGCGCTAAATCCTGCCAATTGCAGCCAATAAACCAGATTTTTTTGCATGATTTCCGAGACTTCGGCCCTTTCGTCTCCTACTGCGCCTACCCAGGTCATGCCGCTCCCCGTATGAACGGCTTCCCCGGCGGTGGAGATCATCGCGCCTTCCGTCGTCACAGCTGCGAGCAGCCGTTCCGCAGGTACATACGCAGCCAGCGTCTCCAGATGCCCGATGCCGTTCTGCAAGCAGACCATCCATGCCGAGGATCCCATGCGCCGGCCAAGTTCGAGCCCAAGCTCCCGGGTTATAGCGGACTGCTTCACGGCTAGCAGGATAACATGCGGCCCGCTTCCGTCCTTTCCCCCGAACGCTTCCTTTTCCTCCCACAGCCGAACGCGGGGAAAAGCCGTAATTACTGCCCGCGCGCTTTTTTCCTCCGATCCGGAAACGGCATCCATCAAGCGCAGTCCGGCAGCTTCGATTTCAGCTTTCCGTTCGGCCCGGCGGACGACGACCTCAACCTCGTGCCCCGCTTTGGATAATCTGACCGCAAACAACGTTCCGAGCGCCCCTGCTCCAATCACCGTAAAACGGCCCATCGTCTTTCTCCCCCGTGCGCTAAAAAGTTTGTACAGTCTATCATAGCAAAAAATGGCGGGGTACGCACAAAAACCCCGGAACCGGCAGCCCATGGCAGCCCGATTCGGGGGCTCTTCCTTTTTTATGAGACGGTTCCGGTTATTCGATCCGTTCCAGATTCCCGTTTTCATCCATTTTAAAGCGTGTTTTGCTTTCCTCTTCTTCCTCCGCCAAAAAAGCAAGCTTGCGGGCCCGGTCCATAATCTGGATAAGCGCTTTGTAATCGTCGTTCACGACGCGGTAATCGGTCGAGACGTCACTGACCTGCCGGCTGAGCTCGTCATTAAGACTGCGCAGCCGCTCAAGCTCATCCTGCTTGTCGTTCAGTTCTTTCTCAAGCTGCCTTACGTGCCGCACCATTTCCTGATAGCTTCCTTTCCACTGCCGCAGGAAACGGATAACGGCGTCGATCGACAACTCTTCTACGATCCCGTCGCTGCGCACCGCGCCTTCCGAAGCCAAAGGGCCGCCCATGCCGCTGCCCGCAACGGATGCGAACGCGCTCGCATGCTTGCGGTGTTGGTTCCTTTTCTGGCGCTGCGCTTTGGCGATCTGAATCGCCGCCTCGTATTTCTTGCGGACGAAGCTGTTCCAGCGGAAGCCGCAAGCGGCCGCGGTTCTACCTATTTTTTCGCCCACTTCTTCAAAAGCGGACAGCTGTGTGCTGCCTTCGCGAATATGTCTTAACGTCACCTCCGCCAATATCAAATCGTCTTCCTCGCTCCAAGCGTCTTGTCTGATTGCCGTCATCAAGCCGTCCTCCTAACCCCTATAGGTTCATCCGCATCTATGTTCGTGATGCATAAAGTGCTGCGTTACTTTATCTCTATGCCCATGGTAGAGTTCATAGAATACTTTTCTAGTAATTTGTATTGCCAATTTTCAAGGCGGTCATACATCGTTTGGGCGGATTTGGGCAACGATATGTTGTGAAGGGCTAAAAATTTGACTAAAATTCGTCACGGATTGGGCGTTTACACGCAAGAGGGCTTTCGCTATAATGGTGGGTAGTACATAAGTATCGAACGTGATCAAAGAGAGGGGGATACAGGATGGATCGCATGTTTCGCGTTCTCGGCTTCTGGACGCTTGTAATCGGGCTCATGGCGTTGGCCGGCGACTTTATTCCGATGGCGCTCATCTTTTTCGCCCAGACGGCGATTTTCACGCTGTTAGGATACATGAAATTGTCCGAACGTGCCTACATATTGATTTTTTGGGGCTACATGATTGTTTCGTTTACAGGGTTTACCTACTGGTCATTTTTCAAAATGTCCATCTAATCCTGCCAGTTCGGAAAAAAGTAAGCGAATACGGAGACAAGAAAGGCGAACCGCAAGCTTCAGTGCGGTTCGCCTTTTTTTTGAATCAAAACCTTGAACAGCTCGCTCATCCGGTCGCTGAGGAGCAGCTGCCGAATGGCCCGATTGCGCCGGGCTTGCGGCGAGAACGGGTCCCGGGCGTCATGATCGCTCAGCTCGTCAAGCAATCCCTGCTCCAGCAAAAATTGCTTCTGGCTGAACAGGTCCAAAGGCTCCAGACCCGCTTCCTTCCCGGCATCGATCAACGCGCTGAAATTGACATGGGCGGTCATATCCTGTTCGCCTGGGAACTGCAGCGGCGTATCGGAGGCCTGGTGCTTTCGGTAGCACAGCAGCGTTCCGTTCATCCGGTGCGGAGCGTAGAGCTCTTCCCTGACGTGCCCGTAGTCGATCGTCAGCAGCACACTGCCGTTCCCCATGCTGCCGGCAACCGTCCGCAGCCAGCGCAGCGCGTCCAAATTGATCTCGAATCGCTGCCCCATCCTCGGCGGAATCGCTTCCTTGCGGATAAAGGCCTCAAGCTCGCCTCTCGATAACGGTCTTTCCACCTCTGTCAGGCAGCTTCGTTCATCATCCCAGCCAACCAGAATTTCGCGCCATCCGGCTTCGCGGCTAACGATTCGGTACACCGGAAAGGCGTCCGGCAACTCGTTAGACAATACCAGCGTGTTGTGCCAAGGACCTGCCTCGTGCCATTCCTCGTCTGTGAGATAGCTCACAAGCGCCCTATGGGGCGCTAGCGCCTCCGATTGAAGGCTCCGGTGCATCGGGCTTCTTTCGACGCTCACGAAGCGCAGCCGCGCATACAGCGCAGGAGAGCCGCTTCGGATGGCGTCAAGCATTTGTCTCGCTAAGGTTCCGTCGCCCCCTCCCCACTCCGTTAAGCAAATATCGCCGCTCCGCGTCTCCGCAAAGCTTCGAAGGTAGGAGGCGAGCATGTCGCCTAGCACGCTGCCGACCGAAGCGCTCGTATAAAAGTCGCCCGCCCGGCCGATTTTGCGATTCGAATTCATATAATAGCCCAAGCTCGGATGATACAAGCACAAATCCATATAGTCCCGGAACGAAATCGCCCGGTCCTGCTGCATCTCAATCTGTTCCCGAATTGCTTGCAGCAGCGGGGAATCGTTCGCCTGCTCCGTTTTCATGCGCCTACCGCCTCTCGCCAAATTACTAAAGACAAAACCTCCCCTACTCGCTATAATAGGATGAGAAAAATAGGAGAGGAAGCAGAGCCTTGTTTAAACCAAGAACGATCTTTTGCGCGGCCCTTATAAGCTGCACCGTTCTGCTCACGTCCGCCTGCACCGATCATCAGCAGGTGAAGCAGGATTTGATGCAAGCCGTCGCCAAGCAGGAGCAAATCCAAAGCTACCGATATGCCGGGGAAGCGGAGCTGAAGCTGGACGCTTCTTTATTTTCGGGCTCGCAACCGGTAACTGCCGCTTTGCTAGGCCTGGTCAAAGACAGCAAATTCGAATACAGCGGGCTCGTTTCGCTCGCAGATCCGGTCCGAATGGAAGCCTCGGTCAAACTTACGCCGAAAGGCGCGGCTTCGCCCATCGAACTGCCGTTTCTTCTTAAAGATAACAAAATGTATCTGCAGATGCCAGCCATTACGAAAACAGACGAATATTTGATGCTGCCGCTGGACAAACAAGCGGACAAGCTCAAAAACACCGGAAGGCTGAGCGCTTCCCTGACGGGCAAGCTGCTGGAAGGGGTCAACCCGAACTGGCTGGAGCCTGGCAGCAAGGACGAAAAGCTTGCCGACGGCGAGCCGGCGAAGCGCATTACGCTTACGGTGACGGACAAGAACAAGCAGGAAGCGGCAAAATATTTCGCCACCGCACTGCCGTCGGTGCTTAACGAGCTGATGACCAGCGGACTGAGCGGATCGGGACAAACCGGGGAATGGAAAACTTCGCTGGAGCGGATCAAGATCGAAGCTCCTACGACGTTAAGTATCCTGATCGACAATCAAGGTTTTATCCGCGAACAAACCGGAAAGCTTTATTTTTCGGTCGAAGGCGGAAACGATACGAAAAACAGCGTGGAATGGACGTACAAGGTGCAAGAGATCAATCAGACGCCTGCCTTTACGAAAGAAACGCCGAAGCAGGTAAAACATGCGGAAGACATTTTACGATTGCTCCCTAAGCCTCAAGCGGGCAAAAAGTAACGTGACGGAAGCCCTTCCATGGCACAGCGCCGTGGAATTTTTTTGTCATGTTTTTCCCATTCCTATGATAATCTTTAGTTGAAAGGACGGGAGGGACATGCGTGTGAATATACGCCAATGGGCTATCCTTGCGCTTTTCTCGGTATACGGATGTTTATCCGCCTTGTGGCCCTATTCCGCATATGCGGAAAGCGGACAAGCGGACAGAAGCTTGCTGCAGAAAGGCTTGACCATCTATGAGATCGATCAGGAGCTAAACCGCATTGCCGACCAGGAAATCAAGCTCCAGGCACAGATGCAGAGCGCAGAACAGCAAATTCGCGAAGCGGAGCTTTCCACAAGCGAGGCGAAAATTCACGCCGCCAAAGTCGTCCGCTCTTACTACATGGGCGACCGCGATTCGCTGTGGGCGCTGCTATTCTCGGTAGGTTCGTTCTCCGATGCGGTTTCGGTGCTCGACTATTTGCAAATGATTCTGCGCAACGATAAACAAGCGCTGCAGCGTCATACGGATGCATGGCAGCGGCTGGCCTCGGTTAAAAAAGAGCTGGCTGAAGCCCATACCTCCCTGCAGCGGACGAAAGAGCGTTACTTGCAGCAGCGTGAACGGCTCACCGCACTTCAGAAAGAAGTAGATGCCCAGCTCGCCGATAGCAAGGAACAGGCGGCGCTGCTACAGCAGCAAATGCTTGAGCTCAATAAGCTGTGGGAGGACAAGGGCATTCCGCTGTTCAAGACGTACTTCCAAGCGCTTGCGGGTGCGATGCAGCAGCTTCCAGAGCTGGTGACGTCCGGTGGCGGTAAGAACAAGAGCGGCAATCTGGTCATGAACGGAGTAAATTATACGTTTCAGATGACGGACGGCGAATTAAACGATTTTTTGCGCAAAAAAAATGAACGGTTCCGCAATCTGACGTTTCACTTCTATCCCGATCAAGTATCGGCCTCCGGGCAGGAAGGCGATATTGCCGTCATGATCCGGGGAAGCTACGAGATGGCCTTAATGGATGACGGAAGCGGAAAACCGTTTATCCGGTTCCGAATTTTGGAAATGCAGTTTAACGGCTTTTCCCTGCCTGCCACGACGGTGGAGGAATTCGAAAAAAGCTTCGACCTGGGGATTTACCCCCAAAATATCGCCTCGTTTTTGCAGGTAACCGGCGTCCGGCTGGAGGAAGGAAAGCTAAGCATCATGCTGAAGCTGGCCTTATAATTTCTAAGCTGATCCGCCCCGAAGAAGAGGAGCGTGAAAACGTTGACGAAGCCCGTGCTCAAATATGCGGCAGCTCTGGATATCCCCGAAGACAAGCGTGCCGGCTATTATGCCCAGATTGTTAAAGCGTTGGCCGAAAAGACTGCTTTGTTTGATCGGGACAAGGAGCTGATGATTTTTTCGTCCCCGGAAGAGCTGGAGCAGCTTATGCCTATTTTGGAGCAGTATGCCATTCCGTCCGAGGAACTAAACGTGCTTCTGCTGCCGGCTCCGGTCACGACGTATCCGGCCTTCGGCGATTACGGCTTCGTCAGCCGTCTGGAGAACGTTTATCTGTATGCAGAGCTCGTCGCCTTATGCCGGCTGCGGGCTGCGACGGAGGCAAACGATGCGCTTGGGCGGGCCTTCGAGCCGCAGCAGGCAAAAGCGCAGCTTGAGGAGCATTTGCTTGCTGCTTGGCCGGAGCCGGGAGGCGGCTCTGCCTTCGCCATCGAAGCCCAATTGGCCGAGCTTGCGGAAGGCATTGCCCGCGCCTACGGCGGCACTGTGGAATGGATTTATTCGCCCGAACAGTAATGCCTGATCTGTCTATTTAACGAAAAAACGGTGGTGCAGCGATAGATTGATTTCTATCGTTGGCATCACCGTTTTTTTGTCTTCCTACAGCAAATCGGCGGCTAGCTGCGCCAGATGCGAGCGCTCCCCGCGCTCCAGCATGATGTGTCCGCTGATCGTTTGCTCCTTAAAGCGCTCGACAACATACGTAAGGCCGTTGCTTGAGGCATCCAGATACGGATGGTCGATCTGCTCGGGATCGCCCAGCAGGACGATCTTACTGCCCTCGCCGACACGGGAAACGATCGTCTTGACCTCGTGCTTGGACAGGTTCTGAGCTTCGTCAATGATGATGAACTGGCCGGGAATGGACCGTCCGCGGATGTAGGTCAGCGCCTCGACTTGAATGCTGCCGAGCCCCGCCAATATTTTATCGATATCGCCCGGCTTTTTCGTATCGAACAAATACTCCAAATTATCGTAGATCGGCTGCATCCACGGCCGCAGCTTTTCTTCTTTTTCTCCCGGCAAGTACCCGATGTCCTTGCCCATCGGAACGACGGGACGGGCAATCAGCAGTTTTTTATACTTTCTTTCGTCCTCGACCTTTAATAAGCCTGCAGCAAGCGTCAGCAGCGTTTTCCCCGTGCCTGCTTTGCCCGTCAGCGTGACCAGCGGAATATCGTCGTTGAGCAGCAGCTCCAAAGCCATGCGCTGCTGAGCATTCCGCGCCGCGATTCCCCAGATCGGGTCATTGCTAAGGAAAAGCGGCTCCAGCTTCTTCCCGTCGGCATTCACTTTAAGCAGCGCCGACTTGCTGGTGCCCATCTCGTCTTTCAAGATGACGAATTCGTGCGGATGAAGCGTATAGCCGAGCTGCAGCGAATTGGTACTTAAATAGCGGTACGTGTAAAACTCGTCGATGACCGAAGGGTGCACCAACAAGGTCAAATGTCCGGTGTAAATGTCTCCGGCCACATTAACGACCCGGTCGGTCAAATAATCTTGTGCCGTAATGCCCAACACGTCGGCTTTGATCCGGACGAGCACGTCTTTGCTGACCAGAATAACCGGCTTCGGGTCGGATTTCTCCTTCTCTTCCAGCAAATAATTAAGCGCTACCGCCAAAATTCGATTGTCGTTCGTCACTTCGGCGAACACTTCCTGCAGCTTCGCGAAGCTCCGATGGTTCAGTTCCACCTTCAGGCTACCGCCGCCGGGAAGCCCGATGCCTTCAAACAGCCGGCCGTCGCTGCGGAGCCCGTCGAGCATCCGGGAGATTTGGCGCGCATTGCGCCCCAGTTCGTCCGCGTTGCGTTTCTTGGAGTCGATTTCCTCCAATACGACCGCCGGAATAATAATATCGTTATCTTCAAAAGCGTAAATCGCGTTCGGGTCCTGCAGCAGCACATTGGTATCCAGCACATAAATTTTTTTCATCATGAGTCCCTCCCAGGTTCGGTGTTTGGTTCGGCTCAATACATAGGAATTTTCCCGTCAGGACAAACTAGCCAAAGCCGATGACGAAAAGAAAGGACGATTGCTGATGAAATTGTTTGTCGTGACCCTCTTGATGTTGTCCGCTGTCGTGTCAGGATGTAACCAAGCACCAAAAAATGGAGCTGCCCCCTCGCAGACCGCCGATTCGAACCGGCAAGTACAAGTGAAGCAAACGGCACCGCAGAAAAAAGAAATTCAGGACCCCCGCGCCGTAGCCAACAGACTAGAGCAAATCGCTGTCAGCGTGCCGAATGTGGAGAGCGCCAATTGCGTTGTCTTCGGCAATACGGCCGTCGTGGGAATCAACGTTCCGCCTGCCATGGATCGCGCGAAAGTCGGAACGATCAAGCTATCTGTCGCGGAGGCGCTCAAAAAAGATCCATACGGAGTGGATGCGCTAGTAACCGCGGATATGGATTTAAACCAGCGCTTGTTGAACATCAGACAGCAAGCGATGAACGGCAGGCCAATCAACGGCTTCGCTGAGGAGATGGCGGCCATTATCGGCAGAATCGTTCCGCAGATGCCGCGTGACGTAAATCCGCTGCAATCTCAGCCGCCCGCTCAAAGGTAACCCGCAAGTTCCAGGCAGTAATCTGTAACGTTCTTTGAGGTGGAAAAAAAGCCTAGGACGACTAACGGTCTTAGGCTTTTTGCATCGCGTCGAACACCTGCGTGTCCAGCTTCTCAGCGGCACGATTGTCGTACGTTTTTTCATATTCAGGCGCAACGGAAATGCGCGCTCCGTAAAACATCGCATCGCGCACCGAAGCAATGTCAATATCATAGCAAGCCAGCTTGAACGGAACCCCGTCAAGAGCTTCGGCAACCTGACGCGCGCTTCCGTAAATCACGAAGACGGAGCCGGCGCCGATAACCGTCAAATTCACATGCGCATGCTGCTTGATGTTCGTCAAAATGCGCGAACGCTGGTCGACGGCAAAACGAACCGTCGTCCGGTCTTTAGCGAATAGCCACGAAATGGCGTTTGTCGCAGGCGAACCGGTTTCATGATCGATCGTACTTAAGAGAGCAAACGAATCCTTTTGGAGTAGATCGAAGAGCTGTTCCGTCAAGGCTGTGATCGTTTCGGCCATAGGCTCCCCTCCTGTAAAGGTTTGTCTCCGAATCTAAGACCATTATAGCATACGGGGTAGGTAACAGCTACCAGCAGTTATCACGGACACTCCCTTCGGACAATGATATTTTATTGTATCTCGCCGTCCGGGGTTATATGTCAATCATTGTATTTCGGATTGGAGTTAATGTCCGTTAAAAGCTGTTCGGCGAGCTCGCGGTCGAACCTTCTCGTATGGAAGACGCCTCCAGCCTCTTCGTACTCCACGGTATAGGTCTCTTCGTCGGCCGTGCGGACGAACCGTTCGAGATGATGATCCTCCCGCAAAATCGCTTCAAAAAAATCTCTCGTTTCCGATGCTGCCAGGTCGTCCGGCCGGGCCTCCGCCACAATGCTGATCTGCAGCCAATTGAACACCGCATCCTGTAAATTCACAAGCTCTCAGTCCTCTCTCAGCAAAATCACTTGACGGCCGCCTGCCGTCCATGTCCGCATGACATTCAGCCAGCGCTCCGCCTCCGGCTCGGCTTCAGCTTGCCGGAGCAGCGCTGCCGCTTCCCGTGCCGTCAGCATCCGGTTCAAATACGCTTCGGCACAATGGGACAGCCGCCAGGTCGGATGTTCATCCGCATCATCGGTCATGGCTTCCGAAGGCTCTGCTGCGGTGGACAATCGAATATCGCCGGATTGCACGAGTGCAAAGGGGAGCTCCTCCGTACCGCAGACCTCGCCCGACTCGTCCTCCGGCAACAAATGCGCTTTGAACATCATCAGCAGCCGCGGATGGATTCGTCCCATCGTTTCCAGGAAACGCATCCTGAGGCCCTCGGGCTCAAGCCGAAGCCGTTCTCCGCCGAGCAGAGCCGTTTCCCCGTCCCACGACAAGGGGACTAGCCAGAAGTCCGACATTGCTAAGCACCTCCATTAAGCAAGCCCTTACGATTTGCGGTTTTCCCGATCCTGAACGTAGTAGCGAATCCGCACCATGAGCATCAGGACGACCGCGACGGTCAGGCTCAGCACGATCGGCAGCCCCGCCAGTTGAAAGAACAGCAGCATCCCCGATCCGAGAGCCAGCATTAGGTAAATGATAGCGTCTTTCAGAATCGGCAGTTTCCGCGTCTTGAATACTTTATTGTACACGTAAGTAATCAGCACGAAGATGATGATCCAGGTCACAAACGGATGCGCCCTCAGCCATTCGAGCATCGGAATCCTCCTTATGTAGACTTGCAAAGAAAGCTCCGATTGCTCAGAGCTTTCCCGCGTCTTCTTTATTGAGTTGAATTAAGCGTTGGCTTCCGCCATTTTACGCTGCTTTTCGAAACGCTCGCGCTCGCCTTTGTTCAATATTTTTTTGCGGAGGCGGATCGACTTCGGCGTAATTTCGCAGTATTCGTCGTCATTCAAATATTCGAGCGCCTGCTCCATCGAATAGAGCCGCGGCGTTTTCATTTTGACCGTATCTTCCTTCGTTGCCGAACGGACGTTCGTCAACTGTTTTTCTTTGCAAATGTTGACGATGATGTCGTTATCGCGGTTGTGCTCGCCAACGATCATGCCTTCGTAGACCTCCGTGCCTGGTTCCAGGAACAGCGTACCGCGGTCTTCGACCGATAGCATGCCATAGAACGTGGAAGTACCTGTTTCGCTTGAGATCAGCACGCCTTCATGTCGTCCGCCCACGCCGCTGCCCGCATACGGACCGTAGCTGTCGAACGCGTGGTTCATAACGCCGTAGCCTCGGGTTAGCGTCAGGAAGTAGGTCCGGTACCCGATCAAGCCGCGGGCCGGAATGAGAAACTCCAGACGAACGTTGCCGGAGCCATTATTGATCATATTGACCATCTCGGCTTTACGCGTACCGAGGCTTTCCATAACGGAGCCCATGCTGTCTTCCGGCAAATCGATGATCAGCCGCTCGATCGGCTCCATTTTTTGGCCGTCGATCACGCGAATGATGACTTCCGGCTTCGATACTTGCAACTCGAATCCTTCGCGGCGCATATTCTCGATCAAAATGCCGAGATGCAGCTCGCCGCGGCCGGATACGACAAACGCGTCGGGGCTGTCCGTTTCATCGACGCGAAGGCTGACGTCGGTTTCCAGCTCTTTGAACAGACGCTCGCGCAGCTTGCGGCTCGTTACCCATTTTCCTTCACGGCCTGCAAATGGGCTGTTGTTCACAAGAAACGTCATCTGGAGCGTCGGTTCGTCGATCTTGAGCACCGGCAGAGCTTCCGGGTTCGCCGGATCGGCCAGCGTTTCTCCGATGTTGATGTCCTTGATTCCGGAGATCGCGATGATATCGCCCGCGCCTGCCTCTTCGATCTCAATGCGCTTCAAGCCCTGAAAGCCGAAAAGCTTCTCGACACGCGCCTGCTTCACTTGCCCTTCGCGGTTGATGACCGCAATCGGCTGACCTTGACGCACCGTTCCGCGGTTTACGCGGCCGATGGCGATCCGGCCCAAGTACTCGTTATAATCCATCAGCGTGACAAGGAATTGCAAAGGCTCCTCGACGTTCTCGGTTGGCGCCGGAATGTGGCTGACGATCGTATCATAGAGCGCCTGCATGTTTTCGTCCAGCTTTTCCGGATCCAAGCTGGACATTCCCATAAGACCCGATGCGTAAACGACCGGGAAGTCAAGCTGATTGTCGTCCGCTCCCAGCTCGATGAACAAATCGAGCACTTCATCGACCACTTCGGCCGGTCTGGCGTTCGGACGGTCGATTTTATTGACGACGACGATCGGCGTCAGATGCTGTTCCAGCGCTTTGCGCAGCACGAATTTCGTCTGCGGCATCGTTCCTTCGAAGGCGTCGACGACAAGCAGTACGCCGTCGACCATTTTCATAATCCGTTCCACTTCGCCGCCGAAGTCGGCGTGGCCCGGAGTATCGACGATATTGATCAAGAAGTCTTTGTATTGGATGGCTGTATTTTTCGCCAAAATGGTAATGCCGCGTTCCCGTTCGATATCGTTCGAGTCCATGGCGCGTTCCTGCACCGCCTCGTTCTCCCGGAACGTTCCGGATTGCTGAAGCAGCTTATCCACCAGTGTTGTTTTGCCGTGGTCGACGTGGGCGATGATGGCGATATTACGAATTTTGTCTCTCGAATGCATGTAGTCTCAAAATCCTCTCTTTGAATTTGGCTCAATGTCGTGCTCCTTGTTGCCGGAGCGCAGCCCGTTCACAAAAGTAGCGTCGGACGTAAGCGCCGACGCTACAATTCACACTTTATTATACGTGCAGATGCCGCAAAACGCAAGATAGCTTGCGGGATTAACCGATTATTTACAATGCCTTTTCATGGTTGAAAAACGATGTTCCGGTAGCCTGCCGGCCTTCTAGGTATGCCGCTGCCGCGGCCGGAACACCCATTTCTTAAGCACGCCGGACGCAAGTACGATCAATGTCGTGGCGATCGGCAGCACATAATGCGAAATATCCCCGAACAGTCGGGTTGCCAGCTTCTCGTCAGCAATAAACATTTCCCCTGCGGTATAGCCAAGAATACCGGCTCCCAAATAAACGAAAATGGGGTACCGTTTCAGTAAATTGACAACCAAGGTGCTCCCCCAGACGATAATCGGAATGCTAAGCCCGATCCCGAGAATGATTACCCCGACCTCTCCCTTCGCTTTGGCCGCAATCGCCAATACGTTGTCAAGGCTCATGACGAAATCGGCCAAAATTATCGTGCTGACCGCTTTGCCGAGGGTTGCCGCTTGCTTCACGTTGGAATGATCCTCCTCATCGATCAGCAGCTTGATGGCAATCCACAGCAGCAGCACCGAGCCGAGCGCTTGAATAAATGGCACCTTTAAGACATAGACGGCAATGACGGTCAGCACGACCCGCAGGGCGATCGCCCCGAAGGCCCCCCACCAAATCGCCTGCTTTCGCTGATGCAAAGGCAAATTTTTACTCGCCAAAGCGATGACGACGGCATTGTCGCCGCTCAGCACGATATTGATCAGCATAATTTGCAGAAACAAAATGAACCAATCCAGCATAGTCGTTACCCTCCATCTCATTCAATTTGATCTGGAGTCCGGCGAACGATGGCATAGGATAAGCTAGAAAAATGAGGAGAATCGATCTTCTTGTTCCGTCCGACGGTCCGTATCTATCCATAGGGTTTCCGTATTACGCACCGCTTCATCCATCTCTTCCTGCAGCCAAGACATTCCCTCTTCGATGCTTTCGACAACCTTCAAGTTCGGGTTGGTGCTCGGACTTGGCGGCAAAAACAACGTGCAGCAATCCTCATACGGTAAAATAGACACTTCGTATGAATCGATCGCCTCCGCGAGGCGGATGATTTCCAGTTTTTCCATACAAACGAGCGGACGGATCAGCGGAAGGTGCACGGCACGGCCGATGGCATTCATGCTGGCCAGCGTTTGACTTGCCACTTGTCCCAAGCTTTCCCCGGTCACGATGGCGCCCGCCCCGTTCGCCTCGGCCAGCTTCTCAGCGATCCGCATCATGGCTCTGCGCAATATCGTGATCAGCAGATTTTCCCGATACGCTTCGTGAATCTTGGTCTGTACGCTCGTGAACGGCACCATGTGCAGCTTGATCGGCCCGGCATATACGGCCAGCTTCCGGACCAGTTCCTTCACTTTCTCTTGCGATCTTTCGCTGGTATAAGGGTAGCTGTGAAAATGGACGGCTTCGACCGCCAAACCTTGGCGCATGGCCAAATATCCGGCTACCGGACTGTCAATGCCCCCGGACAGCATGAGCACCGCTTTACCGTTCGTACCGAGCGGAAACCCGCCTGCGCCCCGGTCTACTTGGCTGTATACGAGCGCTTGGCGTTCGCGTAGCTCGACTTTCAACTCCGCTTCCGGCCGGTGCACGTCCACTTTCAGGTCGGGCATCGCCCTTAATACGAAGCCTCCGACAAGCCGGTTCATTTCCTGCGAATCGTGTGGGAAGCTTTTGTTCACGCGGCGCACGCTGACCTTGAACGTCCGCGGCTGCGACTCCATGGCCCGCATCGCCAAAAGCGCCGTTTCCTGCACACGCTCCAGCTCCAGTTCAGTCGTAAGTACGGGACTAAACGATACAACGCCGAATACCGTCTTGAGCGGTTCGCGCACCGTTTCGTAAGGCGTACCGTTCAAATGCAGCGTGATTCGCCCGAATTCTTTTTCATACTTGATGGCTCCCCAAGGACGTAATACCCGTTTCAGCTGCTGCAAAACCGCTTGCTCGAACCGGTGGCGGTTGCGTCCTTTAAGCGTCAATTCCCCCAAACGGAGGACGACCTGTTGCGGTGTCATAAGTTACCTCCGTTCGTTCTTTCCGGCGATGGCCGGTTTTAACTCTTCTACAAGCTCTTTAAGCACGCGGCAAAAGCGGTCCGCATCGTCCTCGGTCTGCTGAAGCGAGTAGCTGAGCCGGATGCCGCTGACCGCGACCGCCGGGTCCGCCCCCATAGCCGACAGCACGCGGCTGGGCTTCTCCGCTCCCGAAGAGCAGGCCGAACGGGTCGACACATAAATGCCGTGCCGCTCCAAGGCATGCACGAGCACCTCGGACTTCATTCCGGGAAACGAAAAATGGACAATATGCGGCGCCATGTCCTCCGGCCGCTCCGAGCCGTTCAACACAAGCTCCGGAATTTGGCGGATTCCCTCGGTCAAACGGGCACGCAGTCTGGCCGTATGCGCCGCAAAGGCAAGCTGCTCCTGAACGGCCATCCGCACCGCCTTAGCCATCCCCACTACAGCCGGGACATTTTCCGTTCCCGAACGAAGTCCTTCCTCCTGCCCGCCTCCGAACAGCAGCGGCTGCAATTCAACCCCGCGCCGGCAGTATAAGAACCCGATGCCCTTCGGACCGCGAAGCTTATGGGCGGCACAGGACATCAGATCGATGCCGTGCCGCTTCGGGTCGACTGGGAGTTTCCCGATAGCTTGTACGGCATCGACGTGAAACAGGGTCTTGGGGCGGCTGCGCAGCAAGGCGCCGATCGCTTCAATCGGTTGAATCCGGCCCATTTCATTGTTTACATGCATCACGCTGACCAGAATCGTTTCGTTCGTCAATGCTTGCTCAAGGTCTGTCAGCCTAATTTCACCTGTAGCATCCACCGGCAAATAGGTGACTTGAAAGCCCTCTTCTTCCAGTTTACGAAAGGTTTCGTAAACTGATGCATGCTCGATGGACGAAGTGATCAAATGATTGCCCCGGGACCGGTATCGGTAGGCCGCTCCGCGGATAGCCAGATTGTTGCTCTCCGTTCCGCCGGACGTAAACCGGATCTCATTCGGGTCGCAGCGAAGAGCGTTCGCGATCGTTTCCCGCGAACGGCCTACAAGCTGCTCGGCTTCCAAGCCCAGTTTATGCAAGGACGACGGATTGCCGAAGTGCGATTTCATCACTTCGGTCATGACGCCGATGACTTCGTCATACATAGGCGCCGTTGCCGCGTAATCCATATACAGCATTTGTCATTCCCCTTTTTCGCAGTCTCTACTTCGTCCAGGAAGAAAATAAGACCAATAGTCGGCTCCCGCAAACGGAGTGCCTACGATTGGTCTCGCTCATTTCATGCCTCGTAGTGCTCTTTCAACGCCAATACTTTGCGTACGTACTGCTGCGTTTCGGCAGGCAGCAGATGCAGCTTTTCGGCTAAATCCTGATCGTTTCGAATGCCGAGCCGATCCAGCCTTGTAGGTCCTGCATTGTAAGCGGCGAGCGCGGTACCCAAACTGCCGCTGTATTTAGAGAGCAGGTTGGATAAATAACGGGTTCCGCCGTGGATGTTTTGCGCCGGGTCGAACGGATTGTCCACTCCCAGCCCTTGGCCGGTTGCGTCCATCAATTGCATCAAGCCCTTGGCTCCTGCACCGGAAACGGCGTTGGCATTAAACGACGATTCTGCATGGATGACCGCTTTCACTACGCTGGGCTCAACGCCAAACCGGCGGCTAGCTTCCTCAATCAGCGGCTCATAGGCCGACGGCTTCGTATTAACCGAGGCGAACTTCTTCGTGAGCGCGCCTGCGGAAGCGGCGGACACCCCGCTTAGCATGGCCGGTCCCCAAGCTTGTCCCGGGACGAGCCCGGCTCCCGCGGACATGCCAGCCGCACTCTGGGGCGAAGCCGGATCCATGCCGGCCAGCATCCCGTTCAATATGGAGGCAAAGTCCGTATTATCGCTTTGCTCGGTAACGGAATTTCTACCCGAGGTCAGCAAGCTTAGTTGGTTCATTACCTGGAGCTGCAGCAGCTCTTTAATCGTATAGGGATCAATAGCTTTTGTCGATAAGTTCATCGGTTGCGGAAGTCTCCTTATACCGGGATTCTTTTCCCATTGTACACTTTTTTGGGCGGTTCAGCCACTACAAAATTTATAAGAAAAACGGCAGACCGTTTGCCGGCCTGCCGTCTCCCGCCTCAAGCGTATAGAGGAACCAAAATGAAATAACCGGCCAGCGCGATCAAACCGATGACGATCGACCATGTACCCAGCGAACGCTCGCCCAGCATATAAGCAAACAGCCCTAATAGGGCTGACGCCGAGCCGAGCAGCGCCGGATAAAGAAACCACGCCAGAATAGACAGCACGAGCGCCGTGTATCCGAGCCAGCGGTAAGACGTTTCCGCCCCTTCCTCCGCACCGTTTTCCCTTACGGCCACAGGGTGCATAATGCGGGATCTCTTCTCCCGCGAACCACCGCCGGGATAAGTGAGCTCCGCGGCGAATTCCTCACGCGTTTTGCGGCCGGTTTCCCTCCGAAGCTGCTCGTGCTTGAACTTCTGCAGCGACCTGTCATCCCGAACCGAACCGGGATGTCTTCCGAGCTTCCGTTTCATTCGGTCCCCTTCCCTTCCTGAGAGAAATGAACGCTTGACACTTCCGAAAAAACCGGTGCTTATTTCGATTTTTTCGGCTCGAAGGTGTGACAACAGGTGTTCTGCGAGCCGGCGGCCCGGTCTTGATGATCTTCGAACTCGGCTCCGAACTCGGCGTCGTACTTGACGTCCGCATGCTTGTCGATCTCGATCATAATCGTGTTGGCGTTGCAATTGTTTCCCTGCGCCCAATATTCGCAGTTGGCGACGCTGCATTTGACATCTGGCATCGTAATCACCCCTTTTTCAGCTTTCCCGCATCGAAAAGGGGATATACTCTAGGCCTTGGCCCGCAGCTTGTAATATAGCACCATGAACATCGCATGCGACCACAGCAGCGGCGTTGCCGGAGGCCCCCAGCGGCGAACCCAATCGTCATAGGCTTCCTCGCTGCCATCCGGACGCTTCACCTGCTCCGGAAACCTGCCCATTCCGTCCGCCTGCGCTGCGATCCACTCCAGCGAACGCCCGGCTTCCTCCCGGTTCCCTACCCTCAGTTGGACCAATCCGTACCAAGCCGCCAGCAGCAGCCACTCTCCCCCGCCGTAGTAAGTGTCGCTTGCGTAACGGCGGACGCCTCCGGTCTCCGAGCGCAGCTCACTTTTGATCGCTTCGATCGTTTTATGCATAACTGGATGCTGCGGATCGAATACGCGGAACGGCTCCGCCAGCCACAGCAGGCTCGCGTCCACTCCGGCATAGCCCGTTACATAAGCTGTGGAATCCCCTTGAGGGACAGGCGTAATGTTTTTAACAAAATGGCCGTTTTCGGAATGTACGCCATTCTGCAGCAGAAAATCCTTTATTTCCGAGGAAATATGATGCAGCTCCGCATTGCCGTCTAGCCGGGCAACTCCCTCCAGCCCGCCATAAATGCAGGCCAGCGTCGAAGGGTGCACGTGCTCGCCGTACTCTTCCCAGCAATCGAAGTTCGGATACCGCCAAAACGCGCGTAAATAATTGACCGCGGCATCCACGCTAGTCCGGTACGAAGCCGGAATCCGGTCCGATCCGACCGCGCGAAGGTGCTCCGTCAATCCCCAGAGCCAAGCCCCGTAGCCGTCCAGCTGAAAATGCCCCCATTCCGAGCTCGTATCGTCCCGGCCGTCCAGATGATAACGGGTATGTAAAAATTCGTGAAGCGCCACGTGCTCCCCTCTGGCTTGTTTGTCCGTCAAATAGCGGATATGATCTTGCTTGGAAGCGATAATCCGGTTGGCCCAATCATAAAATAAAGCCGCGCTGTCATGCTCTCCCGCCGTATCCATAGCGTATGCGACGAAGCTGCCGTCCCTTAACCAGCCGTAGGCATAGTGCGCAAAAAGCGGACAGGCCACGTATCCCCCTTCCGAATGCTGGTTTAGCCGGATCAGCCGTATGGACGCTTGTACCAGCTCTTCCTCATTCATCTTTGGCCGCATCAGAGAACCCCTTCCTTTAGCTTAATGAAACAAAAAGAGATGCCCGCATCGAAGCATCTCTTCACAATATGTCTCGGATCGGACGAATTATACTTTTTCGCCCTGCATCCGTTTTTGCGTAATATAGTCGGTTTCGTAATAAGCCAAATCTTCGCGGAGCGTTTCAAAAATTTTGGACAGCTCGATCGTCAAGTCGCGCACGTCGCGTACAGGCTTTTTGCGGAAGCGGATGGCATCCTGACCGGTATAAGCATAACGGCCGTCTTCGGAATAGCATTCATTTTTCGGATAAAAAAAGCTGTTCACGCAGCTATGATAAACGTCGTAAAGTACTTTTTCGGCATAATCCACATTAAAATTCGGACGGCGCAGCGCCACACCGAGTTTCTCGTACGCCACCTCGGAGAACACTAACAAATGTCTCGTATCGGTCAAATACCCTTTATAAAATTCTTCCATCGCTTCGTCGTTATCCGTATTCAGCTGCTGCAAAGAATGTCCGTTCAGGAATTGTTCCATTTTGGCGATTGCCTCGCTCAGCTTGGTCCTTGTCGTTTCACAAAGAGTTTTTACATGAAATACTGCCATCGCTTAAAAGACCTCCTCAACTTAAAAAACAGAACGGTATGGGCAAAACGACCTCTCCATTCCATCGTACCACAAAACGCATGTAAAAGTAATATGAAAAACATCCAGACCGCCTTTGTTTCGGACTGCTCCTTTTTGGATAACTTTGCTGCTTTTTAAACGGCCCGTGAAGGGGATTCTAATTGACGTACACAATGTTCCGATCAGGAGGCAAGGCCCATGTGGAAATATGCTTTATCAATCGCTCTTGTTATCGCCGGGGTAGCGATTCTTTTCCCCCGCGGCGATCAGGCCCCCGCACCCGAGAGGGTTACACCTGCCGCCGAGCTGAAAATGAAGCAAACGATGCTGAATCAGGATGTGGCCCGCACGGACGAGCTTTGCCGCAGTCAGTGCAGCCTGGAATTGCATCGGATCGTTCAGGACACGCAGGCGCAGACGGACGGCAAAGCACGGGAAACGCTGCAAGCGACCCAAGCGGCTCATCCGCATATGGAACGTCTGGTGCGCACCAAACGTGACCAAACCTTGGACCAAGGCATCGCGGCAGGTACGCTGAACGAGGCGGTGGCAAAAGCTTCGCAGCCATACATGGAAGAAGCGAAGCGGCAGGTTGACAACGGAAAGACGTATCAATCTCCGCCGTTTCAAGCGGACGGCAGCACGTATTTCGTTCTCGGCGTTCCGGGGGCGGATGGCGCATCCGGAATCGTCGGCGCCGTACGCCAGCAAATTCTCGCTCAGGTGGCCGATCACCAAAAGAAAAATTTACGAATTGAGCCGTACCCTGCGCAAGGCCGCTACAAGATCGAATCGGTCGATTCGAAATCGCTTCAGAACGTGCAGGTTCGCCATCCCGAAGATAACCAGGGAACGAGCCATTATCACACGAATCAAGTCGTCGTCAAATTCAAGCAGCCGCCATCCGATAACGACCTTGCCCGCATCCGGCAAGAAATTGGCGGAGGCCATGTCCACAAGCTCGGCTATACCTACGTCTTCGAATCGCCGGGCATGGAAGCCAAGCAGCTCATGGGCTATTTCGGAAAATGGGACGTCGATTACGCCGAGCCGCATTTTCTTTATTTGACGAACGACATTGCGCCTGTTCCACACCCGAATTCGGCAGCGGTAATTACGCCTAACGATTCGCTGTACCGGCGGTACCAATGGAATTTGCCGCAGATCGAAACGGAGGCCGGCTGGAACGTCTCCAAAGGCTCGACGGACGTCATCGTCGGGGTCGTCGATACCGGGGTCGATGGGAACCATGCGGACTTGAAAGGCCATTTGATGGCCGGCTACAATGCCATTCAGCCCGGGGCCAGACCGGCCGACGATGTCGGACACGGCACACATGTGGCCGGAGTCATCGGGGCCGTCGTGAACAACAACTTGGGCGTCGCCGGCATGAGCTGGTATAACCGCGTCTTGCCGGTCAAAGTGCTGGATTCCAGCGGCGCGGGCAGCACCTATGCCGTTGCGCGGGGCATTATTTGGGCAACGGATAACGGGGCCAAGGTCATTAACATGAGCCTCGGCAACTATGCGGACGCCCAGTTCCTGCACGACGCCATCAAGTACGCCTACGACCGCGACGTCGTCCTGATTGCCGCTAGCGGCAACGATAACACGGAACGCCCCGGTTATCCGGCCGCCTATCCGGAAGTGCTCGGCGTGGCCGCGGTGGACGCGAGAAAGCAGAAGGCGGCATTCTCCAACTACGGCGACTATGTGGGCGTAGCCGCCCCGGGCGTCAACATCGCCAGCACGTATCCGAACAACCAGTATGCGGCACTGTCCGGGACTTCGATGGCCAGTCCGCACGTTACCGCGCTGGCGGCGCTCATCCGTTCGGTCAATCCGAAGCTGAAAAATACGGAAGTGGTACGGATCATCAAAGAAACGGCGATGGATCTAGGGCCGGCCGGGAAAGACAAATATTTCGGTTACGGCCTGATCGACGTGGTCGCTGCGCTCAAGGCAGCGGATCCCAGGGCTTCCGGCCAAGCGGCCGCCGCCCCAGCGGAGACGGCTCCGAAGCAGCCGGGATGGCCGGACTGGATGCAGCGTTGGTTTAGATGATAATAAAGGATGAAAACAGCAAAAAACCGCCTCCTGAGGCGGTTTTTTGCATGAAGATCTATTGCGTAAGCGGCTGAAAGAAAGTTTGCCGTAAGCCGGGTTCTGTGCTTCCGGTGGTCGTAGCGGGTGCCACCCTGCCACCATTGAAGCGACAATCATCTATCTAGGCCGTCCATTGCTGAACGGCTCAAGCGACCAACCCGAACGCGTCTCGGGCAAAGACTGTCCCTTGCGGGACATGCGTTCCTCTAGGTCTTGCTCCAAATGGGGTTTACCAGGAACTATGTCACCATAGCTCCTCGTGGTCTCTTACACCACGGTTCCACCCTTACCTGTGCCGGCGGCGATCAAAGATCGCATGCACGGCCATCGGCGGTCCGTTTCTGTGGCACTAGCCTTCAGCTCGCGCTGACTGGACGTTATCCAGCATCCTGCCCTATGGAGCCCGGACTTTCCTCTCGTGGCGAACGCCACCAGCGATTGTCTGTCAAACTTTCCTTTGCAATAGATGCATCTGCTAGTATACAAGGAATCGGAGCAAAACTCAACTGCCGGATTCCGGCAAATTACACGAACCGGAACGGTTCCGTATCGATTTGCGAAGCGATGACCACCGTATCCCACTTTCGCTCCTCCAGCTTACGCCGCAAGTGGTCGGCGACACCGCGCTTCATGATTTTCTCCACATTGTGTCCCGGATCGATCAGCGCGATACCGGCGGCCAAGGCGTCATGCGCCGTATGATAATCGATATCGCCGGTGATCAGCACATCCGCCCCTGCGAATTGCGCATGCTTCACGTAGCGGCTGCCTGATCCCCCAAGCACGGCCGCTTTGCGCACGGTCCGCGAGAGATCGCCGACGACGCGCAGCATCGGCACGTCGAATACCTGCTTGACCTGCTCGCACAGCTCCTGCAGCGTTACCGGCTTCGGAAGCTTACCGGCGCGGCCGAGCCCGAATGTTCGCGTCTTCAAATCGAGCGAATATAGATCGTAAGCGACTTCTTCATACGGGTGCGCCTTCAGCATCGCCTGCACGACTCTGCGTTCCACGCTCTGAGGGACGATCGTTTCGACGCGTATTTCCTGCGCCGTCTCCAGCTTCCCGGGCTGGCCGATAAACGGATTCGTACCATCTTCCGGCTTGAACGTTCCGAGGCCTTCGATATTGAAGCTGCAGTGGCTGTAGCGGCCAATGCCGCCCGCTCCCGCTTCGAACATCGCCTGGCGTACCGCGTCAGCGTGCGTCGTCGGAACGAAGACGACGAGCTTTTTCAGCTTATCGGTATGTACTTCGTCAAGCGGCTGCGTATCGGTCAGGCCGATCGCTTCCGCCATCATGTCGTTGATTCCTCCGTCGGCCACATCCAGATTCGTATGAGCGATATAGACGGCGATGTCGTGCTTGATCAGCCGTTCGTAAAGCCGGCCTGCCGGCGTATCCGTCTGAATGTGAGGCAGCGGACGGAAAATGACTGCGTGATGTGCAATAATCAGATCGGCTTGCTCGCGAATCGCCTCGTCTACCACTTCTTCCGTCACGTCAAGGGCAACAAGCACCTTGCGGATTTCCTTCTGCAGCGTGCCGATTTGCAGCCCGATTTTATCGTTCTCCACGGCGTACGATTTGGGCGCGAGCTCTTCCATCAATTGAATTACGGCTTGGCCTTTGGCGTACATGCAGCTAAAACCTCCTCGATTCGTTTCATCTCGGCGCGGAATTCCGCTTCCTTGCTGCGGGATGCTTCCGTTTCAGAGCCTGCCAGATTATCACATATTTTAAGCAACTTATCCAATTCATAAGTCCATTTCTTCGCCCAGACGGCCGAAGCCTCCCGCACCAAATACGGCCCCATGCTCAGCAGAACCGCACGATCTGCGGTCATTCCGTTCGCCAGGGTCAACGGTTCATACAGCGATTTCGGATCTGCCCCGGACTCCGCTCCGGGAACCGCGATCAAAATTTCATAGATTTTTCCGTCTTCCTCCAAAATGTGCTCTCCGGTCAAAAACCAGCCGTTGCCGAGGAGCCATTCCCGAACCGCCGCCTCACCGACATTCGGCTGAAGCACCAAGCGGCGCACGCCTTCCAGCTTCGCTTTTCCCGCTTCCAGAATCGAAGCGATCAGTACTCCGCCCATTCCCGCAATCGTGATGACATCCGCCTCGCCCGGCGCGATGACGGCCAGACCGTCGCCCAGCCGGACGTCAATGACCTTCTCTAGCCCCGATGCGCGCACCTGCTTCACGGCTGCGTCGTACGGACCGGGATTTACCTCGCCCGCAATCCCTCGTACAATCGTACCTTGCTTTGCCAAATAAGAGGGGAGCAGCGCATGGTCCGAGCCGATGTCCGCCAGACGGCTGCCCGCAGGAACCTCCTGTGCAATTTTACCCAATCGTTTTGATAATCGTATCATCTCAGACAACCCATTCTGTCCATTTTTTTCTCCATACAAACAGCAAGGAAGCCTCTGTCACAATCTTGACCAACAGCATCCATTGCAGTGTTATTTCCCCGTACTGCTCGGCATACAGCATACCATACAATTCAGGCATATACCAAACAATCAAGCTGAGCAAAAAGAAGACGAGTCCCATATGGCGGCTCTTCTCGTGAACCATCCATCCCATCCAGCAGAATAGTATGCTGAGCGGCACCCAGCTCAGCTCCAGCGTAACCCAACTGATCGAATCAAGCTGATAATGAAGCAGCCAGCCGTAGCAAAATACAAGGCTTACCCATCCGCCAAGATGGAACGGCACATGCCTTGCGAGCAGGCCCGTGACAATCCACACCAAGCTGCATAGAAACACGTAGGTAACGACGAAAACGGACGATTGCATCCCGTGGAGCTTCATCAGATAAACGCCGATAAAGAGCAAAAACAACGAAGCCATACCGATCAAAATTTGCGAGCCCATCGGGTCCTTTTCCCGCTTGTACCCTCCATAGCCGTAACAGCATGCAAGAAACAAAAGCGAGACCCCTATTTGCATTGGTAATTGAAAAGCGTTAAAATGAAGAACAGTAAAAGAAAAGGCGCATGCAACAACCAAAACAAGAACCCATATTTTCCAATTGCTGTCGCTTATTTTAGACGCCGTAATTCCAAATAGTCCACCAGAGCTTCCCGGTTTTTCTTGATTGTCTTCCAAGTAAATATTTAGCAAAAAGTCGCAGTACTGCTCAGGCAGCAGCTTGCTTCGCCGCCAATTCTCAATTTCGCGGATAATCGTTTTCTTTTTATCATCCATAGCTTATAGGATCCTCCGAAGCCCGTCGTCGCTTAATACATAGGAAACATGATACATAATTCATTCATCGGCTTGGAGCCCGCAAAAAATTAGACCTTCCCGCAGGCGGCGGAAAGGTCGTAGTGACAGACTAATTATTCAAGAAAATCTTTCAACCGCTTGCTGCGGCTCGGATGACGAAGCTTGCGCAGCGCCTTGGCTTCGATCTGGCGAATCCGTTCCCGGGTAACCCCGAATACTTTACCGACTTCCTCCAGTGTCCGCGTCCGGCCGTCATCGAGTCCGAAGCGCAGCCGAAGCACGTTCTCCTCGCGCTCAGTCAACGTATCGAGGACATCCTCCAGCTGCTCCTTGAGCAGTTCGTAAGCGGCAGCATCCGCCGGAGCCAGCGCTTCCTGATCTTCGATAAAATCTCCGAGGTGCGAATCGTCTTCCTCGCCGATCGGCGTTTCGAGCGATACGGGTTCTTGCGCGATTTTCATAATCTCACGCACTTTGTCCGTACTTAGATCCATTTCCTTCGCAATTTCCTCCGGCGTAGGTTCGCGCCCCAGCTCCTGCAGCAGTTGACGGGATACCCGGATCAGCTTGTTGATCGTCTCCACCATATGTACCGGAATCCGGATCGTACGCGCTTGGTCGGCAATCGCGCGCGTAATGGCTTGACGAATCCACCACGTGGCATACGTACTGAATTTGAAGCCTTTGATATGGTCGAACTTCTCAACCGCCTTGATCAAGCCCATATTGCCTTCCTGGATCAGGTCGAGGAACAGCATCCCCCGGCCGACATACCGCTTGGCAATACTGACGACCAGACGCAGGTTCGCTTCCGCCAAACGGCGTTTCGCCTCTTCATCGCCCTGTTCGATCCGTTTCGCCAGATCGATCTCGTCCTCTGCGGAAAGCAGCGGAACCCGGCCGATCTCCTTCAAATACATCCGTACCGGATCATTGATCTTAATGCCAGGCGGCAAGGACAAATCGTCGTCAAAATGGAACTCGTCGTGCTCATGCTCCATCGGAGTCAGTTCGTTGTCATCGTCCGATTCGTTCCCGACATCGATCCCCATCTCTTGAATTTGCTCAAAAAATTCATCGATTTGCTCCGGGTCCTGATCGAACGGCGCGAGCTTCTCCATAATTTCTTTGTACGTAATTGCCGAACGTTTCTTGCCTTGTTCGATCAACTGTTCTTTTACTTGTTCGAGCGTCAACTCTGTCTCTAGTTCCGTACGTTGATCGTTCGCCATAATCCAACTCCCTCCTCCCTGGAATACACCCCGGCACCGTCTCGAGACGAATCAGGATGATTTCAACTGCTTTTCCAAGGATATAATCTCACTGCCTAGTTGCAGGGCTTTGGGAATATCACCCAAACGTTCTGCTTCCTTGATTTCTTCTCTTTTTCGTTCCAATGTCTGCAAGAGCGGGAACTTTTTGATTTGCCGGATGTAATCGTCGATTACGGCATCGTTGATACCGCTACGATTGTCTATTAAGGTTAAGGAGCTAGCCAAGCTCTCAAGCTTGTCATCCTGCAGCATGCCGATGAACGTGCTGGCGTTGGGCTCGAATCCTTGTGCGTAGTAAGCGTACAAGTAAGCGGCGAGCGCCGCATGAGCTTCCATATTGAAACCGTCTCCCAGCTGACGCTCGACATAACCGGATATGTCCCGGTCCAGCATCATGACGGCAAGCAGTTGACGCTCTGCATTCTGATAGGCAGGGACCATCGAAGGGGGTTGCGCGCGAAGCCTTCCGTCATTCATAACATTATTCCACGAATTGTCTTTATTATCCCCGGAACGGTCCTTTTTTTCGGCTTGTAGCCTGATCTCGTTCAGATTTTGCATCGCGGATTCAAACGTTAGGTGAAATTCGGAACTAAGCTCTCTCACATAATGCTCTCTCTCAATGGGTGAAGTCAGTCCTGCGATCAAGCGGAGCGCTTGTTGAATGTAGCGAAGCTTTTCTCCATCCTCCTGCAGTTTATAATTTTTACGATAATAAAAAAGTTTATATTTGATCGACGGTACGGCGGTTTCGATAACCTCTCGTACGAATCGTTCAGAACCGTGAGCGGAAATATATTCGTCCGGGTCCAACCCGTTCGGCAGCATGGCAATTCTTACATTACACCCTGCATTTTCCAGCAACGGGATGCTCTTATAGGCTGCGGATTGTCCGGCATTGTCCCCGTCGTAAGCGACGACCACCCGTTCCGCAAGACGCCTGATCGCTTCCGCATGCTCCGGTGTCAGCGCCGTTCCCATGGTCGCCACGCCGTTATGCACTCCAGCCTCCCAAGCGCGAATGACATCCATATAGCCCTCGAACAAAACGAGTTCCTGGCTTTTCCGGATTTGGGGCCTGGCAGCATTTAGATTGTACAGCGTACGGCTCTTATGGAAAAGCATCGATTCCGGACTGTTCAAATATTTGGGCTGTACGTCGCCCATCGCTCTTCCTCCGAAGGCGATGATATGCCCTTTCCAATCGCGAATCGGAAACATGACGCGGTCTCGAAATTTGTCGACATACCCGCTTCCGTCCTGCTTCGCCGAGATCAGCCCTCCTTGCTCCACCAGGGGCAGCGGAAACTGCTTCTTATCCAGCAGATTCGTCAGCGTATCCCAGCGCGATGGCGCGTAGCCGATGCCGAACGTTTCGATCAGCTTATCGGTCATTCCCCGGGCGTGCAAATACTGCTTCGCCTCTTTGCCCTGCTCGGTGTTGTGCAGAAGATATTCGTACAACTTGCCGGCAAGCTCATGAGCTTCGATCAGTTTCGCCCGGTCCGCGTGCTCCTTCGTTTCGGCTTGGCCTTGCTGCGGCCCGAGTCCGATGTCGAGCTTCGCTTCATCGGCTAATTTTCGGAGTGCCTGGCCGAATGACAGCCCTTCGACTTCCGAAACGAACCGAATGGCGTTCCCGCCTGCTCCGCAGCCGAAGCAGTGATAAATCTGCTTTTCGGGCGTGACGGTAAAGGAAGGTGTCTTCTCTGAATGAAAAGGACAAAGACCTTTAAGGTAATGTCCCTGCTTCGTCAAATGAACGTGTCTTCCGACGACTTCGACAATATCGTGGGCTTTCAAGACCGCGTCGATGACTTGCTCGGGAATGCGTCCGTTACTCATCCTATCCACCTTCATTCAAATTAACACGTATAGGTATTCGCTACTTTGCCCGATTCTCCTGCAAGCCCGACAAAACTTTTGTCAAAGTTTGTAGAAAGGCTTGGCGGTCCTCGTCGGTGAACGCTTTGGGCCCTTTCGTATGCTTGCCTCCGCGGCGCTGTTTCGCCTGCTCGTGCCTTCGTTCCAGCAAAAAATCGATCGTCTGTTCATTGTACGTTTGGCCGCGATTCGACAGCGCCAGCGCTTTTTTGCCAAGCGCCAAAGCGGCCAGCCCGAAATCCTGCGTAACCAGCACATCTCCGGGCGCGATACAATTGACGATATACAGATCTACCGACTGATCCGACCGGTCCACTTGAACGATATCGACGCCGTCCATCGGCTGCAGCCGATGATCGAACGAGGCGACCATCAGCACCGGGAATCCGAAACGTAAGGCCGTTTGCGCGATTTCCGTCTTCACCGGGCATGCGTCGGCATCCACTACAATTTTATACGTCATAGTTCCCCGCCGACTGTAAATTTCAAGACTGAAGCATTACCGTAATATTATATACGATGAAAGGATAAAAAATCCTGCTTCCTTTCCTCAAAATAGACCGCTACCGCGAACGGTACATATCGATGATGATGCTGGCCGTTTCTTCGACCGCCTTGTTCGAAACGTCGATCACCGTGCAGCCGATTTTTTGCATAATCTTATCCGCATACTCCAATTCCGCGTGAATCCGCTCAGTGTTTGCGTAGGTGGCATTCCCCGGCAAACCCAGCGTTTTAAGCCGTTCGGTGCGGATGACATTCAGCTTGATCGGGTCGATCCGCAGACCGACAACCTTCTTCCCGGACACCGTAAACAACTGCTCGGGAGGCTGAATTTCCGGGACAAGCGGCACGTTGGCCACCTTGAATTTCTTGTGTGCAAGGTACATGGACAGCGGGGTCTTCGAGGTGCGGGATACTCCGACAAGCACGATGTCCGCCTGCAAAATCCCGTTAAAATCCCGGCCGTCGTCATACTTGACGGCAAACTCGACAGCTTCCACTTTTTTGAAATAATCCTCGTCCAGCTTATGGATCATGCCCGGCTGATGCCTTGCCTCCTGATCCAGCGTTTGCTCCAGCGTCCGTATGATCGGACCGAGCAGATCGATGTAAGGAATTCTGTAGCGCTCCGCCTGTTCGATCAAATAATCCCGCAGCTCGGGAATGACAAGCGTAAAAACGATCGCGCCGCTGCGCTCAATCACCGTCCGGATCATCCGGTCGATATCCGACGTATCGATCAGGAAAGGCACCCGGCGAATATCCACCTGCTGAGGATGAAACTGCACGGCCGCCGCCCGAACTACCGCTTCTCCCGTCTCTCCCGCCGAATCCGATGCTACAAACACTACCGGCTTAACCGCCCGTTCCATGCGAACCCGCCTTTCTCCTGACTTTTTTACAGAGATGAGCTGTGCTGCTGTTCCCTGGTTTCAGTGCAATCTGCGCACAAATTTCGCAGCTTCGTGTAAATTTGCGACCGTACGCGGTCCCTCGGCGCATCAGATTTTGGCCGAAGTCCCTCTTGTCAGGCTGCAACAAAGGCCGATCATTAGGAATGGATCGGCCTGTCTATTACTACTACGTTGCAGTGGCAAAAAATGTTTCAAGACTTCGGTTAATCCTGCCCCGGAAAAAGAGCTTCTCTTTCCGGACAGCAAAAAACCCCGCTGACAAAGTCATGGCTTAGACTTCGTAACAAGAGGTTTTCTAATGGATGTATCATATTATAATAGCAAACGGGCAAAAACATGTCAATTATTTAGCTAAACTCCGTATTTGTCCATTTGATCCAAAAAATCTCGCGATTTCAGCTTCAGTCCGACATGTGTATCAAAGTAGGCCCGTAAAATCGTCTTAAGCAGCTGTTTCGTCTGCGGCTTCACGTCGATTTGACCGAGCCGGCGCACGTCCATTTGAATGAACAACCGAAGGAGCTTATAAACCCCGGGCGTCAACGGAATAGCCTGCGGGTCCCGCAGCTTGCAGCGCTCGCACAGCATTCCGCCCATGCCGACGCTTATAGCGAACGGTTCCGCATTCTCGCGGCAAACGACGCATTGCTCTAGCTCAGGAGTATATCCGGCCAGGACGAACATTTTCATTTCGTACAGATGATCGATAATTTGCAGATCCTTGTCGTCCTGGATTGCCTGCAAGCTGGCTTTCAGCTGATCGTATAAAAAAGGCTGCCCCTCTTGATCTCCCAACATCCGGTCGGTCAGCTCCGACAGATAGGAAGCATGGGCAGCCTTGTGCAGATCTTCCCTTATTTTATGAAAAGGCTCGATAATTTCCGCATGATTGAGCGTGCCGAGCTGCCCGGATTTGAAAAACAAGTAGTCGCCGCAAGTAAACAACTGGGCGGACGACCCGTAACGGCTCTTCACTTTTTTGGCTCCCCGGGCCACGACGCTCAGCTTTCCGTGCTCCCGGGTAAACAGCGTAATAATTTTGTTGCCTTCCCCATAGTCCATACTTCGGATGACAATCCCTTGAACTCTGTACTGCACCTTACAGCCTCTCCCTGCGTTACCGCACCGGTAACCTGATATTGGGCGAAACTTACTGTACCCAATCGGAAGCGTCCAAGGCGTCCTCTTCTTCCGGCTCCGCCTCGTCGCCGTCCCGGGTATTCACTTCTTTGTATAGCAGGTAAGCATCCACATCTCCGGTCATTGAAAAGTACTTCCACGAAAAGTCTCTCATGGTACATCCTCCCCTTGATGACATGACTACAACCTGTTTCTAGGATTAGGATGGATCGATCCGATGCGAAGTATGCTCTGCAAAAACTGCCATGTATTCTTTGCCTAGTTATGATGGATTAAACGCGGCGGAGCCCGATTGAAACAGCTCCGAACGCCGGTCTACTCATGCCGGAAGCCGAGATCCCGCAGGACCCGGTCCTGATTGCGCCAGTCCTTCTTCACTTTGACCCACAGCTCCAAGAACGTCTTCGAGCCGAGAAGCGCTTCGATATCGGCCCGCGCTTTTTGTCCGACTTCTTTCAACAGCGCGCCCTTCTTGCCGATGATGATGCCTTTCTGCGAGTCGCGTTCAACGTAAATAACAGCCGAAATATGAACGACGCCGTTGGCCTCCACGCGCATGTCTTCGATGGACACCGCGATTGAGTGAGGAATTTCTTCCCGGGTCAGATGCAGGATTTTCTCCCGGATCAGCTCCGCGCACACAAATTGCTCCGGATGGTCCGTCACTTGATCCGCCGGGTAATACTGCGGTCCTTCCGGCAAAAATTTGATGACCTGCTCCAAAAGCGTATTGACGTTATTGCCGTGCATCGCCGAGATCGGCACAATTTCGGCAAACGGGTACAAATCCTTGTAGGTCGTAATGACCGACAGGAGCGCTTCCGGGTGAATCTGGTCAATTTTGTTCATCACCAGAATGACCGGCGTTTTCACCTTTTTCAGCGTCTCGATAATGTACCGGTCCCCGCCGCCCAAGCCTTCGACCACATCGATCAAAAACAGAATCGCGTCGACTTCGCTAAGCGCGCCTTCTGCGGCCTTTATCATATAGTCGCCGAGCTTCGATGACGGTTTATGAATGCCGGGCGTATCCAGAAAGACGATCTGCGCCTGGTCGGTCGTATAGACGCCGTGAATTTTGTTCCGGGTCGTCTGCGGCTTATCGGACATGATGGCAATCTTTTGGCCGATCACCTGGTTCATGAGCGTCGATTTGCCGACGTTCGGCCGTCCGATAATTGCCACGAAGCCGGATTTGAATTTAGAGTCAGCCTTGCTGTTCGAAGACATTAATCAATCGTTCCTCCGTCCAAATCTAAAGATGTGAATGCGCCGGGAAGCAGCTCGGCTACGGTCGTCTCGCTGATATCCCCTTTCAGATTAGCCAGATATACCGGCATATCCGGAGGACACAGCTCGACCAGCACCTGCCGGCATACGCCGCAAGGCGAAATCGGCTGAAGCGTATCCCCGATAATTGCCATGGCCCGGAACGACTTCGCCTGTTCCCCGTCCGCGATCGCGCGGAACAACGCCGTGCGTTCGGCGCAGTTCGTCGGCCCGTAGGCAGCGTTTTCTACATTGCAGCCCAAATGAACCCGCCCTTTGGAATCCAACAAAGCGCTGCCGACTTTAAAATGGGAATAAGGTGTATATGCTTGCTCTCTCGCCGTTCTGGCCAATGCGATCAATTCCGTTTTTTCCAAGAGAAGCGCCCCTTTCACAACCTACATGGGATATAAATAATAGGCGAGTACCGTGATGAATCCGCCAAGCAGCGCACCGAGCAGCAGCGAGCCGAAAGGCCGCTTGCGTTTGTCGTGAAGCGCCAACAGCAATACCATGGCCAAAAAAAAGCCCAGCAAAGCGACAAGCGTATCTTGAACCCGGCAGGCGATCAAGGCGGCGACCGCAAAAGCGACGGCGGTCAGCAAGCTCGGCTTCACCCAATTTCCTTTAGAGGAAAAACGGGTCTGCACCGCAATCACTGTCAGGATGACCAAGCTAAGCAAAATCCATACCATTCCTGCGGTGATGGGATGGCCTCCTGCCCGGCCGGTTTGAATGAGCCGTTCGATCGGATCGAAAAATACGATCATTCCCGTTACGGCGGCAAAGGCTGCCGTGACTAGTACAGAGGCGGCGGCCACGTCCTTGGCGATTTTCGCCAACGGATGCAGGTCCGGCATCGCCAGATCGACCGCCTTTTCCACGGCGGTGTTGATCAATTCCGTCACGATCATGAGCGTCACGGCAAGTAAAATGAATAAAATGTCCGTCTTCGGCAGGCCAAAGAACAAGGCAAGCGCCAAGATGACCAACGCGGCGAAAAAATGAAATTTCATATTCCGCTGGGTCGCAAGAGCGTATTTGACGCCTTCGTAAGCGTACCGAAAGCTGCGCTGCCATTTGACCGGCTGCTTCACCGCGTCAATCCCGCCTGCTGCAAAATCTGCTCCTGCTTGCCGAACATGACCTTCTCTTCTTCTTCATCCTGATGATCGTAACCGATCAAATGCAGGAAGCCGTGAACGAATAGAAATCCGAGCTCTCGCTCCACGGAATGGCCGTATTCGTCCGCCTGGGCGATCGCCCGCGGCACCGAGATGATAATATCGCCGAGAGGCTCTTCATAGCCGTCCTCGTCTTCATCCTCGTCCTCCGCCGTCCCGGACTCTTCTCCGCCCGCCTCATCCGCGTAGTCCACTTCTTCGAAGCCGTCGTCGCCATAAATGATCTCGATCTCGTCTTCGCCCATTTCCCGCATGGCGAACGACAGCACGTCCGTCGGCTTATCCAGTCCCCGGTACTGCTTGTTAAGCTCTTGAATGGCCTCGTCGTCGACGAACGTCAACGCCACTTCGCCATCCGGCACCTCTTCCTGCTTGCCCGCAAGGCGAAGCAGCGTTTCCAGCTTCTCGATGAGAGCCGGTGTAATCTCGTAAGCGGTTTGCTCGCTGTTCCATGAAAGCTCCAGGCTCATGGCTTCACCTCTTTCTTCGTTTCCGACATCTTCGCTTCGGGCTTCGTCTTTTCCTGCTTCCCCGCCGTCTTCTGCTCCGGCATATCCGCGGGATATTCGATTCGCGAGTGGAAAATGCCAAGCAGCGTTTCGTTCAAAATCTTAACGATCTGATCCAGTTCCTTGATAGTCAGATCGCATTCGTTAAACTGGCCGTCATCAAGCCGGTTCTTGATAATTTTGCGCACCATCGAGTCGATCTGTTCGACGGTCGGATTGCGCAGGGAGCGGACGGCCGCCTCGACGCAGTCGGCGATGCCGACGATCGCCGCTTCCTTTGTCTGGGCTTTCGGGCCGGGGTAGCGATACTCCGCCTCCTCCGGCGGCTTTTCCTGACGCTCTTCGGCGAGCTTTTTCGCTTTATGATAAAAATATTGCAGCAAGGTTGTGCCATGGTGCTGCTCCGCAATATCGCGGATCGGCTTCGGAATGTTATGATCCTTCAGCATTTCGACGCCGTCGCGCGCATGGGCGACAATGATTGATTTGCTCAGCGCCGGTTCGATTTTATCGTGCGGGTTTTCGTTATGCGACTGATTTTCGATAAAATAACTCGGCCGCTTCGTCTTCCCGATATCGTGATAATAGGCTCCGACCCGGCAGAGCAGCCCGTCGGCGCCGATCGCGCCGGCCGCGGCTTCCGATAAGTTGCCGACCATGACGCTGTGATGGTAGGTGCCGGGCGTCTCCGTCAGCAGCTTGCGCAGCAGCGGATGGTTCGGGTTGGAAAGCTCGACCAGCTTGAGCGGCGACAGAATGCCGAAGGCGACCTCGAAAAACGGCAGCAGGCCCATAACGAACACAGCGGTTAGCAGCCCACTTCCTAAGGCGAAGGAAGCGGCAAACAGCGCATTATTTCTCGTTTCGTGATCTTCAAGCAGCAGCAGCGCGCATACGAGCGCCAGAGCAAAGAGCGAGACCATGATCCCCGCTTTCAGGATTGAGGAGCGCTGGCTTGCCCGCTGGATCGAGAAGATCGCCGCAAACGAGCTGGTCAAGGTCAGCAAGCCGTATTTGAATTCGAACGACTGCAGATGATCCGAGTTAAAAATGACGCTGGAAATGACGCTCAACACGACTGCGGTCACAAAGGCAAGATGCGAGTTGAGCAAAATCGTCACCATCATGGCTGCCATCGCCGTCGGGGCCAGGTAGCCGATATACGGATAATCCAAATTTTGCAGCAGCGAGAACAGCTTCATCCCGGCAATCGTCAAGACGACAATCAGCACATACATGAACAGCTGGGCGTTATTATGATTAATCGGGAGCGAGCTTTGTCTGACATACATATACAAAAACAGGCAGCATAAGACGATAAATAAAAAGAGTCCGAGATTTGGCCAAGAGCTGGCCTCGGATTTCAGCAAATCGAGCGAAGCCAAACGTTGATACAGCTCTTCCGTTACTTTTTCGCCCTTGGGAACGAGCACTTCGTTTTTGTTGATCATCACCTGCTTGACATTGTCACGCGCGTGCCCCTTGGCTTCCTCGGTTCCTTTTTGGTCGTAAAATTTATTCGGCGAAAGCGCCGCCCGCACGAGCTCCTGAACCAGCTCGCGTGCATTGTTCTTGGTCAGCGTCGAAGAATTCACCAATTCCGGCACCTTGACTCTGGCCGTCTGCGAATCCGTAATCTGATCGCTCATCAGCTTGATGACGATCTCTTTGGCCACGGGCTCCATCGCCGTCAGATCTTCTTTGGTGAGCCGGGGAATTTTGTAAAACGATTCCTCCGGAATCCGGTACTGCTGCTCGCGGATGTTTTTGCGCATTTCCGCCAGCAGCAGGTCGTTGTATTGACCGCTGTCCGTGAAACCCTTGACCTGACGGTCCAAATGGTCCTGAATGATCGTCGGAATGACCGTTTTGTAAATATTGACTTTGTCGGCGACGGAAACCTCACCGTCACTGTTGATCTGCTGAAGCTTCTCAAAAATCGCTTCGATCGCCACTTCGTTGCGCAGCGAGGCGATCTTATATACCGGCTGCACCCGTGCGGCCGCTTCTTCCTTCGCTTTTTCCGTTGCGACTTCGTTGGCAATTGCCCTGGGGGCCAGAATATCCTTTTCCGTAACGCTTCCCAACTGGATGTCATACGTCTGCGGAACAATCCGGTGCAGCATAGCGACGTAGAACACGGCAGCAAGCGCTAAAAACAGAAGAAAGCGCACGATGGCGCTGTATCTCCAGCCGGCAAGCCGGTATTGAAATTTGCCTTGAATGGAAACGCGGTTGTTCATGACGAAAGGTCAGCCCTTCCTCAGCCTTCTTTGTCCTCATTATAGGCCATGATGATTTTTTGCACCAACGAATGTCTGACAACGTCCTGCTCCGCAAACTGGATAAATCCGAGCTCTTCGATGTTCGCCAGGATGCGCTGCGCCTCCACCAGCCCGGACGATTTGCCCCGCGGGAGGTCGATCTGCGTTACGTCGCCGGTAATGACCATCTTCGATCCGAATCCGAGACGCGTCAAAAACATCTTCATCTGCTCTGGCGTCGTATTCTGCGCTTCGTCCAAAATGATGAACGAATCGTCGAGCGTCCGGCCGCGCATATAGGCAAGCGGAGCGATCTCGATAAGGCCGCGCTCCAGCGATTTGAGCACCTGCTCCGGCCCGAGCACGTCGTTAAGAGCATCATACAATGGACGCAAATAGGGGTCAACCTTTTCCTGCAGGTCGCCGGGCAGAAAGCCAAGGCTCTCGCCCGCTTCGACCGCGGGTCTCGTCAGTACGATCCGCTTCACTTTGCCTTCCTTGAGCGCGGAGACGGCGAGCACGACGGCGATGTACGTTTTGCCCGTACCGGCCGGTCCGATCCCGAAGACGATATCTTTTTTCTTAATTTCGTTGACGTACTGCTTCTGCCCGATCGTCTTGATGCGAATCGGCTTGCCTTTGTGAGTAAGGGCGATTTCGCCTTTAAACAAATCGAGCAGTTGATCGGCCTTCATGTCTTTGGCCAGGTCGATCGCGTAATGAATATCCCGCTCCGTCAGCGCGTATTGGTTGCGAACCAGCTCCAGCAGCACGGTGAACAACTGCTCGAGGCGCGCCGTATCGGCCGCCTGGCCTTGGATGACGATCTCTTCCTCGCGGGTAAAGATGGCGGCCTGCGTATGCTGCTCGATCAGGTGCAAGAATTTGTCCTGCGGCCCGAAGAGCGAGAGGGCTTCGGCCGTATTTTTGAGTGTGACTTTTGCGGTGGTCTGTTGATCCATGTACAGGGCTTAATCTCTCCTCCGGGTTTTCGGCAGGAAGGCGATTCATTCACCAGAGTGGCGCGGTGCTGCGAGCAAGACATTGCTGCCTCCGGCCGCTCTTGAATTCGGATTCTATGAATATATAAATGATCGGGGAGAATCCTAATTCAAAGGCGGCACGTAAACTCTACGGCAGCAATGTGCAGCTCTCCGCCCGCACTACGTTGATGAAATAAAAAACCTTCCGGCCGTAAACCGCTCCGTCAGTAGTATTTATGGGACGATTGGTTGTTCGGTTGCGATCGGTTCTTCCACTTCCAAAAGTACTTCCATATAAACTTTACCATTCTCCGCCTTTTCATGCAAAATTTTTTCCGAAACGACACGCGATTCGTTACCCGCCGCCGACAAAATTTGCGCTTTGGCCTGCTCCATGCCCAGCTCCGAGGCTTCCTTCGGGTCAATGGCCTGCTCAATAATTTGTACCTCCAGCAGCTTTTCGCTGAGCCAGCCGATCGGGAGCGTGTAGCCCCGCCAGCTGAGCGTTTTCCGTTCGGGGATGGATTCATACTGCTCGAACGAAATTTTCCCGTAGCCGCTTAGCTGGAGGCCGCGGCTGCCCAGGACAAGGTACGAGCGGTTTTTCGTTTCGCCGGTATAGGTTTTGTACTGGAGCGTAAGCGGCACTTCGACGGTCGGCTTGTACCACACAATTCCCTTAACCTTCCCCGCGGCGACAACGTTCTGCTGGTTCGTCTCGACGCCAATGATGCCGGATATCAGGATGTCCCCTTTACGCACATACGTATTCGGCTTAACCAGAGGCCTTCCCTTTTCGGCGAAAATTTCGGTGACCAGTGCGCTCTTGGAAGCGACCAGATGCCTCGGGCTAAGCAGCGGCGGTTTATCGGGCACGGTCGATTCGACGACCTTAATAATGACATGCGTCCCGCTTACCTCTACACCGACCCAAGCGGTGCCCGGCAGATTCCGCTGCAGCGCCCGGGACAGCTCGGCCGGGTCTTTCAAGCGGAACTTCCACTGCAGCTTGTAAACGCCTTCCTGCTTCGCGGCTTGCAGAATCTGCTCCTTGCTCAGCTTCTCGTTGCCTTCCACGCGAACATGCCATACGAGCGAGGACAGCACATAGATGCCGATAACAAAAGCAAGCACGCCCAGAGCAAAAAATTTGCGTTTCTCCAGCTTGTCTATCCAAAAAGGAAGCCCTTGTTTCTGGCGAATCCGGGTTCGGGAGCCTGTCTCCTTCAGTAGCGGGCGAAGCCGGAAAAAGTCGCGGATCGTGATCGACAGCTCGGCTTTATTTTCCGCCGTGTACCGGATGTCCCAGACGGCCATCTGCCGCTCCGTCATGCGGTTTAGCAGCTTCTCAAGCTGCCCGCCTTTCACTTCGATTCGAACAAAGCCGCGCAGGCGCTGGATATACGAAGATTTCACGATCGACTTCTCCTTTCCGGGCTACGGAATATATTTGATATCGCGGATCATGCCTTCGATGAATACTTCTTCCGTCAAAATGGCGCGGATGACAAGCTCCGAGCCGTACACCTCCACCCGCCCCGTCGTGAGCGCCAGCTTGAGCACCTCATTGGAAAATTGCAATACACCGCGGTGATTTTCGATATAAAGCTGCCGGTTCCCGATCATCGTCATACGGGGCAAGTCCATCACGACATCCTGCGGCAGGTCGAGTAATTTGGCGGTAAATTGATTGAATCGGCGGGTCAGCTTTCGCATAGTCAACCTCCTCCGCAGTCCAAAAAGCATAACACGGCTATTTACACCTTATGCCGAGAATTGGAAAATATGACCCGGAACGCGGCATGCTCCTCCTTGCGCCAAAACAAAAAGCGCCTTCCCGCGAACCCCGGAAACCGGGATCGAAAGGAAGACGCTTCGTATGAAGTCTTAACGCCGGAAGGGGCGTTTGGCCCGTGGAGGGCCGAGAATCTCGGCCCATAGCACGCCGCGCGCCGCATCCTGCGGCGTCAGGCTGCCGAAGGCAGCGGCTGCCGCGTTTTCGCCCGTGCCCTGCGGCTCGGCGAAAGGAGACGTTACAGCAGCCGTAGAAGGCTGCTCGGACGCCGATGCAGCCGCAGCGCTAGCCTCGGGCAGAGGCGCCGGACGCGACCGGCGGCGGTCCATTTCGGCCGGACGCGCTTGGACCGGCTGCGCCTTGGGCATCGGCTTCGCCATGCCCGGCCAGCCGGAGCCGTCGCCGCCGAAGGAAGGCATGCCGCCTTTCGGCGTCCTCCCCTGCGGCTGCGGTACGCCTCGCCCACCCTTACCGCCGGTCTTTAATTTTCTCACGATACTGCTTAGTACAATATACAAAATAACCACGACAAACCAGTTGCTCATAATCAGATCCAAGATGGTGCGCATCGGTTATCCCGCCTTTCTGCCCGGCTGAAGGCTATCCGGCATTGTCTCCGTCTTTGCCCGGATCGTTCATTTTGCCGAGGCTGGAGCGCATTTGCGTGTCCGCGTCGATATTCTTGAGGTTCATGTAATCCATGACGCCGAGCTTGCCTTCGCGCAGCGCTTCCGCCATCGCGAGCGGCACTTCGGATTCGGCTTCCACAACCTTCGCTTTCATCTCTACGACCTTCGCCTTCATCTCCTGCTCTTGGGCGACAGCCATTGCACGGCGCTCCTCCGCCTTCGCCTGCGCAATCCGCTTGTCGGCTTCCGCTTGCTCCGTTTGCAGGTGCGCCCCGATGTTTTTACCTACGTCCACATCCGCAATATCGATGGACAAAATCTCAAACGCCGTACCGGCATCAAGCCCTTTGCCCAGTACCGTCCGGGAAATCATATCCGGATTTTCAAGCACGTCCTTGTGCGAGCCGCTGGAACCTACCGTGGTGACGATCCCTTCGCCGACGCGGGCGATGATCGTTTCTTCCCCTGCGCCCCCGACCAGCCGGTCGAGGTTGGTGCGTACCGTCACCCGCGCGATAACCTTCACTTCAATCCCGTCTTTGGCCACGGCGGAGACGACCGGCGTCTCGATCACTCGCGGGTTGACGCTCATCTGTACGGCCTGAAGCACGTCGCGGCCGGCCAGATCGATCGCCGCCGCACGCTCGAATTCCAAGTGAATGTTGGCGCGGTGCGCCGCGATTAACGCATTGACAACGCGGTCGACATTACCGCCCGCCAAGAAATGGCTCTCCAACTGGTTGATGGTTAAATCCAGTCCGGCCTTGGTCGCCTTGATCATCGGATTGACGATCCGGCTCGGGATGACCCGGCGCAGCCGCATCGCCACGAGCGTAATGATACCGATCCGTACCCCGGACGCCAGCGCGGAAATCCACAGCATGACCGGGACAAACGTAAAAAATACGGACAGCGCGATGATCGCAACGGCCGCCAGCAAGAAAATTGAAATAAGAGATGTATCCATCGTACAAATTCCTCCTTTGTTGTAAGTCCATCGACGTACCAGCAAAGCGCGTTCAGCTTACGCTTCCTTAACTTCCTTGACAACGACACGGACGCCTTCGACATGCGTGACCTTCACGGTTCGGCCGGATTCGACAAAATCCCCCACCGTGACGACATCGACGCGCTCGTCGCCGAACAATACGGTCCCGGCCGGCCTGAGCGGCGTAACCGCCTTGCCTGTCCGGCCAAGCAGATCGCTGCGGGAAGACGCGGAAACGTAGCCTTTGTCTTCGGTGAGCTTTTCCCCCAATACAAACCGGTTCCAGACGCCGCGATGCTTAAAAATTTTCACGACAACAGCCACGACGACGACCGCAACGACGAAAGCAATACCCAGATTCATCGCGGCCGCTTTCGTATTGTAAGCGGCTAGCACGACGCCGCTGATCAAGCAGGCAGCACCCAGAAGGCCCAAAATCCCGAAGCTGGATACAAACACCTCAATCAATAGCAGCAAAATGCCCGCGATGAACAGAGCGATCTCCTCAAACCCGGCGAATCCGGCGATATAGTGTCCGAAAAAGTATAGCCCGAAGCCAAGTACGCCGACGATTCCGGGCAGCCCGAAGCCGGGGACGAACAGCTCGATCGCGATGCCGGCGATCCCAATGATTAGCAGCAGCGTCGACACCCAAGGCTGAGTCACGTACCGGGCGAACGATTCCGCCAGGCTCGGCTCCAGCGTGACGAGCGGATGCTCCTCTCCGCCGATGAACTGTACGACCTCCTGCAGGCTTCCGGCCATTTTCTCCGCATAACCGACTTTAAGCGCTTCCTCCGCCGTGAGCGTCAAAATTTCGCCCTTAGGCACCGTTCGGCCGATCTCCGGCATAGCGACGCCGACATTTTTATCAACCATCGCTTCGGCGATTTGCGTCTTCCGTCCGCGCAGCTCCGCAGCGGCCTTCATCTGGCCGGACCAGTACGATACCACTTTGACGCTTTCGATTTCATTCCCGGCCCCGTCCACAACGGCAGCCGCGCCAAGCGAGCTTCCCGGCTCCATGGCGATTTTGCCGGCATTCAGCGCAATGTAGCTGCCTGCCGAGATGGCTTTGCCGTGCACGTAAGCAATTGTCGGAACCGGGCTGTTTTTGATCAGTTGACCGATTTCCTGCGCCGAATCGACGCGGCCGCCAAGCGTATCGACGTCCAGCACAACGTAATAGGCGCCCATTGACTGAGCTTCCTGCAGCGCCCGCTGCAAAAAGGTCTGCAGCCCGTTCTCTACCGTTTGATGCACCGGTATCACGACGACCGGGGCAGCTTTCGGCGGCGCGGATGACGATTCGGCGCTCGCGGGTTCCGCAGGCAGAAATCCGGTTAGAGCGGACAGCAGAACCGCCGCTGCGAGAAGAAAGACAAGCGGAAGTCGAAAAAGCAGCGCTGTGCGCTTATTCCCGAGTGAATGCACAAGATGACCTCCTTTTCGCGCGTTTTGCAATGCTTCCAAGAGGTACTACGCGTGAGCGGCGAGTTTGATTCACAAAACTGCAACAAAAAAAGAAAAACACTCCAATAAGTAGGAGTGTTTCCCGCTGTTGTTAAGACAATAACTGTTGGACGAACTGATTGACGACCTTGCCGTCTGCTCGTCCTTTAACCTTTGGCATTAATGCGCCCATGACTTTGCCCATGTCCGCTTTGGAAGAAGCCCCCACTTCTTGGATGGTCTGCTGTACAATGGCTTTTACTTCTTCATCGGTGAATTGCTGCGGCATGTACTCCATCAGTATGGCGACCTCGGCCTTTAGGTTCTCCGCCAAATCGTCACGACCGGCCTTTTCAAATTCTTGGAGGGAATCTTTGCGCTGTTTGATCTCGCGATTCAAGACGTCAAGTACTTCTTGTTCATCTAAGGTTTTACGCTGATCTATCTCAAGATTCTTGATAGCTGCACGAACCATACGGATTACGGAGAGTTTAAACTTGTCTTGACTCTTCATCGCAAGCTTCATGTCATCGTTTAGTCTGTCGCTTAAGCTCATCGATTAAGCCTCCTAGAACTTTCTCTTGCGAGCAGCCTCTGACTTCTTCTTGCGCTTCACGCTTGGCTTCTCATAATGCTTGCGTTTTTTGACCTCCGCCAAAACGCCATCTTTGGCGATGGAACGCTTAAAGCGACGAAGTGCAGCATCTATAGTTTCGTTCTTGCGAACTCGAGTTTCTGACACCAGTTTTCCCTCCCTCCGAACAGACCGTCCAAGACGAAAAAAGACATTCATCAAACTTCATTATAGGTGATAAGGAAACTGGGTGTCAACCTATCCGGAACAAAACTTCAAAAATGAGCCGCACCGGGTTTAGCGGGCGTTGAGCGGCCCCAGTTTTTCTCCGCCAAGCAGGTGATAATGAATATGGAATACCTCCTGGCCGCTGTGCTTGCCGCAGTTGTTGATCAGACGGTAGCCGGATTCGGCAACGCCCTGTTCTTTGGCGATTTGCTGCGCCGCGCTGTGGATTTCTCCAAGCAGATGCCAGTCGTCCGCTCCGACGTCGTTCATCGACGCGATATGTTTTTTGGGAATGATTAAAATATGTACGGGAGCGGCCGGATAAATGTCGTGAAAGGCAACGACATGCTCGTTTTCGAACACTTTTTTCGAAGGGATCGATCCTTCGACGATTTTGCAAAAAATGCAGTCCACGTTCTCCCCTCCTTCCCATATCAGGTACAGGCTTGTCTCTTCCACTATACCCGAAAACTTGGCAAAAAGAAAATTCGCCGCGTCAAAAAGTCAAGAACGCGATTTTTGGCATCATTCGGCTTGTTTTCCTAATAAAACATTGTTTTTTTGCGCGGTTCCGTCCAATGTGACCTGATCGTTCTCAAAATGTGATCTATTTTAACGAAAATAAGCATCGATTTAAGCCAGAAAACAGGGATTCATTTGTAGACTATCGGTCTAATATTATCTATAATACTAAACGGAACGATTCAATTGCTTGGCAAACGGTGCTAACCAAAGGGGGTTTTAAGGGTGGACCGGTTCATGAGAGCGTCGACGCGAAAAAAACGCGACTACCTGATGGATGTCGCCCTGAAGCTGTTTGTGGAACGCGGGTACGAGCATGTGTCGGTGGACGACATCATCGCGGCGACCCGGACGTCCAAAGGAACGTTCTACCATTATTTTGAAGGCAAAGACGAAATTTTACGGGAAATCCCGAGAAAACAAACGGAGCTTATTCAAGCCTGGTGCAGCCGCACGCCTTCGCAGGTGCGGTCGCTCGAAAGCCACGTCAACCGGCTGATGCTGGATTTGGCCGAAGCGCTGGGCGCCTACAGGCGGCTGATCCGCAGCTGGATCGCCCTGTCGATGCAAAACGAAGGCCTGAAGGCTGCCATGGAAGAGCTGAAACGAACGCTGTACGAAAGCTTACTGCGCTGGCTGCCCGAACCGGGCAAAGCCAAAATGTTGACCACCACTTATTTCGGCACGGTCATGCTGTGGTGCACGGTCGAGGAAGAGACGGATTTGACCGAGCGGATGCGGGAGCAGCTCGCTTGGGTTTGGACAGGGCTTCGCCATAACAAGGAAGCGGAACCGATTCTACTGGAAGCAGAACGGAAAGGAGAACACAACATGAAGGTTGCTATCATCGGAGGAGGGCTTGCGGGGTTGACCGCAGCCGCTTATTTATCGGAGCATCAAGGAATCGAGGGCGTCCTGTTCGAGCGCAGTCCGCAATTGGGCGGACGGGCGTTTACTTATGAAAAAGCGGGCTTTACGCTGAATTACGGCGCGCACGCGATTTACGGCATCGACCGCCATACCATCGGCGATATGGAACGCGAGCTGGGACTATCGTTCAGCTCGAAGCAGGTGGACAAACGGAGGGTCATGTATTACAAAAACGAACAGCTGACGCCGGCCCCGCTCGACTTCGTCAACCTGATGCGGACGGAGCTGCTGAATCCGCTCCAAAAGGTGCGCTTCGTCGGGGAAATTACGGCGATCATCGCCAATATTCACAACGTGCGCAATTACGATACGCTGGGCGATTACCTGGCACAGTCGGACGCGGACGAAGACGTGAAGGAGCTGTGGGAGCATCTTGTCTGTTCGAACTTCTTCATCACGCCGGAAGAGGCGCGGAAGGTGTCTGGCGCGGTGATCAGCGAGTATTATCACAACCTCTTTTTGTCGGGCCGCCCGGTTAACTACGTGCTCGGCAGTTGGGCCGTCATTACGAACCAGCTCAAGCAAAAAATCGACCTGACCTCCCGCTGGGAAATTGCGCTGCGCGAAGGCGTAGACGGCATCCGTTACGCGGACCGCAAGTTTTGGCTGCAGACGAAAACCCGCGAGCTCGAATTCGACCGCGTTATTTTCGCCATGCCGGTACAGCAGGTCTGTAAGCTGCTCAAGGACACGCCGTGGGAGCCGTTCATGGCCCCTTACGAGGACAATACGGCGACGGAGGTCATGGTATACGACATCGGCATGAACCGCGTTGTGGCCCGCCCGTTCAGCTACATCAGCGACATGGACAACAAGCTGTTCATCAGCGATGTCTCGGCGACCGACCATACGCTCGTTCCGGAAGGCGGACAACTGCTGCAGGGCATCGCGTACCTGAACGACAGCTTCGAGGGCGAAGACGAGCGCAAGGCGTATCTCGATAAAAAGACCGAACAGATGGAAGCGTTGTTCGATCAGCACTATCCGGGCTGGCGCGAAGCGACGGAAGTGAAGCGCGTTTCGAAAAAAGCGATGGTGTCGAGCGTTAAAAATATCGCAAGCAACCGACTGCTGCCGAACCGGATCGAGAACGTGCCGTTCTACTTCTGCGGCGACGGCTGTCAAGGCAAAGGCGAGCTTGCGGAACGCGCCTTCTCCAGTGCGCGGCTGGCGGCCAAAGCGATCCTGGAGGAAACTCCACAGCTTCAAAGAGCATAATCGGATTATAGGCGTGCGAATAAAAAAGCTCGAATGGGCTCGGTTCCGCGAAAGGCGGAATCGGCCGTTCGAGCTTTTTTGTATTTTTACATCAGATCGTTCCAAAGCTTGGTTAGCTGCTGCCCCACCCAACCAAACCATGCGCCGACGGCCTGAAGCGGGCCCGGCTTGGCGTCGGGCGTGGCCTTGCGCTCCGCTGAGAGAGCAGTGACAGTGGACGAGGACTTGACCGCGGTACGCGAAACCGGGAGCTCCCGTAATGCCGTTCCGCTTTCCGCCCCCGATCCGGTGCCGATTCGCACCGTTCGCGTCTGCCCGTCCCACTCGACCTTGCCACCGAACGCTTCGCCGATAAAACGGGCCGGGACCATCGTATGACCGTTGACCAACCGGGCGGGAGCTTCAAGCGGGAAAGCTTCGCTGTTTATGCTCGCGGCGCCGCTGCCGATCGTCACGGAGACGGTCGTCGAGCCTTTTTGCCCTGTGGCCGTGCGGGTCGCCTCGTTCCAATCCACCTTCGCCCCCATCGCTTCGAAAATCGCGCGCAGCGGCGTCAGCGTGTTGCCTTCGATCAGAACCGGAGGCTGCTCGAACGGCAAGGCTTTTCCATCCACATCGACGGAAATTCTGGAGGTGATCGGAAACGAGCGGGAGCCGCTCTTCTGGCCTTCGCGATTATAGACTGCGAGTTCAATAACCGAACCCTCAGGAATCGCGCCGGCTATCAAGTCGATTCCGAATGGCGGGGCGGTCTGCGTCGCAAGCAAGGTTCCGTTCAAATAATACTCAAGTTTGCCGATGTAGATATCGGGTATTTTGACGAACGGAATAAGCTTGGCCGCCCGCGCGACAGCGCCATCCTTCCCCAGCGGGACGAATCCTGCGTGATCGGAAGGCTTCGCTCCTTGCTCCACCTTGGACAAGTAATACGGTGAAGAGATAAGCTGCTTATACAGCTTGAGCATCGCCTCGTTGTCGCGAAGCAGGTAATTGTTCTTCGATTCCTTCATATCCAAGTTAACGTTAAAATACGTAATTGACTTGAGCCGCGGGTATTTGAAGGGCATCACTTCGTACAATCGCTGGAGGTTCAAAAGCCCGTAGTCGGTAAACGACTCCTGCGGCAGGTTGGCATAATGGGAGACGGCCGTTTCGCTGATCATCAGCGGCTTGCGGTCGGCGTATGTTTTGTACAAATGATCGAGCCGCTCGATGGGACTCGTCGCCTGCATATTGCCCTGCTGCGGATCGCCGTTCTCATAAGGCTCCGTATACATGCTCACGCCGACCCAGTCGACGTAATCGTCGCCGGGATAATAAGCATCCATCGAATACATCGGTACGTCGCCGGGGCTCCATACCATCGCGACGTTCGGCGCTTCCTCGGCCATGATGTCGTGAACCATTTTGAATTTATCGATATATTTTTGCGGATCGCCGTGCCAGACGACCCAGTCGCCGTTCATTTCGCTGGCGTAACGTAAAAAAATCGGAATGCCGGCGGCTTTCGCTTCCTTCGCCCATTGACGAACGACATCGTCCGTTACGGCGTCCAAGCCGTTTGCCGGCTCCCAACCGATCTGCAGCGCAGCGCCGACCTGCTTGGCCCGGGCCGCATGCTGCTTCGGAAACGGCTTGCCAACTTGCGAATAAGCGAGGTACAACGCATGTTTCTTGCCGTACAAGCTTTCCGAGCGGTCAAAATAATTCTGCATCCCCGGGTCCCGCTCGGTATACATGCCGATGTACATGCCGTACTCCGGCTCAAATTTCGCCAGCCTGCCGTTCTTCGGGGCCGCTTGCCGCCGCAGCGCTTCGGTATCCTGCGTCCCGATGTACGCGTCGATGGTCGTGCGGATCTGCTCCGCCCGCTGCAAGTCGACCGCTCCCCAATCTTTTCCCGCCTTCAGCCAATAGTCGTTCTCCTGCTCGTAGTAACGGATCGCCTGTTCGTAATCTTTTACGGCATCGAAATGCTGGTTGAGCTTGCCGCTGAACAGCGCGGCATTCTCCCAATCTCCGGCCGCCGCATAATGCTCCACGAGAAATTTCCAGTGCGGCACGGCTGACGCCGCATCTCCTTTGGCCACTGCGGCATCCGCCGCCTTCCAGCGGTCCCAGATGGCGTCGGCCTGAACCGGCAAGCCTTGTCCGAGGAGTAAGCCCGCGCCCACGACGGCGGCAAGCAAGCGGCGTGCGCTGCGGCGGTTCATGCCGTGCTCCTTCGGACGGTACGGCTTGCGATTGGTGATGGTCATTCCTGTTCCCCCTTGCACTGCGGCTTGTTCTATTTATTATATCATTAGCTATGACCGTCCGCGTAGAAGTATGCTACATCGTTTCCAGCGTCACCCGGCTGCCTCGCCCGTTCGACTCGGCGGGGTGAACGACCAGCCTGCGCGGCAGCCGCGCTCTCAGCTCGGGCACATGGCTGATAACGCCGACGGTCAGCTTGTCCAAATGCAGCTTTTCCAGTGCAGTGATGACCGTATCGAGCAGTTCCTGATCCAGCGTGCCGAACCCCTCGTCCAAGAAGAAAAATTCGAGCGGATGCTCCCCCTTCAGCTGAATTTGCGTCGAAAGAGCGAGCGACAGTGACAGCGAGGTCAGGAATGTTTCGCCGCCGGACAAAGTCGTCACCGGTCGCCTCACGCCGCCGTTCGCGTTGTCGCGGATGACGAAGCCGCCGCCGGAGTCGACCTCGATCGCATATTTTTGCCGCGTCAGCTGACCGAGTCGTTCCGATGCCGCGCGGCTGACATGCATGAGCTGCTCCTCCGCCAAAAATTCGACGAAGGCGTTGCCGCGCAGCACGCCTTGCAATTTGCCAAGTAGGGACAGCTCCTGCTGGCTTTTCTCCCGCTCCGCCTCCAACTCGCTCCACCGGGCATGCTTCGCCTGCAGCTCCTCATGGTCCCGTTCCGCCTTGGCCGTCGCCTGCAGCGCCGCTTCGTCCTCGGCCTTGCACCGGGCCAGCTCTTCCTCCAGCGAGGTCCACTCTTCTTCGGTGACCTGGCGGCCCGCCAGTTCGGCATCGAGCTCCGTTTGCCGCGCGGCGAGTTGGTGCTCCTGCTTGCCGTGGGCTTCCACTTCGGCAGCCCATGCCTGCTGCTGCTCCGGTTCAACCAGCGCCTGCGTCACTTCGTCTGCCGTCGCGAAGCCTTCTGCGGACGCTTGCTGCGTCCATTCCGCTTCCGCTTCTTCGTAGGCGAGCCGCGCCGATTCAGCCGCCTGCCGCGCCGCGGCTTCCGCCTTCGCTTCGGCCTGTTGGCGGGCCTGCGCTTCTTCGAGGAGCTGAATAGCCCGCTGCGCTTCGGCGCGCAGCTTGTCCAGCTCCGCCTGCGCCTTGGCAGCCAAAGCGGAAGCGTCTTCGTCTCCTACCCAAGCCCGCAGCCGCTCCGTTTGCTGTCCGGTCTGCTGCTCAAGCGCTTGCCGTTCCGCCGCCAATCGGACGAACTCTTTTTCCGCCTCGTTCAGCTCCTGCTGGAGCTGCTCCATCCGGTTCCGCTTCTCGTCCAAAAACTCTACGCTTTTGTCCAAGCGGCCGCGCAGCTCCTCCGCCAGTTGGTCCTGACGCTTCAACCGTTCTGCAAGCTCTTCCAGCTCATCCGCCTGGAGCTCCGCAAATTTGACCTGCCAGCCGGCACGGACGGCGTTCAGCGCTTCACGGGTCTCGCCCGCTTTCACCGCGTGGGTGTCGAACAGCGTTTGCGCCGTTTGCTTGCGCGCTTGGCCGTCATGCCGCTGCTTGTCCAACTGCCGCTTGTTTTGCAACAATTCTTGAAGTTTCGCTTGCAGCTGCTGAATCTGGCGGCTGACACCAGCAGCCGACTCCGCCGCTTCGCGCAGCGTCTCTGTGATCCGTTCGCCGGGGAAGCCGGGTGCGGAAGATTCGGTTGTGGAAACGGCTGTAGCGGCCACTTCGCCTAGCGCAGCAGGTAACCCCTGGGGTTCTTCCTCCACCGCCTGCCGCCACTGTCTTTCCAGCGCTTCCAGCGACTGCAAGTGACCTTGGACTGCAAACCAGCTTTCGCGGGCTTCGTTCTGCTGCCGTTCCAGCATCGCCGCTTCGTCTTGCGACGCGGCCGGGTTTCCGGCCATGGCTTTCCCCGCCTGCGGCAGCGCCGGATTCGGATGCGCCACGGAGCCGCAAACCGGGCAAGCTTCGCCGTGATGCAGGTGCGCCGCTAACGCCTCGGCCATCGCCGAAAGCTCCGCTTGCTGCTGAGCTTTACGGCGGCTTGCGATTTCCTCCGCGATGCGGCTCTCCAGCCCCGTCAGCCGCCTCTCCGCCTCCCGCGACGCCCGATAAGCCGCAAGCAGCTCCTGCGACCATTCCTCCGCAAGCCGCTCCCATTCCCGCTGCGCCGCTTGCAGCGACGCCTCCGCTTGGCTCAGACGCTGCAGCTCCGCCTGCAGGCGGTTCGTTTCCGCCTGCTGCTCCGCCTCCAGCTTCGCGAGCCGCTCCAGCTCGCGCTTCTCCTGCAGCGCCTCCTGCAGGCGTTCGCGGTGCGCGGCGGGCACCTCCGCCCGCTTCAGCTCGTCGCGCAGCTGCGCTTGCCGCTGCAGCGCCTTTTCGCGCAGCTCGCGCTCGCGCGTCTGCTCCGCGCGCAGCGCCGCCAGCTGCGCCTCGCGGCGCCCGCCTTCGGCGGCCAGCGCGGCCAGCCGCTCGCGCGCCGCGGCGAGCTCGGCTGCGAGCTGCGCGGCCTGGCGCAGCTGCTCGAGCCGCGCGGCCAGCGGCGCCTCCTGCGCGGCCAGCGCCTCGCGCGCGGCAGCGT
>NZ_BSDJ01000018.1 GCF_027925525.1 Paenibacillus tyrphae | reverse complement strand
CTCAACAGGCTAAGGCGCTAACCACGTTAGCGCCTGTTTTCGTAAAGGTATCGGATTTATACACGCAACGCCTCAATAGTGACAGACGTTTAGCAGCCGGCCGTCAACGTCGCGGAAGTCGAAGGTGGCCATATCGCCATAATGGCGGATCGGGCCGGGATCGGCGCCGCGCTCTGTCAGATGCTTGTGGGCTGCATCGATATCAGGCGTGTAAAAGTTGAAGATCGGATGCTCCTCCTCCAGCACGGCGGCGTCGATCAGCGTAAGGGGAGTGCCGCTTCCCGCGTGGAAGGTCGCTGCGCCCCGGGAACGGTATCCCGGCGTCAATCCGAGCTTCTCCCCGTACCATTCGATAGACCGGTCGAATTCCTCGGCGATTAGAAACACGGTATCCATCCGGCTGAACAATTCGGACATGTCATTTCCTCCTTTGATATTCGTCGATAAATTGCAGCTTATGATAGCGGTTCATCCGGCGCTGTATCAGCTCGCCATGACGGTTGCGCAAATCGAGGTGATGCACCATGATTTTTTCGGTGCTGGCTCCGGCGAAATGTGTAACGAATGCGCGCCGGAAGCGGTACTTGGTCACATTCGGGTTGGAGCCGTGCAGAATGTTTCCGCCGAACACGACGGCATCCCCCTGCCTTGTCCGCACATGGGCCACTTCGTAGTCGCGGGGCACCGATACCGCCTGCCCGTAAACGGACGCGTGACCTGGAATTTTCGGCGGAAGCAGCCCCAGATGCTGCGTTCCCGGCACGAAACGAAGTCCGCCGTTATCCGGATCGGTGTCATCCAAGGAAATCCATACGGCACAGGTCGTACCCGGATACACCCCGATATCGTAATTATCCTGATGAAACGGAAGCGCCGCCGCCCCCGGGGGCTTGAAAAAGCAACCGGTTCCGATGGCCAGCGCCTCTTCGCCGATGATCTGCTCGACGAGGTCGAACTGACGCGGATCGGTCATAACGCCGAGCAGGCACTCGCTGGTCAGATGCACGTCGCGCAGCGGAGGAAACAAGCTGTCGAGCGGCCGCTTCGGCTGCTGCACAATGGAGCCCGCGACGATGCGGTCGAGCCAAATTTTGTCCAGCTCTTGCTTCATCTCTTCCGTCTCCTGCCGGGTATACAGCCCTTGAATCACCGCATAACCGTTTGTGTCAAAAAACGCTCGCTCATCGGTTGTCATCCATCTGGTCATCCTTCTTCCCTGCCTTGTCCCATATTCGGATTTCGGCCCGCAGCCGTTTGTTCCACTATAAGTGAAACGAAAGCGCTTGCCTCGGCGTTTGTTGCCGGGCCGTCCGGGGTTTGTTGCGGAGTGCGGCGATGCACAGCGAACGCCGAACAGTCGGCCAACTTACGCCTATTGATGCGCTTGCTCCCGTGCTAAGATGGCACAAGATGAAGCCTTGAGCGATCAAAAGGAGCGAAGCTATGCGGAAAGCATTGGATGTCAGAAGCTTGACGAAACGGTACAAGGTCCCGGTGAAGCAGGAAGGGATTAGAGGCTCGCTGCGCGGTATTCTTCGTCCCGAATACCGGGTGAACGAAGCGGTCAAAGGCATCGATATCGGCATTGAGCCGGGCGAAACGGTCGGTTTCATCGGACCGAACGGGGCGGGGAAAACAACCGTACTGAAGATGTGCTCGGGCATTCTGTCCCCCACGTCGGGTTACGTGCGCATACTCGGGCATGAGCCTTCGCTGCGGAAACGGGAATATTTGCGGCAGATCAGCTTTGTGATGGGCCAGCGCAGCCAGTTGTGGTGGGACATTCCGGCGATCGATTCGTTCACGCTCAACCGGGATATCTACGAAATCCCGGAGAAGCGTTTTCGGCAAAGGGTGAACGACTTGTCCTCCGCACTGTCGGTCCGGTCGCTGCTGAGCGTGCCGCTGCGCAATTTGTCGCTTGGCGAACGGATGAAGATGGAAATCATCGGCTCGCTGCTACACGATCCGAAAATCGTATTTCTCGACGAACCGACGATCGGACTCGATCTGACCTCGCAGCGGAGCTTGCGCAGCTTTGTCGGCGAATACAGCCGAAGCGGCGCGACGACGATTATGCTGACCAGCCATTACATGGAAGATATTGTTACGCTTTGCCGTCGTATTATTGTCATTAGCGAAGGCCGGATCGTCTACGACGGCAGCCTGGAGGAGGCCAAACGCCGGATGGGCGGAGGGCAGATCGTCAAGGTCCGCTTCGCCTCGCTTCCGGAAAAGGAATGGCTGGATCAGCGGCGGGATGTTTTGGTGTCTTGCCGGGATTACGATTTTACCTTTCGGCTGGAACGGGAGCGGGTACCGGATTTCATCGCCTCGACCGGGCGCTGGATGCCGGTGGATATCAGCGTCGAGGAGCCGCCCATCGAAGATACGATCGAGCGGCTGTACGGGAAGGAGATTCCGCATGCGGAGGTTACGTAAATACGGGACTGTCTGGCTGCTTACCGTGCAGGATGCGATGACGTACCGGTTAAATTTTGTCATAAGCTGGCTGATCAATCTGTATACGCTTCTTATCCCGCTGGCGATGTGGGCGATGATTTTCCGCGAAACGCCGGACATTGCCGGCTACAATGCCCATTCCATGACGCTATACCTCGTCGTTATCGCGCTGTTGAAATACGTCGTCCTGGCGGACGGCATCCATTATACGATTGCCGGCGATATCGAGAGCGGCAAGCTGAATCAGTATTTGAACAAGCCGGTCCATTATTTCGCGTATATGTTTTTCGTCAATGCGGGACGCCGAAGCATTCAGTTTGCGCTTCTGTTCATCCCGCTTGTCGTGCTGCTGCCCGGATTGACGGCGGGCGGTTTGCTCGCTCCCGATGCGCTTCCGAAGCAGCCGGGCTGGGTGATCGTGAGCGCGCTGCTCGGGCTTGCGATCAGCTTTCTGATCTTTTACTGCCTGGGCTTGGTGGCTTTTTGGTTCGTGCGGTATCATGTGCTGTTTATATTTTTCAGCAATGTTTACTGGTTTTTGAGCGGTATGTGGTTCCCGCCGGATGTGTTTACATCGCTGGAATGGCTTTTCCGTCTCGTTCCATTTCCGTATCAAGTGTATTTTACCGCGAAAATTTGCACGAACGGGCTCACCGAGCGGCAGATTGTGGAAGGGATCGGCTGCCAACTGCTGTGGATCGGCATATTATCGGCCGTCTCGTATTGGATCTGGCGAAAAGGCGTGAAAAGTTATCAGGCGGTGGGAGGATGAACGCGTGAGAAGGTACGGGAGAGTCTATTTGACGTTTTTGCGAATCGCGCTAATTCGGGAAATGCAGTCGCCGCTCCATTTTGTATTTTGGGGCGTCGGGATGTCCGTGAATTTCGGCTTGTTCGTCTATTTTTACCGGACGATTTACGGCCATGTGGATGCTATTGCGGGGTGGACCAAGTATGAAATGCTGTTTTACCGGGGATTCGCCGAGCTGTTCTTTACCTTGTTTCTGATGCTCGCGATCAACAACCTCCAGACGCTTCCCGAAAAAATTACGACGGGCCGGCTCGATTTCGTTCTGCTAAAGCCGATCCACTCCCAGTTCATGGTTTCGCTATCGGACCCGCATCTGGGCTTTGCGCTCAATCTCGTATCGGCGCTGGGCATGATCCTCTACAGCTCCGCGCATATCGGCTGGGAGGGCGATTGGTTTCGGCTCGGAGGGGCGCTGCTGTTTACCGCTATCGGCCTCGTCATGCTGTACTCGGTGTGCATGGTGATCGTAACCTTGTCGATGTGGGTCCAGCGGGCGGAGTTCGTCAATCAGGTGTTTTTTTCACTGTTCGGTTTTTTGTTCGTACCCTCCACGGTATACGGGGGCGTCTCGCGGATCGTCTTTTCCTACGCGCTGCCGGTTCTGTTCGTGTTTACGGTTCCGGTCGGCCTGCTGCTGGACAAAGGGTCTGCGGAGATGCTGGTCACCACGCTGCTGCTTGCGCCGGTATGGTTTGCGGCCAGCTGGTATTTTTGGCGGACGTCCGTCCGCTTTTATACGAGCGCGGGCTCGTGATCGAAAGGGCAAGCAAGAACGAACATAAGGCTGCCGACCTGCTCGACAGCCTAAGTTTGCGTATGGGCGTCCTGTCGCGTCAATTCCGATTAATTCGCGCAGCGTTTATCCGCCCCAAGGTGCTTGGCGATGCACAGTGAACTGCAGAACCATTCCCCGTAATAATGCCAATTCGGTTCCCCGGCATAAATCGGGTTCGCGCATCGGACATAAGCGCAATCCGCCACCTGCGTCGGGTAATCGGCCTGCCGGTCGGGCAGCCCGATCTCAAAGCGATCGAATGGATACATGAACGACCGTTCCTCCTTTATTTGTGCTGCCTTTAGCATACGATCGCCGAAACGTAAGGGCTCGCGTTTTGTTGTCGGATTGTCGGGCGAATTTGCGCTTAATAAAGGGGAATATGAAGAAAATATGTCAAATTAACACTAAAGATTAGCAACAAATGCAGATCGTTCCTAAATTTGCCTGTTGTAAAATGAAACAAAATCATGGTCAGGGGAAGGAGCGATTTACTTGAGTATGTTATTCATATTTCCAAAACCCGGTGATTGCGAAGAAAGCAGCAAAATTATGAGTCAGCTCTCCCATAAGACACAGCTGGTCATTACGGGATGCTTTCAAGAAGTCGTGAAAATTGCAACTGCACGTCGCTACCATTTGATAGCGTTTTTAACCTTCGACGACGCATTCCCGGCTTCATGGTATGTCCACGAACTTGTGACGAACCACAGTCCAACCATGATCTTGACCAAGGTCAGAGAATCTCACATTCAATTGGTTAACGATTGGATGCAGAGGATGGCCCCCTGTCCCGAGTGCGTCGAGGAGCATTCGTTGTTCGACGAATCTTTGAAATATATCGATCAAAACCTTTGTGAAACCGACCTATCGCTTCAAACGGTGTCTGATCATATTTTTGTAAGCAAATATCATTACTCAAGAGTGTTTCAGAAAAAAACGGGGGTTGGTTTTAAGGAATACATTATGAGCCGCAGAATCGAAAAGGCTAAAAAGCTGCTGATTAAAGGAGAGTCGGTGACGAACGTCTGCTATTCGGTCGGCTACAACGACTTGACGCATTTTTCTCGAATATTCAAGCGTTTGGTCGGTATCAGTCCGTCCGCTTACCGCAAAACCATTTTCGAGCCGGCGCCGTCCCTGCCGATGAGTATTCCATCAAAAGCCTACACCGGTTAATGCGGGAGCCGAACGTTAATTCTGCCTAAGGAGGAGCTTAAACATGAAGCCCGAACGAGAGACCGGGGATGCCGGCTACATCGAACTGGAAGAGGCGATACGCGAGGAAGCCGAACGTACGGACGCCGTCTCGGACACCCCGGACGCGGAGACGGAAGTTCCGCGCGATCCTTACTTTTACAGCAGTCCGTTCCATATGGTGCATATGTCCTTCTTCTATTCGGCGGGGCAGTATCACCCCATTTCGTTAGGAGGTTTAGCCGTCATGGCCGCAAAAATCAAGTGGGACGCCCGGTATTTCATTTTATTGTTTTTAATTAGCTTTGTCTTTGCAGGACAATTTTTTCTCGGCTTTTTCCAGCGATGGGACAGCTTCTTCGCGTCCGTTCTCAGCGCGGTGGCAACCGAGCTTCTTTTGGCGAGGATTGTTCTAAAAAAATGGATGTTTCCGTTAAGCGCTATCATTTCCGGCATCGGCCTCAGTTTGCTGCTCAGCTCCTATTTGGTTTGGCCTTATGTGCTGGCCGCCGTCCTGGCGATCGTCATGAAATATGTCATACGCATCGGAGGCAGTCATGTGTTCAATCCGAACAACATCGCCATCGTGTTTCTGCTGTTTGTGCTGCCCCAATATGCGGTCAGCACGCCGAAGCAGTGGACGAACGGCATCGACGTGATGATCTTAATCCTTGTCCTGGGCTTTATCGCAGCGGGCGTGGCCAAGCGTTTGGACACGGTGCTCGCGTTCGTGCTCAGCTTCGTGCTGTTCGCGGCCTTGCGCCATTACCTGTTCGGCGAGCCGATTTATTACGCCTTCGGACCGATGCTCGGCGCGTCGTTTCAATTGTTCACCTTTTTCATGATCACCGATCCGAAGACGACGGCTCCTCGCCCGGCGGCACGGATGACGGCGGCGTTTCTGATTGCGTTCGTCGACGCGCTGTTCCGCCTTCAGGCGGTTACGAATTCGTTGTTTTATGCGGCGTTTATTGTGACCGTGCTGTACGGCATTCCGTACCGTCTCCTATCGCTGAAGCGCCGTAACAAGTCAATAAACGCATAGGAGGGCAGGCTCGTGCGATTTTTTCATGCGATGGATTTGCGGCCTTATTTCAACAACCGGGGATTTACTTATGAATCCCGGTGCGAGGAAGGCAGGCTCACTATGGGTTCCTCTTCGTTTCCGGCAGAATCGATCCGGTTTGGCCGAATGTACCGGTTCGACGGCATTCCGTTCCGGTATCAGACGACCGAGGACGGAGACAATATCGAAACGTCCGGTCAAACGGTCGCTTTGCCGTGGATGCCCGGAACGCTTGACTGCGTTCATGCGCTGGGCGTTTCGGCGAACGGGGATTCGTTCGACCGCATTTCTTTTGTCGCGGGGGATCGGCTGCTTCATACGGCGCGCCTGGCGCTGACAGATTTCGTGTCCGACCGCCCGGCTTTCGGCGACCGCTTGGCGATGACGCTTCCATACATGCACATGGTATCGGGCCGATATGCGCATGTCCGGCCGAATCTGTGGATCTGTTCGATTCCGTACCCCGGGGAAACCGGGGCGGCGCGCGCTCTTGTGTTCGAAGACAATCCTTCCATGCATATTTTTGCAATGACGCTGGAATACCGGAGGAGTCCGAATGGATTACGCACCGTATATTCATAACTATCACAATTGTATGCAAATTATTGTGGCCGCCATGCTGAAACGGCTCGGCGTCCCGACGGAGCTCGTATGGAATCAGGCGGGATTCGGATATAAAGACGAAGGAGACTACGTTATCGTCGATCCGTACTATACGCCGGTTCGGCGGCAGTTGGCCGACGATCACGGAATCGATTGGGTCGAAACCTGCAGTCCGGACGCCGGCGATCTGGCCGTCCTGCTTGACGAATGGCTGGCGTTGGGAAGAACGGCGGGCGTCATCTCGGACATGTATGAGCTGCCGTACCATGCGTATTACCGGCAAGCGCACGATTCGCATGCGGTCGAGGTGATCGGAACGGCACCGGGCGGTTACGTCGTATGCGATCATTATTATCAGTATGTCGGGCCGATTTCCAGACGGGATCTGCTCGCTGCGATGGAGTCGTACCAATCGAGATACGGCGGATATAAGGATTTGCATTTGTTTTATTTGGCCTGGCAGGCGGAGCAAAACTGCACCGGAGCTTCATTTGACCACCGCAGGGCGATTCAGCGAAACGTCGATGCGATGCAGGGGCGTCCGCCTGAGGTGGATTTGGACGAAACGATGCGGCACGGGCTGCCGGCGATTCCGGTTTTTGGGGAAAAGCTGATGCAGCTGCTGGAAACCGAGAGCGAATGGCTCGACCTGACGCACAAAATGATTAAGGAAGTTTCGTTCACCCGGTATCATTTTCATGTGTTTCTCGGGTTGTGCGGACTGCCGGGGCTCGCCGGAAAAGCGTTGGAGGCTTCGCAGCACTGGCAGGTGATGGGCAATATGGTCGCCAGGGGACTGCTGCGCAAGGAAGCGAAGTCGCTGCGCGACCGGATCGAAGGCCGCTTTGCGCGATTGCTGGAGGCGGAAGCGGACCATACGCAGGCGTTGGCCGGGTGGCTGCTGGCCCATCCCGATTGGCGCATGTCGGAGCGCTAGGCGGGGCGGCAAAAAAGAAGCGAAGTTTTGAACGGGCGTCAAACTTCGCTTCTTTTTTTGTGCGCGTTCGATTGGAGCTGCTAGTGATACCAGCCCAGCTTGAAGCCCCAGCTGCCGATATCCAGCGCCCGGGCCAGGCCCCAGTAGTATATGAAATAGGCGCCCCCGATGAAGAGCGCGACGGAGCTGACCAGTCGCGGCTGGTGGGGGCGCTGTGCCGCCCAGCGGAGGAGCCGGCTGCCGAAGGCGTAGACGAGGCCGAGGAACAAGAGCACCATGAAGGCGATTTGGCCCAGTCCCTGCACGCCCATGGCGAGTGAAGCGTAGAGCGGATTGCCGGATGAAGCCGCATAGACGAGAAAGTCGCGAAAGACGGGAAACGGCCGGCCGATGGAGAAAATGCCGACCATCGTTCCCATGATCCCCGCCTGAGTCAGCGGCCGGGCGAAGAACGAACGAACGCCGGCTGGAAGCCGGGATTTCAGTCCGTCCATAAATCCGAAGGCAAGCGCGCCCCAAGCGACCATAACGATGCCAAGCGACGTAAACGTGATCTGGGCCCGCCCCAGGCGAACGCTGCGATCCGTAAACGCCTCGATGCCGGCTGCGCCAAGGCTGCCGATGTACAAGCCGTACAGCAGGCAGACTGCGACGACGGCAAAGGCAAACACGCCGAAGGCCCGAAGCGCGGCCGATCGGGATAATCGGCGGTCTGCGCAGGCCAGACCGGGAATCATCGCGAACACGACGCAATTGCAAGCAGTAAAAGTAGCAGCCAAGCCGGCGACGGATGCGAACAGGAAGCCGAAGCCGAGTCCGCGTTCTCCGTAGGAGCCCGCCAGCTCGGACGTTTTCCCGATCGTGTGGCCGGCGACGATTTCGTTGCCGAAGCCGTCCACGAGCTTATAGTTCCAGAACCCGGCGATGAGGACGCCGACGGCGATGCCTATCAGCGCCCAATAGATTCGTTTGCGCATCGGATATCCTAAGGCAAGCGAAACTTCCGTATCGGCCGTTATTGCGTTTCGTTCGTTCATGTGGCTTAGTTCCTCCATTTCCATGAGTGGTTGTGCAGGTGAAACGATGCCCGTTCTCTTTCCATGATACGTGGCGCGACGGGCTTCTTCTCTGCTTTACTTGAGTTCACGCATTTCGTTCGTTTCGCAGTTTGGAGGCCGCAGCTACCGGTGAACGGCAAAAGCCGAGCGGCCTCCGCCGAAGCGTGTTACCCTGAACCAAACCAATGTGCAAAAGGAGGCTGACATGAACTGCAAGCTGCGTCTGTCTTGCCAAGTTTCCGTCTGGGGTGACCGGACGGAGGAAGCCATCCGTTTCGTTGCCGGGTCAGGCTGCCCGGCTGTCGAAATCGGAGGCCCGCATCTTATGTCGTACGAGCACCGTCTGTCCGAGCTTCAGCAGCTGTTGACCCGGTACGGCACTTCGGTATCCGGCGTTTACGAATTCGGTCATTTTGAGAATTGGCGCGGGCGGCGGGCGATCTATACGCATCACGAACGCTTGGGCCGGCTCATGAAGCAAGCGCGTATTCCGATGGCTGTGCTTGGTCCCGGCATCCGGTATAACAGAAACCGCACACCCGAAGGAAGGCAAAAACTGCTTCGTATGATCACAGAAATCGCTGCCAGATACGAGATGCATGGGGTTCGCGCTGCCATTCATCCGCACTGGGGCCACTGTATTTTTGACGGGGAAGATATCGAACTGGTCATGAATGAAGGTCCGCCGGAGCTCGGTCTTGTGGTGGATGTCGTGCATACGGCGGAAGCGGGGCTGGATCTTTACGGACTGCTGGAACGTTATGGATCACGCATCCTGGGGATTCATGTAAAGGATTACCAAACGATCGCTCCGCCACCCCCCGGCAGATTTCGACGGAGGACGCGGTACAGCCCGCCGGGCCTCGGAGAAGGCAATATTCGGGTGCTCAAGGACTTCCTGCGAAAAATACGCTACGAAGGCTGGGTCGTGCTCGAAGCGGACGAATCCGGGGAAGATCCGGAAATTTCCGTATCGGCGGCGCTCAACTACTGGCGGGAATCGTGCCTGATCGGGAGGGGAGAGGGATGAGAATCGTCGTCGACTTGGACGGAACGATCTGCGAGCTCAAGAGGCCGGAGCAATCGTACGGCGACGTCCTTCCGCTGCCGGGAGCCGTGGCTGCACTTCAAAGACTGAAGGCCGAAGGGCATGAAATCATTATTCATACGGCCCGCAACATGAAGACGCAGGGCGGCAACGCCGGTAAGGCCGTCGCCCATATCGGAGCGCTTACTCTGGCGTGGTTGGACAAGCACGAGGTGCCGTACGACGAGATCGTCTTCGGCAAACCTTACGGCCACGTTTATATCGACGATCTGGCGCTGACGTTTCGCGACTGGTCTTCCGTCATGACCAAACTGGAGCAGAACGGGGGGAGGCTGTGAATATTGTCATACCGATGGCCGGGAGGGGAAAAAGATTCCGCGAGGCCGGCTTTACCGTGCCGAAGATGCTTATTGAGGCGGCGGGGAGGCCTATGCTCTATTGGGCGCTGGACAGCCTGAAACCGCACGTGAATCTCGACAGCGCCATATTCGTCTGCTTGGCCGAGGATGCCGAGAGCTACCCGCTGCGCCGGACGGTGCTGGACTATTCCCCGTCTGCCCGCATCATCGAGCTGGAACGGGCGACAGGCGGGCAAGCTTTGACGGTGCTGGAGGCGAAGCCGTTTCTGAACCCGGACTGTCCGCTGCTCATTTATAATTGCGACACGTATATGCGCATGAACCCGTCCGTTCGCTTCGAGCGAACGGCAGGGATCGACGGCGTTATTCCCGTTTTCCGCTCGCAGGCTCCGGAGCTCAGCTACGTGCAGGTCGACGAAGCCGGCATCGTAACGGCGGTGCGGGAGAAAGAAGTCATTTCGCCCTATGCGACGGCAGGCTTGTATCATTTTGCCGACACGCGGCATTTTGTCGAAGCGGCAGAAGAAGCGCTGGGGCGCAAACAGACCGTAAACGGCGAATATTACGTGGCTCCCCTTTATCATGAGCTTATCCGCAAAGGACACCGCTTCCGGATCGAACCGGCTGAGGCTTGTTATCCGATCGGAACGCCAGGGCAGCTGCAAGCTTTCGAACGTTCCGTCTACGAATTAACTCGGGAAGGTGAACGCCAGAATGACGAATATTTTTTTCGGGCTTAGCGGGGGACTTGGCCCTCTGATGCGGAATGCACCGACCGCAGAACGTTTCATCCAATCGGGGGCCTCGGTGTACATGTCCATCTACGGCGAGAGCAGCATGACGTGGGTAGAACGTCTCGGATACAAGCTTCTGATCGACGACGATCCGACGATGCCCAATCCGGACAAGCTCATTCCCCCGCAGCCGGCGATCTACGACTTGGACCACTATTATGCGCAGATGGGATTGCTCGACGAGCGGTTCGCGGAAGCATGGATTCGCCAGCGCATCCGCATGCTGGAGAGCATCGGAGCGGACCTCGTTATTGCCGATATGAGCCCCCATACGCTGATTGCCGCCAAGGTGCTCGGGATTCCGTCCGTTTCCATCACCCAATCGTGCTTTCACCCGGATGGAAAACCGCTGTATTTTTGGGGGACGCCGCCCCGTAATTTGCCGAAGGTGACGCCGGTCATGAACCGGATTCTGCATACGTTCGGCCTGCCGGCAGTGGAGCGGATGGAGGAACTGTTCCGGGCGGATGTCGATATCGTGCCGGGCATTCCCGAGATGGACCGCATTTACAATAACCGGGTCCGTTACGTCGGTCCGATCTCAATGAATATGCCTGTCTCCGTGGGCACGGAACCGGAGAAAAACTTCCGGCGGCCTGCCGTGCTCGTCTATCCGGGCAGGCTGACCGACTCGGCGGGCGATTCCGGCATGTATCTGGTAAAGGCGGTGTTAAGCGCCTTCGCCGAAACCCCTGTCTTCGTCGTTATCGCGACGTCGGAAGCGCTGCCGGAGGCATGGCTCGCCAGCCTGCCGTCCAACATCCGGATCGTTCCTTTCGTGGAGGAGGAGCGGGTCGGCGAGTTCGATCTGTTCATTCATCATGGCGGACACGGCAGCTGTATGTCGTCGATTGCAAGGGGAGTCCCTTCGCTGATCATTCCGACGCACACGGAGCGGGAATTCAACGCCAGGCATTTGCACGAGCTCGGCATCGGCGAGTATATGATGCCGCGTTCGTTCAGTCCCTCCCACTTGTACGATCTGTCGAAGTACATTATGCAGGACGAATACCGCGACCATGCCAGGGACCTGCAAAAGCTGCTGGAAAAGCGCGGGTACCAAGGCGCGCTTTCGGTATTCGAGTGCGCGCAGCAGCTGCTTCGGGGCACAAACCGCTCAACCGCTCGTTGAAGCGGGTTGCATATTATTTTGAAACGAAAGGTGGATCACCATGAAGCCGATTATAGAGACGGTCAAAGAAACGCTTAGCGCCTATTTGTCCATTAAGCCGGAGGAAATCGGGGATGAGGACCGGTTGTACGAGAGTCTGGGCATCGATTCGGCGGCGATCGTTTCGCTGCTGCTCGAATTGGAGCAGGCGTGCGGCGTCGCGTTCGATCTGGAGGAGCTGACCCCTGAACATTTGGCGTCGGTCCGAAGCCTGTCCTTGACGATCCAGGCACTGAAAGACGACGAATAAGCAGGGAACCGAATAGGGGGAGAGGAACGATGAAGCTGCTAATTTTGGGCGGAACCGTATTTCTGGGCTATCACTTGGCGCAATCCGCGCTGCGGTCCGGTCACGAGGTCACGCTGTTCACGAGAGGAATAACGAACCCGGAAGTACTCCCGGAAGCGGAGAAGCTGAGGGGAGACCGCGATGGGGATCTGTCCGCTTTAAAGGGACGACGGTGGGACGCCGTCGTCGACACGTCGGCCTACGTGCCGAGAATCGTCAAACAGTCGGCGGAACGGCTGGCCGATTGCGTGGAGCATTATACGTTCGTCTCCAGCATTTCCGTTTACCGGGATTTCAGCAAGCCTGGCGTTCACGAAGGCGATCCGGTCGGAGAATTGGACGATCCGGCGTCGGAGAATGTCCGCAAGCATTACGGCGAGCTGAAGGCGCTGTGCGAACGGCAACTGGAGGAGTTGATGCCGGGACGGGCGTTGAACGTCCGCTCCGGGCTGATCGTCGGTCCTCAGGACCCGACGGACCGGTTTGCGTACTGGCCGATCCGCATTCGCAAGGGCGGCCGGGTATTGGCCCCGGGCCGTCCGGAAGCCCGGTTGCAGTTCATCGATGTTCGCGATTTGAGCGATTGGATCATTCGAATGGCCGAGGCCAAGACGGCCGGCACGTTCAACGCGGTAGGCCCGGCGGAGCCGCTTATGATGCACAGGCTGCTTGAGGCTTGCGCACGGGTGACAGAGAGCGATCCGGAGCTCGTTTGGGTCGGCGACGAGTTTTTGCACAGCCGTGGGGCAAGCCCGTGGGACGAAATTCCGCTGTGGTTTCCGGTGCATGCGGGTCTGGAAAGCTTTGCCCATTATATGAACATCAGCGTGGAAAAAGCGCTTGCCGCCGGTTTGACGTTCCGCACGCTCGAAGATACGATCGCAGCTGCGCTGGAATGGTGCGATGCCCGCCCGCCGTCTCCGGGCTACAGCATGGGTCTCGACCCGGACAAGGAAGTTCGCTGGCTGGCGGAATGGGATGAGCTGAGGTAATAACGCGAACAGCCTGTTTTCCTAAGCGGAAGCAGGCTGTTTTGTCGTTGCGAGAGAAAAGGCTTGCAGGAGCTAGCTCGAGCTTGTTGAGAAAGTGGTCTAAGCAAAAATAGAGAAACATACGGAGGTGGGGTATCCACTGGAGAAGCGATAGCGGCCGCCTTTGTCTTCGGGAAATGTCCGCTATTAAGCGGCTTGCAAACAAATTTCCCGAAGACAAGAGTGGTCGGAAGTGGATACCCCACCCCCTCGTTACCTCTATAATCCCGTTTGACCACTTTCTCAACACTCTGAGGCTTGCAGGAGCTAGCTCCCGCAAGCCGGATCGCTGTTCCCGGGGAAGGTGACGTAAATCGGATTGAACGCTTCCCGGATGTAGATTTTCGGTCCCGTTTCGCCGCAAATGACATAGTGCTTGTACGGCAGTCGAACCGTCTGGCTGTCCAGCGGACGCTCTTCGGCGCCGTACCCCAGCAGCTTGCGGTACGCCGCCAGCTTGAACGACATCAGCAATTTGCCGAGCGGAATTTTGTGATTTTGTAACTGGCCAAGGAACAGCTCCATTCCGTCGATCCGCGCCACGACATAGTTGCGTGAAACCCACTGCCCGTTCGGCGTTTCCAGCTCGGAATACCGCTCGAATAAAACGGTTTCCGGCTTCGCCTCAAGCAGGTCGCAGATACTGCCGTCGATGCTTTCTCCGCGCACCGTCTGTTGTCCGATCACCCGGACGCCCAGCTCCGTCCCCAGCATGCTTTCCAGAAGCAGCGTCGTCGAACCGTCACTGCGCAGCAGCATGCGGGAGGCCGTATCATTCGGCAAATCGGTCGTCATTCGGCATACCCTCCGTTCGTTTCTCCATATTTGTTCGTTTTGCGAAGCAGCAGCAGCCCAAGGTGCGACAGCGGGCCCGCTTGAAGGAGCAGGACGCAGTCGCCGGGCTGAAACGAATGGCCGTCCTCCGCCTCCTTCAGGGAAAGCAGGCAGTCGCTGCCGAGCAGGTTACAGCCTGCCGCATACGTCCGGCGGTAAACGGGATAAGGCAGCAGCCTCTCCACGTAACGGCGGAACGTCGAGCTTAGCGTCTGCGGCACGGCCAGCACGATCCGTCCGGCGTCTGCGGCGTTGCGCCGCAGCAGGACCGAGACGGCTTGACGGCATCCGGCGAGCAGCCGTCGTTCGTGCCGGCGGTAGTCGGCTTCCGGCCACCGGTACGGATCGTCCGAGGAGAGCGGCCAGCCGTCCGCTATCGCATCGACCACGGCCCAGTCGCCGCCGGCGGTCGAAAGGAGACAAGCCGCCGCCGCATCTCCCTTCGGATCGGCGTCGAACCAATAGCGGGGATGCGGGGGGCACAGCCGGTCGGCGGTGACGAAGAGCGATTCCGCAGCAGCCTGCCCGGGAGCGGAAGGATGGAGCGTCTTCACCAGCTCCAAAGCGCCCGGCAGCGTACAGGAGCCGCAACGGCTCAATGCGAACGGCAAGAGCCGTTTCAGCTTGAGCGTTTTTTTGACATAGAGACAAGGGGTCAAATAAAAATTAGGTTCCGTCGTTTCGTGGCCGTATACGAGATAACGGCATTTCTCTCGCGCTTCGGGGGCGGTCTCCAGCAAAGCGCGGAGCGCCTCCGTTCCCATATGCGCCGCCGATTCCGCACGGCTGACCGGAACCGGCCTCGCTTTTAGTTCCCAGGGAATTTGTTCAAGGAACGTATGTTCCTGTTGGTTCATTCCGTATTGTTCGTACAGCGCCAGCAGCGGTTCTTCAGGCGGAAAACGCGTCACCTGCGTTACCTGTGGCACGCCTCCGGCCAGCAGCAGATCCGGCTGCTCTTCATAGAAGGGATATGGCGTGATGTGAGATAAGTACCAGGTCAAGGCCGATCCTCCTGTATCGTTCCGAATCGTTCCGAAATCGTGCTGAGTCTTGCTCTCAATGACGGAATAACGTGCAACCGAAGGTGCTCCCCATGCCTACCGTCAGCGTAGCGAACAGATCGCCCGGCTGCAGCATCCCATGCCGCAGGGCGTGTTCGGCGTTCAACAACGGATCTGCATTATGAGCATGTCCGATTTCCGCCATCGTAGGGAAATAAAACCTCTCAAACGGAATCCCCGAAGCGTCGGCAACCCGCTGCCACGTCCCCCGGTTGACATTCGCCGGAAATACGTACCGCAGCCGCTTCGCCGTTACTCCCGCTTGATGCAATACGTCGCGGAGCGCTTTGACCAGACCAACCGTAAACGTATTCTGAAACCAGGCGTACTCCTCCAGAGAAGCCTGCATGCTGTTGTATACGGAAGCGTTGGACTGCACGGCCGAGCCGACGATCCGGTTGCAGGTCGCAGTCTTCGTAACGACGGCCGCTGCGGCAGCGTCGGCCGATACCGTGCTGTCCTGCAAATAGCGGCTCCTCGGCAGCCCCATTTTGTCTGCGGCCAATACGAGAACGCCGCTCCCGTGCCGTTCCGTCCAAAGGCGGGCCAAACGGAACAGGAAGTCCAGCGAAGCGCAGTTAAGCTGCGATACGAACCGGACCTCCGCCCGCTCCATACCCCACTTGCGCTGCATGCCTGCGAACGGATCGAACAGATACGGAACGAACGCCGGAAACGTAGACGTGCACAAGATGAGCCCGATCTCACCCGCCAATTCCGCCCTCCCTTCGAACAAAAGGTCGACGGCGACGCCGATCATTTCGTGGACCCGGAGCTTGTTCTCGACCGCAATGCGGCAAAGGCCGTGCGACTGGATCAGGACGCGCAGCTCGGCGTCGCTGATTTCCAGCGCCTCCCGCAGCTCGGACAGGGATGGACGTTCCGCGGGTATGTAACCGGCGACATGCGATAATCCGGCCACCGGCATCTCTCTCCCTTCTGCGGATAGACTGTCCTTAACGTAACGCGGGGGCCGCCGTTTTGTACATAAATCCGGCGTGTACCGTGCGTGGATGGCAGGTGGGCGGGCGGGCCCAACGAAAGCCGAGAGGACGGAACACGCCGCTTCTATAATGATGGGTAAGCGACCAACAAGGGGGGAACGGATATGGGAGAACTAATGCGGCTTTTGGGGCAGACGGCGCCTTTGGAAAAGATCGCGCTTGCGGAAGGAAACGAAACCGTCACGTACGGGCAATTGGCGGAGCGCATCGGAATCGTCCGGAGCGAGCTTCCTGTTGCCGGAACGGAATTGGGACCCGTCGGCCTTGTGATGAATCAAAGCGTGGACTCGGTCATTCTTCTCTTAAGCTGTCTCGATGGGGGCGTCGCTGTGCTTCCTGTTGACGACCTGCAGACAACATCCGATTTGGCCAGAATTGGCGCGGCCGGCCGTGTTGCCTGCTGGATCGCGTCTGAAGATCGAGCGCAGGGCGGTGCGAATATCGCGGAAACGGCTCCGGTGGTCCCGTATTCCAGGCTGCTGGCCCCCGGTAAAACGACAGGGGACGAGCTTGACGGAAAGCGGGAGCCGGGAGGACAGAAAGCGGGCGGCGGAAGCGGCGGACCAGGTCGCAAGGAAGAGCCGGGCGAAGCGCCTGCCAGCTTGTATCTGCTGAGCTCAGGGTCGACCGGCCTGCCCAAACTGGCCTGTCTGCCGATGCAAACGCTGCTTCGGGAAGGGCGCAAATACCGCGATTGGTTCGGATATCGTCCGGACGATTCGCTGGTTGCGACCGTTCCCCTGCATCATTTGTACGGTTTGACGGGAGCGCTATTCGGCTCGCTGACCGCCGGGGCGACGCTGCACATTTGCCGGCATCCGACTCCCCGCAAGGCGGCCAATTTGCTTCGCGCCTGCCAAGGCACGGTGCTGCTCGGGGTTCCTTCCTTTTATCATCTTTTGTGCATGTCCCGCCACATTGGCCAAGGCCATGCCGGACGGCTCCGCTTTGCCATCTCCGCGGGAGGGGCGCTCGCGCCGGACACGGCCGAGGCATTTGAAGGCAAATTCGGCAAGCGGGTGCTGCAATTGTACGGAAGTACGGAGACCGGGGCGGTTGCGGCGGAGCATCCGCATCGTCGTCACCGGAAAGGAAGCTGCGGCTATTTGCTGCCCGGGGTGGAAGTGCGAATGGAAGCCGACGGCAGGCTTGCCGTCTGCAGTGCGAGTCTCTTCGGGGGATACGTTGCCGGCTCCGGGAAGGAATGTCCTGTTCAAGAAGGATGGTTTGTAACGGACGATCTGGCGACGATCGAGGAGCAAGAGCTGACGGTCATCGGAAGGGTGCCCCGGCACATCAATGTAGCCGGTCGCAAAGTGAATCCGAAGGAAATCGAAGATGTGCTCAAGCACATGCCTCGGATTCGAGAAGCCAAGGTGGCCGGGCGTCCGGACGAGCTGCAAGGGGAAATCATTGTCGCGTGGCTGACGGCGGATGACGGAGTGAGCGTCAAGGCCGTACGCGATTATTTGAAAACACAGTTGGCCGCTTACAAAATCCCGCACGAGATTCATTTGGACGGTGCTTTGCCGAGCTGGAAGGAACGGTACGTCTGCGAGGACGAACAGGAGGGGGCGGGGCAGGAATGAATTCGAGCCAACGCGATGTGGTGTGGAAGAGCATGAAGCGGATTTTGGCCGGCTGCGGGGCGGAGGAAAGCGTTCTTACGGAGGAGAGCTGCATCGGAGATCCCGAGCTGGAGCTCTCCTCCGTACGGTTCATCCAAGCAATGGTCGAGTTGGAAAACGCTTTCGAAGTGGAATTGGACGTGCGGAATGTATGGAACGGGGACCGGAGGCCGCTTTCGGAGCTGCTCGACTATATTGAAGCGGCGCTGCCGGAAGCGGGGGCGTGACAAGGGTTTGTTTTTCCGTCCCCGAGCTTTTCGTGTACGTTCCTTCCGGCACCGCGGCCGTGGAGGACGTGGCGCAGCAGCTGCGGCAAGACGGATTCCCGTTCCCCCCGGAGGACGTGGCGCGCTTTCGCGGGCGGTACGGCTTCGACCGGGTGCCGGTTGAACACTCGAAACGGCTCGGCGGAATGCTCGCCGAGGCGTGCGGACCGCTGCTTGTCCGGCTTCGGCGGCAGGGGCGGCCGGTTGATCGGATCGTCATCGCCCGGACGCTGGACTTGTCCTGGCATGACGAGCACGCGCTGCGGGAGTTGCGGGATGCGCCGGAGATCGGCGATACGCCGGTGTTCGCCTTGTCGCAGCACAACTGCGCTACCGTGCATCTTGCGATGCAGGCGGCAGGGCAATTGCTGCATGCGGGAAGTGCGGAAGGCATCGTGCTCGTTACGGCCGATAAAGCATTCCATCCCGCGCTTAAGCGGCTGCCCCATTCGCTGCTCGGGGACGCGGCGTGCGCCTGCTACATGACCCGGGAGACAGGACCGCACCGGACGTTTTACTTGCGCAGCGTCTTCGACGCAGGCATGGATGCCGGACTGCATTCTCAACCGGAGAACGTCAAATGGTTTCAGACGACGTATCATTTTGCGATCCGTCAGCTGATTCGCACGGCGCTGCGGGAATGCGGGCTGACCGTCGGCGACCTCCGGTTCATCTTCGGGAGTAACGTCAATCGCACGACATGGGAGGAGGTAGCTTCCATGCTGCCTTGCGACAACGGGCTGTTTTATACGGATACGATAGCGAAGGTCGGCCATTTGCACGGCTCCGATCTCTGGTATAACGTGCACGACGCGGTCCTTCGCGGGAAACTCTGCCGGGGGGACCGGTATATGACGGTGTCGGTCGGACTGGGAAGCTTCGGTTGTGCCGTGCATCAATATTAATGCGGAAGGAGAAGTCAGCATGACGGTCTATCTGTCGTCGCCCGACATTGCGGTTCCTGCCGGTCGGGACGTTCCATCTCCGGCTTCCGGCCTGGCGGCTGATCCCGCGATCGGGTATGCGGAGGCCCTTCATCGCATCGAAGGAGTACCGTTATCCGACGCCGCCGGGCATCCCTGCGCGGGCGTCCCTGCCTTCCAGGGAAGCGTAGCCGAGCTGACGGCCGGTCTGCTGGCCGGGGCGGCGGCCGGACACCCCGCCCCCGCTTATTTGTGCTGGGCCCACGAAACGTCCGCTCCGCATCCTGCCACGCTGCCCGCGATACAGATGGCGCAGGCTTTGCGCCTGAAAGCTGGCCTGCCGTTTGGCGTCGGACAGCAGGGCAGCTTGGCGACGGTATCCGCAGCGGAGCTGCTCGCCGCGTTTCTCGGCGCGGAGGGGAAGCGGCACGCTTTGCTTGTGGCGGCGGACTGCGTCAAGCCGCCGTTCTGCCGCCGTTTTCATCGCGCGTACCCGAAGGGAGATGCGGCGGCGTGCTGGGTGTTGTCCGCGGAGCCGCCGGGGGATTACCAGTGGGCCGGGACGCGTTATGCGCTGTGCCGACCGCTCACGCAGCCGCCTTTCAAGTGGGAGCGCCGGCATTTCGAAGCGGCTGAGCGCCAAGTAACGGAGGCGGCGCTGCGGCTTGCGGCGGGGCTGCGGGAAGGCGATGTCCGGCGCAGTTGGCTGGTTGCGCAACAGGTGAGCGCTTCGTTTCTCCGGGAAATACGGAACGCCGTTCGCCAAGACGGGCGCATTCGCTTGTTCGAGAGGGCGGCATGGAGCGAGGCGAATTTGCTGTGCGCCGATCCGCTCGTTTCGCTTCACGGGCTGGAGGAGAGCGGAGAGCTGAAGCGGGGAGACCGGGTCTGTCTGCTGTTCGCCGGATTGGACTACGGGGCGGCTGCGATCGATCTGCAATACTTGAAAGAAAGCGGATGGTGAGCTATGAGAATGGGAATTATTTGTCCGGCGGCGGAATATCCGCGGCTGTACCAGGCCGCAGCCATCGGCGGAACAGCCGTTATGCACGCGGATAGCCCGGATGCCTTGGCGCGTTCGTTCGGCGCTGCCAAGGCTCCCGAGATCGTCGTTTGGTTGGCGCATAATTGGAACGGAAACGATTGGCGCGTCATCCTTCGGCTGTGCGGAGCATACCCCCGTTTACGGGTTGTATGCCTGACCGACGAGCCGTCTGTCGCCTGGACAACCGCACGCGAAGAGCGCATTATCGTTCTGCCGTCCGCTGCCGACGGGGAGTCGATCCGGCGCACGCTAACTGCGCTAGCGGAGTGTTCTGCTTTACCTGCGGTGGGCTCTGCGCCGGAGGATTCCGCAGAACGGCCGCTCGCGCTGGCGCCAGGACTTGTATTCGATCCGGCGCTCCGCAGCGTGATTAATAACGGCGTCGTGCATCCGCTGCCGGGTAAGGAGCTGGAGATGCTCTGCTTTTTGCTCCGGCGCCGGGGACGGTTCGTAAGCACGGAAGAGCTGCTCCGGGGGCTGTGGGATGAATACACCGGCTCCGACATGCCGCGTCAATACATTTACCGGCTGCGGGGAAAGCTGCGCACCGAAAAGGCGCCGTTCGGCCTGCTGCTGCACGCCCGGGGCCTCGGGTATATGCTGGTGCCCGCTTACGATTCGGCGGCCCTCCAATTGGCCAAAAGGTACGGCGCCCGATCCGGCAAACAAAGCCGAGAAGCACGGAGGAAGGTTCCCTACACTGGAGATAGACGTTCAAACTATCGGGAGGTTGAGCTATGAACGGATGGGTGACCGCCGAGCGGAGGCATTTTTATGACGAGCACGGCTATGTTGTGATACCAGGGATGTTGAGCGGGCCGGAAGTGGCGGAAATTAACCGCGAATATATGAAGCTGTGGCTCGATTTGGTCAGGGAAGGCGTTATCGTACAGGACAATCGGCGCTCGCTGGAAAGTGTGTTTCCACGTCTGCGCGATTACCATCAGACGAGACCGGCCATCGCGGCGCTGTTGCTGAGCGGCAAGATGTTCGATGTGGCCGCAGGACTGCTGGGCGAAGAGGCGCTGGCCATCTCTACCAGCTATTATTTTAAAGGTCCCGGTACGCGGGGACTTCCTATGCATCAGGACAACTACAGTGTCGGAGCGGCCCCGACGACCACCTGCTCGCTGTGGCTGTCGCTCAGTGTCAGCGACGAAGATAACGGCGGGGTTTACGTGGTGCCCGGCTCCCATAAGCTGGGACTTTTGTCGCCGGAGCCGGTTCAAGAGAGCCGCACAGAATACGGCGAGAAGCTGGGGCTTCCCGAAGGTTATGAAGTGATGCCGCTGCGGACGCAGCCGGGCGATCTGGTCGCGTTCCACGGCAACCTGCTTCACGGGTCCGAAGCCAATTTATCCGGCCGCACGTTCCGCTATGCCAACGTGACCCATTTTATGGGAGTGAGCGCAGAGCGGGTAGCTTTAAATTACAATTATTTGCTGGATCGAAGCGGCGCACGCGTCCGCAGACGGCTGAACGCCGCGCCGAAGCTCAAAAACGATACGTTGAAGAAGGACGAATGGAGCGGCGTAGGAGGAAATCGGCCGTGGCGATAAACGGATGGGAAGGGCTGCTCGCGCGCGGGGAGGTGAGGCCGTGATTTACGGCGTCGGTATTGATTTGCAGAGCGTACCGCAGATGGGCGAAGCCATCGAGCGGCAAGGCGAACGGTTTTTGCGCAAAATTTTTACTCCGGGCGAGATCGCCTATTGCTCGAAGCATGGCGGGGCGGCCCGGCATTACGCGGTTCGCTGGGCGGCGAAGGAAGCGTTCTACAAGGCGGTCGGGGACGTGCTCCCGCGAAAATACGGCTTCTTGGACGTCGAAGTCCGAAATCTGTCCTCCGGCCGTCCCGTGCTTGAGCTGCATGGTTCAACCGGCGAAGCGGCGGCGCATTACGGCTTGTCGTTCCGCATCAGCCTCTCGCATTCGGGGGATTATGCGCTTGCGCAGGTCATTGCGATCCAGGAGGGGGGGAAAGCTTTCCCGGGCCTCGAACCGATGCGGGAGCATGCGGCCGGGGAGGCGATCCGTTTATGCTGACCGCCAAACGGCTGCCGGTCGTGCCGAATCCGGGCTTCGAGACCGAGTGCTACCATAATTTGCGCCTCAGCATCGTCATGACAGAGCCTCGGCTGATGCCTTGGTGCCTCAGCCATTTCGTCAATTTGATCGTGCAGTCCAAAAGCGCGGGACAATTTCCGCTGGTCCGCTTCGAAGAGCATCTGGAGCTGTACGGGGGACTTCTGACGGAAGAACCTCTTGCGGTCAAGCCAGGCGGATACGTGTCCGCCATTCGCGAGGCGATCGACGAGGGAAGCTATGTGCTGGTTTACTTGGACTGGAAGCGCATTCCGCAGTCCCATTTTTTCGCCGTACGGGAGATGGTGCACGACGCGCTGGTCTACGGCTATGACGACGAATCCGGGACGCTGGACATCCTTGCCTTTGAAACGAACGGCCGGGCCTACGGCTCGGTCTGTCTGCCTTACGAGACGTGCGAGGCGGAGCTGGCGCACGTGGCGGAGCGTCATGCCGATACGCATATCTGGTTTGCATACTACGGCTTTCCGCTCACTGCTGTCCGGCTTCACCGGAGCCCTTCGCTGCCGTCCGGTTTCGATTACCGCAGCCTGTATTTTGCGCTGGAGCGGGGGCGCGTTCGTGCGCCGGGCTTGTCTCAGGATGCGTTTTCCAGCGGTTATTTCGTGTACGACTATATGGCGGGCTTATTCCATCAAATGGCCGGGGGCGACGTTTCGCTCGACCCGCGCGAGTTCGGCTTCTGGAACATTAATGTGCACAAGATGATGCAGCGGCACAAATGGATGCTCAAGCGCATCGATGCGTTGGAATGCACGGCCGGTTCCCCTTTGCTCGACAAAAGCAAGCGGCTCTACGAGAATGCGAAGCAGCGGCTGATGAGCATCCGCGCGGATTCTCTGAAGGCGCAGAAAACCGGAGACGCGCATCTGCTGGCGCGCATCGCCGATCATTTCCAAGCGATGTACGAGCAGGAGAAGAGGGCCGTGCCTTTGCTGATGGAATATTTGGTCCGCTTGAAATTTGAACGGAAAGGAGAGGGAAGCTTGTGAACGATACGTCCTTGCAATCGAAAATCATTGCCTGCATCCAAGACATTCTGCCTTCGCATGTGACGGTGGACGAGCAAAGCGAGCTGCTGAAGCTGGGGATCAACTCGCTGACGTTCATCCGGCTCGTCGCGTCCATCGAAGACAGCTTCGAGATCGAATTTGCCGACGAATCCATTTTGCTGGAAAACTTCAGCTCGGTCGGAAAAATCAGCGACCTGGTGTGGGACTATTTGCAGAAGACCGTATGACGCGGCAAGCTTTCAGGCAATCGGGCGGACCTCCTTTACAGGATGGTCCGTGAGCTTGTTTAGAAAGTGGATTTTTATAAAAATAGAGAAACAAACGAAGGTGGGGTATCTACTGTAGGAGCGATAGCGATCGCCTTTGTCTGCGGGAAATATCCGCTGCTAAAAAGTAGATACCCACCCCCTCGTACACCTCTATTACCTCAATTAACCACTTTCTCAACACTCTGACGGACCTCCTTTACAGGATGGTCCGTTTTTTCTATCCCCCGCCGGAGCCAACAAAACACGAAAAACCAGCAGGTCAAAAGCTGAGTGATATTTCCCCAATCATGCGATGATAAGGATGTCCCCGGGAGACAACAAACCAATCCAACCAACGGAGGTATCGCAATGAAAACCATCACAAAGAAAATCGGCATGACGCTCGAAAACTCCAACAGCAAAACGTACCTGGAACTGCTCGACGGCCGCAGCGAAGAATTGCACTTCAAACAAGCCGCTCCGACTCACTTCACGGTGAGCGATTCCGAATTCAGCTTGAAAACGGGCGTAACCGTTGATCTGGAAATCATGAACGTCGATCTCGTAGCCACTTCCAGCGTCATCTGGCCGGGCGCTACCATCCGCGTACGCGGCGGTCTGCAAGGACAAGGCAGAACGATGAAAGCCAGCGCTTCCATTCCGTTCAACAAAAAAATGGCGGACGGCGTACAAGGCGAATCCTGGTTGTACTGGGTGATCGAAACGCCTCAAGGCGAGTTCCACAACAAAAAACCGATCCATATGAAAGGCACATTGAAAGGTCTTCCTCCGAAGGACGCCACGTTCTATTCGGACAGCGTAATTCCGTTGTTCGACGCGGAAGACAACCAAGTAGGCACCATCTACGGCTGCTTGCAATCCAACTAATCGTTATCCAGCGAGAGGGCCATCCTGTATGGCCCTTTCGTTTTCAAGCGAACGGACATGCGAAAGCTTTAGCATCCGCGGACCCGATTGGGCAAGGGAGAGGACTATGTACGATTTTATTATCGTGGGAGCCAGGTGCGCCGGGGCGGCCACCGCTTTTTTTCTCGGACAAAAAGGTTACCGGACGCTGTTGATCGATCGTTATGCGGTGCCGGGACCGACTTTGTCAACGCACATCTTGGGCGAGACGGGGATCTACGAAAGGCTTGGCATTGCGCGAAAAATGGAAACCAGCGGCATTCCCGCCCTGACGAGGATGCGCATCGATCTGGAGGGACGTTTGTTCGAGTCGGATATTTGCGTCACTCCGAGGGCGCTGGGCGTAAGGAGGGAACTGTTGGACCGATGGCTTCTGGATGCGGCTTGCGGGCTGCCGGAGGTGCACGCCAAACTATCGACGCAGGTCATCGATCTGCTCGAAGGGGAGGACGGCGTATGCGGCGTCCGCTGCAAATTGCCCGACGGTTCCGTGGAGACCTACAAGGCGCGGGCTGTGATCGGCGCGGACGGCAGACATTCGTCGGTGGCCCGACGGGTCGGAGCCGAAACGGCGATGGCTTCGGACGAGCGCCATTTGGGCGTGTACTATGCGTACGTACTGCATGCGGACCCGCTGCCTATTCCGGCTGTGGAGTGGTATTGGAGCGAGACGGACATTGTGCTATGCAATCCGATTGACGGGGGACGGCACTGCATCGCGGTCATGCTGCCGCAGGAGACGTTCCGCTCTTGGTCGGGCGATCCCGCTTCCAAGTTCGTCGAGCGGCTGAGCCGCATCCGCACACTGGGCCCCCGTCTCCGGTACGCGCGGCTGCAGGGCAGCGTTCGCGGAGTGGACACGCTTCGCAGCTACGTGCGAAAACCGTACGGCCCCGGGTGGGTACTGGTCGGCGACGCCGGCGCGCACCTGCATCCCGTGTCCGGCGTCGGCATCGACAATGCGGTATGCTCCGCCGAGATGCTGGCCGAGGAGCTTGATGCGTATATGCGCGGAGAACGGACTTGGACCGAGGCGATGAGCGCTTACGCGCAGCGGCGGGACGAACGGATCGTACCGCAGTACGAAGCTTGCCTGAAAACGCTGGCGCGCGCAGGACAGCCTATTCCCGAGGCGCACTGGTCTACGTTGGACGTGCTGTGCACCTTCCCCGGACTCGTCAAAGAGCTGGGCGGTCGGGCAGAACGAATCTATACCTTATTAACGGAGGAGAACGAGCCATGATCCCATGTCCGCTGGACCGGACCGTCAATATTACGTATTTGGAAGCTCCGCTTGAGCGAGTGTGGTGGTCGGTAGCGACCGCGCCCGGCTCCAGCTCGTATTTGACGTATTATGCTCGAACGACGGGGGCCGAGGACGAACCGAAAATCGGCGACCGATACACGCTCAATTACGGCGATATTAACAACGAATCGGTCGTGATCCGGTGCGAGCCGCCACATCATATCGCTTTTGCCGACACGTACGATTCCATGGACCCCGACGGCCGCACGGTCCGATATCTAGTTAGCACGGCGTATACCCTGGAGCAGCAGGAGGCTTTTGTCAAGCTGACCCTGGAGGTGACCGGATTCGAGCCGACGACGCACGGCCAGTGGTTCCGGGAATGTCTGGAAATGGGATGGCGCCGGTCGTTGATGAATTTGAAGTCGGTGCTTGAGCTTGGGCTCGATTTGCGCATCGAAATGTTCAGCTATCCGCGTCTCGGCGTCGCCAACTGTACGGTGAACGAAGAGCAGAGCCCGATGGTGTGCGTTCCGGTCCGGGAAGGGAACTACTTGCTGCAGGTATTTCCGAACAGCCCCGTCGACCGGGCGGGCATGCAGGCCGGCGATGTTATCGTCGAGATCGGAGGAATGCCGACACCCGACTATCCGGCGTTCGTTCGCGCCATTTCGTCGTTCTACGGAAAGACCGCGGAGCCGGTAGTGGTATATGTGCGGGATGGGGTCCGGTGCGAAACGACGGTGCGGCTGTCGCTGGACGAAACGTTCACGGGCCTGATCGATATCGAGGAAACCCCGCTCGAAGAAGTGAGAAAGAAACGTGAGCTGCTTGCGAGGCAGCGGTCCGGATCCGGCAGCTTGTGGAAAACGGACGAAGCCGTCCGTTCCGAATCCGTGCCGGATTCGAAATGACGGCTCGTTGCCCTGGACGCCGCTTCGTTCTGCAAGGGCGAAAACGGCGCAGGGGCTGCTGCGTTCGACGGCTTTTGTATCAGGAGGAGCGCTTTCCGTCGGCCACTTGTCGCACCGACTCTTCCGTCGGGTCCACAAGTCCCGTCAGCAGCTTGTCGTACGACAGCACAGCTTCCGTGTGTAGTCTGCATCCTTCGCGGTAGTACGTCACGCCGACTGGCCCGTTCGTCCCGGCGCACAGGCCGAGCGACCGGATGAACTCGGCATAGGTCGGAACGTCGCGGCCGCCGAAGGACACGACAATGTCTCCGGGGCGCAGCCCCGCCCGGGCGGCAGGGCCTTCGGGAAACACCTCCATCAAATAATTCCCTTGAACGCGGTCCGGGTCCAGCCCTTTCGCCCGAAGCTGAGCCGGGGTAGCGGTATAATTGCAGACGCCGAACCGGGGATAGCCGAATACGTCGTATCTCAAGTCCAGACCGAGCTCCAGCACGAGCTTTAAATTAAACAGCGACTGCTTCCATCCGAATTCTCCGCATTCGCGGACCCACCGGTGCAGCTCGCTGTTTTCGTCGTAGCCGTCCACCTCGACGCTCACCCGCGTCATATGCTCCTCTTCCTCCAACCGGAACGTCGTGACCAATTCGTATTCGACGTAGGAATCGTCCGCCAGAAGGGAACGAAAGCGGTCCTTGAGCCGGAACAAGCGCGGCCGATCGCTGGCCAGGCAGACGGCGTCGTTAATCATGTCGCCGATCACGATCCGGATTTCGTCCCCTTCCGAGATATGTTCGTTCGGCGCGTGTACCTCGTCGGTTAAATACGTCTTCATGCCTCTGGCGGTCGCCAGACCTTCCCAGATCCGCTCTGGCGCAGCTTCGATGTGCATCGTGCTAAGCGAGGCGGTGCGGTGATTTGCGCGCATATGCTCAACTCCTTTTTTTCTTCATTATGTAAAATGCGCCTCGGCCGCACTCGGCTTCCGCCGAGCTTTACGCAGGATGGCGGCGCATCGGAAGCCGAGTGCGCGGCGAACCGGGCGGCTATAATTCAGAATGAAACCAACAACACATTCCGGGTGAAGAAGAAAGCAGGTGGAATGAAAACCGTGACCGTAGAACAACGAATGATCCGGTTGCTCAGCAGCGAAGGCTGCGGCGTTCTCCCGCAAAGCGAGATCGGACGGGACAGCAAGCTGTTCGACCTTGGATTCGATTCGCTTCGTTATATGGAGCTGATCGTGCTGCTCGAAGAAGAATTGGGCATCGAGGTGCCTGACGGCATGCTGGAAATCGATTCGAATACGACCGTTTCCGAGCTGGTGCGCGTGGTGAGCCGACGTGAGCCATAACCCCGATGCGGGCCGTAGCCGGAGTCCGGACGAGATAGCGGCGCTCCTGCCGCACCAATATCCGTTCCGGTTCGTGGACGAGGTGACCCGCTACGAACCGGGGCAGCGGCTGGAGGCCCGCTTCAGGCCGGAACCGCTCCGCTCCCTGTACGGCTATACGCGGACTGTTCCGTCCACGGTCATGATCGAAGGGCTGGCCCAAGCTGCCGTGCTGTTCGTTCAGCTGGAGACAAAGCCGTTGGCGCCCGGCGAAATTCCGCTGCTCGGCAAGGCCGAGGCGTCCGTTCGAAGAGAAGCAAGCTGGCGGGAGCCGCTCCTTTACGACATTCGGCCGATCCGCATGACCTGCTCGCAGGCGATCTTGTCCGGGACGATGTCCGGGGCGGACGGCGGCGTTCTGGCGACAGCTACGCTGTGCGTCGCGGTGGCGGAGGGGGCCGGAGACGAAAGGAGTGGACCATGAGAGCGGAGGACGTACTTCCGTACCGTAAACCATGGGTATTGATTGACACGATCGTGCAATGCTCGGAGGCAGACGGAGTCGTTGCCCGCAAGCATGTATCGAGCAGCGACTTTTACGTGCTCGGCCATTTTCCGGGCTACAGCATTTATCCGGGCATGCTGCTGCTGGAAGGGATCGTACAGGCGTCCGGGCTGCTGATGGAGCGGGGAATTGCCGAAGGCGGAGGGAGGAGAGACATGAAAGCGCGCTTTTTGCAGCCGGTGCGGCCCGGCGACACGGTAACGTACGCCGTAAAACGAATTCGGGAGGACCGCCGGTCGGTGGTGTTTGCCGCAGAAGGCACGGTAGACGGCCGGAAAGTCGTCCGCGCGTTCGTGGAATTCGGGAAAGGAGGCGAAGCGGATTGAACGGCGAGCAGTTTGTCGAGCTGCGGGACGGTGACCGGCGGATGGCGGGCATTCTTCATCTGCCGACCCGTGGGACTCCCCCTTTTCCCGTCGTCATTTATTGTCCCGGCAAAAACGGCGAGCGCTATGAGGTGCACCGGCTCGCAGTCAAATTGGCAAGGCGGCTTGCGGACGAAGGCGTGGCGATGCTGCGTTTCGACTATTGCGGCCTCGGGCTCAGCGACGGGCACTACTACGACATGACGACCTCCTCGAAAGTATCGAACGTGCTGAAAGCGTGGGACGAGGTGAGGCGCAGGCCGGAGCTGGATTCCGGAAGAACGGCTTATCTGGGCTTTAGCGACGGGGCGCGGATCGCCCTTATGGCCGCCGAGCGGTCGGGTGTAGACCGGGTGGTGCTATGGAGTCCACTGTTTTACGAATTCGGCGGCGCGCATCCAAGCGGCAAACGCCCCCGGTTTACACGGCATGCGCTTAACAAGGAGAAGCTGGTCATGCCTTGGGCCGGCCTATGGATTTCAATGGAGTTTTACCGCGATTTACAGGAGCTTGACAAGGAAGCGGTGCTGCGCGCCTACGAGGGCAGGTCGCTCCTTGTTTATGGAGACGACGATCCGCTTATCCACGAGGAATTCGAGAAGGTGCGGACCGATTCCTATGCGATTTACCGGGGAGACGCCGGGCATGAGGTATGCGCGGTTCAAGGAGCCGGACATCTGTTTACGTCCAGACTGTTCGAAGAGCGGATTATGGACGTGACGGGGCAATGGCTCAAGCGGGAGCTGCGGGCGTCGGAGACGGGCGAAGGAGGGATACGCGATGTGGAGACAAGTCCGGTTTGGCCGCAGCCGTGACATCGTCGGCTTGGTGGAGGAGCCGGCAGCGCAGGAACGCCGGACGCTGATCGTCACGCTGCCCGGACTTGGTCAGGCGATGAGCGAGAAAAATTATTTCTTTTCCAATCTGCGCAAAAGATTGGCCGCTTCCGGCGCATGGGTCGTGCAGTTTGATTATCGCGGTCATGGGGATAGCGCCGGGGAACTCGGACAAACGACCGTTTCGTCCATGGTCCGCGACACGCTCGAAGTGGTGGAGGAGGCAACCGCAGGGCAGCGGCCGGATACGATCTTCTTCGTCGGCAACGCGCTTGGGGCTATGGTTGCGCTGCGGTCCGCGCTCGCTTGGGAGGAGCGCTCCGGCATAACGTGCCGGCCGGTGCTTCTGTCGCCGCCCGCGCTGCCTCTTCCGCGTTCCGGAGAGCTGCTGGACGCGGGCGCACTGAATGCGCTGGCGCGGGAGGGTAGCGTGGACTCGCAACTGCTGGTACCGGGCTACGATTATTATACGCTGAGCGATTTCGACATGGATCAAGTCGGATATCTCGCCTCGCTCGGCGCGCATCTGCTGTACCTGCACGGTCAATGCATCGGCCGGGCGATGCTGGACGAGCTGGATGCGCTGAGCGAGGAAGATTTGCCGGGAGCCGGTCGTCCCGGTATCGCCGTCGTCTGCGGGGGACACGATACCGAAGCGCTTGCGCAATGGAAGGCGGTTCCCGGAGCGGAGGTTCACCTGCTGGACGGAGTCGTTTATTACTTCCAGCATCCCGCTGCGATGGATCAGGCGATTGAGATCATCGCCGGCATTGTCCTACGCGGGCAGGGGGAATGCTCGCATTCCTGCACGGCTTGCCCGTGCGGGCGCGGCCGGATTAACCGGGCCGGATCAAACGGACCGGATTAAATGGAACTGAGGTGAACTTATGAGCGAGCCGCTTACGCTAGCCGGGTATATTCGGCAGCGGCCCAAAGTCGATTGGCGGCTTCCAGATGAATTTGGCCTGTGCGAACGCAATCTGGACTGCCGTCAATTGTGCATTTTGGAAATTATGAAGTGGCAGGGAGAGCGCAATCCAATCCCCGCCTTCTTGAATGCGTTCGATTGCCGGACCGATGGCCTCTTGCTGAGGCGCAGCGAGCCGGTGCTGCAAAACGGCTGGTCTGCGATCCGCTTCCCGTCCCTCTCGACCGATCAACTGCGGCATTTGGTCCGTTCCGTCTATGACGCGGAGGGCTACTGTCTGATTTATTACAATGCCTTCGAGGTGCCGTTCTCCGCCTATTACCGCAAGCATGATGTTGTACACTGGGCGCTGCTCATCGAGGATGACGCGACGCATGTGACCGTCATCGACGATACCGGCGATCCGGCTTATTTCGACGGTTATATCGGGCGTATTCCGAGTGATGTGTTCTTTCCCGCTCTTCAGTCCGCCGGGGGAAGCGGTGCTGCCATTGTTCGCCGGAACGATGCCGGAGCGGCCGCATCTATGGAGGTGCAGTTCGCGCGGCTGGCGCGCACTTCGGTGGAGCAGATGCTGCGACAGGGAGGGCTGGACCGTCTGGCCGGCTTCGTCGCTGCGGTCGAAGCGCTGCCGGACGACGAGCTTCGGGCGTCGCTCGATCAGTTGGAATTCGATATCCATTATTTCCGGCGGCTGCGGAAGCTGTGGGAAACGGCGGCTGGCAACGGCGTCATTCCCGAGGTGTGTCTCGATTCCCGGTGGACTGGCCCGCTGACGGAAGCCTGCAACCAGTGGTCGTATGCGATGGGCGTTCTCATGAAATGGAAGCGCCAGCCGGAGAAGTCTTACGGGAGCAGGCTGACAGGGTATTTGCGTCAGGCGCTGGAAGCGGAACGACAGCTGTTCGACGGGCTGGAGCGCTTGCTGGAGGGACGGCCATGACCGATTCGGCAATGCAGCGGCTGGCGCGGCAGACAATGGCCCGCTCCCTTGCCCTCCGGGAAGGGGAAAGCGTCCTCATCGATGTCGTCGGACGCGCGGAAGCCTTGACGGAAGCAATGATTGAAGCGGCCTGCGAAGCGGGAGCGCGGCCGTATTTGAATGTGATGCCTGTACGGCACTTAAAAAGCCTGATCGGCGGGTGTACGGAGGAGCAGTTCCTCCAGTGGGCCGAGATGGACCGGGAGTGGCTTCGTACCATGAATGCGTACGTCGGCATTCGCGCCGACGACAACATTTATGAAATGACCGATGTCCCGGAGGACCGCTATGACCGTTACGTGCGCGCTTACCTGCAGCCCAAGCAAATGGCGATGGCGCGGCTTGGACGGTGGGTGCTGCTGCGCAGTCCGACGGTCGGCATGGCGCAGCTCGCGGGAATGAGTCTGGATGCTTGCACCGGGCTGTATTACCGGGCCTGCGGCTTGAATTACGAGCGGTTCGCCGAGCTGGCGCAGCCGCTTTGCGAACGGCTCAGCCGCACGGACCGGGTCCGCATCGTAGCACCGGGAACCGATCTGGCCTTCTCGATCCGGGGCATGGGACATATGGTTTGCGACGGGCGCTTCAATTTGCCGGACGGGGAACTGTTCACGGCTCCGAGCATCGATTCGGCCGAAGGAATCATCACCTTCAATGTGCCCGCCTCGTACATGGGCATTGTCTATGAAAACGTAAGTCTCCGCTTCCATCGAGGGGTGGTGACCGACGCATCGTGCTCGGTTGCCGAACGGACCGGCCGGCTGCAGGCGGTGCTGAAACTCGACGAAGGGGCATCGCGAATCGGCGAGTTCGGGATCGGATTGAATCCCCACATCGACCGGCCGATGAACAACGTGCTCTTTGACGAGAAAATGCGGGGCAGCCTGCACCTTGCTCTCGGCCAAGCGTACCCGATGGCGGACAACGGCAACGAATCTTCGGTGCATTGGGATTTGGTGCTTTCGCAAACGAAAGCGTCCGGGGGCGGCGCATTGTTTTTCGACGACGAGCTGATCCGCAAGGACGGCCTGTTCCTTCCTCCGGATCTTCAGCCTCTGGATACGTGGCGAGGAGAGTGACCATGGCGCGCATCATTTTTGTCAGCCAGTGGCTGCTCGGTCATCTCGTTCCCGCGCTCGGGCTGGGCGCCGAGCTTCAAAGGCGCGGGCATTCGGTTTGTGTGCTGTCCGCGGCCTCCTTCCGTCCGCTAATCGAGGAGGCGGGGCTTGAATTTCGCGAAATCCGCCATGGCAAGTATCCGCAAAAGTTCGTCACCGAGACGCTGCTTGAAATGCAGGCCGTGCTGGAAGCCGTCGAGTTCGACCTTGTGATTTGCGATTCCGGGCTGTGCGCGCCGGCCTATATCGCCGAAAAACGCGGCGTGCCGTGGGCGAGCTACATGACGGCGGCGTTCTGGCCGGACCGTCTCATGCCGGGCGTGCCGCATGTCAACGCGCGCATGCGGACCATGTTCGAGAAAGCGGCCAATGAAGCGAGGGCTTACATCGGCTTGCCGCCGCTTGCGGATTTCGCGCGCACCCGGGGAGATTTGGCCGGGCTGTCGCCGGACGCGCATTTGATGATGATTTTGGCGGAGCTGAATCCGTTTCCGGACGAAGTTCCACCGTCCTCGGTCTTTATCGGTCCGTGTTCCTACGGCCCTGATCCGGATGCCGGAACGCGTCCGGTAACGGCTCACGGGCACGACGGACCGTGCATAGTCGTCTGCACCACGTCCGCCGACCGGAGCGGCTACCGCGAGACGACCGAAGCGTACGTGGAAGCGGCGCTGCGGGCGTTTTCCGGGCGGCCCGGCCGTCTGCTTGTCTCCGGCCATGCCCCTTATGCCGGAGAGACGCCCCTTGCCGACAACGTGGAATGGGTGACGACCGTGCCGAATCACGACCTGCTGTTTCCGCAGGCCGATCTGATTATTACGCACGGAGGCTGCGGCACCTTGCAAAAAGCGATCCGCTACGGCGTCCCGCTCGTTATCGTTCCGCTCGGCCCGGACCATGTGTGGGCAGCCGCCCGCTGTACGGAGCTCGGAATAGCGGAGACGGTCGAACCGGAACGAATGAGTGTGGATACGCTGGAAAAAGCCGTCTGCCGCTTGTTGGCCGGAGGTCGGGAAAAAGAGAACATCCGCAGGCTGTCCCCCAAAGTGGACGGCCGGGCATCCAACCGGCGGGGCGCGGATACGATTGAATCGCTGCTCGTCAACAAATCCTTGCGATGAGGTGAATGGGAATGCTGCAAATCGATACATTACTTGATATCATTCGAACGATCAGCGGAAAGGAAAAGATCACGCCGGAATCTTCATTCGTGGAGCTGGAGATGGATTCCACGAATTTGGTCGAAGTGCTGATTGAGCTGGAAATGGTCATGAACGTCGATATATTGGACGCGAATCTGAACTTCTACGAAATGGAAAAAGTATCCGACGTCTACGATTACGTAGCGCGTCTGGGACAATAAAGGAAGCGCGCATGGGGAACTCGATGGTTATCGGGGGGACGGCGGTTTACGTCCCGGAGGAACGGCTGACGGTGGAGAGCTTGGCGGACCAAGGACTTCTTTCGCAAAACGAAGCAGCATCGCTGCTTGGCCGGGGTATGGCGTCAGTGCCCTGCGAGAAGGCGCTGCCGTCGCCGGACATGCTGGATTTGACATTGCATGCGCTCCTGAACCGGTTTCGCGTGGACCCGGAGCGCGTCCGGTATGTCGTCATGCCCTATCTGTACTATTCGTTCCCGTACACCAAGGACGTTCTCGGAAGCTTGCGGCGCAAGTACGGCTTCCGGCAAGCGGTATGCTTTTCCTTGCGGGATCAGCTCTGCTCGGGTTACCTGATGGGAATGTACGCTGCGGGCAAGCTGCTGGAGGCTGCGGAAGACGAGGCGGCGGTCGTCCTGCTGACGGTGGAGAAGTGTCTGCTTCCCGGCCAACGCTACGGCGGCGGCGTTCTGATCACGGGCGATGCGTGCGCTGCTTCACTGCTCGGCAAGCGCCTTAGCGGCGACCGTGTGCTTGCCGTCCGCAGCGTCACCGATATCCGCACGCTGCAGCAGGGCAAGCTGAAAAACCGGGCGGATGACGTGCCGAATTATTTTTATTTCGTCAATCTGGCCAAAGTGATTCGCCGGACGCTGGCCGATGCCGGATTGGACTTCGGCGATCTCAAGGTCGCCATTCCGAACAATATTACGCAGGAGACGTGGCGGCAGCTGGCGGTGCTGCTCAAAATTTCGCCGGAGCTGTTCTACACGGAAGGACCGTCGGTGTCGGGGCATTTGAACACGTGCGATTTGCCGGTCAATTATGCCCGGCTCGCGCTGGAGGGGAAGCTCCGTCCCGGCGATTACTACGCGATGATCAGTCTCGGCAATGGGGGGGTGATCGGCTGTGCGGTTTGTCAAAAAGGGAACGATCCGCCTGTCTTGGCCTGCCGTCCATAACCGGTACGGACACGGACGGCCCCTGACTTCGATCGAACATCATCTGTACCGCGAAATAGCTGCAGCCTACGGCTGTGGCGAGCAAGCAGCCCCGCAGACGGATCGTTTTGACCTGCAGGGCGGAAGCGGTCTTACGTTTGCGGGAGGCATCGCGCACCCGGACGAAACCGGCGGCCAATCCGTCTTCTTCGACCGGGAGCCGTGCGAATATGCGCCCGAATTGTTTGCGCGGATTTCTGCCCGGGAGCAGCCGGACTATTTGGTCTGCTGCTACGAATCCTACCCGCTGACGGATAAGATCAATGCCGCCTTGTCCATGCAGAAGGCGCTGCAATTGAACAGCGCTTTGACGTTCTCTATCGCCGACGCCGGGCCACTCGGCTCGATTATGGCGGTCGACTGGGCGGAAGCGGTACGTCGGTGCGTATGGGTCGCTTGCTTGGAGCAGGCGGCCGATCCGCAAGAGCCAGATTTCGCTTCCGCATATATAAGAGCGGATGCCATCGCAGCTTTCCAACTGTCCCCCCATGCTGGGGAGCTGCGGGTGGCCGCCTACGGCATCGCGCAGCGCGACGAGCTTCCCTCTGGCGGCTTGACCGTATCGGAGCTGGCGGAGGACGCCTGCGAGCTGATGGACGATACGCTGCGGACGTGCGGCGTCGATGCGGCCGAGACGACGATTTTGACGCAGGCCGTGGCCCCGGGCTATGTCGACCGATTGCGCCGACGGTACGAGCGCGTCCTTTGCGAGCCGGACAACCGGAACCTGGCGACGGCGGCCCCATATTACGGGCTCGCCTCGTTCCGTGCTTCCGGCGCGACCGGCTTTGCGCTGCTTCACATGGCCGAGCCTGCGAGGGGAGTCGGCTGCATTTTGGTTCAGCGGGTTCCTTCGGCAAGACTTCAGGGCTAGCTGTCTTTATACTGCGGATAAAACGGTTACTCGAAAGGAGGAAACAAGCGATGGAGACATTCCGGACGAAGCTTGCCCGCGCTTGCGGATGGGGGCCGGCCGGCGCAAGCTGGGCATGGCTCGGCAATTTTGAAGTGGAGCGCGATTGGAAGCGGGCTGATGTCCTAGGAATTCCGGGCCTGCCCGGACGCGCTTCGGAAGCGTTGAACAACAGCTTGTCGGAGCTTGCGCTGCTGCTCGCCGCCCCCGAAGACCTGGTGCTGCTGAAGCAGGCGCCGGACCCGGATTTTCTCGCTTATTTGGCAGAGCTGGGTTGGAAGACGCCGTCTTTCGTCACGGCCGGCGGAGAAGAGGAGCTGTCGCTTACACGTTCGCTGCTGGAAAACGCTTCGGCTCTCGAGACGATCCGCGCATGGACGAAGGCCTCGTCCGGCAGGCTAATGCCGCATGGCGTCTCGCCACTGGAGGAAGAGCTGGCGCGGAAGTCTGGACTTCCGCTTGCCGCTCCGCTTTCTGCCGTTGCCCGGCGCGTCAACAGCAAGGTGTACTCGCGCCGGCTCTGCTCGCGCCTGGGCATAAGGCAGACGGAAGGCCGCATTGCACTATCGGTGGACGAACTGGAACGGGTGCTGCGCGAGCTTGAGCCTCTGCTGCTCCGGACGCCCCTCGTGCTCAAGGATGCGATGGGCGTGTCGGGCAAGGGCATCCTGCTGCTGGAGAACGAAGCCCGCTGCCGGCAAGTGCTCCGCATGCTCCGTCAAGCGGCGGACAAGCGGGGCTACGCCCGCGCGGAATTCATTGTCGAACAGTGGATTTCCAAAAGCGCCGATGTAAATTACCAGTTTTTGGTGGGGAAAAACGGACAGACGGAAATGCTCGGCGTGCTGACCGCCCTGGTGCGCGGAGGGGTTCATCAGGGACATCTGCATCCGCATACGCTGCCGCCAGAAGCGGAGCGCGAGCTGGCCGACACGGCAGCGAGCATCGGCCGGGAGCTGGCGTATGACGGGTATTACGGCGTCGTCGGCGTGGACGCGATGGTCGGGTCGGACGGAACGCTCTACCCGTGCGTAGAAATCAACGCGAGATTGAATATGTCCACGTATCACACGCGCGTGCTGAGCGAGCACGTTCCCGAAGGCCGGTATGCGTTGATCCGCGCCGTGCCGTTCACAAGCGTCGCACCGTTTCCGTTCGCCTTCCTGCGCGATGCGCTGGGAGAGGCGCTTTACACGAAACGTCGCGGCCGGGGCATCTTCGTCTGCGCGTTTGCGCCTGCCGGCATGAGCGGGGAGATGGGCGGACCGGGCAGGCTGTACGCGGCGATGATCGGAGATTCCAGGGACGAATGTCTGCACTGGTACGAGCAATGTTGCAAGCGGCTTCAGACGATTGCGGGGGTACAGCTTTCCGGCCAGTCACTTCATTAGAAAGATAAGGGGGAATGGGCTATGTTCGTATCTTCGGAGCGCGGCGATCGGCTCCACGAATGTGCGGAGCGGTTCGGTACGCCGCTGTATGTCTACGATTTCGGCGTGATCCGGGAACGGCTGGATGCGCTCCGCCGTCATCTCCATCCGTCGATATCGCTATTTTACTCGATTAAAGCGAACCCGAACACTACGGTTGTGCGGCATATTTACGAGGCCGGCGCGAATCTGGAGCTGTGCTCGCCGCTGGAGCTGGACATCGCCTTGGCGGCGGGAGCAGATCCGCGCCGTATTCTGTACGTCGGTCCGGGGAAAACCGAAGCCGAGCTCAATCGTCTGCTAACGCTGGGCGTTCGGTACATCGTGGCCGAATCGCTTCAAGAGCTTGAACTGTTGAACCGTCTTGCCGGGCGGAAAGGGATACGGGCCGACGTCGGGGTCCGCTTCAACCCCAAGATGGCGATCCATGGGGCTCGTCTGAAGATGGGCGGGGCCGCCCGCCAGTTCGGCATCGACGAGGAACAGGTTGCCGACGCCGTACGCCTCATCGAATCGTCTCCGTTTTTGCGGTTGGCCGGTCTTCATGCGTATTACGGCACACGGATTTTGAGCGCCGAGACGGTGGCCGCCAATATGGCATACATTCTCGGCTTTGCCGAACGCACGATGGCCGAGCATGCGTTGGAGCTCGATTATATCGGACTTGGCGGTGGCTTCGGCGTGCCATACTACGAAGGCGAAGCTCCGCTGGACCTGCCTGAGCTCAGCCGCAAATCACACGGCCTCCTCGAAATGTTCGCCCGAAAGCATCCCGGTATCCGGCTGCTGATGGAAACGGGAAGGTATGTCGTCGCCGAGTCGGGCACGTATTTGACCCGCGTGCTGTATACGAAGCAGTCGCAGGGCAAATGGTTCGCCGTCACGGACGGCGGTACGAATCACCATGCGGCGGCCGGCGGCTCGGGAAGCTTGATGCGGCGCAACTTTCCGGTCCGGGCCTGGACGCGGGAATCTGGCGAGGCCCGGGAATACGCCATTGCCGGACCGCTCTGTACCCCCGGCGATACGCTTGGCGACCGGGTGACATTGCCGCCTTTGGAACCGGGCGATTTGATCGGCATTTTGGCTTCGGGCGCTTACGGCTTGACGATGAGCCCGGTGCTTTTTCTAAGCCATGCGCTCCCTCGGGAAGTGCTTCTGCTGGACGAAAAGCCGCTTGTCGTGCGGGAGAAGTACGAGTACGCCGTCCCCGCCCTACGTTCTTGAATTGCGGTCACCGCAGGCGCCGTCCTGCATGCTCGGCGGTCTTCTTTCGCGGGAGCGCACGCTGACAAATAAAACCGAAAACGGCGCAAGCTTAGTCGAGTCGGGAGGTGCGCTTCGGCTGTACGATAGAACCATGCACGACAAATGCCGAATTTGATGCAAAGGGAAGGAGTGAACCGGGATGGTAGTTGACATCGTGATTATCGGCGCCGGTCCCGCCGGGGCAAGCGCCGGGATTTTCGCCGGTCGGGCGGGCAAGAAGACGGTGCTGCTGGATAACGACCGAAGCGGCACAAGCAAGGCATGGGTAGGCAATCATTATGCCGTTATGGGGGTGACGGGGTTCGACCTGTACGAAACGGGCAAGCTGCAGGCCCAAAAATGCGGGGCGCAGCTCGTCACCGCCGAGGCCATCGCTATCGAACCGACGGATACGGGGTTTTGTGTCGTGACGGAAGAAGAAGTGTATGAAGCGTCGTACGTGCTGATCGCATCCGGTCCGGGCCGGGAGCTTGCCGAACAGGCCGGCGTCGAGCTGAAATCCGGCGAAGGCCGAAGCTATATTAAGGTGGACGCCGAAGGGAGAACGAACGTCCCCGGTATTTGGGCCGCAGGGTTGTGCACCGGCGTGAGCATGCACGTGGCCGTTACGGCGGGAGACGGCGCTCGCGTGGCGATCCATATGCTTAGCGAAATGAACGGCAAACCGTACGTCGATCACGATATGATGTGCTGAGGAGATGACGAACATGGAGCAGCAAACGATTGGGCAAGCGGAGAAGGCGTTTTTCGAGAAGGAAGGGTATCTCGTGCTCAAGCGCTTTTTTTCCGAGGAAGCCGTAAGCGCGCTGAACGAAGCTTACCACAAGGTATGGATGGAGCTAATGGCGGACGGGAAAATCGTGCAGGTGGCCAACCGCCCGTTCGACAGCTTGTATCCCCGGCTCCGGGACTATCACCGCGGCAATGAAATCATTACCCGGTTTATTTTGGACGACCGGGTGATGGACGCGCTCGAAGCGTTGACCGGCGAGGAGATGCTGGCCTGCCAAACGAGCTATTATTTCAAAGCGCCGGGCGCCAAAGGGCTGCCTCTGCACCAGGATAACTACAGCATCGGCGCTTACCCGGATACGACTTACGCCATTTGGGTCAGTCTGGACGTATCCGACGAGCGGAACGGCGGTTTGCGGGTCGTCCCGGGCTCCCACGTTTTCGACATCGTTTCGCCGGAGTCCGTTCATGAGAAGGTGAACGTTTACGGCAAACGCATTCAGGTGCCCGAAGGCTTCGAGCAGAAGGAGCTCGCCAACGACATCGGAGACGTCGTTATTTTTAACGGTAACCTTTTGCACGGGTCGTCGGATAATCATTCCCGGGATTCGTTCCGCCGGGCGATCGTTACGCACTACGCGCGCGCAAGCGTCGAAAAAATTACGCTGAATTACAGTTACCTGCTGAACCGCAAAGGGGAGAAGGCTCGCCGCAAGCTGAACCCCGCAGCGCGGGTAGTCGAGACGAAAGAGTCGCTGTTTGAATTCAGAGAAGCCAAATTTTTCGATCAAATCATTCATCGGGGGTAACATGAGTTTGCCGGACCTCGATACGTACGGGTTTATGAACGTTCTTGCGCAGCGCCGGGGGGTATGTTTTGTGCACGCCGACGACGGGGAGGAAACCTACGAACGGTTGCACGAAATGATCGACTGGAATGCCCGCGCACTTCGCAAGCTAGGCTGCACGACCGGACGGGGCGGATGTGTGGCGCTGAATGTGCTCCTCGGGTGGCGGGCGGTGCCCGTGCTGCTTGCTGCACTCCGCGAAGGGGTCCCGGTCGTGCCGGTCGATCCGTTCCGCAGTCCCGAACTGACGGCGCGAGTGCTGAAAGAAGTGCGTCCGCTTCTGGTTCTCGACCAAGAGCAGTTGGAGACGGACGGGCGCATTGCACTGTCCCGGGTCCTGGAGACGCCGCCTTACCGACAGGGCAGTGTGCCGAGCGGCGTAGCGCTTATTTTGTATACCTCGGGTACGGGAGGGTTTCCGAAGGGGGTTATGCTCACGTACCGCAACCTGTGGAGCAATGTGACGGACATTCTCGGCTACTTCGGCCTCCGTCCGGAGGACCGTCTGATGCTGGTGCGCCCGCTCACCCATGCTTCCGCCATAACGGGAGAACTGCTGCCTGCGCTGTACTGCGGCTGCTCCATTGCCGTCAAGCCGCATGACGTTTCGCCGTTGCGGGTCATCCGCGATATCGAGGAGCAGCGGCCAACGGTGCTGTGCACGACGCCGACGGTCGCCTCCGCTTTCACGCATTTTGCCGACCGGTACGACGTGACGTCGCTGCGCAGCATCATGCTCAGCGGAGAACTGCTGCTGTCCTCCCACTACGAACGTATCGCCCCGGCCTTTCCTTCCGCTGCCGTAGGCAACGCCTACGGGCTGACCGAAGCTTCTCCGCGCGTCAGCTGCCAGCCGGACATCCGCCAGGCGGATTCGCTGCGTTGTGTCGGCCGGCCGCTGCGCCAAGTGAAGGTGAAGATCGCCGGCAGCGGCGGAGAACCGCTGCCGGAAGGCGAACGGGGCGAGCTCTGGGTATCGGGCCCGAACGTGATGCTGGGCTATTACGGAGACGAGCCGGCCACCCGCCGCAAGCTGCAGGATGGCTGGCTGCACACGTCCGATCTGGCTTCCGTCCACGGCGGTATGCTCTACGTGCACGGTCGCGCCGACGATCTCATTATCCGCGGGGGCGTGAACGTTCATCCGGCCGAGATCGAGTCGTTTCTGCTGGGCATCGAAGGCGTTACGGAAGCTTTGGTGTTCGGCCGCCGGGACGCGCACGGGATGCGGGCGGTCGCCTGGCTGGTGACGGAGCCGGGCTTGGAACGCAGCGACGTGTACCGGCGCATTTTGCGGGCAAAGCGGGATGCGAGGCTGTGGCCGGATGCGATCGAAATCAAATCTGCCCTGCCAAAAACTTCCTCGGGCAAGCTGATTCGGCCGAGGATGGAAAACGGCGAAGGAAAGGAAGGGAATAAGATTGAGTGAAGAAGTGTGGCATGCATTTTTCGGATCGGACTATTTGACCTTTTCCGAAGTCATTCTTTCCCCTGAGCGAACCCGGTTTGAGATCCAGCGCATCTTGGAGCTGCTGGCCCTGCCGCCGGCCGCGTCGATCCTCGATTTGGGGTGCGGGCAAGGAAGAATTGCGGTTCCGCTAGCGAAGATGGGCTACCGGGTGACCGGCTACGACGGTTCCCCCGAGCTGCTGGAGGCTGCCCGGCGCAGGGCGGCAGAGGCCGGAGCCGACATAAAGTTCTTGCACGGCGATATGCGCGACCTCGACTTCGACGAGGAATTCGATGCGGTCCTTAACGTAGGCACGGCTTTCGGTTATATTGCCGACGAAGAAGGCGACCGTCGCATATTGAATCGCGTGCGATTGGCGCTGAAGCCCGGCGGTTCGTTTCTGCAGGAGACGGAGAACCGGGATTACAAGCTGCAGGGCCTCCGCAATACATGGAACGAGATGAACGGGCGCCCGGTGTTCTCAGAACGGCAATTCGACAGCGTATCCGGACGCTGGACCGAACGGATCTTCTGGTTCGAGGGCAGCGAGAAAAAGGGAACGGTGCTTAATGTGCGGCTGTATGCCGCCACCGAATTAATCGCGATGACGCGAAACGCCGGTTTGCAGGTGACCGATGTATTCGGGGGGTTCGATTTCTCCCCGTTGAAGGCGGACAGTCCCCGCATGCTGATATTGTCCAAAAAGGAGCAGAGCCGATGGAGAGCAAACATGTGATCATTCCGAAGGAAAAAATGGTATGGAGTCCCGGCGTCTACGAAAATACCGAAATGTGTTATCTGTGGGACGATCCTGAACTGGAGCGCAGAGTGTTTCTGCTCAAAATGAAGCCGGGCAGCGTCATCCCGATGCACGATCATCCGCAGCGGGAAATTGCGATGCTGCTGGAGGGCGAGATGATCTTAAACGAGACGGAAATTATGCGGGAAGGCGACTTTCTCACGGCGGGCCTTGGCGAGAGCCACGAAGTGACGACGGAAAAAGGCTGCGTGCTGTTTTTGTATATCGATTACAATGTCGAGAAGAAGAAGATCGTTGATGCGTCATGAGGCGATGCGAGGTGAATACGACGAACGGCAGCACCACTCTGTTCAACGAAGCATACCACGCGGCCTATGATTACGTCTCGGATTATACGGCATTTTCGCTGCTTCGCGCGCTGAGGACAGCCGGCGTTCCGATTCGCAGCGGCTTTTCGGAAGAGGAAGCCGTGCAGCGGCTCGGCTGCTTACCGCAGTACCGTCCGCATGTGCGGTGGGTGCTGGCTTTTCTGGTCCAGCAGCAAGCATTGAACGTTTCGGCGCAAGGGGATTATATGGAAGTCCGTCCGGAGGCTTGGTATCGTCCGGCCCAGGCAGCGGGCTTGAATTTAAACATCGAACCGTCGATGAGGCTTATCGACTACGTCATTTCGTGGTGGCCCGCCATCGTCCAAGGCAAAGCCGATCCGCTTCATGTGATGTTTGGTTCGCAGGGCTCCTCCCTTTGGGAGCTCTATTTCAACAACGGCCACGACTTGTACGCGGTTCACAATCAATGGGCGGCCGAATCGCTGGCCGACGAAATGCCGGATAGCCGGAAAGCCAAAGTGCTGGAGGTTGGCGTGGGATACGGGTCGGCAGCGCGGGCGCTGCTCGCCGAATGCCAGCTGCGCTCCCAGGAGATCGACACGTATTTGCTGTCCGATGTCAGCCCCCTTCTGGCCGGTAAAGCGAAGGGAATGTTGGCTGCGGACTATCCCCGCGTGGCAATCCAGTCCCGTAAAATCGACATCAACCGCATTCAAGGCGTGTCCGCCTGTTCGTTCGATTTCATCTATGCGGTTAACGTCATTCATTGCGCCGAGTCCGTTCGGGATACGCTGGCTATGCTGCGAGAGCTGCTGTCCGAGGGCGGCTGCCTTGTGGTCTCGGAATGCGTGAGAGCCGATTACGCCAGCCGGCTTCATCAGGAGTTCGTTTTCTCCTTGCTGCCGGGGTTCGGCAACGTGCAGCCATGGCCGGAGGCCCCGCCTTGCTTCGGCTTCCGGACCGCCGAGGACTGGCGGCAGCTGATGCAGGCCGCAGGGTTCCGCAAGGCGCGGGCGGAAGTCAACGCAGGGGCTCAGGTCCGGGGCGTGATGATTAAGGGCTGGGTTTAAGACATCCGAGAGGATGTCTTTTTTTTCGGGCCTCCCTTTCCCTCAAACGTTCGTCGCCCCACGGTTCGAACGCATGATTTTCCACATGGCGAAAAAAGCCGATTCCTTCCCTATTAAAGCCGACTCCGTGATAAGAAAAGCCGAGTTGCCAGCGCACGAAACGCCTATCATAAACGGTAGGACGGCAACACAACTATTCCATGGGCAGGAGGGAATCGATTGATTGTTTTATGGGATGTCGATCACGAAAAAGGTTCAGGCACGATTGTCGGGCACGAGATCGAGGAAATGCAGGAATACGTTCCTATTCGATGCGCGACGCATTGGGAAGAGGTAAGCGCCAGCGTGCAGGAAGGGTGCGGGGCTTTGTTTACGATGACTTCCCGGACCGAGCCGCCGCCGGAAGGGGACGGGGGCGCGCTTCCGTCCGGCGTTCCGCAATATGTAATTACGCACGTCGATAAGCAGGCCAAGCTGCTGATCCGTTTTTTTCTGTTCTATTTGGCGTCGCTCTCGCTGGATTCGAACCGGCCTCTCCAACCGTCGTCTGCCGGCACGCACGAGATCGACTGGAACAAATCGATTCAATACATCCAGGATAATCTGGAAAACAGCGAGCTTTCTTTGGAGGAGGTAGCGAAGCAAAACTACGTGTGCAAATGGCATTTTTCGAAAATGTTCAAGAAGCAATTCGGCATCACCTTCCGGGAATTTCTTATTCGGGAGCGCATCGATTTGGCCAAACGAATGCTGCTGACCGACGAATCGGTGACCAATGTGTGCTATGCGGTCGGGTACGGGGATTTGACGCATTTCGGCCGCATGTTTCAAAAAAAGGTCGGCATGCCGCCTTCCCGGTTTAAAAGCATGCATTGGAAAAAAACGGGAAGCAGGGAGGGGAGTCTCGGATGAAAAAGTCAATCGTCTTGACGGCAGCTTTGATAATCGTCATTCTCGCGGCTTTGTGGGCTTATATGACCTGGACAAGCCCTTACAAGCTGCCGCCCGTGTCGTCCGACGTTCCATGGACGTCGTATCAATTGGATTTCAGCAAGGAAGAGAAGTCATACCGGAATGCGAAAGCGCTCGGGGAGAAGCCGGAGCCGCCCGCCCTGCCGCTCACGAGCGAAGAAGCGGCCGACCGGGCTTATGCCTACGCTCTTTCGCTGTCCAAGGCAGGCGACGGCAAACGGGACGAGCGAATCCGGTATTTGCAGGAAGCCGTAAGGCTCGTTCCGCGAAATTTGGCCTACAGCACACCGCTCCGGCGCGAAATGGCGGCAGCGGGCCAAGGCGAAGCTTTCGTTCAATTCATGGACGGGCTGAAGGAGGCGGACCTGCCGCAGGTGCGCCTGCAAAAGGCGATGTCGCTCGTCGACCGGCTGCAGGAGCCGACGATCGGAACGGCATCGCTCGGACAATTGTCATACTTGTCCATCGAAGTGCTGGATAAGGTGCTCGAAGACAATCCGTACGATTGGATGGCTCATTACGCCCGCGGAGTGAATAACCTGTACTGGCCTGTCGGACTGCAGCGGATCGACAAATCGATTCAGGATTTAGCGTTCTGCGTTGCGGTGGCGCACAGCTTCGCTGACCGTTCCCCCGTGCTGTGGCCGAAAGCCTACACGGCGCTCGGCGACGCGCTGGTCAAGAAAGGCGACGTGAAAGAAGGCATGCAGGTCTGGAAGGACGGACTGAAGCGATTTCCGGAGCATGAGGAACTCAAGCAGCGCGTTCAGGCCGGTAACGGGCAGGCGGAGCAAATCGTCGCGAAGGAACGGGGCATGGAGCAGTTTCAACGTCCGGCGCCCGATATGACCGACTTCAGCGTCATTTGGAACAAGTAAACGGCAAAGGTGGATGGAAATGAAGGAAGTAGTCGTCAGCGGAATGGGAGTGCATACGTCCATCGGCTTCGGCACGGAGACGTTCTGGAGAGGTCTGCTTCAAGGCGTGTGCGGCATCGGTACGGTCGGCGTGTTCGACGTGAGCGGCCATAACCACAAGCGAGCGTGCGAAATCAAACGGATGCAGCCGTCCGCGTATTTTCAAGACCAGGTGTCCGGCATGGGCAGAACGACGGGGATCGTAACGCCGGCCGTGGAGGAGGCGCTGCAGGACGCCGGGCTTGCTCCCGACGGGCTGTCCGCTTACCGGGTCGGCCTGTGCGTCGGAACGACGATGGGGGAGATTGAGCCTCTCGAAAAAACATTGAGCGGGGACCCGCTCGATACGCCCGGAGGACCGCATACGATTGCCGCTCACTTAACTAGCCTGCTTCGTTTGTCCGGACCCCGGTGGACGTTCACGAACGCGTGCTCGGCCGGCAATTTTGCCATCGCCAGATGTATGGAAGAGCTGCGGCTGGGGCGGGCGGACATCATGATCGCGAGTGGAGTCGACTCGCTCTCTTGGGTGGCGTTTACCGGCTTCGCAAGCCTGCGGGCGATGTCGCCGGACGTGTGCCGGCCGTTCGACCGGAAGCGGCAGGGGCTTATTCTTGGCGAAGGCGCCGGCGTCCTTGTGCTGGAGACGCGGGAGCACGCGGAAAAACGCCGGGCGCAGGTCAAGGCGACGCTGCTCGGCTACGGATTGTGCTGCGACGCGCACCATATCACGCAGCCCGATCCGTCCGCCAAGGGGGCGGTTCGCGCGATGCGGCAGGCGCTTGCCATGTCCGGTCTTACGCCGGGCGATATCAGCCATGTGAGCGCCCACGGTACAGGCACGATCGCGAACGATCAGATGGAAACGAAAGCGATCGGGGAGGTGTTTGCCGGCAGCGGCCGGACGGTGACTGTCAATTCGATCAAAGGCCATATCGGCCATACGCTGGGGGCGGCGAGCGCTATCGAAGCCGTGATGGCGGTGAAGGCGATCGAAACGGGCCTGTTCCCGCCGACGCTGCATACGGAGGACATCGATCCGTTATGCACGCATGACAGCGTCCGCTTGAACCGCAGTGTCTGGTCCGGGCCCGTAGAGGCCGTTCTGTCCAATTCCTACGCCTTCGGGGGAATCAATTCGTCCATTGTATTGGCCGGTCCGAAAGGAGGGAAAGCCTCATCATGACGAACGATGTGCAGGTTCAGGTTCTCGGCGTCGGAGCCATAACGAAGGCAGGCTTCGGCGCGGCATTTGCGGACAGCCCGCCATCCGCAATCGAAACGGGAGGCGATACGAAACACGCTGCCCTTATACCGGACAGCGGAGACGCCCGGCTGAAGCGGATGAAGAAGTGGTCCAGATCGTCCCAGTTGGCCTGTCTCGCCGTTCACGAGGCGTTATCCGGACAGCCGGAGCCGGACCCTGTGCGGACGGCGATCGTCATCGGAGCCGACTACACCAATCTGGAGGCGATTCTGGCGATGGATGCGGAAGCGAAGCGCTACGGCATCATCGGGACGAATCCGGCTTTGTTCCCGGAAACGGTGCTGAATGTAATCGGCGGGCATCTTTCTTCTTATTTCCGCATCGCCGGGGTGAACGTGACGATCTCCAGCGGCCCGCACACCGGCTTGAAGGCGCTCGGGTATGCGGCCGATCTGCTCCGTCTCGGTCTGGCTGATCGGGCCATCGTGTGCGTGGTCCATTTACTGCCACCGCCGCCCTTCGGGCAGAGGACGCTTCCGTGCGCGTACGAGCGCGAATCGGTTGCCGCTTTGCTCCTGGGTCCGGCGGCCGATGATGCCGAAGCGGGAATTGCGCTTCGTTCGGAAGCGGCGCCGGAGGCAGAGCATCGGCACCCGCTTGCGGCTACGGCAGCGTCCGAGGTGCCGCTTGCCATCGTCTCCGCCGTGCACCGGATCAGCCAGGAAGGCTGTGGGGAAGCCGTGATCGCAACGTCGGACGAATCCGGAAACGATGTCCGGATCACGCTGCTTCCGCATGCGGACGGTGGTTGGCGTTGAGCGGGCAGGAGGCAAGGAAAGGAGACGCTCGCCGGACGCCGCCCTTTCGTGCGGTAGTGACAGGGACCGGACTGGCCGCCTCGTCCGGCTTCGGAGAAGACCAGATATGGGAGGCGGTGCTTCACCAGCGCTCGCCGGTCACTTCGCGAACATATGAGACGGGCGTCGGCGGGAGCGTCCGTTATCCGGTGTACGGCATCGACGCGGGCGAACTGCGTGCCCGGCTGACCGAGTCCGAGCGGCAGGCGATGGCCGAATGGGGGCTATCCGGCGACGTCGATCTGGCTCTCCTTATTGTCACGATCCGGGAAGCGCTGCGGTCCGCCGGGCTTGATCCGGATTCCGCAGGACGGGAAGGCATGAACCTCTCGCTTGTGATCGGTCACGAAAATTTGGGCACCGTGTTCTTGGTCGACCGCCTGCTGCGCAGCGGTGGGATCGTACCGTCCGGACCGGACGAGGCGCTGCCTTCGTTCCGGCACTTTCAGGACTCGTTTTTCCATATTCAAACGTTCCCCTATTTGTTTTATCTGGCCCGGCTGTTCGGCGTGAACGGGTTGACGTACACGGTGAACAACGCCTGCGCTTCCGGATTGTACGCGCTTGAGCTTGGAAGGCAATTGCTCGCCTCCGGCAGCACGGACGTCGTTATCGTCGCCTGCTCGGATTATGCGCATGTCACCGAATATTTATGGCTTCAGGATAAGGGCGCACTGTCCAAGAAACACGAGCTTCGCCCGTTCGACCGCAAACGCGACGGCTCGATCCTCGGAGACGGAGCGGGAGCGCTCGTGCTGGAGTCCGCAGACCGCGCCGCACGGAGGGGGGCCGATGCGGTTTGTGAATACGCCGGGGGCAGCTTCGGCCAGGACAACTGGAGCCTTACGCTGCCAGACGTCAGCCGGCATACTTACTCATCCGTCATTGCCGATGCCGTCGCCCGGTGGGGCGGGGCCGGGGCCGATCTGCTGGTGCCGCACGGAGCCGGGAGTCCGCTTTGGGACCGGTATGAGGCCGCTGAAATTCGCCGGTCGTTCGCGCAGCTGTCGATGGCAACGCCGCTTGTGACGGCGTTCAAAGGCTATCTCGGCCATACGCTGGGAGCAAGCGCCATGCTGGAAATGCTGTTAATGCTGCGCTGCATGAAGGAAGGTCTCGTCCCGCCGACGCTTCATTACGAAGAGTCCGGAGCGAAAATCGAGCTCCCCGTGGCGGCGGCTTGGGAGAAGCGGGACATTCGCACCGCCGTCAAAGCGGTTCCCGCGTACGGAGGGTTTCATGCGGCTTGCGTTTTCAAAACCATAGATTTGAAAGAGGAATACGGGGGGAAGGAATGAGCCAGGCACAATGGGATTTTTCCAACAAACGGGCTGTCGTCACCGGAGGCTCGCAAGGCATCGGAGCGGCCGTTGTCCGGGGGCTGGCCGCAGCAGGCGCCTCCGTCTTGTTTACGTATTCGCGCCATGCCGAAGCGGCGGAGACGCTGGTGCGGGAATGCGGCGGTCCGAACGTCGTCACGGCAGTACAAGCGGACTTTGCGGCTTCATCCGGCTTAGAACGGCTGACAGACCTCCTTTTCCGCGAGCCGGAAATTCATTGCGTGGTGAATAACGCGGGCATCGTTCTCGACGGACCGCTTTACACGATGCCGGAACGGCATTGGCAGGACGTGCTGCAGGTGAATTTGTCCGCTTTATTCCCGGTTGCCAAAGCGGCGATTCCTTCATTGGCCCGCTCTCGGGGCAGCATGGTTAACGTCGCGTCCGTTGCGGGCATCAGCGGCACGGCCGGGCAGACGAACTATTCGGCGGCGAAAGCAGGCGTCATCGGATTTACGAAGGCGCTGGCGCGCGAGGCCGGACCGCTCGGAGTACGGGTGAACGCCATCGCCCCGGGCTATGTGGAAACCGGCATGCTCGGCCATCTGCAGCATGACAGGAAGAAAAAACTGACGAGGGGCATTCCGCTCAGGAGGCTCGGCCGGCCCGAAGAAATCGCCGAGGCGGTCCTGTTCCTCTTGTCGGATTCCGCTTCGTACATGACCGGTTCCGTGCTGGTGGCGGACGGGGGATTATATTGACAAAGGAGCTGTCGAGGGATGGAACGGAATCAGGAAGCTTTGAAGAGACGCTTGGTCGAGCTGGCATTTGAAATTGCCGGAGAAGGAGAGCTCGGTGAAGACCAGGATTACGACGTTTACTTAACTTCGCCGCTGCCCGAGCTTGGGGTCGATTCGCTGACGGCGCTTGAGCTGGCCGTGCACTTGGAGCGCGAATTCGGGACCCGCCTGGAGGAGCAGGAGCTGACGCAAATTCGCACGCTGGAGGACATCGTCCGGTTTGTCGAATCCAAAGGAGACTAGGATGCGGGTACAATGGCTACGGCAAAATTATGCGTCCGTCGCGCGGAAAGTACGGCCGCTTCAAAGCGTCGATCCGTTTTTCGTCGACCGATTTCAATCGATATTGACCGCCTTCCTGTACGGCTACAACAGCGTGCTAAACAGCCGCCGGCTGGAGCCCGAGGCGGTTCGGCAGGAACTGGACGGACGTTTCGACGAGTTTTACCGGGGCTTCGCGTATGAGGGGCTCGGCATGGGGCTCGGAGCCCGGACGCTGTTTATCCGCTCCGAACGCATGCGGCTCGAACAAGCCATGAACGCGGTAGCGCCGGGCTATTTGTACCAATATTACGTGGGGCTCGGCTGGTGGCTGTCGATGCGCTACGGCTTTCGCCAAACGGGCTACGAGCGTTTTCTGCGCAATCTAAGCCCGCTCTATGGCCCTATCGTGTTTGACGGGGTCGGGTTCCGCACCGGGCTGTTCCGCTTCGGGACAAATCCGGGGATCGTTGCGCGCTTTGCGGAATTCGGACCGTTCGGGCAGCGGGTTTGCTATCAAGGGCTCGGCCGGTGCCTGTGGTTTCTGCACGAATTCAACCTGCTGCGGGTGGTGCAAGACGTGCAGCGTCTGCCGCCCGAGCGTCACGGCGACACGATGAGCGGAGTCGGGCTGGCCGTCGCTTACAGCCTGTTCGACGATCCGCTCCGGGCGCTGGAGCTGCGCTCTTCGATGCCTGCGGAGCTGCGTCCCGCCTTTCGGCAGGGGCTTGCGTTCGGCTGGGAGGCCAGAAGGCTGCAGACCCCGGGGTTTGCGGCGAAATTGGAAGGCATTGCGTCCGAGGCGGCGGATACGATTCACGGATATGTCCGGTCGGTGCACCAGGTCAGACAGGAGCTGCTGGACGGCGGGGCGGGTGTTCGTTTTTATATCGACTGGCTGGATGGCGTCCGCCGGCGTCTGGCAAACGAAAGTTAACAAGGGGAGAGACCATGCGATGAAATCGATAATCCGGGTAGTGAGCATTTTAAGTGCGGGTCTTGTTCTAATGGCCGGCTGCTCTGCCGGAACGGGGGGCCGCAGCACCGAATACGGCATCTCCTATGCGGACGTCACGGAGCAAGCGGGCATCAAATTTAAGCACGAGAAGGCGCAGTTCGATTCCAAAGGGGACAACATCATGCCCTGGCTGCAATCGACAGGCGCGGGCGTAGCCGTCGGCGATTACGACGGAGACGGTCTTATGGATCTGTACTTCATCAGCTCCAAGGCGAACAGCATGAACGCTCTTTACCATAATAACGGGGACGGCACGTTTACCGACGTAGCGCCCAAGCTGGGGCTTGCGGACGTGAACCGGGAAGCCGTCTCCGAGACGGCGCTGTGGATCGATTACGACAACAGCGGGCATCCGAGCCTTTTCATCGGCAAGTGGGGCGGACCGAGCCAACTGTTCCATAATAACGGGGATGGCACGTTTACGGACGTATCCGAGAAGAGCGGCGTCAGCAACTATATTGGAAACTACGCCAAAGCCATCTCGCTGGATTATAATCGCGACGGTCTTCTGGACATCTATTTAGGAGGCTATTTTCACGAGAAAAACAATTTATTCCATCTCACGACGACGAAAATCATGCACAACGATTTCGAGAAGGCGCGAAACGGCGGCAAAAACGTGATGCTTCGCAACAACGGGGACGGCACGTTCACCGATGTAGCCGACGAGCTCGGAGTGGAGGACCGGGGCTGGACGCTGGCGACGGCGGCAGGAGACTTGAACAACGACGGCTGGCCCGACCTGTATAACGCCAACGACTTTGGACCGGATGTGCTCTACTTGAACGAGGAGGGCAAACGGTTTAAACGCATCATACAGCCGAGAGGCATCGGAGACGACACGTACAAGGGAATGAATGCGGACTTTGCCGATGTGTTTCACGACGGCAATCTGGCGATTTATGTCACGAATGTGAGCAAATCAAGGTATATTTTGGAAGGCAATCAGCTTTGGCATCCGAATGCCCAAGGCCAATACGTCGACCGCGCGGAGGAAATGGGGATCAATCTGGCGGGGTTCTCGTGGGGGGCGCGGTTTTTCGACGCGGATAACAGCGGCAATTTCAGCTTAATGGTCACGAACGGGTTCATCTCGGCGGGCAAAGAACGGGATTACTGGTTTGACCTCGGCACGTTGGCCACAACCCCTGGTACAATCGTCGAGGATATGAAAAACTGGCCTGCCTTCGCCGACAAGAGCTTGTCCGGTTACGAGAAAAAACGGCTGTTCTGGAATAACGGAAAAACGTTCAAAGACATTGCTCAGGAAACGGGAATTACGTTCGATTCCGACAGCCGGGGTGTCGCTGCCGTCGACTTGTGGAACCGTGGAGTGCTGGATCTCGTGTTCGCGAACCAAGGCGCCCAGCCCAAAGTGTATAAGACGACCAATACGACAAATCACAATTGGATCAAGCTTGAGCTGACGGGGACGGCGCCGAGCAACCGGGAAGCCGTCGGAGCGCGTATAACGTTCGAGGTCAAAGGCGTGAAGACGGTCATGGAGCGGGACGGCGGCAATTCGCACGGAGCCCAGAGCGAGCCGCGTCTGCACTTTGGTCTTGGGGATGCGGCGCAAGCGGACAAGATCACGATCCGCTGGCCGAGCGGCCGACTGCAGGAGTTGACCCAGGTGAAAGCCAATCAGGTTCTGAAAGTGACGGAACCGGATGGTCCGGTCCCGGCGGCAGGTGTGAAATGAAGGAGCGGAGACTGAACGTAGAACATGCGTCGGTGCGCGTCGGCGTCATCGGCTGCGGCAAAATTGCGCAGACGCGCCATCTCCCGGAGCTGCTCGATAACCCCGACGCGAAGCTGGCCGCCGTGTGCGACCCCGACGGGGACCGTGCGAAGACGGTCGCCGAGTCGTTCGGTGTCCCGCAGGCATACGATTCGCACGAATTCCTCCTCGCATCGAGCGATATCGACGCGGTCGTCGTCTGTGCGCCGAATGCGCTGCATGCCGAGATTAGCCTTCAGGCGCTGCGTTCCGGCAAGCATGTGCTGGTCGAGAAGCCCATGGCGATAGTCCGCGAAGATTGCATCCGCATGGTCGAAGCGGCGGAGCAATACGGGCTCGTCTTGGCCGTCGGCCATAATCAAAGGCTACACCCGGTGTTCCGGCGTGCCAAGCAGCTGATCGCTTCCGGGCGGATCGGCGCGGTCATCCAGTTCGCTACGCAGTTCCAGCACGGCGGTCCGGAGACGTGGAGCGTAGACGGAGCCGCGAGTTGGTTTCTACAGGGCGGCAGCGCCGGATTTGGCGTCATCGGCGACCTTGGCGTCCATCGGCTCGATCTGATGCGGTGGCTGCTGGACGACGAAATCGCCGAGTTGAACGTCTATTCCGCTCATCGGCGCCCTATCACGGGCATCGAAGACAATGCGGCGATGGCGCTGCGTTTTTACGGCGGCGCTATCGGCACGATTCAAGTCGGCTGGAGCAACCCGCTGCAGGATCATCGGACCGTGATCTACGGGGAGCGGGGGATGCTGGTCATGGGCGAGACCTTCGACGGCATCACCCTCGCTGACTACGGCAGCGGGAAGACGGAACAGGAAACCGTGGCGCTTTCCCTGCGTCGCGACGGGTACTTGTGCTCCGGCGTGGCCGACGATTTCATCCGCAGCATTCGGACGGGCAGCGCCCCTGCCGTTAGCGGCCGGGAAGCGCTCCGTACGATGGAGGCGCTGTTCCAGGCTTTGCCGGGCCCGTGATGGGTGTCGCCGAAGCCGCGAAAAAAAATTTTTTCTCCAGCTTGTATGGTTTTCCTTCTGCGATTCGTTACTTCATGTGAAAGCCTATTAATTCCACGATTCGAGGAGGAAACCAATCATGAAAAGCACGGATTTGAAAGCTTCCATCAAACGCATTCCCGCTTTTACCGCAGCCGTACACCCGGTAGTGGCGAATTACGCCGAAATGGGCAAGGAAGTGAGAAAGTCCTGGAGGCAGGTAGACAGTCTGATTCCGAAGGGCCATCCGATGCGGCTGCAAGGCGATGTGGCCTACACCTTCTCCCCGCAGCGCATTCTGGGGAGCGACATCAGCAGCTTCGAAATAAAAATCGGGGTGCAGGTCGAGTCGCACGCCACTCTGGCGCAGCCGATGGAACTGTTCCAAGTGCCGGAGCGGGAGTACGTAACGACTCATTTCCGCGGAGGATGGAAAGAGCTGAACACGGTTTATTTTGATCTCATCAACTGGATCAAAGAGAACGGGTACGAGCTGGATCAGTCGGATGACGTCTATTGGATCGAAACGTATCCGCTAAACCCGGTCAATCCGTTCGAAATTCCGCATGATCAAATCGAGACGTTCGATTACGAGATCAGCATGGCAGTCGTTAAAAAGTGATCCGGATTGCAGGGAAAAGCGATCGCCCTCCAGCTTGCCTTCTTGGCGGGGAGGGCGATTTATTTTATGTCCGGCAGCGGACATTCGCATCGAATCGCTGCTGGTAATTCGATGCGGGTTTTTCTAAAAAAAAAATTTGTCTGAAATTTGATCAAAAATTGAATTTTATATGAACAAAATCGCAAAAGTGTGGTATACTATTGGAAGAGAAAGCACTTTCAATGGTTTAGGAGTGATCGCTATGACGACGAAAACGGCGGTTTTGACCGAAGGAACCGGGAACGAGCGCAATGTGGGCAGATTGGTAGCTTTGATGACGGCAACAGCATGGGTGCTGCTTGGGATCGGATTTCTGCTTAGTTTATTTAACCTGCATGACTTCAGCGATCGTAACATGTCCCTCATGGTCGGGGTCGGGTTCATGGTCGGCAGCGTTCATATCTATGTAATTCGTACGGCCATCCATCTCGTTCATTCCAGAGCGAAAGCGGAAGACGATAGTAAATAAGTAGCATAACACACAAATTTTGGCCCCTTCGGGATCTCCCGGAGGGGTTTTTGGTGTTATTTGGGGTGTCATATTTTAACAAGTGCAAAATATTTGTCAGCTTCGTGAAAATTTTTTTGCAGAAAAATGACGAAACATTGACGTATTTGTTAAATGCCGCGAACATTTTGTCGTAATCTGTTATGGTGGTTCTATAGAGTGATCTGGCTCACAGTCAGAACAATCATAGCATTTCGGAGAGCTTGGGAGAGGATCGACATGAGAAAACCGGTAAAGATCGGCCGAATTTCGCTAGCGCTGCTGTTCATCCTGATGATGGCGCTGCTAACCGGCTGCGGACAAGAAATGATGGTGTTCGACCCGAAAGGGCCGATTGCCCAAGACCAGCGAGACCTGATCGTGATCTCGACCGTGCTTTGCCTTATCGTATTGGTGCCCGTGCTGGCCATGACGGCAGTTATCGTATGGCGCTATCGCGACGCGAAAGGAAACAAGGCGGCCTACAAGCCGAATTGGGCGCACAGCACCAAGCTGGAGATGATCTGGTGGGGGATTCCGATCGTCATCATCCTTATTCTCGGCGGCGTGACGGTAAAATATACGTACGCTTTGGAGCCTTCCAAGCCGATTCAATCGGACCAGAAGCCAATTGTCGTTCAAGCGACGTCGTTGGATTGGAAATGGCTGTTTACTTATCCGGAGCAGGGAATTGCGACGGTGAACTATTTGCAAATTCCGAAGGGCGTGCCGATCAAGTTCGAATTAACGTCGGACGCTCCGATGAACTCCTTCTGGATCCCGCAGCTTGGCGGACAAATGTACACGATGTCCGGCATGGCGATGACCTTGTATCTGCAAGCCGATGAGGCAGGCAAATATTTCGGCACCGCAGCGAACTTCAGCGGGGAGCATTTTAACGACATGAAATTCGACGTACACGCAACGTCGCGGGAAGAGTTCGACAAGTGGGCCGCAGGGGTCAAAAAGTCGGCAAGTCCGTTGACGCAAGCCGGCTATGACGCATTGGCCAAACCAGGCCGCTCCGGCGAGCAGTTTTTCTCGGCGTTCCCGGATAACCTGTTCTACAATATCGTTACGAAATATGCAGTCGGTGGCTCGCACGGCGCTCATGGCGCACACGGAGCGGCACCTGGCGGCAGCGGAAACGAATCTGGCGGGAAACAGGGCGCTGCAGTCAGCAGCAACAAGATGGAGGACGTAACCGCGGGCGAAGGCCACGGGGCACATGGGGCGGCTCACAGCGCCTCCGGAAAATAAACGCAACGCTTGATTTATTTTTAACAGAAAAGAGGCCCACTCATGCTGGATACCATTAAACAATTCGCATCGGAGTTTTTCGTCACCGGGGATCCGCTAATTCTCGGGGCACAGGTAAGTATCGGGCTTGCGATGGTAGCCATCGTCTTCGTGCTTACGTTTTTCAAAAAATGGGGCTGGCTGTGGCGCGAATGGCTGACGACCGTCGACCATAAGCGCATCGGCATCATGTATATTATTTGCTCCATTCTGATGCTGTTCCGCGGCGGTGTCGACGCACTGCTCATGCGGCTGCAGCTGGCAATGCCCGGTGTCGAATTTCTGCAGGCGGATCACTATAACGCCATCTTCACGACGCACGGCGTCATTATGATTCTATTCATGGCGATGCCGCTCATGTTTGGTTTGTTCAATGTCGTCGTCCCGCTGCAAATCGGCGCACGCGACGTAGCATTTCCTTTTCTGAACTCGCTCAGCTTCTGGCTGTTCTTCTTCGGGGCCATGCTGTTCAACATTTCGTTCGTCATCGGCGGTTCGCCGGATGCGGGCTGGTTGGCATATCCGCCGCTGTCCGAGCTGTCCCACAGCCCGGGCGTTGGTCAAAACTTCTACATCTGGGGCATTCAGATCTCGGGGATCGGGAGCTTGGCGACGGGGATCAACTTTATCGTTACGATTCTCAAAATGCGCGCGCCCGGCATGAAGCTGATGAAAATGCCGATGTTTTCCTGGTCGGTGCTGTCCAGCTGTATCATGATCATTTTCGCATTCCCGATTTTGACGGTTACGTTGTTCCTGCTGTTCCTTGACCGCTTTGCGGGCACGCATTTCTTCACGCTCGACGGCGGCGGCAACCCGATGATGTATATCAACTTGATCTGGATGTGGGGTCACCCCGAAGTGTATATCGTCGTCGTGCCGGCGTTCGGTATTTTCTCCGAGGTGGTTGCGACCTTCTCCAGGAAAAAGCTGTTCGGCTACTCTTCGATGGTATTCGCGATGATCGGGATCAGCGTACTATCGTTCTTTACGTGGGTCCATCACTTCTTCACCATGGGCTCCGGCGCGGATGTCAATGCGTTCTTCGCGATAACGACCATGCTGATCGCAATACCGACCGGGGTCAAGGTGTTCAACTGGCTGTTTACGATGTTCCGCGGCCGGATCCGGTTCACTACACCGATGATGTGGGCGGTCGCGTTCATTCCGTGCTTCGTCATCGGCGGGATGACCGGGGTGCTGCTGTCGGTTGCTCCGGCTGACTTCCAATTTCACAACAGCTACTTCCTGATTGCGCACTTCCACCAAGTGCTCATCGGCGGCGTAGTGTTCGGATACTTTGCAGGTCTTTATTACTGGTGGCCGAAAATGTTCGGCTTCAAGCTGAACGAGCGTCTCGGCAAATGGGCGTTCTGGTTCTGGAACATCGGCTTCTATGTGTGCTTCATGCCGCAATATTTCCTCGGATTGGACGGCATGACGCGCCGTACGTATACGTACGATTTTGACATGGGCTGGGGACCGCTCAACCTCGTTTCGACGATCGGCGGCTTCCTGATGGGGATTGCATTCATTTTCCAAGTATGGCAGATTGCTTACAGCATCAAAAATCATGAGAAAGACACGACTGGCGACATCTGGGACGGCCGCACGCTCGAATGGACGATTCCTTCGCCGGCGCCGATGTACAACTTCGCTATTGCGCCGACCGTGCAGGAAACGGACGACTGGTGGGAGCGGAAGCAGAAAGGCGAGAAGCCGCTCGCTCCGATTCCGGATGCGAAGCTGGAGCCGATCCATATGCCGAAAAACTCGGCGATTCCGTTCATCAAGTCCTCGCTCTGGTTCTTGGCCGGGTTTGGGTTCGTATGGAACTGGATGTGGCTGACGATTCCGGCGCTTGTCGGCATCGCGATCTGCATGCTGGCGCGTTCGTTCTCGTACGATACCGACTATTATATTCCGGTCGATGAAGTGAAGCGGACCGAGCAACTGGCAAGGGGGGCAAAAGCTTAATGGCACATACAGCGGCAAATCACGGACACGACGCTCACGACCACGATCATCACGATCAAGAGTCGCTGAAGACGTTCGGCTTTTGGCTCTTTCTGATTACGGACGTTATTTTATTCGGCACGTTGTTTGCGACCTATATCGTTCTTCGCGGCAATACGAATGCGGGACCGACGCCCGAGGAACTGTTTCAAATGCCGGGCATTATCGCCGAAACGTTCATCCTGCTGACAAGCAGCTTTACGAGCGGGATTGCGGTGCTTGCGATGCATCGCGGCAACAAGAAGCAGCTGATCGGCTGGCTCGCGGTTACGGCGCTGCTCGGCGCGGCGTTCATCGCGCTGGAAGTGACGGAGTTCGTGCATATGGTGCACGAGGGCGCGACGATTTCCACCAGCGCTTTTCTATCCGCGTTCTTTACTTTGGTAGGGACGCACGGCTTGCACGTTTCGCTTGGTTTGGTTTGGATGATCGGGCTCATGCTTCAGCTCCGCAAACGCGGGATTACTCCTGTTACCAAACGCAAAGTGGAAAATCTCAGCCTGTACTGGCACTTTCTCGACGTCGTCTGGATTTTCGTCCTCACGGTCGTCTACTTGATGGGGGTGATGTAAGATGGGGAATTCGCATGGAGCTTCTTCGCATGAGCAGCACGGCTCCCATGGCTCGCTGAAGTCTTATACGATCGGGTTCGTGCTTTCGATCATCTTGACGATCATCCCGATTACCATCGTGATGAACAGCATGCTGAGCAAGACGGCGACGCTGATCGTGATTCTTGCGATGGCTATTCTTCAGTTCGTCGTGCAGCTCGTTTTCTTCATGCACCTGCGCGAAGGCGAGAATGCACGCTGGAACATGATGGCGCTGCTACTCGGCATGATTATTCTGTTGACGATCGTAGCAGGCTCGATCTGGATTATGACTTACAACGCGGTAGCGCATTGATGTGAGGGGCGAGAAATCGCCCCTTTTTCTATTATTCAATGCTAGAATATTGCAATTAACCAAAACAAAAAGAAATAGACCGCCCTCGGCAAAGGTAGCGGTCGTTTCATTACTCACCCTTATTTTTGCTTAGCCACCGCCCTTAAAGGCGGCTATTGTGCGGGAGTCGTGTTGGCGCACGGCTCAATCCCACATCATGATAAGCGCCTGGGGAATGACGAGCCAGAAGCCCGACACCGGCATGAAAAAGACGCCGACGAGACAAAGCGCAAGCATGTAGGCGCCGATAAATTTGGGGATTTCCATTCTTTTGACTTGAGTCAGCCAGCGGATCAGTCCGGCCAGCATAAACAGCAGGGCGCCGAATAACAGGAACCAGAACGCCGAACCCCGGTCGTAATGAGGATCGATACTATTAAAGAAGCCGCTTTGTGCGATATCCGCCAGAGGCTGCCAATAGACGATAATGCCGACTACCGTATGCAGTACCGCCGTCCAAGCAAGCATCATGCCCGAATAAGATTTAAGTTTGGCTGCCATAAACAACTCGCTCCTTTTCCGCATTGGCTTTGATCGCTCTGAGCAAGCCGCGCCGGATCAAGGCGCTGCCGGGGTAGATCAGCAGCCAATACAGCCCGAATTTCAGCCGAACTGACTTGTCCTGCGTTAGAATCCGCGTCTCGGTGAAGACCGTCATTATTCCGTTGGGCTGCTCCCGCACTTGGAAATTCATAACCGCCTTCGCATGACGAAGGGAGTCACAATCGATAAAAGCCTGTACCGAATCCAAGCGGATCGGCTCATTACCGACCGGTCTCCAAAATGGGCCGACTACCCCGACCAAGAGCTCTTGCCCTTCGGCTTCTTCCAGCAGCATGAATCCATAGCGCATCATTCGCTTTATAAACGGTTCGTCGCCGCCCGAAGCTCCTGTTTTCACTTTGCCGGCCAGCCAGGCCGGAAGCATCCGAATGCCGAACAGCAGGCGAAGCGCCGGAACGTCCCCGTATTTTACTTCGCGAATCGCACGATAGACCGCATCCCTCGGCGCACGGACGTCGATCGAATGCTTTTCGTGGTAGTGATAAACGGGCAAATAGCGGTCGAGCAGCATGGGCAATTCCTCCTCGTATCAAGCTCTAAAGCTAGTGCTATGGCTCAATCGGAAATGTCGATCACACCGCGGGAACGGCTGGATGGTGATTTTTTATCGGCTGCCCCCGGCGGCTTTTTTGTCCGGTCGATTGCGTCATCGAGCAGGCTGCGAAGACCGAGCAGGGCTTCTCTGCGGGAAGCGAGAAAATGGCTGCGCGCCCCGGCGGGAATACATTCGGCAATCAACGTTTCTTGCGCCTCCGACAAGCTGTCCAGCAATTTTGTTACCTTATCGGCTCTCATCGTTCTCCTCCTCTTTGGGTTCTTGTAGCAGCTCTCTTTCACCGAAGCGGATCGACAGCTTCTGCTCCGTAAACCGGGCGCCGGCAATCGGACGGCCGAGCAGGATGCGCGGCAGCACCACTTTGCGCTTGTAAGGGCCCGCTTGGACGGTCAGCTCGTCGCCTTTCTGACTGAGCGACAAGTCGCTTTTGTCGACAAAAGGCAGCGTCAGATCCAAAAAGTAAACGTCGCCTTCCTTGCGAATGTCCTGCACCTTCCCCAAGTGGAGCACTTCCGAGACATTGCGGCCGCCAAAAGCGGCTTCGCCCATTTGCGCGAGCAGCGGCAGGCCGTGCACTTCGGATTTCATCAGCGGGATGCGAAAGATCGGCAGCGGGCTGAAGCAGTCGCGAATTTCTTCTTCGTATTTATCTTGAGCCGCCCGCCATCCGGCCCAATAGCCGGTTCCGGCTTCCTCTGGCAGGACGCGGTTTACGACCACCGCATCGGTATTGAAGCCGAACAAGTTCAAATAGGTGAACGCTCTTCGAGCCTCGGAGATGACCATCTTCTCCGGATTAAGCACCATGCGGATGGAGGTCGTCTCCGAATCGAGAATCAGGCTTTGCAGCAGCTCCAGCTCGCGGGCGAGCGACTCGATGCTGTTCATGACGTTATCGTCGGGCAGCTCCAGCCCGCCTGTGACGATTTTGGCGACGGGACGCACCAGCTTTACTAACCGGCGCTCGTACGGGAAAATTTTGTCCATCCACCAGCCGAGCACATTCGGGTAGCTGAGCAGCCGGAGCGTCTCTCCGGTCGGCGCGCAATCGACGACGATGACGTCATAGTTGCCGCTGGCCGCATGGCGTTTGATTTCCAGCAGGCTGAACAGCTCTTCCATGCCGGGAAACACCAGCATTTCCTCGGTCGTCACGTCGCTAAGATCGGCCCAGTTCATCAAACCGGCCAACCAGCCTTGGACCGCGCCCCAGTGCCTTTCCGTTTCGCGCAAGCTGTCCACCTCTTGCCCCCATAAACAGTCGGTAATGGGAACAGGGCTGCTGCCCAGCAACTGATCGAACGAATCGGATAAACTATGCGCCGCATCCGTACTCATCACAAGCGTACGAAGCCCTTGCGCCGCAAACGTAACGCCCGTCGCCGCAGCGACGCTCGTTTTGCCGACGCCGCCTTTACCGGTATATAGAATGATTCTCATCGTATCCCTCCAATTAGTACGATTTCGTAGTATTTAGTTAAAAAAATAGGGGCTGCGGTTCAAGCAAATTTAATCGTCGATCCGGATTTTCCGGACGGTACGATCGGACGGCACGCTGTCTTTATCTTCTTTGTGCTGCAGCGCTTTGCCTACTTTGACCGCGAGCGTCAGAAACTGCTGCAGCTCCTCCGGGGAGAGAGCCGCCTGCACGCGGGTAAACATGTTTTCCATCATAGCTTTTGCCTGGCCTGCCAGCTTGCGGCCTTCGTCGGACAGCCTGACCAGAATGATGCGCTGATCTTTGTCGGATTGATTGCGTTCGGCAAGACCTTTGCGGACCAGACGTTTCGTCAGGCTTGTCACCGTGCTGAGCGGCGCTCCCAGTTCCGAGGCCAGCTCCGACATGGTCAGCTCGCCGCGATATTCGAGGAACATGAGCGCGGAAATTTCGGAGCGGTTCAGCGTTTGCTCCAGCTCGGCCGCCTCCGACATCAAGCTCATGGGCCGCAGACCGTGTTTGAAAAATAGCTCCAGCATCTGCTCCATCAACGGCTGTATCCTCCTATGTATTGCGATATTCGTTTACTACGATATGGAATTAATTTACGGGTTTATCTTACTACGATTTCGTACTAATGGCAAGAGGAGGATTTTCGTTTGGGCGAAAATGAAGCGGGGGAGAGGCCCGTCGATGGCGGAGTACAGCGGTTCCGCAGGGAAAAAAGAAATAGCGCCCCGTATTTCGGGGCGTTACTGGCAATGCAACTCCGTCTATTTTGCTTTTCCGATAGCCAGGTTGACCTTGTAGTTGCCGTACTGGAGGATCGCATCCAGCAAAACATTCAATGCGGCCGGGTCGGACACTGCGGCTTTAACCGTATAGCACCCTTCACCGCTGACCCGGTAAGCTTCGATCACCGCCTCTTGTTCCTGAAGAAAGCTCTCGAAGCCGCTGTGATTCGTCGATTTCATAAATACCGTGATGAAGGCAAGAACGGAGCGGCCCATTTTTTCCTCGTTCACCTGAACGGTGTAGGCTTGAATGATTCCCAGATCTTCCAGCCGCTTGATCCGGTTTCCGACCGCTTGCCCCGACAAAAATACGTTTTCCCCGATCTCCTTCCATTGGATACGGGCATTTTGCCGGAGAAGGCGGATTATCTCAATATCGGTTTGATCCAGTTCCATGAATACACCTACTTGTATGGAAGATTGCTCAAACCGATTGTACCGTGTCCGTCCGCCGGAAACAAGGCTTCCTCTGTTACACTTGCATTAAGGACGGATCGAAGCGGATGGACTCTCCGTCCTCCGGAACACGGACTCTTTCGGAGAGACCAAGCCCGGCAACATACGCTCTCAAATCTTCTCTTCGCAGCAGGCAGTGGTTCAGAGCCTCCATATGAGCCACGATGACTTGAGCGTACGGTACGGCGCTTGCGACCTTCGCCACATCCGCTTCGTTCATCGTAATCGGTCCGCCAAGCAGGAACTGTGCGCTGCCTCCGAACAGCAAGACGACGTCAGGCGTATGCTTTGCCAAGGCTTGCTCTACCTCCGGGCACCAGATCGTATCGCCGGCAATATAAAAAACGGGCTCGCCGGGCGCATTCAGCACAAAGCCGGACACCGGCCCCATACGCTTGCCGATCTCGCCTGTGCCATGCTGACCGGAGGTGCGTACGATGCTGATGGAATCCCACACGATGCCCGACTCGACGGGCCGTACATCCCGAAAGCCCTGCTCCCGAAGCTTCCCGGCATCCTCCGGCTGGCAGAAAAAGACGATATCCTTCGGCAGCAGCGTCGCCGCGACGGCGTCGAAATGATCCGGGTGGGTATGGGTAAGCAGGACGGCGTCGGCTTGCAGCAGATGGGTTACGGGAACTTTAAGGTTTACGGTCGGGTTTGGAAAAGAATTTGGCGTATTCGCAAAAGGAGGCATAGCTCCGGCTGGACTAAGCATCGGATCTAGGAGCAGCTTTCTTCCGCCGTATTCGATATAATGCGTTGCGTTTCGAATGAGTTGAATTTCCATGGGAACGATACCTCCATTGTTTCTGCATTTGCATTCTATCCGTATTGTAACGCCAAGCGGCCATGCTGCGGAACAATCCGGTGAAAGAGAAAAGCGTCTTTTGCTTTCGTGGCGGAAGAAAATGATGATGAGCCCGTCTTTCGCTCAATTGCTAAGCCGCATAGCGGCTGGTCCGACAGATGCGGCGCTGTCGAACGGCCGGATTATTCAAAAAAACACATTGCTATCGAAGGGGGAGGATGGTAATATAGGCTCACAAAAGTAAAGTATTGTTACATTTTTCCTAAATAGATGTCGCTTCTTGCCGCCATCCGGCGATTCGATTTGCCTATTCCAAAAATTAAAGCGGTTTAATTTTCGTAGCGCGTATCGGAAGGAGCCTACCCCATGAAAGCAAGCATATACGACGTGGCAAGATATTGCGGATTGTCCGTAGTGACCGTCTCCCGGGTGTTAAACAACACAGGCAACGTACGGGAAAAAAACCGGCGAAAGGTGCTGGACGCCATCGAGGTTTTGGATTACCGGCCTCATGCCGCAGCACAAAGTCTCGCCCGGGGGCATACCCGCATCATCGGATTGATCATGACTGCGCTGCATGATCGCTTTTTTGAGACGGTCGTCAATGAAATCAACCGCACGCTTGCCCGGCACGGTTATTTTCTGGCGCTTTCCGTCTCGAACGATGTTCGTTCCCGCGAAAGTCACGATTTGATGCACGAAGACCGGGTGGACGGCTTGATTCTATTGTCGTTGCCGGAAGAGGACCGATATGTCGCCCAATTGAAGAAGCGGAGCATTCCGTTCGTGCTCATCGATAATCAAAGACGGGATCATATGGTGCCCTCGGTACTGACGGATAATTACTATGGAGGCTACGAAGCGGCGAAGCACTTGCTTTCGTTAGGCCATACTTCGATTGCCCATGTATGCGGGCCGGAATATTTTTTGAGCACGCGGGAGCGAAAGAGAGGCTTTTTGGATGCACTCCGGGAGGCGAGGCTTTCTCCGTTCGCCGTGGTGCAAGGGGACTACGAAATCGGATTCGGCTACGAAACGGCAAAGTCCTGGATCAGGAGCGGGAAGCTGCCTACGGCCGTATTCGCCGGCGACGACTATATCGCGGTCGGGATCGTAAACGCTTTGGCGGAGGAGGGGATGCGCGTGCCGGAGGCGATGTCGGTCATCGGATATGACGATCAATATATTGCGTCCCGTCTTCGTCCTTATTTGACGACGATTCGTCAGCCGGCGGAAAGCATCGGCCAGAGCTCCGTCGAACTGCTGCTCAAATGGATCGGAGCCGGCTCGACGGCAAGCGTCACGGTCGAATGGAAGCCCGAGCTGGTCATCAGGGAATCGACGGCTGCGCTTAAGATTTAGGAGCGGAATAGGGCAGCAGCGGCATCCAACCGGGTGCTGTTTTTCATTTACTAATAATTAAAGAGATTTTGCGGCAGCCGGGATGCCCGGTTCTGAGCGGTTTGTTTCGTTTAGTTTCGTCAACCGCCGTTGATCGTTTCTTTCACGGCTCTGGTCAGCTTGCGGTACACAAGCTGGTACGACTCCTCCAGCATGTCCAGTACCTCGGTGTCCGGAACTTCGCCGTTCAGCACGACCGTATTCCAGTGCCGCTTGTTCATATGGTAGCCGGGAAGCACGGCGGTCGGATACGTTTGCCGTACGATCCAGACGTTGTCGGGATCGCATTTCAGATTGACGCTCGGGATGCCTTGGTGGGTGCCGAGCAGAGCGAACATTTTGTCGCCGACGAACAGGACGGGCAGGTCCGGGTCGAAAGGATACTTGAGGCTTGTTCCGGGCTTCTTCAGTCCGTATTCCATAAGACGGGCATGATCGATCATAAGCTAACGACTCCTTGAGACTTGTTTTTGCTCTATTGTAACGTATGACCCCGGCTTCTTGCCAGAACGATAGAAGGATGAATTTGTCAGACCTAAACCTTGTTTCTTTTTCCGCTATCTGCTAATATAAAAAAAACAGGAACATTTGTTCTTGTTTTGTTCGGACTTTGCTCGCTATTTTCCTACTATTCATAGGAATGGATGATATCGGATGTTTAAATATGAGGATCAATCGTTTGCCGAAAAAGATTTCAGTCAAGCGGATTTTCGCGAGGGGGAGCTGCGCAACTGCACATTTACACGCTGCCGGTTTCGCACAGCTCATTTGGAGGAGCTATTGACGTCAGGCTGCCGGTTTATCGATTGCGATTTCACCGGGGCTCAGTTTAACGCGTCCGTCCATCACGGCTCGGCTTTCACGAACTGCCGATTTAGAGGCGCGAATCTGTTTGTCGCCAAATTTGAGGAGTGCAAAATGGTCGGCTCCGACTTCTCCGAGGCCAGCTTCGACGGAATCACGATCGAGCGGGGCGACTGGTCCTACACAAGTCTGAGGCACGCCAACCTGTCCAAGCAAAACTTGAGGGGAGTCCGGTTCACGGAAGCCGATTTGTACGAAAGCAATTTCGAAAAAGCGGATCTGCGGGAAGCCGATCTCACCCGCACGCAGCTTGCCAAATGCAAGCTGTACGGAGCCGATCTGCGCGGAGCGAACCTGGACGGCGTCGATTTTAAGTCGCTTGAGGTCAAGGGCGCCCGAATGGACGCGGCGCAAGCGATCTTGTTTCTGCGCTCGCACGGCGCGAAGGTGGAATAAAGGACATAAGTATGGGACGCATCCCATTAAGCAGTGCAGCGTCGTCACGACGGCTGAGGCGTTCCTTCTTGGCATCCATAGGTTTGCAAATAGTTGACATGCACGTCTAGTTAGTATGCATATAAAGCCCCCAGACTAAACGTGCAACCGGTACGCAACAGCGCAAAAAGGGCACTATCTGTAAACTAATCGAATAGCATCTTTAACACAATTCGTTCAATTTGCTCAATTGTAAAATGACAAGAATATAATCCGATTAATTCCCGCGAATATCGCGGTTTTTTTATTTTATCGGAACATATTCTAGTCAAAAACGAATGACAAGAATATGTTCCGATTGCCGATTGTGACAAGAAAGTATTCCGATTGCCGCTTCGATAACGATGCTGTTGTTTTCGCAATACGGGGTACCGCCAACAAAACGCGGAAAACGTACGCTAAGCGAGAAATTAATCAAACAAGCCGGAAATTCCGTACGCTAAGGAAATCCGGCTTGTTTTGTGCAAGCACTAAGGGGGTCCCGCCAACTTTTTAACGAAAATGTACGCTATGACCTCAATTGTGTCTGGCTTGGGCTTCTTTTCATACTCTAAGAGGTTCTTGTGCCGATTTGTTTTTTGGGAGCACCCTTATAGGAGCTGCTTAATTGTGCCGCTAATGATATAAATTCCAAGCAAGATCAAGACAATTGGAACTACGATGTGAACTATATTTTTCTAAGCCTTTGGCTATTAAAGGATGTGTTGTAAGCTTGTTGCTAACTAACAACCATACAGCGATTAGCACAGCAAAAATAATAAGGATCGTAATAATTTGGATGACATAACTGCTTGCAAAAAGTGGAATGTAGACACCAATGTTATCACCGCCATTGCCAATAGTCACACACTTGCTACCTTTAATGTATAAACGCTTATGATGCCTCCTAGTATTTTGTTCTTTCGAGCTTCACTTGCAGCAGGGACTTCATCATCCGTTGAATCCTTTGAAATTCTCCAGTTGCTTATTGCTGTTTTAATGCCCATGAATAAAGGCACCACTCTGAGAAGTCCAAGCCATTTTTGTGGAATTAACATCGCAGTAAATGCACCGATCAAGCTTAGAATAACCAACACAAAAATTCCTACGTATTGACCGATGATGATATGCCCGATTATGAAATTTGTCATCTCGTTGTGAGTATAAAACCATTAGGACAAACAGGTCATCAATATTTGTTGCTGCAAATACAGTAATGCCAGAAACGATGGCCATTAAAAGCTCGTTCATGTTCCACTTCCTATTTTTCATTTCCGCTAAACATCATTAGCGGTCATCAGCATGCCGTAAATTGGTTCGTTATGTCCGCTAAGGCCGTCAGGTACGGCGAGAATGCATGTCCTCTAATGCTTAGCGGAAAAAACCGTCAAAAGGTTGGCTCTACCCCAACTACTGATACTTATGCCCTTGGCTGCGGTAGGTGCTCGTCAGACCCTAAATTGATCAATCAATTAACAGAAAACCAAAACGAAACCGCGCAAATCGCGTTTATTTTGTGTTATTGGATAAAATGATTGTCATGGCTGGATGACTATCACTTTAACTCATTCCCGATTTAAAAAAAGTAGAGTTACTCCGGTCGGACATCTTATTCTTGTTACCGATTACGATTATAAGTGCGGCAATACTCAACCAGGCACAACAAGTGTACATTTGAGAATAGGAGAACCGTTCCGCGAGCGGCCCCATCATGAGTCCGCCCAGCGAAAAGCCAAGATCATATGAAGATATGAAAAGACCCAGCAATACATGACGGGAATTCGCAGACAAAACGAAAGAAAGATAAGTCATAAGCGTCGGATAAATCAAGGCAATGGCAGCACCGTTGCAAATGGCTGATAAGTAAAATAGAGGGCCTGCTGTTTGAAGAATGCCCAATAGCAGTGAGCCGGCAGCGGCTGACAGCAACAAAACGGCGATTAAACCGGTATGCCACCGGCCGTCGGATGGAATTTTTTTACGCAGAGCAAACCGGCAAAACACGACCACAGCGGCCTGAAGCATGAGATAAAGCCCGGCGTCGCCTTTCTCAATGGATTGCATATATAGGGGCAAAAAAGTCATAATCGCACCATATGTGATGGAAGCAGTTAGCATTACAGCGGAGCAGACAAACAGAATACGGTTGCTCCATAGCTGGGATACAGATTTCATCATATCGGTAATCGTAAGTGTAGCCCCCTTTGTAGAAGTAGAAGGGAGGGGAGCGGACAGCCCGCAAAGCCAAGTCAGAAGGCCAAGAGCTACCAGGGTAATACCGATAATTGGCATTTGATCATGTTCCCATAAATATAAAGCCATGATCGGCCCGAATAACTGAGGAAGCATGGTAGACAAGGCATAGAGCGATACGCCCTGCGCCCGGTCCCGATCCGAAAGTGCATCAACAATGCCCATTTGCATTGCCATCGAAAAAAAGGCGGTAACGGCTCCTTGCAGTGCACGAAGCGGTAAATAGCTGGCCACTCCGAAAAACGTAAACATGACTAGTCCGCAGGCATGAACAATCAGGAGTATACGCATGGTCGGCAAGGCTCCGAATCTTGCAACGGTCTGGCCGGCCCATGGACGAAGGAACAGGCAGAAAAGCATGTATGCGCCCATCATGACGCCGATTTCCGCCTTTCCGATTCCCTCCATCTCGCTTTTAAGCGGAAGAATCACGGTAAGAATGGCATTGGCAGTGAAGAAAAGACAAGCAAGTACATAGATTCGGATAAAGCCTATCGATAGCGGACGCGGTGCCCTCATTCTATGATATCCTTCCTATTGACGACTATCGAGTCGATTCTATTTGATTTCTAACAAAAAGCTCTTCTATGAATTATAGATGAACTCGGTATAGCAAACTATCTTGACAAGATAAAAATTATCGTGTAAGATTCAACCGTCGATATTGAGAATCATTATCATTATAAGTAGTCGAGAGGGGAAAACCACTTATCATGTTTGCTTCAAAAAGGAAGTCTCTGCTCATTCTAATGCTTATCCTAACAACTGCGCTCTTCGGCTGCTCCAAACAGAATTCACAAAACTCCGAAGCAGGAGCGGTCCAAGCCGATAAAACGATAACGGTATCTTGGCCGAGAGATATTGGTACGATGAACCCCCATGTTTATAATCCTTCGCAATTAATCGCGCAATCGATGATTTACGAACCGCTGGTCAGTTATAAAGAAGGAGGCAAGCTTGAGCCTCATCTGGCGGAATCGTGGGATATATCGAAAGACGGGAAAGAGTACACCTTCAAGCTCCGTAAAAATGTTAAATTTTCGGACGGAACGGCATTTAACGCCGCTGTTGTCAAAAAGAACTTCGATGCCATCATGAAAAATTCCAAAAATCATAGCTGGCTGGGTTTTATTAATGTGCTCGACAAAACCAAAGCGGTGGATGAGCACACGTTCAAAATGACGTTGAAGCAGCCGTATTATCCAACAATACAGGAGCTATCGGTCGTTCGTCCGGTACGCTTTCTTGGCGAAGCCGGATTTCCGGACGATTTGGATACTTCGAAAGGTGTGAAGAAGGAAATCGGAACCGGACCTTGGATGCTGTCGGAATATAAGAAAGACGAATATGCGGTATTTACCCCTAATCCGAATTACTGGGGAGATAAGCCGAAAGTCAATAAATTGGTTATTAAAATTATTCCAGACGGAGAAACGCGTGTACTTGCCTTTGAGAAAAAGGAGCTTGACCTGATATATGGAGAAGGCGTTATCAGTTTGGATGCCTTTAAGCAGCTGAAAGCTTCCGGCAAATATGATACAAGCCTTTCCGAGCCTATCGCAACAAGAGAGGTGGTTATGAATACCACCAAGGACATCCTATCGGATTTGCGAGTGCGTCTCGCCCTGCAACACGGTTTTAACAAGCAAGCGATGGTGGATGGGATTACGGCCGGCCTAGAGGAGAAAGCAGACAACATTTTGTCCAAAAACTTGCCGTACACCAATATGGACGTTAAGCCGCTCGAATACAATGTGGAGAAAGCGAAAGCTTATTTGGAAGAAGCAGGCTGGAAGCTTCCTGCCGGAAAAACCGTCCGCGAGAAAGACGGAAAACTGCTTGAATTGGAATTGCTGTATGAAAAGTCGGATCAAGTTCAAAAGCCGATGGCGGAAACGCTGCAAGCCGAGTGGGGAGCGATCGGCGTCAAGCTGAACATTAAAAGCCTGGAGCTCACCGAACATGTGAAACGATTGCGTTCTGCGGATTTTGACTTGTACTTCTGGAGCAACTACGGTTCGCCGTATGACCCGCACTCTTTCATTAACATCGTTTCTACGAAGGGCTTCGGCATCTCGGAATCGCTCTCGAACCTGCCAATGAAAAAAGAGCTGGATCAGCAAATAAATGAAGTTTTCGTCTCAACTGATGAGAGCAAGCGCCAACAACTGTACAGTTCCATTTTGAAGACGCTGCAGGAGCAGGCATCCTTTTTGCCGATCTCTTACATTAAGAAAACGGCTGTTTATCAAAAAGACGTGAAGGGCTTCGTATTCCCGGCCAATCGGGATGACAATCCGTTCCTCGGGCTCGACATCGTGAAAAAGTAGACGGCAGGGAGGTTATGAATTGCGCAGCTATATCGGGAAACGGCTCCTTGCCATCATTCCCATTTTTCTCTTCGCCACCCTTCTTTCTTTCGTGCTGATTCATCTTTCACCCGTCGATCCGGCTGAAGTCTATCTGACTGTAGCCCATATTCACCCGACCGAAGAGCTGCTGGCCCAGGTCAGACATGATTTTGGCCTGGATCAGCCGCTGCTTGTCCAATATGTGGAGTCCCTTATGAAGATGTGCCGACTTGATTTCGGCACATCTTATGTTACGAAGGAGCCGGTTTGGCAGGAGGTCGTGCACCGGATGCCCGCAACGCTCCAGCTTGCCTTCAGCAGCATTTGTCTGGCCGTGCTGATCAGCGTGCCCATTGGCTTTTTTTCGGCAGTTTACAAAAACGGCGTAATCGATCATTTCAGCCGGTTGCTTGCTTTTTTCGGCGCTTCCATCCCGCAGTTTTGGCTCGGGTATTTATTGATTTATTTCTTGTCCGTCAAGCTGGATTTGTTTCCCGTGCAAGGAAGAGGAACATGGGCGCATCTGGTTCTGCCTTCGTTAACGCTGGCTTTGGGGCTGATTGCTATCTATTCCCGCCTGCTTCGTACCAGCGTACTGGAGCAGCTGCAGGAGCCGTATGTGTTATATGCCAGAACCAGGGGCATTAAAGAGAAGATCATTATGGGCAAGCATGTGCTCAAAATCGCGATTTCGCCGATGATTACCGGTCTGGGTATGAACTTGGGCAAATTGCTTTCCGGGACGATTATTGTAGAGGTCGTCTTTTCTTGGCCCGGATTTGGCCGTTATTTTGTGGACTCGATATTAAACAGAGATATTCCGGTCATTCAATGCTATGTGCTGCTCGTAGCCTGTCTGTTTATCGTTTGCAACCTAATCGTTGATCTTCTGCAGATGGCAATGGATCCGCGAATCCCACGGAAGGGAGGAACCGGCCTGTGATCGCAAGTATACGAACTGGCCTTAGGAGTCAGAAGACCGCTCTTGTATGCTTAGGTCTCTTGCTTGTTCTCTTTATCCTGACGATCTTGGCTCCATGGATTGCTCCGCATGATCCGATTCAGGTGAATTTGGCGCTCAAGCTGAAGCCGCCTTCGCTCGACTATCCTTTGGGCACCGACCATTTGGGACGATGCATACTGTCTCGTCTTTTATACGGCGCCCGCGTTTCGTTAGGCTTTGCGTCATTGATTTTCATCTCCTCGCTCGGAATCGGGTTGTTCATCGGAGCGATTGCCGGCTACAAAGGCGGTATCGTCGATTTTGTGCTGATGCGGTTCTGCGAAGGGGTGATGTCGTTTCCGAATCTCGTGCTCATACTTGGTCTTGTCGGAATTTTCGGGCCTGGACTGCCGCAGGTTGTTTTGGCGATGATGCTTGTGCAGTGGGTATATTACGCCAGGATGTTCCGAGGCATGGTCCTCAGCTTGAAGGAACGGAATTTCGTCACCGCAGCCAAAATAAGCGGATCCTCGCAATGGAAAATCATTAGGCAGCACATTATTCCGAATGTACTTCCACCAATTGTCGTTATGGGAACACTTGAGATGGGCTGGGCGATTATGGACATCTCCGCTCTCTCATTCCTGGGACTTGGCATTCAGCCGCCTGCGCCGGAATGGGGGGCAATGATTCACGAAGGAAAATCTTTCATTCGCAGCAATCCGGAATTAATGCTGTACCCGGGAATCATGATTCTTCTCGTCGTCGTTTCGTTCAATTTGTTGGGCGAAGCTCTGTCGGATCGGTTTGGCGTTAAACGACGTTTTGAAAAGGAATGAGCTCAATGAGTGAAGAACGGAGCAATATTCTGCAGGTAAGCGACCTGCACGTAAAAGTAAAAACGGCGCAAGGGACGCTTCCCCTAGTCCATAAAGTAGATTTTGGGCTGAAGCCTGGTCGTGTGCTTGGACTTGTCGGTGAAAGCGGATGCGGCAAGTCGGTTACCTGCCAGTCCATTTTGCAGCTGCTGGACCGGAAAACAACCCATGTGGAAGGCAGTATTCAATTGAACGGCCGAGAGCTGAACGGGCTTAAGGCCGAAGAGATGCGGCGTATTCGAGGAAAAGAGATCGCCATCATTATGCAGAATCCGATGAATGCCTTCTCTCCCGTGTTTACGATAGGCGATCAATTTGTCGAAACGATCCGTACCCATACCGATTTCAGCAAAAAACAAGCGTTTGATCTGGCAGTCTCCTCTTTGCAAGATGTGAATTTGTCCGATCCTGCTGATCTGATGAGGCGGTATCCGTTTCAATTGAGCGGAGGCATGCTGCAGCGTGTCATGATTGCCGTATCGATGTGCTTACGTCCATCTGTGCTCATAGCCGACGAGCCGACTACTGCGCTTGATGTAGCCAATCAAATGCAGGTGCTGCGCCAGCTGGATCGCATTCGCTCGGAATTCGGCACGGCGATTCTTTTGATTTCCCATGATTTGGGGGTCATATCGGAAATGGCTGATGAAGTAGCCGTTATGCAGCATGGACGGATCATAGAAAAAGCCGATGTCTTCGCGTTGTTTGACAATCCGCAGCATGCGTATACGAAATTACTGCTTGATGCCAGACTCTCGTTGCCGATCAACCAGCAGACCAAGGAGTTCATACTGTCATGACTGCCATGCAGCCGAGTGTTACGGTTCCCAAGGACCGTCCGTTCGGGTCGAAAGCGATCCGGATCTATCTATTATCGATATTATTTTATACGACCAGCCATATCCTTCTGATTCTGCTGCCGCTGAATTCCAACGCACTTGGCGCAAGCCCGGCGCAGATCGGTCTCATTATGGGCGCGTATATGTTTACCTCCATGTTCTTACGGCCCGTTGCCGGCAAAATTGTCGACAAGTTCGGCACAAAACGAATATTTGCCGCAGCACTGATTATGAATGTGATCGTCATATCCTTGTATCTCATTCATGAACTGTGGGTTTTCGCTCTGCTCCGAATGGTGCAGGGGGTCATTCTTTCCTTCTTTTCTATGGTAGCTCATCTCATGATCATTCAAGTTTTACCTGAGAATGCGCGCGGGCAAGGGCTATCGCTTTTCTCTCTTTCATCCATGCTGCCTTATACCTACGGTCCTTTTCTCGCGCTGTATTTTGCGGATAAAGTACCGATGTCGTATATCTTTATGGCTTTGATTCCGATAAGCGTGGCGACTCTGCTCATCGGCCTGAACCTCAGATTGCCGGAGCTTCAAAAGCAGGACCACTCGCAAACGACGAATCAACCTGACAATGAGCCCTATAGAGGCTGGAAAGACTGGAAGCTGCAGTTTCCTGCCTTACTAATGCTTTTGGCTTCGGCCATGATCGGAACGGTTGCCGCCTTTCTGCCGCTCTATCTGGAGAAACGCGGATTGCCTTTTGCCGGATTGTATTTCTTGACCGAGACTGCAGTTCTTATCACATTGCGCTTCTTCGGCCGAAAAATGATTCCGACAAGCGGTCGTTTTCCGATTCTCATGGTCGCTGCCCTAATTTTCCTGATCACGACTGCTGTAAGTCTGGTCAGAATAGCCGAATCGCTGCCAGTAGTGCTGATTGCCGCCGTATGTAACGGGATCGCCTTGTCGATGCTGTACCCGACGCTGCTGACGTACGTTTCGTTTATCGTGCCGGAAAGGTTTAGAGGCCGAGGGATAGGTTTATTCATTGCTGCCGCCGACTTCGGAACATCGGTAGGCACATGGGGATTAAGTCTGATTGCGAATGCGTATTCTTACGAAGCCATGTTTACCGGCTGCATTGCCATCGGAGCGGCTGCCCTCCTGCTTATCCTATTGCAGTCTAAGAAAGAGGGAGTGAGGAAATGAGTTTGTTGCGGGTGAAAGACATTTCTCATACATATGCCGCATCCAATCTGTTTCGGCGGACAAAGCAGCAGGCGGCGGTGCTTTCCGGCGTTTCCCTCTCGATCGATCAGGGAAAGTGTCTGGGGCTTCTAGGAACGAGCGGAGCAGGGAAAAGCACGCTTGGCAAAGTGATACTGGGATTGGAAAAGCCGCAGAAGGGGCAAGTACTTTTTCAAGGGATCGATCTCTATAACACCGATGCCTCTACCCGCAAGCGGCTTCGCCGCGATCTTCAAGTGGTGTTTCAAGACTGTTATTCTTCCGTAAACCCGCGAATGTCTGCGGAGCAAATTATCGGGGAGCCTCTGGACAATTACGAGGCCTTATCATTGACGGAGCGAAAAAGAGTCATCGGAGATCTGCTTGAAAAAGTCGGGCTGAAACCGGAAGATATGAGGAAGTATCCTCATCAATTTAGCGGAGGACAGCTGCAAAGAATCAATATTGCGAGAGCGATTGCTTTAAACCCGAAGCTGATTGTGTTGGACGAGGCGGTAAGCAGTTTGGATATGGTGACGCAGTCAAACATTTTGGCTCTGTTAAGTGATTTAAAGTCGATGATTGGACTTTCTTACCTTTTTATCACGCATGATATTAAAGCTGCCTACTCCATTTCAGATGTTTTAGCTGTTATGGAAAAAGGGGAAGTGGTTGAACAATGCGAGGATAAAGCGCAATTTTTACAGTCGCCGCACCCTAGTGTGAAAAATTTGGTTCAATCCATTCTTTCCGAGCACCCTCGTTATCGTACTCTCAATAAAGCTTGAACGGATGATTGATTCGACACGAGGTTGCCATCCGTCCCAATTCAGATAGCTACTACTAAGAATCACCAAGGACGTCAGGATAACTCTTTTTGCTATTTTTGTGCGCCGATCGCAATGTATAAATAAGCGTTTGAGCAGGGAACATAGAATTTCATTGGTGGAAAAAAACGATAAAGAAATCAAACTGAGACGTCTTAAGACTTATTCATGTCCACATCAACAGCAGCCTAATTGACTAGGGCTGCTGTTGATGTGTTCGGAGGAACGAACGACTATTCCCAAAAGAAGCAGAAGCGCAATCGGAATATATTCTTGTCATTTATCGGAATATATTCTTGTCATCCGACATCAATTTTCAAGTTTGCATTGATCTGATTTTGCAAATTAAACCCGTCACATAATGCAATGATTAGTGAGGCAACCGCCTCTGTATTGATAGTATTCGGAAGGTTTTCTGTTGATCTAGCTTGCTCGAAAACACTAGACGCAAGTCTTATCCATTTGGAATAATGATCTTGCATCCGTTCTTTTATCATATCGTTACGCATGGCATGGGACCAAAATTCAAAGAAAATAGGGGCCCACAGATCTCTTTCGGTTAATTCAAAAAATAGGCGTAAACCATTTAGGATGGTCTGTTTTAAATTGTTCTCTGGTTTAAATAATTTAAAAAATTCCTCTTCAAATTGTTTCAGCCTGTAATCCATAAGGTGTAAAAAAAACTCATCTTTACTTTCAAAATGCAAATAAAAAGTTGCTTTGGAATAACCAGATTCTTTCATGATGTCATCTACAGAGGTTTTGTCATATCCGTTTTGAGCGAATAATTTGGTTGCTGTTTCGACAATATTTTGATAAGACAACTCTTTTTTTAATTGTTGTTTATTTTTTTCTGCGCTCATAATTTTAGCCGTCCTGTTCTTTAAGGAATATGTTCGCTAATTTATAGTGATCATTGGCAAACGAACTTTATCTTTAAAAGAGCCTATACGCTTCACATGTTCAAGATTGGGCAACTGAAATATGTCCATTTCCCCGTCCGTGCCGCTACCAACGTACAGCCTGTCTTTGTCGATATGTACGCTTTCGGGGTTCCGTACCGTTTCTACCTGTCTAACTTGTCCGCTAGTGGGGTTAACAACAAGGAAATGATTTACCGGTTCATTGGGCGATACATCCCAATTTCCAACGTATAACAAGCCTCTGGAATCGAGGACCATAGAGGATGGTCGCGGGAATGGAAGATAAATTTGATTGATACGTGTAAGCGTCTTTAAATTCCATACGTCGATATGGGCTTCCAGCATTTTTATGTCCGTTGTTTTGGTCATATACCGTTGCCTTAATTGCTTGTCAACTACGCCATTATATAGAAAATAAGCAGTGCCACTTTCGGAATTATAGCGAATTTCGAACGGTGCTCTGGGGTGCAGTGATTCGGGAAAGATGGGGACTGCTTTGTTGCGGTCCACGATATACACATTTCCCTCTGTCCCGTTTACGGGATTATCAACTCCTACGATTACTTGGGTATCGCTGAAACGTTCAAGTCTCGTCCATGCTCCGGGAATCAGTACAGAACCAATAACTTGATCGGTTTTAGTATCTATTAGCAGGGTGTGATTATCTTTGACGTTCTTGAAAATTCCCGTACGTATAAAGGCCGTCCCGTCCTTGGTAATGGTTATAAAATCTTCGGAGCCAAATTGATTTGGTATCTTTTTCAAACTTCCTGTCCTGGGATCCAGTACAGCTACATAGGACCCTTGTCCCCTTTAGCGTCATGAAGAGGGATATATATTTTCCCATTAGGAGCTGTTGCATAATCTATAACAAATCTGCCTAGCGGAATAGTCCGAATGATTTCGAACTTTTCCGTATCTACGACAGACAACGATCGAATGAACGGATGCACGACTAGTTTCATATTTTCGCCGATCGGTTCCGTATCCTTGAGAGGATCGCTGCAACCTGCCAAAATCAGTAAAGTCAAAGAAACAATCATGAAATATCTCATAAATCTCCCCCCTTGTATTTGATTGATCTCCAAAGAAAGAAGGGGAGCCAGTGACGGCTCCTCCGACGTGAACCACAACGTCAATACCAGACTTTAACCGATGAAGTTCTAGGACTCCAGCGTATATCTCCGGGCGCGACCAAAAGCCCACCGTCCCCATCAATGTCATACCTGCTGGCATCCCAATAGGCTCGCCATACAACTTTGGAGCAGTACCACTGGTCGTTAGAATATTTTGTTGATGCAATGCTATACGGTCCTGAATAGGTATTCGACATCGCGACCGCATAATTTTCATCAGCTGCACTGGCGAAGATTACCTTCATTTCGCGCACTTCTTGAAAATGCTGCCAATAATCTGCATTTTCATATTTTACGCCTTCATCAGTGTTCGCTGTGCGAACGGCTCCGTCATAAACATTCCCTTGGTAATTGTTCATATTCCATATCCCCGCATGACAGTACCCGCTAATCGAATATGCGCACCAAGCTTTTGCATTACCAGCATCATATCCCAGCAAGATTCCTCCGTGTCTGGTATCTGCCCCAGAAAAAGAATTTCCGCTTATACCTGCCGGTTCCGCTACGAAGTCCCGTGAATCTCTTTCGGCTTGCTTCTCCGCTTCCTGTAATTGCTGGAGCAGTTTTTTTTCATCTTTGTTTAAAATAGCCTTTCATGACTGGCGATCCGCCTCTTTGATGAACTGCTTAGCTTCTTCAAGCGTACGCCCTGAATTTTTTAAGCATTAGGGCACCTCACCTTATTAAGATTAAAAAACTAACCAGTTAGTAATTTTATGCTGGCATATTCGTTTTGTCGAAGTAAGTAAAAAATTGATGTCGAAATTTTATTTTTTCAAAATCTCAATGGAATTGACTTACCTAAGAGGTGGCAAGCAAACTTTTTCCTTGTTATACCGGCAAAAAGCGCTCATTGCGAGTCCCTGATAAATCATTTTTATCTGTCGGGCAAAATAGGGATGCCCGGATACGTACTCCCATATACTTGAAAAGACGGAAGTCGCACGACGCTTTGGGAGAGGAAGGTGGGCATATGGCCATTAGACCGCCTGCACTGCGAAGAGGCGATACCATCGGAGTCGTTGCCATGGGCAGTCCGTTGGAGGCTGACGTGATCGATGCGCATGTCCAGGTGTTGAGAGGGATGGGATTTCAGGTCGTCTTGGGACGGTATGCGTATGCCCGCAACGGCTTTCTTGCCGGTACCGATCAAGAGCGGGCGTACGACTTGATGACGATGTTCGCCAATCCGCAGGTCAACATGATTCTTCCCACCCGCGGCGGTGTAGGCGTGGCTGGCATGCTGCCTTACCTCGATTTTCGCATCATCCGAACCAATCCGAAAATCATTACCGGCTACAGCGACGTGACGTTTCTTCTGAATGCACTGTACTTGTACGGCGGGCTTATTACCTTTCACAGCCTCATGCTGATTGATTTCAAGGCGGAAACCCCCACGTATAATTTCGACCAGTTTTTTACTGCCGTATCGTCATTATCTTCTTACCGCCCCCTTGTAAATCCGCCGAATGTTCCGCTTGTCAGCCGTGTGCCGGGGAATGTCATCGGACCGATCGTCGGCGGCAATCTGACCTCTGTGGTCGATACGTTGGGTACGCCTTACGAGATTGATACAAGGGGAAAGGTGTTGTTTCTGGAAGAAACCCACGAGCCGGCCAATACCGTATACAGGTATCTGAATCATTTGAAGCTGGCCGGGAAGTTCCAGGACTGTCTTGGCATCGTCATGGGCGAATGCACGGATTGTCCGGCCGCCTATGGCAAGTCTTATGAAGATGTAGTCAGCGAATTCGTCGTTCCTCTCGGCAAGCCCCTACTGACGAATCTCGCAACCGGACATGGCCATTATAAAGCCGCTATTCCTATCGGGGCTATGGTGAATCTGAATACGTTCAACAATACGTTGACGGTGCTTGAACCGGCGGTTAGTGTTCGGCAGACCTAACAAAATTGCCGTGGTGTCTTGTTAAATCTTAATCCAATCCTACCACTCCGGATCAGAACGATTCGGAGTTTTTCGTATTCCCGGGGGAATCGGGGCGTCCGATTAATAAAGTTTTAATGATTTGTTTAGAAACGGCTAATCCCCGGTTTCTAGAATGTTTAGCTCTTCCGGTTAGGATGGAATTATGGAAGCCGGAGATGCTTTCAAACCCCAATCTCAAGGAGGAAGAAACCATGAACAAACGAATCGCATTAACCGGAGTCAGCGTAGCCGTCGGAAGCCTGCTTCTGATCGGTTCCGCCTATGCGGGGCTTGGAGACGCCCCGGGGTACGACGCTTATAAGTCAGCCGTCAAGCAAACGTTCGCGGTACAAAACGTGACGAAGCAAATGAATGTGACGGTGAAGGATAACGGAACGAAGCTGCTCGACGTGCAGTCGACCGTTAAAGCCGATAAGGCGAAGGACGAAATGAGCGCGGAAATCAACCTCAGCGGTGGCGGGGCAAGCCAGGGAGTTAGCCTCTACCACCAGGACGGCAAGCAAATCGTCAAAGCGAGCGACAACGACGTATACAACATCATAGAAGGAAATGAGTGGAAGGGGAAAGCGGGCGAGCACCGGAGGCAAGCTCCGGACGGCATTAGTGCCGAAGTAGAAAATGTCGTCGACGCGCTGGTCGGCAATCTGAAGGATTATGTCACCTTGTCGCCGCAAGCGGATGGGACGAAGAACATCTCGATGCAACTGAGCGGAAGCCAAATTCCGGCGGTGGCGAATGCGATCGGATCGCTTGTGGTGAAGCAGGCTGCAAACGCAGAGGGGCATCATAAAGGCGTTCAAGCGCCTTTCGGCGATAAGCTTCAGGGACTGCAAGACAGCATGCCGAAGCTGACGCAGGACGTGAAGATCGACAAGTTCGATCTGGCTGCCCGAGTCAACGCCGACAACCGGATCGAGAAGCAGCAAATGACGCTGACGATCAGCGGTAAGGATGCTCAAGGCGTTTCTCACGAAGTCGTCGTTGCCGCCGATTTCGGCTTGTCCAACTTCAACGGCACGACGGCAGATCACGTCGATCTGAACGGCAAGCAAGTGAAAACGCTCGATGTGAAAAAACACGGAGAATAAGCTCGGTACTGCGGCGGGACGAGGGGCGGCCGACAGCCGTCCTTCACCGTCCGCGCAAATGCTTGAACTTAAGGAGATGAGCCGATGGAAGCTGTTCTGGAGCTGAACGGATTGACCAAAATTTACGCCAACCGGCGCGGCGTGGAAAATATTTCGCTGCAAGTGCAGCGTGGAGATATTTACGGATTTTTCGGGCCGAACGGAGCCGGCAAGACGACCGTGATGAAAATCATTGCCGGACTGTGTCGGGCGGACCGGGGGCAGGTGCGCTTGTTCGGGCAAGATGCCTCAACCGACTTCGTGAAAGCGATGAGCAAAGTGGGCGTACTTATCGAAACGGCGGACGCTTACGATTACATGAGCGGCTACAAAAATTTGGAGCTCGCCGCCCGCTTTTACCCGCAGCTGTCCCGCAAACGGATCGACGAGGTGCTGGAGCTGGTCGGACTTGCCGCCTTCAAGCACGAGAGAGTAAGCCAATACTCGCTGGGCATGAAGCAGCGCTTGGGCGTGGCTGCGGCGATCCTGTCCGAGCCGGAGCTGCTTATATTAGATGAGCCGACGAACGGGCTCGATATCGAGGGCATGGTGGAGATGCGCGAATTGATCGCCCGGTTGGCCCGCGAGCAGCACATTACGTTTTTCTTATCCAGTCATTTGATTACGGAGATGGAGCAGTTATGCAGCCGGATCGGTATTTTGTATAACGGAAGGCTGGTTCGGGAAGATTTCGTAGCGGATATTGTCCGCGGCGCGAACCCGACGACGCTGGAAAATTATTTCATGGAGCAAGTGCGCGAAGAAAGGAGAGCGGAAGTCCATGCCTAGTTTTTATGCGAATACGGTAAACGAGCTGGCGAAGCTGCTGGCCCGGCGTAAAACGATTGTTTTTCTCGTCCTGACCGCCTTGATCCCGATTGCTGCGGCAGCTGCCGCCTCGCGGCTTCAATTCGGCTTCGGTGTAGCGGCGCTGACCTCTGCGGATTTCCCGGTCGTCCTGCTTGGCTTTTATACGGCCGTCTACTTGCCGCTGCTCCTCTTCATGACGGCGTCCGACATGTTCGCCGGAGAAGCGGGCGACAAGACGATGAAGCTGCTTCTTACGCGGCCGATCACAAGATTTCAAGCGTTCGCGTCCAAGCTGGCCGCCATGCTCGGGTATACGGCGCTGCATCTGGCGATTGCCCTTGTCGTATCGGTGGCAAGCCTTCTGTTTCTGGGCGGCGGGTATGCGGTTGTACAGGGACTGGGCCGGACGGCCGCCGCTTATGTCATGGCGCTGCTGCCTCTGTTTACGCTCGGGCTGGCTGCAGCCTTTATCGCCCAATTTTTCAAAAACGGCAGCGGCGCACTGACGGTTTGCATTCTGCTGTACGCTTCGGCGAAGCTTGGCGCTTACTTCGTGCCCGCGCTGGCGGTATACACCCCTGCGGCTTACACCGACTGGCATATGCTGTGGCTCGCAGCCTCCGTGGCGTCCGGCAAAATCCTGAACGTCTTTATGTTTCTGGCCGCTTGTTGTATATTGTTTTTTACAGGAGGCTATACCTTATTCGAGCGAAAACAATACTAGGAGACCAAAGCGATGTCCATCAAAGTCAGGTTGGTACTATCCTATTTCTTGATGCTTATCGTGCCGGTCATCCTTGCCGGCGTCGCGTTTTTGATCATTGTCGCCGCTTTTTTTGGCGACGTCAAGTCTCTGTACAACGTCGATATGAAGAGCCACAATGCCATCGAGGAAGTGATCGAGAAGGAAGCCGCCGTCAGTGCCGAATTAAAGCTTAAGACGACGGAAGATCCGGACTCCCTGCTGGACCCGGCAGTCGTGGCGCAGTTCGAAGAGCGGCTGAAGCCGATTAATATGGGGCTGGTCATCCGCAAGCAGGAGAGCGTCGCCTACGTCTCGGAGAAGCTGAACAAGCCGGGGCTGCTTCGCAATTTGCCGCCGTACGGGGTGGCGGATTCGGATCGCAACGGCCGGACGATGAAGGACCGGGGTCCGTGGTTCTTATCCCGGCAGTACGATTTCCGGTTTAAGGACGGCATTCCGGGGAGTATTTTTGTCGCCACAGACATGAATTTTATCGGCAAGTTTGCCCGCACCTACACCTCGGCGTTTTTTATTTCGCTGCTCGTTATTCTCGTGTTGACCAACGGCTTATTGACGTATTGGGTGTCGCGCAGCGTGATTCGTCCGCTTCGTCAATTGCAGCGGGCGGCAGGCGAAATTCGCGAAGGCAATCTTGACTTTGAAGTCAATCCGCAGGCGAAGGACGAGATCGGCGAACTGGCGGTGTCCTTCGAGCAGATGCGCCGGAGGCTGAAGCAATCCGTCGAAGTGCAGCTCAAGTACGAAGAGAACCGCAAGGAGCTTATTTCCAACATCTCGCATGATCTGAAAACGCCGGTGACGGCCATAAAAGGTTATGTCGAAGGCATTATGGACGGCGTATCGAACTCGCCGGATAAGCTTGATAAATATTTGAAGACGATTTATGCCAAAGCCGTTCAGATGGATCATCTGATCGACGAGCTGTTTTTGTTCTCCAAGCTGGATTTGAAGAAGCTGCCGTTTCATTTTGAACCGGTGAATTTGAACGCTTTTTTGCAGGACTGCACCCTCGACATGCAACTGCACGCCGACATTGAAAAGAAAGGCGTCACGCTTCGGTTCGACGCTCCGGAGACGCAAGCTCCGGTATGGGTTACGGCCGACCGGGAGAAGCTGAAGCGGGTGCTGGTCAATTTGATCGGCAACGCCATCAAATATATGGATAAGGATGAGGGACTCATTACGCTTCGGATGCGGTCCGACGGCGAACGGGTCATCGTGGAAGTCAGGGACAACGGGCAAGGCATTCCGCCGGAGGCGCTGCCGCATATTTTTGACCGGTTTTACCGGGCGGACCCGTCGCGGAACAGCGGCACCGGAGGCAGCGGGCTGGGACTTGCCATTGCGAAGCATATTATCGAGGAACACGGCGGCGTCATTCAGGCCAAAAGTACGCTTGGCGAAGGCACGAGCGTTTATTTTACGCTCCATCAAACTACGGGTGGCGAGGTCTGAGCGATGAAAAATATTTTAATTATCGAAGACGAAACAAGCATTGCCGAACTGGAGAGGGATTATCTCGAAATTAACGGATATCAGGTCGATATGGAGCACAGCGGGGATGAGGGGCTGAAGAAGGCGCTCACAGGGAATTACGATCTGATCATTCTCGATCTGATGCTGCCCAAAGTGGACGGCTTCGAAATTTGCCGTAAAATCCGCGACAAGCACGATATCCCGATTCTGATGGTGTCCGCGAAAAAGGAAGAGATCGACAAAATCCGCGGCCTGGGCCTTGGCGCCGACGATTACATCATCAAGCCGTTCAGTCCGGGTGAACTGGTCGCCCGCGTGAAGGCGCATTTGTCGCGCTACGAGCGGCTGCTCGGCAGCCGGGCTCCGCAGACGGAGGAAATCCGCATCCGCGGCCTCCTCATCGACAAGTCGTCCCGCCGCGTGTTCGTGAACAATCAGGAAGTGACGTTTACGACCCGGGAGTTCGATCTGCTGACGTTTCTCGCTTCCAATCCGAACCGCGTGTTCAGCAAGGACCAGCTGTTCGAGCACATTTGGGGATACGATTCGGTCGGCGATATCGCGACCGTCACCGTGCATATCCACAAGCTGCGGGACAAAATCGAGCAGGACCCGTCCAATCCCCAGTATATCGATACGATCTGGGGCGCAGGGTACCGGTTTAAGATTTGAGGCGAAATGAAAAGATCCCGCACATGCTCTCAGAAGGAGCAGGCGGGATCTTGTAGTTTGAGAGAGTGCGCGGGGCGTGATTAATGGGACTGATCGCCACCATGCGGGGCCGTGACGCCGTGGCCAGAAAGCGAGCGTTGCGAAAATTAGAGGAACCCGGATGCGCTATCGTACCTTTTTGCCTGAGATCGCGAATGATAGAGGAACGTATGTTCCTCTATGTGTGTCGAAAAATACAATTTTGTCCTCGTACATTCATGTTAACGCACCGCAGATGTCTTATTTTTCAAATCAATGGGGTTTCGATGTCGATAAGACATCTGCGTTCCTCTATATTTTTCAAAGCTACTTGCTTACCGGCCGGTGCTTCTTGACGGCGAGCCGTTTCCCGTCGAGCAGCTTCTTCACATCGGTTTGCGCGAGAAATACGCTGAGCAGCAGCAGCGCCGCACCGACGTACCCTCTGGACGTCAACGTTTCCCCTGCAAAAACAAAAGCGAAAATCGCAGCGAACAATGGTTCTATTCCGAAAATTAGCGCCGTCCGCGTAGGCGAGGCGTATTTTTGCACGGTGGCCTGCAGCACAAAAGCGACGGCGCTGCATAAGACGCTTAGGCCTAGGATCGATGTCCACGCATCGAACGTATCCGGCAGCTTCGGCGTCTCCATCAGGAAGGAGAAGGACAGCGCCCACAGTCCGGCAAACCCGAGCTGCAGTACGCCGAGGGCGATCGCATCTCCCTGTTTGACGGCCGAGCCTGTAACAAGCATATGCACGGCGAAGAGCAGCGAGCCGAGCAAGCAGTAAATATCCCCTTGATTGATCGTCAGCGACGAGGTCAGCGTTAACAGGCCGATCCCGACGATGGCCAGTCCGATGCACAGAAGAAGGCGCGCCTCCGGTCTTTTTTTCAGGAAAAGGATCGACAAGATCGGAACGAAAATCACCGAGAGACCGACAAGAAAGCCTGCGTTCGAAGCGGAGGTCGACCGGACTCCGAAAGTGATGAACACGAAGCAGAGAAACAAGAGCGAGCCCAGCACAAAAGCCGAACTCAACGTCGACCAGTTGGCGCTCCGCACCCGCTTATGAAAAACAAGCGCCGACAGCAGAAATGCAATCAGCAGCCGCAAAGCAATAAGATTAAATGTCTCTAACGATTGCAATCCGACTTTGGTGAACAAATACGAGGACGCCCATAGCATCGTCGCTCCCAGCATCATCAAATCCGCTTTAACTTCCGTTCTCATCTGTCCGGCTCCCAACACGATATGTATTTACACATCGATTAGTATAACGGTACACTATGAATAAGAAAAATGAATGTTTATCATATATTATGTGAATTATTTTCATGAAAAGGAAGATGATCCATGTCATTGGCCAAATACGAAGTATTCAGCACGGTCGTTGAGTTAGGGAGCCTGACCCGGACGGCCGAGAAGCTCGGACTGACCCAATCGGCGGTCAGCCATGCCATCGCCAGTCTGGAGTCCGAGTGGGGCTTTGCCCTGCTGACCCGGGGACGCGCCGGGATCGGTCTGACGCCGAACGGAACGCGCGTGTTGAAGCATGTCCGGGACATTATCCAGCGAAGCGAGCTGCTCAAGCAGGAGGTCGCTTCGATTCAGGGGTTGGAGACCGGTACGGTGCGGATCGGCACCTTCACAAGTATTTCCACCCAATGGCTGCCCGGCATCATGAAGCGGTTCCAGGCGGAGCACCCGGCCATTGAGATTAAGCTGCTGGAGGGCGACTACGACGAAATTAACGATTGGATTACGAGCGGCGCGGTCGATTTCGGCTTCGTTTCGTTAACGGCGGCCCGGCCTTTCGACATCATTCCGCTGACCAAGGACAACTTGCTCTGTATCGTGCCGGACGAGTCCCCTTATCGGGAGATGACCGTCATGTCGCTTGCTCAGTTGCAAGCGGAGCCGTTCATTATGCCGAAGTGGGGCAAGGAAAGCGATCTGCTGCGCATCATCAAAATCAACCGGCTGTCGCTGAACATCAAATACGAAGTGCTGGAAGATCAGGCGATCATGGCGATGGTGAAAAACGGACTCGGGATCAGCATTTTGCCTGCTATGGTGCTGTACGAGGCGTTGGACGGCATTCACATGATCGGTCTCGAAGGCGACCCGTACCGCACGATCGTGCTCGCGGCCGTATCCTTCAAGCACCTTTCTCCGGCTGCGCGAAAGTTCAAAAAGCATATCACGGCGTGGCTGAGCGAGCAGCAAGTGTCGCTTTGACATCATGCCGTGCGAAAGTCCGGATTGCGGGCGTTCCCTTGATCCGGACCTTATTTTTGTCCAAATGAAGCGTAAGAAAGTACATATCCCCGCGCCGAGCGATCGGCTACAATAAATAGAATATAGGGGAGGGATGACGGATGAAGGAACGTTCCAGCCGATTGGCGCTGTGGTATTCGGCTCCGGCCCGCATGTGGGAGGAGGCGCTTCCTATCGGAGGCGGCCGGCTCGGCGGCATGGTATTCGGCACGGTGGGGCAGGATAAAATTCAATTAAACGAAGATTCCGTCTGGTACGGCGGACCGAAAAAAGCGAACAATCCCGACGCGCGGGCGAACGTGCCGGAAATCCGGCGGCTGCTGATGGAAGGCAAGCAGCAGGAAGCGGAGCATTTGGCCCGGATGGCGTTGATGTCGGCGCCTAAATATTTGCATCCGTACCAGCCGCTCGGCGATCTGCTCCTGTATATGCTCGGGCACGATAAGCCGCCGCAAGCCTACGAGCGGGAGCTCGATCTGGAGCAGGCTCTCGTACAGGTCCGTTATGAAATGAACGGCGTCTGCTATACCCGGGAATATTTCAGCAGCACGGTCCATCAGGTGCTGGCCGTCCGACTGACGGCGGACCAGCCGGGAAGCCTCACGTTCAGTACGCATATGATGCGCCGGCCGTTCGATATGGGCAGCCAAAAATACGGCGAAGACACGATGATCATGTACGGCGAGTGCGGTTCGGAAGGCGTCCAGTTCTGCGCGGTCTTGAAAGCGATTGCCGAGGGCGGCAGCGTGAAGCCGATCGGTGACTTTATTTCGGTAGAGGGCGCGGATGCGGTGACCCTGCTGCTTGCGGCGGGCACGACGTTCCGGCATGAAGATCCGAAGGGTGTCTGCCTGGAACAGATAGTAAGGGCGGCATCGCTGCCGTACGAAGAGTTGAAGCGTGCGCATACGGAAGATTACGCCCGCTATTTCCGGCGGGTCGGATTGGAGCTGGCGAAGCCGGAGCCGGATCAGGCGGCGTTTCTGCCGACGGATGAAAGGCTACAGCGCGTGAAGGAGGGGCAGGACGATCCGGGGCTGGTGGAAACGTTTTTCCAATTCGGGCGATATTTGCTGCTGTCGTGTTCGCGTCCTGGCTCGCTCGCAGCTACGCTGCAGGGCATATGGAACGATAACTATACGCCGCCTTGGGAATCGAAGTATACGATTAATATCAACACACAGATGAACTATTGGCCTGCGGAAGTATGCCATCTACAGGAATGCCACGAGCCGTTGTTCGATTTGATTGAGAGAATGCGCGAAAGCGGCCGGGTCACGGCGCGGGGGGTATATGGCTGCGGCGGTTTTATGGCGCACCACAACACGAATCTGTGGGGCGATACACATGTGGAGGGCATTCCGGTCAGCGCCTCGATCTGGCCGATGGGCGCAGCTTGGCTGTCGCTTCATCTGTGGGAGCACTACCGCTTCGGGCTTGACCGGTCCTTCTTGGCGGACCGGGCGTATCCGGTCATGAAGGAAGCGGCGCAGTTCCTGCTGGGCTATTTGCTGGAGGACGGGCAAGGACGGCTGTTGTCGGGACCGTCGATATCGCCCGAGAACAAGTTTGTGCTGCCGAACGGAGTCACGGGCAATCTATGCACGGCGCCTGCGATGGATTCGCAGATCGCTTTCACCTTGTTCGAGGCGTGCCGGGAAGCGGCCGCAGTGCTCGGTCTGGACGAGGGGTTCCGCCAACAGCTTGCGGAAGCCATGGCGAAGCTGCCGAAGCCCGAGATCGGACGGCATGGTCAGATCATGGAGTGGCTGGAGGATTACGAGGAAGCCGATCCGGGCCATCGTCACATCTCGCAGCTGTTCGCGCTGCATCCCGGCGAGATGATTCACCTTCACCGCACGCCGGAGCTGGCGGAAGCGGCCAAGCGGACGCTGGAGCGACGTCTCGCGCACGGCGGAGGGCATACCGGCTGGAGCCGGGCGTGGATTATCAACTTCTGGGCGCGGCTTGGGGAAGGAGACAAGGCGTACGACAACGTAGCGGCGCTGCTCGCCCAATCGACGTACCCGAACCTGTTCGACGCGCATCCCCCGTTCCAGATTGACGGCAACTTCGGCGGCACGGCCGGGATCGCGGAAATGCTGCTGCAGTCTCACGGAGGCGAGCTGGCGCTGCTGCCGGCGTTGCCGAAGGCGTGGCCGTCGGGCCGCGTCTACGGGCTGCGGGCGCGCGGCGGCTACGAGGTCGGCCTGACTTGGGACGACCACCGTCTGACGGAAGCGGCGATTCGCGCCGGAAACAGCGGCACCTGCCGGGTTCGGACGCAGACGGCGGTGTCGGCCGTGGTGGCGGACGGCGAAGCGGTGACGTTCGAGGTCCGCGACGGCGTGCTCACGTTCGAGGCGGAAGGCGGGCGGACATACGTGCTGAAGAGATAGAAGAAGCCTGCCGACGAGCAACGGACAGGTAGTCAACCGCAAGCTATTATACTAAAAGGGCAAGGGACGAATTCCGGAACAGCCGGAACGTCCCTTGCCCTTTTCGTTTCGCCGGTGCCGATTCGTCATACAGGCATCGCGCTAAGCGTAAGCCTTGCCTTTGGTCAGGATGCACGGTACCCCGTTGCCGACGGCGCCCGGTTGGGACATTTTCTCGAGATACCGCAGTCCGCGCTCGCATTTGCGGCAGCGGGCGCACACGTCCGAGGTCACCACCTTCATGTTGAACTTAGTTTTGTCGATGGACGACGCCGGGACGTTCTTTTTGGTTTTCGCTTTACTCACAGTCTTCATCTCCCGCGGCTTGGATGATGCATTTTATGAGCGGCCTGCCCGTTTGGTCACCGTGCCGGGTGATGAATCTCCAAAGAAACAAAAATAATACAACAAATAAAAAAACAGTCTTGTTGTTGGCTTTCTTCGTCCATTTTAGAATAAAAACAGAAGCCGGACGGCCTTGGCAAAGCCGGTTTCGGTCCTGCGGACCGCATGCACCGCAGGAATAAATCCACAATAAAGTCAGGGGTGCTGAATATGAAAAGATTGAAAAAAGGTCTGGTTTCCATGGCATTGCTTACGTTGGCTCTCTCGTTAGCGGCTTGCGGGCAGACGCCGGCGGCGAGCGATTCCGGGAAAAAAGAAGAGAAAACCGCGGCCCAAAAAGAAGAGAAAAAAGCGAATCTCGTTGTTGCCGGCGTCGTCTTTCAGGAAGACCAGTTTATGAAGTTGCTGTCGCTCGGCTATCAGGATGCGGCGAATGCGTCCGGCGTCAAAATTTTGACGGGAAATACCGGGAACGATCAGGGCAAAGAAACCGAGCTGATCAACACGTATATCGGGCAAAAGCTGGACGGGATCGCCATAGCGCCGCTCAATCAGGATTCTTCGGTGGCTGCGCTGAAACGGGCCGACGACAAGGGCGTGAAGGTTTCCGTCACGAACATTTCCTTGACCAACGCGCCGTTCATCGTCGGCGGCTATACGTCGGACAATAAAAATATCGGCCAAGTGACCGGGAAAGAAGCGGCCCGCTTCATCCAGGAAAAGCTGGGAGGTAAAGCGAAAATCGCCGTGCTGCAATACAAGTCCCAGCTCCCGCAGCAAAGTACCGACCGGGTCAACGGCTTTTTGGAAGAAGTGAAAAAAGTAAACCCCGATGTGCAGGTTGTGGCCGATCAAGACGCATGGTTGCAGGATAAGGCCGTCTCCGTCGTCGGCGATATTTTGACGGCTCACCCGGACGTGAACGTCATCTGGGCGGCTAACGAGGGCGGCACGATCGGAGCGGCGATGGCGGTGAAGAATGCGGGCAAATCGGGCAAGGTGTATGTGTTCGGCACCGATGCGAGCTATCAGTTGATCGCGATGTTGAAGGAGAAAGACAATATTTTGCAGGCGATTGCGGGTCAAGATCCGTACAGCATGGGATATAAAGCGATGGAGCTGCTGATCAAGGGCTTGAAGGGCGAAGATGTAAGCGCGAACAAAGGGAAGACGACGAGCGTCGACGGGATTTTGCTGAGCCGATCCAATCCCGAAGGCCTCGCCAAGTTCGAAGCGGATTTGAATGCCAAAATGAGCAAGAGCAAGTAATATGACTATTCACCGCATCGGGAGACGGAGGGGCTGCTGCGGCAGCTCGGATGGCAGATAAAAGCCCAGAAGAGATGGCGAGGGAAGGTATATGAGCGTATTGGAAACCCGCAGCATTACGAAGCATTACCCCGGCACGGTCGCCTTGGATCAGGTGACGGTGTCGTTTGAGAGCGGCAAGGTGCACGCGCTGCTCGGCAAGAACGGGTCCGGCAAGTCGACCTTGCTCAAAATTTTTTCCGGCGCTGTTCAGCCGACGCAAGGAGAAGTTGTGCTGGACGGAACAGTGCTGCGCTTCAAAGATCCCGGTGACGCGTTCGCCCAAGGCGTCGCCACCGTTTATCAAGAGCTCAGTCTCGTCCCCGGCATGACGGTGGCGGAAAATATTTTCCTGGGACGCCTGCCGATGAAAGGTCCGTTTATCGATTGGAACAAAGCCTACAGCATGACCCGCGAGCTGCTGAACGAATACAACATCGATATCGCTGCGGACGAACTGGTGGCGAATTTGAGCGTCGGGCAGGCGCAAATGATCGAGATTGTGAAAGCGCTGACGTTCAAGCCGAAGGTGCTTCAACTGGACGAGCCGACCTCGGCTTTGGCCAAAAACGAGATTGATTCGTTGTTCAACATGATCCGCGAGCTGAAGAAAAAAGACGTCATCATCATTTACGTCTCGCACCGTCTCCATGAGCTGTGGGAGATTGCGGATACGTGCACCGTCCTGCGCGAAGGGCATTTTATCGGCACGGCTCCGATGGCCGGTCTCACCCGGAAAGAGCTGATCCATATGATGTTCGGCGACGTGGAGATCCGGACGCGTCCGGAAGATCTGCGTGTGACCGACGAGGTGGTGCTGGAGGTCAAAGGGCTGACGCGAGAAAACAAATTCCGCGACATTTCCTTCCAGCTGAAAAAAGGAGAAATTCTCGGCATCGCCGGCATGCTGGGCTCCGGGCGCACCGAGCTGCTGAAATCGATCTTCGGCGCCGACCCGCTCGACAGCGGCGAAATTTATTGCTGCGGGCAGCGGATCGATTCGCCGACTCCCGCGAGGATGAAGAAGGCCGGCTTGGCCCTAACGCCGGAGGACCGGAAGCACGAAGGTCTGATCCAGCTCGCTTCGATCCGCGACAATCTGTGTGTGGCGAGCCTTGACCGGATCGCGAAGGGCCCGATGATTCGCAAGAAAACGGAGGCCGAATTCGTGCGTCGTCAGATGGAAGAGCTGCAGATCAAAGCAGCCGATGTCGAGCATCCGGTGTCTTCGTTGTCCGGCGGCAACCAGCAGAAGGTCGTAGTCGGCAACTGGCTGAATACGGACCCGAGGATTATGTTTTTCGACGAGCCGACGCGCGGGATCGACGTGAACGCCAAGCAGCAGATTTTTCAGGTCATCTGGCAGCAGTCGCGCAAGGGCATATCGAGCATTATGGTTTCCTCCGAGCTGGAGGAGCTGCTTGAGGTGTGCCATCGGATTTTGATACTGCGGGACGGACGCATCGAAGGGGAATACGTCCCCGAGGAACTGAAGATCGACGAGCTGTACGCGTTAAGTATGGGAGGAGAAACCGCATGAAATCGACAACGCTGGAATTAAACAAAGGTTCCCGTATCGACATCCGCAAAGGCTTGAACAAATATGTGCTCGAACTTATGTTGCTTGTGATCGTGATCGCCATGACCTTCGCGTCTCCCGGCTTTTTGACGTCGGAGAACCTGCTGAACATTCTTCGCAACATCGCGCTGCAGGGCTGTATCGCTTTCGGAATGACGATGGTCATTATCGCCGGGGAGATCGACTTGTCCATCGGCTCGACCGTCGCTCTTACGGGGGTCATCATCGGTCTTACAACCGGGTGGCTCAGCAGCTCGGGCATCATGCCGATGGAGCAGGCGGTCGTCGTCGGCATCGTGCTGTCTTTTGTCGTAGCGGGGCTGATCGGGCTGTTCAACGGATGGATTATGACCAGGTATAAAATGCCGTCCTTTATTGTCACGCTGGCGATGCTGAACGTCTTTTACGGGCTGGCGGCGGTCGTCTCCAAAGGCTTCCCCGTGACGACGCTGCCCTCGTGGTACAACGAGCTGGGCTCGGGCGAATTTTTGTCCGTTCCGATTCCGGCCATCCTGCTGCTGCTCGTCTTCGCCGTCGTATATATCGTGATGAACTATACGAAATTCGGACGCTCGGTCTACGCCGTGGGCGGCAATCCGGAATCGGCGCGGCTGTCGGGCATTCATGTGTCGCGGGTGAAAATCATTTGCATGGTCGTGGTGCAGCTGTGTTCGGCGCTCAGCGGCGTCCTCGTGTCCTCCCAAGTCATGTCCGGCTCGTTTTCCTTCGGGAAAGGATGGGAAATGATGGCGATTTCTTCCGTCATTATCGGCGGCACCAGCTTAATGGGCGGGATCGGGAAAGTACGGGGAACGTTTATCGGCCTTATTTTCCTCGGGGTGCTGATCAATGCCATGACGCTGCTCAACGTGAACGAATATGTGCAGTATATCGTGCGCGGGCTGCTGATTTTGGTCGCTGTCCTCATCGCCTCGATTCAATACATGAAGAAAAAGGGGTAAGCGCAAACGGAATCGCCGCGGTATAATGTGGATACGAACGATGAATAAAGGACGAAGACACCATGGCCCTTCGAAATATGAGCTTTCGCTTGAAAATGTTCGTGATCATGTTTATCGTCATTCTCATTCCGATGATTCTGGTCAGCACCATTCTGTTCAAATGGTCGGAGCAGGCCATCACGGACCAGACCTCCAAAGTCGTCATCAGCAGCATCGAATTTGCCGTGACCAATATCGATTCCGCGCTGGAAAACGTGGCGGGTATGAGCAAGATGCTGCTGACCGAAAACCGGCTGATCGCCATCGCCAAGCGCGGCGAACCACTGAAGCCGGAAGAGAAAAACGAAAAATATAACGGCATCATGGATCTGCTGAGCTTTTTCATTACACGGATTAAAGTGATGAATATATTGGAGGGCATCGACTCGTTCTACTTGTACTTGGTGAAACAAAATACGATCATGGACTCCAAGTCGACCTATTACGAGGACATCAACGTGGACCATGTCGATTTTGTGCAGCAAGCGAAGAGCGGGCAATGGAAGGACCGTTGGTTCGTGTCCGCACCGGTCAATTACGATTCGTTGAACGGCATCGAAACGCGGCTCGAAACCGCGAAGCAGATCTCGTTTACGACGGCGTTGACTGACGAGGGCGGCCACGATATCGCGGTATTGGCGGCGAATGTCAACGAGAGCTTTATCCGCGATTATTATAAAAAAATTCAGCGCGGCATCCCCGGCGAGTTCGTCGTGCTGGACCAAAGCTCCACGGTGGTGGCGTGCCCGGACAGCCGGCTCGTCGGCACCAGGACCGCGGATTATTCCTATATGAGCGATACGATCCAAAACATGAAAAGCAAGAGCGGCAGCTTCTTTATCACCGTGCAGGGCGAGGAGAAGTTTGCCGTTTATTCCGTTTCGGACTACACCAATTGGAGCTATGTGGTTGTGATTCCGGCTTCGGAGATTTTGGGGAAAGTCAATGAAATGCAAAAATTTATGCTGATCGTCATCTCGGTAACCGGAATTTTGATCTTCGGTATTACACTGCTGCTGTCCCGCTTCTTTTACAAGCCTTTGGAGAAATTGGTCCTGGCCATGCAAAAAATCGAGAACCGCAGGCTTGATTTCAAGATCAAGGATAACCGCGGGGACGAATACAAGCGGGTGTATCAAGGGTTTAACGATATGGTCGACGAGCTGAACGTCTTGATCCGGGATTTGGAGAATGAAAAAATTTTAAATCAGGAAGCGGAAATCAAGCTGCTGCAGGCGCAGATCAATCCGCATTTTTTATACAACACGCTCGATTCGATCTACAGTATCGCCAGGATCAAAAAAGTGGACGAGATCTCGCAGATGGTTGCCGCGCTGTCCAAATTTTTCAGAATCAGCCTGAGCTCGGGCAAAGAGGTTGTGACGCTGAAGGAAGCCGTGCAGCTCGTGATCAACTACTTGACGATCCTCAATATCCGGTATAAAGGCGCGATTAATTTTGGCTTGGATATTCCCGAGGAGCTGTACGCTTGCCAGGTGCCAAAGCTGCTGCTGCAGCCCATTGTGGAAAATGCCGTCTACCACGGGCTCGAACGGCGCAAGGGCGGGGGCCGTCTGACCATCTCCGCTGTAACGCAATCGCATGCCTTGTTCCTGTACGTGGAGGATGACGGCATCGGCATCGAGCCTGCCGCTTTGGAGAAGCTGCAAAGCATGCTTGACGGGAACAATCCGGGGGAATCTTCCGGCTTCGCGCTGCGCAACCTGAACCGGCAAATTCGTTTAAAATACGGGATGGCCTACGGCGTTACGCTGGAAAGCGTCTACGGGCAAGGCACCCGCGTGACCGTCAAGCTGCCTGTCATTACGATGGAGAGGGGAGATTCGGATGTACCGCATGATCGTAGTCGATGACGAAGCATGGATTCGCGAACGGCTCGTGCATACGATCGATTGGGGCAAATTGGACATCGGCTTCGTGCATGAAGCGACCTGCGGCGAAGAAGCGCTTGCCCTTGCCGGGGAAGTGCAGCCGGATCTCATTCTGACCGATATCCGCATGCCCCGCATGGACGGGCTGGAATTGATCGAGCGGATCAAGGAGCAGCGGCTTGCCGCCAAAGTGGTCATCATCAGCGGATTCAGCGATTTTGAGTACGCCAAGAAGGCGCTTTCCCTGGGCGCTTCCGATTATATTCTGAAGCCGGTGGAGGACGACGATCTGCTTGACGTGGTCGCGCGTTGCCTGGAGCAGATCGAGACGGATCGGCGAAAGGAAGCTTTGCTGAAAAAAGCCGACGATCAGGTCAACAAGCGGCTGCCTTTATTAAAGGAAATGCTTTTTTCGAAATTAATTATGGGACACAAGCCCGACGAGCCAAAATTGCGCGAGGCGCTGAACGATTTCGGGTTGAAGAACAAGGGGCTTCGCCATGCGTGTTTGGTACTTCAGGTGCCGGAGCCGCAAGCGTTTCCGACGGAAAATAAGCCGGAAGCGAATTTTACCCAGTTCGTGCTGCGCAATTTGCTGCAAGATTTTTTGCCGAACGTGTGCGAGAACGAGATCGTCTTCGTCCATGCGGACGAGGTGGTGTGCATCGTTTCCTCCTTCAAGGAGGATGACGAGCTAGCCCGCGCCTGTCTGACGATGTTCGAAGATATCCGCAAAATCGTTCATAAAATCATCGGCAGCACCATCATCATCGGCTTAGGCGGGGCGGTCGGAGACCTGCTCGACGTTTCCGCCTCCTACCGGCAGGCGAAGCAGATGCTGCTCCACGGCTATTTGGACACGGGGCGGAGCAAGGAGACGAAGAGCGCGGCCGGACCGCACAAAACGGGAGGATACCGGCTCTATGATACGGAAGCGCTGATCAACCATATCCGGGTAGGGAACAAGGCCGCAGCCTTGGCGAGTCTGGATCAGATCGTGCGGGAGAACGGGAACATCCGCCCGATCGATTTGAAGTTTATTTATATCGATATCGTCAATTCGATCGTCAGGACCACTGTGGAGAGCAGTTGGGCGGGGAAAGACTTTTCGAATTTCAGCCTGCATTTTTTCGAGCTGCTGCAGCAGTCGCAATCGACGGACGAAATTCATGGGCTGCTCGGCGATACCATCACGAAAATCATCGACTTTCTGGAGCATTCGCAGAGCAAAAGGAGGCGCAAGGTGATCGATAAAGCGTTGGAATATATGGAGCTTCACTACCCGGAGGAGCTGAATCTGAACGCGGTGGCCGAGCGCTTTTACTTGAATGCGTCGTACTTCAGCAAAATTTTCAAAGAGGAGCTTGGCGTTTCGTATACGAAATATTTGATGGAGTTCAGGGTCAATAAAGCGGCGGAATTGATGAGCGACCCGACGCTGAAGATTTATGAAATCTCGCGCCGGGTCGGGTATGAGGACGTGCAGTATTTTACCAAAATGTTCAAGTCCATCAAGGGGATAACTCCGGGACAGTACCGGGAGAAGATCCGGTGACGGCTAAGCCAATTTGAGCACATTGCGGAATTTGATGAAGCTTACGACTCTCCAGCAAGCCACATAACCGAAGGTGACCAAGTTGCACAAAAAGCCCAGCGTGCTCGGATCGATAACCTTAACCGTGCCAACAAACACGAACCGAAGCGCAAAGACGACGATCAGGATGACAAACACGATTTTATTGCGCTTGATAAACGCCGATCCGTTCTCTCGGACTTCAAAATTCGTCGTCATAATAAGCGGAACGGAAATGACCAGACCGATGAGCAGCGCGATGAGAACCTGGCCTGACTGCAGATGCAGATTCGGGTCCATTAATTGAAATAACGAGGTCGAGATGTATAAAATCGGCAGCAATAAGGAAATCCCCGACTTCTTGATGGGGGTGCTCATGCCCCGGAATTGCCCGCGAATAATGAGAAGAAAGATCAATACGGAAATTCCTAAAGATACAGTTGCGTTCATGGTAACAACACTCCTTCGATCAATTTGTAAATTAAGTATCTCTCATCGGGGAGTTGTCAAACAGTGAAAGAAGTAATCCGATCTTGGTGACGATTGTCATTTTCGCATCGTCAATCGAACCTTTATCGGTTCGATGATATTTTGGTTTTTATGGAAATTATGATAGAATAGGTCAACAGAATGTTTTGCTTGCATGCAGGTGCCTCGATATGGATTTTTCAATATCGGGGCTTTCTTCTTTTGAAGCGCGTATTATTGAACAAAGCATAGGAAGAATCAACTAAACAGAAATGGAGCCTATTACATGCTAGCGAACACACAAGAGTTTTATATCAACGGATTAAATTATACGATCAGATCCGCAATCGAAAATTACGCAAAACAATTGTCCGAAGTAAGATTGCAGATTGACGGAGAAACCGAAAATATGGACCGAGAAAGAGGGGAGGCGTTCATCGATCCGGCAGGCTTCGAGCAGATCATTAAAATCGATACAGAGCAACCAAGAAACTTATTTTTAGTTGCCGCCGTTCAGGACCGGATCGTCGGATTTTCAAGATGCGAAGGAGCTTATTTGAAGCGATTCTCTCATAAAGTCGAATTTGGAGTATGCGTATTAAAGGAGTTTTGGGGAAATGGCATCGGGAAAAATCTTTTAAAAGAATCGATTGCTTGGGCTGACGCGAATGGCATTAAAAAAATGACCTTGAATGTCCTGGAAACCAACGACAAAGCGATTGAACTGTATAAAAGGCTTGGGTTTGAAGTTGAAGGCCTATTGAAAAACGACAAAATTCTTTCCGACGGCAACTATTACAACACCATCGTGATGGGAAGATGTAACGAGTAATCGGGCTTCATCCCGCTGCTCGCTATGATTTGACAATCATACTCTTTACGAATAAGGTTGTATCATATATATTAATAGTACGCATTAATGAGGGGTTATTTCTCATATGTGATATAACATTAAAAACGTCGATCCACTTGCAGGGGATATCAGGGAGGAGAATTTGTCATGGGAGTTCAAACAAGCGGGAGCTATACGATTATTTTGCGGATGGAGACGGAACCGAATGTGCCGTTCATTCATATCGCGAATGCGATTCACGAAACCGGGGGCGAGATTGTCGCCGTCGATAACGTGAACCGGAGTAAAAATACGACGATCCGCGACATTACGGTGAATGTGTCCAATGCGGAAAACGAAGCTTCCTTGATTAAAAATGTGACCAAAGTGCCGGGAATTAAAATCATTAACTTTTCCGACCGCACCTTCTTGATGCACCTGGGCGGCAAGCTTGAGGTCCATTCGAAAGTGCCGATCAAAAATCGGGACGATCTCTCCCATGTGTACACTCCTGGTGTAGCCCGCGTCTGTATGGCGCTGCACGAAGACCCTGCCAAGGCATATTCGCTGACGATCAAAAGAAATACGGTCGCGGTCGTCAGCGACGGGACGGCCGTCCTCGGGCTCGGAGATATCGGGCCGATCGCGGCGATGCCGGTGATGGAAGGAAAAGCGATGCTGTTCAAGGAAATGGCGGGCATCGACTCGTTTCCGATTTGTTTGGATACGAAGGATACGGAAGAAATTATCCGGATCGTGAAAGCCATTGCGCCGGCATTCGGCGGAATCAATCTGGAGGATATTTCCTCTCCGCGCTGCTTTGAAATCGAGGAGCGGTTGAAGCAGGAGCTGGATATCCCGGTATTTCATGACGATCAGCATGGAACGGCCGTCGTTATGCTGGCGGGACTGATTAACGCCCTGAAATTGGTCGGCAAAAAACTGACGGACATTAAAGTCGTCTTCAGCGGGGTCGGCGCCGCCGGAGTAGCATGCACCAAGATGCTGATGGCAGCCGGAGTGACGCATATCATCGGCGCTTCGCGGTCCGTCGGGATTATTCGCCGGGGTGAAGCGTACAGCAATCCCATGTTTCAATGGTATGCCGAGCATACGAACCCGGATAACATTGCGGGCACTTTAACGGACGCAATGCAGGATGCGGATGTATTTATCGGCCTGTCCGGTCCGGGCGTGATCGGCGTCGAGGATTTGAAAAAAATGGCCAATGACCCGATCGTCTTTGCCATGGCCAATCCGACGCCGGAGATTCTGCCGGAAATTGCGGAGCCGTACGTTCGCGTCATGGCAACCGGAAGGTCGGATTACCCGAACCAGTTAAACAACGTGCTGTGCTTCCCCGGCATTTTCAGAGGGGCGCTGGATTGCCAGGCGACGACGATTAACGAGGAAATGAAGCTCGCCGCCGCTTACGCGATCGCCTCGACCGTGGAGGACGACGAATTGAACGAGCAGTATATCATTCCGAGCGTCTTTAACAGCCGGGTCGTAGAAGCGGTTAGAAAAAAAGTAACCCAAGCCGCAGTGGAAACCGGCGTGGCACGCAAAATTCCGCACGAGTTTGCTTAACGAATTACCATTGTAAGATCGGTTCTTTCTTCGAAAAGCGCGACGATCTGCGCAACCCTCACGCACCGCGGCAATTGCCATCGGTCACCGGGTTGGCTGATCGTCGCGTTTTTTAACAATTTATCGACAAAACTTGACCTTTGATATGTCATATTTTGCATGATACAATATGTTTCAAAGGCAATTTCTTAAAACTGAGGTTTTGACGGATTCCGTCATTCTGGAGAAAGGGTTGATGTTGTGCGCAATAAGCTAAAATCGGGCTTGATTGTCTTTGTCGCCATAACGCTGTGGCTTGCAGGATTCGCCTCCCCATTGCCGGAAATATCGGCTGCAGAAGCGAATTCGGGAGCCAGCTGTGCTCCCATTGTTACTTATGGCGGACGGGAATGGAAACCAACCTCCATCGATAAACGATGGTCGTTTGAAAGCAGCGGAAATCCATGGAACGGAATTAACGCGACATGGGAGAGCAATCCGCACAATGCGGCCAATCCCGCGCTTGCCGTCACCATAGGAGATGCAAGCACCGCTTACAAGAGCGCGGTCGGCTCGCTTGGATTTACCTCTTCAGAGCTGGCGGAGTTTATGAATAAGCCCGATCGGCTCGTACGGGTGCAATTCAGACGTTGGCAGCCGGAGGGATGGGGCGGCGGGCAAGGCACCCGAATCTATTGGTCGACGAATTCGACGGCAGGGGTCCAGTGGACGGACGGCAGCGCAGATACGGTATCCAATACGCAAAAAAACGGAGACCTCGAGACGTTTTATTACTACGGGACGGACAGCCGGTTTCAACCGAAGAACGGAGGGACCATCAACGATATCCGCTTCGAGATACAGGTGTTAAACTTCGCTGGAAAACAGCCGTCCGGAACCAAGGTGTTTTTTGACGACATTTCCATTACCGTATTGGAGCCGTCGGATGGGTCGGATTCTACGCTGTGGAGAATCGGCAAAAACGACGGGAGCTCGGCTGAATTTTCGAATTATAAAGCACAACCGGCTCCTTTTTCGATTCCTTCCGATTGGAAAGCCAAAACAGATTGGACAAGCGTATCCAAAGGCTTGAACGCAAGCGTAAACCCGACACTATCGCTTTCGTTTACATTAAATGAAGTGCCATGCGAAGGAGCGGAGCTTCATTTCCGCATTCTGGACGCCTACAGGTCCATCCCGCAGATGGCGGTCTTCTCCAACCAGATCATGGCAGGACTCATCCAAATCGCCGGCATAAACGGCAGCGGGGCTGTAGATTCGGCCGGAAAGCCGTTGGCGTACAAGAATACTTACCGTTTGTTTATCCCGCCGTCGCTTTTGCAAAAGGGAACAAATACCATAAAGCTGGAAGCGTATGGTGGCCATTTGGCCGATTCGACCGGCGACCCTTACCTTTGGTGGGTTTGGGATTACTTGCAGCTTGACGCCTTGCAGCGGCCGGCAGTGGAGCCTGTTCATGGCAGATACGTCCATCTCGGGACGAATATGCTGAATAATTTTGCATACGACGAAGACGTGATCCGACAGTATCCCCAACTTACCAAGTGGATGGGGATCGCGTACAGCGGCAACTGGATGAGAGTAGGCTTCTGGTCCGATACCCAATCCAAGTGGCGACCCCATGCCAGGTCCGTATTGGAGACGATGAAGCAGCTGAATTTGACACCGTTGGTCGATATTTTCGGAAGCAACATTACGGTAAAAGATCCGGATATCGCCGCCGGTAACGTCCCACCCTGGGTGAAGCAATACTATGAAAAGTTTATTACGGATTTCGGAGATTTGTTTCAGTATGTCGAAGTTGACAACGAACCCGGAGGATACAATCATAGCTTGGCCGGTACGGTCGCCTTGGCCAAGTTTTTGAAAGAACATCGGGACTCCCCGGGGGGGAAGATGAATCTGAAAATTGTCGCGCCCGGCTGGTCCTATAACGAGAAAAAAGGGATTCCGGAAGGCTGGGAAAGAGATCCGAAATCCCGCAGACAAGTCGAAGATTACGCGGATTTGACCAACGGCCACAGCTACGGAACGACCGGAGTCGGTGCTCTGGGCAAAAGAGGAGGAGCGCTGATTGAGAATTTGCTGACCTATGATGATTACACCGGGGACGGGCTGCGGAAAGAGATGGTCATGAGCGAAACGGGCGCGAACGACACGCATTTTGACGGCGATCCGCGATTCGGCACGCACAGCGGCGGGAATAAATATAAGGCCATCTTTGACCGGGAGCTCCGCAGCAATATCGGGTATGCGGATCATATTATGCAGCATGCCGCGTTTTATACCGACTCGAGCCGCGTTTCCTACAGTCTGTTCAAGCCCACTGTCGACTGGAATATATTGCAGCCCGAACAGGTGGTTGCCTGGCAGAACGTCAACGAAGCGAACGATTACCGTCTTGCGACATTCCGGAGGCTTGCTCTCGCTTACGCCACACATGGACGGCCTCTGGCATACGACTATGTAAACCGGACGGGCGCTGCTGACAAAAAGGTATACTTTCGAGCGGTCGATACTTCAGCTTTACCTGCATCCGTCGTGGGAGCGAAAGCGGATAAAGTTTTGCTGAATTTTGTGAATTTCGATAAAATCCCCCAGACGATGCAGGTGCGTGTGACGATGCCGCAATCGGGAACTTATGTCGGAGAGCGGTTTGGACCGGGAACCTCTTATGCATCGGCATATTCGAAGGTAACTCTTCAGGCGAATCCGGCCGTGCTCCTAACCGAAACGCTGCAACCGGGCGAGGCGGTTCAGTATATTCTGAACGAATCCGCGCCCAACAACACCGTAACGGTGACGACGCCACCCGCAGCGGTTCCTTGAGGAAACAGACGTCATTTATCCGAAGAGCCGAGAGGAGAGCTTATGATCTATGAAGAAGACTGTGGTTGTTCTGATCGTTTGCTTAGTATTGTTGTATAGCTTTCCGATTCCGCAGGCCAAAGCAATGGACGCGGACTATTTCGGAGTGAACGAGCATCCGCACCGCTATGCGGATTATCCGGCTTTAATCGACCAAATGGCCGCTTCGCAGGTCAAATGGATTCGCATTTCGCCCGAGTGGGGAGCCCTCGAACCGGCCAAAGGGAAGTACGATCCCAACGTATTGGCCAAAATGGACGATATCGTCAAGCGGTTGACGGACAAAGGCATCAACATCGTTTGGATATTGGCGTATACTGCGCCCTGGGCTTCCTCCAAGCCGGGCGATCCGGAGAGCACGCGCTATAAGCCGGCGAACTGGGCAGACTGGGAAAGCTATGTAAAATTTATTACGGCCAGATATAAAGGCGTCATTCATCATTGGGAAGTATGGAACGAACCCGATTATTCGATATTTTGGAAAAGCGGTACAAGTGATTATTTGACTTTGCTCCAAAAGGCATATAACCAGATCAAAGCGACTGACCCAACCAACCAAGTGTTGATAGGGGGGCTCGCATTGGCGTACGGGCGGGACGCCAACTACGGAGTTGGCGCCTGGTTCGATCAATTGATGGATCTCGGGGCGGGAAGCTATTTCGACGTTATCAATTATCATGCCTACGGACCGTCGCAAGAGCTTGTGAAGAAATATAACGGCATGATGGAAATCGTGCGTAAGCACAGCTCCAGCCTGAGCGGCAAACCGGTCTGGATTACGGAAACCGGCTTAACCTCCGAGGGGACGAAGCTTTACGAGCAAGCGAATTATGTGGATCAAGTCTATGTGATGAATAAAAGATGGCCGAATATCGCCAAAGTCTTTTGGTACAATTACCGGAATGCGAATGTGGGTGACGTCACGGAAGACAACTACGGGCTTGTCAAGCAAGACTTAACTCCGCTGAAGGCATTTTATCATTATCAAGCTTTAAATGGAGCGGAAACTTTCTTCGGAACTGAAATGAACCAAGCGCTCACTTTGTCTTTGAATACCTCCCCGGGGGATAGCGGAGTAAAAAATTATGGTTCGCATATCGAGATTGACTCAGGCAGATACGCTTATTTTCGATTGAACGATCTATGGCTGCGCAATGCTAACGAAGGTCTCGATCCGACCGTTCAAGTGGAGGTCACCTATCGGGATAGCGGAAGCGGGTCTTGGTTCCTCCAGTATGACGGCCAAAAGGGGCCTTACACCCAGACCGCTCAGGTCGTCTTGGGAAATACGGGAGAGTGGAAGACGCAAAGCTTTACGCTGAACGACGCGAAATTCGACAATCGGCAAAACGTGTCCTCCGATTTTCGCATATGGTCGAGAAGCGGAGTCATTCACATCGGTAAAATCAAGGTGAAAAAACAAAGCAACAGAGCGAAGGTCATTCTGAAAAAAGACAACCTGTACACGCTGATGGAACAAATTCAGTCCGACGATCCGAAACAAGAAACTTATTCCGAGGTTGAAACCGTCGGAGGCCTGGAAGCCAGAAAAGTAATAGCGGACAATAAATATTTGTATTTTCAAGTATCCGACGGATTCGTTCGCGAAGGCGACACGCAATTAACGATTAAAGTGTCTTATTTCGATGCCGGAAAGGATAAGATCCTCCTTCAGTACAATGCTGTCGACCATGCTTACAAAGGGCTGGAGATTCAAAAAGAGGGGACTGGTACGTGGAAGGAAGCGGTTTTTAAAGTAACGGATGCGAAATTTACACATCGACAAAACTATTATGGCGATTTAAGAATAGGCAACGCCTACGATAATAGCGTGGAGCACATCCGCTCCGTCGAAATTATTAAGTAAAACCATGACTATGTAGGACAGCTCGTTTGGTAAATGACCAACTGGCTGTCCTTTTTTTTGGAGAATCCCCATTGACAGAGACGCCAAATTCCCCTAACCTGAATTTATTTAGCCGACAAACTAAATGGAGGACTCCCCGATGTCGCACGACGATTCGTTGACCCGCCTGATGCGGTATGTACTCAAGCTTCACCGGCACAGCGTCGATCTGATGATTCAGAAATACGACGTCTTTCCCGGACAGCCTCCTCTGCTCATGAGGTTGTCGGAACGGGACGGGCAGAGCCAGAAGGAGCTGGCGGACAGCATGCTCATCAAGCCGCCTACGTTAACCGTAATGATCAACCGTATGGAGAAGACGGGGCTCGTCGAGCGGAAGCCGGACCCGGACGATCAGCGCGTGTCCCGCGTCTACTTGACCGGGAAAGGACGGCAAGCCGCCGCCGGCGTTCAGGAAGCGCTGCAGGTACTGGAGGCGAAATGCTTCGAGCATTTCAGCCCGGAGGAAAAAATGCTGTTCCGCCGGCTGCTGTGGCAGGTCCGCGACGACTTGGAGACGTTTCAACGAAATTTCAAGGATGAATCGTTAGCCGGCAAACAAGCGGAGGACAACTCAATCGGAGGAAATTAAAACGTGTGGAAGCTTAGAAGCTACTTGAAGCCTTATACATGGGCAGCGCTGCTGGCGCCCCTGTTTATGGTGCTGGAGGTATGCATGGATCTGCTGCAGCCGAGGCTGATGGCGAGCGTCATCAACGAAGGCGTCGTGCGCAGCGATCTGGCGCACATTTGGCATACGGGCCTGCTGATGATCGGCGCTGCGCTCGTCGGACTGCTCGGCGGCATGGGCTGCACGATATTTTCCAGCCGGGCGGCGCTTGGCTTTGGGGCGGATCTGCGTCTCAGCCTGTTTCAAAAAGTACAGACCTTTTCGTTCGACAACTTGGACCGGCTAACGACGGGATCGCTTGTAACCCGGCTGACGGGGGATGTCATGCAGGTGCAGAACCAGATTCAGATCCTGCTGCGCGCCATGGTTCGCAGCGCGTCGCTGGCGGTCGGCAGCATCGCGATGATGATCGCGCTCAGTCCGCGGCTCTCGCTGATGCAGCTTGCGGTGGTGCCGCTCCTGATTATCATTTTGTACACGCTGATCCGGCTGTCGGTTCCGCTGTTCGGCCGGGTGCAGGAAAAGCTGGACGGGCTGAACACGGTGCTTCAGGAGAACCTCAAGGGCATCCGCGTGGTGAAAGCGTTCGTCCGCTCCGCCGTCGAGCGTGAGCGCTACGGGAAGGCGAACCGGGAGCACCTGGAAGTCGCCCTGAAAGCCGCGCGGACCGTTGCCGCCAATATGCCGCTGATGATGCTGGTGCTGAACGCAGGCATCGTGGCCGTACTCTGGTACGGAGGCGCGCAGACGTGGGAAGGCGCGATGCCGGTGGGCGACCTGATCGCGTACCTCAGCTATATGTCGCAGCTTCTCTTTTCCTTACTGTCCGTCGGTATGCTGCTAATTTCGTTCTCCCGGGCCAAAGCGTCTGCGGACCGCATCTGCGAAGTGCTGGAGACGCAGCCGGGCATCGCGGAAGCTAAGCAGGCCAACGCCGGCGCCATCCGGGCGGGGCACGTGAGGTTCGATCGGGTATCGTTCTCGTACGATCCGGGGAAGACCGACTTCGCGCTGAAGGACGTCAGCTTCGCTGTCGAGCCGGGGCAGACGGTCGGCATTCTAGGTGCGACCGGCTCGGGCAAATCGTCCTTGGTCGGCCTGGTCCCAAGGCTGTTCGATGCGACGGAGGGCCGGGTATTGATCGACGGAACCGATGTAAGAGACATCGATTCCAAGCATTTGCGCAGTCAAGTCGGCATCGTGCTGCAGCAGGCAATCTTGTTCAGCGGCACAATTCGCGACAACATCCGCTACGGGCGGCCGGACGCTTCGCAGGAGGAAGTCGAGGCGGCGGCCCGGGCGGCGCAGGCTCATGAGTTTATCGCACGTATGCCGGACGGCTACGATACGGAGCTGGGCCAGCGGGGCGTCAATCTGTCGGGCGGCCAAAAGCAGCGTTTATCCATTGCACGGGCGCTGCTGCTCCGGCCTAAAATTCTTATTCTCGACGACAGTACGAGCGCCGTCGATTTGGTGACGGAAGCCCGTATCCGCGAGTCTTTGGAAGCTTTGATGAGCGAAACGACTTGCATCGTCATCGCCCAGCGTATTGCATCGGTGACAGAGGCGGATCTGATCCTTGTGCTGGAGGACGGCACGATTGCCGCCTGGGGCACGCACCAGGAACTGCTGCGGAGCAGCGCGATTTACCGCGATATTTACCGCTCCCAGCACGGAAAGGAGGCGAGCGTCCGTGACACCGCAAGCTCAACCCTCAGCCCGTCCTGAGGGGAAAAAACCAGCGGACCTTCCGGCGGGCGCGTTCGGATTCGGACGCCGGGGCGAGCCGGTGCCCAAGGTCAGGGCCAAGAACACCCGGGCTACCATTCGGCGGCTGTGGGGGTATCTGAAGCGGCAGCGGGCCGCGTTGGCCGGCGTCATCGCGCTTGTGCTGCTCGGGCTCGCGCTATCGCTCGCAGGACCATATCTGATCGGGACGGCAATCGACCGCTATATTGCGCTTCGCGATCCGAACGGCCTGATGCGGCTGTGCGCTCTTCTGCTGGCCGTCTATATTGGCGGCAGCGCCGTTTCGTGGCTGCAGACGTACGTTATGTCCGGCATCGCCGGACGGACGGTGTGGGAGCTGCGGCGCGACCTGTTTGCCCATATGCAGGAGCTCCCGGTGCGCTTTTTCGACAAAACGCCCCACGGAGAGCTGATGAGCCGCACGACGAACGACATCGACAACGTCTCGAACACGCTGAACCAAAGCTTGCTGCAGCTCATCACGAGCGTCGTTACGCTGCTCGGCTCGCTGACGATGATGCTGCTGCTGAACGGCTGGCTGACGCTCGTCGCGCTTGTGATCATTCCGCTCGTGACCGGGGTCGCCCGGCAAATCGGCAAGCGAACCAAAAGCCAATTCAAGGAACAACAGCGCCATCTCGGCGCGCTGAACGGCTTCATCGAAGAGACGATATCCGGACAGAAGGTCGTCAAAATCTACAACCGCGAGGAGCTGGCGGCGCAGCAGTTTCAAGAGATTAACGCCAAGCTGCGGCAGGCGGGGACGCGGGCGCAAATTTTTTCCGGCATGATGGGCCCGTTTATGAACCTATTGAACCATACGAGCTTCATTTTGCTGGCGGTGGCCGGAGGCTGGATGGCGTACAACGGCTGGACGACGATCGGAGTCATCGTCAGCTTTCTCAATTACTCTAAGCAGTTTAGCGGCCCGGTCAACGAGCTGGCGAACCAGTACAATATGATTCAATCCGGCGTGGCCGGGGCGGAACGGGTGTTTGAGGTTCTGGATACCGAGACGGAGTTCGGCACCATAGGCGGCCGAAAGCCGCAAGAAGCCGTCCGCGGGGAAGTCGAGTTTGATCATGTGACGTTCGGTTACGGCGATACGCCGGTTCTGCGGGACGTATCGTTCGCCACTCAACCGGGGCAAGTGGTTGCCTTGGTCGGTCCGACCGGCTCGGGCAAAACGACGATCATGAACCTGCTCACCCGCTTCTACGATATTTCCGAAGGGACGATCCGGATCGGCGGGAAAGATATCCGGGAGTGGGACAAAAACAGCCTCAGAAGCCGTCTCGGCATGGTGCTGCAGGACGCGCACCTGTTCTCCGGCACGATTCGCGACAACATCCGGTACGGGCGGCTGGATGCGACGGAGGAGGAGATTCGGTCGGCAGCCAAGCTGGCGAACGCGGACGGCTTCATCCGCAAGCTGCCTCAAGGGTACGATACGCCGCTCTCGGCGGAAGGCGGCAATCTGAGCCACGGGCAGCGGCAGCTGCTGACAATTGCCAGGGCGATTCTTTCCGATCCGTCCATTCTGATATTGGACGAAGCGACCAGCAGCGTCGATACGCGCACGGAAATGCATATTCAGGAAGCGATGAAGGCGCTCATGCAAGGGCGGACCAGCTTCGTCATCGCCCACCGGCTCAGCACAATTCAGGAAGCCGACCTGATTCTCGTCGTGCGCGGAGGCGAGATCGTCGAGCGGGGGACGCACGAGCAGCTTTTGGCACTGCGGGGGCTGTATGCCGAGATGCATGCCAATCCGTCGGCCGACGCCGGATAAGCGAACAGATCGCAAGTTGAAACGGAGTCTCAATCTTCGGAATTTTAGAAGATTGGGGCTTTTTTTTGCAAATGTTGACAAAATGTTTACTACTAAAAATTTTCATTGAAAAACATCGACTTCTATGATAATTTATCCGTGAGAATAATTATCATTATCATGGAAATAGTTCCATAATGATTGGATAAAAGGGAGATTGAATTTATGTCTAAGACGTTCACGGCTGTTTCCTCTATCGTGCTTTGCTCCGCACTGCTGCTTGCCGGATGCGGCGGGAATACCAAGAAAGAAGCCCAGCCGGCCTCTGCGCCGTCTGCAAGCGATGCGGGTGCGAAACCGGCAGCGGCGGCGGTAGATTTTAAAAACGCGACGGAGCAGTACCGGAAGTTTGTCATTGAGCAGTGCGATGCGTTCGTCAAAGCAACCGGCGAATTCACGGCCGCCGTCAAATCCGGCGATTTGAAAAAGAGCCAGGAGCTGTACGCTCCGACGCGGATGTTTTATGAACGGATCGAGCCGATTGCCGAGGCGCTCGGCGACCTGGATCCGAACATCGATGCGAGGGAAGGCGATGTGGACGAGAAGGAATGGCGGGGCTTCCACCGGCTCGAGAAGGCGCTCTGGGTCGAGCAATCGACCAAGGGCCAGGAAGAAACGGCCGACCGTTTGCTGAGTGACAGCAAGCTGCTGCGGGCGAAAGTCGAGACCGTGGAAATCGAGGCCAATATGCTGGTCACCGGCGCCGTGGAGCTGCTGAACGAAGTGTCGGCTACGAAGGTGACGGGGGAAGAGGAGCGTTATTCCCATACGGACCTGTACGATTTCGCCGCAAACGTCGAAGGAGCGAACAAAATTTTCGAGCTCTTGAAGCCGGAGCTGGAAAAAAAGGACGCGAATCTGGCGAAAACGATCGAAACGCGCTTCGCGGAATTGAACCAAGCGCTTGCGCCTTTCAAGAAGGGCAGCGGCTATGTGACGTACACGGAACTGACGCAAGAGCAGACCAAGAAGCTAAGCCAAGCCATCGACGCACTGGCGGAGCCGCTGTCGGGCATGGGCAAGCTGTTGGGGGCGTAATTCATGGATGAGGCGAATAAACAAGTGACGGAAAAAGGCCAGGAAGACAAAAAGCCGCACGACGGACAGGACCCTTCGTCCATCAGCCGCCGCGACCTGCTCAAGCTGGCCGGAGCCGGAGGAGTCGGACTGCTGCTCGGCTCGGTTGGCGTCGGCAGCGTATGGGCGGGAAAAGCCAAGCTGGCGGCGCCCGCTGCTTCTACGGAGGCAAACCCGGGTCCTAAGCAGGTTATCCCGTTCTACGATGCGCACCAGGCGGGCATTGTGACGCCGTCGCAGGATTTTATTTGCTTTGCCGCCTTCGATCTGACGACCGTGAAGCTGTCCGAAGTCAAGGACCTGTTCCGCCGTTGGACGGATGCCGCAGCGAAAATGACGGCGGGGCAGCCGGTCGGCGGCGAGGAGGACCAGCAAAGTATGCCGCCCGCGGATACGGGCGAAGCGGTGGGTCTGCATCCGTGCCGGACGACGATTACGTTCGGCGTCGGCCCCTCCATGTTCGATGCGCGATTCGGGTTGGGGGCCAAGCGGCCGGAGGCTTTGGCGGATTTGCCCCGCTTTGGTGGAGACAGCCTGCGGCCCGAATGGTGCGGCGGGGATATCAGCGTGCAGGTGTGCGCAGACGATTTGCAGGTCGCTTTCCATGCGCTGCGCAACCTGACGCGTCTTGCCCGCGGTGTCGCCGTGCTGCGCTGGACTCAGGAAGGCTTTCAGCGGACGGGCGGGTCCGGTCCGGCCGGCGAAACGCCCCGCAACTTGCTGGGCTTCAAGGACGGAACGGGCAACCCGGATATTCATGACAAGCAAGCGATGAACGATATCGTCTGGGTGCAGCCTTCGGAGCAGCCGGCATGGATGAGCGGCGGCAGCTACATGGTCGTCCGGCGAATCCGGATGCGTATCGAGGTGTGGGACCGTTCCACGCTCAGCGATCAGGAGGCGACGTTCGGGAGATACCGGAGCAGCGGAGCGCCTCTGGGCGCGAAGAACGAGTTCGACCCGCTGCCGCTGGACGCTAAGGACGCGGCCGGTCAGCCGCTCGTCCCGCTCACCGCGCATGCCCGTCTGGCGCATGGCGAGCAGCCGGCGGAAAAAATCTTGCGCCGTTCGTATTCCTATTCCAGCGGCATCGACCGTCAAACGGGGCAGTTGGACGCCGGGCTGTTGTTCGTCTGCTACCAACGGGACCCGAGAACCCAGTTTGTCCCGATCCAGCAGCGTCTCGCGAAGCGCGACAAGCTGAACGAATATATCGTGCATGTCGGCAGCGCGCTGTTTGCCTGTTTTCCGGGTGCGCGGCAAGGCGGCTACATCGGGGAGGGACTGTTCGAGTGATCCGGGGGATGAAGGTGGAAAAAGCATACGGGATATGCTCTCACGGGAGACAAAGCTTCTTCGTCCTTCTGCTGGCTGCCGTCGTGCTTCTGTTCGGCTGGAGCGGCCGCACGCTCGCCGAAGCGGCGGCACCCGACTCGCTGATGCCGCTCGTCGGCGGAGCGCTGGTTCATGCGGGCGAGCACAAGTGGCAGGAAACGGCCGCGGAGCTGGAGAAGTTCGAGGCGGAATGGCGCAAGCAGAACGCGCCATCCAGCGAAGCGGCGGATAGCGTCGCGTCGGCTCTGGCCGAAGCGAAGAAGGCGGTGACCGACGCCGCTTCCAAGCCTGACGAGGCGTACCAGGCCGTGTCCAAGCTGACCAAGGCGGTCGGCGGTTTCGTCGGGGCCGGAGCGAAAAAGGAGTCGAAAGCGGACGGGAAACAAGCGGCAGGCGCGCTGCTTCCCATCCTGCGGCAGACGCAGACGGATATACAAAAAAGCGACTGGGATAAAGCACGGAGCCACTATAAGCAGTTCGACAGCCAGTGGTCCAAGAACGAAGCGGCCATCCGGTCGGACCCGTCCGGCGTGTACGGCGAGATCGAGACGAAGCTAAGCCTGATCCGGATCGCGCTGCAAGCGGAGCCGCCGAAGGCGGAAGCGGCCGACAAGGGCATACGCGAATTGATCCAACTGATCGACGATTACGCCAGCGGCAAGCTCCGGGAGGACGCCGCCGCTTCCGACAAGCAATCGGTAGCCGATGCGCTGGCGATTCTGCAAAAAGCCGCGGACGCCATCGGCGCGGGCCGCAACGAGGAAGCGGCCGATCAGCTTCAAGCCTTTATCCGGATCTGGCCTTCCGTGGAAGGAGAAGTTCGCACAAGAGCTCCGGACACGTATGACCGGATCGAACGGGAGATGACGGAGGCGGCCAGCCGGCTGCTGTCCAATCCGCCGCAGCCGGAGGAAGCGGGCCGCATCGTCTCGGGGATGCAGACGGAGCTTCAGCCGTTCACGGCGCAAACGAGCTATTCGGCTTGGGATGCCGCGATTATCCTGCTGCGGGAAGGACTTGAAGCGCTGCTCGTTTTGGCCGCGCTGCTCGCCTTTTTGCGCCGGACCGGCAACGCCTCCAAGCAAGGATGGGTATGGAGCGGCGGAGCGGCAGGGCTGCTTGCCAGCGGCGTCTTGGCCGTCGTGCTTACTTTCACAATTGCCAATGTGGCCTCCGGAAGCACTCGCGAGCTGCTGGAGGGCGTCATGGGCCTTGTATCCGTGTTTCTGATGCTAACCGTGGGCGCATGGCTTCACCGCAAATCCCATATTGATACGTGGAATCGGTATATTAATAATCAGGTCGGCATGGCTCTGGCCAGCGGCAACCTGTGGTCGCTCTTTCTGGTTGCGGCGCTTTCGATTTTGCGGGAGGGCGCGGAGACGGCTATCTTCTATATCGGTATGGCCCCTTCTATCGATCCCGCGCAGCTTGCGCTGGGCATCGGCTCGGCCGCCGTGCTGCTGTTCCTGCTCGGCTTCGTCATCGTCCGGGGAAGCGTTCTGCTGCCGATCCGCCCGTTTTTTCTGGGAGCCACGGTTTTGATCTATTATCTGGTCTTCAAATTTTTGGGCCAGAGCATTCACGCCCTGCAAATCGCCGGACAGGTTCCTGCGCACGTGCCTGGCTATCTTCCCTCCTGGAATTGGCTCGGCGTCTACCCGACTTGGGAGACGTTCGTTCCGCAGCTGCTCGTGCTGCTCTTTATCGTGTTCCAATGGGCCCGGCAAGAGCGGAAAATGCGGGGAAGCGCCCGCGAATCGGGACCGCGTACGGTGTAACCTGCTGACGGCGGCGGGATTCGTTCAAAAAAATAACGAACTTTTGTCCCGCATCCGGTTGGAAAAAAGCAGGAGTTTGGACGCAGAACGTCGAATTCGTCATTTGAAACGGGGGCACGTCACTACAGGGCAACGATCAGCTTCGCCCCTGCCGGAGGAGGATGGCAATGAAATATGCGATTTGCCAAACAGTCAAAATTGTGGACATGAACGAAGAAATTATGGCTGAAGTACTTTTCGACCACGGAGAACATGAGGCGCCGGCCTTATCGATCGGCTGCTCTGTCGTTTCCTACCAGCTCGGCTTAAAAGAGTTCGAAGTGGTGTACGACAAGCGCGAAGGCAAGCAGGAGCGGTTCAAGGTCATCGACATCGAGTTTGACTTGCTCAAGAAGCCTGCGATCACCCGCGTCTTTCTGGAGCCTGTTACGCTGATCGTCGGCCAGCACGATATCGGCCAACTGTAATGCCAACGCATCCATTATCCGCATAACGTGAGAAGTCCTGCTGACAAAGCCGAATTCGGCGAGAAGGCAGGACTTATTTTGTTCATTTGGCAGTGGGGAAAAAATACTATATCATGGAAAGGGAGGTGAAGTTGATGAACAGAACGTTTGTGGCTCTTGGCGGCATTTGCGCATTTCTGTCGGTGGCGTTTGGAGCATTCGGCGCACATGCGCTGAAAGCAAAGCTCACAGCGGATATGCTGGCGAATTTCCAGACCGGTGTCCAGTACCAGATGATGCATTCGCTCGGGCTGATCGCCATTGGACTTGCTGCCTCCCTGCTTCCGGCCAACGGACATTTACGCCGGGCCGGCTGGTCGATGTTTGTCGGGATCGTCGTTTTTTCGGGCAGCCTGTATGTTCTAAGTATAACGGGGATAAAGCAGTTGGGCGCGATTACGCCTATCGGCGGGGTGGCCTTTTTGTTCGGGTGGCTATCCTTGGTCCTGGCCCTTCGGGCAAAATAAGTCCTAAGCCTCTTTCTCCAGATTCGGCAGGTCTTCATGCCGAATTTTTTTATGCCTACCTTTCTGGAATAACTCGCTTTTTTTGTCGATTTAGCAGGAAAAAGACAGTTGTGCGTAGAATTTCTACGGACAAGATAGGGAAATGGAATACTCTGACAAACGTACCTTTCCGGGAAAGGAGGCCCGCATGTCTAGGACCGACGAATCAGCAAATGGAACACAACCGCACGATGAAAAAAGAACAATGCTGTTCGCATGCGGAGGAACGGCGGTCGGATTCCTCGTCTGCTGGTGGGTCGGAGGGGCTATCCTATGGGGATTCGGCATCGCTGTCTTCCTGTTGGTGGCTTATTCGTGGGATCGAATTATTCGGCTGTCCCGGGCCGTGTCCGAATCGGACGCCCGAAGCCGTACGGCGGAGGAACGGCTTCGCAGGGCGGACAGCCGATTGAACGCGTTATTCCATCACCATCCGGGCGCCGTAGGGCTGATCGATCCGGGGGGATATTTTCTGCAATGGAATTCGACAGCGGAACATATGTTCGGATACCGGGAGGAAGAGCTGAGAGGGAAGCACCTGCGAACCCTGTTTCCGGAAGAGTTGTCCGGCAGGACCGGCAGCTTTTTCGCCGAAGCGCTGCATGGCTCGCCGCTTTCGTTCAAAACGTCGCTTTTGCATAAGGACGGATACCGCGTCGATCTCGATACGACAGTCGTCCCGGTGAAGGAGCAGGGGATCACGACAGGGGTTCTGATCGTCTGCCAGGACATTACGTCTGCTACGCGAACGGAAGAGCAAATCCGGCATCTCGCCTACTATGACGATATGACGGGGCTCCCGAACCGCAGACTGTTCGTGCAGCATTTGAACGCCGCGATGGCGGCCGCGTCCTGGCACGAACGAACGCTGGCCGTCCTCTTCGTCGATATCGACCGTTTCAAAATCGTCAACGATTGCTTCGGGCACGATTACGGAGATATGCTGCTGCTGCAGGTAGCGGAACGGTTTTCCCGCTGCGTCGGCCCGGACGATTATCTCGCGCGTACGGAAGGAGACGAGTTTGCGTTTTTCTTCCAAGTGTCTGATCAAGAGGCGGAGCCGGTGGGAACGATCGCAAAGGCGATTTTCGACTTGCTGGAGGAGCCCTTCGTACTGGGGCAAAATTTAGTTCACCTGACGGCGAGCATCGGCATATCGCTGCTGTCGCAGGAGGACGAGTCTGCGGATTCGCTGATGAAATGCGCGGATATGGCATTGACCCGAGCCAAGGAAAAAGGCAAAAACAACTATCAACTGTTCAACAGCGAGATGAAATCCGTATCATTGAAACGCTTAACTTTGGAAAGCGAGCTTCGCCGGGCTTTGGCCAAGAACGAATTGCTGCTGCATTACCAGCCGCAGATCAATATTGCGACCGGCCGCATAGTCGGGTTCGAGGCGCTCGTCCGGTGGCAGCACCCGGAGCGCGGGCTGGTTGCCCCGGGGGAATTCATTCCGTTCGCGGAAGACAGCGGTCTGATCGTTCCCATCGGCGAATGGGCGTTGAAGGAAGCCTGCCGGCAGAACAAGCAGTGGCAGGACGCCGGACTGGAGGTTGTGCCGGTGTCGGTCAATTTGTCGATCCGGCAGTTCATGCAGCATCAGCTGTGTGCCAGAATCGGCAGGACGCTTCGGGAAACGGGGCTCGATCCCGGCTTGCTGGAGCTTGAAATTACGGAGAGCTGCACGATGGATGTCGATTATGCCAGCGATTTGCTGCATGAGCTCAAGAAGCTTGGGGTCAAAATCAGCATCGACGATTTCGGCACCGGCTACAGCTCGTTGTCCTACTTGAAAAAATTCCCGATCGACAAATTAAAAATCGATCGCTCCTTCGTACGCGACATTATGACCGATCCGAACGATGCGGCCATCGTCGCTTCGATCATCGCCATGACCCGGCATTTGAACATGGAAGCGATCGCGGAAGGCGTCGAAACCGAGGAGCAGCTCCGATTTTTGCATGACAACCAGTGCCACCTCATTCAAGGCTTTTATTTGAGCCCGCCCCTTGCCGTTCCCGACGCGGAGCATCTAATGAAGCTTTACTCGGCGCAGGCTGCGGCCGGCGAGGAGAGTCCCCCTATAAATTAAAAAAGGCCCGGTTCAGCGGGCCTGAAAATCGTCAATTTCGTTAATTTTAAGCAGGTAGACTTTCTTCTCGTCGACATGATAGACCGTGAGGTTTCCGCTGGGCGGGTCCGTATTTAGAATACGGCACGGCATGCTTAGCTTGACCCCTTTCTCTTTCACAATGGACAAACGTACAAGCGTATTGCTTTGTTGAAATGCTTTCATTTCTTCCCAGATCTGCTTGAACGGATCGGCTTCCGGGCGTTTTTCCTCCACAGCCTTGGCTGTCTTGACGTTCGCAGCAGATGGAGCTTTCGGGGCGGTTTCAGCAGAAGCGGCGTTCGGCCGGCTTTTCGTCAGCTCTGCAGACGTGTCGATTTTTTTGAGAATGGATTCTTTCAGCGAGGCCTCGATGGTCTTACCTAATTCTACCCCTTGCTTGATTTGATAATCGGTGACAAGTTCCGAATTGAGCAGATGCAGCAGCTTTTCCAAGGCTCGCCCGTTGGTATCTTCCTCAATCATGATGTCTACATTGAACAAAAACTTTCGTTTTTGCAGTTTGTTGGCTTCCACAGGCGGCTCCTCCTCATTTGATGCTTGCGTAATCTTTACTATATCATTTTTTGCTATAGGAAAATAGAAGTAAACAGACTGGAATTATTATCCTAAGACTGTTCGTATACGATGGAAATAACTTGAAGGCCGAACGACGGGTGATGACAAAATTGACTGAATGCTGCTGCGGTATGTTGGAACTAGGTTCAGGATAAAAATGGTAGGACCTAATAACTAAATATGATGCGAGAATACTACATCCAAAGAACTATGTCAAATTTTTTGTGTTCTTCAGTAATTATGGATATATTTGCAATTGTATGGTAAATTGTCTATAGCCCAGCTTATCGGGCATTGTTATATCATTTGAGGGACTGTCCGGGATTGGAGTTGATCGCAAAATGAGTTCTCCAACGAAAGAGTCGCTTTTAGCCAGAATTGTCAAAATCATTTTATGGCTGGTCGTCATTTATTTTTCACTGTTAATTGTTATTGGCGTCGTGAATTTTATTTCAACCTCACGTTAAACAGAAGCGGGGATAACCATGACCGAATCCATGATCACATTTGAGCATTTTATGGCGATGTATTTCTGCAATTACGAGCTTCCGCCTTCTTCCGAGTCTCTTCAACAATATGCCGACCTTTATAAAACGATGGAAGAGAGACCTATTGTGGAACAATTAATAGCTCAGCTTGAAAGCATAGAACAGATGGAGAGCAATGAGGAAGTAAACGAAACTTTAAAAGAATACGGATATGGGATAGCTTTTGAAGAGTTTAAAGCTTTGATTGCCGGGGCAGTTGCGCAGCTAAGAAAGTAGTAAAAATTTAAGATAGATCGGAATTCAATTTCGCCAGTCTCAATACAATTCCCCGACCCCGCGCACGGATGAAAGCCCATAGGCATATAGTGTAGGCATACGGGTGTTAAAGGGGATGCTTGGGTCAATGATGCGCATGGAACCGGTGGAGCTGGATGGGCACACGGCACTGGCGATCGAGGTGAAACTGCCGAAGACGAATCTGCTTGTCGTGACGACCGACAAAGGGTACATTATGTGCGGGGCGCTTGATGTGGGACTGCTGAATGAACGACTGAGGGAACGGGGCATTATCGCCGCTCGGGCGACGGGCGTGCGGACGATCGAGGAGCTTTTGGAAGCGCCGCTGGAGTCGGTCACCTACGGAGCCGAGTCGCTTGGGGTCGTGCCGGGAATGAAGGGCCGGGACGCGGTTGCACGAATGTTTTGACCGAAATCACTTGAGGTAAAGCGCCTGAGCAAATCGGGCGTTTTTTTATAATGATACAATGTATAAGTTTTCAGCGGAGCTGAACCATTCTATCATTTCAAGAAAAGCTTCCTCTAAAACACGAATGTATCTTCTTCGAAAGGGCTTCGACAAGAAGCTTTTCTTATGGACGGAGACATCTTTCCCCGAGGGAGGAGTTCGTCCTATAATAGAACGGTAGCATATTCGGGGGAACGGAGGAGTCCGATGAGAGACAGACAATTTACATTTCCCGACGCTGACGGGGAAGCGATATTCGTATACGAATGGCTGCCGGAAGAGGATGTGCCGGTGAGGGGCGTGGTACAAATCGCGCACGGGATGGCCGAAACGGCTGCTCGTTACGAGCGATTCGCCGGGGTGCTGACGGGGGCGGGCTATGCGGTGTATGCCAACGACCACCGAGGGCACGGCCGGACGGCCGGCAGCCCGGAGCGGTTCGGCGTCATTGGCGAGAACGGCTTTCAACGCATGGCGGAAGCGATGGGGCAACTGACGGATTTGATCCGCGTACAGTTTTCGGATGTTCCTTTTTACGTATTCGGCCACAGCATGGGGTCGTTTTTGACTCAAAAATATATGTACTTATTTCCCGGGAAAGTGGACGGCATCGTCTTGTCCGGAACGAACGGACCGCAAAAGCTGCTCGGAATCGGCAGCGCGCTGGCCCGGAGACTGGCGGCCCGCAAAGGGGATCAGCATCGCAGCGAGCTGCTGATGAGACTTACGCTCGGCAGCTATAACCGCCAGTTTCGGCCAAATCGGACGCCGTTCGATTGGCTTAGCCGCGACGAACGGGAGGTTGACCTTTTTGCAGCTGACCCGGATTGCGGCTTTGCGATGACGGCGGGCTTCTGGATCGATTTCTTCCGCGGGCTGCAAGAGATTCACGATGAGCGGAACATGCGTCAGATTCCGGTCGATATGCCGGTCTATTTATTTTCCGGCGAGCTCGATCCGGTCGGCCGTAGAGGAAAAGGGGTTGTCGAATTGGCCGGCCTGTACCGGGAGCTGGGCTTGCGGCATGTGACGTACAAGCTGTACCCGCAAGGCCGGCACGAGATGCTGAACGAGATCAATCGCGATGCGGTGATGCAGGACGTTCTCCATTGGCTGGACGAGCAGACGGCCCGTCAAAACATCGGTTCATGAGCCGGAGGACGCGTTGTTCCCGTTCTTCCCGGACGGACTGCTGACGCGTCCGGTTGTGCTCCTTGCCAAAGCGGGTATAATGGAACTGACGCGTCAAGACGAACGGGGGGACGGGAAGGTGGATATTCAAAAAATTATGCCGCGCAAAATTTCCGAAGCCATCGCCGAGCAAATCAAAGAGCAGATCGTCGGCGGTGCGCTGAAGCCGGGCGATAAGCTTCCTTCCACGAAGGAGCTGTCGGAGAGCTACCAAGTGGGACGCTCCACGATCCGGGAAGCGCTCAGCGCGCTCAAAGCGATGGGTCTAGTGGAAAGTCACCAGGGGGAAGGCAGCTACGTGCGCAGTATCGATTCGCAGGACGTGGACTTGCCGGAATTCAACTCGCTGCTGATGAGCCGGGACACGGTGATGGAGCTAATCGAAGCGCGCCAAGCGTTGGAGGTTTCCAATGCGGCGCTGGCGGCAGAGAAGCGGACGGAGGACGACCTGCGGCGCTTCGAGGCGGTGCTCAAGCGGATGGAGGAGCATCTGGGCGACGAAGAGGAAGGCGAGCGGGCGGATATCGAGTTTCATCTTGTACTCGCCCAAGCGACGCACAATTCGATCATGGCGCGGATGATCGAATCGATCTCGACGCAGATGCAGACGGCAATCCGCGAAACGCGCCGGCTGCAAATGTATGCAAACCGCACGGTGTCCTGGCAGCTGCTGCAGGAGCATCAGGCCGTGTACGAGGCGATCAAGCGGCAGGATTCGGGGGCTGCGCAGGACGAGATGCGGCGGCATTTGTTTCATGTCGAGCAGGTGCTGATCCGTTATTTGAAAAAGTAGGACAAGGGGAAGGACCGGCCGTTGCCGAGCGAGCGGCCTATTCGTCCTTGTCTTTCGGAAAGCCGAAGGTAAGCAGCACGAAGCCGACCAGCATAAAAAACCATACGAAAAAGTTTTCAAAAAATGCCGGGTTGGACGGCGTCGCATCGTATGATCCTCGAGTTGCCGACCCGGCTACAGGAATCGCTGCGGCAATCTTCGCCCCGATCCTCTCGGCGGTGTAGTAGGCGCCGCTGGCGAGCAGGAAGACCGTACCTAGAATTTTGTTCAAACGATTGCCCATCGGAAATTCACTCCTTTCTTGGAAAAATAACGTCGTAGCACCTCAATTTCCCTTCGACGTTACCTCATTCGACGCCTTCCACGGTAAAAAGTTTCGCCTCTTAACGGAGAAGACTCTTTTCAAAAAACAACTTATCTGATAACCTGACAAGTAAGAGAAGAAACCATAATCCGAGGGATGGAGTGGGGACCTGTATGCGAGTTTCTTTATTCATTACATGTTTGGCCGACCAGATCTACCCGGAAGTCGGCGAAAGCGTTGTCAGGCTTCTGCACCGATACGGCTGCGAGGTTGATTTTCCTCAGATGCAGACCTGCTGCGGACAGCCCGCGTACAACAGCGGCTACCAGGATGAAGCACGAGAGGTTGCGCGGAACCTGATCCGCGCGTTCGAGCACAGCGATTATGTCGTCTCGCCTTCCGGCTCCTGTACCGGAATGGTCCACCATTATTACCCGCAGTTGTTCGAGAACGAGCCGGAGTGGAAGGCCAAGGCGGAGAAGCTGATCGGGAAAACGTATGAGTTTTCCCAGTTTTTAGTCAACGTGCTGGGAATCACAGATCTCGGCGCCGTGTACGAGGGCAAAGCGACGTATCATCCGTCCTGCCATGCGATGCGTTTGCTCGGGGTGCGCGAGGAGCCGGGCGAGCTGATGGCGAATATCGAGGGGCTGGAGCTGGTCGAGCTGCCCCGCAAGGAAGATTGCTGCGGCTTCGGAGGCACGTTTGCCGTCAAGATGGCCGACATGTCGGAAGCGATGGTATGCGAGAAAGCCGCCAACGTCTGCGCGACGAAGGCCGAGCTGTTGATCGGGACGGACATGGGCTGTCTGATGAACATCGGGGGCCGTTTGAATAAAGAAAACAAGCCGGTGCGCGTCATGCATCTGGCCCAACTGCTGGAGGAAGGAGTGAAGCGCGGTGAGCGGCATGGCAAGTGAGAAGGAATTGATCGGCACGGGCTTAAAAAAGCGTACGGAAGAAGCGCTGGCGAACGATTTTCTCCGCAAGGCGGTTGCGTTTACGACCGACAAGCTGAAGACGGCCAAGCTTCAGGTGACGGACGATTTCGGCCATTGGGAGGATTGGCGGGAGCGGGGGAGACAGATCCGGAAGCATGTCGTGGAGCATCTCGATTATTATTTGACGCAGTTTACCGATAACGTTTCCAAAGCCGGAGGCCACGTCTATTTTTGCCAGACGGGGGACGAGGCGGTCAAGACGTTTATGGAAATTGCGGAGAAGCGCCGGGCGAAGCTGGTGGCAAAAGGAAAATCGATGGTATCGGAGGAAATCCATCTGAACCGTCATTTGGAGGAACGCGGGATCGAGGCGATCGAGACGGATCTCGGCGAGTACATCCTGCAGCTCGCGAAGGAGACGCCGTCGCACCTGATCATTCCGGCGATTCACAAAAACAAGCAGCAGATCGCGGATATTTTTTCGGAGGAAGCGGGCGAGACGTTTGCGCCGGAGACGAAGGTGCTGGCGAAGTATGCCAAGCAGCGGCTGCGCAATTATTTCCTGGAAGCGGATATCGGGCTGACCGGCTGTAATTTCGGCGTTGCCGAATCGGGGGCGATCACGCTCGTGTCCAACGAAGGCAACGGGCGGATGGTGACGACGCTGCCGAAGTGCCACGTCGTCGTCATGGGCATGGAGCGGCTGGTACCGACCTATGACGACCTGGAGGTCGTCCTGAACCTGCTTGCCCGCAGCGCGACCGGGCAGAAGCTGACGACTTACACGTCGATGATTACCGGGCCGCGACGTGAAGGCGAGCTCGACGGGCCGGAGGAGCTGCATCTGATTGTGCTGGACAACGGACGGTCGGCGCAGCTTGGCGATCCGGTGTTTCAGGAGGTGCTGCACTGCATCCGCTGTGCGGCCTGTCTGAACGTGTGCCCCGTGTACCGTCACGTGGGCGGCCACACCTACGGCAGCGTGTACAGCGGCCCGATCGGGGCGGTGCTGACGCCGCTGCTCCAGCAGGACATGAAGGAAGCGGGGCAGCTCGCTTACGCCTCCAGCCTGTGCGGAGCATGCTACGAGGCATGCCCGGTCAAAATTCCGCTGCACGACATGCTGGTGCAGCTTCGGGCGCGCAAGGTGCGGCTCGGGTTAACGCCGCTGGCGGAGCGCGCCGCCTTCAAGACGTTCCGGACGACGTTCGGGAACGTCACGCTGTACAAGATGGCGACGAAGTCCGCCTATTATATGATGAAGCCTTTCGTGAGTCAGGGCGTGATCAAGAAGGCGCCGGGTCCGGCAGCAGGCTGGACGCAGTCCCGCCATTTCCCAATGAAGCCGAAGCTGTCGTTCCGCGACCGCTGGGAGGCGCTCCAGCAGGAGCTGAAGCAGCAGGCCGACCGGAGCGAAGCCGGAGCAGTCCGCGGGCAAGCTGTGCCCGGACGGGACGAGGCGGATGGCTCAGCGAAAGGAGGCGGGCGCCATGAGTAACGGAACGATCCGCGGCCGCGAAGCGTTTATCGCGAATTTGTCGTCGAGGCTCGGACGCCGGGAGGTCCCGGCGGCGGCTCCGGCGCATCCTTTTCGCGGTGCGCCGGAATTTTACAAACAGATCAAGCCTTCAACGGAGGAAAAGATCGAGCTGTTCGCCCGCAACTGGCAGGCTTTGACCGGCAAGGTGCTGGTGGTGGATGAAGCCGAGGCGGCAGACAAAGTCGGCGCTTGGCTGCGCGACATCGCCGCCGAGCTTGGCGTTACGCATGTGTCCCGCTGGGAGCACGAAGGGCTGACGGCGCTTGGCTTGGACGAGGCGCTGGCTGCCTCAGGCATCGCCGTCGCGCCATGGCGGCCGGTGGAAGCGGATGACAGCGCGGCATGGCCGAAGGCGGCGGGGGGCGCGAACTGGGCGCAGCGGAGCGAGCTGCTGAAGCGAACCGAGCGCTGCCAGCTCGGGATCGTCTGGCCCGACTTCGCCGTAGCGAATACGAGCACTCTGGTGCTCCAATGCTCCCCGCAGCACGGCCGCTCGGTGAGCTTGTTGACGGAAATTTTGTTCGCCGTCTTCCGGGCCGATCAGCTCGTGTACCGGATGGGCGAGGCGTTCGAGCAGATCACCCGCGGCAAGCGGCTGCCGGCGCAGTATGCTTCGTCGCTTAACTTGATTACCGGGCCGAGCCGCAGTGCCGACATCGAGAACGATCTGACGATCGGCATCCACGGTCCGGGCAAGGTATACGCGGTCATTATCCGGTAGCCGGGGAAGTAGGGAAGCATATTCCAGCCGCTTGGGCGCATACTATGACGGTCACCTAATCTAAGGAGGTCATAGCCATGAATAAGCAGCGCGCCCAGGAAATCGCCGCTTCGCCGGTGATGGCGAACGTGACGTACGAAGGAGTTCCGATTTATATCCAGCATGTGGATGAAGAACGGGAGTCCGCCAGAATCTATCCGCTCGATCAGCCGGAGCAAGAGCAAGAGGTTCCGTTGAACAGCTTAATAGAAGGTTAAGCTGTTCAATAATGCAGCAGCCCCGCCAAGCTCGACTTGGCAGGGCTGCTTTTTTAACGCTCGCTTGCAATATCCGGTTGAGACAAGGCGGCGCACTCCCGAAAGGCAAAATGCCGGCAGCCCAGACATTTCCGTTGCTCCAGCCGGGTCAAAGCGTAGTTAATCGCCTCGCCCGTATGTTCAAAAAAGTGTTCTTTTCCGATCAGTTCGTCGAGTCCGGTTCGTTTCAACACGTCCCGGGGCTGCGACTGCAGGCCCGAGATGAGAACGACGCCGCCTTGCCGGACGATATCCCGGACCACGCCGGCCAAATATGATTCCCCCGTCGTGTCCATGAACAGCACTTTTCCGAGGCGCAGGATCACAATTTTCGGCCGTTCGTCGAGCGTCCCCGAAATCGATTTTTCAAACAGCGTTCCCGCTCCGAAAAACAACGCTCCCTCCACCGAAATAATGGCAATCTGCGGGCAGTCATGGCTGTCGTTTACGATATGAGAAGCCACTTTCCCGCGGTGCGAAGCCGGATCAGGCAAAACTTTGGCCACCTTGAGCATGCCGCTCATTCGTCGGACGAACAGGACAACTGCAAGAATCAATCCGGCGATCACAGCCGTCGTCAGATCGGTCAGCACAGTGAGCAAGAAAGTAATGATCAGGACGACGGAATCGGCTGTTCTTGTTTTCACAATATGAGCAAACTCTCTGCGCTCGCTCATATTCCAGGCCACGATCATCAGGATTGGCGCCATGCTGGCCAGCGGAATTGCAGAAGCCAAGGGGGCTAGCACAATCAGCACGAGCAGGACGAAGACGCTGTGCACCATCCCCGATACAGGACTCGCCGCACCGTTCTTAATATTCGCCGCGGTTCTGGCAATCGCACCCGTCGCTGGAATTCCGCCGAACAAAGGAGTGACGATGTTCGCAATTCCTTGTCCGATCAGCTCGCGGTTGCTGTGATGGCGGCTTCCCGTCATGCCGTCGGCTACGACCGCCGACAAGAGCGACTCGATTCCTCCGAGTGCTGCGATGATGCAGGCCGGCCCAAGAAGCGGGATCACCTTCTCAAGCGTTACCTCGGGCACGTGAAACTGGGGAAGCGTCCCGGGAATGGCGCCGTACGTCGACCCGATCGTATCGACCCGGCCCTCAAACAGCAAGACCGACAGCACGCTGGATACCAGCAGGCCGACGAGCGATCCGGGCACCCGGGGCAGCAGCTTCGGGGTCACCAATAACAAAGCGAGACACACGACCGCCGTTAGGACGCTGTATAGGTTTACCGTCGACAGGTGCAGCCCGATCTCTTTCATATTGGATATAAAATCCTCATGCTTGCGGATGCCGCTCAGCCCCAGAAAATTCGAGATTTGGCCGGTGAAAATGATGACGGCGATTCCGGCGGTAAAGCCGATCGTTACCGGACGGGGAATAAACTGAATCAGCGCGCCGAGCTTGAATACCCCCATCAAAACAAGGAGGATTCCCGCCAGTCCGCCGGCGATCAGCAAATTTTCATAACCGTACTGCATCACAATAGCGAACAAAATAGGAACGAACGCGCCTGTCGGCCCGCCGATCTGGAATTTGGAGCCGCCGAGCAGCGAGATGAGAAATCCGGCAATCACCGTCGTATAAATGCCATACTGAGGCTTGACTCCGGCCGCAATGGCAAAAGCCATCCCCAAAGGAATGGCTATAACCCCGACAATCGAGCCTGAGATCAGATCCCGGCGAAAATCATTTGCGCTGTACCCGTCAAATCTACCCGACCGCTTCATGACAAGACCTTCTTTTCATATATTTGATTATTTGAATATATGGGGAATATACACCCGGGAATCCGTTCTTGTCAATGGGCGGACAAGTGCCGATTTTTGCATCATCTCAGGTATAATGAAAGGAACGAAACCCCTACAGGGCACAATAGCCCGCGAGGCAAGGAGCGACATGAAAAGTATGCGAAAAGAGCCGGCAATCCATCTATTCGAATGGTCCCCGCGCGTGCATATCGATCCGTTTCATACCCACGACCATTTGGAGATCGGTTATTGTTTATCGGGCAGTGGCACCTTTTACTTCGGGCAAAAAGCCTATGCGGCCCAGCCAGGCGACGTCTTCGTCGTCAACCATCTGGAGCGGCATGCCGCCGCGTCGGATGCGGACAATCCAAGCCATTATCTGTTTTTATATTTTGACCCGATGGTGATCGAGCAGGCGGATATGGAGCTGCTGCTGCCGTTCGTTTATTTGCCGACGAAGTTTCAGAACCGCATTCCAGGGGAACTGGACGTGGCCCGCCGAATCGGAGGGCTGTTCCATGAGCTCGCAGACGAGCAGCGGGACAAGCGGCCGGGCTATCATGGCATGATGCGGGGGAAAATTTTGCAGATTTGCGCGCTGCTGCTCAGGCATTACAGCGAACAAACGTCGTCTGCGGAATGGAACCGAACCCTCTCGTCCTACTACCGGATCAAACCGGCGCTCGATTATATCGACGAGCGTTTTCGAGAATCGCTGACGCTGGAAGACGCGGCTGCCCGGCTTGGCTTAAGCCCGTCCCGGGCGCGGCATCTTTTTCAGGAGAAGCTGGGCGTCGGGTTTAAGCAGTATTTGCTCCGGCTGCGCGTGAACGAAGCCAAGCGGTTGCTGGCAAGCACCGAGCTGCCGATGGCGGAGGTGATGTTTGCAAGCGGCTTCCAGAGCCATGCGCCGTTTTACCGTGCGTTTAGGCAAATCGTCGGCGCCGCTCCGCTGGAATATCGCGAGCTATCGAGGAAGTTAGCCGTTTTTGAGAATGACTCGGGTGAAAATAAGACGACGACGCGCTCTCCCGCCGATTACAATGAAAGTACAACTTAGGTCAGGCAGGTGTACATTCGATACGGAAATGGGGAGAGCAAATGGCAGGTTGGGGCTGGCAAGCGCTGCAAGGCTTGCTGCGTGACGAAATCAAGCAGCGGAAGGAAGAAGGCTGCGACGTTGAGGGTTTTCAAGCGAAGCTGGAGGAGGCTGGGGAAGATGCCGTCAGACTGACGGCCGTTTACGAGGAATTGTCCGCATTGCCGATCGCGGCGGATTTCCCGTATACGGAGCCGAACGGGCTGGACGAGATCCGGGCGACACGTCCGGAAGGTCCGCGCAAGCTGCAAGCGGATTGGACGGAGGAGCAGTGGAAGGATAAGTTTTATGGCGCGTGGCTCGGACGAAGCGTCGGCTGCGCGCTTGGCAAACCGCTGGAGATTGGGCCGTTCCTGTACGGCACGGATAGTCATCCCGGCTGGGCCAACGTGAAGCTGTGGTTCGAAGGAGCGGATGCTTGGCCGATTCGAGATTACACGCCGGGACAGTCGCGGGCGCAGGAGCGATATGGTCTCGCACTTGCCCCTTACGGAAAGGAAAGCGAGCTGGAGCGTATCCGGTATATGGAAACGGACGACGATATCCGCTATACGGTGCTCGGTCTGCTGCTGCTGGAGGAGAAGGGGAAGGAATGGGACTCGTGGGACGTCGGCGGCTTGTGGCTTAAGCATTTGCCGTTTCATAAGGTGTTCACCGCCGAGGCGCGGTCCTACGTCAACTTTACGGTGCTGAACAGCCAGATGGGGTGGCAGCGGGAAACGGATTCCGATGCGCAAAAGGAATGGGTGCGGATGCATTTGAATCCTTACCGAGAATGGATCGGCGCGCAAATTCGCGTGGACGGATTGGCCTACGGTGCGGCCGGGCATCCCGAACTGGCCGCCGAATTCGCTTGGCGGGACGCTTCGTTCTCCCACGTGAAGAACGGCATCTATGGCGCCATGTTTGTGGCGGCGATGATTGCCGCGGCGTTCGTCGAAAGCGACCCGGAGCGGATCGTTGAGATCGGCTTGAGCGAAATTCCGCAGCACTGCCGCTTGGCTAGCGATATTCGTCAAGCGGTGGCGATCGCCCGGGAAGCGAAAGACCAGGTCGAACTGGTTGACCGGATCTGGGAAGCGTTCAAGCATTACCATCCGGTGCATACGAACAACAACGCCGCCTTATGCGCGGCAGCGCTCGTCTTCGGCCGCGGCGATTTCGAGACCGCGGTCACGACAGCGGTGCTCGGCGGCTGGGACACCGACTGCAACGGCGCGACCGTCGGTTCGATCATGGGCGCGATAGACGGGGCGAAGCGGCTGCCGGAGCGTTGGACCGCGAAGCTGAACGATACGTTATATTCGGAAATAAACGGCTTTCATCCGATCGCGATTTCGGAATGCGCCCGGCGCAGCTACGAGGTTTATCGCCGCATCAACGGATAACGACCAAAAAACCGGCTCCTTGCAAGCACAAGGATACCGGTTTTTTGACATTTGCAATCGTTCGTCGGCATAATTATTCGTTGCGTATGTTTTCAAGCAGCGAGATGGCGTCCACCAAATGATTATCGAAGATTTGTCTGGCTACCCCGAGGAGGTCTTTAATCAGAGGATCGCGTAAAGAATAAATAACGGAGGTTCCGTCTTTGGTCCCGCTGACCACATTTTTGCTGCGGAGCACGGCCAACTGCTGCGACACGGCGGAGCCTTCGCTTCCCAGAATAGCCTGCAGCTCGTTGACGTTTTTGTCCCCTTCGCACAGTACCTCAAGAATCCGGATGCGCATAGGATGCGCCAACGCCTTGAAAAACTCCGCTTTAAACTGCTGGATTTCACGATTCATGGATCTAAGCCCCTTAAAACGTTGAACGTCTGAATATATGAATATCATACCACAGAAAAGAAGCCGGTTGTAAAACAAACCGTGAGCGTATAATATTGTTATATTCAAATAATCAAAGATTTGAGCGGTTATTCGTAGAAAGAGGCGATGGCGTATGTCCGGTTTTTGGACTTGGGAACAAAAAGAGCTCGCACGCCCGACGACCAAACAAGAAGTGATCGAAGCGGGTTTGGCTTACCTCGAAGGTGTGGGAGCGGATCTGATCTGTAAAGTTTGCATTCCGGGCGGCGGCTCCTGCTGCTCAGGCTGCCCGTTTTTGGAAGACGGCGTCGGCTGCGGACAGCGTAATACGAGCTGTACGGCTTGGTTGTGCGGTTTCTTGAAGTATATCTATTACGAAGCCGACTTGATCCGGGAATGGGAAGAGTTCTGGGATCAAGTGCCGGGGCAGCAGTTCCGGTATGATACGACCCCGCGCCACTTTGCCGTCCGTGGCTGGCTGGAGCCGCCGAAGCTCCGTTTTTTATCCGAAGCTTTCGCGGACGATTTGCGGCGGCTCCGGCAGGATCGTCCCGCTTCCTGGCTTGTCGAGCTAAAAGGGAAGCTGGACTGGCATATCGACGAAATATTGGAGAGCACCAATCCGAAATTCGTGAAAAAAACCGAAGCCAAGCTGTACCGATTGACAAGCGATTTCCAGCAGTTTCACCGGGCCAAGGCCCAGCTCGTCTAGCCCCCGCATCCCGCAAGCATTCCCCCCCGGGTTCACCCCAAGCCCAAAAAGAAGTACAATAAGCTTAACCCAAACGAAAGCGGCTGAAACGATCATGCTGGAAATCCAATACTTTGAGCTGCATCGTACCTTCCATATGCCGGGGGAAGCTTGGCCGGAAGTGTCGGTGGCCAACCTTACAGGGCTCTGGCTTTGTACGGAGCGGAATGTGAAAATAGTTCTTAAAAAGCTGGAAAGCGCCGGCTGGATCGAGTGGAGCCCGGGCCGTGGCCGCGGGCATGTATCCCGGATCCGGTTTCTTATGGAACCGCAGGAGCTGCTGCTGGAGCTGTCCAAACGGGCGATGCAGGAAGGCCGGCTGAATGACGCGCTGGAGTGGCTGGATCGGTTCGGCCAGGGAACGGATACGAAGGAACGGTTCATGGCGTGGCTGTCCGATTATTTCGGCTACAAGAAGGAAACAGCGGACAGCAAGCCGGTTGAAACGCTGCGCTTCCCGGTGTTTCGGTCCATTCTGACCCTTGATCCCGGGCGGATGATCTATGCGTTCGAGGTGCATTTGATGAAGCAGCTGTATAATACGCTGGTCATCTTTAACGAGCAGCGCCAGACGGTGGAGCCGAAGGTTGCCCACTACTGGGAGTGCAGTCCGGACCACCTCACATGGAAATTTTACTTACGGCGAGGCATTATGTTCCACCATGGTCGGGAATTAACGGCTCACGACGTCGCCTTTTCGCTGCGGCGGCTCATGCGCGAGACGGACCCTTTGACGCAGCGCTGGCTGGTTCAAGGCTTCGACGAAGTGCGCGTGCTGGACGAGCGGGTCGTCGAAATCCGGTTGCGCTCGCCGAATCATTTGCTGCTTCGCTATTTGTGCTTCCCTGCCACCAGCATTTTGCCCGAAGAGCTGGTGGACGGCAGGGAAGAGGCGTTCACGCTGGCTCCGGTCGGCAGCGGCCCGTTCCGCTTGGAGCTGTGGAACGAGAATCGGTGCGTGCTGACGGCGAACCCCTCCTATTTCGAGGGCCGGGCGCACTTGGACCGGGTCGAGGTGGTGTTCCTGCCTCCGGAAGAATTGCACAGCTTTCAAGTTACCGATTCCGAAAAAATGCTATGCAATCATGACGGCGTCACCTATCCGGTGCGGCATCACTGGGAGCGTATCGAGCTGCTGAACAACGGCTGTTCGATGTTGTCCTATAATATGCAGCAGGGCGGACCGCAGCAGGACGTTCGCTTTCGCAAAGCGCTGCATCATCTGGTCGACCGGAAGAGCATGGTGGAGCAGTTGGGCGAAAACCGCCGCTTTCCCGCAACCGGAATGCAGCCTCACAATTATTTGGGGCAGGAGGATCATGCGTTTGATCCGTCCGTCGCCCGGAAGCTTTTGGACGAGATGGGGTATACGGGAGAGCCGTTTCGGATCGCAGCTATTTGGAAGCATCTGGCGGACGCGCACTGGCTGCGGGACCGCTGCCGGGAGTTCGGGATCGAGGCGGAGGTCGTCTGCTACGAGATCGACGAGCTGGCCCGGCGTGTCCGGGACCGTACTTTGAACGCGGAGGCGCTGCTGCATCAATTCGTGATCGACGAAGGAGAAGTGTCGCTGCTGGAGCTGTATTTGCGCGAAGACAGCTACATCCGCCTCGTCATGGACGAAGAATTGAGCGCGCGCGTAGACAAAATTGCGTCCGACCTGTTGGCCTCTCCTTCGCCCGAATACCGCAAGCACCGGATGCAGGAGCTGGAGGCGCTTCTGAATCATGAGCATGTGGCGCTGTTCCTCTTGTTCAAAGGGCTCCAGACGGTGCACGACCCGTCCTTGCGCGGGGTAACGATTAATTCGCTCGGCTGGATCGATTTCAAAAATGTTTGGCTGCAGTCCGTGTAAGACTGACTTGCACGGCCGAAGCCTGAGGAGGATTCCGATGATACGACAAGCTCAACCGGGGGACGCCGTTTGCGTCATACCGCTCATTTATTCCGCCATCGGCGATATTGCGTTTACTTTGACGGGTACCACCGACCCGGAGCAGGCGCAGCAAATATTGCGCGAATTTTATGAGCGCCGGGACAACCGCCTCAGCTATGAGAATACGCTCGTTGCGGAGCGGGACGGTCGTCCGGTCGGCTTTATTTTGTTCTACCACGGCAGCCGTACGGACGAATTGGACCGGCCGCTCGCCGAGCGGCTGGCCGGGATCGGTCAACTCGACGTCAAGCTTACGAAAGAAGCGCGGGACGACGAATTTTATTTGGATTCGCTTGCCGTCGATCCGGCCCATCAGGGGCAGGGCATTGCCAAAGCTTTGATGGAGGCGTTCGAAGCGGAAGCCGCAAGGCGGGGATACGACAAGGTATCGCTGATCGTCGAGGAAAGCAACGACAAAGCGAGACGGTTGTACGAGGCCAAAGGCTACGAAGCGGACGGTCAGTTGGAGGTCAGCGGCCATTTATACGATCATATGGTGAAGCGGGTCGTTCCCGTGAACTAAAAAATCAAGAGCTTCAAGCCCGAGGTTATCGGCGGGTTTGAAGCTCTTTTTATGTTTTTTGGTGAATTCGAACCAAAAAATTTTTGATTTAATGATGTTAAAAAACATCACATAGCATCTTGTTTTTTTAGAAAGATGTTGTTACAATCAAACTATTAAAAAACGGAATTCAAATTCCGAAATTCGGTACAACAAAAGTTTGACTCATCATTTCGACGAATTCCTTTCAAGGAGGCGGCAACGTGTTTACGAAGCAAGAGCTGCAAGACATCATCGAACTGATTGGCCGGTCACCCGTTCAGAAGTTTAAATATTCGGATGGGACGGCACAATTACTAATTGTGAAAGACAACGCCGCCTTACCGCCAAAAGCGGACAAACGCAGCACGAAAGCGGCGTCGGAGCCCATGGCGGAGCATGCGGAAGCTGCGGGTGCGAAGCCTTCGGAACCCGACGGCGCGCAGACGGCCATGGCCGAAAAGAACGCGGAGCCGGATGCTCCCAAGCTCATCGAGATCGTCGCGCCAACCGTCGGCACGTTTTATACGTCCGCCGAGCAGGGAGCGGTTCCTTTCGTGCAGGTTGGAGACAAGGTCACTCCGGAGAAAGTGGTTTGCGTGCTGGAGGCCATGAAGCTGTTTACGGAAGTATCGGCCAAGGTATCGGGGGAAATCGTCGAGATCGCCGTCGAGAACGGGCAATTCGTAGAATACGGGCAGCCGCTCTTTATCGTCAAACCCGAGTAATCGCGTGAATCAAACGGACGGAAGGGAGCATCTCATGTTTAAGAAAGTATTGATTGCCAATCGCGGAGAAATCGCCGTTCGCATTATAAGGGCATGTAAAGAACTGGATATGAAAACGGTTGCAGTTTACTCCCAAGCGGACAAGTCTTCCTTGCATGTGAGCATGGCGGACGAAGCCTACTGTATCGGGCCGACGGCCGCCAAAGACAGCTATCTGAATGTGGTCCGTCTGATCGCCGTCGCTTTGCATGCGGGGGCCGACGCGATTCATCCCGGCTACGGATTCCTGTCCGAAAATGCCGATTTTGCGGAAACATGCGAAGAATACGGCATCGCGTTTATCGGACCGGACGCGGAAGCGATTCGCAAGATGGGCGATAAGGCCGTGGCCAAAGAAACGATGCGGGAGGCAGGCGTTCCGGTCGTTCCGGGTACGGACGGCATCATCGATCGGGTGGAAGACGCCCTTCGGATGGCGGCGGAAATCGGCTATCCGGTGATCGTAAAAGCAACCGCCGGCGGCGGAGGCAAAGGGATGAGGGTCGCCCAGGACGAAAAGCAACTGGCCGAGGTGATCCAGCAAGCGCGGAAAGAAGCGGACGCGGCTTTCGGCAATTCCGGCGTCTATCTGGAAAAATATTTGGAAGGTCCAAGGCACGTCGAAGTGCAGATTATGGCCGACCAAGAGGGCCAAGTCGTCTATCTTGGCGAGAGGGATTGTTCGATTCAACGACGTCATCAGAAGCTGGTGGAAGAGGCACCGTCCCCTGCGATCGACGCCGAATTGCGGGGGCGAATGGGCGCTGCGGCCGTCGCCGCCGCCAAAGCGGTCCGTTATCGTGGCGCAGGCACCGTGGAATTTTTGCTGGATCGGCATGGTCGGTTTTATTTTATGGAAATGAACACCCGCATTCAGGTCGAGCATCCGGTCACGGAAATGGTCACCGGGATCGACCTCATCAAAGAACAGTTGACCGTAGCGGCAGGATGCTCGCTTTCGTTCCGTCAACAGGACATCCGCATCAACGGATGGGCGATGGAATGCCGGATCAATGCCGAGAATCCGGCGCAAGATTTCATGCCCTCGCCGGGCAAAGTTACGGCTTACACGCCTCCGGGAGGCTTCGGCGTTCGGGTCGACAGCTCGGTGTATGCTGGCTACCAGATTACGCCGTTCTACGATTCCATGGTCGCGAAGCTCATTGTATGGGGCAAAGACCGGCAGGATGCCATTCGCCGTATGAGAAGGGCCCTGGACGAGTTTGTGATCGACGGGATTAAGACGACGATTCCGTTTCATCGGCAATTGATGGAGCACGAGACGTTCGTATCGGGCGATTTTGATACCAAGTTTCTGGAAACGCATGAAATCCATCCGGAACGACCCGCGAACGAACATCGATGAAAAGAGGTGGGCAGCATGCCTGACAACCAGCGCGAAGAGCGGATGGAGCCGGAAATATATCCACTGGGCGATGCTGCGGTTTCCGTCCAATTGGGCAGCGGCATCGATCCGAAGACGCACCGCCAAGTTCAAGCTCTGGCCGCCTATTTTGAGCGGCATCCGTTTCCGGGGCTGATCGAAATCGTTCCAGCCTTTGTGACGGTTACCGTTTTTTACGATCCCTTGAAGCTGATGGACCCGTTAACGGGGGAAAGCTGCAGAGCACGAGACGGCAACGGGTTCCGCTCCCCGTATGAGATCGTCCGAGGCATCGTCAAGCGGGCGGCCGCTAATTTGGATAATACCTTTGAAAGCGCTTCGAATATTGTTCGCATCCCTGTATGCTACGGAGGCGAATTGGGGCCGGATTTGAACAGCGTAGCCGAATATCACGGATTGACTCCCGAAGAAGTCATCGAAATTCATTCGTCGCAAGATTATTTGGTCTATATGATCGGGTTCGCTCCGGGCTTTCCTTACTTAGGCGGGCTGTCCGAACGTATCGCCACCCCGCGGCGAGGCACGCCGCGGCTGCAGATTGAGGCGGGAACGGTAGGCATCGGAGGAAACCAGACCGGAATTTATCCGATCTCCACGCCGGGAGGATGGCAGTTGATCGGAAGAACGCCGCTGCCGTTATTTCGCCCCGACGATTCTTCGCCCAGTTTGTTGAAGGCGGGAGATATCGTGCGATTTCAGCCGATCGGGCTTAAACAATTCGAAGAGTGGAAAGAGGACAGCACATGAGCATGCAGATCGTCAATCCGGGACTCTTGACCACGATACAGGATAAAGGGAGGTTCGGATTTCAACGGCAGGGAGTTATCGTCAGCGGGGCTATGGATACGTTCGCGCTTCGGGCGGCGAATGTGTTGGTCGGCAACGAAGAGAACGCAGCTGCCTTGGAAGTCACGTTAATGGGAACGGCCATCTGCTTTGAAGCCGATTCGCTCATTTCCGTCTGTGGCGGAAATTTATCGCCCACAATTGAAGGAGAGCCGCTTCCTTTATGGAGGCCCCTCTTGATCAAACAAGGCTCAACGCTCGAATTCGGGCCGTGCCGGTCGGGCGCCCGCGCGTATTTGGCGGTAGCGGGCGGAATCGATGTTCCGCCGGTGATGCACAGCCGCAGCACGTACCTTCGGGCGGAAATCGGAGGGCACGAAGGGAGAGCCTTGAAGGCCGGCGACCGGCTTGGCCTCGGTCTTCCAACCGAACTGGCAACCGGGTATCTGAAAGCCCGGCAGTCTGCTCTACGTGCGAGGAGGTGGCTGGCAGCGGAATGGTTTATCGGGAACGAAGCGCTCCCCGCCTATGCTAAAGAACCCGTGATCCGAGTGATCCGGGGCCGGGAATACGATGCTTTTACGGAAGAAAGCCAAACCGCGTTTGTCACCCGGCCCTTCCGGATTACGCCGCAGTCGGACCGGATGGGCTACCGGTTGCAGGGGGAGGCGCTGGCTTTTAAGGAATCGCTGGAGACACTTTCTGAAGCGGTTTCATTCGGTACCGTGCAGGTGCCGCCCGAAGGGAATCCGATTGTGCTGATGGCGGACCGGCAAACGATCGGAGGCTATCCAAGAATCGCGCAGGTCATCACGGCGGATCTTCCGGTTTTGGCCCAAGCCAAGCCCGGAGACAGCATCCGTTTCGCCGAAGTTTCTTTGCATGAGGCCGAGGAGCTTTATATCCGGAAAGAGCTGGAATTCGAACGATTGACCAGGGCGATAAAGCTTTATTTGAAGGCCCGATGAGTGACGCCCGGCGGTGCGTTATCCGCTGAAATTTGAAAGGAGGCGCAGCCTATGTATGTGGTGGATTTAAATTGCGATCTCGGGGAAAGCTTCGGGGCCTATAAGCAGGGAAACGACGAGGAAATGCTGCGGCTTGTCACGTCGGTGAATATCGCCTGTGGCTTCCACGCCGGAGATCCCGGCACGATGCGTCAAACCGTCAAGTCCGCGCTGGATAACAAGGTGGCCATCGGCGCCCATCCGGGGCTTCCGGACTTAATCGGCTTCGGCCGGCGGAATATGGAGATCTCGCCGCAGGAGGCGTTCGATATGGTCGTCTACCAAATCGGGGCGCTGAACGGCTTCGTCCAAGCAGAAGGGGGCGTGATGCGTCACGTCAAGCCGCACGGGGCATTATACAATATGGCGGCCCGCAGCGCCAAGCTGGCCGAGGCGATTGCGGAAGCCGTTTATAAAGTGAATCCGCAGCTGATCTTGTACGGCCTGTCCGGAAGCGAGCTGATTCGCGCGGGAGCCAAGCTCGGCTTGCTGACGGCAAGCGAGGTGTTTGCCGACCGGACCTATCAATCGGACGGAAGCCTGACTCCGCGCAGCCAACAGGACGCTATGATCAACGATCCGTCGGCCGCCGTCAAGCAAATTATGACCATGGTGAAGGAAGGAACGGTCAGATCGCAGCAGGGGACGGATGTTCCCATCCTGGCCGAGACGATCTGTATCCATGGCGACGGGAAGCATGCCGTGGAGTTCGCCCGCGGCATACGGGACATGCTCCAAGCCGAAGGAATTACACTAGTGCCGGCTCACGATAACCGCAACATCTAAAAGGAGGAATACATTTATGTTGACGCTGCTTGGAGTCCTGATCGTCATCGTCGGCTTCGCCCTGCGCTTTAATCCGCTGCTTGTCGTTTGCGCGGCCGGGATTGTAACGGGAATTGCCGGCCATCTGTCCTTCGGCGAAATTTTGACAACCTTCGGCAATGCTTTCGTTTCCAACCGCTACTTGTCCTTGTTTATCCTTACGCTCCCGGTTGTCGGCCTGCTGGAACGGTACGGTCTGAAGGAGCAGTCGCAGCAGTTGATCGGCAAAATTAAAGCGGCCACGACAGGCCGGCTGCTGCTGGTCTACCTGGTGATCCGCCAAGCGACCGCGGCCATTGGGCTGACCAGCCTTGGCGGGCACGCCCAGATGGTTCGTCCGCTTGTTTCTCCGATGGCCGAAGGCGCGGCCGCGCACAGACACGGGCCTTTGCCCAAAAACGTTTCCGACCGGATCAAAGCTTATTCCGCATCGACAGACAATGTGGGCCTGTTTTTTGGAGAAGACGTATTCATCGCTTTTGGCGCCGTATTACTGATCCAAGGCTTCTTAGCGCAAAATGGCGTTCAAGTGGAGCCTTTGCACGTCTCCGTCTGGGGGATCCCGACGGCAATCGCGGCGTTTCTCATTCATGGCACAAGGCTGTACCTGCTGGACCGTAAAATCAAGCAGATGATCGATTCGGAGCCGTCCGGCTCGTCCGAAGAAACCTTGGAAGAGGTGCAGAGCCATGCTCGTTAATCTGGAATACGTTTATTATGTAGCCGCGGTCTTTTTGATCGTTATCGCAGGCCTCAGCTTGAAGGATACAAGCAATCCGAGACGGCTGCTGACGGCGGCGTTTTGGGCGCTTTTCGCCGTATCGTTCGCTTTCGGCAAGCTTATTCCTCCGATGTATATGGGAATCATCGTCATTATTATGGCGGTCATCGCAGGCTTTGGGGGCGTTCGACCGGGCAAGCATAAGCAAGTGGCGGATGAAGAACGGGCGGCTTCGGCGGCGAAATATAAAAACAAGCTGTTCCTGCCGATTCTGATGATTCCGCTCCTCACGCTGATCGGAGCCACTTTGCTCAAGGATGTGACCATCGGCGGCTTGCGGCTGCTGGACAAGTCCAACGTAACGCTGGCAGCCCTTGGCGTAGCGTGTGTGCTGGCATTCGTCGCGGCCATTACGCTGACCAAACAAAAAAGCATCGTCCCGGTGAAGGAATCGCGGCGCCTGCTCGATTCGATCGGCTGGGCTGCCGTGCTCCCGCAAACGCTCGCGAGCTTGGGGGCGCTGTTCTCGGCAGCGGGCGTCGGCAAAGTGATCGCGGAGCTGGTCGGTTCTTCCATTCCGGTAGACAACCGTCTGCTCGTCGTAGCCGCCTATTCCATCGGGATGGCCGTATTTACGATGATCATGGGCAACGCTTTTGCCGCGTTCCCGGTCATGACGGCGGGCATCGGCCTTCCGTTGCTCGTAGGCATGCATGGGGCCAATCCGGCGGTCATGTCCGCCATCGGCATGCTGTCCGGCTACTGCGGGACGCTGATGACGCCGATGGGAGCCAACTTTAACATCGTACCGGCCGCTTTGCTCGATCTGCCCAAGTATAGCGTCATCAAGGCCCAAGTGCCGACAGCGTTGATTTTGTTGGCGGCCAATATCGTACTGATGTATGTTCTCGCTTTTTAGCGGCTGTCCGACGCACATCGTATCAATGCTCTAAATATCCCATATTTTTGGAAATCGCTTTGCCTGCGGTCACGGTCTTCTCGATTAATTCCGGCAGACGCTGCTCGGTAAAGCGGTTTTCCAATCCGGAGATGCTTAGCCCCGCAATCACTTGTCCGCTATAATTATAAATAGGAACGGCTACGGCCGAAGTAAAATTGCGCAGCTCCGAATGGCTGATCGTGTAGCCGCGCGCTTTGGCTTCTTGAATCGATTCGAGAAGCTTCGGCTTGTCGGTGATCGTGCCGTCCGCGTAGGCGACGAGGGGCGTTTCTTCAATATATGTTTGCAGCTCCTGCTGCGGCATGAACGAGAGTAGAATCCGCGGACAGGCTCCGGCGTATAGAGCGGCTCTGCGGCCGATTTGGGTGAACACCCTTACCGGCTGGGTCGTATCCACCTTCTCGATGTAGATCGCTTCGTTTCCTTCCCGGATGACCAGATTGGCAGCCTCTTCCACATCGTCCCGCAGCTGCTTCATGACCGGCAGGGCGATTTTGCGGATATCGAGACGCTCCTTGACCAACTGGCCGAATTGCAGGAACATAAAGCCGAGCTCGTATTTTCCTTCTGCGGTTTTGGCGAGCAGGCCCATTTCCTCGAGCGACCCGATCATGCGGTGCACGGTCGTTTTCGCTTGTCCCGATAACGTCGACATTTCCTGCAAAGATAGCTGTTCGTAGGTTAGAAAGAGATCCAGAATCTCTTTGGCTTTGACGACGGTCTTGTTTTTATTCTGCATGGCAACCTCCAACTGATTCCGTATATCGGAACGCTGCTTCAATTATATTAAAATATGAAAATACATTCCAGCTTTAAAACCAGGTTTTATATAGCGAGGAGGATATGACAGTGGAAACCATTCTTGTTACCGGGTTTGATCCTTTCGGAGGGCAGCGGGTGAATCCGGCTTTGGAAGCCGTCAGGAGACTGCAGGGAATCACGGTGGAAGGCCATCGCGTGGAAACCCGCGAGATCCCGACCGTATTCGATAAATCGATCGAGCGGCTGCTTGCGGCTGTGTCGGAAATGAAGCCGAAGCTCGTCATTTGTGTCGGTCAAGCCGGCGGCCGGCCGGATATTACGATCGAAAGGATCGCCATTAATATCAACGACGCCAGGATTGCCGACAATGACGGGCAGCAGCCGATCGATACGCCGGTCATCCCCGGGGGACCCGCCGCCTACTGGTCTACGCTTCCGATCAAAGCCATGGTGAAGGAGATGAACGATCACGGCATTCCGGCTTCCGTATCGCATACGGCTGGCACGTTCGTTTGCAATCATCTGTTTTACGGCTTGATGCATCATCTGGCCACGACGGGCAACACGGCGGTTCGCGGAGGCTTTATTCATATTCCGTTCTTGCCGGAACAAGCCGTACAGCATAAAGGACAGCCGAGCATGAGTCTTGAGGCTATCGTCAAAGGGCTGGAGGCAGGAATCGGGGCGGCGATCCGCTATCAAGAGGACATCGTCGTTTCGACAGGGCAAATCTGCTAACTGTCTTTAAGTCGCAGGCTTACCAAGACCAAAGGCCAGTTCCAAAACTAACCCTAAGGCCGTTATTGACGGTCCGTCATCCAGCTATACTTGAAATAGCTGATAGACAGACGGAATTTTGTCGATAAGGAGCTTGATCATGGAATGGATTAGTCAAATGTTTGGACAGTACGGTTACTTCGTCTTATTTTTCGGATTGTTCGCCGAATCACTGGCGCTGCCGTTTCCAGGGGAACTGGCTATGGCCATCGCAGGGCATATGGCTTCTCTGGGCACGTTTCAACTGACATCGATTATCCTCGTGTCCTATCTCGGGGCAATTACGGGAACGTTCGTCACCTATATGCTGGGCCGACGGCTCGGCACTCCGTTTTTTGAAAAATACGGCAAGTACTTCTTCCTTAAGCCGGAGCGTCTCCGCCAATTGACGGAATGGTTTGGGAAATACGGAGACAAGCTCATTCTGGTCAGTTATTTCGTCCCTGGTCTGCGGCACTTTACGGGCTATGTCGCCGGGATTCTCAAGGTCCGCTTCGGCACCCTTCTGCTTTACAACGGGATCGGCGGGATTTTGTGGGTCATGACTTATGTGACAGTGGGCCATATTTTTGGAGCGAAGATCGAGCAACTGCTGCATCTGATTACCCAATACTCCTTCGGGGCGGTCGTCGTTCTTGCTCTGCTCGCGGGGCTGGCGGTGCTGGCGAAGAAGAAAAAAGCGCTGCTGATCCAGTGGCTGCGTGCGAGATATGTGGGGCTGCAGAAATTATTCGTCCGCTCTGCAAAATAAGGAAAAAACAGCGGCGTCCGGGGCTTTGAG
>NZ_BSDJ01000017.1 GCF_027925525.1 Paenibacillus tyrphae | reverse complement strand
CAGCGCCGATGGTACTTGGACCGCAGGGTCCTGGGAGAGTAGGACGTCGCCAAGCGGAATGCCCACATGGGTGGGTTTTTTCATGAAATAGGCCGGTGCCCGGCTCGGTAGCTCAGTCGGTAGAGCAGAGGACTGAAAATCCTCGTGTCGGCGGTTCGATTCCGTCCCGAGCCACCATGCTTTATAAGTAACACGGAGGCTTAGCGAAGTGGCCAAACGCAGCAGACTGTAAATCTGTTCTCTGACGAGTTCGGTGGTTCGAATCCATCAGCCTCCACCAGTTTTAGATTATGAGCCATTAGCTCAGTTGGTAGAGCACCTGACTTTTAATCAGGGTGTCGTAGGTTCGAGTCCTACATGGCTCACGTTATATGCGGTTGTGGTGGAATGGCAGACACGCTATCTTGAGGGGGTAGTGGGCGTATGCTCGTGGAGGTTCGAGTCCTCTCAACCGCACCAAAATCAAATATGCGGTCGTGGCGGAATTGGCAGACGCGCTAGATTCAGGTTCTAGTGGTGTAACAGCCGTGGAGGTTCGAGTCCTCTCGACCGCATCTTTACGCGGAAGTGGCTCAGGGGTAGAGCATCGCCTTGCCAAGGCGAGGGTCGCGGGTTCGAATCCCGTCTTCCGCTCCATTTATTTAAAAATTATGTGCCCTTAGCTCAGCCGGATAGAGCGTTTGACTACGAATCAAAAGGTCGGGAGTTCGAATCTCTCAGGGCACGTACTTTCCGCTTAATAAAGCGGGCAAAAAAATAAGAGCTGTTTTGAAGAAAGTAGAAATACTGACTTCAAGACAGCTCTTTTTTGTTGCAATGTTCGGCAAACGATTCTACGGGACAGGGCTAATAGAATCTTTTGCTTTTTTTCGTTAATGTATTACAAAATCTAAATATACAATACCTATTTTATTTGGTAAAATATAGGTCAATGTGGTTGTGGATTATATCCATCTTTCTTAGGAATTTCTATGCATCACGCACAAAATGCAAGCAAGGGAGGTTTGGAGTGAGGATCATAGTCATTTTGGCGTTTTCAGCAAATCGATGAATGGTCATCGACAGATGGGCCCGGCCGCTAAAACATTACAACTGAGGGATAAGAAGAGGCCGGATGGTCCGTCTTATGATACGGCTAGAAGCTTTAGCCAAAAGAACGCAAAATACGTTCTACTACACGGATTGGGGTGCTTCTTTCAATGAGTAAAATCCAGTTATTTTGCCTGCCTTATGCCGGAGGATCGGCTACGATCTATTCCAAATGGAAAAGAATATTGAGTGCGGATATTGAGTTGTATCCTGTGGAACTGGCCGGCAGAGGCCGGAGATTTAATGAGTCTCCTTATGATAACGTCGAACAAGCTATTGAAGATATATACCGTGAGATTGGCGGGAGACTGCATACCCCGTTCGCCTTGTTCGGGCACAGTATGGGAAGCTTGCTGACATATGAGCTCTGCTGCAAAATTAAGCAGCTAAAAGGCGTGGAGCCGGTACATATCTTTGCATCCGGGCGCCGGGCGCCGCAGTGTCCGCATGACAGGAAGGTGATGCACCTTCTCCCAGAAGCCGAATTTATGACGGAAGTGCACCAATTGGGAGGAACTCCGCGGGAACTGTTCGAAAACCGGGAACTGGCGGAGATTTTTATGCCGCTTTTAAGAGCGGACTATAAGCTGGTTGAAAGCTATGCTTACTATGAAAAAAATGTGAAGTTCGATTGCGACCTTACCGTATTGAATGGAAAAGAAGACGACATGGTTCCTGAGCATCTGACCGCTTGGGGCGACCATACCAACGGTTCCTTCAAGATTGTCGAGTATGATGGCGGACATTTTTTCATTCACGATCATACGGACTCTATCGTTAAACTGATTAACGAAACATTAAGTACGGTAACAATATCATTTAGCAGATAGTCTAGGCTAACAAAGTAGGGGATCGTCATCCATTCTGACGGTTCCTTTTTTGCCTTCAGACGAAGAAAAAAAGATTGGTAAGCCTCTCATATTCTTGCCCCTAGCAACGCCTCTAGAGTCGAAAGAAGGGCGGAGAAGCAGATTTAGCATAACCCTCTGATGTGTGCATCCTCCTATTAAGTCTTCGCCACTCCTACTTTTTCCACATAAGACGCCGTCAGACACTGATTTTTCGTGTGAGAGAAGCTGTCAAAAGATAGGACTAGATAAAAGGAAACGAAATATGATAGAATGGGTAGGCATATTGTTTAGATTTTATGAATAAACCTAAGAGGACCAAGTAGTCGCATACAGGTTGCGGCTTTTTTTATGCCCTATGAACTAGTTTAGAGCATTGAAAGCGCCATAAAAAATCTTTGATGAGGGTGACCTTAACATTTTCAGAAGGAGTAGCGATCTATGAACTCTACCCAAGTGGACAAATCTTCATCCCCGAATCAGTTGAAAAGAGGGCTGGCGGCCCGGCATATGACTATGATTTCGCTCGGCGGTTCCATCGGTACAGGCCTGTTTCTGGCCAGCGGCGGAGCCATTCATTCGGCCGGTCCGGGCGGAGCGTTCCTTGCGTATTTGATTATCGGCATCATGGTTTATTTTCTGGTAACGAGCTTAGGCGAAATGGCTACTTATATGCCGGTATCGGGGACGTTCAGCACGTATGCAACCCGCTTCGTGGACCCGTCGTTCGGGTTCGCGCTCGGTTGGAACTATTGGTACAACTGGGCGATAACGATAGCCGCCGAGCTGTCGGCAGCGACACTGATCATTAAATTTTGGCTTCCGGATAGTCCTTCTTTCCTCTGGAGCGCGTTATTTCTTGCCTTGATGGTGGGGCTCAATCTGCTTTCGGTAAAAAGCTATGGGGAGTCGGAGTACTGGTTTGCGTTAATTAAGGTCGTCACGATCATTGTGTTTATCGGAATCGGCATTCTGATGATCATCGGCATCTGGTCCAGCGAAGCGGTCGGCTTGCGCAATCTTACGATCGGCGACGCGCCTTTCCACGGAGGGTTCTTGGCTGCGCTCGGCGTATTTATGGCCGCAGGGTTCTCCTTTCAAGGAACGGAACTGGTTGGGGTAGCCGCCGGGGAAAGTGAAGATCCGCGCCGCAACGTGCCTAAGGCGATCCGTTCGGTTTTCTGGCGCATTCTGCTGTTTTATTTGATTGCTATTGCTGTCATCGGTCTGCTTATTCCGTATACGAACGAAAATTTGGCCAGCGATAACGTGGCGATGAGCCCGTTCACGATGGTATTTGAAAAAGCCGGCCTCAGCATCGCCGCATCGGTGATGAACGCCGTCATTCTTACATCGGTACTGTCAGCAGGGAACTCCGGCATGTACGCGTCGACGCGGATGCTGTGGGTACTGGCTAAAGAAGGGAAAGCGCCGCGCTTTCTCGCCAAGCTGAGCAAGAGAGGCGTTCCGGTTTACGCATTGTTGGTGACGAGCGCCTTGGGCATGTTCGCTTTCTTGTCCTCCTCGTTCGGTGACGGTGTCGTCTACACTTGGCTGCTGAATGCATCCGGCATGTCGGGCTTTATCGCCTGGCTCGGCATCGCGATAAGCCACTACCGTTTCCGCAAAGCTTATGTCGCTCAAGGCCTCGACATCAACGATCTGCCCTACAAAGCCAAATGGTTTCCGTTCGGGCCGATTCTGGCCGGGGTACTGTGCGCTATCGTTATCGTCGGTCAGTGTATGGGCGGGATTAAGGACGGTACGGTCGATTGGCCTTACCTGTTTGCTTCTTATATCGGTATTCCGCTCTTTTTGGTGATATGGCTGACGTATAAGTGGAAGCATAAAACGAAGATGCTGAAGTTGGAAGAATGTGTGTTCGACGAGACGATTGAGGAACGGTCGAAATAGGAAATAATAAAATAGCCGTCCCCGGCAAGGGGCGGCTGTTTTTTGTACGTTAATTCGTAGTGAGGGCTTTAGATTCGCTGCTTACATATACAGCTTCTTCCGAAGAAGGGGAGTCCGTGATCGTCTGATTGTCGAATTGCTTCTCGCTCTTCGCAATGACGACGGTGGCAACGCTGTTGCCGATCAGGTTCGTAATGGCGCGGGCTTCGGACATGAAGCGGTCAACGCCAAGCAGAAGCGCCATACCTTCGATCGGGATCACGTTGCCAGGGATGGCCGCAAGCGTGGCCGCCAAGGTGACGAAGCCGGAACCGGTAACGCCTGCCGCACCTTTGGAGGTCAGCATCAGCACACCCAGCAGCGTTACAATTTGGAGCAATGTCAGCTCAATGCCATAGGCTTGGGCGATAAAGAGCGCTGCCATCGATAAGTAAATCGACGTGCCGTCCAGGTTGAACGAGTAGCCGGTTGGGACGACCAGACCGACGACCGACTTGGAGCAGCCGTATTTCTCTAGACGTTCCATCAAGCGCGGCAGCGCCGATTCGGAGGAAGACGTGCCGAGCACCAGCAAAATTTCTTCTTTGATGAACTTCAGCAGATTGAAGATGCTGAAGCCGTAGAACCGGGCTACTGCGCCGAGAATAACGATGACGAACAGAATCATGGTGATATAGACGGAGCCCATCATTTTGCCAAGGGAGAACAGGGAGGCAATCCCGAATTTCCCGATCGTATAAGCCATGGCGCCGCCGGCGGCAATAGGGGAGAAGCGCATGATCATGGCGACCAATTTAAAGAAGATATCGTTCATTTTCTCGAAAAATTGCGTGACAGGTTTCGATTTCTCGCCTAGGGAAGCCATCGCGAGACCGAACATGACGGAGAACAGGAGCACCGGCAGCATGTCGCCTTTGGCGAGCGCGCCTACGACGCTATCCGGAATGACGCTGAGCAGAAAATCCATAAAGCCGTGCGGAGTTTCCGCCGCTTGCTTTGCATATTTCGCCACGTCGGCCGCATTGGCGCCGACTTTGCTGACATCCATGCCGGAACCGGGGCGGACGAGATACATGACGGCAATCCCGATCGCCATGGCGAAGGTCGTGATGATTTCGAAATACAGCAGGGCTTTACCGCCGATCCGGCCGATTTTTTTCATATCTCCCATATTCGCGAAACCGATTACAATTGTGAAAAAGACGATGGGGGCGATGACCATTTTGATCAGCTTGACGAACATGTCGCCGAGTACTTTGAGCTGCACCCCGAACGCCGGGAAAAATTGTCCGATCAAGATCCCAAGGACAATGGCAATCAAGACCTGAACCGTAAGGTTTTTGAAGTTGATTTTCATGGAAATCCCTCGTTTCTAATATTGCGTTCTCTTTTCGTGTTTTTATGTTATCGCTTTCATAATGGCTTGTGAATCATTAGGACATATTGGTTGTTTTGGTCTTTTTGGTCTTCAGAGCGCACAAAAAAACGGACCGCGTTGTTTGTTAACGCGATCCGCCGGGCGGTGAGGATAATCTGTATTTATTGACGGGGCGGCCGACCCCGTATTGGAGATCGAGACGGACTTGACCGCTCTTTTCCAAATAATCGAGATAGCGTCTGGCCGTCACCCTGGCGATGCCGACGCCTTCGGCGACCTCTTCCGCTGAAAGCGCCTCCGTTTGTAGTCGTAGAAATTGCACAATCTGCTTGAGAGTTACGGCCTGCAGCCCTTTGGGCAATTCCGCCGGATCTTCCATTTTCCCGTCTTGTGAAGACGCGTCATGGGTTCTTCCAAAAAGCAAGCGGTCCAGCTCGGATTGGGTAGCCGGACGGCCGCTATCCAGCGCTGACTTCATCTGCCGGTAATGCTCAAGCGCCTGTTTCACCCGTTCAAATTTAAACGGTTTCATAATGTAATCTACGGCCCCGTTCTGAAGCATCCGCTCGATGGTCCGCATATCGTTGGCCGCGCTGATCACCATAACATCGACGGGGGCTTGATTTCGGCGCAGCTCCAAGAGCGTCTCGATGCCGTCCCGCACCGGCATGAAAATATCGAGGATGACCAGATCGGGCTGCTGCTCCTTCACCATGCGCAAGCCTTCATCCCCGCTGGAGGCGATGCCGACAACAATAAAGCCTTCCACTCGCTCGACGAATTGACTGTTGACCTCCTGCACCATCGGATCGTCCTCGATCAATAGAACGCGGAAAGCGTCCTGCTTGAATTCATTCATACCATCTGCCATATTGCTTGTCATCTCCCTCACTTTCACTGTAAATGAAGAGCATCGGCCTGCAAAAAATTACTGCATCGGGAACGTAATGATGAACGTCGTTCCTTCTCCCGGAGCCGATTCGATCTGAATCGAGCCGCCGCCTTTCCGCACGATACCGTCGATCAGATGAAGGCCGATTCCGCGTCCGCCACCGCCTTTAGTTGTAAAACCGTGCTCGAATATGCGGGTTTTGACGGTCTCCTCCATACCGGAGCCATTGTCTTCGACGAGGACCGACAGCACCTCGTCATCTTGTTCGAGGCTGACGAAGATGCGCTTGTTATCCTTGGTCTGATGATGCAATGCATCAAAAGCATTTTCCAGGAGGTTGCCGAGCAGAATTACGAAATCGTGATGATCGAGCCGTTCGGGAAACCGTTCCAGCCGGCTTTGCCGATCAATGGTCACCTCGATGCCAAGCTCCCTGCCGCGGCTAATTTTGCCGAGCAGCAGACCGGTCAAGCTTTCGTTGTGAATGCGGCTGTCGAGGAATCGGGTCAGCTCTTCTTTCTGCTCGGTCATTTCGAACAAGTAATCAAGCGCTTTCTCGTTGCTACCGAGCTGAATCAAGCCGCCGATCGTATGCAGCTTGTTCATATATTCGTGGTTTTGCACGCGCAGCGCATCGACGAAGGTCCGAACGCCGGTCAGCTCTTCGGCCATCCGCGTCACATCCGTCCGGTCTTGAAAAATGGCGACGGCGCCGACGGTTTGTCCGCCTACGGTGATCGGCACCCGGTTACTCATGATCGGCGTGCCTTGAATGACCAGCTCTTGATTGAAGATCGGATGATTAAGTTCCAATATCTCGGGCAGCCGCGTATCGGGGAGCACCTCCCAGATCGACTTGCCGATGACGTCGCCCGATACTTTGAGCATCTGTTTCGCCTTCTCGTTGAAAATCGTGATGCGTTCGAACTTATCGATGGCAATGACGCCTTCATGCATCGCATTGAATGTCGCCGTACGTTCGAGCAGCAGCGCTGCGATTTCGTGAGGCTCCAGCTCGAACATCTGCCGCTTGATATGCTGGGCGAGCTTCCACGACCCCCACAGCCCGAAGAGCAGGGAAATGAACAGCACGACGTAGGCTTGGCTCGACAGGTCCAGGAGCACCTGCCCTACGGTCGGCTGGATACGGCCGACGAGCGCGACGCCGATCTGCGCATGCTCGGCGTTCATAATCGGCACGAAGGCGCGCAGCGCTGTGCCGAGCTCACCCTCCGCCTTGGACACGTAAGTGTGCTCGGCAAAGGCGGGGCCTTCATCGGCACCGGACGAAACGGTGCCGATTTTGCTTTCCACCGGATGCGACAGCCGCAGCCGGTGCATATCCATCACCACGACGTAGGTCACGTCGTTGATGATGCGAATGCGCTCGGCGGCAAGCTGGATGCCGTCGCGCATTCCGGGGTCCGCAATGCCGGAGACGACCTCCGGCATCTGCGCCACGGTACGGGCGGTCACAAGCAGCCGCCGCCCCAGCTCTTCCTCTTTCAGCCGCACGATGCTGCCAAGAAGAATCGTCCCTCCGATACAGAGTGAGAACAGGACGATGCCGAACGACAAAATCGCGATTTTCCAGTTGATTTTCAAGCGCTGCAGCATCATCCGTTCCCGCCCCCTTTCTACGATATATTATCATACAACAGGATGCGGCGGGATGGAAACAGAACAGCCCTTCCTTCGCAACCGGGATGGAGCGGGGACGGGCTGTCGATAAGCGGATATGTATTGAATAGGGAGGAATTACCCTCCCGGCATCTTCTTTTTCTCATCCTTCCCTTTGCCTTGCTGCTGCTCCGGGGATTTGTTTTTCTTCTCAGTCGATTCTTTTTTCGTTCCGGCTTTGCCTTGCTGCTTGGACTGCTGCTTTTCCTTTTTGCCGCCGGCCCACGGGTTGCTTCCCATACGAACTTTTTCCTGAAATTCGAGTTCCCGCTTCAGCATTTTTTGCTGGTCCTTTTGCAGCTTTTTAAGCTGCTTTTTCTCTTCCTTGCGGATCTTTTCCTGCTGCTCGCGCTCGCTTTTTTTTATATCCTGATACATCTTCATCTGCTGCTGAAGCACTGCATCGCCCTGTTTCCCTTGTTGCTGTTTTTGACTTTTTTGCTTTTGTTGCTGCTCTTGTTTTTTTCCGCCGCCGCAGCCCGTCAATACGATCGGCATCAGCAGAAGGCACCAAAGCAGACCCCGTACGAATCTTGCCGGCATCTCGTCTGAAACCTCCTTCGTTTGCGGGAAATCGTCCGCGCTTTTTCTTTAGTTTATCCGTTTCTTCAAAATTCATGTTCGGCTTGCACGTTACGGTCTTCGTTGAGTTAGGCGGCGACATGTGTTATTGTACATCATGATCATGACACTCCGGAGGTGGGCGGCCGTGAGGCCTTTGCTCGGAACGCTGTTTGTTGTATTAATCGGGCTTGCCGCTGCCGTGGCGATCGGATTTTATCCGGGCTTTTCCTCGACATCCGACGTGGTGGATGACGAGCAAGAAGGCTTTGACCAGGCATTGGTCATTAAATTCAGTCATGTCGTGGCCGAAAATACGCCTAAAGGTTTGGCGGCTCAAAGGTTTGCCAGACTGGTGTCCGAAAAAACAAACCGACGCGTGAAGGTCGAAGTGTTTCCAAACGCGGTACTCTATAACGAGACCGACGAAATGGATGCGCTTATGCGCGGCAACGTGCAGATGATTGCGCCTTCATTTGCAAATCTGTCCGAGCACGTTCCGGCGTGGCTGACGTTCGACCTGCCATATGCGTTTTTGAGCGATGAAGCGGTACAGGAAGCGTTTGACGGAGAGCTTGGGAAGCTGCTGTTCGATAAGCTGGCAAGCAAAAATTTGGTCGGCTTGTCCTATTGGGGCAACGGCTTCAAGCAAATGACTTCCAACCACGGGCCGCTGATCCATCCTTCGGATTTCAAAGAACAGCACTTTCGTATTTTGCCGAGCAAAGTGATCGAAGCGCAGTTTCGACTGTTTGATGCAAAAACGACGCCGATTCCGTTCAACGAAGTTTACCGCGGCCTGGAGTCGGGCGTCGTGGACGGCGAAGAGAATACGATTTCCAACATCCGCACGAAAAAGTTTTATCAAGTGCAAAAATATATGACCATCAGCAACCACGGATATCTCGGGTATACGGTGCTGATGAACAAATCGTTCTGGGACAAGCTGCCGGGGGATGTCAAGAAGCCCTTACTAGAAGCGCTGGAAGAAACGGCGCATTGGGCCAATGAGAATGCGATCGAGATGAACCGCCGCCAGCTTGAAGAGCTGCGCCATCAGGGAGGACTGGAAATTCATGTTCAAACGCCGGAGGAGCGCCGCGAATGGATGCAGCGATGGGAGCCGATTTATCAGGAGTTCGAGGCTACGATTGGAAAAGATGTTATGAGCCGCATTCGCCGGCTGCGGGAAAAGTACGGCGGTTGATGAAGCGATGACGGTGGCATGCTGGAATTCGACAATTTTTTTGCAGGATAACTCTTATTTTTAACCAGATATTGAAAAATAAATATAAATCATCATAAAAATGATAACATGAGAATTGTTCTTGGAAACCAATAATATATAAGGAGCCATGGTCATGAAAAAAATCGTATCTTTGGCTGTACTTTCGGCGTTATCCCTTACATCCATCGCCTCCGCTGCAAATGCAGAACAGTTGGCGCCGAATGCGATTCGTTCAACCGTTGTAGCTTCCGAGTCTATCGATGAATTTGCTCCTTACGGACTTGGCATGGAGTTTCAAACTGTAGCCGGCGCATATGAGTACGTCATAGTAATCTTAAATACAAGCGACAATTCAATAGTAACTGTAGAAACTTCCGGCAATGGGATGACTTATGGAGATGCGAAATTAGGTACCGTGTATAAGCTTTGGGTTAGGGCATACGATAAAGATGGTAGTCTGCTTAGACAAACAGATCCCAACGGAAATTATGTAAAATACACCACACCCGGTCAAAAGGTAAATCTAACTTGGAAATAAACAAAAAAGCAGGCTGCTTGATTAAAATTAATCAAGCAGCCTGCTTTTTTTGCCTTTATTTACGCCGTGCCTTCCAGCACATAAACCTTCACGTCTTTCTTCAAGCCGAAGTCGCGGGCCTGCTTTACGTCGTCCATGAACAAGTCGATTCGCGTGCCGCGGATCGCCGATCCAATATCTTCGGCTTTGCGGACGCCGATACCGTCGATGAAAACTGTCGAGCCCATCGGGATAACCGAAGGATCGACGGCAATCGTTCGTCCTTCCTCGGCTTTGCTGCCGCTGTAGGTGATGCCGTAGTCCGGATGGGACGGTTTCTTGCCGGTCGATTCGATTCCCGCGGTATAAGCCGTTAGCGTGGAAGTCAGCACCTGCCGGATGATCCCACCTTGTCCCCCGGGCAGTTCAATGCCGGCTTGTTCCGACGGAATCTGCAGCTGTTGTCCTGCCTGGAGCGATCCCGGATCGTTGATTCCATTGACGGCTAACAGTGTATCCACGGGGATTCCGAACGATCTGGAGATCCGATAAAGTGTATCGCCCGAACGCACTTTATAGGAGACAGGGGAAGGCATTGTCTTCATGACATGGCTTTCCGTCTGTGCTTCAGTCTCTGTGTCTCTTTGCAGGATCGCGTCCCATTCCTGGGACGTCATGGTCGTTTCGGCCAGATCCGAAGATGTATGGTAAGCATAGGCGGACCGCTCGGCCGCCGCTCCCAAGGTGACGATAAGAATGAGGCAAAGCGCGAGCCGAAAAATACTAGGACTAAACATTTCTTACTACTCCTCCTTTGAAAGAACTAGAGTGATAGTACTAGATTTGCCCGTGATCCCCGAATTTAAACGGGAAGGTAAAAATTCGTTTCTCCAAATCTATTGCTTGAACAGCAATCTTCCAGTATAGTACGAACTATATGTCAGATATGGTGACGCATTGCAGGAATAAGCGACCGGCAGAAGGTCAGCACAAGGGGGCAGCGGGATGAGCAGACTTGCAGGAAAACGAATTGCGCTTACTGGACCGAGGAAAGCGGCGGAGCTCAGCGTCATCGTGGAAAAGCTGGGCGGAGTACCGATCTTGCGGCCGGCCCAAGGAACCGTTGCCGTCGAGCGGGAGCAAGTGGAGACGGAAATCGCCCGACTGATCGAGACAGGGATCGATTGGGTGATTCTTACGACAGGGATCGGCACGGAGCTATTGGTGCAAGCGGCCGAAAGCATGGGCCAAAAGGAAGCGTTCGTGGAAACGTTGAGCCAAGCTCGAATCGCGGCCAGAGGCTACAAAACGATCAATTATTTAAAAACGTTAGGATTAACTCCTGCCGTGCGGGACGAGGACGGAACGACGGCCAGCCTGATCGCGGCGATGGAGCCTTATGAGCTTCAAGGGCAGCGGGTGGCGCTGCAGTTGTACGGCGATACCGCGCCAAGGCTTGTCCAATGGCTGGCCGAGCGGCAGGCGTCATACCGTGAAATTTTGCCGTATCGGCACGTTCCGCCCGCTCTGGAGGTGGTGGATACGCTGCTGAATGAAATCGTGAGCGGCGCCATCGATGCCGTGACGTTCACCAGCACCCCGCAGGTCCGGTTTTTGATGGCTTATGCGCGGGAGCAGGGGGTGGCGGATCGGGTGAAGGAAGCTTTTTCGAGCGGTGTCGTCGCCGTGGCAGTAGGCAAAGTAACGGCTGAAGCGCTTCGCGAAGAGGGCATCGCACGGGTCGTTGCACCGGAGCAGGAGCGGATGGGCAGCATGATCGTCAGCCTGGCGCAGTATTACGAGCAGGAATCCGGGGTGTAGAGCGTCGGTCGGTTCCGAAATTTGGTCCGAGATTTCAGGTATGGTATACTTTCCGTGTTAGGAAGGTATGCCCTATTTTTTACATATGGAGGCATTATGGATACGACTCCGGTAGTACAATTGCAGCAGGTAACCAAGCGAATCGGCTCCAAAACGATTGTGGACGGGCTGTCCTTCGCGGTGAAGCCCGGCGAAGTGTTCGGTTTTCTCGGACCGAACGGCGCGGGCAAGACGACAACGATCCGGATGATGGTCGGGTTAATGGCCATCACGGACGGCGAAGTGCTGATTCAGGGACACAGCGTGAAAACAAAGTTCGAGCAAGCGATGCTTCATGTCGGCGCGATTGTGGAGAACCCCGAGTTTTACGGATTTATGACCGGGTATCAGAACCTGGTTCATTTTGCCCGGATGATGCCGAATGTCCCAAAGGAACGTATTGACGAAGTGGTTCGGCTGGTGAAGCTGGAGAACCGCATTATGGATAAGGTAAAAACATATTCGCTCGGCATGCGGCAGCGTCTCGGCGTAGCCCAAGCGATCCTGCACCGCCCGTCGGTGCTCGTGCTCGACGAGCCGACCAATGGTCTGGACCCCGAGGGGATCCGCGAGCTGCGCGATTATTTGCGCCGGTTGGCTGCGGAGGAAGGGCTGGCGGTCATCGTTTCGAGCCACTTGCTGTCGGAGATGGAATTGATGTGCGACCGGGTAGCCATCATTCAGAACGGACGGCTGCTCGATGTCCGGTCGTTCAAGGAGGCGCCTTCGGAGACGGAGGACGTTGAGGTCCGGTTTGAAGTCGACCGCCCCGATGCGGCTCTTGAGCTGCTTGGCGAGGCGAATCGTGCGAAAACGGAAGGTGCGGAGCTCAGCGTATGGCTGCCGAACCGGCGCGAAGCGATCGCCGAGCTTAACGCCCGCTTCGTTGCGGCGGGAATCCGGGTTTACGGCATCCGGACGCTGACCAAAACGCTCGAGGAGCAGTTCCTCGAAGTGACGGGAGGGAACCGGATTGTCTAGCGTATTGCGCCTCATACAGAACGAGCAGATGAAAATTTATACCCGTCTGCGAACGTGGATCATGCTTGCTTTTGTCGTCTTGGCGGTTATTTCGATGGGCGCGATGATGAAGTATGTCCTCGAATCAGAGATGAACCACGTCCTTCAATTCATGAGCAACTCGGCGATTCTCGCCCCGCTCGTCACGATTTTTTCCGTCATTGTGGCGGGGGACAGCGTAGCTTCCGAATTTACGTGGGGCACCGTGAAGCTGCTGCTGATCCGCCCGGCCTCCCGCGGCAAAATATTATGGGCCAAGTACGTATCCGTGCTGCTGTTCATTGTCGAGCTGCTGCTGCTTATGCTGATCATCTCTTACTTTACGGGGCTTGTGCTATTCGGCGTCAGCGGTTCGGTTGCGCCCGACGGGACGATGCCGGCCATCCTTCAAGGATATGGGATCAAAGCGATAGAGATCGTGATGACGGCGACGCTGGCTTTTATGATTTCAACCGTGTTCCGGAGCAGCTCGCTGGCGATCGGACTCTCCATCTTCCTGATGTTTGTGTCCGGAACGATCGTAACCATTTTGGTGCAGCTCAGATATGCCTGGGTTAAATATTTGTTGTTCGCAAATACGGATTTGACTCCGTATTTGCACGGGGGCAAGCCGGTAGTCCCCGGGATGACGCTGGGCTTCTCGCTGACCGTTCTGGCCGCTCATTGGATTCTATTCTATGCCGTTTCCTGGCTGCTATTTACGAAGAGGGACGTCGCAGGCAGCTAGCAGGCGATCAAGAGACGTCATTCAACCGGCAAACCACTGCAAACGCGACAGCCGTCTTTGTTCTTGCGAATCAAGCGTGCGGTCGCGTTTTTGGCTTGTCTGCAAAACGAAGGAGGGGAAGCATGGTCGGATCGGTATGGCTCGTATTTGCGCTGACCTCGATCATTCACGGCGTGGAAACGCTATCTTATGCGGTAAGGCTGGCCGGCATCCGAACAGGAAAACTGGCAGTCGCCTTATCGCTCACCGGCATCATCGTTCTGATCTCCAGAACTTCGAATATGCTTCAAGGCACGTTATTCGGCAATCTGATCGATAAAGCGAAGCATGACCCGAACATTGCGCTCGGGTTTCAATTTCATTTGATCTTGATCGGGGCTTCCGTCGGGACGCTGGTGGCGCTTCTCGTTTTTCCGACGATGGTGTTCGTGGCCGCGCGGCTGATCGCCCGCCTTGAGGTCGTCGGGTCGCTGCCGGTCCTGATCCGGGAGTCCGTAACGATCGACAAGCTGAAATCGGTCAAGCGCGTATTTCGTCTGCCCCGTCTGGAGATGATCAGCCGGCTGCGGGTCGGCGGGATTCCGAAGCGGCTTTTGCTGATGAACACCTTGGTTACGGGCATCTACACGGTCGGCGTATTATCCGCGCTGTATGCGTCTTATCTCGTTCCCGAGAATGCGACAAGCGCCGCGCAATCGTCAGGGCTGATCAACGGGATTGCCACCATCCTGCTGACCATCTTCATCGATCCGCGAGTGGCGCTGCTGTCCGATAAGGCGATGTCCGGCAAGGTAAAGCAGGCGGAGCTCCATAAAATGTTCGGCATCCTGATGCTGTCGCGGCTGGCTGGTACTTTGCTTGCCCAGCTTTTGCTCCTGCCGGGAGCGAAGGTGATTGCGTTTATTTGCGGGTTACTGTTTTAATCAAGCAGTGACGATTATTCTTTTACAGTTCTGGGAGTCAAGTCCTGCCGGCAAGAAGTGTTAAGCTTTCATTAATATGGTCATTTGGGGCGCATCAGAAGAGGAAAAACGCGATTCATGTCGAATTAAAATCTGTCAGTTTAAATTAGTTAAAGGGGACTATCATTAGACTATGATTGAATTCCAAAATGTGTCCAAGGTATATCCGAACGGAACCGTAGGTCTCAAAAATATTAATTTGACCATGGACAAAGGCGAATTTATTGTTATCGTCGGTCTCTCGGGAGCGGGAAAATCGACACTGCTGCGCTCGATCAACAGACTGCATGAAATTACCGACGGCCAAATTCTCATCGACGGGCGGTCGATTACGGCGGCAAAGGGAGCACAGCTCCGAAATCTGCGCCGCGATATCGGCATGATTTTTCAAAATTTCAACTTAGTCAAACGTTCCTCCGTTCTTCGTAACGTTCTTTCCGGCCGTGTCGGTTACCATTCGACGCTGCGGACGCTGCTCGGGCTGTTCCCGAAACAAGACGTGGAGCTCGCGCTTCAAGCGCTTGAGCGCGTAAATATTCGGGAGAAGGCGTATGCCCGTGCGGACGAGCTGTCCGGCGGACAGCAGCAGCGCGTCTCGATCGCCAGAGCGCTTGCCCAGGAAGCCAAAATCATTCTGGCGGACGAGCCGGTCGCCTCGCTGGACCCGTTGACGACGCGTCAGGTGATGGACGACCTGAAACGGATCAATCAGGAGCTCGGCATCACGACCGTCGTTAACCTTCACTTTATCGACTTGGCGCGGGAATACGCGACCCGCATTATCGGCCTGCGTGCAGGTGAGGTCGTGTTCGACGGTCCCGTATCGGAAGCGACGGACGAGGCCTTCTCGGGCATTTACGGGCGCGCGATCAAGAAGGACGAGCTTCTGGGGGTGGAGGCGGAATGACCGGGCCCGAACGCCGCGATATCCTGAAAAAGCCGTCCAATGCGAAGTCGTATATGACGACGCTGGTTCTCATTTTTCTGTTATGGTGGAGCGCGGATAAAACCGACTCCAGTATTGCCACTTTGATCAATGGCTTCCCGGAGATGGGCAAGCTGCTCGTTGAGATGGTTCCTCCCGACTGGAGCTATATCGATGTCGTCTGGAAGCCGATGATGGAAACGATACAAATGGCGGTGATCGGCACGACGCTCGGCGGGCTGGTCGCGATTCCGATCGCTTTGCTTGCAGCCGGCAACGTAACCCGCAGCCCGTGGATTTATCATCCGGCGCGCATTATTCTCAACCTGATCCGGACGATCCCGGAGCTGCTTTTTGCCGGATTGTTCGTTGCGATCTTCGGCATCGGGGCGATGCCCGGGGTGCTGGCGCTCGCTTTCTTCTCCTTCGGCTTGATCGCCAAGCTGACCTACGAGTCGATCGAAGCGGTCGATTCGGGCCCTTTAGAAGCGATGACGGCCGTTGGGGCCAACAAGCTGCAATGGATTCATTTTGGCGTCGTGCCGCAGGTGGCGGCGCAATATATCGCGTATTTTTTGTACACGTTTGAAGTCAATGTCCGGGCTGCCGCCGTGTTAGGCTTGGTCGGTGCGGGCGGGATCGGGCTAACGCTCGACCGGACGCTGCAGCAGTTCCGTTATGACCGTTCGGCCCTTATCATTATTTTGACGCTAGCGATCGTGCTGCTGATTGATTTCGTGAGCACGAAGATAAGGGAGAGGCTGTTATGAATCAGACGACGACTAAAAAACCGTTCCGCATTCGCTTCTGGCTCGTGGCGATCATTATATTGGCCATTTATCTCTGGTCTTTTCTCGGCATTAAGTTCGAAGGCTTGACGGAAAATGCCGGTCGGGATTTCGCCGCCATTCTCCGCGGCTTGTTCCATCCCGATTGGGGCTATGTCTACATGCCCGAAGGCGAGGATCTGATCCGGGGACTGCTCGATACGCTCGCGATTTCCATTATCGGTACGTTTATTTCGGCGTTTCTGTGCGTGCCGTTTGCCTTCTGGGCGGCGAACAACATGAGCCGTTTCCGCTGGGTATCCGGCAGCGGCAAATTTATGCTGAGCTTTATCCGGACGTTCCCGGAAATCATCATGGCGATCATCTTCATCAAAGCGGTGGGCCCGGGCGCTTATGCCGGGGTGCTGGCGCTAGGCTTGCACTCGATCGGGATGCTCGGGAAGCTATATTCGGAGGCGATCGAAAATCTCGATCTCGGGCCGACCGAGGCGTTAACCGCCTGTGGCGCCAACCGCCTGCAGGTGCTGTGGTTCGCCGTCATTCCGCAGGTGTTGCCGCACTTCTTCTCGTATGCACTGTATCGCTTCGAGATTAACATCCGTTCCGCTACCATCCTTGGTCTGATCGGGGCGGGTGGGATCGGGGCGCCGCTCATTCTGGCGCTGGAAGCCCGCGCATGGAACCGCGTCGGCGTTATTCTGCTCGGGATCATCGTCATGGTCACCATTATCGATATTATTTCTTCCGCTATTCGCAAACGTCTGGTATAGGTGCAGTTCACAAAGCCCGCTTTTTTCGGATCACATTGTCCGAAAGCGGGCTTTTTTGTGCGGAAATGGCCCGCTTCTTCTTATTCGCCCCTAAACCCGGCCGGTAATCAGCTCGACAAACGCCGCAGCTTGTCCAGATAGCGGCTCACCCTCTCGCCAATAGACTGCAATCGGGTTCTTCACCTCAGGATGCTTCACCCGCACCCGCACGACCTCGCCTCGCTCGACGAATTCCCGCACCTCGGCGGCCGAGGCGAAGAGCACGCCGTAGCCAGCAGCGACTGCCCGCACGGCTTCGTTCATTCCGCCCAGCTCGACGCCGATGTCTGGCGTGGCGAGGCTTGACATCCGGCATAGGGCAAGCAGCATTTCGCGAGTTGAGCTGCCTTCTTCGCGCATGATGAACGTTTCTTTCAATACATCGGCGAGCCCGACTTCCTGGCCTGCATGCGAATGATCCGGAGGGACGACGAACCACATTGGGTCCTCGAATAGCACGCTGCGTGTCAACCGGGGGGAAGCGGCGATACCGCCGCCGATGACGGCGACATCGGCTTCATACCGTTCCAGACGTTCAAGCGACTGCTGGGCGTTTCCGGTATATTGAGTCAGCCGCACCTCGGCAAACTTCCGCTTGTAGGCGGCGATCCAGCCGGGCAGCAAGAAGTTGGCCGGAAGGTACGTCGCGGCGATCCGCAGCGAGCCGGACCGTCCTGTCCGGTAATCGTCGACGAGCGTTTCCAGCTCCTGCTCCAAAGCGAATAATCGCTCGGCATGGGCGGCTAGGAACGTTCCCGCTTCCGTCAGCCAGATGCCCCTTCCCTTCGGGGCCAGCAGGAAGAGGCCGAGCTCCTTCTCCAAGTTGCGGATCTGCATCGTGACCGCAGGCTGGCTGATGCGCAACATCTCGGAGGCGCGGGTGACGCTTTGGCTCCGGGCGACGATATGAAATATTTTTAACGCGTGGAGGTTCATGAGTTTCGCTCCATTCATAAAATTAATTTATGATTACTTGAAATAAATATATTATACTTATATGTTTTTTCGTTTTATTCTAAAGTCGAATGAAGCAAATCGCAATAGCGAGAAGGAGCGAGCGGCATGAAATTGAGCTGTACGGAGTGCGGAGAAGAACGGAGCCTCACCGATCCGGTATGGCGCTGCGAATGCGGCGGGCTGCTTCAGGTCGAGCAGAGCCTTGGAGCGTTGGACGGCGAGAAGCTGCAGCGCGTCTTCGACGAGCGCCTGGCGCAGCGCAATACGCCCTATGCAAGCGGGGTGTGGCGCTATAAGGAGCTGATTCACCCGGAGCTTCCGGTAGAGCGGGTCGTAACCAAATACGAGGGCAACACGGGGCTGTACGGCTCCGAACCGGTCCGCCGCTTTACCGGAGTCCGGGACTTGCGGCTTAAGGCGCAGAGCGAGAATCCAAGCGGCTCCTTCAAGGATAACGGGATGACGGTCGCCGTGTCGCAAGGCGCGTGGCTCGGGTATGAGCGGTTTGCCTGCTCGTCGACGGGAAATACGTCTTCGTCGCTTGCAATGTATGCGGCGCTTTCCGGCAAAGCCTCGTACGTCTTTGTCCCAGAGGAAGGCGTTGCAGACGGGAAAGTGCTGCAAACGGCGGCTTATGGTGCGCGAATGATCCGGTTCCAGGGCACCTACGACGATGGGATTCGCTTCTTGGAACGGCATGCGGCCAATCTGGAGCTGTACGTATGCAATTCGATTAATCCGTTTCGGATTGAGGGACAAAAAAGCATCGTCTACGAAATCGCGCAGGCTCTAAACTGGACAATGTCGGATTGGATCGTGCTGCCCGGCGGGGCGCTGAGCAATGTATCCGCGCTGGGCAAAGGGCTGCAGGACATGCTGGCAGTAGGACTCATTTCGCGTATGCCTCGGGTGGCGGTCGTGCAAGCGGAAGGCGCGAGTCCGTTCCACCGGATGATCGCACACGGTCTGAAAGAGCTGATACCGGAGCCCCGGCCGCATACGCTGGCCAGCGCGCTTAATATCGGCAACCCGCCAAGCTGGAAAAAAGCTGCCGCCGTGCTGCAAGCGACCCGCGGCGTAACGGTTTCCGTGACCGATGCGGAGATCATGGAGGCGAAAGCGGTGATCGACCGGGCGGGTATCGGCTGCGAACCGGCCTCTGCGGCGTCGGCGGCAGGGCTTCGCAAGCTGGTCGCGCAGGGGGTCGTGGATAAGGACGAGACGGCGGTGTGCCTTTTGACTGGGCATTTGTTAAAGGACGCCGACGCCTTGCAACGGTATGTGACGAGGGATGCTGATGAAGCAGGGATCCCTGGGTCTTCGACGTTGGAACTGGATCAAGTCAAGGAGCGCCTGTAACGCAAAAAAGGAGCGCCGCTGAGGAAAGCAGGGTGCTCCTTTTGCTGAAATCTTATATTACTTCTGGCCGATGCCTTTGGAATATTCGCGAACGACGTCGAATTTCTTGTCGTCGGATTTCACGTAGCCGCGGTGCGAGTACACGTCGAAAATGATTTTTCCGCCTTCCGGATCTTTACCGATATCGATGAACGCTTGAGCGATTTTGTCTCTCCATTCTTGATCCATATCTTTGCGAACGGCGATCGTGTCGTTCGGAATCGGAGCCGTAAAAGCAACCACTTTTGTTTTCTCGAAAATGTCCGGAATGTCTTTCTTCACCGTATTGCGCGCGTCTTGGAACACAGCCGCTGCATCCACTTGTCCGTTCATCACGGCCAGAATGCCTTTGTCGTGTCCTTTTACTTCGATGCCCGTTACGTCTTTCTCCGGATCGACGCCCGCTTTTTTCATTTCGTTAGCCGGCCATACGAAGCCTGCGGAGGACGTTACGCCCTGCCAAGCGATTTTTTTGCCTTTCAGGTCTTTCAATTCTTTGATCGGGGAGTCTGCTTTAACGATGATCATTGCTTTGTAGAAGTCAACCAGGTCTTTGGTGTCGGCGCCCGTTTTTTCGTCTACGCCGTAACGTTGAGCTTGCAGAAGCAGGTCCGCTGCTTTCTTCTCGTCATGCGCCAGCACGTAAGCGTTCGGAGGCAGGAAGCCGATATCGACTTGCTTGGAAGCCATCGCTTCGATAACGGTGTTGTAGTTGGTCGAGACGGATACTTTAACCGGAATGCCGAGCTTGTCGCCGAGCAGCTTTTCCAGCGGCTTCGCCTTCGCTTCCAGCGTCTCTGCGCTTTGGGAAGGAACGAATTGCACTTTCAATTCTTTAGGCTGATAGCCTTTCGCCGCAGGCGCTTCTTGCTTTTTGTCGGAAGGAGCAGGGGTTGCAGAATTGTTCTCTGTTTTCGTACCGCAACCTGCTGCAATCCCGGCGGTAAGCACCAGGGACAGACTGACTGCTGCAAACTTTTTAAACATGGAATGGACCTCCTGTTAACTTGTTAAATCAAAATCCATTTCCTACTATACCACAGATTCGGATAACCCATAGTAAATTTTTTGTGAAAAAGCCCTAAAAATGTCGAAAAATATTTTTGGATCCCGACGGATGGTTCTCCGGCGCTAAATTTGATATAGTGGATTCAATTCTATGGAAAAACGGAGTTGAAATCAAGGTGGTTCAAAAGCTGACAGTCACGATTCTGGAAACAAGCGACCTTCACGGGGCGCTGCTGCCGATCCAGTATGCCAACAACAGCGCAACGGAAACGGGCTTCGCCAAAATCGCATCGATCATTCGCAAGGAGCGCCAAAAGGGCGGGCCGCTACTGCTTATCGATAATGGGGATTTGATTCAAGGGACGCCGCTGGCGTATCATCATGCCAAACTGAACGGCGGAGAGCCGAATCCGATGATCCAGTGTCTGAATGAGATCGGGTACGACGCAGCCGTTATCGGGAATCACGAGTTCAACTATGGGATGGAGCTGCTGCGCAAAGCGGTTGGGGAATCGAATTTCCCTTGGCTCAGCGCCAATATCGTCGATGAGGCGACCGGCGAACCGGTATTCGGCAAGCCTTATCTGGTCAAGACGCTCGAACATGGGCTCAAAATCGGCGTGCTGGGGCTGACGACGCCTTACATCCCGCATTGGGAGAAGCCCGAGCATATCGCGGGCCTGCGTTTTGAGGATGCCGTAGAGACGGCCAAGCGGTGGGTGAAGCATCTGCGCGAGCACGAGGGAGCGGACGTCGTGATCGTCTCCTATCACGGAGGGTTTGAGCGGCACTTGGAATCCGGCGAGCCGACGGAACCGTTGACGGGGGAAAATCAAGGCTACGCGCTCTGCCGCGAAGTGGAAGGCATCGACGTGCTGCTCACGGGTCACCAGCATCGTTCCATCAGCGGAACGAGCATCAACGGGGTGACGGTTGTGCAGCCCGGCAGCGCAGGCGCCTGGCTCGGCAAAGTTACGCTGACGCTGGGCTTGGAAGCGGGAAGCTGGCGCGTGCTGGAAGCCGCGTCGGAATTGGTGTCCCCGCAAGGCGAAGCGCCGGATTCTGCGGTGATGGGGATCGTGGAGCCGCACGAACGCCTTGCGCAGGTATGGCTGGATCAGCCGATCGGGCGTCTGCTTGGCGACATGCGCATCACCGATCCGATGCAGGTCCGGCTGAAGGAGCATCCGCTCATCGAGTTTATCAACCGGGTTCAGATGGAGCTGTCGGGGGCCCCGATCTCGAACACTGCGCTGTTCGACAACATCTCGCCGGGATTTCCCGAGCATATCACGATGCGGGACATTGTCTCCAATTACATCTATCCGAACACGCTGCAGGTCATCGGGGTGTCGGGGCATGATATCCGCGCCGCACTGGAGCGCTCGGCCTCGTACTTTGCCCATTATGACGGAAGCGGTCCGGTGCAGGTGAGTGCGGAATTCAGCGATCCGAAGCCGCAGCATTACAATTACGACATGTGGGAAGGCATTGAGTACCGCATCAACATTTCGCGTCCGATAGGACAGCGGATCGTCGAGCTGAGCTACAACGGCAAGCCGATCGATCCGGAAGCGGAATACGACGTCGTCATGAACAATTACCGGGCGGCAGGCGGCGGAAACTACCTGATGTTCCAAGGGAAGCCGATCGTGAAGGACATTCCGACCGATATGGCGGAGCTGCTGGCCGGCTATATTATGGAGCGGGGAACGATCGAAGCGTCGCTGAACCGAAATTGGGAAGTCGTTTGGGACTAAACCAATAGGATATATGGCAAAAAAGAAGACTGCGGTTCTGTGAATGATGTGTTTCACAGGCCGCAGTCTTCTTGTATGATGTCAACTCGATTAGTTCGCGGCGCCTTGCGGCTGCGAAGCATCGGCAACCGACCGTTTCCGTCGAAGGTTGAACACCAGATTCAGCACGATCGCGGTGAAGCTGCCTGCGACAATACCGTTGCCGGTCAAAATTTGCACGGCTTGCGGCAGTTGGTTGAACAGCGTCGGAACGACCGTCACGCCGAGGCCCATGCCGACGGAGCAGGCGATGATCAGCAGGTTCTCATGGTTGTTCAGATCGACCTGCGAGCCGAGCATGCGGATTCCGGAAGAGACGACCATGCCGAACATGGCTACGGTCGCGCCGCCGAGCACGGGGGTCGGGATCAATGTCGTCAGCGCCGCGACTTTCGGGATCAGGCCAAGGACGATTAAGATGCCGCCTGCGGTCATGATCACGTCGCGCGTCCGGACGCCGCTCATTTGGATCAGCCCGACGTTCTGCGAGTAGGTCGTATACGGGAAGGCGTTGAACAAGCCGCCGAGGATGATCGCGAGACCTTCCGCGCGATAGCCGCGGGTCAAATCCTCGGAGCGGATGTCGCGGTCGCATATTTTGCCGAGCGCCAGAAAGACCCCGGTCGACTCCACCAGACTGACCGCAGCGACCAGAATCATCGTCAGCACGGAGGTGATTTCAAACGTCGGCATGCCGAAGTAGAACGGGTGCACCATATGAAACCAGGAAGCTTCATGGAACGGAGCGAAGCTGACTTTACCGAGCAGCGCCGCTACAAGCGTCCCGACAATCAACCCGAGCAGAATCGAGATCGCCCGCCAAAAGCCGGTGAAAAAGCGGTTCATGGCGATAATCAGCGCGAGCACACCGAACGAAAGCAGCAGGTTGACCGGCGCGCCGAAATTCGGGTTGCCGACCCCGCCGCCCATATCGTTCAGCGCCACGGGAATAAGCGTAAGGCCGATGATCGTGACGACCGAGCCGGTCACGACCGGAGGGAAGAAGCGGATCAGCTTGCCAAACAGTCCGGCGAAGATGACGACGAACAAGCCCGCGGCCAAAATGGCCCCGTAGACGGTCGAGATGCCGTGCTGGCTGCCGATGGCAATCATCGGGCCGACGGCCGTGAACGTACAGCCGAGCACGACCGGCAGGCCGATGCCGAAGAACCGGTTGCTCCAAACTTGAAGCAGGGTCGCGATACCGCAGGTTAACAGGTCGATCGAAACCAGGTAGGCGAGCTGCTCCGGCGACAGCTTCAGCGCGCTGCCGACAATCAGCGGCACGATGACGGCGCCGGCGTACATGGCGAGCACGTGCTGCAGGCCGAGCGAAAACCGCCGCATCGGCGGCTGGCTGGTTGTTTTGGCATTCATAGACACAGGAAGGATACCTCCGGGAATGGATTGTTGGGCACGGTTTTGATTTATACCGGATTCGTCTGCGGCTCAGGCTTGTCCGCGAACGTGACCCGTCCGTCCGCCAACGAAGCGACGGGCGCGAGCGACTCTACGCGATAGCCTGCATCCAGAAGCTTTCGGCCCCCGGGCTGAAAAGCCTTCTCGATCACGATGCCGATACCGGCTACCGTAGCGCCCGCTTTCTCGGCAATTCGGGCCAACCCGAACGCCGCTTCGCCATTGGCGAGGAAATCGTCGATCAGCAGCACCCGGTCGCCGGGCGACAAAAACTTTTTGGAGACCGATACTTCGCTTTCTTCCTGCTTGGTGAAGGAATACACCTTCTCCGTAAGCAGATCGTCCCGCAGCGTCAGCGACTTGCGCTTGCGTGCGAAAATGAGCGGCACGCCGAGCTGCAGCGCCGTCATGACGGCGGGAGCGATCCCGGACGATTCGATGGTCAGCACCTTCGTAATGTGCTCGCCGGCGAAACGGGCAGCAAATTCTTTGCCGATCTCCATCATGAGGGCAGGATCGACCTGATGGTTGAGAAACGAGTCGACCTTAAGAACCTGGTCTCCGAGCACGATTCCTTCCTGCTGCACTTTGTTTTTTAGCAGTTCCATTACTTTTTCCTCCCGAACGTTAACATGATCCTAAGCCCGATAAACACAAAAAGCCCGATTCGTCCGTTTCCACATAAGAAACGGGCAATCGAGCGATACGCAAAAGCAAGAAAAGGCGCAAAACGGTCGGCCGGGCTGCGAGCAGCGGCGGTCTTCCCTTCTGCGTCCGTATGTGTACCGCTCGTAGTCCTGCCGTTGCGGAGGCAGGGTAGAGACTCGCAGGCCGATTCATCCTGCAATTATACGAGCTTTTTTATATTCGTTTCCGGCGCTTTACTGTATGCCATTATATACGATGCGGGCGGTTTGCGCCAGTTCAAAAATACGGGAACCGGCGTTTTTCGGGCATAAGCTTCCGTGAGACGCAGCAGCGGACAGGATAAGGATAAAATCGTTATAAAAGTTTTCCACCTTGCGGCACGGCAGCCGATTATGAGTTAATAGGAGATGTAGCCGGCCAGCTGACGCTTAAGGAAAGGAGTGATCAGAAACAATGATTACGGTATCCGAGGTGGTCTTCGCGTAAGCGGAGACGCCAGTCAAGGGGGCCTTCGGGCCCCTTATATATTCGCGGATGGACAATACAAGAATCGATGGGTTATAATGTAAGAGAAATTCCGTGTCTTCAAAAAAATTCAGGTGAGAGGAGTGTCGTGCAATGGTAATGGTACTGGACACAATGAAAAAAGGAAAAGGGTTTGCTAACAAGTGAATAAGCATTTTTCTCCTTCACCGTCACCTGAACCGTCATTGAATGATACATGACATATAGAGGCATTCAGGCACGATATGGCGATCGTGTTTTTTTGTTGATAAGAATTTATAAGTTAATGCAACTTATAGCTTCGCGTCAACCTTGATAAACGCGCTTATCCTTAATGATGATAAGGACGGCGTAGACGTTTATCCTGAATTTCATGCCCCTAATGCTTGCGACGTCAGTTTTGCTTCGGCAAAACTCAGAGGAGGTGTAAAGATGAAAATGCTTATAACTTTCGGGGCTTTGGCCAACATGGCGCGAAAGGAGGCTTTCATCGGTGGGGTACAAGAATGGGAAGGATATTTTGCCGCCTAGTCTGCTCAAGCAACTGCAGGACTATATACAGGGCGAAATCATTTATATACCGAAAAAAGAACAAACCCGCGCAGGCTGGGGTGAGAACAACGGCACCCGGCAGTCGATTATGCGTCGGAATTTCGAGATTTTCAGGCTGTATGAGAACGGACATACGGTCACCGATCTGATCCGTCAGTTTCATCTGTCGGAGGACAGTATTCGGAAAATCATCGTGAAAACCCGCGGACTGAATTCGCGGCAGCAGGAAACGGCGTCCACCAGGCACTAGCCGAAAGGATAGCGAAAATAATCGCAAATGGAACAAGCCAGAAGTGGACGCTTTTGGCTTTTTTCTATTGTCTTGAGGCGGACGTAAACTCTTACGGGATATACCCCACCTCTATTTCTCTAAGATTTTCTACTCCTAGGGCTTCTCAACACTCTGACGCCGCTTCCTGCAGCGGCATCATTGTTCCGGCTGGCCGGAAGCTTTGCGCAGCTCGTTGGCCAACCGGTTAAACTCTTTATGCGCCTGCTCCGAGTCGGTGCAAAAATACGCCGCCGACAAAAAGCGAATGATCTTGTTCGCATCTTCGGGACTAAGCATGGCACACTCTCCCCTTTCCCCCACAGACTTGTCTTATGGACAATTTATGCCAGTCTGCTTTTTTCGGACACGGCACATTGTCAAAGATAGGGCAAATCACCCGCTTCCCCGAACTCGGCATATGGTATGATAGAAGAAAATGGTATTTACTCCAGCCGGCAACCGTCGCCAGGGAAGCAATTCGCAGGTTGGGTTGAAGGAGGGAACCGATCTGATCCGGGTTTTCGTCTATGGCACGCTGTTGGTCGGCGAGTCGAACCATCATGTGGTCGCGCCTTATGTGCTCTCGGTCCGGCCCGGACGGGTGCGCGGCGCATTGTTCGATGCGGGAGCGTATCCCGGACTCGTCCTGTCGGGCTGCGGTAGCGAGACGGACGTCGAAGGCGAATGGCTGGTCGTGACGCAGGAAGGTCTGAATCGGATGGACGAACTGGAGGAGTATTACGGGCCCGACGCGCGGAACGATTATGAACGCGTCTGGGTGCGCGACATCCGGCGGGAAGAGTGCGAGGGATGGATCTACTTGTGGAACGAGCCGCGGGGATATCCACGCATTAACGGCGGATCCTGGCGCGAATATGCCCGCAGGAAGCAAGAGCATGGCAGCATGCTTTGAAGCCTGTCTCAATCAGGCTCGTCTGGAATACGGTCTCCAATCCTCCCGTTCCGACTTCTTGACGATTTCCGTCATTCGCAGAACGACATGATGGGACTGTTCCTCGCCGATTGCGTTAATCAACTGCTCATAAGAAATATTGTCTTGAACCAAGCTTCGGGTGACCATGCTGTCTTTGTACCATGCTTCGGTGATGGCAAACGAGCCTTCTTTTTTCAGCCAAACCTCATGATAGTAATGCTCTTGTTCGCTTTTGGGCTGGAGTGTCAAATAAAACGCTTGCATCGGCATGCGCGGGTCAGACAAGCGCTGACTTACCAAGGACCCGGATGAAACGGGCTGGCCGAACGAAACGTACTTGGATACTTTTTTGATCAGATGGTCCACAGGATTCATGTTGTCCTTCCTTTCAGCTAGGAAAAAGTGCTCGAAAAAAGTAAAGTTTTCATCAAATTTTGTGATGTTTTTATCGTATCATAGTTCTTTTGGTTTACAAATGGTACTTTGGAACTATATACAATTGAAAAGTTCCCTGTAACCCTGCACAATCATCCGTGCTATAATGATCTCATAGAGCATGCACCATGAAGGAGCGTTCGACGGCTTATGGCACCTTATAAAATTTTATTGGCCGATGACGAAGCGGCCTTGCGGTTCTTACTAACGGAAACGTTGGCCGAGGAAGGATACGAGCTTACCGAAGCGGAGGATGGGGCGCAGGCGCTCGCCTATTTGCAGGAGCGGCCGTTCGACTTAATTATTCTGGACTATATGATGCCCGAACGCACCGGAGTGGAAGTTTGCGAATGGCTTCGCGGCCATACGAATCCGAATGCGGATACGCCGGTTATTCTTTTGACGGCCAAAGCGTTGGATAAGGACCGGGAACGTGCCAAGGCGGCGGGCGTTACGCAATATATCGTCAAACCGTTTAGTCCGCTGCAGCTGCTGGATACCGTGGAAGAGCTGATCCGGCGCGACGCGCGTTAACCGATAGAAATTTATACCGGAGACGGGAAGTGAAGGCTTTGCATCAAACACCCTCTGACGACCGGATGAAACGAGAGGCCCGGCTGCTGAAGGAAGGCCGGAAAAAATATATTCGCGAGCTGAATAAGCAGCTGCAGCAGCTGCGGCATTGGACTGAGGATGCGGAGCCGGAGGATACGTCCGAGACGGCCCGCCGGTTTTACCGTATCGTACATACGCTGAAAGGCAGCGCGCCGATGTTCGGTTTCACGCGCATCGGGGTATTGGCCGAGAAATTGGTCGGGCACTGGGAATGGTCGCAGGACGAGGAAGCTGTGGCGTCAGCGTCGGTTCGGGTACGGTTTCGGCAATGCTCGCAGGCTTCCCTTGCGTTGGTGCTCGAATTGGAATTGGAGATCGATACCATTGTACGCGAGCTGGAGCCGGATGAGCAGCAGGGACAGTTGCAGCGCACCCTGACGCCTCCGCAAGGCGAACGGCTGCTTGTGATCGACGATGACGATGTGCTGCGGGCTTATCTGGTCCGGCGTTTGAAGCTGGACGGCTACGAGGTGGATGAAGCCGCAGACGTCAGTTCGGCGCAGCGGCTCATCCGCGAGCGTTCGTACGACTTGATTTCGCTCGATCTCATGATGCATCCGGGCAGCGGCTACGAGCTGTTCGAATTTTTGAAGGAAGACCCGAATTTAAAGCTTGTGCCCCTGATCGTGCTGTCCGGGCGCAGCGACGTCTACGACAAGGTCCGCTGCTTCTATTTGGGCGCGGACGACTACGTGGTCAAGCCGTTTCAATACGAAGAGCTGGCCGCCCGTATCTACAGCCTGCTCAAGCGGACCAAGACGTTCGAGCAAATGGCATTCCGCGACCCGTTGACGGGAGTGTACAACCGGCGGTATTTCGATCACCAAATTCAAGTCGAGCTGCAGCGCGTCGCACGGTATCCCGGGACGATCTCGATGGTATTCATCGATATTGACCGGTTCAAGTCGATCAACGATACGTACGGGCATCCGATCGGGGATCTGGTCCTGCAGGGCCTCGCTTATCTGCTGCAGGCGAATCTGCGCGCTACGGATCTGATCGCCCGCTTCGGGGGCGAGGAATTCGTGGTGGTGCTGCCCGGCACGTCTGCGGCCGACGCCAAAAAGACGATCGAAGGCATTCTGAGGCAGACGCATCAAGGACCCGTGGCGCAAAACGAGGGCCAATCGTTTCACATTACGTTCTCGGCCGGCGTGTCGGAGTGGCAGCCCGACCTTACGCTGAGCGAATGGATCAGGCGGGCGGACGATGCGATGTACGAGGCCAAGCAAAGCGGCCGCAACCGGGTGATGCTGTATACCGGCGACGCTGCCGGTACCGAGACGGACGCGGCGGCGCGCAAGACGGTGCTGATTGCCGACGACGACAATATTTTGCGCTCGATTCTCATGGCGAAGCTCAAGCATCTGCCGATCGATTTCAAGGAGGCGGCCGATGGGGAAGAGGCTTATTTGGAGCTGCTCGGCAGCCCGGTCGATCTGTGTATTCTCGACGGCGTGATGCCGCGTCTCGACGGGTACGGCGTGCTCGAACGGATGAGGGAGCGCGGCACGCGGCCGCCCCATACGAAAGTGCTCGTTCTTTCCGGGCGCAGCCGGGAAGAGGACACGAGCCGGGGAATGCAGCTTGGAGCGAATGCGTATATGCATAAACCGTTTTCCATGGTTGAGCTGGAGCTCAAGGTGAAGGAATTGCTGGAATTAAGCTGAGACCGTGACGACGACTTGTCACGGTTTTTTCATTTTTTACTATAAAAAATAGGACTTACGACCGATATAATATGTGATAAAGAGTATAGCTTCGACCTTAGCGAATAGGATGTGAGCTTTTTGTTATCCACGAAGCCCGATGTGTTGGCGATTAAAAACCGGATGACCTTGCCGGTGACGTTCGGAACGTACTTGTTGGCCGTGTTTGCATGCGCTTTATTCCGATGGGTGCATGTCTTTAAATCCCAGCACGATTTGCTGGCTTACGAGGTACTGCTTAATGTGTTTTTGGGGGCTCCGCTGATTCTGCTAGTCGTCGCTGCGCTGTTATTTTGGCGGGGGCATCATCGTTACGTTCCGCTGTTCAATGCGCTGTCCATGACCTTCACGAGTATGGCGATGATCGTCGGATCGGGCGGGATGGTCGAATTTTATTTCTCAATCTTCATGGTTATCGCCCTGATGGCCTTTTATGAAGATACGAAGCTGATTTGGCTGATGACCGCTTTGTTTGCCCTGCAATACATCACCGCCTACTGGCTGTATTCGGAGCTTGTGTTCGGCAAGGACGGGTACGGCATCGAGATGCTGGCGATTCATGCCGTGTTCCTTCTGCTGACAGCAGGAACGACCGTATGGCAAATCACGAAGAAAAAGGTAACCGTGGCCTTGCTCGAAGCGGACAAGCAGGAGAAGCAGCAGCTGCTCGGCAACATTCTGAACAAGCTGACGGACAGCTCCGAGCAACTGGTCGATTACGTGGGACGGCTCAATGAGAACACCGAGCAGACACTGCTGGCGAACCGCCGGATCATGACCTCCATGGAAGGCATGGCATCGGGAACGGAAGAGCAGGCGCAGACTAGCAAAGACAGCGCACGTGCGATGGAAGAGATGTCGATCGGCATACAGCGCGTAGCCGAATCGTCGGCAACCGTTTCGGAGGCGTCGCTCGGCATGGTGGAAGAGGCGGAGAAAGGCAACGATACGATCGGCCATGCGGTATCGCAGCTCGGCGCTTTGAAAAGCTCCTCGACGGAAGTGTCTGCAGCTTTACAGCGGTTGGAGAAGCAGTCGGTCGAAATTGGAGAGATCGCTACGCTGATTTCCGGGGTAGCTTCCCAAACGAACCTGCTTGCGCTGAATGCAGCGATCGAAGCTGCCCGGGCAGGGGAGCACGGAGCGGGCTTTGCCGTAGTGGCGCGCGAGGTCCGGAAGCTCGCGGAGCAAGCCGAAGCGTCGGCGGGTCAAATCACGCAGCTGATCGAAGAGATTCAGCAGGCGACGGTATCCGCCGTATCGGTGATGCGCGCAAGCGCCGGTCAGGTGGATACGAGTCATACGGCGGTGAACGAAGCCGGGGACGTATTCCGGCTCATTGTCGACGAAGCGAAAAAAGTATGCGATCAAATCCAGGATATTTCAGCAGCTGCCCAGCAAATGTCGGCAGGATCGGAGCAGGTGACGGCCGCATTGAACGAGGTGGCGCGCATTTCCGACGACAGTGCGGCGGGAGCGAATCATGTGCTATCCTCGTCGCAGGAGCAGTTATCGGCGATGGAGTCGATCACCGCTTCGACGGAAGGGCTGACGCGGCTCGCAAAGGAGCTGGAGACGATCTGCCACGAATTGCAGACGGAACGGAAAAAGCATATGTCTTCTTTATAAGGCATATAGATTACACGAAAAAACATCCCGCTTCGCTGCCGTCAAGGCAAAGGAAGCGGGATGCTTTTGTTAATCAGGTAAGCGCTTTGGGGATCCGGCTTACAGGTCGTCCCAGTTCAGGTTGGACGATTTGCTGTAGTTGGTCACCTTTTGCTCGAAAAAGTCCGTTTTCATGCTGTTCATGTTGCTGAACGTCTCGACCCACTTCATCGGATGCTCGACGACTTCGGGGTACAAAATTTCCAGGCCCAGCTTGCGCAGGCGCTCGTTGGACAAATATTTGATGTATTGGTCGATGATATCGTTACTCAGGCCGTGAATGTTGTTGTTCGTGATGTATTGGCCCCATTCGATCTCGTGCTGGACGGCCGTCTTCATCATTTGGCGCAGGTCTTCAATCAGCTCGTCCGTGAACAGCTCCGGATTTTCCTTGCGGATTTCGCGGAAAATGTTCTGGAACAGCGCCAGATGCGTCAGTTCGTCGCGCTGAATGTACTTGATCTCCGAGACGGTGCCGAGCATCTTGCCTTGGCGTCCGAGCGCGTAGAAGAAGCTGAAGCCGCTGTAAAAATAAATGCCTTCGAGAATGTAGTTAGCCATGATGGTGCGCATCAGGTTTTCCGTGGAAGGCGTCTCGATGAACCGCTCGTACAGGTCGGTGATGAATCGATTGCGGCGCAGCAGATGCTTGTCCTCGCGCCATTGGTTATAGATGTCGTCACGCACTTCCGCCGAGCAGACGCTGTCAAGGATGTACGAATAGCTCTGGCTGTGCACGGCTTCCTGGAACGTCTGCACCGTCAGGCACAGGTTGACTTCCGGAGCGGTGATGTACTCGTTGATGTTCGGCAGGTTAGCCGTTTGCAGCGAATCGAGAAAGATCAGGAAGCTGATGATCTTGTCGTAGCTTTGGCGCTCTACGGGCGACAGGAATTTGTAGTCCTTCGCATCTTGCGCGAGCGGGATTTCCTCGGGAATCCAGAAGTTGTTCATCATCGTGCGGTACATCTTGGTTGCCCAGTCATATTTGACGTTGTTCAGCTCGATCAGGTTCGTCGTGTTGCCGCCGATCATGCGGCGCTTGCCCCAATCCCGGTCGCCGTGCTCGTTAAACAGCTTTTTCTTTTGAAGTTCCATTGGTTGGTCTACCCCCTAAAGTCGAATGACCCTCCTAAATCCTCCCTAGTAGGGAGGACCCCATGGGGCGCCGGCCCCCTGGACCCCGGAAAGGGTCGGTTGAGTGAAGTTGTGCAGATGAGAGACGGTTGATGGTTGATCGCTTTCGTACATAAGACTCTTTGCATTTGCAAAGAGTCTTATGTACACGCTTTACGTTTAGAGCGTTGGAGTTCATTGGGCGGCGCGCTTCGCTGCCGTCCGCGAACTCCGGGCTTTTTCGTTGGGGAGGGGGCGCTTATGCGCCCGGCCCTAACGGATTAGGATACAGAAAATCTTCATCTACGCGCTGCAGCTTACGCAATCCTCGACTTCGAGGCTTTTGTTGCGGCAGTAGTAGACGGTTTTCAGGCCGTGCTTCCAAGCGGCGATGTACATTTCCAGAAACTCGCGGGCGGACAGCTCCGGTGTGATGTACAGGTTGAACGATTGCGATTGGTCGATATGGCGCTGGCGGGCGCCGGCGGCGCGGATGCTCCAGTGCTGGTCGATCCGGTGCGCTTCCTTGTAGAACCACATCGTCTCCGGGTTCAGGTTCGGCGCGGTTTGCGGGATGACGGCGTTCTTCTTCTCTTCGACGAAAAACTTGTTGAAGATCGGGTCGATCCCGGCCGTTGAACCGGCGATAAGCGAGGTCGATGCCGTCGGCGCGATGGCGAACATCCAGCCGTTGCGGACGCCGTGTTTCGCGACTTGCTCTTTCAATTCGAGCCATTCCGGGCTGTTGTAGCCACGAGCTTCGAAGTATTCGCCGGTCTGCCATTCGCTGCCTTCGAATACAGGGTAGGCGCCTTTTTCTTTGGCGATTTCCATCGACGCTTTGATGGCGTAGTAGTTCATCCATTCGTACACTTCGTCGGCTTTCTGCACGTGCTCGTCGGATTCCCATTGAATTTTGAGCTGAGCCAGCATTTGATGGTAGCCGCTGGAGCCGAGGCCGACGGCGCGGTACTTTTTATTCGTAATTTCCGCTTGCGGAATCGGGTAGTAGTTCAGGTCGATGACATTGTCCATCATCCGCATTTGCGTCGTGACGACGCGCTCGATGTCTTCTTTCGTATAGACGCGGCCGAGGTTGGTGGACGACAGGTTGCAGACGACGAAATCGCCGCTTTTTACCTTTGTCGTAATGATGCCGTCCTCGTGCTCCGTCTGGATCATCTCGGTAGCGCTCATATTTTGGCAAATTTCGGTACACAGGTTCGAGCAGTAAATCATGCCTTTGTGCTTGTTCGGGTTAGCGCGGTTGACCGTATCGCGGAAGAACACGAACGGCGTGCCGGTTTCGAACGAGCTGGTAAGGACGCGCTTCATGATGTCGATGGCCGGAATTTCGTCCTTCGAAATTTTGTCGTCGTTCACGCAATCCCAGTAGCGGCTTTCGAATTCCTCGCCCCACGAATCCTCGATCGAGTAGCCCTTGATCTTGCGCACTTCGTGCGGATCGAACAAGTACCATGTGCCGCGCTCCTCGACTGTTTTCATGAACAGATCGGGGATGCAGACGCCCGGGAAAATGTCGTGAGCCTTCATCCGGTCGTCGCCGTTGTTCGTCTTGAGGTTCAGGAAGTCCAAAATATCCTTATGCCACACGTCTAGGTAGACGGCGACGGCTCCGGAACGGACGCCCAACTGGTCGACGGCGATGGCCGTATTGTTGTAGTTCTTGATCCAAGGCACGACGCCGCCGGCGACGCCCTTGAATCCGCGGATGTTGGAGCCGCGGCTGCGCACTTTGCCGACATAGATGCCCATGCCGCCGCCGTGCTTGGATACCTGCGCGAAGCTTTGGTCTACGTTGTAGATGCCCCACAGGTTGTCCGGCACCGTATCGATAAAACAGCTGGAGAGCTGGTGCAGCGGCTTGCGGGCATTCGCCAGCGTCGGCGTCGCTACCGTCATCTCCAGATTGCTGAGCACGTCGTAGAACTGCTTCGCCCAACGCAGTTTATCCGTTTCCTTCATGGCCAGGTGCATCGCAACGCCCATGAACAGCTCCTGCGGCAGCTCCAGCACTTCTTTGTCCAGTCCCTTGATCAAATAGCGGTCGGCGAGCGTTTTGAGGCCGATGTAGTTCAGCAGGTAATCGCGCTCCGGCTTGATGTAAGTGCCGAGCTCCTGGATTTCTTCCCGGCTGTAATGCTCCAGAATGTATTTGCCGTATAAGCCCATATCGGTCAAATAGGTGATCAGCGAATACAGATCGCCGTAGCCGAAATGGCCATACTTGCGGTTTAAGCGGGCTTCCTTATAAAGATCGTAGGAAAGCAGCTTGGCGGCGACGTACTGCCAGTTCGGCTGCTCGACGCTTGTTTTTTCCACGGCCACCTGAATGAGCAGGCGCTGGATTTCCTGGGTCGTAATTCCGTTGCGGAACAAGGGTAGCAGAGCGGTTTCCAACTCCAGCGGATCGCATTCCGGATAAGTTTCGCACGCGAAGTCGATGACTTTTTTCATTTTTGCGAACACGAGTTCTTCTTTCGTGCCGTCCCGTTTTACGATGATCATGCATTCAGCTCCTTTGGAATGTTCAAAGAAAAAAGCATGCCGCCGCCGTGCAGGCAGACGCATGCCGCTAACGCTTCGTGCGAAGCGTTAAATGTCTGGTAACGCGCAGGGTTCCCGCTTCTGAAGCGTCTTCCTGTCGTTCTGCCGGTTTGCCGTCGATCAGGCCTGACGAACCGTGCGGGTGCGGCTTCATTATCGTAGCGATGCCCTAACGAGTTTCCACAATATGTCGTAGTTCTTGATTCTTGAACCTACAATATGTAGTTGTTTTCACAAAGCAATAACATGAATTTACCGCATCGTCGCTTCGCTGTCAATCTATTATTTCGGCCGAGAATCGCCAATTGATTAGGATAAAATCGCGAAAAAACGCCGAATTTGGTTTGTTATTGCGTTTTATGCTACATTTACTATGGGCTGTGGGAAACCTGCCTTTTTTTGTGATAAAAATTGAGGTCATGGGATGAGGACACCGGGTCTCCGGTAAACGATAGGAGGAGTAACCAATGGAATGGAGAGGGTATTGGGGAGAGACGTACAGGACGCTCGCCTTATGGGTGTTGATCGTCGGCTTCGGCTTCATGTACCTGTTTGGGTCTGCGGCTACGGCCGGAGCGCACGCCTCTCTCGTACAGACGGTTCCGGCCAACGGCGCGGAGCTGGAGAAGCCCCCGGAGCAGGTGGTCTTGACGTTTAACGAGCGTCTGGAGGAGGGGCTGTACTATTTAAGGGTCTACGACGGCAGCAAGCGCAAGGTAACAGACAAAGCGGCTGTGATGAACGATACCCGCACGACCTTGACCCTGGATCTGCCGGGACTTGTCAAAGGCATCTATGTGGTGACTTATCACGTCATCTCAGCGGACGGGCATCCCGTAGACGGCACTTATTTGTTCGCGGTCGGCCAAAGCTTGGACCAGCCGTCGGGCGTCAGCGGCAGCGCGCCTGCGATTGAGCATTTGCACCGCCACGACGGTCCGATGAGTACGTTTGGAGTGAAGGATGTCCTGCAGTTCGGCTCGCGTATTTTGTTTTATTTGGCTTTGCTCGGTTTCACGGGCTGGCTGCTCTGGCTGCGCTGGTTCGCTCCCGGAGAAAAAACAGATCCGTCCCGCGTCCGGCTGAGGCAGTGGGCGGAACGGCTGCAGCAGCTCTATTTGATCGCGTATATTTTGTTCATGTGGGCGCATATGGGCGATCTGATCGGCGACGGGGGAGCAGAAGGTTTGCTGCGTTTGTTCACCCAAACGACGGTCGGCTACGCCTGGCTCGGAGGATTGTTGCTGGCGCTGCTGTCCTTTGTCGTGCTGTACCGCAGCGTCTTTCTCGACTATATCTGGCTTGCGCTCGTCTGGTTCGCCAAAAGTCTGCTCGGGCATGCGGCTGCTTTCGAACCGAAAAGCGAAACGCTCGTGCTGGACTGGCTTCATCTGGCCGCCTCTTCGGTATGGGTCGGAGGCCTGCTGATGCTGCTCGTCTTGTGGCGTACGGATAAGGAACTGGGCAAACGTTTCCTTCCGCGCTTCTCAACGGCTGCGCTGGTCAGCATCTTGCTGCTGACCGTCTCCGGCGTGCTGACCGTGTTCATTTTTCTCCCGGACGTACGGTATATCGTGGAGACCGGGTGGGGCAAGCTGCTTCTGGCGAAGACCGGGCTCGTGCTGTTGGTCGTCGTGACCGCGGCGCTGATCCGCTTCTTGTTCCGCAAAAGCAGCGAACGGGGGGCAGGCCGCCTGCTTGGCGTCGATGCCGTGCTGATGACGCTTATTGTCGGCGTCGTCGGCGTATTTACTTATTTAACCCCGCTTCCGGCCAATGAACCGATGAACTGGCATGTGATGGGCGAGAAAATCCATATGACCGCGCAGATCAGTCCGAACGTGCCGGGCGTTAACGATTTTGCCGTAAAAGTGTGGCTGCCCGAAAAGCTCGGCAAACCGAAGCAGGTGATCATGAAGCTTCAGGCGACGGACAATCCGGAAATTGCGCCGCTCGTCGTGCCTGTCGAATATACGGAGGATGTGAGCTTCGAGGAGTCGTTCGGGTTAAAAAGACATACGTACAAAACGCGCGGAGCTTATTTGCCTTATCCCGGCCATTGGAAGCTGGAGATACGGGTTATGGACAGCAATGACGACGAAACGGTATATGAACATACGTTCCGCGTTTATTGATCGGAATTTCAATAAAAGGGATGTTGAATTTTATCGTTTTATGTCGATGAATATGGGTCTTTATAACCAAAATTGTCTTGTTCTTTTGGTTCTAGGGAATTAGAATAAAAGAAAACCCTTCATCAGAGGAAGCAGAGGATCGACATGGCAAAAAAACGGAGTCCTGTAGGTTCGGGTCTGCTGCGGGAATGGCGGCATAAACTGTACCGGCACGGTGCGCTTTTGCATCTGTGGTGCGTCATGGCCGGTACGGAAATCGTACTGCTTTCGCTCAAACAGTTGCTTGGTGTGCCTAATGACTCGTTGGACTTCATGACAGCGGGCTTGACCGTGCTGTTGGTCGCCCCGATCCTGAATGCGGCCGTTCGGAAAAACAGCGTCAAGCCGATTCGGGCGATGGCCCCGGCCGTCATTATTATGGCGTTCGCAGAGGTTATGGAGTTGGCGGTGCGCTATGCGTCGTCGCAAACCGCCGACTTGATGAGAACAACGGCTGATCTGGCGGGGCTCGCTCTGCTCACGGCGCCGATCCTTTACTTTGTGCTGACGGATATGCGCAACCGGGAGTTTACGGTACGCCAGCTTACGTACCTCGCCTATCACGATAGGCTGACCGGGCTGCCGAACCGCCAGAAGTTCCAACAAACCGTCGGCATGTCGATCCGGAAAGCCAAGCTGTCGGGGGGCAAGCTGTCCGTTATGTTCATCGATCTGGACCGGTTTAAGAACGTCAACGATACGTTCGGTCATGCGTTCGGCGATCTCCTGTTGACGGAAGCGGCGGAACGGCTCAAAAGCGGGCTGCAGGCAGGCGATGGCGTGTCGCGGCAGGGCGGGGACGAATTCACCGTGCTGATCAAGGATACGTCACGGCCGGAAGATGCCGAGAAGGTGGCGCAGAAAATTATTCATCTGCTCAGCCAGCCCTTTGCCATTGACGGACACGAGCTTCGTGTGGGCTGCAGTATCGGAATTGCGATGTATCCGCAGGACGGGGAAGATCCCATTACGCTCATGAAAAATGCCGATACGGCCATGTACCGGGCCAAGGAGCTCGGGAAAAACGGCTACCAGTTCTACAAGGCCGAGATGAACGATACGGTCATTCAGAAGCTGGTGATGGAAGAGTGGCTGAACAAAGCGCTGGAGCAGGAGGAGTTCGTCCTGTACTACCAGCCGCAGGTCGATATTTTCACGACCCGCATGAACGGAATGGAAGCGCTGATCCGTTGGAATCATCCGCGGCTTGGCTTTATCTCGCCGGGTGAATTTATTCCGCTGGCCGAAGAGACGGGATTGATCATTCCGATCGGACGATGGGTGCTGCGCACGGCTTGTAAGCAGAACAAGGCATGGCAGCTCGCCGGATTTCCGCCGCTGAAGATGGCGGTGAACATCTCCCCGATTCAGTTTCACCAGCACGATTTTGTCCAAGTCGTTCTCGATGCGCTGCAGGAAAGCGGGCTGGAGCCGCGGTATCTGGAGCTGGAAATTACCGAAGGCATTGCGATGTATCACGTGGATCAAGTCATTCAAAAGCTGCAAACCTTGCGCGAGCTCGGCGTACATATCTCGATGGACGATTTCGGCACCGGCTATTCGTCCCTCAATTATCTCAAGAAATTTCCGATCGACAAACTGAAAATTGCGCAGCAGTTCGTCCGCGACATTACGGTCGATCCTGACGATGCTGCCATCGTCCAAGCGATTATGGCCATGGCGCTCAGCCTGAAGCTGAACGTGATTGCCGAAGGGGTCGAGACGGAGGAGCAGCTCTCCTTCCTGCTCGATATCAAATGCAGGGAAATTCAAGGTTACATATACAGCAAGCCGGTTCCGGCAAACGAGTTCACCGATCTGATGCTGCGGACTCCTGCTTGACGGAAACAAAGAAGCGTTCCAGCCTCGTCCAATGCGAGGGCCGGAACGCTTGTTTATTTTGTGGAGGCGGGCACTTCTGAGAGGCAGGTAGCGACCGACTCGGGTGCTTATTAGGCGTTCGTTTCTTGCCAAGTCTGCGGGTGACCGTCGCCGACATACCTCGCAGCAGCGGCGTTGGCGATGACCTGCTGGCGGCTTTTGCAGCCCGGGATCACCGCGCTGACCGCAGGGTGCTTCAGGCACCAAGCCAGCGCCCACGTCGCCATATCCATCCCCTCCGGCACTTCATGCTCGCGGATGCGCTTAACTTCCTCAAGCTTCAACCGCGTTTGCTCCGGGTCGTGCCGATGGCGGACGTCGTTCTCCGCGAACGAGGCGCCGGGATTGTATTTGCCGCTCAGGTAGCCGCTGGCCAGCGGCACGCGCGCCAGCACGCCAAGTCCTTGGCGCTCGCAGGACGGGAAGACCCGCTCCTCGGGTTTGCGGTCGAGCCGGTTGTAAACGACTTGAATCACCTTCGAGTTCACGCGTTCGGATGCGTCTGTCTGATGGAGGTTGTCGTTGCTGCCGATGGACGTGCCGAGATGCCGTATTTTTCCCGCCTGTACTTGTTTATCCAGCAAGGTCCACAGCTCGTTCTGATCGAAGGCTTCGTCTGTGCCCGAATGAAACTGATAAAGATCTATGTAGTCCGTCCGGAGCGCTTTGAGCGAGGCATCGAGCTGTGCCAGCACTGCTTGCGGCGACCATTCCTGACTCCGGTCCAGATGGGCGTGAAATTTATGCCCGAACTTGGTGGCAATGACCCAGTCTTCGCGTCGGCCCCGGGAGATGTAGCTTCCGATGAGCGATTCGGACGTATGGTCTCCGTAGCATTCCGCGGTATCGATCAGGTTGATGCCGCACGCTTTGGCTTCGTCCAGAATCGCATCCGCTTCCTCCTGGGTAAACGGCTTGCCCCATTCGCCGCCGAACTGCCATGTGCCGACCCCGATGACGGACACCTTCATATTTGTTTTGCCCAACTTCCGGTATTTCATCGATAATCCCTCCTCAAGCGAATGATGTTGCGCTTCTCCCTGATTGTACCTAATTCGTTAGCTTGCTTCAAATGTACGACCAACGGTCGGTGGTTTCTAATTTTAAGGTTATTTTAATACTCTTTTCCTCTGTATCCGGTATAGTTAAGAGAAACGACGTTGAGAAGGCGAGGGAGAAGCTCTTGAACCGAATGATGCGATGGGCGAAGGAATGGGTAGCGCCGCTTGGCTTGGCTGTGATCATCAGCTTTTCGTTCAACACATACGTGGCGCAGGGGATGAAGGTGCCGACCGGTTCGATGCTGCCGACCATTCAGCTCGACGATAAAGTGTTTGTGGAAAAGATGGTCGCGCTGACCGATTTTAAGTTCGGCGATATCGTTGTCTTTTATCCGCCGCTCAAGGGAGAAGAGGACAAGCGCTACATTAAACGGCTTATCGGCTTGCCAGGCGATACGATTGAAGTGAAGGACGGCGCGCTGTATCGCAATGGCGAGAAGGTGGACGAGCCTTATGTGAAGGAGCCGATGAAATACCAATTCGGCCCGGTTCAAGTACCGGAAGGGAAATATTTGTTCCTTGGCGACAACCGCAACGACAGCATGGATTCCCACCTGTGGCCGACGCCGTTCGTGGACAAAAGCAAGCTTGTCGGGAAAGCGCTGTTCCGTTATTACCCGTTCGATCAGATCGGGGAGATTAAGTAGGGGCCGAGACTGGACAAAACGAGAGGGAACGCTTATAATAAATAAGCGCAATCCCTTTTCGCGCGGGTGTAGTTCAATGGTAGAACTCCAGCTTCCCAAGCTGGTGGCGTGGGTTCGATTCCCATCACCCGCTTATAAGAAAAACCCTTGAATATCAAGGGTTTTCGCTATTTTTATATGTTGTTAATTTACCTCATTTTCTGATGTTGGTGCCAAACTGGTGCCACTCGCTTTCGGATCGAACTTATTGAACGCTTTGGCTGTGTGTTTTTTTGTTATGTTGATTAAGTTTGCTTCTGAGTGATTGAATTTGACAGTACACTCTTTGCAAGTCGTAGATGCAATAGTTCGCTTTGATGTATTAGTTCGGCAGAATATCGGTGACAATTTCCTCAAGATAGCGCGAATGTTTGAATTTAAACTTAACAAGCGAACGACTTCAAATTTTGATAAGTTATTCGCTTTTTTTATTGTTTAGTAGGAGGGATAAGTCCTCTTTAAGCCCATTTTTTTAGATGGATAAGTGCCCAATTCCTCCTCTCTGACATATGGTGGAGTATGTTCTAGTCAGAGAGGAGAAATCAAAATGTCTCAAGAGACGATAATCGAAACCGCAGAGGAGTTCGAACACATCCGTCCGTATCGTTATCCTTGGTGGTACGGTCACGGCCCTTCAGGTCAGCCTTCTCCGCACTATCAAACTCAGCCTTATTGGCCGCATTACGGACAGCATTATCACCAATATCTCGATTTAACGCATCCTCAAAGCTTCAATCTACACGGCTTCAATCCGTTCCATCGGCACCACTATCCGCACCATCATCATGAGATGCACGGGCATCATTTTTACCATCATGCCCGCTGGGTGCAAGATCCTTGGACTGGCGAATGGTACCTCGACTGAAGAAAGACTGCGCGACAATACCGTGTACAGTACCGGACGCTCTCCTCAAGCGACGATCTTTTCTGCCTGCTCTTTTGTAATGACCTCACCGTTGTAGTTGATATATTGCCCCGGATGTAACTCCGACAACTTAATTGTTTCTTGCGATCCAAATAAACCCGGCTCCAATGCCTTAAGCAGCCTATAAGCGTCCTCCGGGTCCCTCCGCCCTACAACCCTGTTGCGTAGATCGTCGTCGATCGGGTTTCTTCAATGTATCTTCAGAAAACAATTGCTTCCTCAAGCCGGCGCATTTATAATAAATCCTGCAAACTTAACATACATAAAAATATAAAAAGTATATTTACTCTACGGGGGATTGCGCTTGAACCGTTCATTTTACGCTTTATTGGTCAGCCAAACGGCAACCAATCTTGGCTTTGCGCTTTATACGATGGTTGTGGTCATGCATTTGTACGCGCAGACCGGTTCGACGGCTTTGTCCGCTGCCGTAACGCTAATCAGCGCCATTTCGCGAATGGTCAGCGGTGTCGTTTTGCCGTCGTTTGCCGACCGGTTTCGGCTTCCCGCGCTGCTGATCTTTTCGCAAACGACGCAGCTGGTAATTCTCCTGTTTCTTGCGCTGATGCTGACGCAGGACGTTTCGGCCTTGAGCTTGATTGTCACTATGGGGCTACTCGCGATCATTTCTTTTTTCAATGGCTGGTTCTCGCCTGTGAAAAGCTCGTTACTCCGGGCCGTCGTACAAGAGAAGGAACGGGTGAGAGCGATCGGCTTGCTGTCGACGGTGGATCAAACGTTCCAATTTGCCGGGTGGACTTTGGGTGGCGTGCTGTTGTCGGTTTTGGGCCAAGGCGCTGCGCTTGGGATTACTTTTGCTCTGCTCGTCGTATCGATCGGATGCATGTTTCTGTTGAAGCGGCACGGGAAGAAGCATGAACCGGCAGGGCTTCGAACCGAACAAGGATTCGTGGCTGGATTAACGGCAGGCTGGAAAATTCTTTACAGGCATGAAGGACTGCGTGTCCTTGTCATCATGGATCTAATCGAATCTTGGGTCGGCACGATCTGGATCGGAGCCGTCACGTTAACTTTTGTCAAAGAGGCTTTGCACGAAGGTGAAGCCTGGTGGGGATACATTAACGGCGGTTACTATTTGGGTACCATCGTCGGCGGGTTGATCGTCCTTCGGCTTTCCCGCCGGATGCAGGGAAAGCTGACCGTAAGTATGCTGCTGGGAGCGACTCTGTTCGGTGTGCTGACACTGCTGTATGGGTTGGTATCGAACAGCATGCTGGCGCTGCTGCTTGTCCTGTTGATGGGGCCGGCTTATCAAATCCGCGATCTGGCGCAAGAGTCGATGGTTCAAAATAGCTCGGACGAGCATACCTTGCTTAAAGTGGCGGCCGCCCGGTCTACCTTGGTCCAGCTCATCACGATGCTCTCTATTGCGGTGATCGGAATCGTAACAGACGTTATCGGCGTTCGTTTGGTTTATATCGCCTCCGGCTGCGTGCTACTCATTTCAGCTGCGTACGGGTTCGTGCAGCTGCAGCTTCGGAAAAAAGGGGCTTTGTTGGAGCGCGAACACCAGTAACTCCATTTCTCAATCGTTGGACTGCTGCTCGTATTGCGGGAACAGCAGCTTGAGCATCCCGAGAATGCGCTGCCGGTCTTGATCGGTGAGCAGGTGGCCGTTATATTGGAGGCCGTCAATATATTGAAGCGATTTGCCGATATCGTACAGATGGTCGAGCGTCTGGGTATCGGTTTTTTCTGCGTCCGCTCCTATCGTTCGGAATTGCTCCGCCATGCTTTCCAATTGGCCGATCAGCTTGTAAATTTCGACCTTTGGCGGATCTTGCTGAAGCAAAGTTTGCAGCGTGTCCGGCGTGATCTCGAAATCATCGCCGAAGAACGGGCGATATTCCTGTTCCAATCGTTTGATGGCCGCCCGGGGAATGACGGCAAGGGCTTGAACGATCCCATCGAGGTCAATACCGAGAATATCGAGCAGATCTTGAAACGCCTGCCGATACTTGTGGGTGTCGGCAAGCTTCCGATAGCCGGCGGCTGCCATCAGGTCGGCATACTCGACACCCAGCGGTTCGACTAGCTTCTCCAGCAGCTCGGGCGAGGGCATGTTTTTTTTCTTGCCCGTTTCGATCTGGGACAAATAAGGGTTCGAGTAACCGATCCGATCGCCCAATTGAGTAAGCGTCAGCCCTTTGGCTTCCCTCAAGCTTTTTAAATAGGCTCCGAACTGCTGAACGTTCATCCGCGCACATCCTTTCTTGTTCTTCTATTATACACTTTTACTTGTTATTAGTAAATATTATCTAAAATATTATTGCTAATAGCAAGAAAGTGTGATAATGTTACTAACACAAAACAAGAAACGGTGAACAGCAGCCCGCGGTTGCTTGTCCGCTGCAAGAATATCCATTCGGGTGAATCGAAAGGTGGTCGCTATGAACGATACGCTCACGCTTGCGCAAAAAAAAGCCGTCCGCGCAGCCATGGAAGAACGGCTGGCTCTGTACCGGAGCTACAAATACAACAGCTTCGAACGACGCGAAGCCCGGGTTACCGCCAGTTACGATCCGCGGTACCACGGGGCGACGAATGCGGTAAGCGATCCGACCGCACAGATCGCGGTGTACAACGTAAACGAGCAAATGCACCGCAGTTATGTGTGCGATTCCGTGGAAATCGCGCTGAGCCTGCTGCCGGACAAGCAGCGGTCGATCATCGAAACACGGTATATGCGGCAAAATACGCCGACGGATATGCAAGTATGCGACCGACTGAGCATGTCCAAGGATACATACGATCGGCAGCGACTTGCGGCGATGTACGAAATGGCTTTATTTTTGGAAGTGGATTGCGGGTTCGAGCTGATAACACAGTAAGCAGGCAAGAAATAGACCGTTCTCTCTCGTGGGGGGCGGTCTATTTTTCTATGAGGAGTACCGTTATGAGCTTTCTATAAAAAAGCCGGTGTTTCCCGCATTCAGGAGCACCGGCTCTGTGTTTTACTTACGTTGTTAGATGGTGAAATATGTATCTTCGCTTTTCCAGATACTGCGCTGCCGCTTCGGGAGACTCTTTAAATGCGCTACTTCTTGCGGCACGCCGCTTGCTGCCGCCGCTTCGTAGATCGTCATGCCGCCCAGGATGAGCTCGTCGGGCATCAGCAGCTCGACGGCGAACTGATTGGCTTCGCTCTCGATCCGGTCGATCGAAACGAGTGTGTTCCTGCGAAGGAAGGGCGTATTCACTTTGGGGTGAAGGAGCACGTGCCCGAGCTCGTGCGCGCACGTAAAGCGCTGGCCGGATTTATCTAGGCCTTGGTTAATATGGATGAAGCGGATTCGTTTGTACGTGCTGAAGTAGCCGAGAACATTGCCGAGCGGCTCAAAGAGAACATGGATGTTTTTCTGAGATGCGATTTTAAAAGGGTTGTTCGTTCCGTACTTTTTAATCAGTTGCAAGGCTGCTTGTTTCGAATTTCGCATCTGCTTATCTACCCCCGTACCGATTTTATTTTCGATATTTGTTCGGGGTAAACTTCTGTTTCGCTAACTGCTTGGCAAGTCGCATGGAGTTCTCTAGCGATATTCGCAGCAATTCTTTACTCTCCTCATCCAAGGTTTCGCCATGAAAGGCAAGTGCTTCATCGGACTCGAGATCGCTGAGCATTCGCTCAAGATCCCGGGCGATGTCCTTCTCTTCTTTGGGTGTTAAGGGAGACGCGTCCCGCTTCTCCTCCATGGCCGATACGTTCGGTGAAGGCTCGTCGGACAAGCCCAGAAGGTAATCCGTCGTCACTTGAAAATGGGCGGCGAGCTTACCGGCCATATCGGCGCTCAGCCGTTTTTTTCCCCTTTCGATCTCGTAATAATATTGAGGCGTAATGTTCAACAGCTCGGCGACAACGGTCCCCGCCATATTCCTTGCTTTTCGAATGTCCCGCACCCGATTCCCCATAAGACATGTCACCTTTTCTGAACTGGCTTTTTAATAGAAGAACACTTGTTTCCATTATATCAGCTTTTAGCTTAATAATCAAGCTTTGGAAAACTGAAAATGAAGAAAATGGGAGAATGATTAAGCAAATAGTTTGTTTATTGGATGTTTTTATGCGATAATTAACCTATATGATTAAATTGACTGGTTGTCATTTTGAAGCTAATAGCTTATTCTTAGTTTCGTAAAACGAACGATATGCTAACGAATGGAGGCGCCTCGAATATGACGAATCCCGTCCAAAACCTCGAATCTGCAAACGACGCTCAACCGGCTAACCTTGTAAGAGAACGGCGGCAAGTTACCGCACCGACGGCGAAGAACAACAAGGCGGAACAGGTTTACAGCGGACAAGCAGAGCCTTGGAAACCGCGTAAACCGGTAACGTTGGAGATGATCCGGACGAAGTTTGCCGGGCTCGTTCAAGCCGGACGTCAAGGTGAAATTCGGGCGCTCCTCCGGCACTACGACGCCGAACGGCTGCCGGACGTTCCGACGAAATATTTTGACGAGCTGCTCTACGCGGCGGAAAAGCTCGGATGAACGGTACTGCAAGTTTAAGCTGTAAGTTCGATCGGACATACTTCCAGAGAGTGACGAGAGGGGAACAAACCGGAATGATGATGCTTAATCTCGAACAAAACTACGAAAAAATGGCTATAGATCAGCTTCGCGGATATAAACGGCTTGTCGGACGCATCAAGATGCTTGAGAAGTATCCTGTCAGCGGCGGGATGCGGCTCGGCACTATTTTCCAGGACGGTAAGCTGCAAGACCTGCACCGGCAATGGTGGAAGCTGGCGGCATCCGGTGCAGACCAAGAAGCGCTTCGAAGCACGGAGACGAAAATCAAAGCGCTATTGGAAGGGCAACTGGGTACGTCGGACGGTTATCAGGGGATATTGGCGCGGGTAAGCGAGCTGGAGGAGCTAGGACGGCAAAAAGAGCAGATGGAGCAAGCCATGGACGCTCTGGACGATTTTAAGCACGAATACGCGCAAGTGCTCAAGTTATTGTATGTGGATGGAAACGAGCCGCATGACATCGCTTGCGATCTGGGCATCTCCTTATCCACTTTCTATGGATGGAGACGCAAAGCGTTGAAGGAATACGGAATATTGATTAGCTAGAGTCGCAGCGGGCTGCGGCTCTTTTTTGCGTTTATGGGTCTGCTTGACCAGTTAGTTCTGCAGGATTCGCTTGTGCTATAATGAAGCTAATTTTCAATAAAGAGGAAATGGGGAGAAACCGATGCTTCAGCAGGATTCGGCATTCATCAAAAACGTTAAAATGGAAGACATTCCGTGGCAGCGGCTAATCTCTTCCTACGGACGGGCAGCGGCGGTCCCGCAATGGTTTCATGCGATGGCTCACGGAGATATGGAGGCGATGGACAATGCCGCCGGGCGATTGGCCGAGGAGCTTGAGCATCAAAGCACGCTGTGGCACGCTACGCCGTTCGGCGTCATTTTTGCGATGCGGATGCTTGGTGGAGTTGCGAACGATTCCATGAAGCAGGAATTAAGCGAGCAGGAGCGTGAGCGTTTGAATGCGATTGTTGTCGCGATCCTGAAGATGTGTCAGCCCATTGCGGTTGCGTGCGCGGATACGCTTGGTCATGTTGTCGATATGGAACCGTTCTCGTCTATCACCGATCTGCTTCATGAAAGCGAGCTTTGGCCGGTAGACGAGGAGGAAGATGAGGAGCGTTGGGAGGACGATCCCGTCTCCGATCAAGCTTTTTACAGCTTTGTTTATTATACGGCGCAAATTTTGCTTCTATATAAGGAAGAGATTCGCCGGCTTTGCGATTCGGTGCGTGAGGAAGTGCGGAATGCCGCCGGGGAGCTGTATGCGGAGGTAGAACGTATCGAGGCTGGAGGCTGAGGTGATTCGGGGGAGCCGATGGAATTTCATCGGAATTTCGCTGAAAAAGCGTTGGAATAACCATGGACAACCTTTGTAACGAAGTGCGGTTTTCCCGTGCTATGATGTTAATGTAAGATAATTGTGCTAAGGGGAACACGAACGAAAGAGTCGCAGCGATGCGGCTCTTTTTGCATTCGCTCCGCCGCACAAGATTAGGCTTTAGGGGGGAGGGAGGATATGGAGCGGTTGCGCAAACTGGATGGTACAGTTCGAGCAGGCGATTTCCGGAGCACCCTTTGAGGTGTGAGCCGCTGCCAGTCGGAAACGCAAGCTGCGGCAATTCATGAAGCTTTATCCGGCTTCTATCGGGGTGGTGAACGTGGAAGAAATTAAGCAGGGGATTGCGAAACGACTCAAGGAATTGTTTCCGGCCGCGAGCGTCTATACGGAACAAGTCGAGCAGGGCTTCACGAAGCCTGCTTTTTTTGTTCGGCAAACGGAAGGTGCGCAAAAGCACGTAATGAACCGCCGGTATATCCGGACGGGGACGTTCGACATCGCCTACTTTCCGGTTCCGGGCAGTCCGCAGTTGATTCGCGATTGCGAGATGGTCCGGGATACATTGTACGAGCGGCTTGAGCTGATCCCGTGGGAAGGTCATACGTACCGCAGCTCAGGCATGCGTTACACGTTGGCGGACAACGTGCTTCATTTTTACGTGAGCTTCGAGGTTCATGTGATGCGGCCGAAAGAGGCCGTGCCTACGATGCGAAATTTAGTACAGGAGGAACATATCCGACATGATTAAAAAAGGGACGTCGAAAGTGGCAGCCATGAAGGAAGAGACGACTGTGGCTCAGGAGAGCTTGCCGGCTTTTACGAAGCAGCAGTTTTTGGAGTCGAAGCTGTTTACGGCGCAGCAAAAAGATTTGCTGAACGCTCTGCTTCAAGATGAGGAAACGTATACGACCGATGAGGTCAAACAACAAATCGAACAATATTTGAAAAAGGCGGTGGAATAGATGGCAGGCGGAACATGGACAACTCAAAACAAAGTACGCCCAGGGGTGTACATCAATTTCGTAGGTGAAGGAAAACCGGCGGGTGCAGCCGGCGATCGCGGGATTATGACGATGGCGCTGCCGCTCGGCTGGGGCGAAGCGAAAAAGGTGCTGACCATCAGCGCAGGAGACGATGTGAAAACGCTGCTCGGCTACGATATCGCAGCGCCTCAGCTGCTGCTGGTTCGCGAGGCTTTGAAACGCGCCCAAACGGTGCTGCTGTACCGTTTGAATGCAGGGACGAAGGCCGCCGCAACGGTCGGCGCGCTGAAGGTAACGGCCAAGCACGGCGGCGTGCGCGGCAACGATTTGTCCGTCGTCGTTCAAGCGAATATCGACGACAATACGAAATTCGACGTGAAGACGCTGCTGGCCGGTCAAGCCGTCGATTCCCAGACGGTGGCCAATATCGCCGGGCTGAAGGCGAACGATTGGGTCGTCTTTAGCGGCACGGGCGACTTGACGGCAACGGCGGGCGCTGCGCTCACCGGTGGTGCTGACGGCACCGTGACGAACCAGGACCATACCGACTACCTCGGGGCGATCGAAGTGTTCGATTTCCAAACGATGGCGCTCGCATTCGGCGACGCTACGTTGAAATCCGTCTACACGGCATTCGTGAAACGGCTTCGAGAAACCGAAGGCAAGAAGGTGCAAGCCGTGCTGGAAAACTATCCGGCAGCCGATTTCGAAGGCATCATCAGCGTCAAAAATGGCGTCGTGCTGACGGACGGCACCGTTCTGGATGCGGTGAAAGCGACGGTATGGGTAGCTGCGGCTACGGCCGGGGCGCAGGTGAACCAATCGCTGACGTACCAAGCGTACGACGATGCGGTGGACGTGGACATCCGCTACACGAACTCCCAAATCGAATCCGCCCTGCGCAGCGGCGAGGTTGTTTTTGTGCAAAACAAAGGCCGTGCCATTATCGAGCAGGACCTGAATACGTTCAAAAGCTTCCTGCCGACCAAGGGCAAAGCATTCTCCAAAAACCGCGTGATCCGCGTGCTCGACGGCATCGCCAACGATATTAAGCGGATTTTCGAGACGTTCTATATCGGTAAGGTGAGCAACGACCATGACGGGCGCAATTTGCTGTGGAACGAGGTGGTCACTTACCTGAGAACGCTGCAGGCGAATGCAGCCATCCAAAATTTCAATTCGCAAACCGATGTGAATGTCATTCAAGGCCAGGACGCGGACAGCGTGTATGTGGAGTTGCACGTCCAGCCGGTGGATTCGATCGAAAAAATCTACATGAAAGTGACGGTGAAGTAACATGGCAGAACAAAAAGTGTTACACGCTCGCGATACGATTAGCGGTCAGGAAGGCCGTGCTTACGCAACGATTAATAATAATAAAGAAGAAATGTTCTACGTTAAAAAGCTGGAAGCCAAGGTCGAGAAAGAAAAGGCCGAAATTAAGGCGCTCGGCCGTCGGGGAACGCAAAGCAAGGCAAAAGGCTGGAAGGGCACCGGCAGCATGACGATTTACTATATCACCACGCTTTTCCGTGAGATGATGAATGAATATATGGTCAACGGTAAGGATACTTATTTCGATATTACGGTAACGAACGAGGACCCTTCCTCTTCCGTTGGAATGCAAACCGTTATTATTAAAAATGTCAACCTGGACAGCGTCATTATGGCGTCTCTCGATACCGGAAGCGATACGTTGGAGGAGGAAATTTCCTTCACCTTCGACGGTATTGAAATTAAAGATCGTTTCAAAGCCCCTTCCATGAACTAATCACATTAACAGGAGGACATCATTCATGAGCGATTTAAGCGTATTTTTTGCCCAAAATGCAGAAGCCAACACAATTGAGGAAGTCATTATTTCCGAACGGTTCAAGGACCGAGAGGGCGTTCCGGTGCCTTGGCGTCTCCGCAGCATGACGGAGGAGGAAAACGAAGCGGTGCGCAAAGCCGTCACGAAGCGTATCAAAGGCAAAGGCGGCAGCTACACCACCGAAATCGACCAGAACGAGTATATTGCCAAGCTGGCCGTGAACAGCGTCGTTTTCCCGAACCTCAAGGATGCGGAATTGCAGCAATCGTACGGTGTGCTCGGCGCCGAGTCGCTGCTGCGCAAAATGCTGCTCCCCGGGGAGTACGCGAACCTGCTTCAAAAGGTGCAGGAGCTCAACGGCTTCGACAAGGATATGAACGAGCTGGTTGACGAAGTAAAAAACTGATCAACGAGGGCGCAGGCGAGGCGAATTACGCCTACTATGCCCTCCACGAGCTTCACATTTTACCGCAAGATCTCATGGCGATGTCGCGGCACGAAAGGGCCGCGATCTACGCCATGATCGACGTACGGGTGGAAAAGGAAAAGCGCGCCCGCGCTAAAAAAGGGTTATGATGAGCGTCTCTTAGGAGGCGCTTCTTTTTAGGTTGTAGAAAGGAGGTAGGGATGTGAATTTTGGTCTCAAAATTTTTGAACGTACGGCAACGGCGTTTGGACGGTCGCTTGAAAAAGGATTAGTGCATGTAATCACGAGCAAGCCTGTCTTTAGGCCTTTAGTTATAGCGGGTCTCATTGAGGTAAAAGTGAGAAGCGGAATCAATGCAATCGGGCAGGGAATGTATCGATTAGCTTTTATGGCTAACGATACTATTTCTAGAGTAGGTTCCGCGGCTGTTACACAGATTCCGAGCTTTCTAAGATCGACTATGAAATCGCTCGAAAAGGGGCTTTTGCGTGTAATTACAAGTAAGCCTATTTTTCAGGCCACTTTAGTCGCTGGACTTATAGAGGCAAAGATAAGAAGTGGTCTCCATGCCCTTGGTCAGAGTTTCAAAGCGCTCGGTCAGGGCATCAAAGCGCTGGCGCCGAAATTCAAGGAATCATTTTCTAAACTCGGAGCCAAGGCAGGTTCTATGATTGATCCAGAGAAAATATATCAAGCAACCGTCGGCAGTGCGATGGAGCAGCAAAACCAAAAAGATATGTTCATTGCCAAGTCTGGCAATGATAAAGTAGGCACGGCCATGTTTGAAAAGTTCAAGAAAGAAGCATTGACTGCCGGGGAAGATGCAAATGAGTATTTGTCCAACTCCTTGTCGTTCATGTCTGTTGCTCAGAACTCGGATCAGATCAGCAAACTGAACAACATTGCTCAGCGTCTGGCTATATTCGATCCGGAGAAAAAGGGACTTAAAGCAAACGGAGAAGCCGTAAAAGACGTGTTTAGCGGAGATACGGCTTCGATGGATTCTATAGCCAAACGGTTTGGGATGGACAAAAATCAAGTGAAAGATCTCAAGTTGGACAAGCTTTTGGAAAAGGGCGATGTTGGCGGAGCTATTACGGCCTTGGACAAACTCCTCGAAAAGAACAATATGGGGCAGGCCGCCTATGATAAAATTTCCAAAAGTCCCGTGAATCAAGTAGGGACGATGATGAACAACTTCAAAAACGCCCTGACTGAAACGGGTCAAGCGGCTTTAACGGCGCTGCTTCCTGTGATTACATTAATTAATGAAGCTTTTGAATCCGGAAAATTCCAGCCCTTTTTCGACGGTTTGCAAGCCGGACTCAATGCTATCGCTCAAGGGGTTGCCGTTTTTGCCCGCTTTATTTTGGATCATCTTGGTCTTGTACAAAATGTATTGCTTGCTCTTGGTATCGTTCTCTTGGTTCTCGCAGGTATTTGGTTAATTCAATGGTTTTCTGCTTTATGGCCTGTGTTCTTAATAATCGGAGTGCTCGTATTGCTTATGGAAATACTGAATCAATTTGGAGTATCCACCGGTCAAGTCGTTGGTTTTGTTGCAGGATTATTTTTCAGTCTTTTCGCTGCCATTTATAACCAAATTGCTTTGTTTTGGAATGTCATAATTGCCGTTGCCGAGTTTTTCGCCAACGTTTGGAATGAGCCGGGATATGCTTTTAAGAAACTTTTTTACGATTTGTTAAAAAGCGTGTCTGAAAATTTAACCACTTTTATCAATGCGGCTATTACAGGGTTAAACTGGTTAATTGAGAAAGTTAATACAATTACCGGCAGTAAATTTTCTCTTATCGGTAAATTCGAAAGCGAATGGGTTGACAACCTTAAACCGGAACCAAAGACAGGCACGGTAGATTTATCGAATCTCCGATGGGAACAAAAGGATCTAACCCAAGCCTTCAGCGAGGGGCAAAACTTTGCAGCAAACGCTATGAATTTCGGTGGAGGCAAGGTTGAGGACATGAGTAACCTTTGGAAAGGCAAAAACGCCCCTTCAGCCAAACAACCCGGTGCCCAGCTTCCTAACATTAACCACGTGAACTCGATCGGTGAAATCAACAATACGGTCGATATCTCTAGCGAGGACTTGGAGGTCATGCGGGACTTGGCTGAAATTCAAAGCATCCAAAACTTTGTAACGCTGACACCAACCGTACAGGTGACCACAGGGGATATTCACCAACCGACCGATGCGAACGAAATGATCCGGCGCATCGAAGAAGTGATGTCGCGTGAAATCGCAAATTCCGCTCAAGGGGTGTACGCGTGATGGAAGACCATTATTTTATTTATTTGAGCTTTAATAATCAGGCTGAAGGTTGGAGGCTGCCGGTCAACCCGGAATCGATCGAAATTTCGGAAGAAGGTCAAGGGAAGACGTACAACATTGTTGGCAAAGGCGGGGGGACAGAGGAGACGCGTGCGGGCGAAATTAATGTCATTCAGAGCCCGAGGCTGAAAACGGTCAGCTTCAGCAGCTTTTTTCCCTCAAAATCGCACAACTATCCGTTTATTGTACAGGGAATTCCGGAGCTGACTCCGAATCCGAAGTATCTGTATCTTAGAGATGGAATTCATGACCCGATGAAATACGTTAAAGATATTCGTAAATGGATGGAAACCAAGCATCCCATTCGTTTTATGTATATTGTTCGACGCGGTCGCGAAGACGGCAAACTGGATAACGCCAGCGATCGAGACCTTAACTTTCCGGCTTCGATCGAAAAGTTCGAATGGAAGGAAGTTGCCGGTTCCCCAGGCGATATCGAATATTCGCTGTCGCTTAAGGAATACGTCTTTTACTCCGCCAGAAATGTTCAGCCCGTTGTGAACGCCAAAGGGGAGACCGTTCTCGTTCAGCAGCAGCCTGACCGCCCGAACGAAGGGGTCATGCCGGAGACGCACATCTTCCAAGACGGGGACAGTCTTACGAAAATATCTACAAAGTACTACGGCGACAGTGCGCGTGCCCGCGAAATCCAAGAGTTTAATGGGATTTCGGATTCGGAAGTGGAAGGTATCCGAAACGGCACGGTACTGAAACTGCCGCCAAAGTAAAGGGGGACCGTCATGCTCCAGATCGAAATCGATAACAAGGACGGTTTCTTATGGGACCTTTCGGGGATCGTCTCTGAAGCGACATTTAAAACCGCCCGAGTCGGGCAAGCTTCAAGTCTTGAAATGACCTTGATTAAGGGCGGTTTCTACGAAGCGAAAGAATTCAAGTACAACCTCGGCGACATTGTTCGGGTCAGACAAGACGGCCGCAATGTGTTTTACGGCTATATTTTCTCCATTGAGAGCGGGAGAGAGGAAACCGTACAGATTACGGCCTACGATCAAATGCGTTATTTGCTTGCAAATGACTCTTACGTGCTCTCGAATGTAACGGCAACGCAAGTGGTGGAACGCATCGGCAAAGATTTTGGATTGAAGCTTGGGAAGCTGGACGATACAAAGCACGTCATCCCGGGGCTTAGCGAAAACAACACGAAGCTGCTTGATATCATTTTCAAAGCGCTTGACAAGACGTTAATCGCCACGAAAAAAATTTACGTCCTCTTTGACGATTTCGGAGAGTTGACGCTTCGCGATGTTGAGACCATGGCTTTGAATTTTTCACTTGGAGACACGAGCCTTGTTTACGATTACAAGCAAAAACGGTCGCTCGAGAACGCCAGCAACAAGATCAAGATCGTCCGGGACAATAAAGAATCCGGAAAGAGAGAGCTATACATTGTTCAAGACAGCCGAACCATCGCCAAATGGGGGCTGCTTCAGCATTATCAGACCGTCGACGAAAAGGTAAGCGTCGAAAAAGTCAAAGAAATGCTGGACAATCTGATTCAACTGAAAAACCGTGAGCAAAGGTCGTTTTCGATCGACGCTCTTGGGGATATCCGCGTGCGGGCCGGCTGCTACGTTTCCATTAACATGGAAGAGCTGGGATTGAACCAACGCTTTTTGGTCAACGAATGTACGCATAAATTTGACGGCAGTGTCGAGCATACGATGAGCTTGGAATTAATCGACATTCGCATTGGGGAGAGGTAGGAATGGGACTTTTAAATCTTATCAAGCAAGCCGGTCTCGATGCCGTCGAGGCGGGCAATCCGGTATCCGTATTGTATGGAACGGTAGCAAGCGAAAGTCCTCTGAGTGTAACCATTGACCAACGGTTTACGCTGACAGAGGATTTTTTAATTGTTCCGGAGCAACTGACGGACTATCGGGTAACGATGGGGGGACAGGAGATCGTCATCCGGGAAGGCCTGAAAGCGGGTAACACTGTCATTTTGCTTCGCATGCAGGGCGGGGAGCAGTACGTCGTTGTAGATCGGGTGGTGACGGCATGATTCCGCAAGGCGGTGTGCTGGGAAACAACCGGAACGTGGAAGTTACGCAGCTTCCCAGCCGGACTTACCGGTTGGATAATGCGACGAACCGGATCGTCGGTATGACCGACGGATTGGACGCGGTCAAGCAGGCTGCGCAGCTCATTTTGGAGACGGAGCGTTTTGAGCATTTGATCTATAGTGGCAATTATGGCCGCGAGTTCGCCGGATTGCTTGGACGAGAGCCCGCTTTTGTGCAGGCGGAGCTTTATCGGCGCATCCGGGCGGCGCTTATGCAGGATGACCGGATCAGGGATGTGCAGGACATGCGGATCACGGTTATGGGGGACGAAGCTTCGGCTTCGTTCACCGTCGTATCGCAATACGGCAGTTTTGAGATGACGAAAGGGGTGGGAGCGGGTGTATGAACATCAGACGTTTCAAACGATTTTGAACCGGATGCTTTCCCGTGTGCCGGCAGACGTGGACAAGCGGGAGGGCAGCATCATCTATGACGCCCTTGCGCCGGCGGCTTTGGAGCTGACGGAGATGTATTTTCAGCTGGATACGAATCTGAACCTTTCGCTTGCGGATACGTCGAGCGGTGAATTTTTGGAACGGCGTACGGCCGAATTCGGCGTTGAACGTGAAAAGGCCAGCAAAGCGCGCCGCAAGGGGCTATTTTACGGGAATGCCGACGCACTGGCGGATGTGCCTGTCGGCAGCCGGTTCGGTGCCGGGGATCTGCGGTATGCGGTTGTTCGCCGCATTGCGGCTGGCGTGTTCGAGCTGGAATGCGAAACGGCCGGCGTCACGGGAAACCATTATTTCGGCACGCTGCTGCCCATCGATTATATCGCCGGACTTGTCCGCGCTGAATTGGCTGACGTCCTTGTCCCGGGAGAGGACGAGGAGACAGACGAGGCACTTCGGAAGCGGTTTTTCCAAGGGCAGAAGGAGAAGCCGTTCGGGGGCAACGTGGCGGATTACAAACAAAAGATCGGCAATATTCCCGGCGTTGGCGGCGTTAAAATCTTCCCGGCGTGGCAGGGAGGCGGGACGGTCAAATGTACTTTGTTGGGCAGCGATTTTAATCCGCCGTCCGCCGCTTTGATCGAAGAGGTCCAGACGGCCATTGACCCTACGGTGAACCAGGGCAAAGGCTGGGGACTGGCTCCGATGGGCCATACGGTCACGATTGATGGCGTTCAACACGTAAAGATCGACGTGGAGACGACGGTTACGCTTGCTTCCGGTGTGACCGTGGGGCAGGTGCAGGGGGAGATTGAGGCCGCGATTTCGTCCTATTTGCTCGGCTTGCGGCAAACCTGGGCGGAGGAATCGCAGCTGATCGTCCGGATCAGCCAGATCGACGCAAGGATTTTGACCGTATCCGGGGTGAACGACGTGAAGGGTACCCGCCTGAATGGCGAGACGGCGAACATTACTTTGTCCACGGAGAAAATCCCGCAGATGGGGCAGGTGAAGCTGCATGCCTAAGCTGATGGACTATTTGCCGGAGCATTTTCACGACATCAAGGAAATGAAGGAGCTGACCCGGACCGAGGACGAGGAAATCGAGGCGATAGCCCAAGCGGTCCGGCAGTTTTTGGATAACCAGTTCGTCACGACGGCGCAGGAATGGGTGATCAAACGGCGGGAGGACATGGTCGGCATCCGCGCGGATTCGGCAGCGGAGACGCTGGAGTTCCGGCGCAACCGGCTGATTAACCGTTATTCTACACGTCCGCCATTTACCGTCCGCTACCTGCAAAGCCGGTTGGATTCCCTCATCGGGCAGGGCGTGGCGAAGGTGGAAGTGGACGGGCAAAATTTTATTTTGAAAATTACGATGGGTGTACCCGATGCGGCGTATTTCAAGGAGATCGAGCATACGGTCCAAATCGTTAAGCCGGCGAACCTTGTATACAACCAGGCGACTTCTCTGGCCGACCGCGTCGGGCTGGAGGAGCACATTTGGAAAACGCCGCTTACCCGGATGACCCGGCTTTCTACGACGTGGAAGCTGGGCAGCACCCCATTCGCCAATCGTGGCAAGGAGGTACAGGTAAAATGATTCCTACGACGTTTTTGAGCGAGCTGGCTCAATTTACGAATACGCAAATTGCTAAGGTAGTCCTGAACGGGAGTTACGAGATCGATACGTTCCGGATCAAAAAAGTGGAAGCTAGTATCGTGGAGCTGGAGTATATGATTCCTGCCGGATCGGTGGCTGAGGTGACTTTGATTGAGCTCAAAAGCAATAAAGGGCAAGTGGTAAGTTCTAACGAAGCGTATGTGCCGATTACGAGTGATACGGTGATCAGGCATACGGTGACCGTGAAGGAGGTGTAGGGATGGCGTACGAGGCCAAGACGAACTGGCAGCTTGATGATACGGTGACCGAGCAGGACATGAACCGGATCGAGCAGGGGCTAAAGGATGCGTATGAGAATAGTATGACAAGTCCACCCCCTGAACAGGTGAATTTGAGATATGGTTTGCAGGTTGTGGATGCGAAGCGGACGGCGCCGCTGGAGAATGTTTGCATCAAGGGCCGGACGCTGGTGAATTTGCTGGGACGGGATGGGAATTTTGAAAGCAACCCGACCGGGTGGAGTAATTTTCAATCTACCACAGTGTTTGATACGGCAAACAAAGCTTACGGGTTACAATCGCTCAAGGTGAGCATTACTTCGACCTCGGGAGGCATTGTTCGAACGGGTCAAACATTTAAGGCAGGGAAATATTACCTTGTTGTAGCAGATATAAAGAATGGAAATGCCTCCCTGGCATTTATAAGCTTGGATTCTTTTGGGCAATCGAATACGGTGTCGGATAAGACGAAGTTCAGCATAGCTTACCGGAAAGTGAATCCCGCCTCCGATACAACTGTCAATGTCAGCTTACTTGTAAATGGTGCTATTGATCAATACGCATTTTTTGACGGTGTCCGAATTTACGAAATTACGCAAGCTGAGTACAGCGCTATCGACAGCATGACGCCGGAACAGATTTCCGCGAAATGGTCGTACGTTGATGATATGAAAAGCATTTACTCGCCTTATGTTATCAAGTACGGGGAAAATCTGCTGCCGCCGTTTACGGAGTGGACTAGAATTACATCAGGGTCTAAAGCGGTACCTTCTGATTCGTATAAAATCACTTTTTACTCAGGTGGCGATGGCGACTTCGCTGCTTTTGAGTTTCAATGTATCCCTAATACAAACTATTCCCTTTCGGTTGACAAACTAACGAATATGTATCATGGAATATCCACAACAGACTACACTACTTTGATTCGTGGGTATACAACTAATAATTCGTTTACATTCAACTGTGGTCCGCATACCAAGTTAGCGTATGTGATAAAGGCAAATGATAAGTCGAAGTCCGGTAACTTAGAATATCCGATGCTTTCCCTTGGATCAGTATCAAAAACGTTCAAACCTCGTCAAGATGACTACCTGTTCTTCCCCAACACCCAACTAGCATCTAATATAGGAGGAACGATCTGCGATACGTTATTTCAGAGAGACGGGAAGATGTGGAAGAATGCGAGGCTTAAGACAATAAATTTAGATGGTAATTTGTCTACATGGGACATTTCAAATGGAGTGTCTGGATATAAACTTATCGTTTGCAAAGTGCCACCTCATAACTTTAACGATTTCAAAGTCGCTGTAAAATACGACGGTAAAATTATGACAGGTGCATCAGCCGATAATATAACTGAAGCGGACCAGTGGCTTTACCGTCCTTGGGAGTCTGATAACTTTTATATATCTGTTTCCAATGTAGATAGCGGCTGGGGTGATTCGTATAAACCCTCGAAAGAAGAAATAAAGGCATATGTTAATGGTTGGCGTATGTTTGAATGGGAAAAAGCAAATAACATTCCGTACAACAGGTCTGATAATTTAAATAAGGCTTGGGTGCAAATAGGACAGGCATATCCGGGGTCGTCAATTGATACATCGCAAACCTTGCCAACAACGATGGCTCGCAACTACGGTTACAAGCCCTACAAATTTCAGTACCAACTTGCCACCCCAGTGGTCGAAGAAATCGCCGCAGAAGGCGGGGTAACGTTTCGCGAGGGACTGAATCAGGTCGAAGTTGGTAACGGGATGATTGTTCGCGAGGGAACGACTCCTGCTTATGACGGCGGAAGCCGGAAGTACAATATAAATGCGGCGGGTTATCCCGCTGTGCTAAAAAATCGTGTAGAGAAATATTTAACCCTCTATAAAAATGAAAAAACAACGAATGATTACATTATTGCTCAGAAGGGCGATATGACAGGATTACAAGCAAACGGAGATTGGTTAATGAACGTAGGCGATAAGGGAGGATATGACCCATTAGCAGTTTATACTGTTACTTATCTTGCTCTTGATCAATACGCTCTGACCTGCAATGTTCTAGCCATTCAAGGTGAATATGCCGGTAATGTGAAAACCGTCGTTGACATGTTGGCAGCAAATCAGGCCGATCTGCTGGCGCGGGTTAGCTTATTGGAGAATACGAAAGCCCAAAAAGTACAGGGGCAATGGATCACACCGACGTTGTTGAATGGGTGGGTAAGTGAAGGAAGCGGTTATTCCAACCCGGGTTATTATAAGGACCAATTTGGGAGTGTACATCTCTCAGGAGTAATACGAGGCGGATCAACTTCAACTTTCACGGTTCTGTTCTACCTTCCTGCTTTGTATCGTCCTAAAAACCGGACTAATTTGGCCCTTTTTACATTTGATGGATCTTCTACAGGCATTTGCTCGCTCCACATAGAAGCCGATGGAGCTGTAAAAATCGGATCGATTAATTGTAAACAATATATTTCTTTGGATGGTATTTCTTTTTTAGCAGAGCAATAAAGGAGGAGTAAGATGAAAGAAGCAATCATTGTTGATGCAGACGGTTATATGACAGAAGTAACGCTTGTCGCGGATGATGTGACAGGCGTTTTTCCTATGTTCAAGCCACATCAGATAACAGAAAGTACTGAAGAGTTACAACAACCGTCACCAGAGATAACCGGTTACATTATTGCTATTGCCGTTCCTTCAGGATTGTATAAGCCTAAATTTGATTTCAATGCCTGGGAGCTGTACAACAAACTGCTGGATCCAGAAATTTATAGCAAAAATAGGAATATCATATACAAAAATCTACAAGAGTTAAATTTGTGGATTGAAGGACTAACTTCAGAAGAACCTAACTCTGTCCGTACCCATTCAATTCAATCTGCAGCTACAGAAAAAAATCTGACTTTTACCGAAAAGATGAAGAACAAGCATCAACAGCTAGTGTCGATCTACAAGCGTTTACTTAAATAACTTAGTGCGGAAGAGGGACAAGCCCTAGGGTTAAACGAATCTTAAATAGTGAGGAGGCCTAGAGATGGCCTATAACGCAAAAACGAATTGGCAGTTTGATGAGACTGTCACAGAAAGTGACTTGAACCGCATTGAGCAGGGAATAAAAGATGTTTATACAGAATGTCTAACTAGTTCTCAGCCACAGGAAATCGTACTTAACGCAGGTGTGCAGATCATCGATAGTAAAACTGTTGCGCCACTGACCGATATCCGCATTCGTGGCCGCATGTTGATTAATCTGCTAGGACGAGATGGCGGTTGCGAAGTTGCATCGCGTATCGCATCGTACAAAGCTACTGTTGCGCTAGACTCGACGAAAAAGCTATCTGGATACTTTAGCGCCAAGGTGACGGCTACTGATGCAACAGGTGAATCCGTGGCGGGGACCGCCATGGCAATAAAGTTGCAAAAAGACAAGTCGTATCTACTGCGAGGGTGGGTTTATAACGAAACTTGTCCGACTACACGGTTATACTATGGAAATACGGCGCAGTGGGTGGAAACGTCAATCCAAGGCAAGTGGGTCTTCCTATACAAGAAATTTCGTCCGTCTATTGATGTAACAGGAGTACAAGGCTTAATATCTCCACGCGCTACGTCTGCCGGGCAAACGGCATATATGGATGAGATTGCTATATACGAAATCAGCGCTGCCGAATTCGACGAAATCGACAGTATGACACCGGAACAAGTTGCTGCCCGCTGGCCTTATGTAGATGATGCGAAATCGCTCTACGGCCCATATGTCGAGAAATACGGCAAGAACGTATTGCCACCGTTCGAGCAATGGAACCTTTCTGTAGGATATACTGTCGGTAACATACAATCGGATGGCTATAAACTTACGTTTACCAAGCCTGTGACAGGTTACGCAGCCAGATCGTTCGGTTTTCGTGCCAAGCCGGGCGAGGTATACACGTTCTCCGTCGATGTCGACGTCGAGAATATCGCTGGTAATCCGAACGTCGGTGCGTATTATCAAATACTTCCGTATGATATCGATGGGGTGCTATTGCAGCCGAGTTTGCATGGACCGCCATACGCGTCATCAAATGGGCAACATATATTTTGTAAAACGTTCACCGTGCCGCTGAACGCTGTTCGGATTGTAATTAACGTAGGCGTGGAGAACAATGTTACGGGCAAATTTACTTTCTCGAACCCAATGCTTAACGTTGGGGCCGAGAAGCTTCCATTCACAGATGAAAATAAGACGGAGCGTATCATATTCGGAGGTGTAAGGTTGGCATCTAACGTAGATGGCTCGGTATATGACTCGCTTCATTTTACAAACGGAAAATTTCGGAAAAATATACGTATCAACACCACGTCACTGACAGGAGATCTGAACTGGAGAAGCGAGGAACGATATACGGGGTACACCTGGCTACGTACTGATAACAATTTCCTCGCCCCCCCGATGAGGGATGCCGGTTATCTGATCGATCCAGACGGCGGATCAATGGAGCGTGGTAAGCAGGGGATAGCACCCGTCGCGGGACAGTTTGTTGTATTGGATTCAAGCGACATCAATAGAAACTCCGTTCTCCTTTCCGTGGCTGACTCGATAAGCGGATGGGGCGGTCAATATAAGCCGTCTAAGGAAGAGATAAAGGCATACTTTTACGGTTGGCAATTGCGAGACATGGCGGGCAACGTATGGGACGGTTCTGATAAGTACGACAATAAGCGTTGGTATGCAAAATGGTCACCGGGAGCAGTTTGGGCACCTGTTGGCGGTAATGAGTACACGAAGCTTACAGTACCAACCGAGCCAGCACCGGGATATCGTCCGCATCTTCTGATATACCAGTTGGCCAATGCCGCCTATGAAGAAGTTCGCTATGAGGGAAGCGTAACATTACACGAGGGACTAAACCGCATTTTATTCGGAGAGGGTGCATTGACTCGGGAGAGGGTCCGACCACTGCTCGGTGACCCAGGAGTTTATCGTTTTAACAATACGTACATCGGGGATTCACGCCTTGGGTGGACCGCGTTGCGTTTTTTTGAAATCTATAAGAACGGCCTAGTAGACGGATCCTGGCAGATCAGAGAAGAGCTAGACGCGGACCACGCGCACGGAAAAGTATGGGCATCCATACCATCACTGCTTTATGATCCGGCCAACGTCTACTCGGTCACTTACGAGACGATAGACAAGTGGGCCTTAACACCAAGCATTGTATATGCTTCAGCGCATAGTCCTGCGAACGTCAAGTCTGTGGTCGATACGCTTGTGGCAGAGCATTCTGGCATGGCTGCGCGTGTAGGATCGATTGAAAATGCGTTTGCACTACGTCAACAAATGCGCTGGATCACTCCGTCGTTGCTAAATGGATGGGAAAATTACGAGAACGCTTTTAGTTTAGTCGGCTATTATAAGGACAGCACAGGCGTCGTCCATATCCGCGGGCTAATTCGAGGAGGTGCTATTGGGAAGGCGGTTTTCAGGCTCCCGTCTGGTTACCGCCCTGCCTACACCTTAATAATTGCGGCATGTACAGATGAGGGCGGACAATTCAAACCTGGTCGTGTCGACGTAGATTGGATGGGGTATGTATCCGTCGCTATCGGAAGTAACGGCTATGTCTCGCTCGATAACATTTCATTTTTAGCCGAAAATTAAACAATGGGGAAGCACAAATGAGGCGTTGCTACTTGATATCTTCTGGTTTATTGTGGACGTTATGCTAACAACAGTAGAAACTAATAGCCTCTATTCAGTCTACCGGCTCTTGAAGAAGCGGAGCAAGGTGACAAGAAAAACGCCTTATTAGCTTCCGCTTTAGACGATAATCACGACGTACTGACGGGCTATAACGCAGCCACTGGAAGAAGCCACGGCTCGACCTTACTGAATAGGAGAAGAAGAATGTCATGAAAGTAGAATATTGATCGAATATGTAGCTTACCTGCGTGAACTATACTACGCCTGGAATCGGAACAGAAACCGTCCCGGCAATAGCGCCTAACTATCCGTGTGTGGTACGAAGGGCTGAGAAAAAATTATGAATTAATTATGTGGCTCCGAGTAGGAAAAACCAGCGGCTATGACTTTCAGGCATTCATAATAGTCAACAAGTATGATATAACATGCTCTAAAAACGCATGCAGATCCGCACCTTCGTTTTGAATCACTATTCAAGGTTAGCCCCGATCCCATCGGGGCTATTTTGACGCCTTATTTGGGCTGAAAGGAGGAATACATGGACAAATCCGCGATTGTCAAAACGGGTTTCGGCGTCATTGGCAGCTTCATCTCATGGGTCGTCGGAGGATTTGGATTGGCTTTTACCGTCCTGCTGGGACTAATGCTATTGGATTATGCAACGGGGCTTATGGCTGGATACGTCAGGAAAGAGCTCAGCAGCCGTACCGGAACGAATGGCTTGCTCAGAAAAACCTATATCATCATTCTTGTCGGCTGCGTGTACATGATCGAACTATCGGTCCTTAACTCAAACGGCGTCATCGGGGACGGTGTCGTTATCGCGTACAGCGTCATTGAGTTTCTAAGCATCGTCGAAAATGGCGGGAAGCTCGGGGTGCCTCTTGGGCCGTTGAGCAATGTGATATCTGCGATCAAAGGAAAGGAGGAGCGTCATTGACACGGGAGCAATTTATCGCTGCGGTTGCGCCTGTCGCTGTGGAACTGAAAAGGGAAGGTTCTCCGATCTTCCCTTCGGTTCGGATCGCCCAGGCTTTGCTGGAAACGGGCGGAAAGATCCACGAATGGAACAATCTTGTCGGTTATAAAGTTGGCAGCGGCCGGCCCAATGAATTTTGGAAAGGAAAATCGGTAAGCACCAAGACGTGGGAAGTATATGACGGCGTCCGAGTAGATGGTGTGCAAGCCCATTGGCGAGCCTATGACTGCCTCGAAGATTGTTTCCGCGATCAGGATTTACTTTTTCAGTGGAGTCGGTACGATCGTGTACGAAGTGCCCAGACGCCGCAGGAACAGACGGAGATGCTGCGCGTTTGCGGCTATGCCACCGACCCGGATTACTCTAAAAAGTTAAACCGTTTGATCGCGGGCTATTCGCTTGAACAGTACGATAAGGAGGTAACAGAAGTGATGCTGGATGCAGGAGTGGCCAATACAATTATCGATACATGGATGAGTCCGGCTTGGAAGGAGTCCGAGGCAAAACGCTGCGAGGCGGAACAACAAGGAGACACGAGCACTGCCTCCGCTCATCAACAACAGGCGGATTATATTCATTGGCTCGCAAATGAGCTTCGGAAGGCATCCGGGCAGGTTTCGTAACAAATCGGATGTATAACGAAATATGTTCACCGGTCCCTACTGGCTTCGGCTGGTAGGGATTTTTTGTTTTACTATGATAAAAGGTACCTCGAACCGGAAACATGTGGTTTAGAGGTACCTTGGTTATTTTAAGCTAGCGGCGATTAAGAATGTCTACGCTATGCTCAAGGGTATTTTGCTCGGCTCGAATCTCTTTATTTGCTTTGTTCTGTTCGTCAACATATGAATCAATTGACCGATCATGCGTTCATTGTGATCGAAGCGGGTATGAACCTTGCGGAACTCGTCGTCTACTTTCTCGAGCTTATCATCAATCTTTTGAAACTTCTCGGTGAATTCGTAGTGTTAATACGAACATGATGCGAACATCAAGGTTCCGAATCGCAAATGCTCACTCACGTCTCCCCACGAGCCCCCTTACCAAGAGTCCCCGCTGTACTCACATACATGCATTTACATTGCTTCTATCCAATGGCAGAACAACGACGAAGCCGCTTCCCCAACGCAACTGTAAGGTAGACATGCGTGGGAGAAACATGCTATCATTACACTGTTTCCTAGCAAATGTTTTCTATAATAATTTCATATCATATAGAGCAGGTGCTGATATCCGTTGAAGGCGGAATCGGCTTAAAAGGGAAGCCGGTGAAAGTCCGGCACGGTCCCGCCACTGTAAGCGAGGAGTTTTTTCCGTATCGCGAACGCCACTGTTGCCAAGTCGATGGGAAGGCTGCGGAAAAAGCGATGAGACGTAAGTCAGGAGACCTGCCCGCTCTGTTGCGGCTGTTATTTTCGTCGATGGCCGGCAACGAAGTCACCACAAAACCTACGCGGATAGGGAGGTGTACGGGAGCGGTACAGGACAGGCAGCAAGGCTGGCGATCTGGCGTCACAGCGGCGCTCGTCGCATAAGTCAATGCTGGCTGCACTCGTCTCAGCAACCTAAGCTCGCACAAGCATCTTCCGACAAGGGAGATGCTTTTTTTGTTGCTCTCTCAGTTTATGGAAAAAGAAATCGGCATGAGTCGCTAGTTCTCTGAATAGGTTTATCGCATGGACAGCCGGCTGGAGTACGTCAGTTACAGGCCTCGGAAGTCTTGTACTCCAAGAGGAAGCATACTTAACAGGAGGCGGCAATGATGAAGGGAAAATTGTCAGTCATCGGGTTCGGCCCGGGCAGCTTCGATCATATTACGAAACGGGCAAGGGAAGCGATCCAGGAAAGTGACGTCGTAATCGGCTACAACACGTATGTGGATCTGATCCGGGGGCTTTTGAACGAGCAGCAGGTGGTCCGCACCGGGATGACGGAAGAGGTTAGCCGAGCGCAGGAAGCGGTGCGTCAAGCCGAAGCGGGAAAAACGGTGGCGGTCATTTCGAGCGGCGATGCAGGCGTGTACGGGATGGCCGGGCTCATTTACGAAGTGCTGATGGAAAAAGGATGGCGGCGCGAGGATGGCGTCGAAGTGGAGGTTATTCCTGGCATCTCGGCGATCAACTCTGTGGCTTCACTGCTGGGCGCGCCGGTCATGCACGACGCATGCACGATTAGCTTGAGCGACCATTTGACGCCGTGGGAGATCATCATTCGCCGGGTAGAAGCGGCGGCTTCCGCCGATTTCGTCATTGCGCTGTACAATCCGCGCAGCGGAAGACGCACGCGGCAGATCGTCGAGACACAGCGCGTGCTGCTGCAGTACCGGTCGCCGGATACGCCGGTCGGGATCGTGAAGAGCGCTTACCGCGACCGGCAAGATGTGGTGGTGACGACGCTTGGCAAAATGCTCGAGCACGACATCGGCATGCTGACGACGGTCATCATCGGCAATTCGACGACGGTCGTTTACGACGGGCTGATAATCACACCGCGGGGATACCAGCGCAAGTATACGCTGAACGCCGACGTGCAGCCGCTCCGGCCGCACGAAAGGCTGCGGACGGAAGCGGAGCCTTGGTCGCTGGACGCGCAGCAAGAAGAAGCGTCCAAGAGCATGGGCGAGGAAAATAAAGCGTGGGCGGCTGAAGCGCGTTCAGACGGGCCGAGCGAGTCCGTGAAAGGCCCATACGTCGTTGATTCGATGCTCGATCCGCTGGGCGGACCGGCTTACGGAGCCAGAACGGAAGGCGAATCGCCGTTGGCTCTTGCGCTGGAAGCGCTGCGGCTTGTCGATTCGCACCGGGGCGTTCCCGAGTCGGCTCAAGGCGAGCGGAACGGCTACCTGTTTAAGCAGGAGCAGATCCTGGAGTTTGCCGTAAGCCCCGGGCTTGCGGAAAAGAAGCTGACGGCGCAGCAGCTCATGCTGCTTGCGGAAGTCGTCGGCGAGCATGGGACCATGGAGTATACGCCGCATCATCAGATGCTCGTACGCATTGCGACGTCGGACCCGGAAAGCGTAACCGGAAGGCTTCGGGCTGCCGGACTGCTGCTCGCTCCGGTCGGCGATGTTGCGCAGATCAAGGCTTGCGATTTTTGCAATATGGATAAGGCCGATTCGGTGCCGTACGCCGAAGAGCTGCACCGTCGTTTGGGAGGCATGCGCGTACCCAAGGAGCTCAAAATCGGCTTCAACGGCTGCGGCATGGCCTGCTACGGTGCAGTGAAGGAAGATATCGGAATCGTGTACCGCCGGGAGAAATTCGATTTGTTCCTCGGGGGCAAAACAGTTGGACGCAACGCCCATGTGGCGCAGCCGGTTGCCGAAGGAATCGAGCCGGAGCGTCTGGTCGAAACGATCGAGCGCATTGTAGCGCGTTATGCGGCGGACGGGCATCCGAACGAGCGGTTTCATAAATTTTATAAGCGCATCAAGGAGCTGGAAGGTTACCGGTACCAGGAAGTGCCGGCGTTTCAGATCGAGAACGCGGTATGCGGGGATTAAAGCTTACGCACTCTTTTGAAGCAGCTGCTCAAAAGCAATAAGCAACAGTGAAAATGAGGAGGAAGCAGATGAACGCAGTATTGTTTGTTGGCCACGGAAGCCGGGACCCGGAAGGGAATGAGGAGATCCGGGAGTTTGTCCGTTCGGTGGAGGGCCGTCTGGGGGAGCCGATCGTGGAGACGTGCTTCCTGGAATTCGAGGCGCCATCGATTTCGAAAGGCATCGCGACATGCGTAGCGAGAGGGGCCACGCGGATCGCGGTGGTGCCGATTACGCTGTTTGCGGCCGGCCATGCCAAGCTGCATATTCCGGCAGCTATTGATGAAGCGAGACTGAGATACCCGGCGGTGCAGTTTATGTACGGCCGTCCGATCGGGGTGCACGAGCTGGCGCTGGATATTTTGATCTCCAGGCTGACGGATGCGGGCGTGGACGGCTTGGCAGGGGACGACGATACGGCGCTTCTCGTTATCGGACGCGGCAGCAGCGATGCGGATGCCAACAGCGATTTATACAAAATCTCACGGCTGCTCTGGGAGCGGCTTAAGGTAAAATGGGTGGAGACGGCGTTTATCGGAGTGACGGCGCCGCTGGTGGACGAAGGAATAGAACGCTGTATCCGGCTTGGGGCGAAGCGGATCGTCCTGCTGCCTTACTTTTTGTTCACCGGCGTGCTGATCAAGCGGATGGAGCAAATGACGGAAGCTTTTGCGCAGACGTATCCGGACCAATCGTTCGTGCTGGCGGAATACTTCGGGTTCCACCCGACGCTGCAAACGATTTTGCTGGAGCGGGCCCAAGAAGCGCTCCAAGGCGAAACGCGAATGAACTGCGATATGTGTCAATTCCGTCTTGAAGCGATGAAGCATATGGACCACCATCACCATCACGATCACGAGCATGGGCACGATCATCACCATCATCACCACCATGACCACGATCACGACCATGAGCACCACCATGACCACGACCATGATCATCATCACGACCACGACCACGAGCACCATCATGCGCACTCTCATGATCACGATCACCATCAGCCGGAAAGCGGCAGCACGAAGCCCGCGGGGCCGTCAGAGGCGGCTGCGTCGAAAGAGGTGCTGTCATGATCGTCGTGCTGGCCGGGACGAGCGACGCCCGGGAGCTGGCGCTGCTCATCCGCGCGGCGGGCTATCCGCTCGTCGCCACTGTCGTGACCGAGAGCGCGGCCAAAAGCCTCGAAGAAGCGGGGCTCGAGGTGCGCATGGGCCGGCTTGACGCAAACGGCTTGGCCGATTTGATCCGCAGCCGCGGCGCCCAAGCGGTGGTCGATGCGAGCCATCCGTTCGCGGAGGAAGCCTCCCGCAACGCGATGGCGGCGGCCGAGCAGGCAGGGGTGCCATACATCCGCTACGAGCGTGAGCGCGGATCGTACGATGGGCACCCGCGGCTGTTTTTCGTCGACGATTACGAAGAGGCGGCTGATCTGGCGGCGCAGAAGCGAGGCGTCGTCATGCTGACGACGGGAAGCAAGACGCTGCAAATTTTCGCCGAGAAGCTGATCGGATTGCCGGATACGACGCTCGTGGCGCGCATGCTGCCGCGCAAGGACAATATGGAGAAATGCGAGCAGCTTGGCCTAGAGCAGAGGAACATTATCGCGATGCAGGGGCCTTTTTCCAAAGAGCTGAACCAAGGGCTGTACAAGCATTATGGCGTCAACGTCATCGTCACGAAGGAAAGCGGCAAGGTCGGCGCGGTGGAGGAAAAGCTGTCGGCGGCGCTCGAAATGGATATCGATACGATCGTTATCGGCCGGCCGCAGCTGGAGTACGGCGAAGTGTACTCGGATTTTGAAGGCGTCACGAACGCGTTAAACGCATTATTTCAGGAGGTGCGCGATTAATGGATTTTCGCACGGAATTTAAACCGCTTACCGTTCAACCGCAGGAAATCGAGGAAAAAAGCTTCGAAATGATCACGGAGGAGCTTGGCGAGCACGACTACACGGAAGAGCAGTTCAAGGTCGTGCAGCGCGTCATTCACGCGTCGGCGGATTTTGAGCTCGGGCGCAGTCTGGTGTTCCATCCCGATGCGATCCGCGCCGGAATCGAAGCGATCCGCAGAGGCAAGCCGGTGGTGGCGGACGTGCAGATGGTGCAGGTCGGCATCAGCAAGCCGAGGCTGGCCAAATACGGCGGCGACGTGCGGGTATACATTTCGGATGCGGATGTGATGGAGGAAGCGAAACGCCTGAATACGACCCGGGCGATTATTTCCATAAGGAAAGCGGCGCGGGAAGCAGACGGCGCGATTTATGCGATCGGCAATGCACCGACGGCGCTGCTGGAGCTGATCCGTCTCGTTAAGGAAGGGGAAGCGCGTCCGGGACTGATCGTCGGCGTGCCGGTCGGCTTTGTGTCGGCGGCCGAGTCCAAGGAAGAACTGCTGAAGCTGGACGTGCCGTTTATTACGAATATCGGGCGGAAGGGCGGCAGCCCGGTCGCGGTGGCGACCGTCAACGCGCTGTCGCTGCTCGCCGAACGGCAGGGATAACGCGATGGCGGACGGCGGGGAAAAGGAAACGAAGCCGCTCCGGCATGGCTATACGACGGGCGCCTGCGCGACGGCGGCGGCTCAAGCGGCGCTCGAGGCGCTGATTGTACAAGAGTCCCAGACGCAGGCGACCATTCGCCTGCCGATCGGGCAGGACGTGACGTTCGAAATCGTCGCTTGCGCTTACGCGTCCGATTGGGCGTCCGCCGAGGTGATCAAAGACGGCGGCGACGACCCGGACGCCACGCACGGCGCGCGGATCATCAGCGAGGTGTTCTGGCGCGAAGCGCCCGGGATCGAGATCGACGGCGGCGTCGGGGTCGGCCGGGTGACGAAGCCGGGGCTGCCCGTCGATGTCGGACAGGCGGCGATCAATCCGGTGCCGCGGAAAATGATCCGCGAAGCCGTCGAAGCGGTGCTGAACCGCTATGAGCTGCATCGTGGCGTGCGCGTGGTCGTCTCCGTGCCGGACGGCGAGGAGATTGCGAAGAAGACGCTCAATGCCCGGCTGGGTATTCTCGGCGGCATCTCGATTTTGGGGACGCGCGGCATTGTGGTACCGTTCTCGACAGCCGCTTACAAAGCGAGCGTCGCGCAGGCGATCCGCGTAGCGGTCAAGGGCGGCTGCAGCCACGTGGTGCTGTCGACCGGCGGGCGCAGCGAGAAGTTCGGCATGGAGCTGTATCCGGAGCTGCCGGAGGAAGCGTTTGTCGAGATGGGCGATTTCGTCGGCTTTGCGATTCAACAATGCGCACGGCAGGGTATTAGCAAAATTACGCTTGTTGGAATGATGGGTAAATTTTCCAAAGTGGCGCAGGGCGTCATGATGGTTCATTCGAAGAGCGCCTCGGTCGACTTCGGATTTCTGGCTCGTATGGCGGAGGAAGCGGGAGCGCCGGAGGCGGCTGTCAAGGAAATTTTGGAAGCGAATACGGCGGCGCAGGTCGGCGATCAGATGCAGGCGCTGGGTTGTACCGCATTTTTCGACGTGATGTCCGGCCATTGCTGCCGGGAGTCGCTGCAGGAAGCGGGAGCGTTTGGACCCGAAGCGAAGCTGCGGACGCCGCTGGAAGTCGAAACGGTGATCATTTCGATGAAGGGCGCGCTGTTGGGGCGCAAAAGCATGACGAACGAGGTTTAACGGTCTGCTTGTGCTTGCATAGAGGGCTGCGATTGACCGGACTCGGACTCCGGCAGGCAGGAGAGCGAGAAGGAAAGGGGTATCACGAATGGGAGAGAAAATCGCAGTGATCGGGATTGGCGACGACGGAGCGGCGGGTTTGCCGCAGGCATATCTCGACCGGATTCGGCAAGCCGAGCTATTGATCGGCGGGGAGCGGCAGCTGCATTTTTTTGTCGATACCGCCGCTGAAAAGGTCGTACTCAAAAGCGGGCTGTCCGAGCTGACGGAGCGCCTGAGGTCGGAAACCCGGAACGCGGTGGTGCTGGCTTCGGGCGATCCGTTGTTTTACGGGATCGGAGGTTATTTGGCTGGCAAGCTGCCCGGGCGGGTGGAGGTTTACCCGCAGGTGAGCTCACTGCAGCTTGCTTTTGCGCGGATGGGCGAGAGTTGGCAGGACGCCGTAGTCGTCAGCGCGCACGGACGCAGCATACAAGGGTTAGCGCAGCGGATCGACGGCGCGAAGAAGGTGGCGCTGCTCACGGACGAGCACAATACGCCGGGGGCGATTGCGCGCTATTTGCTCAATTACGGCATGACCGAATACGACGTGTTCGTCGGCGAGAACCTCGGCGGACCGGGCGAGCGGACGGGCTGGTTCGGGCTGCAGGAGCTGGCGGATACGGCGCAGGCGTATTTTTCGCCGCTCAATGTCGTCGTGCTGCGGATGCGCAAAGACGCCGCGCAGCCGCGCTGGGCGCTCGGCATCGAGGATGGAGAGTTCGCGCAAAGGAAGCCGGACAAAGGGCTCATCACGAAAAAGGAAGTCCGTGTGCTTAGCTTGGCTGCCCTGCAGTTGAAGCGGGATAGCGTCGTCTGGGACATTGGCACCTGCACAGGCTCGGTCGCGATTGAAGCGGCGAAAATATGCCGCGAAGGCGCGGTGTACGCCATCGAGAAGAACGAGGGCGATTTGGACAATTTTCACGAGAACGCCCGTAAATTCCGTACGGACATTACCGCTGTGCACGGCAAAGCGCCGCAAGGGCTGGAGCAATTTCCAGATCCCGACGCGGTCTTTATCGGCGGCAGCGGCGGCGAGCTGCGCGAGCTGCTCTCCGTATGCTGTGCCCGGCTGAAGCCGGAAGGGCGGATCGTGCTGAACGCGGTGACGATCGAGAATTTGTCCGCCGCGGCGCAGGCTTTTGCCGCGGAAGGGTTCGTAACGGACATAACGCTGACCCAGGTGAGCCGCAGCAAGCCGATTTTGGACATGACGCGGTTTGAAAGCTTGAATCCGGTATACATCATTGCAGCGCGGAAGCGGACGGATAAAGGAGAGGACGGAACGGATGAGTAAGCTGGGCACGTTGTACGGATTGGGCGTAGGGCCGGGGGATCCCGAGCTGATTACGGTGAAGGCGTTCCGCCTGCTGAAGGAATCGCCGGTGATCGCCTACCCCCGCAAAAAATCCGGGGCCAAGAGCTACGCTTTGGCGATTACGGAGCTGTACGTCGACACCCGGGAGAAGGAAATGGTCGGCCTGACCTTCCCGATGACGAAGGACCGCGAAGCGCTGGAAAAGAAGTGGAACAAGACGGTCGACACGGTATGGGGCTATCTCAGCCAAGGAAAAAATGTCGCGTTCGTCACGGAAGGCGATCCGATGCTGTACAGCACGTACATTCACCTGATGCGGCTCATGAAGGAGCGTCATCCCGAGGTGGAAGCGGTATCCATACCTGGGATCTCGTCCGTGCTTGCCGCTGCGTCAAGGCTCGGTCTGCCGCTGGCGGACGGAGACGAGCAGGTGGCTGTCATCCCGGCGACCGACGATTACGATGCGATGCGCCGGGCGATTGAAACGCACGATTGCGTCGTATTCATCAAGGTAGCGAAGGTCATCGACCTGATGCTGACCGTGCTGCGCGATCTGGGGCTGGTCGACAAGGCGGCCGTCTTGACCAAAGTAACCTCTGCGGAGGAGCTGATCTGGCGCAACATTGAGGAGCTGGCCGGACGGGAGTTGGAATATTTGACGCTGATGGTGGTGAGAAAATAGATGAAAATTTATATTATCGGAGCAGGTCCAGGCGACCCGGATTTGATCACCGTCAAAGGACTTCGCATTCTGCAGGAAGCGGACGTCGTGCTGTATACGGATTCGCTCGTTAATGAGGAACTGATTGCCCGGGCGAAGCCGGGGGCGGAGGTTCTGCAAAGCGCAGGCATGAGCCTGGAGGACATGGTCGCGGTCATGACCGACCGCGTCAAAGCGGGCAAGCTCGTCGCCCGGGTGCATACCGGCGATCCGGCGGTGTTCGGGGCGATCATGGAGCAAAAGGCGCTGCTCGCCAAAGAAGGCATCTCCTGCGAGATCATTCCGGGCGTCAGCTCGGTGTTTGCGTCCGCAGCCGCGGTCGGCGCGGAGCTGACGATCCCGGATCTGACGCAGACGCTGATTTTGACGCGGGCCGAGGGACGCACCCCGGTGCCGGACCGCGAGCAGTTGAAGGAGCTGGCGTCGCATCACTGTACGATCGCGCTGTTCCTTAGCGCAACGCTGACCAAAAAAGTCGTGCGCGAGCTGACCGAAGCCGGATGGAGCCTCGATACACCGGTAGCGGTCGTGCAGCGGGCGACATGGCCGGATCAATTGATCATCCGCACGACGCTGGAGAAGCTGGACGAGGATATGCGGACGAACGGCATCCGCTCGCATGCGATGATTTTGGCCGGGTGGGCGCTTGACCCGAATATCCACGAGAAGGACGAATACCGCTCCAAGCTGTACGATAAAACGTTCACTCACGGTTACCGCAAAGGAGTGAAGGAATAATGAGCGCAAAGGGCGGAGACGGAGAGCGGAACGGGATGGTGACGGCATCGATCGCAGCTTCGAAAGGAGCGGCAAGCAACTCGCCAGAAGCTGCAGCAAGCGAAGCTCAGCCCATTGTTCTGCAAGAAGGCGTAATCCCCACGGTCCGCTTGAGCGGCGATTACGCCGTCATCGCGATTACGAAGCACGGCGTGGAGCTGGCGCGCCGTTTGCAGAGCACGTTTTCCCATGCGGACGTATATTACATGTCCAAATTCGCGAGAGGCGACGAGGCGGCCAAAGGCATCCAATTGTTCGAGGGCAGCGTGCGGCTGCTGTTTCCCGCGCTGTTCCCGGCGTACAAGGGCATCATTTGCATCATCTCGCTGGGCGCGGTAGTCCGGATGATCGCGCCGCTGCTGGAGGACAAAAAGAAAGACCCAGGCATCGTCGTCATCGACGATAAAGGGGAGCACGTCATCAGCGTGCTGTCCGGCCATCTCGGCGGTGCGAACGAGCTGACGCGCGAGGTGGCGGCGGCGCTGGGCGCGAGACCCGTGCTGACGACCGCGTCGGACGTGCAGAAGACGATCGCCGTCGACCTGTTCGGTCGCCGCTTCGGCTGGACGTGGGAATCGGCCGACAAGCTGACGCCGGTCAGCGCTTCCGTCGTCAACGAAGAGCGCGTAGCCGTCGTCCAAGAGTCCGGTGAGCCGGACTGGTGGCTGTACGACACGCCGCTGCCGCAGACGATCCGGGTGTACGGCGACGTGCGGAGCGCGTTGGCCGACGAGCCACAGGCGGCGTTAGTCGTCACGCACCGGCTGCTGGAGGCCGACGAGGAAGCGATTCTCGCCAACGGCGTGCTGTACCGGCCGAAGGTGATCGCGCTCGGCATCGGCTGCAACCGTGGAACGGCGGCGGAGGAGATCGAAGCGGTGATCCGCGAGACGCTCGAAGAGCTGCGCTTCTCGATCCGCAGTGTCAAAGCGGTCTGCACGATCGATCTGAAGAAGGACGAGGAAGGGCTGCTCGCCGTCTGCGCCAAATACGGATGGTCCCTCGAATGCTATACGCCGGGCGAATTAAACGAGATGCCGATGGAAGAGCCGTCGGACACGGTGTTCAAGTTTACCGGCGCTTACGGAGTCAGCGAGCCCGCGGCCAAACGGTACACCGGCGCGGACCGGCTCGTGCTGACCAAAAAGAAAAGCGGCAACGTAACGATTTCCGTCGGCCTCCTGGCGTTTGGGAAGTAACCACGCGCGCGGCTGCTGTACGGAAGCACAAAAACGGAAATTTCAGCTTTGCAGCGGAAAGGAGCCGATAAACCTCATGAGCGAATCTAGAGCGCACCGAAGCCTCGTCGTTGCCGGAACGGGAAGCGGAGCGGGCAAAACGACCGTTACCCTAGGACTCATGGCGGCGCTTCGCCGCCGGGGAATGACGTTGCAGGGCTTCAAATGCGGCCCGGACTATATCGATCCGACGTATCATAAAGCGGTGACGGGGAGACCGTCCCGCAATTTGGACAGCTGGATGCTGACCCCGGACACGGTGAAGGAAATTTACGCCCGGGCTTCCCGTGATGCGGATATTTCGATCATCGAAGGCGTGATGGGATTTTACGACGGCAAAGATCCGTTGTCCAATACGGGAAGCACGGCGGAAATCAGCCTGCTGCTGGATTGTCCCGTTTTGCTCGTCGTGAACTGCCAGAGCATGGCCCGCAGCGCCGCAGCCATCGTCAAAGGCTTCCAGTGCCTTGAACCGCGCGCCCGCATCGCCGCCGTATTCGCCAATAAAGTCGGCAGCGACGGGCATTACCGGATCGTGAAGGAAGCGATCGAGCAGGAATGCGGCATTCCCGTTATCGGATACATGAAGCGGGAGGACTCACTTTCCGTCCCCGAACGGCATCTGGGTCTGGTGCCGTCCATCGAGCGCGGGGAGCTCGGCGGCTTGTTTGAAGCGCTGGCCGACCGGATCGATCAGACGGTCGATATGGACCGTCTGCTGGAGCTGGCGCAAGCGTCCGAGCCTCCGGCCGTCCCGCAGCCGCGCTTGTTCGCCGAGCCGTCCCACCGTTACCATGTAAGGATGGCGGTCGCCCGGGACGCCGCATTTCATTTTTATTACCCGGAAAATTTGGAGCTGCTGGAGCTGTACGGGGCGGAGCTTGTCTATTTCTCGCCGCTGGCGGGCGAGCCGCTGCCGAAAGATGTGCAGGGCTTGTATATCGGCGGCGGATTCCCCGAGGAGTTCGCCGAACGGCTAAGCGCGCAGACGCAGGTCACCGACTCGATCCGCAGCGCCGTGGAGAGCGGGCTTCCGACGCTGGCCGAATGCGGGGGCTTTATGTATTTGACCGGAGCGATCGGAGATACGCAGGGGAGAAGTTACCCGATGCTGGGCCTCGTCCCGGGTCAAGTGACGATGCAGACGAAGCTGGCGGCGCTCGGACTACGGGAAGTCACGGGGGCGGAAGGCAACTTTTTGCTGCCCGCAGGGGAGACGGCCCGCGGGCACGAATTCCATTACTCGGTCTACGAGCCGCAGTCGGAGCTGCCTCACGCTTACGAGACAAAGGGACTGCGCGGCGCGAAAAAGGACGGCTGCCTGCTCCATCGGACGGTAGCCGGCTACACGCACTTGCATTTTGCTTCGAACCCCGGCATCGTGGCGCGCTGGCTGGAATGCTGCGAAGCCTACAGTCAATAGAATGCAAAAAGAGGGCTAACCGGCGGTCTGTCGCACGACACGTCGATTGGCCCTTTTTGGCGTATATGGCATCGTCAAAATGTTAAATCGTCCATTGGTCATGAACGATGCCGACCAAATACCAAGCCTCAGCGTGCTGTTGGAAAACGAGCCTCAAACTGCTCCAGCCCATTTCGTTATGGTCCGCATCGCGGCTGAAATGGGTCTCGACAAAGATCGAATTCGGATACGCCTCACGAATGTTAATGACCGAGTTGCCCTGCATCACGAGCTCGTTGTACCCGATTTTTTCCGGCTGCGCATAATCCCGGTCGTACACGAAACGTTTGTAATAATCCGGGAACGTCAGCTGAATCGGAGCGCCACTGCCGTCATAGGTCCCCCAAGTATACACGGTTTTGTCTTGAGGGAGCGGCTTAAGCTGCTCGGCTTTAAAAACCAAATCGTGCTTTACATCGACTGTGGCATACGGGGAGAACCGGACACCTTTTTTCGGATGGATGTACGGCTGAAGTTGGTTCATATCTTGATGCTTGAGTGCTTTAAGGACGGCTTCCGCTTGTTTGGCAATCATCTTTTTTGTCTCGTCCGGCGATACCATATCGGTCCCCTTTACACCCGGCTCGTCTAGGGATAGGGTCTTTGAATAAGAACCTGGTGGCAGGGAGGAGACGACCGGAGCGAGAAGCAGCGTCAGCACCAAAACAACCGTCTGGATAAGCACGAAATCTCACCTCTTTTCTCATCGAAAATTAACTGGTACACGATGGCTCAATTAGATAATCATAATGTAAGATAACGCTGTGGCGTTGCTGACAAAATCGTTTTGTGCATGTATGCTTAAGAGACTTAGTAAACGTCTCGGTGGATCAAACCATTGCCAGTCAGCTAAGCACCCGTCATTGTACTCAGCTCCAAACAACGAAAAATTTTGGAAGCGTTAGAGTGGCAAAGGAAGGTTGAAATGATGTATTCCTATCGTCCTGTACAATCGCCAAAATTGCAGCCGGAGCTGCATCATCCGGGGTACATCTACCGGGAATATGTGCCGAGCCGTCAGTTAGCATCGCATATTGCTTGTTATTGGACAATGGATTTTCAGGCCGGCGCCGGGAATCCATGGCATCGGATCCTCCCGGACGGCTGTGTCCATATTATCGTGGATCTTCATTCCCCCTCTTACGGAAAGGCCGCGTTTGTCGATGGGCTATCGACCCGTTACAAAGTTTTACATTTCACCAAAGCGCGTTCGGTGTTCGGCATCCGGTTATATTCGGAGTCGGCCCGGGCTTTTTTAAAATATCCGCTCTCGGCGTTTGTTGGACGCCATGTTTTTCTGGAAGAGATCTGGGGCGTTGATGGGCGGCTTATGGCCGAAGAAATAATGGCCGCAAATACCGCTTCGGACATTATTGCAATCGTTGAACGCAAACTAAGCCAAATGCTGGCTTGCAGCGATATGTCTACCCCTTCCCTAGTGTACCAAAGCACGCAATATATGTACGAATTCAAAGGGAATCTGTCCGTAACGGATTTGGCCGAAAAAGTTAATTTCAGCGAACGGCATCTAAGAAGGGCATTTGTTCGGGAACTCGGCGTGAGCCCGAAGGAGATGCTGGGAATCGTTCGGTTTCAAAGCTTATTGCAGGAGTTTTCTAGCGGCGGCTATTCCAGCTTGACCGACCTGGCGCTGAAATACGGTTACTATGATCAGTCGCATTTTGCCAAAGACTTTGCACGTTATTACGGGCTGCCGCTAAAACGAATTACGAAAAAGGGCTGAAGAAGTCCGTTTTTTACTATTTTGACTGTCCATATAAGATATATGATAGGAGGGTGAAAAGAAAACCAAATCGCAACGATTGGAGTGGTGAAGCATGGCGGTTAAATTGAAAAGAATCGGGATTTTCGTGAAGGATATGAGAAAGGCTTTGGATTTCTACCGCATGTTGGGTTTGGAAATACCGAAAAGCGCCGACGAAGAAAAGCACGTCGAGGTGGAACACAACGGGCTTCGCTTGGCCGTGGCCACACGGGAATCGGCGCAAGTAGTTTATGGTAGCTGGGAAGAGCCTTCCGGATATCGAATCGAGCTCGCCTTTCAGTGCGCCAGCCGCGAAGCGGTGGACGAGCTGTACCGTCAATTGACGGAGCATGGATACATCGGACATCGCGAGCCGTTGGATGGTTTCTGGGGAGAGCGCTACGCAATCGTTCAGGACCCTGACGGCAATCTGATTAGTCTTGCCGCTTAGCGTAAATATATGAAAATATTAAAGCCACTCCGTCGTGAGTGGTTTTTTGGCAGGTTTCATACGGCCTACATATCGTTACGTATATTACATACCCGCAATACGATCCGATAAAACGGCCCCGCCTCGTTTTCCTGCGACAGAGGAGTTCGCACCGGAATTAACGATTCCCGGAGCGAAGCAGCGTCTCGCCGACAAATCCGCCTTCTCCCGCACCCGGCGGACAAGCGAATACGGCGCTGGATACGTGCGCTGTGAATTTATTGAGCGCATCCAGCTTCGCCAGCAGGGATAGCATGGGGATGAACTGCTGCTTGACGCTCCGCTGAAAGCTCATAAAAAAGAGGCCGGCTTCCCACTCGCCTGTCCCAGCATTGATTCCGTCGACGTAGGAATAAGCCCGGCGAAGCATTTTCGTTCCCGCGCTGCGGGCCAGCCATACATGCGAGCTCGCCGGAAATTGGCTCAGCGGAGCCGGGTCGAATTCGTTCTTTTTGCCGAAAGGAGCGCCGCTCTCCTTCAACCGGCCGAAGGTGATCTCCTGCTCGGCCAGCGTTGCTTGGTCCCACGGCTCCAGAAACATGCGGATCTTGCGCGCGACCAAATAAGTGCCGTTCGCCATCCATGCGGGCGCGTCGGACGGCGCTACCCAAACGTGCTGCGATCTCGCCGCATCCGAATCGAGCTCGCGGTTGGCCGTGCCGTCCTTGAACCCAAAAAGATTTCTCGGCGTCTGCCCGTCAGGGGCTCCGATGTAGCCGTTCTGAACCCACCGGATCGCCGCGGTGCCTTTGGAGGTTTTGGCCAAGTTGCGGATCGCATGGAAAGCGACGCCCGGATCGTCCGCGCATGCTTGCACCCCGATATCTCCGCCGCTCCATTGCGGGTTGAGCCGGTCGCCGGGCATGGTTGGAATTTCGGATAGCTCGGCCGGCTGTTCGGAGGCGAGGCCGAAGCGGTCTTTGCCGTTGCTTTGGAACAACGTGGGCCCGAACCCGAATGTGAGAGTCAGCTTCGAGGGGGAAAGCCCCTTCGTTTCTCCGGTATCCGCCGGGGTCGAGGTGACGTTTCCGCTTTCTTTCAGAGGTTTCCCGGCTGTCATGAGAGCGCCGGCCGCGGACCATTCTTGCAATAATTTCATTAGCTGACCGGCATCCTGATGCAAAATATCGAATGCGGCGAAGCATACGTACTGCTGCTGAGGAGTGACGATCCCGGCCTGCTGCGGACCGTAAAATGGGATGGCATCGCCGGCATCCGCTTGAGGCTTCGTCGCCGACATGCCGAAGCCCGGGCCAGGATCGGCGCGCTTAAGAGACATTAGGGTTGCCATCCCGCTCATGCCCAGCACAACGCCGGTTCCGGCAATGGCAGTCAGTTTCAGCATCTCGCGACGGCTGATCGATTCACTCCCCGCCTCCGGGCGGTTCTCCCCGGCTGCGTTTTTTTCTTCTTCTGGCGTACTGTTCATTGGAAAAGCCCCCTTTTTATACATTCAATCCTGGCAAGTCCCGGTGGTGTTTCGGTAAAAATGGTATCGAGCCGCAGCTCTTTCTGCGCTAATCGGTATAATGGCTCTTGTAGCGTGAGAATGGATAAAAAAGACCAAATGGTTTCTTTTTTACAGTAATTCAGAATCTGGCTGTTTTCAACCGCCCTATGTTACGAATTTGCGACAGCCTTATTCCGGCACAGAGATCTGCGAGTTGAAAAGGGGGACGTGTACAGCAAGCCGGAGGGGAGCGCCTTGTCGCTGCTTTCCTTGCTAGTGGCCGCGTCCGGGCACGTCATGATCGATGCGGTCAAACGGGCGGAAGACCCGGAAGTCGTCGTCGTGCGGCTGCTAAAAATGGGAAAAAGGATAGAAGCGGCAGAAACAAGTCTGCTGCTCTATCCTTTTATGAACCTACCCGATCAAAACACCGGCGTCGGCCAGACGCTTAGCGATATCGTCAAGCGAACCTTCGTATCCCCAATACACGTACCAGCCGTCCACATAATCGGTCAAAATATATTTTTCGCCGACGGACTTGATACGTTTCACCATTTTACTTGCCCGACTGCGGGTCGAGGCAGCCCGGGAACATACCGGTGGAGATGGCAAGCCGGTTCCAGCCATTGATCGTTACGATAGCCATGATCAGCGCGACATACTGTTTCTCGTCGAAATGCTCGCGTACCCGCTCGTACAAGCTTTGCGGTACTCCGCCGTCCGAGATCAGCGTCACCGCTTCCGTCAGCTCAAGAGCGACCCGCTCCGCTTCAGTAAAAAATGGCGCTTCCCGCCAAACGCTAATGAGATGAATTCGGCGTTCGTTGCCGCTCACTTTCAGCAGCGCCTCCGTATGCATATCCAGGCAAAAAGCGCAGCCGTTGATCTGCGACGCCCGGATTTTGATCAGCTCGTAGAGCGTGTGGTCCAGCCCGCTGCTTGCGGCAAATTTCTCCAAGCCGAGCATCGTTTCATACGCTTTCGGGTTCACTTCGTAATGATTCATTCTTACTTTCATGGAAATCCGCTCCTTTGGTTTTGTTTTCTGTTTGTTTACACTCCTAAGACGATGCAGCGATTTTTTTTGTGACCGGATCATTTTCCGCTTGCCGCTTTCCCGCCGATTGCTTATAATACCCATTAATTCCATACGCCAAATGCGTTGACGGAGAAAAGTAAGCAGTGCTTCTTCACAGGGAGGAGACGCCGGAGATTGAGAGCGTATCCGAAGAATCAGGCTGCCGAAGTTCGCTCCCGAGCAGTCCTTTGAAACCAACGCGGTCCATCCGACCCGTCGGCAAGTAGGGGGAACCGGTCCGAACGCAAGTTCCCGAACCGTTACGTTCAATGAAGAGGAAGACTCAGGCGGTTTAGCAGGTCTTCCGAAACAAGGGTGGTACCACGGCTTTTTCGTCCCTTACCGGGATGGAAAAGCCTTTTTTTGCGTGGTCGAATTTCATACACAATCGAAGAGGAGGCCTATTCTATGAACAACGAGCAAAAAGAAGCGATGATCCGCGCGTACATCCAGTATTACAATTCCTTTGATGTTGACGGTATAGTGTCGCTTTTGCACGAGGAGGTCCGGTTTCGCAACGTATCGAACGGCGAGGTGACGACGGAGACGGCGGGCGTCGAAGCGTTTAGAAGTTTGGCCGTGCAATCGGCCGCTATATTCGAGAGCCGCTGTCAAAAGGTGCTGAGCTTCGGTTTTCACGAGGACCATGTTGAAGTTGAAATCGACTACGAGGGCACGCTCGCTGCCGATCTCCCGGGCGGGCCGAAGGCTGGCGAGCTTATCAAATTACGGGGCTCCTCGCAGTTTGCTTTTTATGACGGAAAAATCTCCTCCATCGAGGACCGTTCATAACTCCACTGTCATCTTACTTCTCACATGAACATGCTGTGAACTGCGCCGTTTGCGCTTGCATTCGGCCGCTCGTTTGCATATAATACTTTTCATATACTGAATACTGCCAAATGCGTTGACGGAGAAAAGTAAGCAGTGCCTCTTGACAGGGAGGAGACGCCGGAGATTGAGAGCGTGTCCGAAGAACCAGGCTGCTGAAGTTCGCTCCTGAGCAGTCCTTTGAAACCGCGCGGTCCATCCGGCCGTCGGCAAGTAGGAGGAACCGGTCCAGAACGCAAGTTCCCGAACCGTTACGTTCAATGAAGGAAGAAGACTTCAGGCGGCTTAGCCTGTCTTCTGAAACAAGGGTGGTACCACGGCTTTTTCGTCCCTTACCGGGATGGAAAAGCCTTTTTTTGCGTTCGCGGACACGGCGCAGGCGGAAATCATACAAGGAGGGAATGCAGGCATGAAAGAACGATTGCTTACACTGAAGGAAGAAGCGCTGCGCGAGCTGGCCCAAGTGGAAAACCAGCAGCAGCTTGCCGACCTTCGGATCAAGTATTTGGGCAAAAAAGGCCCGCTGACGGAAATTTTACGCGGGATGGGTGCTTTGAGCGCGGAGGAGCGTCCGGTCATCGGTCAGGTGGCTAACGAGGTTCGCGGCGCGATTGAGGAAGTTATCGAAGCAAAACAGGCGGCATACAACGAGGCGGAGACGAATGCCCGGCTTGCGGCGGAGCGGATCGACGTGACTTTGCCGGGGCGTCCGGCGGCGCGCGGCGCCGTGCATCCGATCAGCAAAGTGATCGAGGAGATCGAGGACATTTTCATTGGGATGGGCTATACGGTAGCCGAAGGTCCCGAGGTGGAGCAGGATTACTACAACTTCGAAGCGCTCAACCTGCCGAAAAACCACCCGGCCCGCGACATGCAGGATTCGTTCTATATTACCGATGAAATTTTGATGCGTACGCACACGTCTCCGGTGCAGGTCCGCACGATGGAGAAAATGAAAGGCCATGTGCCTGTCAAAATCATCTGTCCAGGACGCGTATACCGCCGCGACGACGACGATGCGACGCATTCCCACATGTTCACGCAGATCGAAGGTCTCGTGATCGACAAGGGCATCCGCATGAGCGATCTGAAGGGGACGCTGCTGCAGTTCGTGCAGGAGCTGTTCGGGAAGCAGACGCAAATCCGGATGCGCCCGAGCTTCTTCCCGTTCACGGAGCCGAGCGCGGAGGTCGACGTTACCTGCGCGATGTGCGGCGGCGAAGGCTGCCGGGTGTGCAAGCATACGGGCTGGCTCGAAATTCTCGGCTCCGGCATGGTGCATCCGCGCGTGCTGGAGATGGCGGGCTACGACCCGGAAGTATACAGCGGCTTTGCGTTCGGCCTCGGCGTCGAGCGGGTGGCTATGCTGAAGTACGACATTGAAGATATCCGGCATTTCTATACGAACGATCTGCGCTTCTTGAAGCAGTTCGTGCATTTGTAAGCGAGAGGAGCGTGGGCTAAATCATGAAAGTATCTTACCAATGGTTGTCGCAGTATGTGGATGTCAGCGGCTATTCGGCCGCCGAGCTGGCGGAGAAGCTGACCCGCAGCGGCATTGAAGTCGATATCGTGGAAAGCCGCAACAAAGGCGTGTCGCAGGTGTTTGTCGGTTTCGTCAAATCGCGCGAAAAGCATCCCGACGCCGATAAACTAAGTGTCTGTATCGTCGATGTAGGCCAAGGCGAGGATCTGCAAATCGTATGCGGAGCCAAAAACGTAGCCGCAGGGCAAAAGGTGCCTGTCGCCATCGTCGGCGCGAAGCTGCCGGACGGTCTCGTCATCAAGCGGGCAAAGCTGCGCGGCGTCGAGTCGCAAGGCATGATCTGCTCGGCCAAGGAGCTTGGCTTGAACGACAAGCTGCTGCCGAAGGAAATTCAAGAAGGCATTCTGGTGCTGCCGGAGGATACGCAGATCGGCGCAAGCATCCTCGATGTTCTTGCGTTGAACGACGAAGTGATGGACTTCGACCTGACGCCGAACCGTTCCGACTGCCTCAGCATGTTGGGCGCAGCCTACGAGATCGGGGCGATTCTGGGCCGCGGGGTGAAGCTGCCGGATGCGGAAGCGGGCTTGAACGACAGCGCGGCAGCCGTCAAAGCGGCGGACCGGATTTCCGTGGAAATTTCGGCCAAAGAGCAATGCTCGCATTACGCGGCGCGTCTGATCGAAGGCGTAAAAATTGGCCCGTCGCCGCTTTGGCTGCAAAACCGCCTGATGGCTGCCGGCGTGCGTCCGATCAACAATATCGTGGATGTGACCAACTTCGTCATGTTCGAATACGGCCAGCCTCTGCACGCTTTCGATGCGGATCAGCTGAACAACGGCCATATCGACGTGCGGCTCGCTCGTGAAGGCGAGAAGCTCGTGACGCTGGACGATGCGGAGCGGACCTTGGAGCCGCATATGCTGCTGATCACCGACGGGGTGAAGCCGGTCGCGATCGCGGGCGTCATGGGCGGCGCGAACTCTGAAGTATCGGACGGAACGACGCGCATCCTGCTGGAGTCCGCCAACTTTGCCGGCTCCTCGGTCCGCAAAACGTCGCGTCAGCTCGGACTTCGTTCGGAAGCGTCGCTGCGCTTCGAGAAGGAAGCGAATCCGGAAGCGGTTATTCCGGCGCTGAACCGCGCGGCGGCTCTCATCGCCGAGCTGGCCGGCGGCCAAGTGGCGTCCGGTATCGTCGAAGCGGTAGCGGGAGAGCGCAAGCCGGTGCAAATTGAGTTGACCGTAAGCCGCATCAACGGGTATCTTGGCACGGAGCTGTCGGTTGAAGAAGTAAAAGCGATCTTCGAACGGTTGAACTTCACGGTCGAGCCGCTGGAGCAGGACGGACTGCTGGTGCATGTGCCGAGCCGCCGCGGCGATATTACCCGCGCCGTCGATTTGATCGAGGAAGTGGCCCGTCTGCACGGCTACGACAACATTCCGACCACGCTGATGAACGTGGTCACGACGCCGGGCGCGCTTACCCGGGAGCAGGCGATCCGCCGCTTGACGCGGACGCTGCTGACGGGAAGCGGCCTGCACGAGGCGATTACGTACACGTTCACGCATCCGGAGCAAATCCGCCAATATACGGGTGCTTACCCGGACGCGAAGCCGATTGCTTTGGCGATGCCGATGAGTGAGGACCGCAGCGTGCTGCGTACGAGCTTAATCCCGCATTTGCTCGATGTGGCAGTTTATAACCGGAACCGGAATCAGGATGACGTCGCCGTGTTCGAAATCGGCCGCGTATTCGTTACCGGAGATGCACAGTTGAGCCGTCTTCCGGAGGAAAAGCTGCAGCTTGCCATCCTCCTGACCGGCAAACGAAGCGAGCTGCATTGGACCGATAAGCCGGCCGATGTCGACTTTTACGATTTGAAGGGCATTTTCGAAGGGGGAGTGTCTTATCTCGGAATCGACGGCGTCCGGTACGAGGCTGCCCAGCCGGAAGGCTTCCATCCGGGACGGACGGCGCGGATCGTTGTCGAAACGGCGAGCGGCAGCCGGGCCATCGGAACGATCGGCCAGCTTCACCCGTCGCTTCAGCAGCAAAAGGACCTCGTGGACACGTATGTCCTTGAAGTAGAGCTAGATACGCTCGCTCAATTGGCAAGCGAAAGCTTTGCTTACCGTCCGCTGCCTCGTTTCCCGGCAATCGGGCGGGATATGGCGCTCGTCGTGGACCGCAGCGTTCCTGTCGGCGATCTGCTCGCGAAGGCGCGGGAAACCGCAGGCAGCCTGCTCGAATCGATCCAGGTGTTCGACATTTACACGGGCGAGCGGCTTGGCGCGGATAAGAAAAGCGTGGCCATTTCGCTGGTCTACCGCACTCTGGAGCGGACGTTGACCGACGAAGAGGTCAGCGAGCTGCATGGCCGTGTCGTAGCGGCCCTTGAGGAAGGATTTGGCGCTGAGCTCAGGAAATAATTCCCTTGTCTTTTGTCCGGCAAAAGTCTGAAAAAGACAGCAGGAAAAGCGATTCTCCGTATCGAAGTCTATAGGATACGGAGAATCTTTTTTTGTGTTTTGGAAAGGGGAGCAAGGCGCATGAGCGGTGAAGAGAAAGTTCGGATGACCGTCGATATTTATGGTACCCAGTACAAGCTGGTTTCGAAATCCAGCCCTTCCTATATAAAGCAAATGGCCGCTCTGGTGAACGATCAAATGCACAAGATCGCGGAGAGCAGCCCGCGGCTTGATTTGCCTAAAATCGCAGTGCTCGCGGCCGTCAATATGGCGGACGAATGGAGCCGGATGCGTCAGGATTTTGAGTCGGTATTGGAGCGGCAGCGGCAGCTCGAGCAGGCGAGCGAAGAGCTGGAACGGTTAAGCGAGCGGCATGCGCAGCTTCAGCAGGAGCTGGAGACGGAGCGTGACCGGCTGGCCAAGCTCGAAGCGGAGCGCGGAGAGCAGCAGGCTTCGCGGGAACGCGCCGAGGCGGAAGCGGCAGCGCTGCGGGCCGAGCTGGAACCGCTTCGCGACCGTTTGTCCACGCTCGATAGCGAGCTCGCCGAAAGCCGGAAACGGTTGAACGGCCAACTGGAGCTGAGCGGCGAGCTGGAACGCAAGCTGGCCGAGACGCTGGAGCGGGCACGCGAGTTCGAGGGGCGTTGCGCAGCCGAAGCGCAGGAAGCGGAACGCCGCGGACAGCGGATCCGCGAGTTGGAGCAGGCGAAGCAGGAGCTTGAGCGACGGGCAGCCGAGCAGGCCAAGGAGCGGGACGGTTTGCGGGCGAAGATTGCTTCGCAGGAAGCGCAGCTGAGCAAGCAGGCGGAAGCAGAGCGTCAGACGCAGGAGCGGCTGACGGCGCAGGAGAAGCGCGCAAACGAGCTGGAGCAGCAACTGCAGACAACCGAGCAGGCTCGCGGCGAGACGGTGAAGCGGCTCGCGGAGCGGGAACAGCAGTACGCCGAGCTGAGTGACCAACTCGACGGGCTGCAGGAGCAGCTTTCCGGACAGCAGCAGGAGATCGAGCTGCAGGTGGCGCTTTATAACGAGCTGCAGGAGCTGAGCGAAGCGAAGGAACGCGAGCTTCGGGAGCAGGCGACCGCGGCCGAGGCGAAGCTGGCGGAGCAGGCGCGCGAAGCGGAGGTGCAGACGGCCGCGGCGAAAGCGCAGCAAGCGGAGCTGGAGCGGCAGCTCGCGGCCGAGCGGGAGCGCAGCCGCGAGGAGGCAACCGCAGCGGAGGCGCTGCTGGCGGAGCAGGCGCGCGAAGCGGAAGCGCAAGCGGCAGCGGCGAAAGCGCAGCAAGCGGAGCTGGAGCGACAGCTCGCGGCTGAGCGGGAGCGCAGCCGCGAGGAAGCGGCCGCAGCGGAGGCACTGCTGGCGGAGCAGGCGCGCGAAGCGGAAGCGCAGGCGGCAGCGGCGAAAGCGCAGCAAGCGGAGCTGGAGCGGCAGCTCGCGGCCGAGCGAGAGCGCAGCCGCGCAGAGGCAGCCGCAGCGGAGGCGATGCTGGCGGAGCAGGCGCGCGAAGCGGAGGCGCAGGCGGCCGCGGCAGCAGCGCAGCAAGCGGAGCTGGAGCGACAGCTCGCAGCTGAGCGGGAGCGCAACCGCGCAGAGGCAGCCGCGGCGGAGGCGATGCTGGCGGAGCAGGCGCGTGAAGCGGAGGCGAAAGCGGCCGCGGTAGCAGCGCAGCAAGCGGAGCTGGAGCGGCAGCTCGCGGCCGAGCGGGAGCGCAGCCGCGCAGAGGCAGCCGCGGCGGAGGCGATGCTGGCGGAGCAGGCGCGCGAAGCGGAGGCGAAAGCGGCCGCGGTAGCAGCGCAGCAAGCGGAGCTGGAGCGGCAGCTCGCAGCCGAGCGGGAGCGCAGCCGCGAGGAAGCGGCCGTAGCGGAAGCGATGCTGGCGGAGCAGGCGCGCGAAGCGGAGGCGCAAGCAGCCGCGGCGAAAGCGCAGCAAGCGGAGCTGGAGCGGCAGCTCGCAGCCGAGCGGGAGCGGAGCCGCGCAGAGGCAGCCGCGGCAGAGGCGATGCTGGCGGAGCAGGCGCGCGAAGCGGAAGCGCAAGCAGCCGCGGCAAAAGCGCAGCAAGCGGAGCTGGAGCGGCAGCTCGCAGCCGAGCGGGAGCGCAGCCGCGAGGCAGTAGTCGCGGCAAAGGCGATGCTGGCGGAGCAGATGCACGAAGCGGAAGCGAGCTACGCCGAGCGTCTAGCGGCTCGCGAGGCGGAGCTGATGGAACAGAAGCGCCGCCTCGAGGTGCAGCTTGGCGAGCAGCTGGAGAGGACGCGCGAGCAACTGCAGCGCGGCGACGGCCTGCAGGCGGAGCTGGAAGCCCTGCGCGGAAAGCGGCGCGAGCAAGAAGAAGAGCTTACGCTGCAGCAGGAGCTGTACAACGAGCTCGAAGGCGAGCTGGCCGCTTTGCGGGAGCGCAGCGTAGCCCAGGAAGCGGAGCTTCAGCACAAGCTCGTTACGCTGGAGCAAAAGCGCATCGCAGAGCTGGCCGAATCAGAACAGCGCCAGGCGGAGCTAGCGGCTCGGGCAGCCGAGAGCGATGCCCGGCTGGCGGCCCGCGAAGAAGAGCAGCGGCGGCAGTTGGAAGCGCTGGAGCGGAGGCGGGAAAGCGAGCTGGCCGAAGCGAAGCAGCGGTTCGACGAAGAAGCGGCTGCCTTGGCGGCGCGCATTGCGCAGCTCGGACAGCAGCTTAGTGAGCGGGAGGCCGAGCTGACGCGCGAGCTTGCCGAACGGGAGCAGCGCAGCGAAACGCAGGCGGCGCAGGTCGACGAGCTGCGGGTTAAAATCCGTGAGCAGGAGGAAGAGATTGGCCTGCATCAGGAGCTCTATGACGAGCTGCAAGGGCAGCATGACGAGCTGCAAGGGCAGCATGACGAGCTGGCGCGGCGTTTGGCCGAGCAAGAAGCGGGGCTGCGCGAAGCAGCGGCTGCGCAGGAGTCGCGTCACGAGGAGTTCCAGCGCCTTCTCGGCGAGCGTGAACGCGAGCTTGCCGAACTGCGTCAGGAACGCGAAGCGGCCGTTGAGCTGAGCCGTGCCCTGCAGGAGCAGTGTGCCGCGCTAGAAGATCGGCAGCAAACGGTGCAGAGCGAACGGGAGACACTGGAGCAGCGGCTGGCTGCGCAGGAAGCGAAAATCGCCGAGCTGACCGAGCAAGCCGCGCAGGGAGCGCAGCTGCGGATCGAGCTGGCGGAGCAGAAGGACGAGCTGGAGCTTCAGGTCGAGCTGTACAATGAGCTTCAAGAACAGCTCGCCGAACAAGTAAAACTGCACAAAGCGCTGCAGGCCGAATACGGGCAGCATCAGGAGAAGGCGGAGCAAGTATTCGAGGAATTGCAGAACTTGAAATCCGAGTACGAGAAGCTCCAGATCGAATATAACGAATGGATCGAGCTCGTGGAGAAGGAATAGCGAATGAACGGATTGGATTACACCGTTCTGGCGGTGCTCGCGGTCGGAACGGTTCTAGGGTTCGCGCGCGGCTTTATCGGCCAACTGGTATCGGTCGTCGGTCTTGTGGCCGCGTACTTGATTGCCTTTTTCTTTTATGCCGATCTGGCGCCGTTGGTGGGCAGTACGCTTGCGCTATCCGGGCACGAAACGTACCAGAAGTATGAATTTCTAGCCAAAGGCTTGAAGTTGGACACCTACGTGTATAATGCGTTGGCGTTTGCGATCTTGTTCTTCGGGGTCAAAATCGCGTTCAGCATCGGCGGGCGGCTGCTGAACTGGCTGGCGGCAGCGCCGGGACTCAAGCAGGCCAACCAATGGAGCGGCGCGGCGCTCGGCTTTGCCGAAGCAGCGGTCATCGCAGTGATCGCCGTCCATGTCATGACGGTTATTCCGAACGACGGCGCGCAGAATCAGCTCAAAAACTCCATGCTGACCCCGTACGTCCTAGAGCATACGCCGATTTTGACCGATAAGCTGCAAGAGCTTTGGAACAACCGAGGCGGCCGGGTCAAAGCGGGGGAATCCTGAAGCCGCAGAATGGAATAACTGAATAAAGGGTTTGCTTCACGCTTGGAATAAACCAAGCTGCGGAGCAGGCCCTTTTTTATATGGGCTATGTTAAACTTTGTTGTTGATATATACGAACTAGTGTTCTATAATTAGGGTAATAAATATCACTGTTCAGCGATGATTTACCCATGGATTTAAATGAACTGAAGAGACTTGCTGATACATTGGATGATAATGGTAAGCGAGAGCTTATCTACTTTTTGCAGTTCCGAACCAAGGGTGTGGCGGTTCCGGTTCGAGCGATTGATGAAATTCCAGAGCAGAAGCATAAAGAGGGACTCGTTTGCCTGCATTGCAAAAACCATTGTGTTGTGCGATTTGGGAAGTACGCTGTAAGATTCCGTACTGGAGAGGTTAAACGTCAACGTTACCGTTGTAAGTCCTGTCGCCAAACGTTCAATAACCTTACAAATACCCCCCTCTGAAACCAACGAGGAAACCTCAGGTTTGGATTCGCTTTATTGAATGTATGATTGAGGGTTATTCACTGAGAAAATGTGCAGAGCAGTTAAAATGGTGAAGTCACGCACGTCACCTTGTTTTACTGGCGACATAGATTCTTGCTGCTCTAAAGCAGATTCCAACTGAAGCGTTAACGAGTACACATACTTGGTGATTACTAATACCACGATATTTGGCTTTTTCGCCGCGTTTACGTTGCTTACAATTGGCAATATTCCGTTTGTCCTTTTCGGAGAATAAGAAATACGTTTCGTCCATTCCAACGATTCCTTGGAGAATAAAAGTTAATATGACATATCCGAAAACCAAATTTCACATTTTACTATACTGTGACAGGTAATAAATTTGTACACATGAGGAGATAAAACTATGGCAAAAAACAAATTACTAAGAATGGACAATGTTGGCATCGTTGTAGAATCCCTTGATGACGCAATCTCTTTCTTCGAGGAGATTGGCTTGAAGCTCGAAGGGCGAGCTACTGTCGAAGGTGAATGGGCTGGTCGCGTAACCGGGCTGGGTTCACAGTGTGTAGAGATTGCTATGATGGTTACCCCAGATGGCCACAGCCGACTTGAACTTTCGCGATTTCTCTCCCCACCTACTGTATCAGATCACCGAACTGCTCCTGTAAATGCCCTCGGTTATCTACGGGTCATGTTCACCGTTGAAGACATTGACGAAATGGTATCCAGACTCACTAAGCATGGTGCTCAGCTCGTTGGCGAAGTGGTTCAGTACGAGGACTCGTATCGGCTCTGCTACATTCGTGGAAATGAAGGACTTCTAATCGGTTTGGCGGAACAACTCGGTAATAAATAAGTGACGTTTAAAAGAAAACTTAACTGAAATATACATTACTAGAGTAAAAACAGAAACAGAAAAGCAGTGTGAAAGTATCTCGAAGAAGTCGGGTGCATCATATAAACACCGCATTCACGCTCCGGGTCTGGGCGACCCTCGGTCCCGGAAACAAGGAACGAGGAAGTAATGGCCGGGACACATCCGCACCGACTAACCGCATCGCAGCCGGCAGCAAGCTGCCTTAACTCGGTGGGACTTCGTGATGCATGAACTTTAACGGAAATCAATGCAAAACCAAATTAAAGAGACTCAACAAACGGGTAAGATAGCTCAATAAGCCGCCTCTTCAACGAGGCGGTTTTCTTATCGTAAAGATCAACAACAAAGTTTAACATAGCCTTTATATTAAATAAAAAACGGCCCCGTCCATCCCGCGGGACAAACGGAGCCGCTTTGGAATTAGTTGTCGTCAGGCTACCCTTATTCCACAATAAGCGTGGATTTCATCGTCGCATGGCCTTGGCCGCAAGGAAGCGAGCAGACGATATCGTAGGTGCCGGCCTTGTCGATTTTTACCGTTTTGGTCTTGTTGTTGTTGTCCAACCCGACGTTTACGCCGCTAATTTGCACGGCATGCATGCCCTGTTTGTTTTCCAGCGAAAACGTAACGTCCTCGCCTTTTTTCACTTTATATTCTTTCTGATCGAACTGGAAGTTCGTGGCAACCAATTTTACCTGCTGAGCCGCCGGATTGCTGTTGGCCTGCTCCGAAGCTTTCGGGGTTTCTTTGGCTCCGCACGCGGACAAGGCGAAAATCATCCCGACTGCTGCCATACTGACGATCCATTTTTTCATCTGGTAAGTCCCCTTTCAAAACCATCATGGAATATTTTTCTCATTCCATGATACAGCAACCGTCGGCTTTAAGGCTGTGTCGGAGCGGTGACAACAATATGAAAACATCGTGTCATTCGTTGTCGAACCTTACCTTGGTTGAGAGCTCAGCTCCCGGATCAATCCGGCCAGCTTCCGAAGGCCAAAATTCAGGCGTTCTCCCGATTCGAAGGAATAAGAGAGCCGGATGTAAGGCCCGCCGAGCGAGTCGTACACCGTTCCGGGGTTAAACAAGATGCCCTCCTGAAGCGCACGCGTAAATAGCGCATTCATGGAGACGGGAGGCACAATTCGCAGCCAAATGTAAAAGCCGCCAGCGGGCACACTCCATACCGCAAGCCCCGATAAATGCTTCTGCAGCATGCCCAACACGTCGTCGCGTCTTTGCCTTAATACGATACGCACCCGGCTTAAATGCTCTTCATGAAAGCCGCGTTCGAACCATTCCGTCAGCGCCCATTGAGAAAGCGAGCTTGACCCGTAATCGGTCTGCATTTTGAGATCCGCAAGCCGCCGGATGACCGGCTCCGGCCCTGCGATCCAACCGGTGCGCAGGCCCGGGCCGACCGTCTTGGAGACGCTTCCCAAGTAAAGAACGAGGCCGTTCGGATCGCGCGCTTTCAAGGGTGGAGGCGGAGGGGCATCCAGCCATAGCTCGCGATAGACATCGTCCTCGATCACCGGCAGCTGCAGCCGCTCGCATTCCCGTAGCAGCTCGACGCGCCGCCGCTCCGACATGACGATGCCCGTTGGGTTGTGGAAGGACGGAATCGTATACAGCATCCGGTTCGGCTGGGGCTTCAATTCGATCAAACCGCGAATGCGAATGCCCTCCGAATCCATCTCCAGCCCCGCTAACCGGACCCCGGCGGAGTGAAATACATGCAGGGAATGCAGGTAGGAGGGGCTCTCCGTGATCATGGTGGCTCCCGGTTTGACGAGTCCGAGGGAAATAAGCTGCAGGGCTTGCAGCGCTCCCGAGACGATCAGGATGGAGGCCGGAGAAGCAGCGATGCCGAGCGCCTGCAGGTGGCGGCTTAGCTGCTCCCGCAGCGGCAGCAGTCCGCGCGGCTCCTCGTAGCCGAGCGTGTGAATGCGGGAAGCAAGACGTCCAAATACCTCTCCGAGCAGCGGCTGCGGATACAGCGACGGAGATGGCTCTCCCGTGCTTAGACGGATCATCCCGGCTTGAAATTCCGTCTCATTGATCGTTTGGATGGTCGGCAGATTTGGCCGGTGCCAGCCGGCCTGGACATACGAATCCCAGTCGGGCGGGGTGCGCGAGGTCAGCAAGGACCACGGATTGTTCACCACCTTCGTGCCCCGGCGACCGTCGCCTTCAAGCAGTCCGTCGGCGATCAGCTCCTGAAGCGCCGTAACGACGGTGGACCGGTTGACGCCCAGCGCCTCGGCCAGTTGTCGCTGTGTCGGGATGCGGCTGCCGACCGGCCATTCGCCGTTTTCGATTTTGCGTTTCATATAGGTTTTGATTTGCAAATAGAGCGGCAGCGGCGAACTTTCATCCGGCTGCCAGTCGATGCGGTACATAAGCGGCCATCCCCTCCGTACGAAGTTAGTTACTCCAATTGTAACAAAGATCGTTTTGGTTGGGTACTCGACCAACCGTTTGGTTGAAGACTTTTCCGTCAAGGGAGTTATGATGGATGAAGACCGGATTTATTCAGATAGCTTCAGGAGGAGAGAGGGCATGCAAGCGGTACTGCACGGATTTGTTTTAGCTTTGGGATTGATCCTTCCATTGGGGGTGCAAAACCTGTTTATTTTTCAGCAAGGGGTTGTTCAGCGGAGGTTCGTCCTTGCGCTGTCCGCCTCGGTCACAGCGGCTCTGTGCGATACAATTTTGATTTTGGCTGCCGTTTTAGGGGTTTCCGTCGTCATTTTGGCGTTTGCTTGGGTCAAGACGGTGCTGCTTATCGCGGGCGCCGCATTTTTGCTCTATTTGGGTTGGAACGCTTGGAAAGCCGCTTCGGCTTCGGGACCGTCTGTTCAAAGCTCGCCCGAATCGTTCCGAATTTCGAAGCAAATCGCCTTTACGGCGTCGATTTCCCTGCTTAATCCGCATGCGATCCTCGATACCGTCGGTGTCATCGGAACGAGCTCGCTGAACTATGCGGGAGCGGAAAAAGTCGGGTTTACCGCTGCGGCCATCGTCGTATCGTGGCTGTGGTTTATCGGAATGGCCAGCGTCGGTCGGATGACCGGAAAGCTGGATACTTCTGGACGGTTCCATACTTGGTTGAACCGGATATCGGCTCTGATGATTTGGGGGACGGCGTGTTACTTGATTTACTCGTTATTTGTATAATGACCATATTCGTGAAAACGAAGAAATCGGCCGCAGACGCTTTTGCCTGCGGCCGATTCGCTTACTTGGCGTTCTCACGACCGGAACGGCCTTGCTCAAACGGTGTTTTCACCGGAATGAACAAGTCGATGATTCCGATAACCAAGGCAGCCAGGATTGCACCGATAATGCTTGTCGATACGCCGCTCACGATAAACTGGGCGAGCCAAATGATCAGCGCGCTTGTTAAAAAACCGACAATTCCCCGGCCGAACGGAGTGATCTTTCTGCCGAAGATTCCTTCAATGACCCATGCCGCGATCGCGATAACCAAGGCCAGGAAAAAGGCGCTCCAGAAGCCTCCAACCCTAAAGCCGGGAACGATCCAGCTTACAATCAGCAGCATTAAGGCGGAAACGATAAACCTGACGAGATGTCCAAGCAAGTGCATCGTGCAGTTCCTCCTTCGTGTCTTTGCGGTATTCGTCAAACGCTTTCGGTGCACCTTATAGGTTTTCCCAAGTCTTCGGCTTTATGAATGGCAAACCTTAGCGGAAATTCATTAGCTTTACTACCCGGACTTGGATATAATAGCAATGGAGAGCTTTTTCCGGTAAGAAAGGCAGGTTTCTAAAACGAAAGCGATGAATACGAACAAGACATCATACAATCAAAAAATATTGGCGACGCTGGATTTCCGGTCAGTGCTTGAGCGCTGCGCGAATTATGCGGCGACATCGCTCGGCAAAGGCCGGGTGGAAGAGCTTGAACCGAGCGGCGACTTTCATGAAGTGAAGCGCAGGCTGCAGGCAACCGACGAAGCGGTCAATGTGGACCGCTTGAAGGGCGGCGCGCCGTTCGGCGGCATCCGGGATATTCGCGCTGCGGTCCATCGGGCGCGGATCGGCGGCATGCTGAACCCGGTCGAGTTGTTGGATATTGCGATGACGAGTCAAGGCGGTCGCCGGCTGGGCAGGTTTCTGGAAGCGACGAACGAAGATTACAGCGTTCCGCTGCTGCTTGACCTGCTTGAGCCGATGACGGACCATAAGGATTTGGAAGAGCGGATTCGCGGGTGCGTCGACGAGAACGCGCAGGTCATGGATACCGCAAGCGCGGAGCTGCTGAAAATCCGTCAAGAGCTGCGGTCGAGCGAATCGAAAGCCCGCGAGCGGCTGGAGCAAATGGTGCGCACGCCGTCCATCCAAAAGATGCTGCAGGACAATCTCGTAACGATCCGGGGGGACCGGTACGTCATTCCCGTAAAACAGGAATACCGCGGCCATTTCGGCGGCATGATCCACGATCAGTCGGCTTCCGGGGCGACGTTGTTTATCGAGCCGGAAGCGGTCGTGCAAATGAACAACCGCGTACGTGAATTAAAGCTGAAAGAAGAGGCAGAGGTCGAGAAAATTCTTCGCATGCTGTCCGCCCTCGTAGCGGATAGCGCGGATACGCTGCTCGTCAACGTAGAGTCGCTGACGGAGCTTGACTTTATTTTCGCCAAAGCGGGCGTCGCGCGCGAAATGAAAGCGACGCTGCCGCTGCTCAACGACCGCGGCTTCATCAAGCTCAAGCGCGGACGGCATCCGCTCATTCCTGCAGAAAAGGTCGTTCCTCTTGACGTGGAGCTGGGCAACCGCTATTCGACGATCATTGTAACCGGACCGAATACGGGCGGCAAGACCGTCTCGCTCAAGACGATCGGTCTGCTGTCGCTCATGGCGATGGCGGGGCTGTTCGTTCCGGCCGAGGAGGGTAGCCAGCTTTGCGTGTTCGATGCGATCTTTGCGGATATCGGAGACGAGCAAAGCATCGAGCAGAACCTTAGTACGTTCTCCAGCCATATGACCAATATTATCCGGATTCTCAAAGAAATGACCCCGAAAAGCCTTGTGCTGCTCGATGAGCTTGGGGCCGGAACCGACCCTGCGGAAGGCTCGGCGCTGGCGATATCGATCCTGGAGCATATGCACCGGATGGGCTGCCGTATCGTGGCGACGACGCACTACAGCGAGCTGAAGGCGTATGCCTTCGACCGGCAAGGCGTCATCAACGCCAGCATGGAGTTCGACGTGCAGACGCTGCGCCCGACGTATCGGCTGCTTGTTGGGGTTCCCGGGCGAAGCAATGCGTTCGCGATTGCGGAGCGCCTCGGCCTGGCGAAAACCATCATCGACCATGCCCGCGGACAGGTCGGCGAGGAGGATCAGCGCGTCGAATCGATGATCGCCACGCTCGAAGAGAACCGGCTGCAGGCTGAGGCCGAGCGCGAATCGGCGGAGCGCAACCGCCGCGAAGTCGAAACGCTGCGCGAGCAGCTTGCCGCCGAACGCCGGCGCTTCGAAGAGCAGAAGGATAAGCTGTTCGAGCGTGCGGAGCGCGAGGCGCAGGAGGCGGTGGCGAAAGCCCGCCGCGAAGCCGACGAGATCATCACCGAGCTCCGCAGAATTCAGCGCGAGGAAGCGGGCGGAGTGAAGGATCACAAGCTCAGCGAGCTGAAACGGCGGATGAACGATGCTGCTCCCGAGCTCCGAAGCAAGTCCAAGGCCGGCGCGCCGCGCAAAAAGGCCGACCGGATCGAGCCGGGCGACGAAGTGCTGGTGACGAATCTCGGCCAGCGGGGACATGTGGTCGAGCTGGTGAGCGAGACGGAAGTGACCGTGCAGCTCGGTATTCTTAAGATGAAAGTGAACAAAGCGGACCTGGAGCTGCTGAAGCAAGCCTCCGCCCAGAAGAAGCCGCAGCAGCAGGCTACTTCCAGCCTGAAGCGGACGCGCGACGAGAACGCCAAGATGGAGCTGGACTTGCGCGGGGCCAATGTGGAAGAGGCGATCATTGAAGTGGACCGGTTCCTGGACGAATCGTACTTGGCCAATTTCGGCCAGGTGTTTATCATTCACGGCAAAGGCACCGGCGTGCTGCGGACCGGCATTCAAGAGTTTTTGCGCAAGCATAAGCATGTTAAGAGCTTCCGGATGGGAGCTTACAACGAAGGCGGCGCAGGGGTCACGGTAGCCGAGCTGAAATAGAAGAAGCCCGCTCTTCCTTCCGGTCGCAGCGGGCCCGTACTCATCCTTTGAAAAAATTTTATTCGACAATTGAAACTCCGGCTCGCATCTTCCGTATATACGAGTGTAAGCATCGATGTTTGTGAAGCTCTGCAGGCTGAAGCGATATTTAAACAATCGTACAGGAGGAATTTTAACATGGGAATTTTCAAAAGACTGCGTGACATGACGATGGCTTCGATTAACGATCTTCTGGACAAAGCGGAAGACCCGGTAAAAATGCTCAATCAATTCCTTCGGGATATGGAAGAAGATATTTTGGAAGCCGAGTCGGCGGTTGCCAAGCAAATCGCGATCGAGAAGAAGTTCAAGCAGCAGTACGAGGAAGCGCAAGAAATGGTTCAAAAGCGCGAGGAGCAAGCGCTCAAGGCACTGGAATCCGGCAACGAGGATTTGGCCCGCCGCGCGCTGCAGGACAAGAAAGAGCATCAATTGCGCTATGACGAAATGAAGCAGCAATACGATACGGCGAAAGCCAACGCCGACCGTCTGCGCAACCAATTGTCCGAGATGAAGGACGAATTCAGCAAAATGAAGAACAAAAAGGACATTTTGGTAGCCCGTGCGGAAGCGGCCAAAGCCCAGAAGCAAATCAACCAGGCAATGACCGGCTTCGGTACCGACAATGCGGCGAAAGGCTTCGACCGGATGAGCCAAAAGGTGATGCAGCTTGAGGCGGAAGCCGAAGCGAGCAATGAGCTGCGCTCCAAAGACAAGAGCCTCGACGACGAGTTCGAAGCGCTCAGCAAAAACGACGGCGTCGACGATGAACTGGCAGCGCTTCGTGCGAAGCTGGCGGCCAAGAAGCAAGCGGAGTAAGCGACATAGAGAGACTGGAGGCTTAGCGCCTTCAGTCTCTTCAGTGTTAAAAACTCACCTTGATTGAGGCGAAAGGCAGGGTGGATCGATATGGCGGATAAAGAGGTGGATTTTTTGTTGAGCAACCCTTATGTTGAGACGCTGGCGTTTTTTTCGATCGCCGTGCTGGCGCTGATTGTCTTTTTGGCGATTTTCGAGCTTGTCACCAAGTATAAGGATTGGGACGAGATCAAGAAAGGAAACTTGTCGGTAGCGATGGCAACCGGGGGCAAAATATTCGGGATCTGCAACCTGTTCCGTTTTGCGATCTTGAATAACGATTCGCTGCTGCATTCGTTGATTTGGGCAGGGTACGGCTTTTTACTGCTGCTGGCGGCTTATTTTATTTTTGAGTTTTTGACGCCGTACTTCAAAATCGACGAGCAAATCCAGAAGGACAACCGGGCCGTGGGCTTTCTATCCATGGTAATTTCGGTATCGTTGTCCTATGTTATCGGCGCTAGCGTGACCTGATGCCGGGGGCCGGCGAAGAGGGCCGGCCAGAATCGGATCGTTCTTCAAGACCGGAGGAGGAAGAGTCCTTGTGAAATATTTATGGGGCACCTTATTTGCGCTTGCGCTTGTTTTTTTGGGCGCGGGCGTTTACTATTTTATTAAATTTGCATAGCGTGAAGGCGTAAGCAGACCTTCACCCGCCGCCGCTAAGGGGGATGACGCGTTTGTCGCAATCAGAAAATCAAGTTTGCCCGTGGTGCCATACGGAGATCGTATGGGATCCGGAAATCGGTCCGGAAGAGGAATGTCCGCACTGCTTCAACGAGCTGAGCGATTACCGGAGCATTAATCTAAAGGTGGAGAGTTCCGATTCGGGCATCCAATATGACGATGAGGAAGAACTGGATGACGATCTGGAGCTGTCGGACGAGGAGCTGCAGCTGGCAGACGATTACGGGGAAGGCGTTCAGCAACTGCTGGACAGTCAAGAGGAAGCGCCGGAATGTTCTTCCTGCCACAGCTTTATGCTGCTGGCCGGTACCGAATCGGTTTCGGAGGCCTTTGTTCCGTTCGTGCATCCGGCGCTTGGCAAGCCGCTCCTTCAAGCGTCATTCAGCGTTCAGGTTTACTTGTGCCCGTCCTGCTTTAGAGTCGAACGACAGTTGGCGGAAACGGACCGACTCGCGTTGGTGGAGCAGCTTCGGGAGCATGGAGCCAAGAAATAAGATCTGCTAAAAAAGGAATTCGAAAGCAGGCATTTGCCGGCTTCCGGGTTCCTTTTTTTGGCTTTCATTCATGATTTCCGCCGAACAGGGAAGCTTAACTAAGACATTACGGATACAAGGTGAGAGCATGCATTCCGGAGCTAAACATTTTCCGCACGATTGGGTGCGAGGCAAGGATCGTGCGGGGGAGCACAGTTGGCGGGATATAGAGCAGACAGGCCCGGCCGGCGGAAAGCCGAAGAAGAAAAAAAGCGGCCCGTTGTCGGGGCAATCGCGGCTTCTGCTGACGGTGAACGGCTTGTTTGCCGTGGCCAACGCCCTTTCCGGCACGTTCGTCAATGTGTATCTATGGAAAGCGAAGCATGATTTTACGGTCATCGGATGGTTTACGCTCATTCATCATTTGACGATGGCGCTAACGTTCTGGATTGCGGGCAAATGGGTCAAAGAACATAACAAAATGAACTGCTTGCGCACGGGGGTTGCGGTTGCGGCGGTCTTTTACATGCTGGTGCTGTGGTTCGGCGGGAGGGCCGCAGACTATTTCGCGCTGCTTGGAGCCGTTCAAGGCTTGTCATCGGGCTTGTTCTGGCTTGCATTCAACGTCGTCTACTTCGAGGTGACGGGCCCGGACGACCGCGACCGGTTCAACGGATGGGCGGGACTGCTCGGATCGGGGGCGGGGATGATCGCGCCCTGGATTTCCGGTTTTTTAATTATCCGGCTGCATGCGGCGACGGGGTATCGGCTCATTTTTACCTTGTCGCTGATTGTGTTTGTGGTCGGGGTGATTTTCAGCTTTTTTCTGAAAAAGCGTAAAACGTCCGGGACCTACGAATGGTTTCTCGTCTGGCGGTGCTTAAGATACCAGGATACGGCTTGGCGCAAGGTCGGGCTCGCCCTGGCGGCCCAAGGTGTTCGGGAGGGCGTGTTCGGTTTCATGATCGGACTGCTGGTCTATGTTCATACGGGGAGCGAGATGTCGCTCGGCAATTTCTCGCTCATTACTTCCGCGGTAGCGCTGCTTAGTTTTTTGGTGGCGGGCAAGCTGCTGAAGCCCCGATTTCGGGGGAAAGCGATGCTGCTCGGCGCGGTGATGCTGGTGCTTGTCATTTTGCCGTTTTTTTGGAAGGTCAATTTCTTTACGCTGCTGCTGTTCGGGGTAGGCGCGGCCGTCTTTTATCCACTGTACGGCATTCCCATGACCTCCATCGTCTTCGATCTCATCGGGCGGGAGGAGGAGAGTGTGAAGAAGCGGGAGGAATATATCGTCATGCGGGAGCTGGCGCTGAATGCGGGCCGATTGCTCGGCACCGCTGTGTTTATTGCCGTCGTTTCATTTACCCAGTCGCCCGCCGCCATGAACTGGCTGCTGCTCGGCATTGGCAGTTCGCCGCTCGCCGTATGGTATTGGATGCGCAAGGCGGAGATGGCGTGAACTCTCGTGTAGCTTGCTAAAACCATACCTTCCCGATAAAATAAGAGGGATAGGGAAGGGAGCGGCAGGCAGCATGAAGAGAACTACCGGAAAAATGGTGAACAGCATTACGGAGCTGATCGGCGATACGCCGGCCGTGCGCATCCGCAGGCTGGTTGAGGAAAACGATGCGGAGCTGTATGTGAAGCTGGAATATTTCAACCCGAGCGGAAGCGTCAAGGACCGCGCGGCGTTCAATCTCATTGCACAGGCGGAGAAGGACGGCCTGATCGGCCCCGGTGCGACGATTATAGAGCCGACCAGCGGCAATACCGGGATCGGCTTGGCGATGAACGCCGCGGCCAAGGGCTACAAGGCGATTCTGATCATGCCGGATAACATGACGAAAGAGCGGATCAACCTGCTGAAAGCGTACGGAGCGGAGGTTGTCCTGACGCCCGCTGAGCAGCGGATGCCAGGAGCCATCCGCAAGGCGGTGGAGCTGCAGGCGCAAATTCCGAACAGCTTCATCCCGCAGCAGTTTGAGAACAAGGCGAATCCGGACATTCACCGGACGACGACGGCGCTGGAGATCATCGAGCAGATGGAAGGGCGGCTCGATGCGTTCGTCGCGACCGCCGGTACAGGCGGCACGATTACAGGCACGGGCGAGGTGCTTCGCGAGAAGCTTCCGGGAGTGCAGATCTACGTCGTCGAGCCCCAAGGCTCTCCGGTTCTGTCGGGCGGCGAGCCGGGACCCCATAAGCTCGTAGGCACAAGCCCCGGCTTCGTGCCGAAAATTTTGAACACCAGCGTTTACGACGAAATCGTTCAGGTGTCCGACGAGGATGCGCTACAAACGACGCGGGACTTGGCGCGTCTCGAAGGCATTCTGGTCGGCCCGTCCGCCGGAGCGTCCGTATGGACAGGGCTTCAAATCGCCCGTAAGCTCGGCCGCGGCAAGCGCGTGCTGTGCATTGCGCCGGATACCGGAGAGCGCTATTTGAGCATGGGAATCTTTTGATCCGATAGGGAAAGCAGGCTTGTCCGATGAGGGCAGGCTTGTTTCATCGAGAAAGTGGTCTTATTAATAGAGCTACACACGGAGGGGTATCTACTGGAGGAGCGATAGCGTTCGCCTTTGTCTTCGGGAAATATCCGCTACTAAGGGGCTTCAACTCGAATTTCCCGCAGATCTGGGGTCCCCGAAAAGTACTCGGATTTATCTTCCTTGATTCAACTTCACTTTACGGGGTGGGGCAGCGACCGGAAGTAGATACCCCACCCCCTCGTTCACCTCTATTACCTCAATGGACCACTTTCTCGATACTTTTAGGCTCGCCCAATAAGGGTGGGCCTTTTTTATTTGTAAACTCCGTCGGATATGTTGAATAAATATGCAATTAAATGTATAATAATCAATAGAGATCAATCTTGACATCGAAAAGCAGTATGGAAGAGAGGGAACCAAGGATGAAAATCGCGCTGCATAACGAGCTTCCGGGCGAAGCGCAGTTTCAGCAGTTGATCGACTCCGTGTCTGGGCGGACCGGCGAGCGCCGGCCGCTGGCTTACGAAGCTTTATGCGACGGGGGCCCTGTCATCGCGGCCTACGACCAAGGAGTGCTGGTCGGCCTCGGGCGGCTGGTAAGCGACGACATCGGACAGCAAGCGTTCGAATGCAAAATCAGGCCCGGCTACGAACGGCGGGAAATCGAAGCCTATATGCGCAAGCTGCTGGCCGTTTCCCCGGTAGAGAGCCACTGCCATTGCTGATACGGGCTTGCCATAAGCCGTTATCGACCTCCGAATGGGTTTCGGAGGTTTTTTTTGCTGTGCAGGGGAAGGTGGTTTCCGTTAGCCGCGGGAAAGCGAGCCCGCATAATTTTACTTTGCCAAAGCGTGGCTGACAGGTGTAATATGGAGTAATAAGCCATCGGTTCCGGCACTCGTTGCGAGGCTGCGACCCCGCAGGCTTCCCGGCTCACGGTGGATTCGCCGGGTGAGGCCGTTTGCTTCGTATATCTAGTAGGAGGGCGTTGTCATTGGAACAATTCAAAATGAAAATTATCGAGCTGCTGAAGGAAGACGCGAGACGTACGCCGGCTCTGATTGCGACTATGCTGGGGGCGTCCGAAGCCGAAGTGGCGGAAGCCATCCGCGAGCTGGAGGAAGCGAACGTTATCGTCAAATATGCGACGGTCGTTAACTGGGCCAAGGTGGACAATGAGAAGGTCACCGCCTTGATCGAAGTGCAGATTACGCCGGAGCGAGGACGGGGCTTCGATGCGATTGCCGAGCGCATTTACTTATATCCGGAAGTCAAGTCGGTTTATTTGATGTCGGGGGCTTACGATCTGCTGGTGGAAATCGAAGGGAAGACGCTGAAGGAAGTGGCGTCGTTCGTCTCCAACAAGCTGTCTCCGATCGACCGGGTGCTTTCGACCAAAACGCATTTTATTCTTAAAAAATACAAGCAAGACGGAATCGTCTTTGAAGATCATGAGGATGACCGCCGTCTTTTAATCTCGCCGTAAAGGACGCTGAAAAGCAATGATTGAGTCAAAACAGGTACAGCAGGTCAAGTCAATGCGCGGGTATTTGGCGCCGCTCGTGCAGGAAATTCCGCCTTCGGGGATTCGCAAGTTTTTTGACTTGGTAAGCGGGAGCAAAGATATTATTTCTCTTGGCGTCGGAGAGCCTGATTTTCACACGCCTTGGCATGTCCGGGAATCGTGCGTTTATTCGTTGGAGCGCGGCAATACGAAATATACGCCTAACGCCGGCCTTCTTGAGCTGCGCGAGGCGATCGCGGAATATTTGTACGAATCGTTCCGGCTGCTCTACGAGCCGTCGGAAGAAGTGATGGTAACGGTCGGGGGCAGCGAAGCCATCGATCTTGCGCTGCGCGCTTTGATCGCCCCGGGAGACGAAATCCTGATTCCGGAGCCTACTTACATTTCCTACAGCCCGATCGCGCGGATCAGCGGCGGTATTCCCGTCGGGATCGAAACGTTCGCCAAGGACCAGTTCAAGCTCAAGCCGGAAGCGCTGAAAGCGGTCATTACGCCCCGCTCGAAGGTGCTCATCTTGTGTTACCCGAGCAACCCGACCGGCGGAATCATGACGTACGAGGACTGGCTTCCGATTGCGAAAATTGTTGAAGAGAACGACCTGATCGTCATTTCCGACGAAATTTATGCGGAGCTCACCTACGAGCAAAAGCATGTCAGCTTCGCGTCGATGCCCGGCATGCGGGACCGCACGATTCTCGTGAGCGGCTTCTCCAAGGCGTTCGCCATGACCGGATGGCGGATGGGATATGCTTGCGGGCATCAGGACCTCATTTCGGCGATGCTGAAAATCCATCAGTATACGGTCATGTGCGCTCCGTCCATGGCGCAGGTGGCTGCGCTCGAAGCGCTCACGAACGGGATGGAGGAGAAGGACAAGATGGTCGAGTCCTACAACCAGCGGAGACGCTTGGTCGTCCATGGTTTCCGGGAGATCGGCCTGCCGTGCCATGAGCCTCAGGGCGCGTTCTACGCTTTCCCGTCCATCCAGTCCACGGGACTTACTTCGGAGGAATTCGCGCAGCGGCTGCTGTTTGAGGCCAAGGTTGCAGCGGTGCCCGGGCAAGTATTCGGTCTCGGCGGCGAGGGTTTTATCCGCTGCTCATATGCGACATCGGTCAATCAATTGACAGAAGCAATCGACAGGATTGGAAATTTCATAAAAAAGTTGTAATTTCGTCAAAATAAATCATTTTCAAATCCCCCAAAAACTGGTATCTTATAGGTATAAAAGGTTTAAATGTATGACTTACCTATAAAAACTTGTCAGCTTAAGTCTGATGACGACGACCCGGTGGGAGGGATGGGGATGGCTTTTCCGGAATATCAGCTCCGGCAATATTTGAACGTCGGCTGGATTCGCGACAGCGAGCACAAGGCCAAGTGGACTTTTGGAAAAAGAAAACAGGCCTCATCCGCCGTTTCGCTGGAAGATGACATCTACAAGCTCCGGCGTCAGCTGGAACAGCTTGTACAGAACGGGAACAGCCTCACGTCCCCCGAAGTTGTCGAAATCAGCATGCAGTTGGATATTAAAATCAATGAATATATGAATCGCCCTAAAGGGGACCGACGTTGAGCGGTCTCTTTTTGCTTTGTCGAAAAAGCTTTGAAAGCGCAGCCCCGACTATGGTAAGATACAAGGATAGAGAGCCGCGGAGACGGGCTTCCGTCGGCACGGATAGAGGGGGAGACAAAGGGACGATGAGAAGGAGATGGCTTCTCGGTCTGCTGCTGATCTTCGTGCTTGCGGGCTGCGGAGGACCGAAGGCGGACGTGACGGTGTTTTTAATGGGGAAGAGCGGCATTCCGACGGAAATCGGGGAAAAGCTGCAAGCGTCGCTGCAGAGCAAAATCGGACAGACGCCCACTGTGCAAGTCGTGACATCGCCGTTGTTTTCGCTTGAGAAAATGATGGTCGAAATAGCCGCCGGAGGGCATGGAGTGTTGATTATACCGGCGGAGCAGTTCAAGGGCATGGCGCAGCAAGGTGGATACGTGTCGCTTGACGACGTGGCGAAGCCGGAGGATTTTGCCGAAGGCGTTATGGAAATTCCCGTAGGCGGCAAGAAGGAGAAGCATCTGTACGGCATTCCGATGGAGAAGTCCCTTTGGTTCAAGGAGCTTCAATTGAACGGCAAGGATTTGTTTGCGTTCATTCCGGAGAGTGCTCCGGACCTGGAGAAAGCAAAGCAAGTGTTAAAAATCATTGCGCAAAAGTAACCGTTCGTAAGGCAGGCTCTATGCGGGAGCCGACGGCGGGCGAATAATCGAATAGCGGTTCGGGTGCTTGCGGGCGATGGAAGCTTGCGAGTTAAAAGGGAAGCCGGTGTGACTCCGGCGCGGTCCCGCCACTGTGAACGGGCGAATGCTCTCCGGGAAGCCACTGCTTGATGTAAAGCGGGAAGGCGGAGAGTTCCGGAAGGAAGCCTGTAAGTCAGGAAACCTGCCCGAACGGCAAGCGAAGCGTCCTTCGAGGAAAAGGAGCGGAATCGGGCAGCCGGCCAGCGGTGTGCCGTCTTTGAACAGGCGGATCGCAGGCGGCGGTCCGTTTGTGCTCTTCGCCTCGGAGATGCTCCCGGGGTGAAGGGCCTTTTTCATTTTAGGCGGAAACAAAATAAACCACATATCCAGAGGAGTTTGGGAAGATGAAAGCTAAACTTACAACGAAGGTTCTACACAAACGATGGTTAGCTGCGATCTTGAGCTTGGCGCTGGCCGCATCGCTGGCCGGCTGCGGAAGCGCGGTGAAGACGCCGGGGCAGGGGGAGCTTGCCAATCCGCCGAAGGCTGACGGCACGAAGCAGGATGGAGCGGCGGCGTCCGCCAAGCGAACGTCGTATCCTTTGAAGGTGAAGGATGCTACGGGCAAAGAGTTCGTGTTTGAGAAAGCGCCGGAACGAATCGCATCGACCTCGCCGAGCGAAACGGAAGCGCTCTTCGCTCTGGGTCTCGGAGATAAAGTGGTCGGCGTATCGGACTTCTGCGATTACCCTGCGGAAGCAAAGTCGAAGCCGAAGATGGGCAGCATCGTCAAGCCGAATGAAGAAGCGCTGATCGGGGCCAATGCGGATCTGGTCATGACCGGGGTCTCGATGAAGCCGCAAGTGGTCGACAAGCTGCGCGAGCTGAAAATCAACATGTTCAAGGTCGAGCCGAAAACGCTGGACGACGTGATGAACAATCTGCTGATGATGGGGCAAATCTTCGATCGTCAGGAGCAGGCGCAAAAGCTCGTCGATTCGATGAAAGCCGACCGTCAGAAGGTCGTGGATGCCGTGAAGGATTTGAAGCCGGAGCAGAAGAAAAAGGTGTTTATCGAGTTTTCTCCGGGCTGGACGGTCGGTAAAGGCGAATTTATCGACGAATTGATCACGCTGTCCGGCGGGATCAACGTAGCCGGTAGTGAGAAAGGTTATGTTCAAATCAGCGAAGAGAAAGTCATCGCGGATAATCCGCAGGTGATCATTTATCCGAACGGCATTATTGACGACAAGTCGAAAAAGCCGATGGACCAGTTGATCCGCGAACGCAGCGGCTGGGACAAAATCGAAGCGGTCCGGTCCGGCAAGCTGGCCGGTGTCGACAAAGATTTGATCAGCCGTCCGGGGCCGCGCATTACGGCCGGGCTTGTGGAGATTGCCAAAGGGATTTATCCGGATCTGGTGAAATAAAATGAAGCGCAAGCTGTGGATATGGGGCGGAGGCGCTATCGTCCTGCTTCTGCTGTCCGCGACGGCCGCCCTGTCCGTCGGTTCGGTTCGCGTGCCGTTCGGGCACGTGTGGGGGATTCTTCTGCATCAGCTTCCATGGCCCGGCGAGTACCTCCCCGAGACTTGGAGCGTGGCATCGGAGCAAATTATATGGAAGGTGCGGCTACCCAGGGTGGCGCTCGGTCTGCTGGTTGGCGCAGCGCTCGGGCTGGCGGGCGCAGCATTTCAGGGCGTGCTGCGCAATCCGCTTGCCGACCCGTACACGCTCGGCGTCTCGTCGGGGGCGTCCGTAGGGGCTTCCTTCCTGATACTGTTCGGGCTGCAGTTTTCGCTGCTTGGGGAATGGAGCGTGCCGGTTGTCGCGTTTGCGACCGGGACGCTTACCCTAAGTGCGGTGCTGCTGCTGGCCCGGACGGAAGGCAAACTGCGGATGGAAACGGTCATTTTGTCCGGCGTTGTAATGCAGGCGTTTCTCGGCTCGTTCGTTTCGCTGATGGTCTCGATGTCCAAGCAGGTCATTAATGAAATCGTATTTTGGATGATGGGCAGCCTGGCGCTGCGCGGATGGACTTATTCGCTTGTACTGCTTCCTTATCTGGCCGTCGGAGCGGCGATATTGCTCGGATTCGGAAGGGCCATGAATCTATTTGCTCTTGGCGAGCGGCAGGCGGCCCACCTGGGCGTTCACGTGGAACGGACGAAGCTTGTCGTATTGATCGCTTCCACTTTGATTACGGCCGCTGCGGTATCCGTGTCGGGCGTCATCGCTTTTGTCGGCCTGCTCGTGCCGCACCTGCTGCGTTTGCTGGTCGGCCCGGACTACCGTTTGTTGCTGCCGCTTTCGCTCATCGGAGGCGCCATCTATGTCGTGTTGGCGGATACGCTTGCGCGGACGCTTCTTAGCCCGACGGAAATTCCGCTCGGCGTCGTCACGGCTTTTATGGGAGCGCCCTTCTTCGCTTATTTGCTGCGGCGGCGGAAGCGGGCGATTCGGGAAGGATAAATCTGGAGCCGCTTCGACTTAGGTCCGGGTCGATCAAACGGGCGTACGAGGGGAATGGTTTTGGAGAAGCAGAGCGTCGTTCGAGAAAGCCGGGGACCGTAGCGACTGGGAAAATATCCGTTCACGCGGCGCTCCTCATGTATAAGACTTCAGGAAAAAGGGGGAGCGAAGCGGGTGATACGGGTGGAAGTGGAGCAGGCGGCCAAAGCGTTCGGCGGCCGTCCGGTGCTTCGACAGATCGGCTTCTCGGTAGAGCCGGGCGAATGGTTTGGCATTCTCGGCCCGAATGGCAGCGGAAAGTCGACGCTGCTGCATATGATATCCGGCGCGGAGCGTGCTGCCGCCGGAACGGTGAAGCTGGACGGCCGTCCGGTGGAAGCCGTCTCCCGCAAAGAGCTGGCCCGGCAGCTCGCCGTGCTGCATCAAGATGCGCTGCCGCCGCTCGGGTTCACGGTGCGCGAAATCGTCGAGATGGGACGTTACCCGTACCAAAACTGGTTGGGAGACGAACCTGGGGATTCCGCAGCTTTAATTGAGCGAATTCTTGATTGGCTGAAGCTCAGACCCTTGGAGGAACGTACGGTCGACGGGCTGAGCGGTGGCGAGCGGCAGCGGGTGGCGCTGGGCAAAGCGATGGCGCAGGAGCCGAAGCTGCTGCTGCTGGACGAACCGACGACCTTTCTGGATATCGGGTATCAGGTGGATCTAATGGACAAGGTCCGTCAATGGCAGCGGGAATGCGGGATGACCGTCATTTCGGTGCTGCACGATTTGAACTTGGCCGCGCAGTATTGCGATCGGCTTATGCTGCTTTATAATGGCGAGGCAGCCGGAATCGGTACGCCGGAGGACGTGCTGCGCGCTGATCTTTTGGAGAACGTATACGGCACGCGTCCGTATGTGCTTCGGCACCCGGACAGCGGCGTGCCGCAAATTTTGCTCGGAAAAGGGGAATGACCGTGACGGATCAAAGCCGGTTACAACAAGTGCTATCGGACATTCGGCCGCTTGATGCGGAGATCATGGAGGAGGCTGCCCGCAGGCTGGACCAATTGACCAAGCCGCCGGGCAGCCTCGGCCGGCTGGAGGAAATCGCGAAGCAGCTCGCAGGCATTCGCGGCGAGGTGATGCCGGAGCTGACGCGAAAAGCCGTCGTCGTAATGGCGGGAGATCATGGCGTATGCGAGGAAGGGGTTAGCGCCTTTCCGGCGGAGGTGACGCCGCAGATGGTGCTCAACTTCCTGAACGGCGGGGCGGCCGTCAATGTGCTCTCAAGGCAGGCCGGGGCGGATGTCGTTTGCGTGGACATCGGCGTCAACGCCGAGCTGTCGCACCCGCTGCTGCGTTCGCGCAAGATTCGCATGGGAACCGCCAACATGGCGAAAGGACCGGCGATGACGCGGGCGGAGGCGGAAGCCGCGGTCATGATCGGCGTGGAAATAGCCCAGGAGTTGGCGGGCGAAGGTTACCGGCTGCTCGCTACCGGCGAGATGGGCATCGGGAACACGACAGCCAGCTCGGCGCTGCTGGCCGTGCTCGGAGCGACCGACCCCGCCGCTGCGGCAGGACGCGGAACCGGAATCGACGACGAGCGGCTGCTGCACAAGCAGGCGGTCATTCGCCGGGCGATTGAAACGAACCGGCCGGAAGCTTCCGATCCGCTCGATGCGCTCGCCAAGGTAGGTGGCCTTGAGATCGCCGGACTGGTCGGTCTTATTCTCGGTGCGGCGCAGAGCCGCATCCCCGTCGTCATCGACGGATTCATTTCGTCGGCCGCGGCCTTGGTCGCGGCGAGGCTGGCGCCGCTCAGCGTGTCGTATATGATCGCGTCGCATCTCTCGCAAGAGCAGGGCCATGAGCGCCTGCTTACGGAGATCGGCCTGACGCCGATGCTTCGCATGGACATGCGGCTGGGCGAAGGCACCGGCGCGGTGCTGGCATTCCCGATGATCGAAGCGGCGGTCCGCATTATGAAGGAGATGGCGACCTTCGCGGATGCCGGAATTTCGGGCGCATCGGAACGGGAAAGCGTATGAAAGCCGGTCAACGGGAAGGAAACATGCCGGTGAGAGTGCTTGTCACCGGAGGGGCGCGCAGCGGCAAAAGCGGGTTCGCCGAGAAGTACGCGGCGGTGCTGGGCCACGAGGGCCTATATGTCGCGACCGCGCAAGCGTATGACGACGAAATGCGGCGTCGCATCGACCTGCACCGCCAATCGCGCAGCGAGCGCGGCTTCCGCTGGACGACGGCCGAGGAGCCCTTCGCCTTGGCGGAGCTGCTCGAACGATCGTCGGCACCGGTCGTGCTCGTCGACTGCCTGACGCTCTGGCTGTCGAACTGGCTGCTGCGGCTGGAACAGGAGCCGGATGCGGAGGCGCAGCTCGAAGCGAAGATCGACAGCCTGGCTGCCGTCTTCGCGGCGGTGAAGCAGCCGACCGTTCTCGTGACGAACGAAGTCGGAGCCGGGCTTGTACCGGAATACAAGCTCGGCCGTATTTTCCGCGATTTGTCCGGCCGGATGAATCAACGGCTTGCCCGCGAAGCCGATCAGGTATTCCTTGTCGCCTCCGGCATTCCTCTTGAACTCAAGAGCATGGCTTTTAAACTGTAGTTTGCAGTACGTTTTTTGGTTTTGGGGTAGGGCGGGTGGGTGCGTTTTCTTGGGAGCGACTTTTGACGAAGTCAACGGAGCGAACCAAGAATCAAGCCCGGCTTCATGCCCGCCGCCGGCAGCGCATGAAAAATAAGCGCCCTGTAAGGCGGCGCGTCAAGCTTTTTAGTCTTTTATAGGGAGGAGGTGTATCTCTTTGAGAGCGACTTTTGACGAAGTCAAGCGGAGCGAACAAAGAGATACACCCACCAAAAAGTATGAGTGAAACGCTAATGATGGTGCTGGCCGCCATCGTCATCGATTGGGTGCTTGGCGACCCGTCATGGCGCTGGCTGACGCATCCCGTCATCTGGATCGGGCGGTGGATTTCCGCCGTGGAAAGGCGCCTGTGGCCGGACGGGGCGCAGGCGGCCGGCGTTCACGGCAAGTGGGCTGTGCGCTGGCGCGGCATTGCGCTTACCGCATCGACGGTAGGCCTGGCGTTCGGCGCGATGTACCTCATCGTCTGGGCTGCGTCACAGGTGCATCCGTGGCTCGGCTATGCGGTGAACACCTGGTTCATTTCGACCACGATCGCCATCAAAGGACTGAAGGATGCGGCTATGGCGGTCTACCGCCCACTGGCCGAAGGGCGTCTGGACGAAGCGCGAAAATATGTCGGCTATATCGTCGGACGGGATACGACGCGGCTGGATGAGCCGGAGATTACGCGGGCGACCGTAGAGACGGTGGCCGAGAATATCGTAGACGGTGTCATGTCGCCGATCTTCTTTGCACTGCTCGGTGGAGCTCCGCTGGCGATGCTGTACCGTGCGGCGAATACGCTGGATTCGATGGTCGGCTACAAAAATGACAAGTACCTGCACTTCGGCTGGGCCTCGGCCCGGTTCGACGATGTGCTCAACTGGATTCCGGCGCGGCTGACCGGAGGGCTGCTCGTCTTGGTTGCGCTTGCAAGTCCAGGACTGTATGCCGTTCGTGCGGCAAAAGCTGTCCTGAAGTTTGCCCGGCTTCATCCGAGTCCGAACAGCGGCATTCCGGAGTCGGCGGTGGCCGGTGCGCTCGGCATCGAGCTTGGGGGCGTGAACGTGTACCACGGCCGGACAAGCGAACGGGCCCGGATGGGCTGGCCGCTGCGGGAGCGCACCCGGGAAGATATTAAGCGGACCGTGCGCATGCTGTACGGCGTCAGTTACATCATTGCGGGGGGATTGCTGTGCGCGCTTTTATTCGTTTGATGCGGCTTTGGGGCGAAGCCTGCGCGGCTGCGTTTCAATTTTTAACCCGATTGCCCGTACCGGTGAAGCTGGATTATAACGACGCTTTGTTTCGGCGGAGCGTCGTTTTTTATCCATTCGTCGGCTTGGTGTTGGGACTGATCACAGCCACTGCCGGTCTGCTGTTAACCAGCGTGCTGTCCCCGCTTCCGGCAGCCGCTCTGCTGCTCGGGCTCTGGGTGATGATCACCGGAGCGCTGCATCTCGACGGGCTGATGGATACCGCTGATGGCATCTTGAGCCACCGTTCGCGGGAGAGAATGCTGGAAATCATGAAGGACAGCCGGGTTGGCGCCATGGGCGTTATCGCCGCCGTGCTGGTGCTGCTGCTGAAATGGTCGCTGCTGACGGAGCTGCTGCCTTCTGCGGCAACCGGTGGCCAGGTGAATCTGTGGCTCCTATTGGCGCTGGTTCCGCTCTGGAGCCGCTGGTACATGGTCGTAGCGATAGCCTGCTGGCCGTATGCGCGGCAGGCGGGGAGCGGAATGGGCGGCTTTTTTCGCGGTGTCGGAGCCAGGCATGCCGCAGGCTCGGGGCTGGTGGCGCTGTTGCTGTCATTAGTCGTTGTTGCAGCGGGAGAAGCATTCGGAGGGCTTACGCTTCCGTTTTGGCATATGGTAGGTATAGTAGGTATTCTGCTCGCCGTGACGATGGGGGCAGGTGCTCTGATGAGCGTTTCGATTCACCGGAAATTGGGCGGGCTGACGGGCGATACGTACGGCGCGATGAACGAATTGCTGGAAGCGGCTCTGCTGCTCGTGCTTGTGTTGATTAAGGGATAGGAGAGGTTGCGATGCTGGAACGATACGGACACGGTGGCGATTTGTGGACGGCCGCGGAAGCATTCGGCAAGCCGCGGGAGCGATTTGTCGATTTTAGCTCGAACATGAACCCGCTCGGACCGCCTGAGGCGGTAGGACGCATTTTGGCCGAGCAATGGCAGGAGGTCGTCCATTATCCGGACCCGGCGGTGCGGGAGCTGACCGGCAAGCTGGCGGCCAAGCACGGCGTTCCGGTCGAATGCGTGCTCGTCGGCAACGGGGCAGCGGAACTGATCGATTTGGCCGTCCGGGTGCGACGTCCCCGGGTGACGGGACTGGTTCGTCCGTCTTTTGCCGAATACGAAGAAGCTGTGGAAAAAATCGGGGGGCGTATCGTCGATATCCCGCTCGATGAAGCGAACGGTTTTGCGCTTCGTCTGGCCGACGTGCAGGCGGCAGCAGACCGGTGCGATCTGCTGTTTCTCGGTCATCCGAACAATCCGACAGGGCGTCTACTGCCGGATGAGGTGGTGCAGGCGCTGGCTGGCGGACAGATTCCGGCTATCGTCGATGAGGCGTTTTTGGATTTTTGCCCGCGGGAGGAGGAGTTGACGCTGGTCCGCGCTGCAGCACAAAATCCTCATTTGACCGTCATTCGCTCGATGACGAAGTTTTATTCGATTCCCGGACTTCGTCTCGGGTACGTAGTGGCGCATCCGGAGCTAATCCGCGAAATGAAACGGCTGCAGGTGCCGTGGAGCGTAAACGCTTTATCCCAGTGGATCGGCTCGGCCGTTCTGGAGGAGCGGGAGTTTGCGCGCCGGACGCTGGAATGGGTAAAGGAAGAGAAGGAACGTTTGCGCGCCGGGCTGCAATTGCTCGGCCTGAGCGTGTACGAGAGCGATGTGAACTTTGTGCTGTTTTCATTGCGGCCGCTGGGACTTGACGTGCGGGCGCTACAAGCGGCGATGGGACGGCGGGGCATTTTGATCCGGGACGCTTCGCTGTTTCCCGGGCTGGACGAAACGTACTGCCGGGTGGCGGTCAAGCTGAGGGAGCAGAACGAAGCGCTGCTGGACGGCCTTAGGCAGTCGATTGCCGAACTGCTCGAAGCGCGGGAGTGCGTGACGGCGGGCGAAGAAGCCGCGGCAGCCCGGAGGGCGGAAGGTTCACAGAGCAGCGGTGGGGCCATACCCGATTCCGCATCGCTGAAGCTCGCCCCGACGTTCATGCTGCAGGGAACCGCCTCCGATGTCGGCAAAAGCTTGCTGACGGCGGCTTTGTGCCGCATCCTGCTGCAGGACGGCTTGCGCGTGGCGCCGTTCAAATCGCAGAACATGTCGCTCAACTCCTACGTGACGCCGGACGGTAAAGAAATCGGCCGGGCGCAGGGAATGCAGGCGGACGCCTGTCGGATTCCGGCCACGACGGACATGAACCCGATTCTGCTCAAGCCCAAAAAAGACATGGTCTCGCAAGTGGTCGTCCACGGCAAGCCTTACCGTGATCTGGATGCGCGGACTTACCGGGAAAAATATTTGCCGGAAGCCGAGGCCGTCGTGAAGGAAGCGCTCGCCCGCTTGCGGCAAGCCTATGACGCGGTCGTGATCGAAGGGGCGGGCAGCCCGGCCGAGGTGAATCTGAAAGACCGGGATATCGTCAACATGCGGCTGGCCGGATGGGCGGACGCCCCGGTGCTGCTCGTGGCGGATATCGACCGTGGAGGCGTGTTCGCTTCCCTTGTCGGGACGCTGGACATTTTGTCGCCGGAGGAGCGCGGCCGGGTGAAGGGCTTTATCATCAACAAGTTCCGAGGCGACGTGACGCTGCTTACGCCGGGGATCGAATGGCTGGAGAAGCGGACGGGCAAGCCGGTGCTGGGCGTTATTCCTTATTTGCCGCAGCTTGGGCTGGAGGACGAGGATTCGGCTTCGCTCGATCGCAAGCTGGCGGAGGGCGAACTAGGCCGCACGGATACGGCACTGTCCGAAGACATGCTCGATATCGCTGTCATCCGGCTGCCGCGCCTGTCCAACTTTACGGATATCGATCCGTTGGAATACGAGCGCGATGTCCGGCTTCGTTTTGTGGATTCGGCGGAGACGTTTGGATTTCCGGATGCGGTCATTGTGCCGGGAAGCAAAAATACCGTCGACGATCTTTTATATCTTCGCGACTGCGGTCTTGACCGGAAGCTGCTTGATTTCGCCAAAAGCGGCGGATGGGTGACGGGCATCTGCGCGGGGTATCAGATGCTGGGGGAGAAGCTGCTCGATCCGAATGCGGTCGAATCCAACCAACCGGTGCTCGACGGACTCGGCTTATTCCCGACGCAAACCGTATTTGCCACGGAGAAACGGACCGTAAGAGCCGCAGGTACGACACGGCTGTATGCCGGTCCCGGGCAGGCGTTTGAAATCCAGGGTTATGAGATTCACATGGGCGTGACTTCGTTTTTGCGGCCTGTCGACCACCCGTTCGAGTTATCGCATCCCGATACCGGACTGGCCGAATCCGGTTCGTCGCCGGACGGCGCGGTTTGCGCGGACGGACGGCTGTGGGGCACGTATGTGCATGGCATTTTGCATAACGACGATTTCCGCCGTGCGTGGCTGAACGGGATTCGCGCTGCGAAAGGACTGGAGCCGCTGCCGGCGGAGCTGCGCTTTCAGGAACGCCGGGAGGCGGCCTTCGACCGGCTCGCGGCCCATGTGCGGGAGCACTTGGATATGGAGCGATTGTATGAGATGATAGGGTGGAAAAAAGGCCGGGAGGGATTCCAGTGAAAATTTATACGAGAACGGGCGATGCCGGGAAAACCGGTGTGATCGGAGGCCGCGTAGATAAGGACGATGTCCGGGTCGAGGCGTATGGCACGGTCGACGAGCTGAATTGCTTTATCGGCCAGGCGATGGGATTTCTGGATGCGGAACGCGATGCGGATCTGCTCGCCGATCTGCTGCAAATCCAGCACGAGACGTTCGACTGCGGCTCCGATCTGGCGCTGTTGAAGCAGGAGCTGCGGCCGTATAAGGTGACGGCCGAGATGGTGGACCGGCTGGAAGCATGGATCGACAAATACGATGCGGAAACGCCGGACATCCAGCGCTTTATCCTTCCGGGCGGGAGCCAGGCGTCGTCGGCGCTGCACGTATGTAGGACGGTATGCCGCCGCGCCGAGCGCCGGGTCGTCACGCTCGCTCGCACGCAGCCGATCAACGAAGAGGTGCGCCGTTATTTGAACCGGCTGTCGGACTTGTTCTTTACGGTCGCCCGGGTGGCCAATCATCGGGCCGGCAACGGCGACGTGGAATATATTCGGAGCGCCGAGGTGTTCAGACGCAAGTCATGAGCTATTATAAACCGCTGGAATATATCGTCCCGACAGAAGACGACGGCATGGTGCTGAGGACGATTTTGCAAAAACGAATGGGCGTATCCCGCAAGCTGCTTTCGCGGCTGAAGCTGACGGAACAGGGCATAACGGTCAACGGGGAACGCAAATATATCGATGTGAAGGTACGCGCCGGAGACCGGGTCGCCGCGCGGATGGAGATGGAAGCGTCCGACGATATTTTGCCGCAGCCGCTTCCGATCGACATTTTGTATGAGGATGATGAGCTGTTGGTGCTGAACAAAGAGGCCGGGATGATCGTGCATCCGACGCACGGACATTACACGGATACGCTGGCCAACGGCGTTGTTCATTATTGGCGGGAAAAGGGCGTCAGCTTCCGCTTCCGCCCCGTGCACCGGCTCGATCAGGAGACGTCCGGGGTGCTGGCCGTCGCCAAAAATCCTTACGTGCATCAGCAAATTTCGGAGGAAATGCAGGCGCACGGGCTAAAGAAGGAATACGTTGCGCTCGTGCACGGTGTAATCGGCAGCGATGAAGGCACGGTTGATGCGCCGATCGACCGCAATCCGCTTGCGCCGCATGTCCGCATCGTCACGCCAACCGGCTATCCGGCGGTCACGCATTACCGTGTGGAGCGGAGGTTTCACGAAGCGACGCTTGTGCGCTTGTGGCTGGAGACGGGGCGGACACACCAGATCCGAGTGCATATGCGGTATCTCGGCCATCCGCTACTCGGCGATAAGATGTACGGTCCGGGTGGAACGGCGGACGAGGTAGATAAGGCGGCCGCCGAGGGCATCCCCGTCGCCGACCGCAGCGCAACGCAGCAGCAGGCGGCGCCAAGCGTCTGCCAAGCGTCTTCGCCTGCTGCGGACTATGGGATGGAGCGTCAAGCGCTGCACGCCTGCACGCTCGGGCTGACGCATCCCGTCACGCGCCAGCGGATGGAATTTCACGCGCCGCTTCCGGCGGATATGGAACGCTGCATCAGGCAATTAGAGCAGTCCGAGGCTGTACGATAAGCATAAAAAATCCGCCGTTCCCGCGTATTTCAAGATACGATCGGGGAAACGAGCGGATTTTTTCGGTTTCGTTCATTTCTGCAGAAGTCCCAAATACTCTTTGGCCGTGAGGCTCAGATCGTCCATGGCCGCTGAGGTCGGAATCCATAGTCTTCCCGTCCAGTCTGTGCCGCGGCTGATCTTATAATCGACCGGATAAGGAACGACCTGAACGTGCTGCGCGGCAAAATGCTTCACCGAGCGAGGCATATGAAAAGCCGACGTCACGAGGATCGGCCGCTTCCAACCGCCTTCGTCCAGCAGCTGCTTCGAGTATTGCGCATTCTCTTGCGTTGTGCGGCTCCGGTCGTCCAACCGGATCGCTTCGGCCGGAACGCCCAGCGCAATAAGCTTGCTGCGGGCCAATTGGCCCTCGTTGGCCGTATCGGCGTACACCTGCCCGCCGGAGACGATGATCGGCAGCGGCTTAGCGGCGTACAGCTCGGCCACCGCGACGACACGGTGCAGTGTGCTGCCGCTCAAATGGCCGGTACTGTTCACGTCCGGGGTCCCCGACACCGCTCCGCCGGTCAGCATGACGTAGACGTCGCCCTGCAGGACGGCAGGCGGCGAATAGCGATTTTCGATCGACTGCAGCGCCGTTTCGCCGACCAGCGGGATCGAGAGCAAATAGACGAGGCAGGCCGAGGCGAACAGAACGATGCCGGCCGAGGCGAACAGAACGATGCCGGCCGAGCGGCGGACGCGGGCGTAAAGCCACCATCCGATCAGGAGCAGCAGCGGAACGAAGCAGCCGGGAGGCATCATGAAGCTGTAAATGAGTTTAAGAACATAATCATGGCTAAACTCCTTCTATGGGACTCTTTTCCATTATCTGCGCTTGGCTGCCTTTTTTCAACTTTTAACCGCGTCGATGGCGATTTGCAGGACCCGCCGATTCATCGGTATAATGAATTCATGTCATAGTTAACCATTTCAGGATAGGATAAGGATGAGAGAAATCATGAGCAAGAGCAAAGCGATCAAAGTTTTTCAATACCCTGCTTGCAGCACCTGCCGGAGCGCGTTGAAGTGGCTCAAAGAGCACGGATGGGAAGTGGAGGCGATCCACATTATGGAGCAGCCGCCGACCGTAGAGGAGCTTCGGACGCTGATCCCGCAAAGCGGGCTGGACATCAAAAAGTGGTTTAACGTCTCCGGCGAGGTGTATAAGGAAATGCAGCTTAAGGACAAGCTGCCGCAGTTGAACGACGAGGAGAAAATGAAGCTGCTCGCATCGAACGGCAAGCTGATCAAACGGCCGGTCGCGACGGACGGGACGCGGGTGACGGTTGGCTTCAAGCCGGAGCTGTACGAGGAAAATTGGGGGAACGAATCGTAAGGTTTGTCTAAGGAGCGTGAGTCTTGTTGCAGCAAAGACCTAAACCGAAAAAACAAAATCCGCTTTGGTATATCGGCGCAGCCGCGACCTTCATTCTGACGCAGCTGAAAACGCTGCTGCCATTGCTGAAGCTCGGCAAATTCGGGGGAGCGATCATCTCGATGGCGGTGACCATCGGCGCGTATGCGATCGTGTTTCCGTGGCAGTTCGCTATCGGCTTAGTCCTGCTGCTGCTCATCCACGAGCTCGGTCATGTCATTGCCGCCAAGCAAAAAGGGATGCCTGTGACGGCCCCGGTGTTTATCCCGTTTCTGGGCGCGCTGATCACCATGAAGCGGAATCCCCGGGATGCGGTGACGGAAGCGTATGTCGCTTTGGGGGGACCCGTTCTCGGAACGGTCGGCGCGTTAGCCGTGTTCGGCGCAGCCTATGCGCTGGATAACCCGGAGTATAGTAAACTGCTTTATTCCATCGCTTATGTCGGCTTTTTTCTTAATCTGATCAACCTGCTGCCGATTCATCCGCTTGACGGAGGACGGATCGCGACGGCGGTAACGCGCTGGCTCTGGCTGGTCGGCCTGGTCGGAGGGCTGGTCGTCATTATATACCTGCGCTCGTATTTGTTCTTCATCATTTGGGCGATGTTCGCCTACGATCTGTACAAAAAATTCGTCAAATACCGCAAGCAAGGCGAGGAGCGGTTCGTCAACGCAAGCTTTCTGGTGGCGGCCGAGCCGCTGCTGGCGCAGGGCTATATGATTCCCGGCCCGGAGCATAAGCGGGAGCTGCCTTTTGTCACGTTCTCGGATTTGGACGGGCAGCAGTATGTGAACGTTCTCTGGGAAGGCCTTCATTTTCAAGGAACGGTGCCACTCATGCATCAAGGAATCATCAAGCGTGCACACGTGACCCGGGTAGAGCATCTCCGGAAGGAAGACGGTCTGCATCTGATGATCCACTGCCAGATCGATTACCGTCTATACGAAAATGACAAATACTACGAAGTTCCTACGGCGTCGCGATGGAAGTACGGGACGGCGTATGCGCTGCTTGCAGCGTTTCTCATCGGCATGATGTGGTACGTTCACGAGGTAACGGGACTGAAGGTATAATCAACATTCCGAATGGCCGTTCGGAAGGAAAACGAGGTAGCAAATAGATGAAACGATGGGAATCGAAACGATTGGCCGAACTGGGTTCGGCTATTTTTTCTGAGATGGCGGCGTGGAAGCGGGAAGTGACGGCACGCGGCGTCGATGTGATCGACCTCGGCATCGGGAGCCCGGACCGGGCACCGTCCGCCCGTGTCATGGAAGCGTTAACGCTCGCGGTGAACGATCCGGGAATGTACGGCTATCCGACATCGGAAGGGAGTACGCAATTCCGGCAAACGGTCGCCCGCTGGTACGCCCACCGGTTTGGGGTGACGCTCGATCCGGAGGAGGAGATCGTCACGCTGATGGGCTCGCAGGATGGCTTGGCGCACTTGGCGATGGCAGTGACGGACCCCGGCGATACCGTGATGGTTCCCGATCCGGGCTATCCGATTTATTCCGCGAGTCTGGTGTTGGCCGGGGTGCAGCCTTACTATATGCCGCTGCGGGCCGATAACGGCTTTTTGCCGAAGCTGGAGGACATCCCAGAAGAAGTGGCGCGGCAAGCGAAATTCATGCTCTTGAACTATCCGAGCAACCCGCTGTCGGCGGTGGCCGACTTGACGTTTTTCGAGCGGCTGGTGGAATATGCACGCGAGCACGAGCTGCTGCTGGTGCACGATCTCGCTTATTCCGAGATGTCGTTTGACGGCTTCAAGCCGCCCAGCATCCTGGAAGTCGAGGGAGCGAAAGACATCGCCGTCGAGTTCCATTCCTTGTCGAAAAGCTTCAATATGGCCGGCTGCCGCATCGCCTTCATGGTCGGACAGCGTGACGCGGTCCGTGCTCTGCGCGTGCTGAAATCCAATATCGACTACGGCGTATATTTGGCTGTGCAGCATGCCGGCATCGCAGCGCTGGAGGAAGATATGATGCCGGGGAGCCGATCAGTCGCAGCGCTGTACGAACGGCGACGGGATATTGTGATCAAAGGGCTGAACGAAGCGGGCTGGAGCATTCCGAAACCGAAGGCGACGATGTTTATCTGGGCGCCGATCCCGGAAGGCTGGACATCCCGGCAGATTTCCCGGGAAATGCTGTATTCCGCGGGCGTCGTCGTTATTCCGGGCGACGCGTTCGGCAAGGAAGGTGAAGGCTATGTCCGCATCGCGCTCGTTCAGGAAGAGGACCGGCTTCAGGAAGCAGTCCGCCGGATCGGACAGTTTTTGCGGGAGGCTTCCCGTTAATAAGTATGTGCTCTGTGATTTTGACAATGTCGCAATATCTTACTTTTTCCTGTCGTCAAATTGCAATTTCATCGCCGCCTCAATCATGCTACTATGAAGGCATGTCGTACAAAAATAGGAGGCGTATCAAGTGTCCCAGAAGCTCAAAATAGCCATTATCGGATGCGGCGGCATTGCAAACGGAAAGCATTTGCCGAGTCTGTCTCGTTTGGATCAAGTTGAACTTGTCGCATTTTGTGATATTATTTCCGATCGGGCCGAGGAAGCGAAAGCGAAGTACGGCAGTGCGGAAGCGAAGGTCTATGAAGATTATAAAACGCTGCTGCAGGATGCGTCGATTGATGTCGTTCACGTGTGTACGCCGAACGATTCCCATGCGGAGATCACGGTTGCGGCGCTGGAAGCCGGCAAGCATGTGATGTGCGAGAAGCCGATGGCCAAGACGGCGGCCGATGCGCGCCGGATGGTCGAGGCAGCCAAGCGGACAGGCAAGAAGCTGACGATCGGCTACAACAACCGGTTCCGGGCGGACAGTCTTTATTTGAAACGCATTTGCGAGGAAGGCGAGCTTGGCGACATCTACTATGCGAAAGCGCATGCCGTTCGTCGCCGCGCCGTGCCGACTTGGGGCGTCTTCCTGGACGAGGAAAAGCAGGGCGGAGGACCGCTGATCGATATCGGCACGCATGCCCTCGACCTGACCCTCTGGCTGATGGACAACTACGAACCGAAGGTCGTACTTGGAACGGCATTTCATAAATTATCGGGGAAAGAAAACGCTGCCAATGCTTGGGGACCTTGGGACCCGAAGAAGTTTACGGTGGAAGATTCGGCCTTCGGCATGATCGTCATGAAAAACGGCGCGACCATCATGCTGGAATCGAGCTGGGCGCTCAATACGCTCGATGCGAAGGAAGCGAAGAGCACCTTGTGCGGAACGGAAGGCGGCGCGGATATGGAGGACGGCCTCCGGCTGAACGGAGAGAAGCTGAGCCGCTTGTACATGAACAAGATCCAGCTTGGCAGCGGCGGAGTCGATTTCTACGACGGGCAAAGCGAGAGCGCGCCGGATACGGAAATGCGTCTGTGGATCGATGCCATCCTGCATGACAAGCAGCCGGTCGTCACGCCGGAGCAGGCTTGCGTCGTGTCCGAAATTCTCGAAGCGATCTACGAATCGGCGAAAACGGGCAAAGCCGTATACTTCGACTAAACGCCGGAAGGAAGGATGGGAACGATGATCAAAGTAGCGATGCTTAGCTTTTGGCATGTGCATGCCGCCGATTACGCGAAGCAGGCGGCGGAGCATCCGGATACGGAAATTGTGGCCGTATGGGATGAGCTGCCGGAGCGTGGACGCCGGGAAGCGGAAGCGCGGAGCGTCCGGTTTTACGACAAGCTGGATGAGCTTCTCGCCCAGCCGGATATCGATGCGGTCATTGTCGATACGCCGACCAATCTGCACCGGGGTGTGATGGTGGCAGCGGCGCAGGCGGGCAAACATATTTTTACGGAAAAAGTCGTCGCGCCGACGCTGAAGGAAAGCAACGAGATTATGGAGGCGGTCCGCAAGGCCGACGTCAAATTAACGGTGTCGCTTCCGCGCTTGAACGAAGGCTACACGCTGGCCGTACAGGACGTGCTGAGCCGGGGGCTGCTCGGCGAGGTGACGCTAGTCCGCACACGGCTGTCTCATAACGGCGCGATTCCGAACGACCATTCGGCGAACGGTTGGCTTCCCGCGCACTTCTACAATGCGGAGCAATGCGGCGGCGGCGCGATGATCGACCTCGGCTGCCATCCGATGTATTTGGCCCGCTTGTTCCTCGGCATGCCGGAGAGCGTAACGGCCAACTACGGCTTCGTTACCGGCAGAGAAGTCGAGGACAATGCGGTGTCCGTGCTGCGTTATTCCAGCGGGGCGCTTGCCGTTGTGGAGGCGGGCTTCGTCAATCGGCACTCGCCGTTCGTTATTGAAGTGCACGGCACGGAAGGCAGCTTGCTCTATTCGACGCACGACAACCGTTTGCTCGTACGCACAGCGAAGGGCGAAGCGGCGTCGGACGAGGAATGGCGGGTGCAGGAGCTTCCGGCCGGTCGACCGTCGGCGTTTCATCAGTGGGTAGCCCATATTCAGCAGGGAACGACGGCGGACGAAAATATCGGGCTTGCGCTCGACCTGACGCGGTTAATGGAAGCTTCGAACTTGTCCGCACGCTCCGGGGCGGCCTGCAAGCTTAACGATTTGCAGCCATGAACGGCCAGTCCCGAATCGGCGCGAGGCCGTATCCGTTCGAGCTGATGCTGGAAAACCCGACGGCGCTTGACCGGCTGGAGGTGGAGTTCAAATGGGGCCGTTACGGCATTCGCATGCTGAACTTTCACCATACCAGCTTTGCTCCGGGCCGGATCGTGCATTTTCATAAGCATTCGGACTTCGAATTTCATTTTATCCCGCGCGGCAAAGGGAAGGTCATTCTCGGCAGTGAGCCGTATTCGCTGCAGGAAGGCCAGATGTATTTGACCGGCCCCGGTCTTCTGCATTATCAGGAGGCGGACGCTTTCGAGGCGATGGATGAGCTGTGTCTGCATATCGATATTCAAAAGCTGGAAGCGGAAGAGACGGAGGAGTGGGGAGCCCGCTGGGAGCAGGCGGAGGCGGAAGCGTGCATCCGCCGCTTGGAGCAGTTGCCTCCCCGGCCGATGGCCGACAAATACAAGGCGATGGAATGCTTTATGACCGCATACCGGGCCTGGTACGAGAATCAGCCGGGAGTCCTGACGGTGATCAAGCAATCGATCATTCAGGTGCTGCTGCGGATGACGCGCGCCTACGACGATACGCCGCAGCGGGACCTGCCTTCCCGCGATATGAAAAACTACCGTTACCAGCTAGCCGCCCAGTTCATCAAGGACAACTACATGGCGCCGCTAACGCTGGAGGTGGTGGCGGAGCGGGTGCAGGTCAGCCCGAGACAGCTGCAGCGCATTTTTCGCGAGCAAACGGGAGGCACGTTCAGCGAGTACATCGAGCATGTGCGGCTCGCGCAAATCTGCAAGGAATTGGCCGAGAGCGAGCTTACGATCGATCAGATTGCGTTTCAGAACGGCTTCTCCAGCGCCAACTATTTGCATTACGTGTTTAAGAAAAAGCTTGGCACCACGCCGATGCAGTACCGTTTACAGCATGACGTTAAACAGAACACCTGACGCTGTTCTCCTTTTTTCGCATATCGAATGGGGGAAAACACCTGTCGGGTGTTTTTTTATTTCGCCTTCTTCGTTTTTTTCTCGGAAAGAAATAATCCCGCCAGCGTAAGAAACGTGCCTAATAAAGCGGTTCCGGTGATGTTCTCATGCAGAATCAGATAGGAGGCCGTTACGGTGATGACCGGGACCAGGTAAATGTAGATGCTTGTTTTGACTGCGCCGAGAACGCCGACACTCCAGTTCCATGTCACAAAGCAGAGCGCGGAGGCACCCATGCCAAGAAATAATAGATTGAGAAGGTGGCTTCCTTCGGCAAATCGTTCCAGATCTAAACGAAAGTCGGACACGGGCAACACGGGCAGCATGAAGATCAATCCGTAAAAAAAGACACGGCGGGTGATGCCCACGGCAGGATAGCCGAGCTTGCTGATATGACGCATCAAAATGGAATAGGCCCCCCAAAACAAGCAGGCGAGAATGGCCAGAACATCGCCTAGCGGATTGAGCTTTAAAATATAACTGCCATTCAAGGTGATGAAGACAATACCGAGGATCGCGACGATGAACCCGATGAAAAACTGCAGATGCAGCGGTTCCTCTTTCAGCAGAAAATGCGCTAAAACGGCAGTGATGAACGGAGCAAGGGAAACGATAATCCCTACATTTGAGGCCAAGGTATGGACTAAGGCGATATTTTCGAGCAAAAAATACATGGTAACGCCGCAAAGCCCGGCTCCTGCGAAGAGCAGCTCCTCTCGAATGCGTCCCGTTTTGAAGAAGCGCGGATAAACCGCCCACAGCACGATATAGCCAAGAATGAAGCGAAAAAACAAAATTTCAAGGGGGGTAAATTCCACCAGCAGAACCTTGGTCGAGATAAAGGTTGTCCCCCAAATCAATATGGTCACAAACGCCGCAAAGTGTGCGGCGGCTTTTTTACGGGAATCCGTCATACGTCCTCCTTGGGAGCGGAGCGCTCCACCGGGTTAGCATGGAGGAAGATGCGCATATACTGCCGGGGGGTCAAACCAATAAATCTTTTGAAAAAATTCGTAAAATGACTTTGATCGCTGAATCCGGTTTGATGCGCTGCGTCAACGGGAGCAATGCCTTGCTCCAACAACTTTTTGGCCTTGCCGATCCGTATCGTCTCCAGATAATTATAAGGGGAAATTCCTCTCTGCCGGGTGAAGGACCGTAGAAAATGATATTTGCTGAGGCCAACCATACCGCTCAACTCATCCAGCGTGATTTTTTGGAAAAAATTTGTCTCCATATAATCGCAAACCGCTTGAAACTCGGAATCACGCTCCTGGGCCGTTCCCTCGGCGGAAGTATCCGAATAGTCCTGCATAAGCTGTCCGATCAGAAAAAAGAACAATTCCTCTTTGACAAAGTCCGTCTCCCCTTCACAGATCATGTGATGCAGTTCCTGTAAGGAGGATGCAAGCTCGCTTCGGCAAATCACGTTGTGCGTGAAATCAGGCAAATAATCGCGACCGGTGATCTCCAATACAACTTGTCTCATCCGATCCGGCTGTATATTGATACAGCGATAATCCAATACTTTCTCATCAATCTGCTCGCAGGAATGAATATCCCTCGGATTAAAAATAAGAATATCGCCGGGATGAATGATATAGTCCTGATGGTTACACTGTAAATACCGCTGACCTTCTTCGATAAACCCAATCACGTAATAGTCATGGAAATGGTTGGGGAATTTCTGCATAATCCCTTCAAAACGATAGGCTTCTATCTGCAAATCCGTGTCATAGCACACGGTTCTAATCTCATTGGGCATGTGTTCTCCTCCTTAACAGCTCCTCCTTGTAACTATATCAGAATGCCCTTAAAGAAGAATTGGATGATATTGCTCAATCGTATTCGCTTGACGTTTTTATTACGAACACAAGTATATAGGTCTTAAGTCTTAGTTTTTACGAATGTTAGTTTGACACAATTCGACAAGAGCGTTTTTTTGTGAAGCCTTGCCGGAGACCATTTTGTCTTAACGGAATTTTCGTTTTGATTTTATTAGTTTCGTAAATCTTGGTCAAAATGGCTGGCATGGGAAGTCTCTAAGGGAACCGGACTTTTTTAGAGTTGTTTTTACAAATTTCGCGTCAATTTACGGTTTCTTTAGAATTAAAATGAATGAAATGTAAAATAAACAAGCCAAGCCGATGGAAAAAAAGTAAAAGTGAAAACAAAAAGAAGTATGGTTTTATTACATAAATGAATAAAAATGGTTATTTTGTTTTCTGTAAATTTAATCTCCTAAAATTAGGATAAATGTCTCATGCCAATAGGTCCTATTATTTGTATATAATTAGCAGAGAATGGGATCCACTCTTCGACAACACCTATAGGGGGAGGAGACATGATTTCACGAACGCCTTCTTGGTTTCTGAATGCCGAGGCCAGTTCGCGTATGCAGCTTCGTTTATTCTGCTTTCCATATGCGGGCGGCGGAGCGTCGGTATTCGGCAATTGGAAACGAAAGTTTCCGCCAGAGATTAAAGTATGCCCCGTGCAGCTCCCCGGTCGGGAAAGCAGGGCATTGGAGAGCCCGCTAAACTCTCTTCCGGACATCGTACAATCGCTTGTTTCGGAGATGACGCCATTCCTGCACTCTCCGTTTGCTTTTTTCGGTCACAGCATGGGGGCGCTGATTGCATTTGAAACGGCCCGGAAGCTCTACCGGGAACATCAGGTATTGCCTGCACACTTCTTCGCGTCAGGAAAAGACGCACCGCACTATACCTCCAGAAAAAAAATTCTCCATCGTCTGCCGGACGAACAGTTCAAGAATGAGCTTCGGCTCATCGAGGGAACACCGGAAGAGATTTTGGACAATGACGAATTGATGCAAATTGTTATGCCTCGACTGCGTTCGGATTTTGCCGTTTGCGAAACGTACGTTTACCATCCGGAAGAACCGCTGAGCTGCCCGATCACCGTTTTTGGAGGGGTACAAGACCATGATGTGAGCATAGACTCGCTTCGCGCTTGGCAGGAACATACAAGCAGCGACTTCAAGCTGCAGCTGTTCGAGGGCAATCACTTCTTTCTCCATCAGCAGGAGACGGAGGTTATTGACAGCATTATGCACGTATTGTCGGCGCCCAATAAACCGGCTGTTTTACGACAGGACATGATCCATGTCAATCGTTTAGGTTAAGCCGGAAGATTAGCTCCTGTTATTGTAGGACAAATTCTCCTATATACTTCATAATTTTTATCGGAATAATGTGTATTAAATCGCGAAGGTACGCTGAAGCTTGACGTTATCGAAAGGGTGAAAGAGAAAGCCGGATAAACCTACTACAGTGCGAAAGGAGACAGGGATGAGAACCACATTTTGAAGCTTTGGAATTCAAGGCTCCTCGGTAATCAGCCAAGACTATGGACAGGCACGACGTGATTGACGGTTTGGCGGCTGCTAAGCCATCGAAAGCCGTCCGACGATAGGAGGCTCCCTTTTGTCCAAACGAAACCCCGCTTTTTCCAGATTGGCCCGCTATGTCAAACCTTATTTTCCGTGGGTTGCTGTCACGGTGCTCGCTTCCCTCTGTGTGGCTGCCATCGACATCGTGTTGGGCAAAGCCATCGAACGGTTGGCCGAGGGAACGATCGGTTCGCCCGTCGCCATGATTCTGATGGTCCTTGCGATGGTATTGGTTGGCATGCCGTGCAAATTTATGATCAAATACGCTTCGGCGAAATTTAGCGTCAGCGCATTAAGGGATTTGCGCAACGAGCTGGCGGACCGGTTCGGCGATCTGACGATGTCGAACGTGGAGCGCCGCTTTACGGGAGATCTTGTCTCCCGGTTGACGAACAATACCGCCGTGCTGCAAAACTTTTTCATCCAGCATTTCGCCAATCTCTTTTATCTTCCCGTTGTTTTTATAGGCGCTCTGACCTTGCTCTTGCTCACAAGCTGGAAGCTGGTGCTGTCCAGTCTAGTGCTGATGCCGCTCGGCATCGTCTTGGCCGCTTTGCTGAACAAGCCGATTCAATCGTATTCGGCGCAGCTTCAGGAAAAGATCAGCGAGCTGAATGTCGTGGCCCAAGATGCGATCGGCGGAATTGCCATCGTCAAAGCGTTCAACATGCAGGCGGCTTTTTTGAAAAAATATTCGCTGATCATGGACGAGGTGATCAGACAAGGCCTGCGCATGGAAAAGCGATATGCAGCAATCACGCCGATAGGCGTCGCGCTCTTCTCTACGCCCATTATTCTGGTTATCGCCTTCGGCGGCTATTTGATCGCGCAAGGGGAGCTGAGCGCAGGCGGGATCGTCCTGTTCCTCTATCTCATTACGTTCATTCTGCAGCCGATTTCGATGCTCCCGACGATGATCTCGCAGATCAAAGAAGCTGCGGGAGCCGCCCAGCATTTGTTCGAGGCACTGGATTGGCCCACGGAACGGAAAGGGTCAATGAATCTGCCGGTTCGGCCCGCAGCCGCTCCGGTACGGTTCGAGGCGGTAACGTTCTCCTACGACGGCGAAACGAAGGTGCTGGACGGGATTAGCTTTCAGGTGAACGAAGGCGAAACGGTAGCGTTCGTCGGGGGCAGCGGAGGCGGGAAAAGTACCCTTTTTAAGCTGCTATGCGGATTTTACGAGCCCGGGCCGGATGGGGACGGCACGATCGAAGTGTTCGGCCGACCGCTGTCCGATTGGGATCCGTCCGAGCTGCGCGCCCGCCTATCGCTGGTGTCTCAGGAATCGTATCTGTTTCCGGCCACCATCGCCGAAAATATCGGTTACGGGCGCGCGGACGCCACCCGCGAGGAAATCGTCGAGGCGGCAAAGGCCGCACATGCGCATGAATTTATTATGCAGCTTCCGCAAGGCTATGAGACGCCGCTCGGCGAACGTGGAGGCGGTCTGTCCGGGGGGCAAAAGCAGCGGATTGCCATCGCCAGGGCATTCCTGAAGGACACTCCCCTGCTGCTGCTGGACGAGCCTACCTCGGCGCTCGACAGCCACTCCGAAGCGCTTGTGCAAAGCGCTCTGAAGAGCATGATGGGAGGCCGTACCGTGCTCGTCATCGCCCACCGATTGTCGACCGTCCGGCAGGCCGACCGCATTATCGTGCTGGATCAGGGGCGGATCGCGGAGAGCGGGACGCACGACGAACTGCTCAGACATAACGGAGTGTACAGCAAATTATACGTCCAGCAGTTTGCAGCTGCGGAGGACGAAGATACCGCCGGACTTGACCGTTCGCAGGCGGCAAGGGGGGGAGAGCGTGACCTTCAAGCAGGGGTTCGATGATTTTCGGCACTTGATGTCGTTTATGAGGCCGCGAAGCAAGCTGTACTACATCGGTGTGTTCGGCAACAGCCTCACCAATGCAAGCGTCCCGATTTTGCTTTCTTTCGTGCTCCGGTACCTGCTTGATTTTGTGGTCAGCCGGGATACGGCGGAGCTTTACAGGGCGATTTATCTGGTGTGCGGCACGTTTTTGGCCCTGAGCATTTTATCGCCCATATGCAGCTATGCGTACCACCGCTGCGTGAAGCTGACTTTGGCGGACATCCGCCTGCAATTGTTCGCGCATATCAGCCGGCTGCCTTTCCGGGCGGCGGAAAGCCGTCACTCCGGCGATCTGATTTCCCGGATGACTAACGACGTGCAGACGCTGGAGAGGGCATACACGGAATATATGCGATCCATCATTTTGGAAATCACCATGTTCGTCAGCTCGATCGTGATCCTGCTTGCACTGGACTGGCGGTTTGCTATGGTCGCGGTCGGACTTACCCTACTATCAGCCTGGCTGAATGCAAAGTTCGCGGGGAGGATGCGAGAGGTAAGCGGACGGCTGCAGGAACAGACGGCACGGTTCACGGAACGGCTCAGCGATCTGCTGACCGGCCTTCAGGTGGTCAAGCTGTTCGCCTTGAAAGGGAAGGTCGGGCGGTTGTGCAGCGAAGCCAGCGACGCGGTCAGCGAGACCGGAGTCAAGCAGGGACGCCATCTTGGTCTGCAGGATGCGTGCAACTTTTTCATCGAGTTTGCGGCCTTGGGAGGCATGCTTGTGATCGGTCTCCTGATGGTCTCCTCGAAGCAGATGGAGCTTGGTACGCTCGGGCAAATCGTGCAGCTGCAAACCGGCATTTCGGCAGTATTTCTTCAGCTCGGCTCGGCCGTCTCGCTGATGCAAAATTCGTTTGCGAGCCTGACCCGGATTCGGGAGATTCTGGACGAACACAGGGAACCGGAGCGTTTTTCCGAAACGTTTGCAGTGCCCGATCAAGCGCGAATGGCGGCTTCCCCGCAAGCGGCTCTGGAATTCAGCGGTGTGTCGTTCGGCTACGATTCGTCCCGCGCGGTGTTGCGACGGCTTAACCTGACGGTGGAGGAAGGGCGGATGACGGCGCTCGTCGGTCCGAGCGGAGGCGGCAAAAGCACCGTCATGAAGCTGCTGCTCGGCTTCTACCCTCCGGATGAGGGAACGTTGACGATCCGGGGAAAGTCGGCGGGACACTATACGCTGGCGGAAATCCGGGACTTCATGGCTTACGTCCCGCAGGAGTCGACGCTGTTTCACGGCACTGTCGCCGACAATATTCGTTTTGGTTCCCCCGGAGCCTCGATGGAGGAAGTGGAGGCCGCAGCGAAAGCGGCGTATGCCCATTCGTTCATTACCGAGCTGCCGGGCGGCTACGATACCGTCGTCGGCGAGCGGGGCGCCAATCTGTCGGGCGGCCAGCGCCAGCGCCTTGCGATTGCCCGGGCGCTGCTGAAGAACGCGCCGATATTGCTGCTTGACGAAGCGACGTCGGCGCTGGACGCCGAATCGGAGCATGAAGTGCAGCAAGCGGTTCAGGCGCTCATGCAGGGGCGGACGACCCTCGTCATCGCCCATCGGCTGTCCACGGTGGAGCAGGCGGACGTCATTTGCGTCATTGCCGATGGCGAGGTGAAAGAGAAGGGGACTCATGAGCAATTGCTCGCCGAAGGGGGGCATTATGCCGAACTGTACCAACTGCAGTTCCGTGCGGACCCGGCCGGGCAACCGGCCTGATGTCCATCGGCTGCGATGCGGCAGGAGGATCGGCAGGCAGACGGCTTTTACTAGGATATATTTTCCAAGTACTTTTACAAGGAGAGAATCTTATGAGCGGAAATCCAATCCAGTTTTATTCGTTAACGCAGCCTCAGCAGCGGATTTGGTATACGGAATTGCTTTATCCGCACCGCAATACGTCCACCATCATCGGGACCGTTAAAATAAGAGGTCATGTGCAGATCGACGCCTTGAAGCAAGCCATCAACCAAGTGATTGCCCGGAACGATTCGTTTCGAATCCGCATCGTGTCGGATAACGGGGTTCCCCGTCAATATGTCAGGCCGCATGCCGATCAGGCAATCGAATGCCTCGACCTGGACTTGGCGCAGGCGGAGGAATGGGTGCGCTTCCATAATCTGGTGCCGTTCGAGCTGCTGGATTCGGATCTGTACCGGTTCGTTATTGTTCGGATTGGCGAGGAAGAAACGTGGTTCAATTTTAAAATGCATCACATCGTCACCGACGGCGTGTCCATGAATCAGGCCGTCAACCAAATCAGCGAGCATTACTCGCAGATCGTTAGCGGGAAGACGACGGCTGCTGCGGGGAAAAGCAAGCCTTCCTATCTCGATTTTATTCAGGTGGAGCAGGAGTACGAGCAATCGGACCGCTATCAGAAAGATAAAGCGTACTGGATGGGCAAATTCGGCGAATTCCCGGAGACGCTCGGGCTGAAATCCTACAATCCGTTGACGCTCGGCACAGCCGCCAAGCGGGAAAGCGTCGTGCTGAACGACGGGCTCTATCAAGGTGTGAAAGCTTTTTGCGAGCAGAACGGGATCGGTCTGTTCACGTTCTTCTTGACCGCTTTGTCTATTTACATGTACAAAATGACGCAGGAACAGGACATTCCGATCGGAACGCTGTATGCGAACCGGACGTCGAAGAAAGAAAAAGATACGCTCGGCATGTTCGTCAGCACGGTCGCGACCCGCGTTCGGGTGGAGCCCGAGTCCGAGCTGCTGGCGTTCCTGCAAAGCGTAGCCAAAGAGCAGGCGTCGATCCTGCGTCATCAGCGTTATCCTTACAACAAAATCGTTCAGGACCTGCGGGAAGCCCGGCGCAGCCAAGATATTCAGCGTTTGTTCGGGGCGTCCATCCAATACCGTACTTTGAGCTTTGCCCCGTTCGGCGATTCGGTCATGCAGGTGGACAACGATTTTTGCGGGGATATCGTGAACGACTTCGATATTCACATGGTCGAGATGCTGGACGATGGGAAGCTCGTCCTATATCTGGATTACCGTATTGAGCTGTTTGATGAACATGAAGTCGCGCAGCTGATCCGGCAGTTCCTTGGCGTGGCAGAACATATGATCGAGAGCCCGACCCAAAAAATAGTTGATTTATCGCTGATTGACGCCGGGGAGCGCGGTAAGATTCTGAACGTATTCAACGCTACGGCGGCGGACTATCCGCGGGAGCAGAGCATCGGCGCGCTGTTTGAAGCGCAGGCGGAGCGGACGCCGGAGCAGACGGCGGTCATGTGCGAAGACGTCAAGCTGACCTACCGCGAGCTGAACGAGCGGGCGAACCGGCTGGCGCGGACGCTGCGGGTCGCGGGGGTAGAACGCGACGAGCCCGTCGCGATCATGGCCGAGCGCTCCGTCGAGATGGTGATCGGGGTGCTGGCGATTTTGAAGGCCGGAGGCGCCTACGTGCCGGTTGACCCGGACTATCCGGAGGAGCGCATCCGCTACCTGCTGGACGATTCGGGGACTAAGCTGCTGCTGGTGCAGCACCGGGAGCTGGTGCGTGCGGACTTTGCGGGAATAGTCGTAGATTTGAACGATGAAAGGGTTTACAGCGAAGATGCCTCGAACTTGGAGCCGGTGAGCGGGCCGGAGGATCTGGCCTATATCATCTACACGTCGGGAACGACCGGCAAGCCGAAGGGCGTGATGGTCGAGCACCGCAACGTGGTCCGGTTAGTAAAAAATACGAATTACGTCCAACTGGATGAAACGACGCGCATTTTGCAGACGGGCGCCGTCGTGTTCGACGCGTCAACGTTCGAAATTTGGGGAGCGCTGCTGAACGGCGGGCAGCTGTATTTGGTCAGCAACGATGTGATTTTAAACGCGGCCCGTATGGAGGAAGCGATTCGGGAGTACCGGATCACGACGATGTGGCTGACTGCGCCGTTGTTCAACCAATTGACGCAGCAGAACAGCCGTCTGTTCGGGGACATGAAGACGCTGATTGTGGGCGGGGACGTGCTATCGGTGCCGCACATCAACCGGGTGGTGCGGGATAACCCGGGGCTAAGTCTGGTCAACGGCTACGGTCCGACGGAAAATACGACGTTCTCGACGACGCACGAGATAGCGGGCGAGCAAAGGGAAGCGGTGCCGATCGGACGTCCGATTGCGAATTCGACGGCATATGTGGTCGACCGCGGGATGAAACTGCAGCCGGTCGGAGCGTGGGGCGAGCTGATCGTCGGCGGAGACGGGGTGGCGCGAGGCTATTGGAACCGTCCGGAGCTGACGACGGAGAAATTTATCGCGAGCCCGGTGCGTGAGGGAGAGCGCTGCTACCGGACGGGAGACTTGGCGCGCTGGCGTGCGGACGGAACGCTGGAGTATAAAGGCCGGATCGACGAGCAGGTGAAAATCCGGGGCTACCGGATCGAGCTGGGCGAGGTGGAAGCGCAGCTGCTGCGCGTGGAAGGCGTGCGGGGAGCGGTCGTTATTGCGAGGGAAGACGAGCAGGGACAAAAGCAGCTGTGCGCTTACTTTACGGCGGAGAATGAATTGATGGTAAGTGAGGTTCGAAGCGCATTGTCGCAGGAGCTGCCGGGATACATGGTGCCGTCGTATTTCGTGCAGGTGGAGCGCATTCCATTGACGCCGAACGGCAAAGTGGACCGCCGGGCGCTGCCTGCGCCGGAAGGAAGCGTGCAGACGGGAACGGAATACGTGGCCCCGCGGACTGTCGTGGAGCAAGCGCTGGCATCGGTGTGGCAGGCGGTTTTGGGAGTCGAAGCCGTCGGGATGCTGGACAATTTCTTTGAGTTAGGCGGCGACTCGATCAAGGCGATTCAGGTGTCTTCGAGAATGCTTCAGGCCGGCTATAAGATCGAAATGCGAGAGTTGTTCCAGTATCCGACCGTGGCTGAGCTTGGCGGACATGTGCAGGCTGTCGACCGCATCGCCGACCAAGGGGAAGTTGCGGGCGGCGTGAAGCTGACGCCGATTCAGCGCTGGTACTTCGAGCAGGAGCCGGCCGAGCCGCATCATTATAATCAGGCGCTGCTGCTTCATCGGGAAGCGGGCTTCGACGAAGCGGCGCTGCGTCAGGCGATGCGCCATATCGTCCAGCATCACGATGCGCTGCGCACCGTATATCGCCGGACGGCAAGCGGCGGCTTCGAGGCATGGAACCGGGGCGTCGACGAGGGCGAGCCGTTCACGCTGGACATCGCCGATTTTACGGGCGAAACGGACTGCGCAGCGGCGATCGAAGCGAAGGCGAACGAGCTTCAAAGCGGCATCGACCTGAGCGCCGGACCTTTGGTGAAGCTGGGACTGTTCCGGTGCGCGGACGGAGATCATCTGTTGATTGCCATTCACCATCTTGTGGTGGACGGAGTATCGTGGCGCATTTTGCTCGAAGATTTGGCGGCAAGCTATGAGCAAGCGTTGAAGGGAGAGACGGTTCGTCTTCCTCACAAGACGGATTCGTTCCAGGTCTGGGCGGAGCAGCTGTCGCATTATGCGAGCGGTCCGGCCATCGAGCGCGAACGGGCCTATTGGCGGCAGATCGCGGAAGCCGATTATGGTGCGCTCCCGAAGGATTGTGCGCAGGATCAGGCGCAGGTCGGGGACGGCGAAGCCGTTACGGCGGTATGGACGGCGCAGGAGACGGAGCAGCTTCTGAAGCAGGCGTCCCGCGCGTATAACACGGAAGTAAACGATCTGCTGCTGACGGCGCTGGGCATGGCGGTTCACGAGTGGACCGGGATGGAGCGGGTGCTTGTCAATCTGGAGGGACACGGCCGGGAAGCGATCCTGCCGGAGCTGGACATTACGCGCACCGTCGGCTGGTTTACGAGCCAATTCCCGATTGTGCTGGAGTTGGGGGCAGAGCGGGACGTTTCCCGGCGGATCAAGCGGGTGAAGGAAGGGCTGCGCCGCATTCCGAACAAAGGGATCGGCTACGGCGTTTTGAGATATTTGTCCTCCGCTTCCGATTCGTGGAGGAATAAGGAATTCGAGGTCGAGCCGCAAATCAGCTTTAACTATTTGGGGCAGTTTGACCAGGATTTGCAAGGCAATGCTTTCCGTTTGTCGCCTTATTCGAGCGGAGCGGCTGTCAGCGGAAGTCTGGCCAGAAGATATGAGCTGGATATCAACGGCATGGTCACGGACGGCGAGCTGCGTCTGTCCATCGGCTACAGCGGCAAAGCGTACCGCAAGGAAACGATGGAGCGGCTGGCCGGGCTGCTGGAGGCGAGCTTGCGTGAGGTGATCGCCCACTGCGCGGCCAAAGAGCGGCCGGAGCTGACGCCAAGCGACGTCCTGCTCAAAGGGCTGACGGTTGAAGAGCTGGATGCGCTTGTCGAACGCACCCGCTCTGCCGGCGAGCTGGAGAACGTGTACGCGCTCACGCCGATGCAAAAAGGGATGCTGTTCCACAGCCTGATGGAGCCGCATTCGGGCGCTTATTTCGAGCAGGCGACATTCGAGCTGCAGGGAAGCTTCCATATCGGCGTATTCGAGAAGAGTCTGGGGCTGCTGGTGGAAAGATACCCCATGTTCCGAACGAATTTTTACAGCGGCTGGCATGAGCAGCCTTTGCAGATCGTTTATCGGACGAAACAGGCCGGCTTCCATTACGAGGATTTACGCGGGATGGAGGAAGCGGAGCGTCAGGCGTATGTCGCGGCTTTTCTTGAGAAGGATAAAGTCAGCGGCTTCGATTTGAGTCACGACGCGCTGATGCGCGTGTCCGTGCTGCAAACAGGCGACTCGGTGTACCGTTTTGTCTGGAGCTTCCATCATATCGTGATGGACGGCTGGTGCCTCGCTTTGGTGACGAACGAAGTGTTCGGCACGTACTTCGCGCTGCTGGAGCAGCGTCAGCCGGAGCTTGCTCCGGTTGTCCCGTACAGCCGTTATATCGAGTGGCTGGAGCGTCAGGACGGCGAGGAAGCGGCCCGCTATTGGAGCGGCTATTTGGCCGGCTTTGAGCATCAGACGCTGCTGCCGCAGGAGCGCAAGGTGGAACGGTATGACGCGCAGAAGCTATCGTTCCAGCTCGGGAAGGGTCTGACGGAGCAGATGCAGCGCACGGCGAAGCAGCATCAGGTGACGATGAACACGCTGCTGCAGGCGGCTTGGGGCGTCGTACTGCAAAAATACAACAACAACGGGGACGTCGTGTTCGGCAGCGTCGTGTCGGGGCGGCCGGACGATATTCCGGGCGTCGACCGGATGATCGGGCTGTTCATCAATACGATCCCGGTACGCATTCGCTGCGAAGTGGAAACGACGTTTGCGGAATTGCTGCGAAGCACGCAGGAGCAGGCGCTGGCTTCCCGCGATTTCGAGACGTATCCGCTCTATGAGATTCAGGCTTTGACCGAGCAAAAGCAGGATTTGGTCAACCATATTATCGTGTTCGAAAACTATCCGGTCGAGCAGCGAATGGAGCAAATGGGTAGCCGTGGGGCAGAGAGCTTCGCGATTACGGGCGTCGCGATGTCCGAGCAAACGAACTATGCGTTTAATATTACGGTCATCCCGGGCGATGATCTGGGCATTCATTTCGAATACAACGCGCTGGCGTTCGAACGTTCGACGCTGGAGCGGATGCGGGGCCATCTCGTGCGCGTGCTGGAGCAGGCGACTGGTAACCCGGACGCGCGGGTAAACGAGCTGGAGCTTGTTACGCCGGAAGAGCGAACGCTGCTGGTGGACGGCTTCGGCAGCGTAGGCGTAGAGAACGGCTACGCGCCGGAGCAAACGTTCCATGCATGCTTCGAAGCGCAGGCGGAGCTTGTGCCGGAGCAGACGGCGGTCGTGTATGCGGGAGCGCAGCTGACGTACCGCGAGCTGAACGAGCGGGCGAACCGGCTGGCCCGGACGCTGCAAGCGCGCGGAATCGGGCGCGAGTCGATCGTCGGCATCCTGGCCGACCGTTCGACGGACTTGCTCGTTGCCGTGCTGGCGGTCTGGAAAGCGGGCGGCGCGTACGTACCGCTGGACCCGGACTATCCGTCGGAGCGGATCGGATTCATGCTGCGGGACAGCGGAGCAACTGTGCTGCTGACGCAGACGCATCTGCAGGAGCGCGCGCAAGCGTGGCTGGCCGAAGGCCATGCGCTGGAGGCGGTGCTGTGCTTGGACGACGAAGCATCGTTCGCCGGGGACGCGTCCAACGTGCCGAACTCGAACGAGCCGGGCGACCTCGCCTACGTGATCTACACGTCGGGAACGACGGGCCAGCCGAAAGGCGTCATGATCGAGCACCGCAGCTTGGTCAACACGGCGGTCGCGTACCGCCGGGATTATCGGCTTAGCGAGTTCCCGGTGCGGCTGCTGCAATTGGCGAGCTTCTCGTTTGACGTGTTCGTCGGAGATATCGCGCGGACGCTGTACAACGGCGGCACGATGGTCATCTGCCCGAAAGAGGACCGGATCGACCCGACTCGCCTGCACGGCTGGATACGGGATTACGAAATTACGGTGTTCGAATCGACACCGGCGTTGATCGTCCCGTTTATGCAGCATATCGCGGATCACGGGCTGGACATTAGCTCGATAGAGCTGCTGATTACGAGCTCGGACAGCTGTAGCGTGACGGATTACCGGGTGCTGCAGGAGCGTTTCGGCTCAACCATGCGGATCATCAACGCGTACGGGGTAACGGAAGCTGCGATCGATTCGAGCTACTACGACGAGCCTTTGACGAAGCTGCCGGAGACGGGGAGCGTGCCGATCGGGCAGGCGTGGCTGAATGCGCGGTTCTACATCGTGGACGCGCAGCTGCAACCGGTGCCGGTGGGCGTGCTGGGCGAGCTGTGCATCGGCGGAGCCGGGGTCGCGCGAGGCTACTTGAACCGTCCGGAGCTGACGGCGGAGAAATTCGTGCCGAACCCGTTCGTGCCGGGCGAGCGTTTGTACCGTACGGGCGACCTGGCGCGGTGGATGGAAGACGGGAACGTGGACTTCATCGGCCGGATCGACCATCAGGTAAAAATCCGCGGTTACCGGATCGAGCTGGGCGAGATCGAAACGGCGATGCTGCGCTTCGCTGGGGTGCGTCAGGCCGTGGTGATCGACCGGACGGACGAGCGGGGACAAAAATATTTGGCAGGCTACGCGGCAGGGGACGACACGCTAAGCGTAGAGGAGCTGCAGGCGTATCTGGAGCAAAGCCTGCCGTCGCATATGGTGCCGGCGCGGATGATGAAGCTGGAGCGGTTGCCGCTGACGCCAAACGGCAAAGTGGACCGCAAAGCGCTGCCGGAACCGGAAGGCGCAGTACGCGCGGGAGCGGCGTACGCAGCGCCGAAGACGGCGGCGGAGCAGACGCTGGCGGCGGTGTGGCAGGCTGTGCTGGGCGTGGAGAAGGTCGGCATCTTGGACAACTTCTTCGAGCTGGGCGGCGATTCGATCAAAGCGCTGCAGGTGGCTTCTCGCTTGCTGCAAGCGGGCTACAAGCTCGTAATGAAGGACTTGTTCCAGTATCCGACGGTGGCGGCGCTGAGTCCGCACATTCAAACGTCGGGCAAGCTGGCGAGCCAGGAAGCCGTGGAGGGCGAGGTAGAATTGACGCCGATCCAGCGGTGGTTCTTCGGGCAGCAGCCGGCGGACGTGCATCACAGCAACCAGTCGGTTATGCTGTACCGCAAGGAAGGCTTCGACGAAGCGGCGCTGCGCGTGACGATGAAGAAGATCGCCGAGCATCACGACGCGCTGCGCACGGTATTCCGGGAGACCGGAGGTGGCTACGTCGCATGGAACCGCAGCGTGGACGAAGGCGAGCTGTTTAGCCTGGAGGTGCTGGATTTCAGCGGTGCGATGGATATCGCGGCCGCGGTCGAAGCGAAAGCGACGGAAATTCAAGGCAGCATCGACTTGGAACAGGGACCGCTCATGAAGCTCGGTCTGTTCCGCTGCGCAGACGGCGACCATCTGCTGATCGCAATCCATCATCTGGTGGTCGACGGGGTATCGTGGCGTATTTTGTTCGAGGACATTGCCACTGGATACGAGCAGGCGCTTCGCGGAGAAGCGATCCGTCTGCCTCACAAAACGGATTCGTTCCGGACATGGGCGGAGCAACTGTCGCACTATGTGAACGGCCCCGCGATGGAGCAGGAGCGGACGTACTGGCAGCAGATCGAGCAAAGCGACTATGCCTCACTGCCGAAGGATAACGCGGAGGTCAGACCGCTGCTGAAAGAGAGCGACGTCGTGACGGTGCGCTGGACGGCGGAGGAAACGGAGCAGCTTTTGAGGCAGGCGCACCGGGCATACCGTACGGAAATGAACGACCTGCTGCTGACGGCATTGGGCATGGCCGTGCACGAATGGTCGGGTCTGGACCGAGTGCCGGTCAACCTGGAGGGCCATGGCCGGGAGGAAATCATCCCGGATGTGGACGTTTCGCGGACCGTCGGCTGGTTTACAAGCCAATTCCCGGTCGTATTGGAGAAGGGACAGGACGAGCCTATCGGCCAGCGGATCAAGCGGGTGAAGGAAGGGTTGCGCCACATTCCGAACAAAGGCATCGGGTACGGCATCCTGCGATATTTGTCCGCGCCGCAAGAGGGCGTGAAGTTTGCCGTCGAGCCGGAAATCAGCTTCAACTATCTCGGCCAGTTCGACCAAGATTACGAAAGCAACGATCTGAAGCAATCCCGGTATTCCGTGGGGGCGGAAGCCAGCGGGAATGCGGCGATGGATTTTGCGCTGGATATGAACGGTATCGTATCGGAAGGCGAGCTTGTTTTAACGATCCGCTACGGCACAACCCAATACCGCCGAGAAACGGTGGAGCGGCTGGGCGGACTGCTGCAAGCCAGCCTGCGGGAAGTGATCGCGCACTGTGTGGCGAAAGAGCAGCCTGAACTCACGCCGAGCGACGTTCTGCTCAAAGGAGTGACGGTTGACGAACTGGAGCGGTTGGCGGAGCTTACGCAGCCGGTCGGCGAGCTGGAGAACGTATACGCGCTAACGCCGATGCAGAAGGGCATGCTGTTCCACAGCCTGATGGATGCGGAATCGGGAGCTTATTTTGAACAGGCGACGTTCGATCTGAAGGGCGGCTTCGATGTCGTATCCTTCGGGAAAAGTCTGGATCTGCTGGTACAGCGGCATGAGACGCTGCGGACCAATTTCATCAGCGGCTGGAAGGACGAGCCGGTCCAGGCCGTATTCCGGGAACGTGCGGGCGAGCTGCTTTATGAAGACCTGCGCGGCATGGAGGAAGCGGAGCGCGAGGCGCACGCCGCCGACTTTACGAGCGCGGACAAGGCCCGCGGCTTCGACCTGAGCCAAGGTTCGCTGATGCGCGTGTCGGTACTGCGCACCGGTGAGGATATGTACCGCTTTGTTTGGAGCTTCCATCATATTTTGATGGACGGCTGGTGCATGTCTCTTTTGATTCAGGAAGTGTTCGGCAGCTACTTTGCGTTCCGCGAGCAGCGGCAGCCGGAGCTTGAACCGGTAACCCCGTTTGGCAGGTTTATCGAATGGCTGGAAAATCAGAACCGCGAAGCGGCGGCAGGCTATTGGAGCGATTACTTGTCCGGCTACGAGCAGCAGGTGCTGCTGCCGCAGGAGAAGCCGCAGCACAAGACGGAAGGCTACGTCCTGCAAAATCTGGACTGGACGTTCAGTCCCGAACTGAGCGTACGGGTCGAACGTGCGGCCAAACAGCATCAGGTGACCGTCAATACGCTCATTCAGACCGTGTGGGGCCTGATCCTGCAAAAATACAACAATAGCGACGATGTCGTGTTCGGCAGCGTCGTGGCTGGCCGTCCGGCGGAAATCCCGGGCGTGGAATCGATGATCGGTTTGTTCATCAATACGATTCCGGTGCGCATCACCAGTGCCGCCGGGGAATCGGTAGCCGATGTCATGCGCAGAACGCAGGAGCAAGCCTTGAATTCCGGCGCCCACGACACGTTTCCGCTCTATGAGATTCAGGCGCGGACCGGACAGAAGCGCGATTTGATCAACCACATCATGGTGTTCGAAAACTATCCGATCGACGAGCAGATCGGGCAGCTGGGCGGCGGAAGCCGGGACGCTTTTGCGATTGCGAACATCGAAACGCCGGAGCAAACGAACTACAATTTCAATTTCATCGTTATCCCCGGCGAACGGATCACCATTCGTTTCGGCTATAATGCGATGGCGTTCGACGAAGCTGGTATCCGGCAAATTGCCGGTCATGTCGCCAGGGTGCTGGAGCAGGTGGCGGCTGCACCGCATATTCGCGTGGACGAGCTGGAATGGGTTACCGAGGCGGAGCGGGCACAAATTGTCGATGTCTTCAACGCTACGGCGGCGGACTATCCCCGTGACGAGACCGTTCACGGGCTGTTCGAAGCGCAAGCGGAGCGGACGCCGGACCAGGTGGCGGTCGTATTCGAAGACGAGCGGCTCACGTACCGGGAATTGAACGAGCGAGCGAACCGGTTGGCGCATACGCTGCGGGCGGAGGGCGTACAGCCCGATCAGCCGGTCGGCATCATGGTCGAGCGTTCGCTTGAGATGATCGTGGGCATTTTCGGAATCCTGAAAGCCGGCGGCGCATATGTGCCGATCGATCCGGAATACCCGCAGGAGCGGATCGCTTACATGCTGGAGGATTCGGGGGCCAAGCTGCTGCTGACGCAGAGCCGTTTGCGGGAACGCGCGGATTTTGCCGGGAAGCTGCTGGTGCTTGAAGACGCGGCGGTGTATAGCGAAGATGCTTCGAACCCGGAGCCTGCAGCGGGACCGAGTCATTTGGCTTACGTCATTTACACGTCGGGTTCGACCGGCAAGCCGAAGGGGGTCATGGTCGAGCACCGGTCCGTCGTGCATACGCTGACCCAGTTGGAGCGGGAATACCCGATGCTGGCGGACGATACGTATTTGCTGAAAACGACCTTCACGTTCGACGTATCGGTAACCGAGTTGTTCGGTTGGTATTTCGGAAAAGGCAAACTGGCGATTTTGCCACCGGGGCTGGAAAAAGACCCCGCTGCGCTCACGGAAGCGATCGAGAGCGGGCAAATCACCCATTTGAATCTAGTGCCGTCGATGTTCAGCGCATGGGTCAATACGCTGAAGGAAACCGACGTTTCCAGCATCCGCACCTTGAAATATGTATTCGTTGCCGGAGAGGCGCTGCCGGTCAAAGCGGTCGAGGACTATTACAGCTTAGCGGCGAACGCCCAACTGGAAAATATTTATGGACCTACGGAAGCGACAATTTATGCGACCTATTATTCGACGACTCCAGAAACCGCAGAGCTGGCGGGCGTGCCAATTGGACGGCCGCTCGGCAATGTGCAGGCGTGGATTATGGACGCGGCTTCCCGTTTGATGCCGGTCGGCGTAGCCGGAGAGCTGTGCATCGCGGGTGAGGGCGTGGCCCGAGGCTATTTGAACCGGCCGGAGCTGACGGAGGAGAAGTTTGTGCCGAATCCGTTTGCGCCGGGCAAGCGGATGTACCGAACGGGCGACTTGGTGCGCTGGATGCCGTGTGGGAATATCGAATATTTGGGCCGGATCGACCATCAGGTGAAAATCCGCGGCTATCGGATCGAGCTTGGCGAGGTGGAAACGCAAGTGCTGCGCTTGCCGGACGTGCGTGAAGCGGTGGTTATTGCGCGGGAGAACGAGCTCGGCCAGAAGCAGCTGTGCGCCTATTTCACGGCGGACCGGGAATGGAGCGCGGCGGAGCTGCGAAGCGCGCTGTCGCAGGAGCTGCCGAGCTACATGATTCCGTCGTACTTCGTGCAGCTGGAGCGGATGCCGCTGAACGCCAACGGCAAGATCGACCGCAAAGCGCTGCCTGCGCCGGAAGGAAGCATCCAGACGGGCGCGGAATATGTAGCGCCCCGCACAACCGCGGAGCAAACGCTGGCTTCGGTGTGGCAGGCCGTGCTCGGTGTCGAGGCGGTCGGGGTGCTGGACAATTTCTTTGAGTTGGGCGGCGACTCGATCAAGGCGATCCAGGTATCTTCCAGACTGCTGCAACTCGGGCATAAGCTTGAAATGAAGGATTTGTTCCGGTATGCGACGGTGGCGGAATTAAGCCCGCTGCTTCGTGCGGCTGACAAAAAGGCCGAGCAGCGCGAGGTCAGCGGAGCCGTCAGCCTGACGCCGATTCAATACTGGTTCTTCGAGCAAAACCAGGAGGAGCCGAATCATTTTAACCAAGCGGTGATGCTTCACCGGGAACGCGGCTTCGACAAAACGCCGCTTCGGCAGGCGATGGCGAAGGTCGTGGAGCATCATGACGCCCTGCGCACGGTCTTCCGTAAGACGGAAACCGGTTTTGAAGCGTGGAACCGCGGTATGGGCGAAGGCGAGCTGTATACCCTGGATGTGGTCGATGTGAGGGAAACGGCGGATTGCGCTGCGGCGATTGAAGCGAAAGCGGACGACATTCAAAGCGGCATCGACCTGAGCGCCGGACCTTTGGTAAAGCTGGGGCTGTTCCGCTGCGACGACGGAGATCACTTGCTGATCGTCATTCACCATTTGGTGGTTGACGGGGTATCTTGGCGCATTTTGATTGAGGATCTTGCGGCAGGCTATGAGCAGGCTGCCAACGGACAAGCCATCCGTTTGCCGTACAAAACGGATTCGTTCCGTACGTGGGCGGAACAATTGTCGCAGTATGCGGCCGGTCCGGCTATGGCAAGCGAGTCGGCGTATTGGCAGCAAATCGCTGAGGCAAGCTATGCTCCGCTGCCTCAGGATACGGTGCATGATGGCGCGTTTACGCTTCGCGATAGCGAGACGGTAGCCGTGCAGTTGACGAAGCGGGAAACGGAGCAGTTGTTGAAACAAACGCACCGGGCTTACGGCACTGAGGTGAACGACCTGCTGCTGACGGCGCTGGGCATGACGATCCGCCAGTGGACCGGAATGGAGCGTGTGCTGGTCAACCTGGAAGGACACGGCCGTGAGGAGATTTTGCCGGACATTGACATCTCGCGTTCTGTCGGGTGGTTCACGAGCCAATTCCCGGTCGTGCTGGAGATGGGGCAGGAAGAGTCCGTAGCGCAGCAGATCAAACGGGTGAAGGAAGGACTGCGTCAAATTCCGCATAAGGGGATCGGTTACGGCATTTGGAAGCATTTGTCCGGTTTACAGGAAGATCGCGCTCGCGAGACGGAGCCGCAGATCAGTTTTAACTATTTGGGGCAGTTCGATCAAGACCTGCAAAGCGGCGACGTCGCGATGTCCGCATACTCCATCGGCTCCGCCGTCAGCGAACGCACGGTAATGAAATATGCGCTGGATTTCGGGGGAATTGTTACCGACGGTACGCTTGTTTTGGATATCCGCTATAACGGCAAGGCGTACCGCAAAGAGACGATGGAGCGACTGGCCGAGCGGCTGCAGGCGAATCTGCAGGAAGTGATCGCGCACTGCACGGCGAAGGAGCGCGCGGAGCTGACGCCAAGCGACGTCCTGTTCAAAGGACTGACGGTGGAACAGTTGGACGCGATTGCGGAACGGACCCGGAGCGCCGGGGAGCTGGAGAACGTGTACGCACTCACCCCGATGCAGAACGGCATGCTGTTCCACAGCCTGATGGAGCCGGATTCGGGAGCGTACTTCCAGCAAGCCACATTCGACCTGACGGGAAGCTTCAACTTGGCGGTGTTCGAGCAAAGTCTGGAGCGGCTCGCGGAAAGACACGAGATTTTCCGCACGAATTTCTATAGCGGCTGGCATGAGCGGCCTTTGCAGGTCGTTTACCGGACGAAAAGGGTTGGCTTCCATTACGAGGATTTGCGCGGCATGGAAGAAGCGGAGCGGCAGGAGTATGTCGCGGCTTTCCTTGAGAAGGATAAGGCCCGTAGCTTCGATTTGGCTCAGGACGCGCTGATGCGCATCTCCGTGCTGCAAACGGGGGACGCCGTATACCGCCTCATCTGGAGCTTCCATCATATCGTGATGGACGGCTGGTGCCTCGCATTGGTGGCAAGCGAAGTGTTCGGCACGTATTTCGCGCTGCTGGACCGGCGTGAGCCCGAGCTTGCTCCGGTTGTCCCGTACAGCCGCTATCTCGAGTGGCTGGAGCGGCAGAACGGCGAGGAAGCGGCCCGCTATTGGAGCGGCTATTTGACCGGCTTCGAGCATCAGACGCTGCTGCCGCAGGAGCGCAAGGCAGAAGGCTACGCGGCCGAGGAGCTGGCGTTCCAGCTTGGAAAGCGTTTGACCGAGCAGATGCGTCGGACGGCCAGGCTGCATCAGGTGACGATGAACACGCTGCTGCAGGCGGCTTGGGGCGTCGTGCTGCAAAAATACAACAACAACGAGGATGTCGTGTTCGGAAGCGTTGTATCAGGGCGGCCGGACGACATTCCGGGCGTCGACCGGATGATCGGTCTGTTCATCAACACGATTCCGGTGCGCATTCGCTGCGAAGCGGAAACGACGTTCGCGGAATTGCTGCGGAGCACGCAGGAGCAGGCGTTGGCTTCCCGCACCTACGAGACGTATCCGCTCTACGAGATTCAAGGTTTAACCGAGCAAAAGCAAGATTTGGTCAACCATATTATCGTATTCGAAAACTTCCCGGTCGAGCAGGAAATGGAGCAAATGGGAGGCGACAGCGCGGACAGCTTCGCGATTGCGGGCGTCGCGATGTCCGAGCAAACGAACTATGCATTCAACATTACGGTGATGCCGGGCGAAGACATGGGCATCCACTTCGAATACAACGCGCTGGCGTTCGACCGTTCGACGCTGGAGCGGATGCGCGGTCATCTCGTGCACGTGCTGGAGCAGGCGACAAGCAACCCGGACGCGCAGGTGAACGAGCTGGAACTGGTTACGCCGGAAGAGCGGGCGATGCTGGTGGATGGCTTCGGCAGTGTGGGCGTTGAGGAAGACTATGCGCCGGAGCAAACGTTCCACGCGTGCTTCGAAGCGCAGGCGGAGCTTGTGCCGGAGCAGACGGCGGTCGTGTATGAAGAGGCGCAGCTGACGTACCGCGAGCTGAACGAGCGGGCGAACCGGCTGGCCCGGACGCTGCAAGCCCGCGGGATCGGGCGCGAGTCGATCGTCGGCATTCTGGCCGACCGTTCGACGGACTTGCTCGTCGCCGTGCTGGCCGTCTGGAAAGCAGGCGGAGCGTATGTACCGCTGGACCCGGACTATCCGTCCGAGCGGATCGGGTTTATGCTGCGGGACAGCGGAGCGACTGTGCTGCTGACGCAGACGCATTTGCAGGAGCGCGCGCAAGCGTGGCTGGCTGAAGGCCAGGCGCTGGAAGCGGCGCTGTGCCTGGACGACGAATCCGTTTACGCCGAGGACGCGTCCAACGTGCCGAACCAAAACGAGCCGAGCGACCTCGCTTACGTGATCTACACGTCGGGGACGACGGGCCAGCCGAAGGGCGTTATGATCGAGCACCGCAGCTTGGTCAATACGGCAGCGGCTTATCGCCGGGATTACCGTCTGGACCAGTTCCCGGTGCGGCTGCTGCAATTGGCGAGCTTCTCGTTCGACGTGTTCGTCGGAGATATCGCGCGGACGCTGTATAACGGCGGGATGATGGTCATCTGCCCGAAAGAAGACCGGATCGACCCGAC
>NZ_BSDJ01000016.1 GCF_027925525.1 Paenibacillus tyrphae | reverse complement strand
AATTTATTACTGGATTGAAGAGGATGGAGAATTCTATTTTCGAATAATTGTCTCGTATCTCGAGGATTCAATCACCATCCTTGCAGATGATGCTAATATCGCGGTGCGTGCTTATAAGGCTCTTTGCGAAAGTTTGGCACGATGGAAGTTACAGTGAAGCGATTGTGCAACAATTGCCTCCCATTTACGTCAATAATTTTACTTAGAAATAATTGGGGGGGGTTGAAATGAAACGATATGCTCGTTGTTATTTGTATTAATATTTATAATTACTGGTTGTAGTACATACAAATCAAAAAAAGTTGGTAACGTGTTTTGAGGTGCAGTAAAGACAGATAAAAAAATAGAAACTGTCGAGGTCACATTTAATAATAGAAATGCTTCTGATAGTCTGATTAAAGTGACAATACCAGTAGTAAATAATGTATTTATTGGTTATCCTACACAGGACTTTTTCGAGTCTGAATTAACTCTATCTAGGGAATGGAAATTATCTGCGAAAGCGTTCGATGAGGAAGGAAATATAGCGGCTGAAACAGGTAACTAAATGAATGCTATCTTTCAATCTGTAAAATGATCGGTTAGGTTGAGCAACCTTGTGAAGCTAACGGACAGATTACTGGAACAAACAAAAGCCAGTTTCCATTCTTGACGAATGGAAACTGGCCTTCGATTACTGTGAACTTGATGATTACTTCTCATGGAAGCCGTTCTCTACAGTTGTATATGTTCTGGAAAGTGGAATGTCGCATTTACGACAAATATCCTTGCACCTTTCGTGAACGTTCTTTTGATTGTTTTTTTCATACCTTGAACCAGGAGCTCAATAGTTGCTTTGTTCGCAGTCGCAAGGTAAACTACATGCCCATCCGAAACTCTTTGTCTTTTCCATTTTGCATCAAATGTTGCCAATAATATCCGATTAGATACGGTGTGATTTAAAGGCACTGCCATATAATCGTACCTCCTTTTTGTTATTTGTAGTCATTAATACGTTGGAGGACGTGGGAATGAAAGGGACAAATGTTGAATGAAAATTATTTTATTAATCGAAACTATTCCCACTATTTAACGTCAAACTGGTGTAAACTCGGTATAATTAGAACCCATACATGAATTGGATAAGGGAGTCAACCTATGAAGTTCATATTTAATAATTTCACATGTGATGTTGAGATATTTAATAAAGATAACGATGATTTTGTAGTAAGGTTTTATGATAAAGCAAAAGAACAAAACGAAGACGAAATAATTAATCTTGTTATTGTAGATCCAGGTTATGGGTATATTTCTTTGAAAATTAAGGGCGAAGGAGCGTTATTGAGCGGATTTTTAGATGAAGATATTTTTATTACTGAGGAAATGGTAGACGCCGCAATTAATTACATCGAAGATTTAATCCCGCATGCAAAGAATAGATATATGCCGTATCACGTAGTCCGCTTCAAAAAAGCAAGCTATGTAGAATACAATGGTGAGTATTAATGGGGTTTTCGACCAAGTGTGACTAATCTTATGCATGGATCAAATTAAACTCTAACGGGTAACGTTAGTTTAACAAACAAGCTGCAATTGGTACATTTATCACTCAAAAAAGAACTCTCCCGAACTGAAGGGTTCTTACATTTTTATCCATACGTTTGCGAGTGGTGTCAGCTGCGCTGGTACTACCCCTAGCGTCGATAAACCAAAATCCCCGCCAGCCTAAGCAAGCGGGGTAAGTTTTCTAGAAAGTTATCGAAGCGGAACTTCTTTAAAGCACCACTTCTTGTGCCCGTCTATTGTTGCAACCATGGCAACACAATAGTACACCTTGGTTCCATTCGCATCAACACGGACTGCTAAACCATTCCCACAAATATATCTCGCTTTTAATGCATTATATTTTTTGCTTTCGTGTAATTAATTCCCGATTTTCCCACAGAAGCATGCGCAAGTTTGATTTTGACCCTTGAATAACAAAATGCGGAATTTGTCTTTGCTTTGCAATTTCAACGCAACTCCAGGTAGCTCGGTGCGATGTGGCTGTCAGTAGGAAAAATAAGGCGTCGGCTTTGCTTAAATCCGCGTGAATTCGCTCCGGTGCATCGCCGCTGTCATGGATGAGTATTGCGCCTGTCTCCGCAACAACCCCCTCGAACCATTTCCGCAGACCGCCGACAATGACAATTTTACAGTTTTCCAAGAATGGATCGGGCTTCGGTTTCTCGGCTTGCCTCCGGAGTAAAGATGGCTTATACGCTTTGAATTCTTGCTCGGCCGCAGTCTGTTTTGTTTTGCGGTACAAACGGGATAATCGGGCAAATCGCCCTTCGTCAGCAACATTGAATAGACACGGATCTCCGTCGTTAGGCTGTTGGATTTCAATATCTCGTCGATGCAATGGATATCGGTTTTGTGCATTGTTGATGTCTACACAGTACCAGGTGAAATAATCTCCCAGCTCGACATATCCATCGAATTGGCGGATCGGAGCATAAGTATCGTCTCCTTGAAGCAAAAGCTCAATTTCATAGAGTATCATGCCGTTTTGTTGCTTGCCTGGCGAGCACTGCACTTCGGCTTCATGCTCAAGCCCGTGTTGATGGACCATCGATTCCGTCACGTTAAACGATTTCCCGTCCTCCAGCACGACGTAACCGCCATGATCTCGTCGATAGAACGTACCGACACAAGATTGCCGGCTCACCTCTGGTACGCTTGGAACCGATTCAAACGAAGGATCGCTTACCTGTACAAGATCTTTCGGTTGCGCCTGCCCGGTTTCTTGCCGAAACTGTTCCAAAAGATCGATCAAGTCAAAAATTTTCCTTATCTGCGCCCTAAGAACAGATGCGTTCTCCGGATTGGCTTGCCGAAGCTCATGATACAGCTTGTCCGACTCCGGCATCAAGGAATTTAAAAGAAGCGCGATAAGCTCCTGTGTGTTACCTTGCCCCTTCCTCTCATGCCGTTGTTTCCATTGCTCCACTTCATGCGCCGCTTTTACCGCATCCGCTTTCATTTTCTCGACTTTCAATTCGGCTTCTTTCACCAGATCCAGCAGATCGTTTTTTTCCTGTTTCATACGATTCAGCCGGGCTTCCAGCTGATTCCGGCTGGCTTCCGCTTCCGCTTGTTGCTTCCGCGTTTCTTCTTTCAAAATCTGCAGCTCTGCCGCTAATTGCTTCTTTTCCCTTTCGATTTGTTCCAGCTTTTTCGATTGAGCTCTGAGTTCCTTGCGTAGCTGCTCGGCTTCCTTTTCCCTTGTCTGGCGTAAGGCAAGCTCATTCTTCAGCTTTTGTTCAATAACGGTTAGCTTTTCGTCGTTTGAACGGTCATCTTGCAGGCTCTTCGCTTCCGGGGCCTTCGCTTTTAAGCCTTCTTCAAATTCTCTTATGGCCTCTTCCCAAGATGTTCTTGCAGTCGCGCGGCCAGGATGAAACCGGAGAGCCCAATAAACATGCCATGGCCCAAATTTTAAGATATTCTCCTCTTTCGCAGCCAGAAAGGTTTCGAATGTGCTGGGAGATTCGTTATGCAACAAATCGAACACTGCAAATATGATAACCCAATAAAGCCGTTCTCGATCGGAGGTAAGATACTGTTTTTGTAGTTGGAGGAGCAATTTATGAAAGAGTGCATCGGGAAATTTTTTATTCTTGGAGAAAACAATGGGGAAATTTAAGAAATGGGCTATCGCTCGTTTTTGTTGAACGGATAGTTCGCTAATTAAAAATCTGAACTTATCGCCCGGGAAAGGAAGATTTGTCTCTTCTTGTATAGCTTGCACAAAAGTCGACTTTTGTTCCACATGTCCCTCAGCTATGGAGCTAATTTGACGGACTTCGGCCTTTTCGCTCATGGACATCCTCCCATTTCATGAATAAAACACCATGATTTAGGATTCGATGCTCAGTTCCTAATTCCTCCAATTTATACATAAATACTTAGGACCCAGTTAAAAATTCCTGCATCCCCGGGCTCCCCGCAAAGCGCCCGGAAGGCTTCACCTTCCTTGATTCAACCTTGCTTTGCGGGGCGGTGCAGCGACCGGAAGCGGATTTACTGCCTTGGCGGCTTGTTATATCCTCTGTCCCCATAGGGCTGCAATTTTTCCAGCCACGGCTTTTCCATCATTTTGAGCTCCCACTTCATATCCGTCACATCGTCCGTTTTCTGCTCCTCCAGCACCTCATAGGTGAAGGCTTCGGCCCCGAACTCCTTCCAATCCTTTTGCAGCTCTAAATTGGCGAATCTCCCCATATCCAGCTGCATCTTGATGGTCATCCACTTGTTCTTCAAGTTCGGATAGCTGTCCACGTAAATTTTGCCGCTGACTTTGTTTGTGATTTGGATGACACCCATGTAAGTCTTAATCTGCTTAAATTCCTCCAGCAGCTCCTTGCGTTTGCTCTTATCCATTGTTCAGTCTCTCCTTCTAGACCCGTCAATTATAAATACCGGGCGATAATCCGAACCAGCTTGGCCGGAAATTCATGTAGATTGGTAATATCCAGGAATCGCTCATTCCCGTAGATTTGACTGATGACATCCTTGTCTTGGCCGATCGCGGCGGCAAGAAATGTAATTCCTTTCCGCTCATATTCGGCGATCGTCTGCTGCATATCCTGAATCGCATAGCTTCCGGTATAATCGTCCATCGCTTTCGGCTGCCCGTCGCTTATGCTGATCAAGAGCTTCGTTTTTTGCGGCGTGGCCGCCAGCCGTTCCGCCATAATTCTTAAAGCCATGCCGTCGCGATTGTTGCTTCTGGCCCGAATTCCCATCAGGCGGAAACGGTCATTCGCATCGGTTCGCTCAAAATCGGTGTAGGCATAAACCGACATTTGCTCCAGTCTGGAAGCATCCGCCGTATCGCCATAGATCAAAACCGGGATATGACACAGCTGACAAAATTCATATACGGCGATCACTGCGCGCCTGGCCGCTTCCAATCTGCCGAAAGCCTTCATCGAAGCCGATTCGTCCACCCTCAGACCGACCACAAGCGAAGGCGATTCCGTCGGAGGACGTTTTTTGGCAAAATACCTGAAATCCCGGTACGCCACACAATCCGCTTGAAATTTGGTGCCATAGTAATGATTTTTGGCATAGTCAAAGGAAGCCTCGTGTTCCAGCAGCGGAAGCGTCTTTCTTGCAATTTCCCGCACGATCGGCATCAGTCCCTTGCTCAGCCGGACATATTCCTGCTGGTTGGCCTGATCGTAATCCGGACGGTGAACGACGAGCTTTACCTTGTGATGAATGGAATGGGACACCACTTCCCGAGCGTCTTGATTCAGCTTTTTGCGAAAATCGCGCTCTTGCCGCTTCGCCTCCTCTGACACGGGTTCAGGCTCGGGCGGATGATAAGCCGGGGCATTGCTCTCCCCCAAATCCGAGCTTTCCGTGCCCGCGTCGTCCTCGGAACCATCAGAATCATTGGCGACATCGGGCGTGCTCTCTTCGCTGTCCGCGCTTTTTTTCAATGCGATCGCATCATCGTCCGCAGGGAGGTCCAGATCCAAGCCGGAACTGTCGACATCTCCCCATGTCTTGATCTCTAAGGCTTCAGAATCCCGTTTTTTTTTACTTGAGTCTCAACCTCTTCCATGCTTGCTGTCAAGCCATGGCTTGCAAGCGCATCTTCCAGCAGCTTGATTTCCTCGGAATCGGTTGTGATCTTGTAGATGACTTTATGATAAAGAGATTGTTGGACGGAAGCCCCTTCGGCGACCGCATCGGCCCAGTAGAAGTACGAGCGCATTCCGGCTACCCCTTTAATCGCATTGGCGCGAGCGGTTTTGTCCAGAATAATAATGGTGTCTGCCAAAACATCCAATACCCGTTCGTTTCCGTATCCGGTTTTGGCCATGGCGCGTTCTATCATCACTTCTTTCGTCGGCAGATCCATCTTTTCCGAGTGCTGTACTCTGTCGCGCAATGCCTCGTTTAACGGCCTGGCTCCAGCGTAGCTGCGGTTTGTCGTGATGACCGCGATGAAATCCGGATGTCTGCGCACGATTTCCGTAGGAAGATTGATGCTGCCATCCAGCTCTAGAGCAGAGTTCAGTGCCATTAACACCGCGGCATCCCGAATGACGTTCGGCTCCTGGATTTCCAGAACGTACCCCTTCTGATAAGCCCGGACGATCTCGGAAGGGTAGAAACGATACTCTACCGCTTCGCCGTCGGTGTTTTCCGCAGCCAGCTTCAGCAGCTGCTTCATCTTATAGGCAGCCTGCTCCGGATCGATTCCCAGGACGTCGGTCAAAACCCCGGCTGCGCTCTGAAAACCGTCGCTCTCGTATAGCGCCTTCAACGCTGCTCGGTCCGCAGGCTCCAGCTTCTCCAGCCGTTCCGAAGAAATCACGGGCAAAATCGCGCCGATAATATCCGATTTATCCATGTCCGCAAAGCAGGTGACCTTCGTATACGGCAGCCCGAAATTCGCCGATAGCGCTTTGGCGAGCTGCGTTTTACCCGAGCCTGCGTCGCCCTCCAACAAAATGTTGGCGATTTTCATTTCGCCGCGATGCCAGTTGCGCTTGACCTCCGCACAAATGCGCCGTTCTTCTTCGCTGGCCTTATGCGTTGACGGCTTTTGCCATACAAGCGCTTGTTCCGCATCGCTCAGTTGTCTTGCAGGAGACAACACATATTCCTGACTCATTCCTTACCACTTCCCCTAATCCAAGTTAATACCCCATATCCTTCAAAATTCTGGATAACGTGCGCAGCCGCTCCCCGATCAACTCGTCGTCGTCGCTCAGAGCCTGATTGAACAGCTTGATATCTTCATTGATTCGCTCATTGTCCGTACAGATGGCCACGGTCATGGCATCCCCCTGCAGACCGACCCGGTCGATGACCGGCTCCTGCGGATCATATAAATGCTCATATCGGTAAGCTTCGCGAAAATGCGCCATCGTCCGGCAGATCAGAATAGACAAATCAAGAACGCGATGGAGCGGGAGCTCTTCCGATTGCCGGGACCATTTTTCCCCCGTGTATCGCCATACCTTGGCCGAAATATCGATTTTTCCCCTGTCATTCCATTGGGCCAATCCCAAGGATAAACCTTTGGCATCCGTGTTGCGGGCAAATCGGCCGTCAACGTGCTCATAATTTTCGGAAACGACAACCGGCTTATGCTTTAACGTAGTCGGTATTTTCATTTGATGACCTCTTTTCATTTATCGAATCACTTATTTACTAATTTACTAAATTACTAAATTGCAACTTCATTGTATCTTGCACTTGATCGAATGTCAACCCGTTGACTAACCCGGTGCTTCAAAAAGAAAAAGAGCCGTTTCAGCTTCCCTTATTATGGGGAAACCCGGCTGCTTTATATTGAAAGAAAATTAATTATATTATAAGTTAAGTAATATATTTACATTTTAATTGACAATTTAAGGTGAGGTGAATAATGAACGGACGGCTTAAAGCAATTTTATTAATAGTTGGACTTGGCTTTTCCAACTTAGGAAATTGGATTTATTTTGTCGCAATTAACATTATGGTTTTGAATCTTACGGGATCGGCGACTGCACTTGCAGGTCTATTCGTCATTAGACCTATTGCTATGCTTGTAACCAATTTCTGGTCCGGTAGTATGATCGACCGTATCAATGTTAGGAAACTCATGATATTTGTTGATGTCATTAGAGGCATCTTAATCGGCTTGATTCTTTTCGCTCCTTCGTTGTTCATTATTTACGCCTTAATGTTTGTCATTAATTTATTCGGTTCATTTTTTGGCCCAAGTTCCTCTGTATATATAACAAAGCTTATTCCAACAGAAAAACGACAACGATTTAATTCATTGATTAGTATGACTAATTCCAGCGCATTTCTGTTAGGACCGGCCATTTCGGGTTTGCTAATTATGACAGTCGGTGTTCATTTTTGCATCGTATTTAATGCAATAAGTTTCATTGTATGCGCTTTTATGATTTTCCTGCTTCCTGACGTAGAAAATAATTGTGACCATGCTCGCGGAAAAATCTCTTTCAACCTATTGGCCAATGATCTAAGGACAATGGTTAAATTTGCAAAATCATCAACATTTTTTATCTCTATCTATATTTTATTTCAAGCTGCTGCGCTAATAGGATATGCGATTGACTCGCAGGAAGCTGCTTTCATTAAAATGGTTTTGAAATTAACGGATATGGATTACGGCAATATCATAAGTATCACCGGCGTGGGATCGTTACTGGGATCTTTTTTTGCGGCATTAACTTCCCAAAAAATATCTTATCGTTGGTTTATGAGTTATGGCATATTACTGACTACTTTTTTTTATATCCTATTTTATGCATCTTCCAGTTTTATAACCGCAGCGCTATCATTTGCATTGTTGGGATTTTTTATGTCTTTTGCAAGCGCGGGATATGCCACATGTTTTCAAAATCACGTCCCTCCCGAAATGATGGGGAGATTCGCCAGCATAGCCGATATGATTCAAGGGACTATTCAAATTATGATCACACTTTTCGTCGGTCTGTTGGCCGATCTTATTTCACTGCGGCTATCCTGTCTCCTTTTCGCGGGATTTGCATGTTTACTTTGTATCCTTCTTTGCTTAAAAATGCTTGCATCATCGTCTAAATCAGAAAACGGAGCCCGCAAACCTGCGTGACTCCGTTTTTGTTGTTGTTATGTTAGGACAACGAACCAACCGCCAGACACTCCTCGATTTGGGAGCACATTGCCTCCTCGGTTTCCAAGCCGGCCCAATACATCTTGAGCTCCTGGTTGATGACGGACAGCTCTCTTGCGCTGATCTCCAGATCGGTAAAATACCGAAAGCCGGGAATCGTTTCGCGAAATAGCGAAAACCGCGACGGAAGATACCGTTTCTCTTCCCCTACCCACTCGGCGGCGTATTTTCTGGCGGGAAGACTGTACGTGTTCTGCCGAACGAAAAGCTGGGCCTTGTAGCCGGTCAAAAATTCCACCAGCTTGGCGGCGGCAGCCTTGACGCGCGATTGTCGATTGATCGCCAGCCCGATGTTCAGCAGCATCGTCATCGGCGTACCCAGATGCGGTACGGGTGCGATGTCAAAGGATAGTCGCTCACCAAGCAAATAATTCAAATAAAAATAACTGGTCATAATCATCGACGCTTTGCCCTTGGCCAGAAGCAGCTCCGATTCGCCAGTCGTCACCCCTTCCGACAGTGAGGGGATACTATGCTTCATCTCCCCGCAGTAGCGAAGCGCGTCCATCATCGGCGTGCCGGCAAGCTTAAGGCGGCCGTCTTCGTTCCGCGCGAACTTTTCTCCGGTCTGCAGCAGCAGAAGAGGCCAGCGGTTCGACGAATACAAGTCGCAGTGAAAGCCAAGCCGTTCGCCCGGAATGGCAAGCCGCGACGAATAGTCGATTAGATCGTTCCACTGCCAGCTGCTGTCCGGCTCGGATAAATTCGCCGCACGAAAGTGCTCCCGGTTATAACATAGAATGAGCGGGGAAAAAATAAACGGCTGTACGAGCTGGCGGCCATTCACTTGAAACGCGTCCGACAGGAAGGAATACAGCTCCGGATTGCGTTCCAGCGGCTCCAGCAGCCCTTCGTCTCCGTTCTCCACACATTCCTGAAAATTCATAAAGTTCATCATGACCACATCGAGGATGCCGCCGGACAAGTACTCGCTGATATAGCTGTAGTTGGTGCTGGATGTAGGCACGGCTTGTACCCGGATATGAGGGTTTTCCTTGTGAAAGATTGACAGCAGCTGATGAATTCCCGCTTCTCCGGTGACGGAGCTGTGAAAACCTAGCTTCACGGTAACGAAAGCTTCGTTCAGAGGACCGACAACCTTCGTGCCGACGCGCGGTATTTTTTCGATCAGCCCCTCCGACACGAGAACGTCCAGCCCTTTTCGCACCGTTTGGTTGCTCAACTGGAACTGCGCGGCGAAAGTTTTTTCGGAAGGTAAATAGTCTCCTATCGGCCGCTTTCCTGTCAATATATCTTCCCGCAACGTGCTGACGAATTCGCTTAGCCGCTCGCGGGGCGTTTTGCGACTTGTCCTTTGTTCCATCCTTAGACCTCACTTCCGCCCGATACACTGAACAGAACAGGAAATAGGGACCATCCTGTATCCGCTCTATTACTTGTTATTATAACAAGGTCCCGCTAAGAAATCGAAAAGTTGCCGGCGCTGTGTTTTACCGTATCGGTTTCCGCCGGCAGCGCCGTCCGGTTGACCTTCTCTTCCAGGCACGATGTCATGAAGAAGTAACCTCCGCTTCCGAAAGCGCCGTCCGCCGCTTCATACTTGCCGCCCGTGAAGTGAGAGCCGATGGCCTTCAGCTTGTTCTTTCCGCCTTGGATCTGGAAATGTGCCGTGTCCGCGTCCGCAGCGGCGCTTCTGCAGTTTCCGAAATTCCACGTGATGACGTTCGTCGGATCGACGCTCTTCAGGAACGCCTTCTCGCCGTTTGTTCCGCTGAATACCGCGCCGCCGTCGATCGCGATCCACTGGTCAGGTTTATTTTTCGGATTGTTGACGTCGCCGACCTTGTCCCATGCGCCGGTGAACAAGAAGCAGCAATCCGCAAGTCCGCCGCCCTGCATGACGATTTCACGTGCGCCGACCTTAATCATGCCTCCTGCCTGAGGCAGTCCCTTAAACCAAGTATTGATAAGGGTCAGCTTATCGATACTCCCCAAATTGACATCCTCGACGTTGTAAAACTCGCTGTTGAGAATCGTCAAATCCCCGCTGCACGGCATATAGCCGATTTGGTTCGTTCCCGAGCGGATCGGACGGGCAACTTCATAGCCCTTCAGCATGCCGAAGGAGCAGCTGTCGATCATATTTTTCCTTGTGCCCCGAGAGGAGCTTTGCGAAATCGTAATCATCTCTTGCGCCGTACAGCCTCTCATTTGCAGACCGTCCATGTTGACCCAGAACGAGCCTGAATTCGCCATTTTCACGCCGGGCTTCGTATACGTCACGACGGCATGGCAATCCTCAAGCGTCAGATCGGTAAGCCGTTTGTGCGCGACGATCCGCGATGCGATATGCTTCTTGACGGTCACCCGCTTGGCGCTGTCGCCCCAAGTCGAGCCGCTGTTCGCGAACGACAACAGGCCGGAGTTGTTGATATATGTCAGGTCGTGCTCGAATTGACCGTGCGTGACGAACGGACCGTACTCGTCGCCGTCTCCGTGGCAGTTCTCGACCATGCAGTAGGCCGCGCACGTAAAATCATTCAAGTGACGGGCGTTGCTCGTGTTGCAATCCCTGACGTGACCGTACAGCACGTTGATCTGCTGCGTCAAGTAACCGGTGCCGCCCCAATCGCGTTCTTCCGGGTTCATCAGTTGACAGCGTTCCGTCACATAATGGGTGCTGTACCTGCGCATAACGACCGGCCAGAACACTTTGATCGCCTTGATGCCCGATGCGTCGCATTCGACCGCGAATTCGTACGCGACCGGATTCGACCCGATCTGGTCCCAAGTCGGGAACGGCCGGGTGCTCGTGCCGTTAGGCGGCACCGGGATGCCGATAAAGCTCATGTTCCGCACATGGCAGCGGAAAACCGGGTTGATTTTCCGGTAGGTCAACTGGCGTCCCTTCGCCAGCGGCCAGCCGAGCTTATAATTGAACCGGACATGAGTAGAGTCGAGAATTTCCGTTACTTTGATAAGGTAATCAAGCTCACGCTGCGCGTTTCCGCCCGGATTGTTCTTGATTTGCGCATGCCACCAGCTATCCACCGCGAAAATGGACGAATCGGCGACCTCGAAAATATCCGAGTACTCCGGCAGTTCTTCGCTCAGCGTCACGGTGTGGACCATGTCGGTTTTGATCCCCTGGAAAAACATAACGGCGCCAAACGGGTTGTCTAACTTATTCAGCTCGATCCCCTCGGTTGTTACGGTATGTCCCTGAAAATCAATCTCGATATCGCTGCGGTGAAATACATGGCGCTTGACGAAATTCAAATCCGAGTACGCTTCGATCCGGCGGATCGACAGATCGTTGACCATTGCGTCCAGCGCCCCGTCCGCATTCGTCTTCATATCGAAAATGCCGAACCAGCGAAAATCCCCTACCCCGTCGTGCACGACTTCAAAGCAGCCTTGGCCTTTTGCCGGCTTGTGCACCGTGCCGCCGTTATCGGCTTTGACGCTGCCCGCCATATAGCGAACGAGCTTGCCTCCCCCGTCGCCGCTTTTGTAGTAGCCGCCAACAAATACATGCAAGCCATCCTTGAGCTGGCCAGGCGGAAGTGACAGCAGTTCCTCCACGCTGGCGACCCACAACGTTTGACGATCCCCCTTGCCTTCGGCTTGTAGACTTTCCGCCGAAGCAAACCGCGAGCCCCCGAAGGCGCTGCCGGCCAATATCGCCCCTCCGATTCCTAAGGTTTTGAGCACTTTTCGTCTGCTGATCGCTTCGTTCGCCTTATCGTTTGTTCCATTTTCGGAGTAGAACATCGTTCAACAGCTCCTTTTCGATGGGTATCCGTTTTCCGATTTGAACTTTTTCAATCTGGTTTCATACTGATTCACAAAATGCGAAGATCCTCAAATAAATAACGACTTCTGGTTTGTTTTAGGTTTGTTTTTTATGTTCATCATCCACAAAAATGTAAGCGTTGTCAATTCTTTTTTTTAAATAAAAAAGAACCCGAAAAGCTTCGGATTCTTAGTTAGCTAGATATCAGTACCACAGATCCGCCGTAGGGATCTCCCGCAGAGCGGCCAAAAACGATTTTTCGTTATCCACGTACAGCTCGGTATCGAGATAATACAGCTTTTTATCGTCCAGACACTGCTTGATGTAGTCCTCATTCACGATACTTTTGTCCTTCACGTTGGCTGCAAACGCTTGAAGTTTGGGCAGTGCGGTCTGGCGGTAGTCCAGCCACGAATGATGAAACCCGGCCGGTTCCTCCAGGCAGTAGATGTCTGGATATAGCCCTTCGGCAATCCCCTTCTTTCTTAGATAATCCGCCGAGAAAGGCATGCTTCTAAAAAAGCGTCCGGACATCGCAAAGACGCGATAGCTCCAGTGCGGAGCGCCGTGATTGGAGCGGCAGAATAGATTCAGGAAAAAGACGGAATAGTGCATTTTGACGGTAATGACTTGACGTCTTTTCACCTCGGAGACAATCCGGTCCGCCATTCGGCTGTCGATGATCTCGTCGAAGTCGGCCAGAATGATCACGTCGTCATCCTCGACCCGCTCCCGCAAAATGTCAGCGCATCGGCTTCTTTGGTACGCTTCGTTATGAAACGCGCTGTTGTAGCTCAGCAAGCGCCAATACCAACGGTCAAAGTTCGCCGCTTGGCACGTGTCCGGGTTGAAATACAATTGGTGCCGCTCCGGCTTGCGAAACGCGTTGTCGGCTTGCAGCGAATGGTAAATCAACTTCGGACCGAGATAAGCCGGATCGAAGTTTCGGGGCTTGTCCGCATAGCTGAAAGTCTTGTTGGCCTCAATCACGTGAAGCTCGTCGACCCAGCGGGCATCTTCTTTCAATTTGATTTCCGCCACCCGGTTTTCGTTGAAAAACGGGCAAAATTCATAAATTTTCATGACCGGAAGCTCCCTTCTCCTGTCGTAGTCAGCGTGTTAACCTCGATACAATGGCGCAAATGTTCGGTAAACCGGCGCACTAGCCCGACAATCGTTTGTTCTTCGTAGTGCAGCGTGCTGTAATAGCAGGTCAAGCTCAGCCTGTCCCGCTTCAAGCAAGCCGTCATGTTTAACCAATAAGCGGAAGGATTGTCCGGCGCGCTGGTATTTCCGTACGGAAGGGTCAACGGCTCGTAGAAATCGTCGGCTTGCCATGCCGTTTCCTCCGATTGGTAGTGGAACAGCATGCGGCTTTCATCGATAAGCGGCTCCGCCTCCGGATGAAGCTCAGGAATGATGTGCCGCAAAGCAAAATAGTCTATGCCTTCCTTGGGAATATCGTGCAGCGTCCGCTTGACATGCTCCAGCAGCGCCTCGGCATCACCCAGAAGCTCCTGCTTCCCGATGCGGATTCGCACGGGATACGCCCCGGCAAAAAATCCCACCGTGCGATATATCGCAATGTTAGGCAAAAAGGACTCGCGCTGGTAGGACATCAGATGCAGCAGCAGATCCGGCTGCTTTTTCAAGTCGTAGCAAGCCCGGGACAATGCCGTTAACAGGACGCCGAGCGGAGTGGTTTGCCGCTGTGCCGCCAATGCTTTTAGCAGGCCGACCTGCCCCGTGCCTTCCAGGAAATCAGAGGTGATCGTCGCCATGTGGCGGTGAACCGGCCATTCCTGCACTTCCCAATCGGCCTGCAAAGACTTGCCGCCTCCGACAACGTCCCTCCAATAGGCTGCCGCCTTGGCCGGAATGCCCCCTGCAGCGTATTGCGTCAGCGCCAGGCACCAATCGCGGTAGCTGCTTCCTGCTTCCCTGTCGGGCACTTCATCAGCCCCCGATAAGAGAAGCTGTCTGAAATCGTCCAGAAAGATGTTCATCGACATCCCGTCAAAAATCAGATGATGGAACAAGAGGAGCAGCACCTGCCCGCTTCCGCCGCCATAATGGTCGAACAATACGGCTTTCCACAAAGGACCTTCCACGATATTAAAATCATGCTGAAGCTTCGAGCAGTAGTCCGAGATGAAGGCATCGTGGGATGCCGAGGTCTCCCGCAAATCTACATAGGCAAATGCCCGATCGTAATCGATGTCCCGCTCAACTTGGTACCATTCTCCGTGATCCAGCTGGGCAAAGGTTAGCCGCAGCGCCGCATGCCGATCGACCAGAAGCCGCAGCGCACGATTCATCTCTTGCTTCGTGATCCGCTGCTTGAGCAAAGCCAGATAAGGCACGTTGAACATGTTGCGGTTCTTCAAGTCGCGGTTGAAAAACCGTCGTTGCACCGCCGACAGCGGAAATCCGTCATTTGGATACGTCTGCTGTCCCGAAGCCGAAGCCATTTCCGTATCCGGGCGGGCCTCCATAGCCGAAGCCGAATCCGGCGCCGAAAGCGTCTCGCTCAAGGAGCGGGCCAAACGCTCAATCGTTTGCTCCCGGAAGATTTGGTTGACCGTTACCGGATAGCCGTTCTTTTGCAGCAGGCTGACGATGCGCAGCGCATGGAGCGAATGGCCTCCCAACGCGTGAAAATCTTCATCCTTGCGGATGTGATCGAGCTTCAGCACAGTGCGCCAGATCTGCCCCATCAGCTGCTCCAGCCCGGTTGCGGCACCGGGTTCGGACGTCTGTTCGGTACGCCGCGCTTCCGGCAGAGGCAGTCTTGCCCGGTTAATTTTCCCGTTGACCGTTAACGGAAACGACTCCAGCCGGACGTACCGGAAAGGAAGCATGTACGAAGGCAAGCCGTCAGCCATAAAGGCTCGAAGCCGTTCTTCCGGAATGCCCTGTTCATCCATCTCCGATGTATAATAAGCGATCAGCCTTAGCTCCCCTTGGAGCTCACGGGCGGCGACGAGGCATTGCTTGACGGCGGGATAGCGGCCAAGACGGTACTCGATTTCCCCGGGTTCAATCCGGAAGCCGCGAAGCTTCAACTGGCCGTCGCTCCGCCCGATATATTCGATGTTGCCGTCCGGAAGCCATCTCCCGCGATCGCCTGTCCGGTACAGCAGCAAATTTCTTCCTTTTTCCCGATCCTCGGCGGAAGCGTACGGATTCGGAACAAACCCCTTCCTCGTCAGCTCCTCCTGCTTCCAATAGCCGCGCGCAACGCCGTCTCCTCCCACGTAGAGTTCTCCGACCGCTCCGACAGGCTGGACACGTCCCTTTTTGTTCAATATGTAGCACGTCGTATTGCTGATCGGCTTGCCGATAGGGATATCGCGTTCAAAAGCCCGCTCGATCGGATAGCTCGTCGAAAAGGTCGTGTTCTCCGTCGGACCGTAGGCGTTGAGAATGGTTAGCGACGGATACGCGTGCCGCAAACGATTGATCGGCTTCGGCGATAACGCTTCGCCGCCTAAAAGCAGCCAACGAAGTCCGGAGAACATCGTTTCGTTCTCTTGGGTCCACTGATTACATAATGCGGCAGTGAGCCATACCACGTTGATGTCCCATGCCTTCATCCGCTGCTCCAGCAGGCGGACGTTCATCAGATCGTCTTTGGAAACGACGAACAGGCGGCCCCCGTTCAGCAGCGTGCCCCAAATTTCAAACGTGGAAGCGTCGAATACCGGCGACCCGGTATAAAGCAGCTTGATATCCGGGGAGAACGGGAAATAGTTCGTATGCTTCACCAGACGGACGATGCTGCGATGCTCCACCATTACGCCCTTCGGCTTGCCCGTCGAACCGGACGTATACATCAGATAGGCAAGATCGGAGGCGGCCGCTGGAACGCCCCCTTCTTCTTCCAGCCCCACAAATGTAATGTTGTCGAAATCATCGGCGCAGATCAGCTTTAAGCTCATACCCTGAGACGCTTCCGCCAGACTGTCCGCTCCGCTGCGCGAGGTGATGATCGTGTCCAGTCCGGCGTCCCGGATCATGTCGCGTGTACGCTCCGCCGGAAAATCGGGATCGATCGGCACATAGGCGCAGCCCGCCTTCAAGATGCCCAGGATGGAAACGATAAATTCGAGCGAGCGTGGCAGACAGACGCCAATGAGCTTCTCACGAACCGGCGCATCCGCTGCGAGCAAGCTCGCCACATGCCGGGATAGTTGGTCGAGCCGTTCGTAAGTCACGACCTTGTCGTATGCGATCACCGCCGGTTGGGAAGGCCGGAGCCGGACCTGTTCCCCGAACAGCTCGGGAACCGTGCTCTCCCTCGGGTACTCCGTGAACGTACGATTCCAATCGTAGACGATTCGATCATATTCGTCTTCGGGCATTAAACGAATGTCTCCGACAGCGCAATCCGGATGTTCCACCGCAAAATGCAAAGCATGACGCAGATGCTCCGTCAACCGTCGCACCGTCTCCTGCTCCAATCGGTCGGCATCGTAAATCAGCTTGATGACGATCTGTTCTCTGTCGCTCGCGATGGTGATCGTCAGCGGATAATTCGTTTTCTCGCGTTCCTCCATCGCCGACATGTTTAGTCCGCTCGCCGGCTGACGGTAGTCGTTCAAATAATTTTCGAACGCGACAATGCTGTGAAACAGCGTTTGGCCTTGGACGGAGCTCCAGCCCTTCAATTCGTTCAGGCTGACGCAGCAGTAATCGTTCAGCTTTTGAATCGTGTGATGAAGCTCCTTCACATAGTCGGCGACGGACTGCTCCGTATTCCAATGCATGACCAAGGGAAGTGTATTAATCAGCAAGCCGGTGATACGGTCCGCTTTGGGAAGGTCGGAGCCACGGCCGGACACGACCATGCCGAATACGGTGACATCCGCATCATGAAGCACTTGCAGCACTTTTCCCCAAGCGAACTGCACCAACGTATTGAGCGATATTTGCGTTTGCTGCGCAAACGCTGTCATGTGCCTGGTAAAGCTTGCATCCAATTGCAGCGTCTCGGTCTGCTGCTTGCGGATCGGTTGATGCGCATCGAAGCGCATACCGCTTTTCTCCATCGGCAGTGGGGTCGGCTCGGTAACATCAGCCAAATAAGCCTTCCAGAAGGTTTCGGCCTCCGTCCGGTCCTTCGTCATCAGCCACCGGATGTAGAGTTCGAAAGGGAGCGACGGATTGCGCTGAGGCGTTATGTTCTGCAAGCTGCATTCATAGAGGTCGTGAACCCGATTGAGCAGCAGCGGCAGGCTCCATCCGTCCAGCAAAATATGGTGGTAGCTCCAAACTACCGTCCACTCCTCCGAACCGCTGCGAATCAGCGCAAGGCGGTACGCGGGCCGTCGCAGGTCGAAGCGGCGCTCGCGGTCCAGCGTCATCCACTGTTCGAAGTAATCTTGCTGTCGATCCGCAGACTGCGAGACGATATCCTCTATCGTCCACTCCGGTTCCGCTGCTTGAACGACGCACTGTACCGGCTCGTCCAGCGCTTCCCAGACGAAGCACGTCCGCAAACAATCGTTTTCGGCAACGACACGCTGCCACGCTTCCCGATAGCGGGTAACATCGAGCCTGCCTTCGTATTTCCAGCTCGTCTGTACAAAATATTGGTCGGAGGACGGATGATCCAAATAATGGAACAAAAGTCCTTTTTGCAGCGGACTAAGCGGCATCATTTTATCCAGACCGTCTGGCGCATGGTACGTATTTACGATCCGGTCCAGCAAATGCTGTTCGATGGAAACCAGTGGAAAATCGCTCGGCGTAAACTCTTCGCTCTCTTTCTCCTCGCAGTGTTCGATAATGTGAAGCAGATAAGAGATGAAGGATTCCATCAGGCCGGCAATCGTTGCTTCCTCGTAATGACGTCTGCTATATTTCATGAACAAATGCAGCTGACCCTGAACGACGGAACAGTTAAGCTCCAACAAACTCGTTCCGTGGTTCCGCGGCGAGCTATGATCCTGTGCGGCATCGCGCGTGAAGCTTAGCCATTCGTTCGCTTCCCCGGCTTCGGCCTGATCGAACTGGCCCAAATAGTTGAACAGCGCCTGCGGCTCGGGAGCGGTCAAGGCCGTTCGAACCGCCTCGTCCGGATAGCAGTACCGCAGAGCCCCGTACGAGATGCCTCGATCAGGAATGCGGCGTAGTTGCTCCTTGACGGATTTGATCGTTTCTCCCAACGGAGCGTCAGCCGACAACCGGATGCATACGGGAAACATCGACGTGAACCAGCCGATCGTTCGGGTCAAGTTCATGTCGGATACGGAATGCTCCCGTCCATGGCCCTCCAGCCGGAAGGCGACTGTCCCCTGTCCGGACCAGGCGGACAGCATCAGCGACCAGGCGGTAAGCAGCAGATCGTTGATCTGCGTATGGTAAGCGTGAGCGCACCGGTGCAGCAGCCGCTGCGTATCGCTTGGCGACAGCGTTGCGACAAGCTCCGCGGATTCGGCGCTGCTCCGGTGATCCGAGCAACGGTCTACGGGTAGCTGGAACGCGGCGGAACGGGTCAGCACATCGCTCCAATAGCCGATATGGTCGCGCTGCTCCTCTTTTTGGGCATAGTCCGTGATCGCAGCCTGCCACTTTTTAAACGGGCTTGGAACCGGCGGCAGCTCGGAGCCGTGATACAACCGATACAGCTCTTGAAGCAAAATTCTCCAGGAAACCCCGTCGATGACCAGATGATGTACGGTAAGAAATAGACGAATTTTACCGTCAGGATGTCCTTCGATCAACCCGGCACGAAGCAACGTTCCCGTTTCGTAGTTCAGTTGGCCGTGCCATTTCGCGCAGACGGCAGCAATTTCCGGATCGGGGCGCTCTGTCTCCCGAATGGTGTGGGAAGCAAGCCGTACGACAGCATCCATTCGGTAGCGCTGCACATACGTATGCCCGCGCCTTACGAATTGCGCCGCCAGCTCCGGGTGCAGCCGGACCAGCCGGTTAAGAGCCATCTCCAACCTCGCCGGGTCGCAATGGTTGAGCAGCAGCATATGCGATTGATTAAAGTAGTTCGGCTCTTCAAACCGCTGCTCGAAAAACCAGTGCTGAATCGGCGTCAGCCCGAATTCGCCCGCCAAATCGATGGCCTGCTCCTTCTGCTTCCCGCCGTCCACCCAAGCGGCTACGGCCGCCAAATCCTTCACGGTCGGATGCTCCGCCACTTGTCTGGGCGTCACGACAATTCCGTGGTCCCTGGCCATGGATACCGTCTGAATAGCGAGGATCGAGTCTCCCCCAACGGCATAAAAATGATCGTTGACCCCGATATTTTGCCGCTTAAGCAGTTGCCGCCAAATGTGAAGCAGCCGCTTTTCCATTTCGTCTTCGCCCGTTTCCTGCGCCTTTTCGGTAGATTGCTCCCACACCGTATTCGGATGAGGAAGCGCCGACCGGTCCACTTTGCCGTTAGTATTCAAAGGAAACGCTTCCAGTCGACAAAAGTAAGACGGAACCATGTAGGACGGTAACACGGAGGATAAGTGCAGCGTCAATTCGGCCTCTTCCAGCTCTTGGGAAGAAGTATAGTACGCCGCCAGCTTCTGATAATGCCCGTCGTGCCACGCCCGGACCATGCATTGGCGGATGCCCGGATACTGCCGAAGCCGATGCTCGATTTCCCCCAGCTCGATGCGGTAGCCTCTAATCTTGACCTGGTCGTCGCTCCGGCCGATAAAAATCAATTCCCCGCCCGGCGTCCATTTCACGATATCTCCGGTTTTATATAACCTCTCAATTTGTGGAGCGTGCCCATCCCCCATCACAAACTCTTTGTAAACGAACCGTTCCTGGGTCAGCTCTTCGCGGTTCAGGTAGCCTCGGGCCACCCCGACGCCGCCCACCCACAGCTCACCGGGAACGCCGACCGGAACCGGTTGGCCGAACGGATTCAGGACAAACAGGCGTTTGTTGTAAACGGGCTGTCCGATCGTCACTCTTTTCCCCGGCCGACAGAGCCCTACGGAACAAATAATCGTCACTTCGGTCGGACCGTATGCATTCAGGAAAAAGCGGTCTTTTCCCCAATCGTTCACAATATCCGGCGTACAAGCCTCCCCGGCCGATACGATCGTTCGCAAGCCGGGCAACTCCCGCTTACTCATCGTTCGTAAGACGGCCGGGGTCAGCATGGCAAGGTGAATGTTTTTTTGTTCGATCACGTCCGAAATATCGGCATATGGAGGCAGTTCCTCTTCCGACAGGACAACGATTGTTCCACCGACCGTTAACGTTCCGATCCATTCGTAAACCGACGCGTCAAAGCTGATGGAAGCGAATTGCAGCACGCGCGTCTCCGAAGTCAGCCCAAACTTGTCGATAAGATAAGGAATCAGCGCAACAAGTCCGGCGTGTTCGATGAGCGCGCCCTTCGGTTTTCCGGTGGAGCCGGACGTATAGATGACGTATGCCAGATCGTCCTGTTTGACCTCAACGTTTAAATTTTCAGCGGAATCGCAAGGTTGCGCAAGCCACTCGTCGATACAAATAAGCGTCACCGCCTCCATACCGGCTTGAGAAATGACCGGCTCCAGCCTGGCGGCCAATTGGCTGGTTGTCACAATGATTTGGGCTTGAGCGTCCTCCAAAATAAACCGAATGCGTTCCTCCGGATACTGAGGATCGATCGGAAGGTAAGCCCCTCCCGTCTTCATCACGCCCAGCATGGCCGGAAGCACATCCGCGCTTCGTTCCAGCATGATAGGGATCAGCGTCCCTCGCGGCAGATCGCTCTGCTCGTTCCTCCGACACGCATCCATAATGACGCGGGCAATTCGGTTAGCCCGGCGGTTTAATTCGAAGTAGGTCAGCTTCTGCTGACGAAACTCCAAGGCGACCGCCTCCGGCGTCCTGACCGCTTGTTCCTCGACCAATTGATGGACGGTTTTACGTGCAGGATATGCCCTGTCCGTATCGTTCCATCGGAGAAACTGCTTCCCTTCGATTGCGGTCAGGAACGGGTGGAAAAGCACGGGCTTCTCAAGGCCATACCATGCGTTGGTCAGCAGTACCCGGAACTGCCCCGCGAGCCGGGATATCTGCGTTTTGCCGAACCGCTTGCCGTCATACTGAATCGCGCATTCGAATTCGTCGACACGATAAAGATAACGAAGTACAATCTCCGGCTGGTTCATGCCACGCGGAGAACTTTTCGTATTGACGTCAGGAAGCAGACTCCTTCCGTGCACTTCCAAGATGCCGACGTTAAAATAGTCCCCGCGCCCTAGTGCAGAAAGCCCCCCTTCCGCTTGCTGCGCCAACGTTCCGCTCCAAGAACCGCCGCCTGTCTTCCGATCATCCAATTGCGTTTTGACCTTGCGCACTAAATCCAGAAGACAGTCTTCTTTCCGAATGTTGACGAGCAGCGGATAGTTAGGATAGCTTTCGCCCCCGGCTTCGTCCGGCAAAACGGAATACAAAACGGGCACCTCGTATTGATTGGCATAATGGGAAAGCAGGACAGACCATACCGCTGTTAGAAAAGATGGCATACAAAGCTGATGCCGACAGACAAATTCCGTCATTGCTTTGAATTCCCGATTCCCCAAACGGATCTTATGGAAATCATAATCGCCCACGGGTTCACCCTGGTCCCTGTTATTCGAAAACAGCGGCAAGCCGTACCGGCTACCGCCCAAGGAATCGCGGAAGGCTGTTCCGTCAGCAGGTATCATCGGTTCTTCATCTCCTCTCTTTATTTCTGCACGTATTCCCTCGTAAAAACCTATATCATAAAGCACCTATAAAACAGGGAATTTCATAGATATTTTCCATTACTCTACTATAGCCCAAACTATGTATAAATTTCCATTATTAATTATTAATACAAATGCAATTTTCCAGAATTAATAAAAAAACAGAGCCCGCAAAACACGCGTGACTCCGTTTATTTAACATATTCACCATTTCGAAGAATAGATTTTTTCCAACTATCCTGGATACTCGATGTAAAGTTGAAATCTTCTTTTTCCATTCCGCATCATACGACGGGCGATCGCGACCTTACTATTGCGGATTGGTCGTCCAAATCCCGGCGTTTTTAATAAAAACGCGTGCCGGCAGCTTCAATGTGGCAAGCACAAGATCCGCCACGTCCCCCGGCTGCATCATGCGGTCTTCGTCGCCGATTTTGAGGCCGGCGTTCGTTGCGAGCTCAGTATTGACCGTACTTGGCGTGAGTGCCGTTACGCGAATGTTAGATTTGCGGACCTCCTGCATCAGCGCTTCCGTAAAACCCAGCACCGCGTGCTTGGACGCACAATAAGCGGAGCCGGTCGCGAAGCCCCGCTCTCCAGCCGTGGACGAGATATTGATGATGCTGCCGCTCGCTTGCGCCAGCAGCGTCGGCAGCGCGGCACGAGTGACATAGTAGGTACCCATCAGGTTCGTTTGAATGATGCTCTCCCATAACTCGGGTTCCATATCGGCGACAGTGCCGAACTGTGCGATCCCTGCATTATTGATCAAGATGTCAAGCGAACCGAGGCTGCCGATAAGTGAGCCGACGGCTTGCTCGGCCTCTCCTCTTTTGGCGATGTCTGCGGCTGCGGTGTATACTTTCACGCTATATGTACTTTCAAGCTCCGCGCGAAGCGATTCCAGATCGGACGAGGTTCTGGCCGTCAAACCGAGGTTTACTCCTTCTTTGGCAAGCTCTACGGCGATCGCTCTGCCGATCCCTTTTCCCGCTCCGGTAATAATCGCTGTTCTATTTTTCAAATCCATGCTGATCTCTCCTCATTGATATAATGGCTGCATACTTCGTCATGATCCCCAGTTTTTCCTTTAAGCATGCAGAGTGACTATTATGTTATATTGTATCATTAAAATCAAGTATTCGCCTTTTTCATCTTCAGTGAGACGAAGACGTGCTTACGTAGCCTCTTGCTGTTTTACTGGATAATTTAACATTTTAACTACGAACTTTTTATGATAGATGCCCATACATTAAATCATCGGATGCCAACATAAACGGAGGATAACACTGTTATGTGCTTTCACTGTAGTTTCGGCGGTTTTGGGCACGGAGGTTTTGGAATCCCTTTTGAATTGGAGGGCCATGGAAATTATCGCTTATTACGCCAACCTTTAACATATTACCCGATTACCCTTCAGCAACCATCCATTCCTTACGTTAGAACATCTCACCACAGTTACTCGGAGAAGCAGACGGTACCTCAATTTTACAATGGTTATCATCAAAATGCTGTAGCCACACAAACCGCACCGGTTCCAGCACAAAGAATGAAGGTGGATCGAAACAATACCGCTTTAGTGATCACAGATCCGCAAAATGACTTTTTAAGTCCAAAAGGTGCAGCATGGAATTTAGTTAAAGACAGCGTGGCTGAAAATCATACGATTGAAAACATTGAATTATTATTGAAAACAGCCAAGGAAAATAAATTTAAAGTGTTTGTGTCGCCCCACTGGTATTATCCCTATGACCAAAAATGGAGATTTGGGGGAGTATTAGAACATTTGATGCACGATCTCAAGATGTATCAACGAAAAAGTCCATTATCGCTTGAAGGCTTTACAGGTTCTGGTGCCGACTTCTTGGATAGGTATAAGCCCTATATTGAAGATGGTCAAACCGTCATCTGCAGTCCGCATAAAGTTTTCGGACCCGAAGCCAACGACTTGGTTTTGCAACTGCGAAAACAGTGTATTTCCCGCGTCATTCTTGCAGGAATGTCCGGGAACCTGTGCGTTGAATCTCATATGCGCGAACTCATTGAACGAGGATTTGAGGTGGCCGTGGTTCACGATGCCACAGCTTCCGCAAAAATGAACGGCTTGGATGGGGATAAAGCCGCAAAAACAAATTTTCGAATGATCGCTAGCGCTTCATGGTCTACCAATGAGGCTATAAATAAAATGAGATCTGTTCATAAAATAAGCCTGTACCGTTAAGGTTGCCGCCTGCCGGTCATGGCCGCTCCGCCATGCAGCGGCCGCCTCCAGCGGCATTTGACGTTCTCTGCTATTCTATACTTTTTAGTGATTCAATCATATGGATTTGGGTTACTTTTCTCCTCAGCAGCAAGTTTGCCAGAATCGTAAGCATGAATGAAAGAATAATAGATACCATAATCGTAAAAATATTTAATTGATCCGGGATTTGTTGATGGGCGCTGGAGAGCGCCTTCACAATAATGGTGTACATATAGCCGCTAATCGGTAAAGCTACAATTACCGCAACTGTGGTTAGGATGATGTTTTCAAAAAATATGAGTCTGTTTATTTTATATTTTGGATAGCCTAGTACCTTAAGTGTAGCAAGCTCACGATTCCTTTCATAAATGTTTATGGAAGATATCGTATAAATGGCGCCAAAGGAGAGGATGACGGCACAAATGATAAACATGATAAACACAAAGCTGTTTTGCTTCACAATATATTGAGCGGATTTCTTAAGATCAGTCTTATCTGTAATTTTATCTACGTGAGGATCTTGCTCAAAGAAGTTACGAACGCTTACAAGATCTGTAGAGCTATTGGCTTCAACTAAGAGCGAGGATGGATTATAGTCTAGGTCAAAGTTCTTTAAGTAGGCCGGCGTGCTATAAAACGACGGATTCGAATACTGGGTAGATATATTTAAAACCTTCATCTCGATCATCTTATTTTTAAACTCCGGTGCTGTGAACTTGATCTGGATGAGATCCCCTTCCCCAATATGATATTTGTCGGCGTATGATTTGGGCACCAAAACGCCGTTATTCTCCAAAAACAGTTTATTGTTATTTTCGTCAAAAAAATGAATGAGATTGTTTTCTTTTTCAGTAACCGTTAAAGTGGCCTTTTCTTTTTTATCATCCTTTATGAATTCAACAGGAAAGGCGGATAAATGAAATTTTTGTTTAATACCGGAGGGGAATTTTGACACCTCGGAAGATGCTCCTATCGCATAATCCACTCTTAAATCATAAGCATACACCTCTTCTATCTGGTCAGCTACTTTTAGCAAGGCCGTGTGCGTACCGAAGGCAGTTATCAATAAAACCGTACTTGCCACAACACCGACCGAGCTCACTAAAGCTTTTTGTTTATTCAGCAGTATATTTCTCAAAATGAGTTTGTAACTGTAGGAAATACGACTCCAAACACCCGGAATTCTTTCGATGAGAAGCATTTTCATCTTCTTTGGCGGTTTCGGACGCATAGCTTGAGCCGCACGCTCTTTTAACACGGTTCTGCCGCTTAAGTAACACGAAAGGAGTCCAAAGGCACTAGAGAATAAAATGGGAGGAAGGATCGCATACAAACCAAGGGCGAATTTTATTCCTGGCAGAGCGTAAGCCCTGGAACTCGACACAGTTACTAAAGGAATAAATACCATAGCGGCTATAAAGCAACCTAGAATTGAGCCTATCATCGATACCAGCAAAGGGTATCCCATGTAATGAAGCATGATTGTTCTGTTTTTTACACCCAGAGCCTTCATAATACCTACTTGATTTCTTTGAGAATCAATCATCCTCGACATGGTAAGGAATAGAATAATAGCTCCGATCAAAAAGAGAACCAAAGGGATAACCTTGCTCATCAAGTTATTATTATGTATCGTTTGAGTTAGCTTCGAATAGCTGAAAGTCCTTTCTTTACTTACTTGGTTTAAATAGGAAAGTGGTTTGGATTGAGCTTCAATGGATTTGCCTAATTGGTCAAGATCGTAACCTTCTTTGGCATCAACCAGGACTTCATTATAGAAAAAGCCGTCTGCCATTTCAGGGATCGCCTCTTCGGCCATATAAGCTACTCCGAAAGTTTTATGATCTTGGATTTCGTTCTTTTTGGCATATTCAACATTTTCGCACAAACCGCTGATCGTAAAGCTGTAGTCTTTATTATTTGAAGTTATGTTGATTTTATCGCCAACGTTGTACTGATGTTCTTTAGCATAATGGGAATCTAACATGATCTCATCTTTTTTTGACGCGATCCTGCCCTCCACCATAGCAGGCGTATTGATTTCATTGTTCGCCGGGATCGAATGAATTTTTATCGAAGCTTTATACCCTTCGAACGCTTGCGTGGCGTCCAACGTATAACGTCCTTCTATTTTATTGATCCCTTCCATTTCGCTTAAAGCAGCCACGTCCTCTTTGGAAATTTGGCTGTAATACACATTCAAATCGCTTAAATTATGTTCTTTAAAGTATGCCTTCGTATAAGCGCTAAGGGTATCACTATACGTGGTCAGCCCCGCATAGAAAAAAGCTCCTACCGCAATAACCGAAACAATGGCTATGAATTGCCCTATAGATTGTCTAATGTCCCTTACTAATTTTAATGATAATAATTTCATCATTACCACTCAATTCCTTCCACACTTTGTTTCACCTCATTGATCGTAATACTTTCGATCCTTCCGCTTTTTACTTTAATAATTTTATCGGCCATCGGAGCAATTGCGGAATTATGTGTGACCAATACAACGCACTTTTTCGTTTCCCTGTTTAAATCTTGAAGAAGTTTTAAGACGGATTTACCCGTAACATAATCCAAAGCTCCTGTTGGTTCGTCACAGAGTAAAAGTAAAGGATTTTTGGCGACAGCTCTAGCGATTGCCACTCGTTGTTGTTCTCCTCCGGAGAGCTGGGAAGGGAAGTTTTTAATTCGATCCTTTAATCCGACTCGATGTAAAATCTCTTGAGCATCCAGATGGTTTTTACATACTTCAGCGGCAAATTCAACATTTTCCAGTGCGTTTAAATTCGGAATCAAATTGTAGAATTGAAAGACAAAACCAACCTTCTCACCGCGATATTGTGTTAAATTCTTTTCGTTGAATCTTGTTATTTCTTGATCGCCGACAAACACTTGGCCTGAGGTGGCCGTATCCATACCGCCAAGGATGTTCAAAATCGTACTTTTACCGGCGCCGCTTGCTCCCAAAATAACGACGAATTCCCCCTCTGAAATGGAAAAATCAACACCATCAAGTGCCTTGATTGGCACTTCTCCGATTTTGTATTGTTTCGTTACTTTTTTGAATTCGATTAACTTTTTCACTTCTTACATCTCCTCGAATAACAATTTTGAAACTTCGTCCGTTCCCCTTTGCCAAGTTTTTCTTCACCTAGCATACTAGTATGTTACTCATGTAGCACACTATAATTCATGTTCAAATTATTGTCAATCACCGATCATACGTTCGAAATCGCCCACATCGCCCCCCTCCACTCGATCGAACGATCGGTTATTGACAATTGTTTTCATATAAATTATGGTATGCTGGATGGATAACATACCGATATACTGAAGGTGGGGCAATGAACATCACTTTCGACGATAAACAACCGATTTTTCAACAGGTAGCCAACATCATTGAGGACGATATTCTGAACGGTACTTTCCGCGTGGACGAGCAAATTCTTTCTGTGGCTCAGTTTTCTCAGCTGTTTCAAATTAATCCGGCGACCGTAGTGAAGGGGATCGGCCTGCTCGTCAATGAAGGGATTCTGTACAAAAAAAGAGGCCTTGGCATGTATGTCGCGACGGATGCGAAACAGAAGATTCAGATGAAGCGAAAAGATCGTTTCTACAAGGAACTGTTGTCCAATCTGCTGAATGAAGCCGATAAGCTCGGGCTGACAACCGAAGAGATCATGGACATGATCAAACAGTTGAGAAAGGAATGAACGAACCGTGAGCATAGCATTGACTTGCGGCAATTTAAATAAAAAATACGGTCGAACTGACGCATTGCGGAATCTGGATCTGCAGCTGGAGGAAAACGTCATTTACGGCTTGCTCGGGCGAAACGGCGCCGGCAAAACGACGCTGCTTAACATGATCGCAGGCGGAATCTTCCCGGACTACGGCACCATCGAGGTAAGAGGAAAAAAGCTGGGCAAAGGAGAACTTCCGAAGGATTTCTGTTACGTACGCGAGAAAAACAAACATTTCGGAGGAGCGCGGGTTATCGAGGTTTTGCAGTTTGCTGCGAATTTTCATCCAAATTGGGATTGGACGTTCGCTCATGAGCTGCTCGAGACGTTTCGGCTCGATCCGCGCAAAAAAATCAGACAGCTGTCAAGAGGCACGGAATCGCTCGTAGGAAACATCATCGGTCTGGCCAGCCGGGCGTCGCTGACGTTATACGACGAGCCGGTGCTCGGACTCGATGTCTTGATGCGGGAACGGTTTTACAAGGCACTTCTGGAGGATTATGCCAATCACCCTCGCACGATTTTACTGTCTACGCATTTGATTGACGAAATCGCCACCGTCGCAGAGAGAGTTTACATCATTGAAGCCGGCTCCCTCCTGCTTCATGATGAGATGGATCGGATACATATGGCAGCTCATCTGGTCCGGGGAAATTCGGAAGCGGTGGCTTCGTTTACAGCGGGTAAGCGAGTACTACATACGGAAGCCTACGGCCGAGGCACACTTGCCGCTATTTACGAAATGTTGGACGACGGGGACATGCTACAGGCGCGCGAGATGGACATTTCGATTGAACATCTGACACTTCAAAAGTTTTTCTCGTATTTGATCGAAGGAGGTCACTAAGTTGGGCGCATGGGCCGTTCATTTAAAGGCAACCTATTTGCAAACGAGGATTTACATCTGGTGCGTCATTATTCTTATCCTGCTTGGAAGGCTGGCGGATTTCATTGTTAGCCTCTTTACGGACAGCAGCCACAATACCCGCCTTTCGGACGGCAACATGCTGATTCTCATTTTGCTCCTTATCGCGATCGTGCTGCCGCTCAGTTATTACAAACGCATCGTACATTTGGGCGCAAGCCGAGAGCAATATTTTAAAGCGCTTCAATTCGTCTTTGCCGTCTGGGCAGCGGCCATCGCTTTGTTCAATTCTTTATGGTTTGTGCTAGAAGTGAATGTAATCCGGAATTACACGAACACCGTTGATCTGATTGAAGCGTTTCATTGGGTTGACTTTGGCTTGGCGGGTTCTTTTCTTTATCAGACCGCCTTTTATTTGATGGTGATGGCGCTACTAAGCATGCTGATCTCCGGTTACTACCACCCGGTCGGTTGGCTGTTGTGGGCGCTGCTCCTTGCAGCGATCCCGATCGGAACTGCGATTCCTTCGCTGCGCGTTCATGTCGTCTTATTTTTCAAAGCGCTGCTATTCAACGCCTCGCTGCCGGCGGGCGTCGGATTTAACCTTATGCTTTATTTCGTTTTCGTGGCCGGCGGCTGGCTTTTTACCAGGGGAAGAACGCACTAAATGAACTCGTTTATTTATCCAGACATAAAAGAAAATGCATAAACATTCACCAATATACACATGGGAATGTTTATGCATTATATTGAATGTTTAAATCCGCAGGAGGCTGAGCCACCTTAGGAGGGGAACAAGATATCCGCTGCGCAGTTCTTCCACAACGGAGATCGCATCTTCCGGATCATCCGTAATGATCCCGTCAACCCCCATGCCGAGAAATCGTTCCATATTATCCCTATCGTTCACCGTCCATACATAGATCGGTTTGTTATGCAGCTTGGCCGAAGCGACGATCGATTCGTTGACCATATATTCTTCCATCACGACAAAATCGGCGTGGATCTGTCCTATATCGGGGACTCCGGCGAACATGATGAAGCCGACCTGAAGCGACGGCTCCGCGGCTTTGATCTCTTGCACGATTTCATAATCCAGCGATTGCACGACACAATGCGTCTGGAAATCATTTTCGCGAATGGTCTTAATGAACGTATTTACTAAATTACGTTCTTTTCCGTGCGTTTTTACTTCAATATTCAGCTTGATTTTTCCGCGAGCGGCGTTCATTACTTCCGCAAGACTGCTGATTTGGCTTGTGAAATTCCCTTGTTTGACTTCCAGCTTCCGTAGTTCAGCCATCGTCAGATCGTACACTTCCGCGTCGCGGCCTGTCAGTCTTTTCAGATTGGTGTCGTGAATGACGGCGAGCTCCCCATCCTTCGTTTCCAATATGTCGATTTCCGCATAATCCGCATGGGCGTCTATAGCACCTTGAATCGCATCGATCGTATTCTCGGGGCCTTTCGAAATATAGCCGCGATGGGCCATCACCGTCGCTTTTTTATCGTTTGGCCGGATATCGCTCAGGGCCGGAACCAGCACGAGTGCCGTTGCGAAGGCGATGATCAGTCCGAGTACAATCAGCTTTCGTTTATGCTTGTGAAGCAGACCGTAGCTTTGGGAGGAGCGGTTTTCAATGGCGCTCCAGTCGGGCATTTGCAGGACGGCATGATCCGGGTCTGCTTTGGCTATGTAAATTCTGGTGAGCGTTGTAATGTAAAGCGGCGTTACAAACAAGGTAGCAAGGTACAAAGAAATGATGGCGCTCTTCGATACGACGAACCACGCAATTTCAGCAAAAGCTGTCTCTTGAGGCAGCACGATATAAATGAGAATCACCGCGGCCAGAATCAAGACAACGACGACTGCAAACAAAAGAGAAATGCACAGCAGCGCCACGAACATTCGGATATAGCTTTTTTTCAGGATAGCTGCGCTTTTTTTGGCGGCTTGCCGGAAGCTGCTTGTTCCCTCAATGACGATCACATGAAGCAGGAAGATCCACCGGATATTGAAAAAGGTCATGACGGCGAACAGCCCTATATAGAGCAGCGTACCCCAGCCCGTTTTCAACAGCTCTCCGGAAATAAAATTCGGAATTTGCAGGGTAGGCAACAGGGTGGAGCCGCCGCCCGAACTCAGCAAAGGGATGACCAGCAGTAAGTAAAAGGCCCAGCCGACAAAGCCGTATTTGAAAAGCGACGGAAGATAGGCCACTGATTGCAGAAATGCCGGGATAAGCCCGATTCTTTGTTTCTTTTGCCCGTAGTACGAAATGATCACCAGAACCGAAAATTCCAAAAATATCAATACCGTAGCGGCCGGGACCAAAATAAGCATGCATAGTAAACCGTAGCGGCTCATAACGAAATTCAGCAGCTCATAATTCGTCGCACCGACATATCCGCCCAAGCGGAGAAGCCTGTGGAAGATGAAAGAAATCGCCGGAATAAATATGAATAGCGTGAGTGCCTTATACAACAGCTCGAAAATGAAAACTTGCCTGTAAGTAAAAGCCAGTGTATTGAAAATATCGGCAATCAGCTTATGTATGGGGGTCTCCTTGGCATTGCTCATGTTCTGTACCTGCTTTCAATGGGAAATAAAGGAAGCGAACCGATTCGAGCTGTACTAAGCCGATATCGCAATCGGCAGGCTTGGGACTCGGAGTTATATCTGCAAAAAAAAGTATCAGCCCGTCACCTGCAGTTCCATTATAGAACTTGTAGATGCACAGGCCAAGACATTTACATTCATGTAGTCAGGCCATGTCAGTTGGGGGAGACGTCAGAAGCCCGAACCAATGATCCACCGTCTCCGCCGATTTAATCGCTGCGGTACGTCGCCGAGACGACACGCGCTGTGGTCGGGCGCGTTCACGGTGGACGTGCAGGTCTACCGCGCCCAGTGGTCGCTGCTTCCAATTTTGTTTTATTTCCTGCTCAGTAAACATTCTTCCCATGTCCATACCTCGCTCTTCTTCGATAGTTTGATTAAAACACAAAATGACCCACAAGAGGGTCACTTTTTTCAAAGTATCCATCTTGCGGGTCACAGTTCAGAGGAAGAGGTTGTACCCCATTTCTTCTCGTTTAATCATGTCATTTCAGATTTTGCGGTGCCTACCCTTTCCTATAGCACGGCGTTTCCCCGAAGCAGCCGCTCCTGCAGCAGCTTCACGTCCAGCTCGCGGGCAGGCATGCCAATCGCGCAGGCTAGCGCCGCCGCCGTACCGGCCGCCTCCCCGGTGGCCATGCAGCTCGGGGTCAGGCGCGTCGTCGCCAGCGCTTCATGCGTCGTCGAGATGCACCGACCGGCCGCGAGCAGGTTGTCCAGTCCCTGCGCGATCAAGCTGCGGTACGGGATGTCATATGCGCCGCTGCCCTTAATAAAAGCGGACGTTACGCCCTTCCCCGACGGATCGTGGAGATCGATCGGATAGCCGCTGCGGGCGATCGCGTCATCGAAACGCCGCCCTTCGAGCACGTCTTCGATCGACAAGCGGTACAGCCCATCGATACGTCGCGTCTCGCGGATGCCGATCTGCGCGCCGACCGACGAGATAGAAGCTTTGGCGAAACCGGGAATGCTCTTTTGCAAAAATTCGGCCATCATAAGCACCTGCTTGCGGCCAATCGCTTCCGCCAGCGTCAAGTCCTCGACGCTTGTGCCGTCCAGTCCCTGTACCCGAGTGCAATTCACCAGCACTTCGTCCTCAGCCGGGCCGGTGAAGAACAGCACCTGGTCGCGGTTAATCGGGACTTGGCCCGCTTTCCATTCGGCGTAGAAACCGGATACGCCGGTAAGCGGAAGGCGGTCGAGCTCGGCAAACGGCGTTTTGTGGTAAAAGTTATCCGGATTGTCGATCATCGCCTGCCGGACTGCTTCCAGATCGACGCCACGCATACGGAATTTCATCGTCATCGGCTGTGTGCGCTGATCTTCCTCCCTGCCTTTCAGGGTCGGCGCTCCAGCCAAGTGTGCGACGTCGGCATCGCCCGACGTGTCAACGAACATGCGTCCGCGCACGTCGATCCGGCCCGATTTGCCGGCCAGCGATACGGAACGGATCTTGCCGCCTTCCACTTGAACCTCGTCCGCAAAGCTGTGGGCTAGCAGCTTCACACCTGCTTCCTGAAGCATATCCACCGCGAGCACTTTGAAAATTTCCGGATGATACGGCGTTACCGAATAGACGAATCCGACCGTGTCGCGCAGATGTCCCGGAGATCCGCCCCGCTCCATCAGCCGGTCGACGATTTCCTGCGCCAGCCCCTTGATCACTTGCTCGCCCTGCTCTGTATGAAACGTCATCCACGGGTAGACCGAGGCTGCTGTAGACATGCCGCCCAAAAATCCGTACCGTTCGATCAGCACGGTACTCGCGCCCTGACGCCCCGCGGCAATGGCAGCGGCGATCCCGGCCGGGCCTCCGCCAACGACAACGACATCCGCTTCAAGCGTATGCTTCATTTTTCGTCCCTCTCCTTCAGCTTTTCTGTACCGAACGCCGCTTTATTCTTTTAGTCCCGTCATCGCAACGCCTTCAATGAACTGCTTCTGCGCGAAAAAGAACACAACAAGCAGCGGCAGCGTCGCCATCACCGAAGCGCTCATCAGATGATGCCACGCGGTCCCGGCCTCGTCGGTGAATAAGGACAAGGCGAGCGGCAGCGTCATCAGCATCCGGTCGTTGATGAAAATCAGCGGATCGAAAAAATCGTTCCAGCATGTCAAAAAGGTAAAAATGACCAAAGTGGCAATTGCCGGCCTCGCGAGCGGCAGCATAATGCTGGCATAAATCCGCAGGCGCGAGCAGCCGTCGATCATTGCCGCTTCTTCCAGCTCCTTCGGAATGCCGAGGAAAAATTGCCGCATAATGAAGACGCCGAACACCCCGCCCGCCCCGAAGATCGGCAGCACGATCAGCGGCAAATGCGTGTTCAGGAACCCGATTTCCCGCATGAACAAAAACATCGGAATCGCCGTCACTTCGTTCGGAATCATCATCGTGCTGAGCAGCAGCAGAAACACGAGATTGCGTCCCCGGAACGGAATGCGGGCGAAGGAATAGCCGGCCAGCGAGGCAAAAAAAGCCGTGCCAGCCGTCACGACGACGGCAATATAAGCGCTGTTCCAATAAAACAGATGAAACGGAATCGTGCGCAGCACTTCCGCATAGTTCGCCCAGCGCACCGGCGAAGGAATAAATTCCGGTGGGAAGACGAAGACTTTGGCCGGTTCCTTCAGCGAAGTCGAGACCATCCACAGGAACGGGACGATCATGACGGCCGATATGACGGTCAACAAGACGTAGTGGAGCGTCAGGCCAAGACGGCCGCCGGTCTTTGCGGATAAGGAGTCAGCTCTCATGAATAACCCACCTTTTTCTCATCTGCCATTGGATCATCGTCAGAATCAGAATTATGACGAACAGCACATAAGCCAGGGCGGACGCGTAACCGAACTCAAACAGCTTGAACGCTTTTTCCCAAATGTAATAGACGAGCACCTTGGTGCTGCCCGCCGGTCCGCCCTGCGTCATGACGTAAATTTGGCCGAATACTTTAAGCGACCCGATGATCGTCATCATGACCGTAAGAAAAATCGTCGGGGTAATCATCGGAACCGTGACCCGGAAGAACGTTGCCGTTTTACTCGCGCCGTCGATTCTGGCCGCCTCATAGAGCTGGACGGGCACCTGCTGCAAGGCAGCGATAAACAGCACCATATTGAGCCCCACATTTTTGAGCACGCTGGTTACGATGACCGCAGGCATGGCCAGTTTCGTATTATAGAGCCATGCCGGACCTTGGATGCCGATCAGCTGCAGCAGTTGGTTGATAAAGCCCGAATCGGTGGCGAACATGTATTTCCATACGATGGACCATACGACAAGCGAAGTCATGACCGGAATGAAAATGACGGTCCGGTACATGCCCATTCCCGGCAGGCTCTTGGACAGCGGCACCGCCAGCAGCAGCGCCAATATAATGTTAAGCGGAACCAGACCGGCCGCAAAATAAACGGTATTGCCGAGTACCTTCCAAAATTCGCTATCCGTCAGAATCGTGCGGTAATTGTCCAAGCCCGTAAAGGTGGCCTCGCCGAGCAGCGGCCAATCCGTCAAGCTCATATAAAATGCAGTAACGAGCGGAATGAGAAGCAAAGTGACGAAACCGAGCACCATCGGCGCCACGAACAGCCACCCGGTTAAGTTGGCTCCCCGGGCCAGCGGACTGGCGGAACGGGCGACTTGAAGCCTGGGCATTGCTGCCATATCCATTCCCCCTCTTCTAGAAGTATGTAACGTTCGTTACCGCTCGATCGCCTCGCGGAAGCCCGCGACGGCCCGGCGAACCTCATCCGCCTGATTGCCGGTAACGACCGCGCCGATGAGCAGTGCCTTCACGCCGCAATCCACAAGCGACGGAACGTCCTCCGGCACGATTTTTCGTTGGGACGGCACAATGACCGGAAGTCCCGAATGCTGCACGAGCCAGCGGTATTTCAACAGGTCGGCGAAGCTGAGCGGAGACCCGTACTCCTCACCCGGAATGATCGATGCTTCCAGCGCATCGATCCGAAACGGTCCAGCCGCTTCGATCAGCCGCAGATCGAACTCGCTGTTGATGGCGAACGTGCGCGCCAACTTGGGAAAGCGCAGCAGGAAGGTCGGCATGTGAAAAGCGTAGATGGAGAAAAAATCGAACCCGATGTCCGGCAAGGCTTCAATTTCTTCCGGGCGAATATCCTGAAGCGAGCCTCCCGGAACAATGCCCAGCGGCCCGTCGAACATGCCGCGGATGCGCTCGAACGTCTCCCGGTAAGCGGCGAGCGGTCCGAAGTTGTTGCCGCTGGCCCGATGGCTGACATTCATATGCACCTTGACGCCGTCGGCGCCTTCTTCGATCGCCGCTTTGGCAAGCTCCTCATCGTTCGACGGCAGGCTGACAAACAACTGCAGCTTGTCGCGTTTCCATGCATTTTGCAGACGATTCATCGTTGTCGCTCCTCTTCTTGGTTTGCCGCATTTATGAAGCAACGGTCCGTTTCCGAACCGCTGCCCCTCTGTCCCTTTATTTTTTCAGCAATGGATTGACTTTCTCTTCAACCGTCTTGAGCACTTTTTCCGGCTCGGCCACTTGGCCGAACAACTGATCGAAGCCAGCCAAAATTTCCGTGTCGATTTTTTGCCATTGGATATGGCCTGGCTGCACCTTCGCTTTCGGCATCTCGTCGATCACCGCTTGCTTGATGATGTCCGGGTCCGGGTTGCCCGGCTGCTTCAGGAACGCATCGGAATCGAGCACCGATTTGCGCGGCGGCACGAAGAAGGTCGCGGTCGCCTGTATGCCTTCCTGGCTTGCGAAAAATTTGAGCAGCTCCTTGGCTTCCTTCGGATGCTTGGTTTCCTTGAACACCGCGTACCCGGCCTGTCCCATCATCGGCACGCTTCCCTTGGAGCCCGACGGCATCGGCGCGATGCTCCATTTGAAGTCCTTGATTGTACGCGCTTTCGAGACATAGCTGTAGTTATCGAAGAACATGCCGATCTTGCCGGATTCGAAGCTGACCTGCTCGCCCGCTTTCGGATGCGATTGGTCGGTAAACATCATGGTTTGCAGCATTTTTAGCGCTTGTACCCCGTACTGGTCGCTCCAGGTGAATTTGCTCATGTCGTCGCTGAACGGCCCGCTGCCGTAAGACAAGGAGTACGAGGCAAGCATGATCCACGTTTTCCAATCCCGGAAAAAATTGGCGCCGTACGTCTTGTTCGCGCCGGTACCGCTTGAGAGCGTCTTTGCTGATTTGACGAACTCCTCCCACGTCCATTTGCCCTGCTTCGCCAGCTCGTTCGGCGACGGAAGTCCGGCCTTATCGAACATGTCCTTGTTGTAGAACATGACGCTGGGGGGCGTGGAGAACGGCAATCCGTACAGCTTGCTGTCCTTCTGGAATAGCTGCAGAGTCGAAGGAATGAAATCCCCGCTGTTGAAAGCCGCATCCTTCGTAATGTCCGAGACGTCTTCGAGAATGCCGTTCTGCATAAACTGCGGCACCATGCGTTCCGCTACCCATGCCAGATCCGGCAGCTCCCGGCCGGCCGCGAGCACGGACATCTTTTGCTGGTATTCCGCGAACGGGATCGAATCGATTTTGACCGTGATGTTCGGATGGGTTTCTCTGAACTTGTCGACCAGCTTCTGATACACTTCCAGGTGGGCCTGGTTGCCCCAAGTGACGAATTTCAGCTCAACCGGCTTGTCGCCGCCCCCTCCGGCGGCCGGGTTCGCCTTCTCTTCCGGCTTCCCGCCGCCGCATCCCGCGGAACCGGCCGCCAGCGCCATAACAAGCGTGCCCGTCAGCAACTTCTTCATGGTATCCCCCCGTTTTGTAATGGTTCAATTGCTAGCTTCATTATATTGAAAGCGTTATCGGAAAAAAATCACGCATCGTTTAGATTTAGTATGTTATTTTTGGAACTGACGGCCGGGAGCCGTTCGGCCTATACGAAAGTCTCAGATGCCCGATTCGTCGCGAAAAGAGCCCGGCGTCCGCCCGACCTGCTGCTTGAACACCAGCATAAAGTGCTTGGGGCTTTGATACCCGGACAGCCGGGCCACATCATAAATTTTAAGATCCGTATGTGTCAGCAAATGCTTCGCCCGCTGGATTCTCGCTTCCGTGATGTAGTCGGACAAATTCGTGCCCGTCTCCAGCTTGAACAGTTGGCTCAAATAAGCCGGGTTCAGATGCACGTACTCGGCCAGCGTCTGCAGCCTCAGATCGCCCTCGGGATGGCCGTTGATATACTCTTTTACCTTGCGGATCAACCGACGACCGTCTCCGCCCGTCTGCGACTCCGCTTGCGGACCTTCGTCCGCCGGCGCTTGGCCGATTCCGCTGCGCTTCAGCAGGAGCTGGCGGATTTTGTCCAGCGCGGAGACGAACGCCGTCCGGTCGATTGGCTTCAGGAGGTAGTCGAGCACGCCGTGTCGCAGTGCCTTCTGCGCGTAAATGAAATCACTGTAGCCGCTAATAATGAGCAGAGGCATGTCCTCGTACCGTTCCCTAATTTTGCCGATCAGCTGCAGACCGTCCATCTCGCGCATCCGAATGTCCGTAATGACCGCATCCGCGACGTTCCGGCTTAAATAGTCCAGCGCCTCCCGGCCGTGCGCGGCCTCCTTCACCACGACAAAATCGTCGGACAATTGACCGATCAACGTTCGGATTCCACTGCGTATCACTTCTTCATCTTCGACCAGAAGCACTTTAATCATCGCGTTCTCCTTCTTCCCTAATCGGAATCGTGATTGTAAATGCGGTTCCTTCCCCCAGACTTCCGTCCACATGCAGCCCGTACCGTTCTCCGTACATCAACACGAGCCGTTGGTTGATATTTTTCAGCGCGAGCCCGTGTTCGCCTGCCGTTTCGGCGGCAGAGAACGGCGGCGCGGCGGCAAGCGACTGACGCAGCTGCTGCAGCTCGTCTTCCGACATCCCTTTGCCGTCGTCCCGCACGGTCAGCAGCAGCTCGTCTTCGAAGCGGACGGCTTCGATCCAGATCGTCCCGCCCTCTTCGCAATCGCCGATCCCATGATAAATCGCGTTCTCCACCAGCGGCTGAAACAGCAGCTTCGGCACCTCATTGCCAAGCAGGCTTTCCTCCACGTCGATCATAACCTTCAGCCGTTCTCCGTAGCGCAGCTGCTGGATCTTCACATACGAAGCCGCCGATTCCAGCTCCTCGCGCAGCCGTACCAGCCGGGCGTTCCGGCCGACGGTATACCGCAATAGCCGGCCGAGCGCGGATACCATATCGGATACTTCGTCATTTTGCCGCTTCAGCGCCAGCATGTTGATCGATTCCAGCGTGTTGTAGATAAAATGCGGATTGATCTGGCTTTGCAGCGCAGCCAGTTCGGCTTCCTTCTCCCGAAGTCCGATGACGTATACTTCGTGAACAAGCCGGTCGATCTCTTCGACCATCCGGTTGAAGCTGCGGCTGAGCTGCCCGATCTCGTCCTGCGACTCGACCTTGACGCTCTGCTTGAAGCTGCCTTGTTCGACCCGGAGCATTTTGTTCTTCAAGGCGGCTAGCGGCCGGCTCAGCCGGTAGGAGAAAAAGGTGGCCAGCGCCCCGGCAAATATTAAACAGATGAACCCGATGCCGAACGTAAAATTACGCAAGTCTTTCGTCTCTTTCAGCAGCGATTCGACGGGAATGAAGCTGATGACCTTCAAATCGGAATAGTCGGAATAATCGACGATGGCGAGATAGGTTTTGCCCCGGATGTTCATATGACGGACATTGAAAGCTTGGGGCGGCTCGGTCGTAAGGCGAAGCTCGTCCATCATTTCAGGAGTCAGACCGCCGCTGCCTTGCTGGAAGAACAGCTCGCTGCGGCTGTTCACGACGAGCAGGCCGCCCTTCTCCTCGAATTTGACATTCGAGACAATTTGCCGGAAGACGTCCTCTTTCAAGTCGATTTTGACCACGCCAAGCCCTTCGTTCGTATTCGGCTCCCGGATCAAGCGGGCCACCGAGACATAATCCTGGCCGCCGTTATCCAAGTAGTAGCTGGGCCGGTGCTTCGGAATGGCTACCCATGCCCCGTCCGCCTGCTTTACCCGTTCGTACCAAGCTTCCCGTTTCACATCGGTAAACGATCGGATCGCACTGGCATCGACGTTCGAGAACGTGTAACCGCTTCCCGCAAATAGCTGAATCCCCCGAATTTCGGGACGGTTATACGTCATTCCTGCGATATATAGCTGCATCTTCTCCAGATCCTCCACGGCAGGACGCTGGTTGGCAAGCGCCGGACCGCTGTATTTGCGCAGGATGCCAAGTACCCCGGGGTCATAGGTGGGCATGAGCGACAGCCGCTGCATTTCCATAAACGTCCGGTCCAGATTGCGGTTGATTTGCCCGACCAATTGCGCGGAGTAATCCGCCGTACGGCGTTCGACCGACATGGAAAAGTCGTAGTACGTTATGATTCCCTGCAAGCTGAGCGGGATCGCAATGAGGAGCATAAAAATAAGCAGCGTCTTGGAGCGCAAGCCCCAATGGGAAAACGGGTGGATCTGTAAGGTACGTAGTGATTTCATCTGCAACCGCCTCTCGTCGGCTTGAAATGTGCCCTTAAGTGACCCTATTGTAGCACAGTCCCCGCTTCTCGCGGATATGTTAAGTTCAAATGGCTAAAGACCTAGACTGATAAATAAACTTGTAGACTAAGAAAAAAAAGTAGTAGACTGAAAAAATAAGTCTTAGCGTGATAAGCTGCCTCGCTTTTGGAGGCGAAACAATAAAAGACCCTGGACGAATGGTCAGAGACTTAAATCATGATTAGGGGTGTAAAACGTTGCGCAACGAAAGCATATTGTTGGTGGACGATGAAGAAGGCATTTTGAACATGCTTGAACTAGTGCTGAAACAAGAAGGATATAACAGAATTCATACCGCCATGACGGGAGCAGAAGCCCTAAGACAGGTTCAGAACAGATCGATCGACCTTATCGTTCTCGACGTCACACTGCCGGATACGGATGGATTTGAATTATGCAGACAAATACGGCGTTATACAACAATTCCAATTCTCTTTTTAACTGCTCGTTCCGGGGAGCTGGACAAGCTGATGGGTCTTGGAATCGGTGGCGACGATTATATCACAAAGCCGTTTAGTGCGCTGGAAATCGCAGCGAGAATAAATGCACAATTACGTCGTCATATTCAGTATCGTACCAGTGAGTCAACAAGCGAAGAAGTTATGCGATATGGCCCGATGATCATAGACAAAGGCACAGGTCTGTTAGAACAGAATGGCAAGCAGGTCCAATGTACGGCAAAAGAGTTTGAACTACTCGTGTTTCTGTGCGAGCGTCCAAACAAGGTGTTTACTGCACATCAATTATATGAACAGGTCTGGAATGCCTTTATGCCAGGCGATGAGAAAACGGTTGTCATTCATATCTCCAAACTACGAAAAAAAATTGAACAAAACCCCGCAGATCCTAAAATTATCGTTAATCTTCGAGGCATTGGTTACAAATTTGTCCCCCCCGTCGGGAGTGATTCCGAATGAGGTTCATCATACGTTTAGTCCTGATTTTTCTTTTTCTCTTCACGGTCATACTCATTGGCGGCAGTATGGTACTCGCCATGACTGTTGAATTTTTTATCCCCTCGGCAAGCGGGTCAACAAACACGACTGCAGACATCATTATTCTATTGGGGATGCTGATCCTTTTTATTAGTTCCTTGTTATTCTTCGCATGGTTTATCGGCCGTCCGCTTTATTATATTGTTCTCTGGATTTTCCAATTGGCACAAGGATGTTACGAAGAGCCATTTAAACGAAACATGTATTCCCACGAAAGCGGAACGCTGAAACAGCCCTACAAATTATACGAGGAAATGATCGTGCAACTTCGTACTTTAACGGAGACCTTGGCTCGAAATGAGCGGGAACGGATTGCCATGGACAAGATGAAAGAGGAATGGATATCGGGGATTTCCCATGACCTGAAAACGCCTCTGACCTATATCACGGGCTATTCGGAGATGATGTTGTTACCGAAATATCAATGGAGCGAAGAAGACAAGACGGAATTTCTCAAGCAAATTAATCAAAAAGGCTTGCATATGCAAGCCTTGATCCAAGATTTGAATTTGTCGCTGCAATTAAATGGTCAGCGTCTGCCCCTTCATGTAGAACCCGTCAACATGGTCGAGCTTATCCGACGCATCGTGGCTGACGTTGTTAATGCGCCCTGGGCAAGTGAATATTTGCTTTCATTTCATGCTGACATTGACCTTCTGGAAATGACCGTTGACCCACAGTTTTTGCAACGTGCCCTCCGCAATTTAATCGTGAATGCAATTATCCATAACCCAAGCGGCACGAATGTCACCGTTTCTTTACGTCAATCGCCGACCCAAATCATCATTATGATTGAAGACAATGGCATCGGGATGGACAAAGAGACCGTCGACAGACTTTTCGACCGCTATTACCGGGGAACGACAACGGATGCGAATAGTGAGGGGACTGGTCTTGGCATGGCGATTGCCCTGCAATTAATCGCGGCTCATCATGGGGAAATCGACGTTGCCAGCCGTAAAGGGGAAGGAACGTCAGTCCGTGTTATGATCCCGTTGTCTTAATTAGCTTATTGTTAGTTTTCCGTTTACTTCGATTTAACCATATAACGATTATAATACTCCTTGAAGTAACCATTCTACGGATTTTATGCGCACGTAGTGGGGATACGAAAGGAGTATTTTTATTGGAACTCATGATCGACGAGGGCTGACTCTGCACTGTCTTGCCCCCAATTCTTATGGCGGTTTGGATTTTATTTCTTAAGGAGCAGTATGGATGAGGAAAATAGTTATATTCATAGGGTGGCTTGCTTGCATATGGTTGTTATGTGCATGCACGAAATTGCAGAATATTCAAGATTTGTGGACCAAACAAGTCAATATTCAAAAAAGCATCAAGTCCGATCAAATCGATACCATCGTACTTGACGGCAAGAATGCCGAGACAGTGGAAATCACACAAGGGAACTCGGATGAAATTCTCATTCATTTGAGTGGGAATGCATCGTCTAAAATTGCGGACGGGGTGAATGTAAACACGGAAACTAGCGCCAATACGCTGACACTTGGCATTCATCCTTTGGATGGTTCCGAGAATGGGGTTACCCTGAGCGATCTCAATTTGACGATCCAATTGCCTGAAAAACGATGGAGCAGCATTCATGCCAAAACTACACACGGCAACCTTCATGTTGCCCGGATCAAAACGGATGAACTTCTGCTAAATACGTCGTCCGGCAGCATTAAAACCGAAAAACTGGAAACCGGTAAGCTGGAGTTAACCACAAAATATGGAGCGGCACTTGTGTCGTCAATCCAAGGAGATTCCATTGCTCTGCAGACACAAACCGGCAATATCGAAGCTTCGGACTTTAAAGCGAAAACCTTCACCTTCGATACAAAGGACGGTTCCGTTAAATTGGTGAACGGGGAGGCCCCGATATCAGGGAACACAAGGTCAGGTTCTATTCATGTCTCATACAAAGAAATGCTGCATAGCGCAGATTTGCAATCGAATGACGGATCGATTGTGGTGAATTTTGATGACCGGCCAAAAGCGTTGGCGATCGATTTTGCAAGTAAGGTTGGCAAAGGGACCGTAGATCTGCCCAATTTGAGCTATACGGAAAACAAACAAAACCTGATCAAAGGTGAGTATGGGGGCGCAGGAATCATACTTAAAGCTCGCACAACTACGGGTGACTTTTCTTTGAAATAACGTCATTGAAGGAGAATTTTCTAATGCGTAAAAAAAGAGTTTCAAAAGTGCTCGCTGTAACGCTAAGCACCTCTCTAGCTGCGACCTGCTTGATTACATTGGTCGGAGGGCATAGTGTCAGTGCGGAACAGTCCCCTCTTAAGGGGCAAACCATCACAGCGATTCAGCCTGCAACTGCTCCAAGCGGTCCGGTTGACCCCAAAGAAGTGGAGGCCTTCGCGGACAATTACTTTGGGGAAAGCTTGAAAAAGTTCAATGTCCCGGGTGCCATGTTCGTCGTCGTTCAGGACGGACAAGTCGTTTTATCCAAAGGATACGGGTATGCAAACAAAGAAAGCAAAACCCCAGTTGATTCCAATACCGTTTTTCGCATCGGTTCCATTTCTAAGACGTTTACGGCTGCGGCTGTACTGCAGCTTGCTGACCAAGGGAAGATCAAGCTGGATCAGGACATCCAATCCTATCTCGGAGGTATCACAATACCCAATTCGACAGGTAAACCGCTAACTATGGAAAATATGCTGACCCACATGACGGGGTTCGATTTCCCATATGAAAAAGACGATGACGCCTCGCCCGATCTTCTTAATCAAGAGACTTCTCTTCGAGATTTCTTAATTGATCGAATGCCGACCATCGTCCGGACGCCGGGGGAAGCCTACCAGTATGACGATTATGCTTTTGCTTTGGCGGGATATGCCGTGGAACAAGTTACCGGGCTCCCTTTTCATGAATACATGGATAAAAACATCTTTCAGCCGCTCGGCATGAATTCTTCCCATGATCTTGTAACCCCAGAGCTTAAAGCCCGAATGGCTACAGCTTACGATCCGCAAGGCACGCCATATCCGGAGTATGGCCTTTATCCTACGGACATGCCTCAGGGCGGAATGTTGTCCACCGGAAGCGATATGGCTAAATTTATGATCATGCTTCTGCAGAAAGGAAAGGCTGGAGATCGGCAAATATTAAGCGAACAAAGTGTTCAGCGAATGAGCAAGTTTTCCGTTTTCGCTCATCCGGCCATACCTATTACAAGCTATGGATTTGAAAGTATTTTCAATGAACTGTCGAATGGTCAGTATGTCGTCGGCAAAGGCGGGAACATCCCCGGATATGCCACATGGACATGGCTACTGCCTGAGCGCAAAACGGGGTTGTTCGTCATTTATAATAATGATTCCGAATTACGTTCGGATTTGTATGCTGCCTTTATGGACCATTATTATCCGAAGAGCTCCGAGACGCCTGAATCGGTATCGCCTCTGACAGAACAGCAAGCCGCGCGTTACGTCGGATTATACAAAGACCTGCATACCCCGGCATTTGTGACTAGAATTACATACAACAACGGACAACTTGTAGCGGAAGATAGATACAAGTTGGGGAATAGCAAGACTACTTTGAAAAAGATAGATCCCTTGTTGTTTATGGATGACCGCGGGAACAAAATAGCATTTGTTGAACAAAAGGATGGCGGTATTGCTTATATGTACAGACCTGCCAAAGCACCGATCGCCTATTCGCCCAAAATGCAGGAAAAAGCGCTGTTTTCCGATGTCTCGAAAGAAAGCCCCTACCAACCGTCTATTGAAAAGCTCCATTCGCTGGATATCATCAATGGAAGAGATGGGCGCAGCTTTGACCCGAAGGCACCCATGACCCGCGCGGAATTCATCACAATGCTGCTGCATGCTGTCGGCTATCCGCCCTCCAAATCGAAATCCGGTTACACGGATATCGAACACCATTTTGCGGTCAAAGAGATACAGGCAGCGGTCGAGAATCATTGGTTGGGGGATGAGCCCGGATGCCGATTTGAACCGGATCGCACAATAACTCGGGAAGAAATGGCCGTCATCTTAACGCGCATTCCTCTTCCATGGCCGCTTGGCGATGAGGTACGATTGGCAGGGCAAACCGATGAATCGGCTATCAAGGCCGTAAGCAAGCTTGTTGCTGCCGGAGTTACGGATCCAGTCACAATAACCCATTCTGACGGTTCAGTCGATTTCCGCTCCAAAGCACCTTTGCTTCGCCAAGAAGCCTCCTTTTTCATTGACAAGGTTCTATTTGTTCCTTAATCTCTTATCGGCCGTTACAGCCGCATTCGCTGCATGTAACAAGAAACCTTCTAAGAAATACCCTGCCCGTTAGGCGAACAAAGGCAGCCAGTCATTCTTGGCCGGCTGCCTTCGTTGTTTATAACAATTTGATGACGTGAGTTTCATTTACTTAAGCAATTTATCTTCTACGATCTGGGTATCTCGGCTGTTCCAATCGAAGAGCCAGTGGCCGTATTCATCCCGGATTAACTGATCGGTAATTTGTAAGGTCGTCTCAGAGAATTGAGAGGGTTGTGGATTCTTCGAGTAAGAAACGCTTGAGAATGAGTATCTGAGGCGATACGTTGCACTGCCCTTCTTTCCACTAGGGTCTACCTGAACGCTTTCGATTTCTACTTCCTCGAATTTTGCGCCATTTTTCCCTGTATAAGAACGAGCAAAAGTATTGGCCGAAAAGGAAAAAGCATACAGTTCAATCCAATGTGCAATTCGCTCATCTTCAGTTATCCGTGCTTCCGTACTCATCTGAATTTCCAATCGATCGTCTTCCCACTTTACGACGGTACCTGTCGATTCCTCGAGAAAATCAAGAGGTATGTATGAAACGCCATCTATTAACAGAGGTGAAGTGAAAAGCCAAAATTGCATTCCATTCGCATCACCGACCCCTCCATTTATTCTGAGATCGATTCTGGATAGGCCACGCTCCGCATGGATCGTTTCATCTGACTCGTTCCATTCAACCTTGTAACCAAGCCTTTCAAAAAGTTGGCGAGCTGGAACCAGAACCTCCTTGTTTATAATCACGGGGATAGGATCAAGGATAAGGGCTTCTCCGTTCAAAAATGTATTCATATAACGATTATCATGGTCTGTAGCTGCATTTACAGATTCATCGGTAAAACCGATAGCTACTAATAAACACGATAGAATGATGACTAAGATGGCGCGTCTTCTCAACAGGGGCAACTCCATTTCGACTATCGTTTGTTCCTTCGTGGTTTCTGAATTTCCAGATACGTATTTTTGAATTTATTTACAATTCATTTTATGATCATATATTGAAAATATCAATACAACTATGCCGTCCATTGGCCGGAATTTCTGCCGAATTGCGCGGACGGCTCGTATACATCGACGTCAATATGCGGTAACTCGATTTTCACAGGGGAATGATCTTTAAGCGTAATATTGCCTCCCGCGAAATGACTATCGTTCGTTACCCGCGATGGTTGTCCGGAGCGAGCTGCTTCTCCAAGAGCAGCTCCGCAGCCTTCCGGAAATACTCCGGATCAAAATCGGACTTATCCAAGTAGCTCTTCATGACGAATCCGTCATACAACATCCTCAGCTGCGCAGTCAACTCCTCGGGCTGTCGTGCCCCGCCCTCCCTTGCAAGCTCTAGAACCCGAGACCAGAAGCTCCTCTGAATGTCCAGCAATTTGATGTGGGCGGGGTGATCCGGATCCGGAAATTCGACCGCCGCGTTCAAGAACGGACATCCCCGGTAATCCGGCATCCCCATCTGTTCGGTCACATCGTGAATGAGGGCGCCGAGCTGTTCCTTAGGAGAGCTCGGATACAGCTGCCTCAATTTTTCCAGTTTTTCTACTTTTAGCTCATCCCTAGATTCGAGATAAGCAACCGCCAGATCATCTTTCGTCGCGAAACTTCGATAGAAGCTTGCCTTGGCAACGCCAGATTGCTTGATAATCCGATCGATGCCGACCGCCCGTATTCCCTCCATGTAAAACAATTCTGAGGCGACCCGCAGTATACGATCTCTAGCCGATTCTTTTTTCATCTTCGACCCCCGTCTCTATAGGTTTGGAAAAAAGCATGTTGACATGAGACAGATCTGTCTGTATCATTTCATCATGAAGAGACAGACCTGTCTCCTCCATTATATGAAATCCTCTCGCCTCCTGTCAATCGAGCGAGTAGTGAGAAAGGGGAACTTTCTATGCCCAATACACTTTCGGACGCTTCCGCCCAGTTGGTGCGGACTCGCGACCCCGCCTCCAAAGGAGACGGACGCAGATCGCGTCTGATGCTGCCGGCTCTGCTTTTGCCTGTATTTATGGCAGTGTCGAACGTGTTCATCGTGAACGTAGCCACGCCTTCGATCCAGAAAGGGCTCGGGGCCAGCTTCGCCGATGTACAATTGATGCTTACCGGGTACACTCTTACGTTCGCCGTTCTGCTGATTATCGGCGCCCGGCTGGGCGATCGGTTTGGACGCCGGAGAATGCTGTTCATCGGAGTGGCCTTATTCACGATCGCTTCTCTGTTATGCGGCTTATCTGCCCATGTCACTATGCTCATTGCGTTGCGCGTATTGCAAGGCGTCGGCGCCGCTCTGTTTATGCCGCAGGTTTTATCCCTCATTCAAGCCAATTATACTCCGGAACGTCGAGGTGCGATCTTCGGCATGTATGGAGCGACTCAGGGAATCGCGGCGACGGCCGGGCAGATCATCGGCGGGCTGCTTCTCCGCATGAATTTGTGGGATCTGGATTGGAGAGCGGTGTTCCTGATCAGCGTCCTGCTCGGGGCTCTGATATTGGCCCTAATTCCGTTTATTCCGGAATCCGGCTCGCCGGATCGCGCCAGACTGGATTGGATTGGAGCCGCACTCGCCGCTGCCGGCTTGCTGATGCTCGTCTATCCGCTCGTGCAGGGACAGCGTGAAGGATGGCCCGCCGGCCTCGTCGTCAGTTTGCTCTTGTCGGCCCCTGTGTTGGTTTTGTTCGCCTGGTACGAACGGCGACTATTGCGCCGCGGCCGGCTCCCATTTATGAATGTCGCTCTCTTTAGACATAAGGTGTTCACGTTCGGCATTCTCGTCGTGCTGCTGTTGATGTCGTCGCAGGGCGCCTTCTTCCTTGTCTCCGCCTACATGCTTCAGCTTGGACTTCATTTCTCGGCTCTGCAAGCAGGTCTTGTCATCGGGTCGATGGGAATGGGCTATTTCCTCGCATCGCTGTTCTCTTCCCGAGTCGCTGCGAAGCTTGGAGCCCATGTGCTGACCGTCGGTTCCATCTTGACGACTGCAGGTTACCTGCTGCTTAGCTGGGCGGTCCGAACGACCGGGGTTTCATCCGATATCGGCGTGTGGATCCCGGCTCTAGCTGTGCTCGGCATCGGTCAAGGCTTCGTTGCCGCGCCACTGACTAACATCGTTTTGGCGAAAATCCGCACAACGGACATCGGCTCCGCATCCGGTGTCATGACAACCAGCATACAGATCGCCTCTACGATCGGAATCGCCCTGATCGGCATCGTATGGCTTAGCGCTCTTGGCGCTCATACCGGCTCGGTATCCGCCTATCCTGACGCGTTTAACCGTTGCCTATATGTGCTGGCCGCCGCCACTGCCCTCATCCTGCCGCTGGCATTGATGCTGGCGGGGCGAAACGGAGCCCGTCAATCGTGAAAGATAAAAAAGCCCCCGCGCAACCGGGGGCTAACAGCAACTTATAAGGTATCCCTCCCAATTAACCTTGAACGACCGGTATCAACGTCCCGTTGTAATAGAAGATTGTTCTTTACGGCGCCAAAGAATCCAAGATGAGGGTCGTTTATACATCTCAAGCATAGTATGTATGTTTTTCGTAATTGATAACATATATCAATTACGGTTAACCATATATGTTCTTACCGTCTTACGCGTTTCCCGACAAAATTAAATATCATCCTTGCCTTCTTTTTTCCAAACAGCCACGGGAACGCAAATCCCCTTTGTTGTTCACTTTTTTAATTTTAATCACAGTAGGTATTTGATTATCTTCAAATCAGCGACATTTTTAATTACAACTCACAAAAAAAATGTGAATTGTAATTTGTTTTGTCATTTTAATTATCTATTTCATGGCTAATTTGTAAAGCAAAACAAATCCCGCACACCTAGAAAAGCGACGGGATTCATGAAATCATTTACGCAGCTGAAAGTTACGCGCGCACGTAAGATAGATGCGAGCTGTTATTAAGTTGCTTAATTCATAATAAAGTCGTTTAAATATATTAAATTTGTTTAATTTTTCGCCCCCGGCCGCTAAACTAACTGGCGAATAGTTGAAGTAGTTATTAGTGACCAGTGAAGATAAAGTTTTAGACTGAGAAGCCTGATTTAACGGGCTATATGGGATTGAGAATCGTCGACCTTCAAAATTTAAGACGACGGTAAAAAAGCCAGAAGCCGTTGACCTCCCAAAAGAGTAGCTTGAGCTTGTTACGCTCGCGATTGCAAAACACGAACAAGCTCGGAGAGAATGGATTCAGGCCATAATCTTCTTGGACGAGCGCAGCGAGTCTCATCGATTGATTTACGCAAGTCCGTGGCGCCGAATGCCAGATAGACAGGGTGTGCGTTTGAAAACGTAAGCATGATGAGGTTAAGGCTTCTACCACTTCACGTAGCAACTGCCGGTCAAATCCTTTTTGGAGGGCGATGCTGGCAGGCCCGACATGAATAACAAGCGAAGAAGAGGCAAGAGGAGCGGCGAGCTCCGTGACGGTAACCGGAATAAAGCGGGCCGAAGAAACGATGTCTGACGAGGCGATTTTTTTGAGTTTCCGTGTCCAATATTTCAATTGTTCCAAATTGACTTGATTGGTACTGCACCATGTTACCATAGTGAGTCCGCTGGCCTTATAAGCTTCAATGCGTTTCGCCCATCCGTTTTGACGTTGATCTCTTTTTGTCATGAGGCAACCTCCTCATTTAGGATGCCTTATTTTCTTATGAGCTTAAGGCTATTGAAAGATGGGGAGTATTTTACGTTTAGGCTGATAAAAGTATTAATGGAAGATCATCCAGTAGGCTGTACTCCAATTTTTGTTCCTTTAGCCTGAGTTATAATTATGGATATTTATGTTAATAATGAAAAAATGATAATTTGAATTAAAGTTATTTTATTACGTTTTCTAATTGAATGGAGTTACAATATTGATTCTTCCAAAACGACCTATTCCCTTTTTCGATGAAAGCCTCTCGGGTTACATTTTTCGACTGGCATCCGCTAATCATTTCGAGAATCCACTTCCCATGTTCCAACTTTCTGGATTAACAATGCCGGGATATTTAAGCAGAATAGCTTGTACAACGATATTGAGGGCCACTCAAAGCCTTGAAAGACTAAGTATTTTGTGCAATTATTCTAGCGACTCTTTACGGAATTTAACGTTTTGTGAATCAGAAGGTAGGTTTGTAATTTACGGAAATGAGACTATACCTGAGAATGCTATACATAATCTTAAATCAAAAGTCTGTCCAATGTGCTTAAGTGAAAGTCCTATGTATAGCAGAAAAGTCTGGGAACTTGCCTTTTATACTGCTTGCGAAAGACATTTAATTTCTCTAATAGAAGTTGCCCTTCTTGCAAAAAAACGATATCTTGGCAGGGCAGGAATATAATTGACTTTTGTAAGTGCGGGTTTGATTTTAAAAAGGTTGTTACTGAAACACCCCAGCAAAATGTTATCGATCTATCAAACCACATTTCATCCGTAGTCTTTAGAAAAATCCCCCCCTTCAGACTTACAAAGTCCTTTATTTGATCTGAATCTCAATGAACTATTTCGATTGCTGACATTCATGTGTGGCCAAGCTCAGAAACAATATATCGATAAAAATGCAAGCTGGATTACAGTAAACAGAATAAACGTTAGTAATTGTTATTTACAAAACTTACTTGGTCATGTATTGCACAGAATAGCTCAATAAAATATTGACACTCACGATTTGGCCATGGAATAGTAGGATGCCATGATATCTTCAGGAACCATACTACCTCCGGTTGCCCAAATGATGTGTGTGGCATTCATTAGTTTTTTTCGCAAGTCATGCTTTTCCACATAATTGTGCCCGGCTTCGCTCTTGAATAATTGAATGGCGCCATAAGCACCCGCCAATGCCGAAGGCTCTAGGTGAATGTTTTCCGTATCGACTAGCGCACGTAACAGTTCAACCAACTGATCGTCACTCACTGTATAAATTCCACTCAATAAACCTTCGACGGTTTTTCCAACAAAACCGGACGGCCTTCCCACTGCTAGTCCGTCAGCAATTGTGATGTTGTCTATCCCAAAATCTTGTACAGAAATTTTATTGTGCATACCCGTCATTAAACCAAGCAGCATACATGGTGAATGGGTAGGCTCACCGAAAAAGCAATGTACTTGATCCTTATAAAGCAACTTTAAGCCAAAAGCTACGCCGCCCGGTCCCCCACCTACTCCACATGGGAGATATACAAACAGCGGATGGTCTTCATCTACAATGACCTTCCTGTCTTCCAGTTGTTTCTTTAATCGGGGGGCGGCTACCGAATACCCCAAAAATAAATCTTGGGAATTTTCATCATCAATGAAATAACAAGTAGGGTCTTGCTCCGATTGTTTACGTCCTTCTTCTACGGCCTTGCTGTAATCCGATGCATATTCAACGACAACCACGCCTTTTTTTCTAAGCAAATCTTTTTTCCACTGCTTTGCATCCGCAGACATATGCACAGTTACATGGAACCCGATTTCGGCACTAATAATTCCAATGCTCATCCCTAAATTACCTGTTGATCCTACGGCGATAGAATATTGTGAAAAGAAATCCTTGAAAGCTTGGTCAGCCAGGATAGAGTAATCCTCTTCAACGGTAAGCATGTTATGATGGATGGCTAAATCCTCAGCATACTTCAATACTTCATAAATGCCGCCTCTTGCTTTTATAGATCCTGAAATGGGCAGATGACTATCGCATTTGAGCCATAATTGCCCAAGAATTTTTTGACCGTACCTGTCCTCCACATCTTGTTGCATAGCTGGAATTTGCACGAGAGGAGACTCAATGATCCCATTCATTTGTCTTGTTTCAGGAAAAGCTTTGGCCAGATAAGGAGCAAACCGTTGTAGCCTCTGCTCCGCATCCTGTACATGTTTTTCTTCCAAGGGAAGCTCACCAGCACATTGTTCAAATGGTCGATAATGTGGATTGTTCCAAAATACTTCCTCGGTGGAAATCAATTGCGTTATCAAAGGAAATTCCTCTATCCATCGTTCCAACGATTTCCCCAGAATATTGTTGTTGTACATGACTTATCCCTCGCTTAGCTTTCGATGTTTCTTCCTTTTCATTGTTTTAAACTATTAATGAGCCCTCGCTGCGTAATAACCCGGTGACTACATATCCGTTTGCCAAAGCATGTTGAAATTGATCGCGCAGGATAAATCGCCATTCTTTCGCCAAATCTTTGGAGGGGTGGGCATGATAGGCTAACTGCCTTGGCGATGACCTGTTTGGGAATCGCAAGCATCGCCGATCATCATGCCCACAGAGGCTCCATGTCAAGCCGCGGCATCGTAGTTGCTAGATCAATTTTGAGAGCTTACACAAAATTCTTGACAGACTCACTTATAAGTCCGTCACATAATAACTTCCTCCTTCGTACTGTGAGCGACTGGATATCGTCCCTCTTAAGCCCGATAATATTTGCTGTACAGCGTGCGCTCTGCAATCCGTTCGCGATTGGGTTCATAGCCGATCCCAGGCGTGGTTGGCACCGTAATAACGCCGCTTTCCACGGTTACCTCCGGATCAATGATATCCTGTGACCAATAGTTTGAGGAAGCTGCCGTATCTCCTGGCATTATGAAGTTGGGCAATGTAGTGATCGCAATGTTATGCGCTCTGCCTATTCCCGCCTCCAGCATGCCACCGCACCATACCGGGATTTGATGTTCTGCACACAAGTCGTGAATTTTTTTAGCTTCCGTCAATCCCCCTACTCTGCCGATTTTAATGTTGATTACCTTGCAGCTGCCCAGTTGGATCGCTTTTCGCACATCGTCTACAGAATGAATACTCTCATCCAGGCAAATAGGTGTTTTCAGTCTCGCCTGCAGCACTGCGTGGTCAATGATATCATCATGAGCAATTGGCTGTTCAATCATCATCAAGTTGAACTCATCCAGAGCAGCCAAGTGTTCCAAGTCCTGCAGCGTATAGGCACTATTGGCATCAGCCATTAACTGAATATCCGGAAAATGTCTTCTGATTTCCCGGATGACGTCGACATCCCATCCAGGCTGTATTTTCACCTTGATCCTTTTATAGCCTTTCGTTACGTTTTCATCTACCAACCGCAGCAATTGCCCAACGGAATCCTGAATTCCTATGCTTATACCGACATCGATTTTCTCCTTTATGCCTCCCAATGCTTTGGCAAGTGAAATGCCCTGTTCTTTGGCGTATAGATCCCACATCGCCCCTTCCAGGGCAGATTTGGCCATGTAATTGCCCCGGATATGCTTGAAGCGTTCCGTCACTTCATCCGGATGCTCGATTTCCTTCTGAAACAAGAGCGGAATTAAAAAATCCTCCATCACATGCCAGTTCGTTTTTACTGTTTCTTCTTTATACAGAGGGTTAATACTGGCTACGGACTCTGCCCAACCGGATATCCCTTGTTTGGATTTGATCTCAACCAGTATAAAGTCTTTATCTAGTTCCTTGCCTAAACTCGTTGTGAACGGTTGCAACAATTTCATTTTCAAATGTCGCAGTACAATGTGCTCGATCTCCATGTCAAATTCCTCCACCTATCTTTACTTGTTCTTTTCCATCACATAATAATGAACGCTGCTGGTTTTTTCGTGCTCCGCTACTTCATTCTTAATAAAACCAACCACTTGCCATCCTTGTTGAAAATAATGAGTGAACACAGAACGTGTGGCCATTCGCCACGATAATGCCAACGATAAATCGTGCCCCTTGATATTTTGATAGAAAGCAGGAACCGGTACAAGAAGTCTTACGTCTTTGGTAGTCAAGCTTGTAATCGTCTCCACCGGAACAGGATATCCTTGATCATTGATGTTCACCTTAATTACGGTTGAGCAATCCGTAACGGTAACCTGTGCTCCGCCATTATGTCCTAAGGTTTCAGCGACATGATCGCTAATAATCCACCACTCCGCGAGCAACCGGTCAGATGGAATTCCTGCATTGAGGCTATCCGGCATTTCTCCGTAACAGTTCTCGATGTATTGAGAGCATATGGCCCCTAGCTTCTTAATGTTTAGATTCGCGTTGACAGTTTCCAGCGGGTCATACGTCCAGGTAATCAGGTCATAGCCTTTTTTTATAGCTTCATCTCGCTGTGCACGTTTCAGCATCTCCCCAATCCCGCATTTTCGATAGTCAGTATGTATGCCAAGCGCGTGTGAGCATAGATAGGCTTTCTTTCCGTCGAATCCAGCAAAACTGTACTGAAATCCGACGAGCTTATCCTCGTCATAGGCTCCGAGCACTATTCCTCCATTTTTTACTGCCGTTATGGTTTGATGAATCGGAAGGGGATGATCTGCTTCCCAGACCATTCCCTCCAATTCCTGCACCAAGGTCAATTCCTCGACGGAATGTAAAAGTCGTACAGAAATGTGCGGCTCCAACTTAATATTCCCCAACATGTCAATCCCCTTTCTTGACATTTTGACAAAAATAGAAATGAGTTATTCGATAAAAACTTCATAGCTTGAGTACATTTGCTCCAATTTTTGCTGTCTCGTTTGTATTCTCGCTTTGTCTTTGTGATTGATCCCCTCAATAATCAGAAAAAGAAAACTGAAGACGGTGGCAATGGAGTTGGGATCCACATTTGTTGGCAGCGTGATATCGGAAATACGCCCTACAGGCGAAAGTATGCGGTCAGTCACGGAAATCAATGGGATACCTTGTTCCTTTGCGCATACAGCGACGCGCAAGGCATCCTTGCTATAACGCGGGAAAGACAGGACAAGGACCACGGATTTCTCTGTGAGGTTGCATACCTTCTGATAAAATTCCCCCGTCTGATGACAAACCGTGACGTTTTCCCGAAGCATGCCAAGCGTGTAAGAAAACCAATAGGCCGGAGCATAAGACGAACCAAACCCGGCGATCAGGATTTGATCAGCGTTGATCAAACGGTCAATTACTTTATCCATTTCTTCTGTCTTTAATTGCTCAATCATCTGTCTTAAATACAAGATCTCATTTTCGATAACCTCAGCGTATGGACTGATCTCTCTGTCTGCCTGTTCAAAGTGTACCGAACTGTTAATGTCGGATAATATAGGAGACTGATGATTGTTTACAAATAATTGTCGTTGGATTTTTTCCTGCATATCTGTGAATCCGCTAAAACCGAGCGCATACGATAACCGAATGACAGTTGTTTCGCTTACTTCCACTTTACGCCCGATCTGAGCAGCTTTGCTAAATACAGCTTCCTCTGGTTGTTGAACCAAGTACTCAGCTACTTTCTTCTGACCCGGTGATAATTCGTTAAACCTTTCTTTGACCAGTTGTTCAAACGACATATTCTCTATTAACAGCTCCTGTAAGTTAAAGTTTATGCTTGGGCAGCTTCCAACACTGCACTTGATAAAATTTGTGTGCCGTACACCAAAGCATCCAATACAAACGACATGTGGGGATGGTGCAGGCCGGGCTTTAAATCGCAGCCGAGTCCAATCATCGTCGATACTAGACCGTTCTTTTCCAGAGGGTAGAAATGGAAATCCTCCCCTCCCTGCGTCATGCATTGATCCGCCATATTTTCAGGCCCAAGCACTTTGCTGATAGCTTTTTTCGCGAGATTTACCATCTGCTCATTTACTGTTGCTGCAGGTACGTAGCCGTCATACTTCCACTCCACGTTAGTACCCGTTAATGTGGCAACCGTGTGAAGAACATGAGCGGTTTTTTCTTTTAACTCGACCATTCCCTCATTGGTCTGGGCTCTCAGATCGAGCGTAAATTCAGCTCTCTCCGGTATGACATTGGAGGTTTCACCGCCTCCTTGCAATTGCGTGATTTTCACAGAAAACGGGCACCGTGCTTGCAGGCGAATTCCCTGTAATGCTTGAATGATCAAGGCTGCTGCTTCAAGAGGATTTTTACCATTTTCCGGACGAGCAGCGTGGGCTTGCAGACCCAATATCACTCCCCGAATGGACGTAGACGCCCCATGCACAATAACGGGAGCGGCTTTGCCATACGGCACTTCCATGCTTGGGCGCAAATGCACCCCTAAGAGCATCGTTACTCCATCCATGGCGCCGTCGCGGATCATTTGTAGCGCTCCCTCTCCTTTTTCCTCTGCGGGCTGAAATATAAAGCGAATCGTTTTATGAGGACGAATTTGACAGTCTTTGAGAGCCATTGCGGTGTGTAAGACCATTGTGCTGTGAGCATCATGACCACAAGAATGGTTGGCTTTCACTATCCCATCAACCTCTTGTACCAATGCATCCATATCAGCACGAAGAGCTACGACATCCGTTGTTTCCCCTTGAATCTCCGCTACAAGACCGTAGTGCCCCGCAAATGTCAGAACCGTAAAACCAGCCTGTTGCAAGCGTTCTTGCAAGTAGCGCGATGTTTTCTCTTCTTGCCAACTGGGCTCTGCCAAATCATGCAAATCGCGATAGGTTTGAATAATATACTCTCGCTGCTGATCGAAGTAATTATTCGATACTAAAGAACTCGTGATTAACACCTCCCTCGGTTATATTGAAGCTACAACTTCAATTTTTATATTTGATGAAGTTATTTTATCATTTTATTCATTTATACCATAACCATCACCACAAAACAAGCTTATAATGAAAAAGGGAAAAGGTTCAGTCAAGCATCTTTATCATGACTGGCAAAACAATGAAAGATGCGAATGCAATCCAAAATATACACTTGGATACTAATTGTCGTACAGTCACAGCAGCTGGCATAGAAGCAAAAATTAAGATATTATTCCATTGCTCCTCCGTTACATCTTTCCACAAGTCAATTTCCCGATAGTGTCTACTTCCGCCCTGTTGAGAGGAAGACCCGTAATGTTTTCAGTGGGCTGAGCATGCAACTTTCCCTTGATATCTAAAGAAAGATGGGCAAAAAAATGAGGACCCTATGCTCTGTAAACAGAATCTAGAGCAATAACTGAGTGGAATTATTAGACGAAGTGGAGGAGGAAGCGGTCATGGAACAAGGCATTGTCGTTCAAGGCATCGTTTATGATAAGAACATCGCAAAAATCAACATTCTAGGAGTGCCAGAGAAGCCGGATCAATTGGCGAAGGTGTTCACCGCACTGGCAAAGGAACAGATCAATGTGGACATCATCACGAAGGGCATGGTTTTTGACGGAGTAGCCGACTTTTCATTCACGACGGCGCTGATCGACTTCGACAAAGCGCTCACCGTCATCGACAGCATCCAGGCCGACCTTGGATACCGCCAAGCGACGCACGAGATAGAGCTCGTGAAAGTATCCATCGTCGGTGTAGGCATTTTAAGTACTTCGGGTGTAGCCGCCAAAATTTTCGAGGTGATCTCATCGCAGGGCGTGTCGATCAAGCTTGTCAGCACGTCCGAGATCAAGATGTCTTTCGTCATCAAGTTGGAGCACCTCGCAGACGTCGCCCGCGCACTTAACACTGCTTACGGTCTCGGTACTTGCGATGTGTCCTTCGTCGGCGGCCTGCAAGGTTGGTAATAGATCAAATGTAATCGCTGGACGGTTCCACTTTGTTTTTCTGAATAAACACCCGTTGAATATTGTACTTGTCTAATTTGTATTGCAGCGCCTGCCTCCTCAAACCTAGCGCTTCAGCCGTCTTGCTTACATTGCCCTGGCATTTATCAAGCATAGTCATAATTGCATCCCGTTCCAGTTCTTCAAGCATTTTGGGCAAATCGATCTCTTGTGAGAAATCGGCCGGAGAGGCTAGGGATATTTCTTCTTTTTTCGTTTGAAAAACATAGGCCGGCAGATGATACTCCTGGATCAGATCTTGCCCGCCGTCCATCATATTAAAAGCCGATTCTATAGCATGTTCAAGTTCACGTATATTTCCAGACCAATGATTCTGCATCATTTTTTGCATAGCCGGATCACTAATCCCTTTCACATCCATGCCAAACAAATTATTAAAATGCTGGATAAAATGATTTGCTAATTCAGGGATATCTGATTTACGTTGCATCGACTTCTTGTTCAACATCGCCACCAACCCGACGAATCTTCCTATCTTGCAGCACTCGCAACAATTTGGACTGCAAAGAAATATCAAGACTATTCAATTCATCAAGAAATAACGTGCCCTCATCCGCTTGTTCAAAAAAACCAGGTCGATCCACCGCACCTGTAAAAGCTCCTTTTTGGGTTCCAAACAATAGCCCTTCCATTAAATCCTTCGGCACAGCTGCGCAATTAATCGCTATAAAAGCTTTATCGCGACGGTTCCCTTTCCCTTCTCCAAAGCTAAATGCAGCGTACTGAACTCGTCAGTTAAAGAAGGAAAAAGGTGGAATATATTTTTCCCAGTACTTGATCTCTTTCCAAACCATCAATTTGAGCCATCATTTCATTATAAAATACCGTTTGGCCGCTTCGATTAACGATATGAACACCCACATTGATGATGTGGAGAATCCATTCAAATTGAGGTGACCAATGACTTAAAGAATGATTCATCTGCTCTCCTCCATTTTTTTATGTAGCATGGCCTACACCATTCGGGACTTGCACCCAAGAGATAGCGTCCATGCTGGGCGCACGGAAAGGGCAGGTCGAATACAAACATTCGTCTGCCATCTCTGATGCTAAATTAATCAATACATTTAAGACCACATTGATTATATTCATATTAAAGGTGACGTACACCGGTGTTCTTGTGTCTCCCACACCCCTCATCTTGTACTTCCATCACCATCAACGGCATTTGCCGGACCAAGCCAGTCCACTTCATTCCCGGAAGCATATACAGATCAATATTTCGATTTTCATGGTAAAGCGAAATCCTTCGCCTAACTGCACGAATGTCATTCGTTCACCCACATATCCTGGATGTTCAAAGTCGCCAACGGGTTAGGTTTGACCCCTTGAATGCGATTGTTGATGACCTGGAACATCTTCGCAGAATACAGCGGAATCCAGTAAGCTTCATCAACTACAAGCTTCTGTATTGCTGCATAAGTTTTCTTTCTTTGCCCGCTATCCATTATTGTGGCGCCTTTTTCCAGCAGGCTGTCCAGCTTCTTATTGCTGATGCGGAAAACATTCAAGCCGCCGATTTGATTGGAATTCAAGAGCAGATTCAAAATATCGGGATCATTGCTTCCGTGATCAGTCGCCATCAAATCAAATGCGCCTTTTACTGCTTGCGCTGTGGCTGTGGCCATTTCATAGCTTTGAATTTTCAAATCGACACCAATTTCTTTCAGCATGCTTTGCACAAGTTGATTTCCTGGCTTTGGAGTGTCGATGATCATCATGAGGCTGAGCCCTTTTCCATCTTTTTCCCTGATTCCTCGCTCATTGGTCTTCCAACCGGCCTCCTCCAGCAATCTCATCGCTTCCTCTTTATTGTATTTGTAGCCGTATTGCTCCACTGCCGGGTCGTACCCAATCATTGTAGGCGGGATAGGTCCGTAGACAGGCACTCCTTCTCCCTTCAGGTCTGCGGCGATCAGCGCTTCCTTGTTGATCGCCAGATTAAGAGCTTTGCGTACGTTAATATCTTGCAAAATCTCATTTTCCAAATTCATTCCGATGAAGTTCTCAACTGGCTGCGTCCCTTCCACGACGGTGAATTTCTTATCATTCTTGTACTTCTTCACGTCTTTTGCAGGTACGTTCGCGATATCAATTGTTCCACTGTCAAGCGCAGCCATCAGAGTCTGATTGTCTTTGATAAACTTGATGACGAGCCGATCTGGCCGTACAGGGCCTTTGTTCTCCACAAACGGAGGCGCCCATTGATAGTCATCGTTTCGTTTCAGCGTAATGGATTCCCCCGTCTTCCAGCTCTCGAACTTCCACGGTCCCACTCCCACAGGATTTCGTCCATAATTATTTCCGTATTTCTTCACCGCCTCCATCGATAAAGGCTGATGGTATCCTCCATAGGACAAAGCACTAAGCAGCGGAGCAGAAGGCTGTTTCAATTGAAAAATTAGAGTAGAATCATCGGGTGCAGAAATGGACTGGATCAAAGCTAACTCTTGTCCGGTAAGCGGTGAAGCAGTTTTGGGGTCCATTGCCCGCTCCATGCTTTGCTTGATGGAAGATGCGGTCAGCGGTGTTCCATCATGAAACTTCACCCCCGGGCGAAGCTTGAACGTCCAGGTCTTTCCATCCTTGGAGATCGTGTACGATTCAGCCAGATTGGGCTTCAGCTCAAAAGTATATGGGTCCATAACCATCAAGGCTCCTCCCAGTAAACCGCCTACGAAGTTGCCGGCTGGAAGAGCTGTTTTTTGCGGATCTAACGTATCCGGCTCCGCTTGGTACCCGATTGTGATTGTTCCCCCTGTTTTTGGCGTCAGGCTGACATTCGTTTTTGACTGTTGATCGGCCGTTTCTACTGGTGGGGGTGCAGAAGTACATCCCACTGTAGAAATGGCGAGTAAACATACAAACAGCAAATACCCTATGTGCAAATCCAAGCGCTTTCGTAACACTACGGACCTCCTTTTTAGATGTAGCCATTTTAAGTCACGCATCATGTTATATCGTCGTTCAATCCAATTTCTCTCTTATTTCCAGACTTCTTTTATAGACCCTGATAAAGTTTTTGCCCATGATCAGCTCGATCGCTTCTTCTGTATACCCTCTTTTAGCAAGAGCCCTGGCAATCTCCGGTACCTGGATGTGTCCTTTTACAACGTCAAAATCTTTGCGCGATGCCTGTGCGATTGCATCTGGCGAATCGTACTTCATGAATGGCTCGATTATATCCAGGCCGATTCCGACATGCTCTACCCCAACGAGTGATGTAATATGGTCCACATGGTTCAGCAGGTGTTCGAGATCTGACTCGTCATCGTTATCTGCTACAAAAATATTGACACCATTTATGCCGATCACCCCATTGGTGGAAGCAATCGCCTTGATTTGCTCATCTGTAAGATTGCGCATAGAGTCAGCAAGTGACCGACAGTTGGAATGGGAGGCGATGATTGGCTTTTTGGCGATTTCGATAACATCCCAGAAGCCTTCATCGTTTAGATGGCTCACATCGATGATCATCCCCATTGCTTCTGCCTCTTCAACCAGTCGCACGCCAAATTCGGTAATTCCCCCTTTTTTTCCCTCACGCACTGGCGAAAAGTGACTGCCGTCTCCAACGAAGTTGCGTCGGCTCCACACGAGTCCCATAAAACGCACGCCCAGCTCATAGAAGATTCGAAGCATACTCAGATCGTTGTACAACGGTTCGGCTCCTTCCAAAGAAAGGATAAAGCCGACTTTTCCCGCTTTTTTTGCATTTTCGATATCATCCACACTTTTACATACCATGATTTTGTCAGGTGATTCATGCGCCTCTGCATGTAGCGCACTTATTTGCTGGAGCGCCTTTCGCAGGCCCATCTCTGGCAAAAATTTGTTGTCGATATAAATTGCAGCGACGATGGTATGTACCCCGCCTGCCACAAAACCAGGCAAATAGTCCGATACAATGACGTTTCTTTTGCCGTGCTCCCGTTGGACTGCCACATCCAAAAGCAGATCAAAATGAGCATCAATAACGTGTCTCATGCGCGTTTCCCTCTCCTTTACCTTGGCTTTCTATCTTTACTCGCTTCTCTTGTGCTGCGCCGATTTTATCTCAAGTTTTCAGGATTGAGCGGTTCCAGTGCCGGTATCACGAACCGCCCATCTTTTCGAATCAACCGATCGTCGAACCAGATCTCTCCCCCACCATACTCTGGACGTTGGATCATGACCATATCCCAGTGAATCATGGAATCGTTACCATTTGGAGCCATGTCATAGCATTGTCCCGGTGTGAAGTGGAAGCTGCCATCAATTTTTTCGTCAAATAAGATATCCTTCATGGGTTCCCGAATGAAAGGATGTACCCCCAGTGCGAACTCGCCAATAAACCGCGCACCTTCATCCGTATCCAAAATGCCCGTCAATCGCTTCGTATCATTAGCTGTCGCATTCACGATCTTCCCGTTTGCAAACTCCAGACGAACATTTTCAAACGTAAAGCCTTGATAAGGAGATGGCGTGTTAAATGTGATGACACCGTTCACCGAATCTCGTACCGGAGCAGTAAATACTTCTCCGTCGGGTATGTTCATTTCTCCCGCACACGGAATTGCTGGGATGCCTTTGATCGAAAAGGTAAGCTCGGTGCCTGGTCCGATTATTTTCACTCTGTCTGTTCTTTCCATCAGTTCCTTTAGCGGAAGCATTGCGTTGGCCATTCTGGCGTAATCCATCGTGCAGACATCAAAGTAGAACTGTTCAAAAGCTTCTGTACTCTTGTTAGCCAGCTGAGCCACAGAAGGATTGGGATAACGGAGATAGACCCATTTTTTCTGGAGACGAACCTCTCGCACCGATTTGGTAAAGGAAGCGGACAGCTTCATCTGCTCATCAGGCACATCGGACAGCTCGTTGATATTGTTTCCGCCATCAATGAGGATAAAAGCATGCATCTTCTCCATCTGATAACGATCAATCTCTGCCCAAGTCCGAAACTGTTCTGTGGTTCCTCTCAACAAAAGCTCGCGATGTATGCTGATATCTCGCAAGTTAACAAAAGGATGTCCTCCCGCTTTATGGACAGCTTTCACAAGCTCCTTGATCAAAGGCGTGTCGATTTCAATCGCTTCAATCAGTACATTGTCCCCTGGCTGTACACGAGTCGAGTAGTTCACCAGCACATTCGCCAATTTGGTAAGACGTGAGTCCAACATCGATCACTGACACCTCCGCCATCTTTTTTTATTTTCCCGCCATCGAATAGAGATGACAGGCGACCATTCTTCCTTCTACTTCTTTCAACACAGGAGTTTCTGTTTTGCAAACATCCATACATGCCCAGCAGCGCGGGTGAAACTTGCACCCTTTGGGAGGATTGGAGGGTGAGGGCAAGTCCCCCGTTAAAATAATCCGTTCCCTTTTTTCATCTGGATCAGAAACGGGAACGGCTGAGAGAAGTGATTGCGCGTACGGATGCATCGGCCTTTGAAATAGCTCTTCTTTTTTCGCCAGCTCGATAACTTCCCCCAAGTACATGACCGCTACTCGATCAGCAATATGTTCGACGACACGTAAATCATGAGAAATAAAGAGGTATGTGAGAGAAAACTGCTCCTGCAAATCTTGAAGCAGATTAAGAATCTGGGATTGAATCGATACATCTAGAGCGGAAACCGGCTCGTCGGCAATAATTAGCTTTGGCCTTAGCATCAAGGCACGAGCAATCCCAATCCTTTGTCTTTGTCCCCCTGAAAACTCATGCGCGTATCGTGAGAGGTGCCTTTTGCTCAAACCGACAATTTCAATCGTCTCTTCGATCAGCGATTGTCTATGTTCCTTTGGTATATCATGGGCAATCAGCGGTTCTGTTAAAATGTGCTGAATCGTCAGCTTAGGATTCAGCGTATCAAAAGGATTTTGAAATACCATTTGCATATTACGCCTTACGTTGTGCATGTCCGCTTTGGTAAAAGTACGGATGTTGTTGCCTTGGAACACGATCTGGCCATCAGTCGGCTCAACCAAGCGCAGAATGCACCTTCCAAGCGTCGATTTGCCGCATCCTGACTCCCCGACAATGCCTAAGGTCTCTCCCACGTTTACCGTCACATTCACGCCGTTGACAGCGTGTACGTAGGTTGGCTGTTGGAACCACCCTTTGCTTGTAAGAAACCGCTTCTGCAAATTTTTCACTTCCAAGAGAGGCGTCGTCATACATTCACCGCCGATCTCTTATCTAATTCTTGATACAGCCAGCACCGGCAATGGGACTGTTCGTCCACAGCCATCAACTGGGGATTCTGTTCGGCACAAATGGGCATGGCTTTGTCGCATCGCGGAGCAAAGCGGCAGCCTTTGGGATATTCGTCTGGGGCCGGTACACTTCCGGCGATGCTGTTCAGACGCTTCTGTCCTTTTGCCTTATGCGGAGTGGAATGGATCAAGCCGATGGTGTATGGATGCTTCGGGTTACGCAGCAGCGTACGGACATCTGCAGATTCAATGACCTGCCCCGCATACATCACCATCACCCGGTCACAAGTCTCGGCAACAACTCCCAAATCATGTGTGATCATGATCAGAGACATGCCCAATTCCACGCGGACTTTTTGAATCAAATCCAGAATTTGTGCCTGAATCGTCACGTCGAGAGCTGTTGTCGGCTCATCCGCAATCAATAGCTTCGGGCTGCAAGCGATCGCCATCGCAATCATGACACGCTGTCTCATCCCTCCAGATAAACGATGAGGGTATTCGTTGTAGATTTCATTCGCTCGTGAAATCCCTACCTGTGTAAGCAGCTCAATCACCTTTTGCTTTGCTTGCGCGCGCTTCATGCCTTCATGCTTTTCGAGTCCTTCACTCATTTGCTTGCCGATTGTCAAAACAGGATTAAGCGCGGTCATCGGCTCCTGAAAGATCATCGCCATTTCTTTTCCTCTGATTTTTTGCATCACTTTTTCGTTAAACGCCAATATTTCAGTACCGTTTAACTGAATGCTTCCTTCAATTTTTCCGTTCTTCCCAAGCAAGCGCATAATAGAGAGGGAAGTAACGCTTTTCCCGCACCCAGACTCTCCAACGATGCCCAAGGATTCTCCTTTCCCGACGCACAGAGAAAGATCATCCACTACCTTGAAATCTTTTCCGTTTTTTGTAAACGTAGTTGTCAAACCGGACACTTCCAGCACGTTAGTCATGTTGTCCCCTCCTTGCGACTGAATGAAAGCTGATTTTTTACCGTATCTATGTTTTCGGGTCAAAAATATCGCGCAGGGCATCGCCTAGCATGTATACGGTAAAAACTACGACAGTTATCGCGATTCCCGGAAACGTCGCCAGCCACCATGCTTCCCCCAAATAATCCTTGCCTTCACTCAGCATCGTTCCCCACTCTGGAGTAGGCGGTTGCGCCCCAAGGCCAATAAACCCGAGTGCGGATGTACCTAAAATTGCGCTTCCAATGAACATAGTCGTATACACGATTAGTATATTTGAAATATTCGGTATCATTTGGTTGATAATAATCCACCAGTTGGAGCTTCCGATTGACCGACTTGCTTCCACATATCCTGCTCCCTTGACGGTTAGAGCTGCCCCTCGGACGAGGATAGAAAAACCGGGTACGGACGCGATGCCGATTGCAATCATCGCATTTTCCTGACTGGGCCCAAGGACTGCTACGATCGCCAAAGCCAATACAATCCCTGGCAACGCGAGCAAGACATCCATGATCCGCATCATCACGTTATCAAAAAATCCTCCCAAATAGGCGCTTGTCACACCGATGAGCGTTCCGGCTACAAACGTCATTGCAGACGCCATCACCGCTACTGTCAACGTCACCCTTGTTCCATACAGCAAACGCGATAATATATCGCGGCCAATCGCATCCGTCCCAAGCCAAAATTCCTTCGATGGACCTTGCATAAAAGCTTCGTAATACGTTTTGGTTGGATCATGAGGGGCAATCCAAGGACCGGTGATACCGATTAAAATAATGAACAGCATCATCATGAAGCTAAATCTTGCCTTCTTTTTTTGCATAATCTTGCCCAGTAATTCAAAACGGGGAAGAGACCTTTCTTTACGCCCTATCGAACCGACGGAAATCGTTTTGTTGACCTGGCCCACACTACACTCCCTCCCGTTTTACCGTGTAGTCGATACGTGGATCGAGGATGGCGTACAACACGTCAATTACGATCACGACAAGAACGTAAATCGCACCGATAAACAATGTCGTTCCCTGTATCATGGGGAAATCCCGCGAGCTGATCGCTTGAATCGCCAATGTCCCTATCCCCGGCCAGTTGAATACTTGCTCAACAATGACGGCCCCGCCCAACAGTCCCGCAAATTCCAGGCCGATTACCGCAACAATCGGGATCATCACGTTGCGAAATGCGTGCCGCATTAGCACAAGTTGCTCACTCATGCCTTTTGCACGAGCTGTACGGATGTAGTCATTGGATAAGACTTCCACCATGCCCGCACGTGTCAATCGACTGAGCGATGTCGCCATCAAAGTACCGAGCGTGAACGCAGGCAGTACGATATCCATGAACCCGGTGCCTCCTGCGATCGGAAACCAGCCCAAGTGCACAGAAAACACCAAAATCACAAGAAGACCTAACCAGAAACCCGGCAGCGCCATGCCAAAGGTTGACAACGTCATGATGAAGTTATCAATAAACGTATCTTTCCATCTAGCAGCAAGGACTCCCATGCCAATTCCGACAACAACAGCAACACCTAGACTTGCCACTGCCATTTTCGCCGTTGCTGGAAAGCGCTCTGCAATTTCCGTGCTTACGGGTCTTCCTGTCTTGAGTGACGTACCCAAATCTCCTTTTACTACCCCGGACGCATAGCTGAGATACTGAGTCACGAGAGGCTTATTGAGCCCAAGCTCTTCTCGCAGCGCCTCGATTTGTTCAACCGTTGCCCGCTGACCGAGCATAATACGTACCGGATCGCCAGGGATGAAATGAATGAGCATAAAGGTAAAAATCGAGAGTCCAAAGAGAACAATGACACCCGAAATGAGTCGCTTGAAAATGTATTGCTTCATGATGTGTTCACCCCCATCCTTATGGAATGATGTACGGTCGTTCAAATATAATATTTTCGACTGCTTCAAGAGTCTTTTCCGTCCACTGATGTTCCTGATCCACGTTTGTAAGATAAATAATCGTTTTATCTGTCCCAATATATCGTCGTAACCAGCTTCGATACCCCGGCCAGCTTCCGCCGTGTTGGACCACTTTTCCTGTCACCTGATCTTCTTGCAGTCGCCAGCCATAACCATAATTAGACATACTGTTGTCAGAAAGTCGCACTGGGGAAAAGGCTTTTTCTAGCGTTTCTTTCTTGACCAGTTTTTCTGTGTAAAGCGCTCTGTCCCACTTGCGTAAGTCATCCAGAGTTGAGTTGACAGCACCGTCTCCCTGAATGCCATCCAGATGAATGACAAAATCGTGCTCACTTGATTCATCGGGCAACACAAATGCTTCAGATGGGGCAGAATATACATAACCATAGGCGTAATGCTGGATCAACTGAGGAGAATATCTTCGGTTGTACACTCTTGTGTTGTGCATATTGAGTGGTTGAAAAATATGCTTTTGCAAGAAATCTGCAAATGGTGTGTCTGCTACGTGTTCTACAATGGAAGCCAATAAAGCATAGCCGGTATTGCTGTACTCATACTTTTCATTCGGTTGAAACAAGACGTCTGGTCGATGCTTTTGTAGCTGATCGAGAATGTCTTGATTCGTAGCAATTTTCGTTTTATCCCAGCAATGAGAAAATAGCTCCATGTAATCAGGCAAACCGGATGTGTGCACCAGTAGATTCTCTACGGTAATATCGGCATAGGGAAAATCCGGGAAGAAGTTGTCCACTTTATCTGAATAATCGAGCTTCCCTTGTTCCTGCAGGATCATGATGCCCATTGCTGTAAATGCCTTGGAAACCGATGCGAGTTCAAATACCGAATCCGGTGACAATTTTTCAGCTGTTTCCCGATTGGCCATCCCTATGGAATTTTGATAGAAAGGGTTCCCTTCTTCCAAAATCAATAGGTTCCCGCTCCAATTGTTTTGTTCAGCAATTGTTGAAAGAAGCTCGTCAAGCTGGCGGCATCTCACATCACTTGCGTTGGCTCGCTGTGTCATTTTTCGTTTCCCCCACTCGCCTTATTTCCAAACGTATTCGCAGCTACCTCTTTCGAACATTGTCTCCCCGCAAAAGCCATTCGAACAATCTCATTCTTTCCGTTTCTGATAAACCGTGCGGAGGCATCAGTTCCAAAAAACCGGATGACAAAAAGATCTTCAGCAAATGGTCTCATCACATAGTTTTCTCCCGAAAAGGAGAGCATCAGTTGACCATTATCTAATCTGACCGGCAAAGTCCCAATCTCTCTCGATTGATAATCCCCCACGAATTGATGCATTACTTCCTCAGATACGGAATCATACTTGTTATCCAGGTGTGAGGATTCTGGAGGGCGGTTTTCCAAACTATTTAGCGCACCCGACATGATCGCCAAAGCCGGCGACAATTCGATATTGGACAGCACTACTCCGGCCAGTCCTGTTTCGGGAAAGAAGCACATCTGACTGGTAACCCCTTTTAAACCACCACTATGTTCAACAAACTTTTTTCCATAATAATCAGACGTTATGATCAAGCCGTACCCGTAAAACTGACCAGGTGTCATATCTGTCGGGAAATAAGGAGTCATCATTTGTTGTACACTTTCAGGTGTCAGGATACGGTTTCCCCCGGCTGTAAGCCCACTTTTGCAGAACATGTCCGTATATCGCAGCATATCCCGCACCGTTGATTTCAATGCTCCTGCCCCCCGGGAAGCAGGAAAATCCCACCAATTCGGAGATGAGATCACTTCCTTTTGATCGCCTCTGTCACGCATGATATACAGTTTTGTAATATTCTCATACCCATTCAGCTCTTCCAAGAAAAAGCTAGTGTGCCCCATCCCGATTGGTTCAAGGATGTGCTCTTTGACATACAACTCATACGACTTGCCGCTGACGCGATTGATGATCGCCCCCAGCAAGGCGAAGCAATCATTGGAATAACTGAACTCTGTACCTGGAGGCCCTAAAAGCTCTACATCTAATGTAGAAATAACATGCATCAATTCTTCGTACGTATCGATTGGTACCGTAACACCTCTATTGCTTTCCGGGAATGAATGGTCTTCTGCCCCATTCGCTTCCAAACTTCGCATCACCGTTGCAAACATTGTTGGCAAGGGAGGAATGCCACTCGTATTCGTCATAAAATGATGAATCGTGATTTGCCCAACATCAATATTTTTCAATCGGAATTCCGGCAAGTATTTCACTACAGGGTCATGTACGGATAACTTACCGGCTTCCTGTAATTGCATGATCGCCACACAAGTAAAAGATTTCGTTATGGATGCAATTCCAAATACCGTATCGATCGTAACGCCTACCTGCTGTTCTACATCTCGGAAGCCAAATCCCTTTTGATAAAAGAGTTGTCCATCCTTTGCCAATCCCAAACCTACACCAGGAACCTGACCTTTAGTTATCAATTTTTCCGCATACGTTTCAAAAGAATCAACCCATCCGTTATTTTGCATTCGCTACTCTCCCTTCTTTCACATATAGATCGTCTAATTGCTTGTTAGTTCTCGATCCAGCTGTCATTATAGGTGGGCATGATAGATGTCCACTTAACTCCTTTTACTCGCGAATTTATGACGGTAAAGACCTTATCGAAATAGATTGGGACAACATACGCTTGCTCAACTATACGTTTTTGTACATCCTTATACACTTGGTTTCTGGCATCAATCTGTATGGTTGTACGCCCTTTCAAAAGGAGAGCATCCAGTTTGTCATCTTTTACACCTGTCATGTTGTAGGCACCGTTGGAATAAAAGTAAAAGTATAAAATATCTGGATCATCATACGCACCGGTCATTAGCGTTAGATCAAAATTCCCTTTGACTGCTTCCTGCAAATACGTCCCTAGTTCTAGCTTCTGAATCGTAATTTTGATACCAGCTTCCCCCAGCATTGCTTGTACCAATTGGGCTTCTTTGTCAATATCTGTACTACTAAGCAAATCCAGACTAAATGTTTTCCCGTCCTTTTCTCTCACACCACTCCCGTTAACTTTCCAACCAGCGTCGTCCAACAATTTCTTTGCTTCGTTCACATTATACTCGTACCCATACTTCTCTAAAGATTTGTCATACCCTAGCGTTGCTGGAGATAACGGCGTTTGGGCTACTTCCCCATCTCCCTGCATAACAGCTTGGATAATGGCTTTTTTATTGACGAGCATATTTAATGCTTGACGCACCTTAATATCCTGAAACTCCGGTCTTCTCAGATTCATCTCCAGCAACATACCCACTCCAGAACGTACACGCTCCATAACTTGATATTTCGGATTGTTTTGAAATTTTTTCGCTTCTTTAACAGGTACCTCCGTTGCTACATCAATCGCACCACTCTCTAGCGCTGACATCCTCAGATTGGTGTCAGGAATCGATTTTATGACAAGTTTGTCCGCTCTTGGAGGTCCTTGATTTTCATAATAGGCCTCTCCCCACTTAAAAGCTTCATTTCTAACCAAGGTGACTTTGCCCGCTTTCCAGCTCTCAAACTTCCACGGCCCTACTCCTACAGGATTCCGGCCGTAAGCCTCTCCTGCCTTTTCAATCGCTTTCAACGATAACGGCTGCGAGGAATTAATCCCTAACGTATAGAGAAAGGTAGCATTGGGTTCATATAGTTCCAGAACGAGAGTATGATCGTCTGGCGCTTTCACACTTTTTATTGGAGTCATTAATTCACCGACTGTCATTGCTTTCGTCTCCGGATTGAGAGCGCGATCGAAGGTTTCCTTAAAACTTTTTGCGGTCAGAGGTGTCCCATCGTGAAAAGTAATCCCGGAACGAATGGTAAAGGTCAACGTTTTGCCATCCTCTGAAATTTTATAGTCACTTGCAAGAGAGGGCTTGTATTCGTTTGTGGCAGGATCCTTATAGAGCAGGGATCCACCCAGCAACCAGGTATAGACCTCAGCTGATCCAGCAGACTTCTGGACATCTAACGTATCCGGATCATAAGGGTACGCTACTGTAATGGTTCCGCCCATCTCTGGTTTGGCACTCTCTTTTTGCTCGGCTGGTTCATTTTTTTGACTGCTGCAGCCAACCACCATAAACATACAGAGAGTCACAAATCCCCCCAAAAAGACTCTGAACGTTCTTCGCTTGTTTTTCTTCATATGACTACAGTCCCCCCTACTTCACTTTTCTGTCTGAAAGTACTTCCGATGATTGTTATGATTTCACCTCCTTTGCAAACTGTACGTTAATCATGTTAACGCTTCCAAAGAAAGTGAAAGACAAAGAGTTCTATTACTCTTTATCCAGTTGTTGAAGCTTCCACACTAATGCTTGGTAGAATAACTCATTTGTTTTCATATACGATTGCAGACTTGGGTACAAGATAAAGCTAATTCTTCTGAAACGTTCGAGATTTTCTGACTGCATTGAAAGCATCTTTTCTGCAAACCGCCGGAAAAATGACTCCGAGACAGGGGGTTCGTCAACATCGGCAAACAGCGAGACATACTCTTGAACGTTCGCCTGTACGAAAGGACTGTCAGGAGTTGCATGTTGCTCCGCTAACTTCAACAACTGTTTATGGTTTTTCATCATTTTGGCGCTCCACATCTCAACGCTGATTCTCGGTAGCTGAACGACTTCCAGGTAGGACAGAAAATCTTTCTTCAACTCCCGAACAATCTGTGAATCATTAAACATTTCCTCCAACTCATCTAATGCAGCCGTTTGTGCTGCCGAAAGCTTACCATCCAGCAAAGTAGAGACTTTAACCCCAAGTAAAAAAATCTCTCGCCATTCAACCGGAAATTGTTCAGGGAAAACGGACAAGAACATTTTTTTCAAAATAAACTTTTCCCGTGCCAATGTATTTGCTGAAATTGATTCAACCAGCTCGTACATAAAGCGGAGAGAATCTGTGCCACCCTTACTCTGCTTGGTCTGTTCCAAAATGGATTTCATGCTGGCAAGCGTACGCATTTGGTTGTCCAACGCTTCCATTTGCCAGTCTATTGCTGTATCAACAGGTATATCCCCCGATATCATTTTCTGAATCTCATCAATGCCAAAATTCAGATAACGGAGCGTAAGGATCAGTTTTAACCGCCATATTTCCGCTGCTGTATACAGACGATGACCGCCAGACGTTATCTCTGCAGGTGAGAGCAGGCCGATCTCGTCGTAATAACGGACAGTGGGTACAGTAGATCCTGTGATTTTCGCCACTTGTCCGATGGAAAACTTCACTTCTTTTGCTGTCGGATCAGTCTGTTGATCTTGTGTGGTGTCTACGCTGTTCCTCGAATTTGAGTGCACGTTGCAACACCTCCAAAGTTATTATAAAACCTCAAGTAACTTGAGATTCAAGTTGAAAGATGAGTAATCTAATTTCTCATGCGGCACTTTACGGAGATATTCCCTTTAAATTTTTCCTTGATGCACATATATTGATGTAAATATATAAAAAAAACGGTTCTGGTGCAAGGATTTAAAAAAGTCGCAGTTACACGACAAACTATACTTTGACTATGCCACTAAACCAAATATCTTATTTAGCCATTCAACAGCAGTGAGGACAGTCGAATTATCATCGGCCTGCCCTTTCCTTATCATATGTAAAGCCTCAATTCCCTTTAACGTCTGATCCGCTGTAAGAAACGATTTGAAACCAAGCATCGGTTTTGTGATTTTCTTAATGAATCGGTGATCTTGCTCCACAATGTTGTTTAGATATTTAGTCTGTTTGGTAGGGATTTCCCCATTATTAATTCTTGAATGGCTGGTGGATATGCTAGATTTTTATCCAAGGTGATTACACGTGGGGTTTGATTATGTGGAGAGGACAAAGCCTTTGTAAAGAAACGCTTAGCTGCCTGCATATTCCGATTTTCAGATAACATGAAATCTATGGTTTTCCCCATAGAATCTACTGCCCGATATAGATACTTCCACTGACCTTTGACTTTGACGTAGGTTTCGTCGGTCCACCAAGAATCGTTTGTAGGTTTCAAAAAGGGACGGATTCGTTTGTCGATTTCGGGTCCGAATTCATGGACCCATCTCATGATCGTCGTATGGGAAATCTTTAATCCTCGCTCGCTCATCATTTCGACTATATCTCGATAGCTTAAACTATATTTCAAATACCATCTCACCGTTAGTAAAATGATCGCCGATTCCTATTGCTTCCATTTAAATAAATCCATTTTCGTTTCCAAAAAAAGTTGCTCCATCCCATGATATTTTCAATTACGTTATCATAAATTAGAGCTTTGCACCACAACCACTTTGAGAAAGCCGCATGAATTGGAACTGGATTTGGTCGGGGTGACCCTTTCTATCAACGGAGAATTGAAAGATTTGGGCGCAGGCGCTACCGTGCTAGGTCATCCGGCTAATTCGGTAGCCATGCTGGCTAATATGCTTGCGTGCAGAGGTCGTAAGCTGAAATCAGGCCAATTAATTTTAACTGGCGGCATTACCGGAGCGCATCAACTGCAAGAAGGCGACGTCGACTCCGCAAAATGGGATGGACTCGGTTCGATTGACTTTACCGTTAAAGCGTAATCGTTTGAATGAAATAAGCCCAGGACTGTTTCAACATAGTTTCTGGGCTCTAAACATCTTGGCAAAACGCTATTTTTAGAGATAAAGGCCTGTAGCGTAAAGAGACGTGATAGTAGTAGCAATCTCTTCAACAGAATGATGATGTTCGTTTCGAACAATTTCCCAAAGATACATTTCATTTGTGAAAAACCAACCCCGTGCAACAATCTCATCGTTTAATGTAGCTCTGGCTAGCCCATTTTGCTGTGAATAGGCAATGTCCATGGATATCCGCTGAATAAACTTTTCACGAATTGCCTTCCACTTATCCGAAATCACAGATGATACCCCAATGGCCTGTTCGAAGATTTGCATCATATTACGTTCAGCCTCTGCCATTTTTAAAAAAGAATAGGTTTGTTTATTAATGATTTGCTCTGCTTCATCTTTCGATTTTGGGAAGAAGGAGATCTCGGCAATTTCATAAAATTGCGCCATGACATTTTCCATTAATACGCATAGAAGATCCTCTTTTCCTTCAAAATGAACATAGGCTGTTCCGTACCCGATGTTTGCTTTTTTGATCATTTGAGAAATCGTTGCTTTTTGAAAACCTTCTTCAAGAAATACTTCCTTCGCAGCTTCCAACAACTTTTGACGTGTTGCGACTGAGCGTAGATGTCGTTTATCGCTTATTTTATCATTACTCATTCTAATTCCTCCCCAATTAATAATTATCTTCTAGAATATAAGTATTTCTATGAAAATGAAAGATTTGTTTAGATAGAATCGTTTGGATAATAATATTGACATCGTGTCATATTCATTGATATGATGTCCCTAGAAAGAGTAATTTTAAATAAAGAAAGGGATGATACGGTGCTTTCGAATTTTTTTCAACCTACATTAGATTTCGCAAAACAATTAGACAAAGAGGATAATCTTTCTCATTTTCGAGAAGAATTTTATTTAAAACCTGATTCCATCTATATGGATGGGAATTCATTGGGGCTACTTTCGAGAAGAGCTGAACGTACACTCTTGGAATCTTTAGCCGATTGGAAAGAACATGGCATCGATGGATGGACGCAAGGGAATCATCCATGGTTTACCTTATCGGAGAAATTAGGCGAGTTGAGCGCACCGTTAATAGGAGCATCTCCTGACGAAGTTATTGTAACCGGTTCCACGACTGTGAATTTGCATCAGCTTGTAGCTACTTTTTATAAGCCTGAAGGGGCGCGAACCAAAATTTTGGCAGATGAACTAACGTTTCCATCTGATATTTATGCCCTTCAAAGCCAAATTCGCATCCATGGATACGATCCTGATACCCATCTCATCCGTGTGAAAAGTCGGGATGGCCGATTTTTAGAAGAAGATGATATCATCGAGGCTATGGCCGATGACATTGCTTTAATCATCTTGCCTACCGTTCTGTATCGCAGCGGCCAAATATTGGACATGAAGCGATTAACGGAGGAAGCTCATAGAAGAGGCATTTTAATCGGATTTGACGGATGTCATTCGATCGGGGCGATCCCGCATTCGTTTAGCGAATGGGATGTTGACTTTGCGTATTGGTGCAATTACAAACATTTAAACGGCGGACCTGGCGGTGTTGGAGGTTTATTCGTGAATCGGAAACATTTTGGAACTAACCCTGGATTGGCTGGATGGTTCGGGTCCAGAAAAGATAAACAATTCGATATGGAACATACGCTAACACCAGCTGAATCAGCGGGGGCCTATCAAATTGGAACGCCCCACGTATTAAGCCTTGCACCTTTATTAGGATCTTTAGAAATTTTTTCGGAAGCCGGTATTGCGAATATTCGCCAAAAGTCTCTTCAAATCAATCAATATTTAATGAACTTAATTGAACATGAGTTGGCAGATTATGGGTTCATCATTGGAAGTCCAAGAGAAGACGTACGTCGCGGAGGTCACGTAAGTCTTGAGCATGAAGAAGCTGCGCGCATTTGCAAGGCATTGAAAAAAAGCAACGTGATTCCGGATTTCCGAGCACCAAACATTATTCGTCTTGCTCCGGTTGCGCTGTATACTTCGTATACAGAAGTTTGGGAAGTCATACAAATTTTCAAAAAAATCATGGCAGAAGAACAATACAAAATATTTCATAATGAACGTGAAGTCGTTGCATAGATAGCCTTTTTAAATAAAAAAGGGGATGAAATATGATAAATAAAAATGCACAATCGAATAATGGGAATGAACTAGAGGATGGGTTAAAGCGTGATTTAAAAACTAACCAGCTTACGATGATTGCCATGGGTTGTGCCATTGGGACGGGATTGTTCCTTGGCAGCGGGTTTGCAATTAAAACTGCAGGCCCTAGTGTTCTACTCAGTTATGGGATAGGAGCATTTATCGTATTGCTGTTAATGGGATGTTTAACGGAAATGACGGTCGCTCATCCTACTTCGGGATCTTTTGGAACGATTTCTGAAAAGTACATCAATCCCATGGCAGGCTTTCTTGTTCGGTATTCATATTGGATAGCAAATGTACTTGCTGTGGGGGTAGAAGTAAGCGCAATAGCCGTATATATGAAATACTGGTTTCCGACTGTGCCGGCAATTGTATGGATTTTATTGTTTGCCGCATTGTTAATTTATATAAATGCCAAAAGCGTTTATATATTTGGTACAGTTGAGTATTGGTTCTCTATGGTAAAAATAAGTGCCATAGTTGGTTTCATTCTTCTTGGATCCTATGTCCTATTTGGAACAGATCAGCCCAATATCGGACCTGGCAACCTAGTGAATGACGGAGGTTTTCTGCCTTTTGGCTGGTGGGGAATGTGGGTTGCTATCTTTATTTCTTTATTCAGCTTTCTAGGGACAGAAATGATAGCGGTCACAGCTGGGGAATCCAAAGATCCCGATGTAGCTGTACCTAAAGCATTGAAATCAACCGTATTCCGTTTGTCTACTTTCTATGTTTTGACCATTGGCATCATGCTAATGATTGTTCCGTGGAAATCAGCGGGGATCGATAAAAGTCCATTCGTAAAAGTAATGGAAATTTATAATATTCCAGGAGCATCTGGCATAATGAATTTTATTATTTTAATGGCTGCTTTATCGGCAATGAACAGTCAACTTTATGCTTCAACACGCATGATGTTTTCGTTATCACGAGGTAATCATGCCCCTGTCTTTTTGGGCAAAATTAATAGCAAAGGGGTTCCTATCAGTGCCCTTGCTGTTTCTACACTTGGGATTTTTATTGCTGCAGCCATTAATGCGATGCTTCCAGATTCATCCTATGCATTGATGATGGGAATTTCCATGTTCGGGGCTTTATTCACTTGGTTTATGGTGTTCATTTCTCATTTATTTTTCAGAAAAAAATGGGTGAAAATGGGAGGACGTCAATTGCCGGTAAGAATGCCTGGTTTCCCCTATTTAACGATCTTGGGAGTGGTTCTTCTAGGTAGTTTAATGATTTCTACATGGTTTACAGGTTTTAAAATTATGCTTCAATTCGGGATTCCATGGTTACTGTTTCTGTCTGCTGCGTATTTGGTTTGGAAAAAGAGGAACAGTAAAGAAAGGGACGGTACAGAATGAATAACAACGAACAAAACAAAAATATGGGGCTAGAAAAAGAAATTCAAACCGATTTTAGCAAAGCGATGTCCTACGGAGATTATCTTCATCTTGATAAGATTTTATCTAGTCAACATAGATGTTCTGATCACCATGATGAAATGCTTTTCATCATTATCCATCAGGCTAGCGAGTTATGGATGAAGCTCATTTTACATGAGATGAAAGCTTCTATTCAGTGTATACGCAATAATGATTTGGAACCATCGTTTAAAATGTTGTCGCGCGTTTCGAGAATTCAGCAGCAATTGATTCAGTCATGGAACGTCCTCGCCACCTTGACGCCGGCTGAATACATGGAGTTTAGGGATAAATTGGGCCAATCTTCCGGGTTCCAATCTTATCAGAATCGATTGATTGAGTTTGCGCTAGGAAACAAGAATGTTCATACATTATCCGTTTTTCAACATCAGTTCGATCTATACGAGCAAATGAAACAGTCACTTCATGAGCCAAGTATTTATGACGCGGCAATCAATGCTCTTGCGGCCCGGGGATTACCTATTGATCAAGAAGCTCTTCATAGGGATTGGTCGCAAAACTATCAACCAAATTACAGTGTGGAAGAGGCATGGCTGACAGTTTACCGCAATGTCGATCAATATTGGGATTTATATGAGTTGGCAGAGAAGCTAGTGGATATTGGAACTCAGCAGCAATTATGGCGATTTAATCATATGACTACCGTGGAAAGAATTATTGGTCATAAACAAGGAACAGGTGGCTCATCAGGTGTTACTTATTTAAAAAGAGCTCTGGACCAACATTTCTTCCCGGAACTGTGGAGTCTAAGAGCGAAGCTATGAGATAAAATCGGAAGAAACGGAGGTAAGTTGCTTGGGGACATGGATTGATATTTCACAACCGCTGGACGAAAAGGTCGCAGTCTGGCCAGGGGACACACCCTTCACTTACAAAGTTAATTGGAGTAAAGAAGAGAGTGGATCTGTCAATGTAGGCCAAATCAACATGAGTATACACACCGGTACTCATATTGATGCACCTTTTCATTTTGATAATGAGGGAAAAAGAGTCATTGAATTGGATCTCGATTTATATATCGGAAGTGCCCGTGTCATCTATTTGCCTAACTATACATCCATTGGAGTCGGTGAAATATCCGGTATAGATTTAAAAGGAATTACCCGTCTGTTAATTCGTACTAACGCATGGAAGGATCGGCGTGTGTTCCCACAAACCATTCCTCACCTCCAACCAGAATTAGCGGCTTATCTTTCAGAACTCGGTGTTCGTCTTATTGGTCTTGATTTGCCATCTGTAGATCCAATAGATAGTAAAGAACTATCAGCCCATCATGAACTTGCCAGTCATGGCATTCACATCTTGGAAGGGCTCGTCTTAGACGATATTTTACCAGGTGATTATGAATTGGCAGCCCTCCCGTTACCATTAGTTGAAGCAGATGGAAGTCCGGTGCGTGCCGTGTTGAAAAAATATTAAAATTGAAAATGGAAAAATGAAATAACGAATTTATGATCAAAGCAGGCGGCGGCGCCTGCTTTTGTCATTGAATTAACGGTAGTTATACGAGCTGTGGAGTCATTACAAACTGAGAACGAGAGTTGAATAACCTCCATTAACACAGCAAGGCTGCAGTTTTACTGGCAGCCTTGCTGCGTTAATGGGGTTTAGCTGAGTGAATTCCCTTTTTATCGATTAGTGAGTTAAAGTAGTTCCTTATCACTAGAATCTACGTTGCTTTGAGTACACAACGTCAAAAAATTCGACAATACGGGTGAAGATTTAGAGGATTTGATTAGCATTGGGACCATTGGGCTGATTAAGGCAATTGAATCATTCTCGCCGAACAAGGGGACGAAGTTGGCTACATTTGCGGCACGGTGTATCGAGTAGGAGATCCTCATGCATCTGCGCTCAATAAAGAAAACGCGCAAGGATGTATCCTTGCACGATCCGATCGGCACGGATAAAGAGGGGAATGAAATAACGTTGATCGACATCCTCGGAACCGAAGCCGATGATGTCGTGGATAAGGTGCAGCTAAAGATTGAGAAGAGCAAAATTTATAAGAATTAGGGTTGTGGTGCAAAGCTCTAATTTATGATAACGTAATTGAAAATATCATGGGATGGAGCAACTTTTTTGGAAACGAAAATGGATTTATTTAAATGGAAGCAATAGGAATCGGTGATCATTTTACTAACGGTGAGATGGTATTTGAAATATAGTTTAAGCTATCGAGATATAGTCGAAATGATGAGCGAGCGAGGATTAAAGATTTCCCATACGACGATCATGAGATGGGTCCATGAATTCGGACCCGAAATCGACAAACGAATCCGTCCCTTTTTGAAACCTGCAAACGATTCTTGGCGGACCGACGAAACCTACGTCAAAGTCAAAGGTCAGTGGAAGTATCTATATCAGGCAGTAGATTCTATGGGGAAAACCATAGATTTCATGTTATCTGAAAATCGGGATATGCAGGCAGCTAAGCGTTTCTTTACAAAGGCTTTGTCCTCTCCACATAATCAAACCCCACGTGTAATCACCTTGGATAAAAATCTAGCATATCCACCAGCCATTCAAGAATTAATAATTAATCCCTACCAAAAGAAATCTTGATTAGACAGACTAAATGGGCTCAACAAAAAAGAGGCCCGAAGGCCTCTTTCCTAGCTGCAGCGGCTGTAGCCGCAGTTGCTGCAATTTTTACAACCTTCGCTGTTAATCAGCGAAGCCGAGCCGCAGGACGGGCACAGGTCAAGAGACGTAGCCGCGCTGCGTGTTACCGCGTATTGAGCGGTTGTTTCCATCACGACCTCTTGTGTGGCGGTGATGTAGTCGTCCGCGCTGTCGGAGAAATCGCCGTGCATTTCGAGCGCCTTGGCGACGGCATCGGCAATCGATTCGACGCGGTTCGCGCCGAAGCCGATCGCCCCGGAGCCGCCGATACCCTTGAGGTGCTTGATTAGCAGCTGCACCTTGTTGCCATGATCGCCGTAGCGCAGGAACAGCGAGCAGACGCGTCCTAGTGCTTCGGACATCGCGAAGACATCGGAACCGGCTTTGCCGACGTTCAAGAATATTTCGCTCGGGCTGCCGTTCATATCGTTAATCGTAATGTAAGCCATCCCGAACGGGGTGTTGAATTTATACGTCGCCCCGCGCAGAGCCTGCGGACGGCGTTTATATTCCTTATCGAACACCTGCTCCGTCTTGGTGTCAATGTTAACCGCCAGCGATTGAGACAGATTGGTAAGCGACTTCTCCTCGCCCGCAGCGGATGGCTCGGCCGCCACCGGTTGTGCCGCCGGCTTCGCTTCCGCAGCCTTCTCTTCCTTCTTCTCCGTGCTCAGCACCTGCACGTCGCGGCTGCCGTCCCGATAGATCGTCACACCTTTGCAGCCCAGATCGAAGGCAAGCTCGTACAGCTGCTTCGTTTCTTCAACCGTAAAGTCGGACGGGCAGTTCGCCGTTTTGGAGATGGAGCTGTCCACCCATTTTTGAATGGCGGCCTGTGCGCGAATATGATCTTCTGCGGACAAGTCCATGGCCGTAACGAAATAGTCCGGCAGCTCTTCGTTCGGATGCCGATCCTTCCATTCCTGAGCGATCGGCACGTACTGCTTGTCGAAGCCGAGACGGCTTTGACGGTAGTACTCGAAAGCAAAGTACGGCTCAATCCCTGTCGAGGTACCTACCATCGTTCCCGTGCTGCCCGTCGGCGCTTGGGTAATAACCGTAACGTTGCGCATGCCCTTCTTCTGGATGGCCGCGCCCACTTCCGGGAAGACGGACGTCATATGCTTCATGAATCCGCTCTGCAGGAACGGTTCCGCTTGGAACTGCTTGAAGGAGCCTTTCTCTTCCGCGATATCAGCGGAAGCCAAGTACGCTTCCTTCGCCATGAAGCCATACAGCTTATCGAGGAATTCGAGCGATTCCGGACTGCCATAGCGGATGCCCAGCTTAATCATCAGCTCGGCAAGACCCATAGAGCCGAGTCCGACACGGCGCTCGCCTTGCTGGTTCACCCGGTTTTGTTCGAAGTGATACGGCGTTTTGTCAATAACGTTATCCAGGAAACGCGTGGAATATTGGACGACCTTCGCAAGCTCGTCCCATGCCACGTCGTGATTATGCTCGTCGTAAAACTTGGACAGGTTGATCGCGGACAGATTGCATACACCCCACGCCGGCAATCCCTGCTCGCCGCAAGGGTTCGTGCAGATGATCGGGTTAAAATACCAGCTGTTGGACATCTGGTTATAGTATTCCATGAATACGACCCCGGGCTCCGCCGATTTCCATGCGGATTCGATAATCGTATGCCACACGTCGCGTGCTTTGACCGTGCGGTAATGATTTATTTTTTTGCCGGTCTTTCTCCACTTGTCCAAATCGCCGTCCCACAGCTCGTCATATTCAGGGTCGGTCGTATCCGGATAGACCAATTCCCAATCCAAATCCTCTTTGACCGCCTTCATAAAGCCATTGCTGACGCAAACGGATAAGTTGGCGTTCGTGATCTGGCCCATCGTTTGCTTCACGGTAATAAAATCGACCACGTCCGGATGCCAATCGTTGATCATCAGCATCAGCGCGCCGCGACGGCTTCCGCCCTGTTCGATCAAGCCGGTCGTGTAGCTGAACAGTCCGCCCCATGATACCGCGCCGCTCGAAGAACCGTTGACGCCTTTGACAACGGAACGCCGTGGACGAAGCGAGGACAGATTAATCCCAACGCCGCCTCCGCGCGCCATAATTTCCGTCATTTCGGACAGCGTCGACATAATGCCTCCGCGGCTGTCATGCGGGGACGGGATGACGTAGCAATTGAACAGCGTCAATTCGTCGCTTGCGTCCGCTCCTGCGGCGATCCGCCCGCCGGGCACAAGCTTCCAGTCATCGAGCACATAACGGAACTTGTCCGTCCATTCCTTGCGTTTCTCCGGAGTTGCTTCCACGGAAGCCATGGCAGCGGCCAAGCGGTCCCACATTTGCTGCGGCGTTTTTTCCAGTGTCAGCGTCAGCTTCTCAACGAAGGAATCGACAACGTCTCCGCTCCGCAGCTTGACTTTGACCTGGTTTCCTTGACGTTCAATGACTTCCCCTACTTCCTTGGCCGGAAACTTCGGATCGTCCTTCGTCAGCACCAGTACCGTATCTCCCACTTTCGTATTGCGGGTATCGGCATCCTTCATCGCATAACGGTCAAGAAATATTTTTTCGCTTAAGCCTTCCAATTTGGTCTGCTGCACGGTCTTCAAAACAACAACCTCCCGGAAATATTTTCAAAGATCAATCACAATATCTGGTATGCGAAATTCATTATACAATACAATATATTGTGTTACGAATAGGAAAAAAGCGGATTTAACGGCGTAGTGTGGAATACAAGCCCGCTAGCTTCTTTTTTCACGGTCAAGCTCTCTTTTTCGTTGATGAAATCTTCATCTTTTTCGACAAAACCGACCTAAGTTGACGGAAAATTGGAACTATGTACGCTCAAAAACAAGTCAAACTCCACCTTGAAAATCCGCCCTTTGCTTCGTTTTGACAATGAATCAGCCGATTGTTAGTCTAGTAATAGTATAACCGAATTCAACAGCATTATCAAACGTATGTTCCTATTTCCCAAAACCTACATGATACGGGAGGTGTACCCATGACTCCGATTTACCTGATTCAAGACAGACTCGTTCCCAAGGAAGAAGTTCGCGTCTCGCCGGACGACCGCGGGTACTATTTCGGCGACGGCATCTATGAAGTATTCCGCGTCTACGGGGGCAAATTGTTCGAAGCCGAGGCGCATTTCAAGCGGCTGGAACGCACAGCGGCCGCCGTCCGCATAGACCTGCCCGCTGTCACAAGCGAATTGAAAAAGCAGCTGGAACAATTAATCGCCGCCAACTCGCTGATAGAAGGTACCGTCTACCTCCAAATTACCCGCGGTACCGCGCCGAGAGCCCATGCGTTTCCCACTCAGGCCGAGCCTGTCCTTATGGCTTATACGAACGAGGTGAAGCGCCCCGTTCACATGATGCAGCAGGGCATCGCCGTCATTACGATGGAGGATATCCGGTGGCTGCGTTGCGATCTGAAGACGCTCAACCTGCTGCCCAACACGATGGCAAAGCAGCACGCGCTTGATCAAGGCGCGGACGACGTCGTTTTGCACCGCAGCGGATTGGTCACGGAGTGCAGCGCCTCCAACGTGATGATCGTCAAAGAAGGCGCAATCATTACCCATCCCGCCGACAACCTGATCCTGCACGGGGTCACGCGCGCCGTAGCGCTGCGTCTGGCCCGCGAGCTCGGCATCCCGGTTGCCGAAACGCCGTTCACGCTGGACGATCTCCGGCAAGCGGACGAAGCGTTCGTCACCGGCACGACCATCGAAGTAACGCCCGTCATTTTCGTCGACGGCATTCCCGTCGCTTCCGGCCATCCGGGTCCGGTCACGCGCCGCCTGCAGCAAGCTTTCGAGCAGGCCATCACCACCTGCATCCCTCAATAACCTATCAAAAAAACCTTCGGAGCGCTATCTCCGAAGGTTCCATTCTGCATTGCCGTATTTTTCTTCCGCCAGCCGTTCCGCCAGCTCCTGTTCGTATGAGGTTAGCTCTCCCTGAACCAGCTTAACGCCCAATCCCTCGGCCATGCCGGCCAGAAACGCCTCTTCCGTCTGTGCCAGCCCAGCCGGCGGTTGTCCGACGCTCCGAAGCAAATCGTTAATCGCGACCGCCTTCCGCAAAAACTGCTGCTTCATCCGTTCCATGATTCGTTCGTTCTTGAACCTCAGCAACCGGAATAGTTGGTCCGCATCGAGATCGAGCAAAATCGATCCGTGCTGCAGCACGACGCCCTTCTGCCGGGTCTGCGCGCTGCCGGCGACCTTGCGCCCCTCGACGACAAGCTCGTACCAGGAAGGCGAATCGAAACAGGCCGCCGAGCCCATCGACTCGTACTTGCTCTTGTCCTCCTCGCTTTCGAGCTGTACCATATCGGCCGCCAGTCCGAGCTTGCGGAACCCGAGCAGCAGTCCTTCGCTCAGCACGCGATACGCTTCCGTCACGCTTCGCGGAATGCCGGGGTAGTCCTCGGACACAATGATGCTGTACGTCAGCTCCTTGTCATGAAGCACTGCCCTTCCTCCGGTCGCCCGGCGGACGAAGCCGATACCTTCGCGATCCAGCGCATCGAAATCGATCTCTTCCTTCGCCTTCTGAAAATAACCGATCGACAGCGTCGGAGGATTCCAGCCGTAAAACCGCACGGTTGGCGGCGCCGTTCCTTCGCCATGTGCAGTCAATATCGCTTCGTCTACCGCCATATTGTAAGCCGGCGAACCATAGCCGGACCGAATCCATCGCCATTCCTGCGTCATCCACGATCCCTCCCTTTTTCTGTGGCCGCCGGCCGGAGAACCGGCTCACTTTATCGTTTAACGGCCAGGCATTTTGCCGCCCGCAAACCGGGAACCTGCATCTCCCGATCGGGTTTCTCGGCCCCGCCGGGTTTCACGAACGCAATTGCGCCGTCTTCCCCGAGCGCTACAAATTCGTCTCCGCTCTTGTCCAGCGCCACCGGCCGGTGATCCCAAGCCAGATGCGTCTGCTTGCGCGTTTTTAAGTCCAGCACGGACAGCGGCTTCTCGATATCCGGATGGGCTCCGGTCGCATCGAAGCGCGCGATCAGCATTTTGCCGTTCAGCGCTTGCATTGCGTATGAGTACGGCCGGGTATTGGAAACAAAATTGTGCGCCAGCTCGTAAGGCTCCTGCTGCGGGTCCCAGCGGTAAATTTTGTTCGACCACTCGGTCTTGCTGCGCTGCGAGATCATCATATACAGGTCGCTGCCGGAATCGGCTTCCACTTGATCGAGCGGGTACCGACGGGCCTCGGCGATGAGCTTGCCCCATTCTCCCGTCTCCAAGTCGACTTTATACACATTCGAGCTTGTCGTTGCATTGTTGGACGTCACGAGCCACAGGTCTTTGCCCCGACCGGTAATGTCTTCGATGCCGCCCGGCAGCGTCCATTCCTTGAGCCATTTATGCTCCTTCAGCTGATAAATGCCGACCTTGGCATGGTCGCCGTCTTTCTGCGCCGTTTTATCGGCGGAAGCGAGAAACATCAGGTCCCCATAAATGTAGCTGAGCTTGGGCGAGAAGCCCGGCGTCGGATACATCGTGAAGCTGTCGCTCCCGCTGTCCCGCAAGTAAAAGCCTCGGGACGCCTTCGGATCGGAAGGTGGAAATACGGTGATCGCCATATGCTCCCCCGTATAACTGACCGAACTGACCGGCTGCTCCGTCTGCAGCACTTCCCGGGCTTCGTTCGTTTTGCTGTTGACGCTGAATACCCGGTTCTCTCCGGCTACGAGCAGATCGCCCGTCTCATCCAAAGCTTTGGACGCTTCCGCATCGACCGGCGTCATGCGGGGCTTGGCGTCCGAACCGAATATAGAACATCCGGCGCAAGCCGCAGTCAACAGAAGCGTGAGGCAGATACGAAAGCGTCTGCTCAAAGATAGCTCTCCCTTTCTTCACCGCAGAAATCGAGAGCCCGGCGTCCGTCCGCCAGGCCCCATCCCTTTCATCATATAGCATTGCCGGTTCGTTTGAAAGACTTTATTTTCGTGCATACTAAAAATTGACTCGATTCGTTACCCGATGGAAAAGGAGCGCGTCCGATGCAATCCACCGAGCGAAAAGAACACGTGCGTCAATTGAATGAGCATGTTCAGCTGTATTTTGAACGGGATTGGTTCGAGGAACTGCACGACCGGGCGCAGCGCAACGGTCCGTGGGATGACTGGACGATGTTCCGGCTGGCCGAGGAGGCCGAGCAATCGGGACTGATCCGCAGCTTCGACGAGCTCCAATGCTTGTCGCATTTGCCGAATCTGGTGCCGATGGACCATCAGATCGATACCGCCAAAAAAGTATTGACCGAAATGCGCGGACGGGCCATTCTCGCAGACGAGGTCGGGCTCGGCAAAACGATCGAGGCCGGACTCATTCTCAAGGAGTACATGATCCGCGGACTTGTCCGCAAAGTGCTCATTCTCGTGCCCGCTTCGCTGGTGCTGCAATGGGTCCGCGAGCTGAACCAGAAATTCGGCATATCCGCCGTCGCCCAGAAAAAAGAATACATGTGGGCTGCGAACGATGTCGTCGTCGCTTCGATGGATACGGCCAAGCGCGACCCGCACCGGGACATCGTGCTTGGACTGGAGTATGACATGCTGATCGTGGACGAGGCGCACAAGCTGAAGAACAAAAAAACAACCAACTACCAGTTCATCAACGAGCTGCGCAAAAAGTACTGCCTGCTGCTGACGGCGACGCCAGTGCAGAACGACCTGAAAGAGCTGTACAACCTGATTACCCTGCTCAAACCGGGGCAGCTTGGCGGCCAGGGCAGCTTTCAGGCAAACTTCGTCGTGGACAAACGGATTCCGAAGAACGAAGAGCAACTTCAGCACGAGCTGAGCAAGGTCATGATCCGCAACCGGCGCAGCGACGGCAACGTGAATTTCACGAAACGGATCGTGCGCAATATTCCTTTACAGCTCTCGCCCGAAGAGCAGGCGCTGTACGACGGCGTGACCAACTTCGTCCGTGGGCGATACGAGGAATCCGGCGGCGATATCGGCAGCATTTTGTCGCTTGTGACGCTGCAGCGCGAGGTGTGCTCCAGCCGGGATGCGGTATTCATCACGCTCGTCAATTTATTCAAGAAAACCGAAGAGAACTCGCCGCTCCGCGCCAAAATCTGGGAGCTCGTCGAGCTGATCCGCAGCATCAAAGCGAATACGAAGGCTGAAAAAGTGATGGAGCTGATCGGCGACATCGGGGAAAAAGTAATTATTTTCACGGAGTACCGCGCGTCTCAGGAATATTTGCTGCAATATTTGAAAGATCGGAAAATTTCGGCCGTCCCTTACCGGGGCGGTATGAACCGGGGCAAAAAAGACTGGATGATGGACTTGTTCCGCAACCGGGCCCAAGTGCTGATCGCCACCGAAGCAGGGGGCGAAGGCATCAATCTGCAATTTTGCCACCATATGATCAACTTCGACCTTCCATGGAACCCGATGCGGGTGGAGCAGCGGATCGGCCGCGTGCACCGGCTCGGTCAGCAGGAGGACGTCAAAATCTACAACCTGTCCACCCTCGGCACCATCGAGGAGCATATCTTATCGCTGCTGCACGAGAAAATCAACATGTTCGAGCTGGTGATCGGCGAGCTGGATACGATTCTGGAGCGGTTTGAGAAAAAAACATCGCTCGAATCGCATCTGGCCAAATTGATCTTGTCTTCGCGCAGCCAGGAAGACATCCGCCGGCAGCTTGACGAACTGGGGCGCTCGTTCACCGTCGTCCGCTCCGAGGTGGAGCAGGAGTCGACGGAAAACATGCGGCTGCAAAGCGTGCTGAACGCGATAGGCAGCCCCATCTGCGGGCAGGACCACGGCGGGGAGGAGGCCCGGCTATGACGATGACGGCGGACCAAATCCGCTCCTTCGTGCTGCGCTATCTGGAAGCGGAGCAGTGCGACATTATGGAGAAGCATCCCGCCTACGTGACCGTGAAGCTGTCACCCTCCGCCGACAAGGATTTGAATCACCGCCCTTATTATTGGAGCTTCGTCGAACGGACCGGCGTCACCCCGGAGACGATGACGTGCACCTTCGTCTTCGATCCGGAGGCCTACCGCGAGCTGCAGCCGCACGGCCCTCCCGGCGGGCCTCAGCCCGGCGTCAGCACAGCCGCTCCCGGGCTCGCAGGTACGGCCGGCCAGCCCCCTGCCGGAAGCCCCGCAGAAGCTGCCGCGCAGACAGGCACGGCCCCCGGCGGACCGCAGCCGCCGCAGGGAGACAGCATCCTCGGCCGCTATTTCGGCTTCGTGCCGACGTCGTTTACCGCGCGCATTCCACGGGACGAAGTCACCTACGGCAGCCGGCGGCTGGAGCAGCTTTTTGCCGCTGTCCGGGCCAAGGGCAAGTATGTCCGGCTGTTCGAGCAGCATGTGCCGGAGCAGCCCAGACGTTCCTCGACCGTTCCATACGATACTTGGCTTGCCGTCAATTACAAGGTGGAGCTGGCCTGCGATATGAAGCGCAGCGAAATTCACTCTCTGGGCATCCAGCTGCAGACGGGTGTGATCCGCGAGCGGTTCATGGATTGGATCGCTCCGGTCGCTTTTACGCCGCAATTGCCCGCTCACGTCTACATTACCCCGGACCGGATTGCCCTGCCCCGCGCGGTGCTTTATCTGGAAGATCATCTGGAAAGCAAGCTCGCCAAGTACGACCACCGCTGGGCAAAGGAAGCGCAGCTTCGGCTCGCGGATGAACAAGCCCGCATCCGCGATTATTACGAGGCGCTGCTCAAGACCGCCGAGCCCGATCAACGGCCGGACATCGAGGCGCAGTACGCCGGCCGAGCCCGGGAAATCGAATGGCAGTACCGCCCGCGCATCCGAATATCCGCCATCAACTGCGGATTGTTCCATGTTTCCTCTGCGAAACCGCCCGCGTACTGACGAACCGGCGCGAATCGGTGCGTTTTTCAGGGGAAAGTATTTTGGGACAGACTACAGGTTCTAACAATCTTTTCGGCGCATACCTTGTACAATAAAGGCATATTCGCAGCGGAATGCGCATAATGCCGATCTCAGGCCAACGACTCCCAAGCGAAGCAGGTGAAACTATGAAAAAGCTTACGTTCGCGCTCGTCTCGCTGCTGCTCGGCACAAGCCTGCTTGCAGCCTGGCCGCTCGAATCGCCTCCCGCGCATGCGGTGGAGGAAACGAAGCCAGCGGCTCCTCCGTCCGCGCCGCCGAAGGAACCGGCAACCGACATTGCCGCCCCGACGCTGCAAGCGGCCGTGGAGCGGTTTATGAAGCAGCTCGCGCTCCAGCCCGGCTTCGAACCGTGGCAGCAGGCGTCCTGGACAAGCTATCCGCTCGGACCGGGCATGCACGGCTGGGTCATCATCGTAAGCGCCGAAGGCTCGGAAGCGGGCTATCTGGTCATCCATGCCGGAGAACCGGATACATACAGGCTGACCGAGTACGGTAAAGGCTCCTACCCGTTATTCAGCTTGCAAACGCTGCATCGAAGTTTGGTGCAGCTTGAACTTATCGAATATCCGCATCAAGCCGAGAGATTGTACTTCAGTCCGCTGCAGGCTCTCTGGAAAATTACCGTGCAGAACGCGAACCGCATCTGGTATATCGACGCCAAAACGGGCGAGGAAATGCCTTTCGCCGGCGACGCCAAGCTGCCCAAGAGCAAAACGCCATCCGCACCGAATGTCCAAGCATTCACCAATACCGATGCCAAGCATACGATAAAGGAAAGCGGACAGGCGGAGCCTGCGGAACCTTATGCCCGGCTGCCGTGGGTGCAAAAATCGGGCAAGCCATTGCCCTTCGACGATCTGAAGCAGTTGATCGCTCAAGGCAGCAAGCCAGTGTACGCCGCCGAGCTTTACGAAGGCAGTGTAACCGTGCCGCTTCCCGTCGCAGGCTTTCAAGTGTGGTCCAGCGGGGATCGCTTCGTGCAATTCCGGCAGGACGACGACCGCTTTCTTCCCTACGAGGCGCTGCAGCGTCTCGGCAGCTTTTACCCTTAACCTACGGTTTTCTCCTCTTCCCTATATAGAAAAGCTTCCCGCCTGACGGCAAGAAGCTTTTCCTTTTTTTATTTTAGCCCCTATTGTTTTCATCGCTCCGCTCTCTTGCCCAAGCTTCTCCCGAGACGCCGGGCGCCCTCGCGCAAAGGCTTCGTCCACATGTCGATCGCCACCGGCAGCATGCCGAACCAGCGGTACTGCCACGGCTCCTTGCCTTCCCTTCTATCCGCCCGCACCTGTCTGCGCACTTCCTTCGGCATCTCGATGTAACGGACAAACCGCTCCGTTACATATTTCACAAGCTCGTCGCTTTTCGCCACTTTGCCGTTCACCTCTACATCCCAGTATGATCCGCACCCGGTTGCGGCAAACCTGTCTTCGTCCTATAATGAAGTCGAGCGTAAAATCGCGGTCCGGTTGGTAGCCCGGATGCACGGGATCTCCCGGCTTTTCGGAGATGCAAGCCCGTGTCATATCCTTCCCCCCTCGGGATGTCCATCGCTCGCAAGACGTAAGGAGGGGAAAGCATGAAGCTTACCGTTTATTTTGAAGGTGAATTTTGGGTAGGTGTGACGGAACACGAAGCGGACGGCAAGGTCAAAGCCACTCGGTACGTGTTCGGCCCGGAGCCGTACGACGCCGAGGTGATGGAGTTCGTGCAGTTTCGGATGCTGCCGCTGCTCGCGCAAACGTCGGTGGGCGTCAGCGTCGATGCCTTGGCCCGGCGGGGCCGCGTCAATCCGAAGCGGCTCGCCCGCGAAGCCGCGCGCGAGATGGATCGCAAAGGTATCCGCGGCGCGGCGCAGGAAGCGCTGAAGCTGGAGCTGGAGCACCGCAAGAAGACGCGCAAGGTCGTCTCCCGGGAGCAGCAGGAAGCCGAGAAGGAACGCAAACGCGAAATCGCCATTCAAAAAGCGAAAGCGAAGCACCGCGGCCGGTAACGGTCGCGTGCAAAAAAACACCCGGATGCCGGGCTGTCTATAGGACAGTCCGACAATCGGGTGTTTTTGCCATGTTATGAGGTTTAAATCTTTTCCGGCGCTTCGATACCGATCAACGCCAGACCGTTCTTCAGCGTAATCCTTACGGACTCCACGAGCGCAAGACGCGCTTTGCGCACCTCGGCATCCTCCGCCTTCAATATCTTGCATTCATGATAGAAACGGTTGAAGCTTTGCGCCAGATCGACCAAATACCGGCTGATAATGGAAGGCTCCAGCTTATGCATCGCCTGCTCGACCCGTTCCTTGAACAAGTACAGCTGCTTCAGCACGCCTTGCGCCTCTTCGTTCTCCAGGTGCTTCGGATCGAAGCCTTCGAACGATTGCATCTCCGACGGATCGGCTTTCGCCAGTACGCTGCACGCCCGCGCATGCGTGTACTGCACGTAAGGACCGGTCTCGCCTTCGAAATTCAGCGCCTCGTCCCAGGAGAAGACGATATCCTTAATCCGGTTGTTGCTCAAATCGTTGAAAATAATCGCCCCGACGCCAACCTTGCGGGCGACTTCGTCCTTATTTTCGAGATTCGGATTTTTCTCTTCGATAATTTCGCGGGTCTTCTCGATCGCTTTGCCCAGCAGATCCTCCAGGTTGACGACCTTGCCCTTCCGGGTCGACAGCTTCGCGCCTTCCAGGCTGACTTTGCCGAACGGCACGTGCTGCATCTGCTTCGACCAATCGTAGCCCATCAGCTCGATCACTTTGAACAGCTGGTTAAAATGCAAGCTTTGCCCCGCATCCGTCACATAAACGGCTTTGTCAAAATCGTACGTGTTCTTGCGGTACTTGGCCGCCGCCACGTCGCGCGTATGATACAGCGTTCCGCCGTCCTTTTTCACCATGAGCGCCGGAGGCATATTGAAATCGTCGAGCCGGACGAGCAGCGCTCCGCCGTCTTCTTCCAGCAGGTTTTTCGCCTTAAGCTCGTCCAGCACCTCCGCCATTTTATCGTTATAGAAGCTTTCGCCGGCGTACGAATCGAACTTCACTCCGAGCAGATCGTACATCTTGTGGAACTCCTTCAAGCTGATGTCCACAAACCAGCGCCACAACTTGTGCGCCTCCTCGTCTCCCTGCTCCAGCTTCACGAACCAGGCGCGCGCCTCGTCCTCCAGCTCCGGCTTCACGTCGGCTTCGTCATGGAACTTGACGTAAATGCGCTGCAGTTCGTCGATGCCTTCCGCTTCGACGGCAGCCTGGTCCCCCCACAGCTTGTAGGCGACGATCAGCTTGCCGAACTGCGTGCCCCAATCGCCGAGATGATTGACGCCCACGCTGTTGTATCCCATAAAGTTGAAAATGTTATAAAGCGCATTCCCGATGACCGTCGAGCGGAGATGCCCGATATGGAACGTCTTCGCGATATTCGGCGAAGAGAAGTCGATGACGATGTTGCGTCCTTGACCGTATTCCTGCGAGCCGTAACGGTCTTGGCGCGCCAATACATCACCGACGACGTCTTTGGCGAAAACGGCCGGGTTCAAAAATACGTTAAAATAACCGGAAACGGCATCGACCCGCTGAACCGACGCATTGTCGCTCCAACCAGCCTTCAGCTCTTCCGCAATCGCCTGCGGCGCCTTCCGGAGCTGCTTGCTAAGCTTGAAGCAGGGCAGCGACAAATCCCCCATCTGCGGATTCGGCGGATATTCGATCAGCTCCGCCAGCGCTTCCTGCGATATGCCCTCAAGCTTTGCCGCTAGCTGTCCGGCCAACCATTGTTTGTAATTCATACACGATGTGCCCCTTTCTTCGAACGAACGCCGCCATCCCGCAGCACGCTTTCATACAAGAAAGCACCCCGGTCGGGGTGCCGTTTTTCAACGTCGCACGTAGGTTTTGCCAGCCTTTGCATATGTTCCATTATATCGGGCGCGAAAAACCGAGTCAAGCCGGGTTTGCTGCGTCAGCACAAGGTTTTGGCGGTCTGGCGCCGCTTCGTTCCGGCATGCTCGCGATTTTTGTATGAATTTTGGAGACCGACGAAAAAATAAGGGAAGAAATTCAAACAAACTTTTATAAGGAGGCGTTCGTTTATGCCGTTGGTTCCGTTTGAACCGTTCAGACGCGTGGATCATTGGAAAAAAGAAATGGACAAGTTTTTTAACGAGGGGCTGCCTTCCGCTTTCGGATTCCAGCAGGAATTCGGCGCGCCGCGGATGGACGTCTACGAAACCGAGAGTGAGGTTATCGCCCACTGCGAGATTCCAGGCCTGGAGAAGAAAGAGGACGTAGATATCCAAGTGGAGCAGCAGACGCTCACGATCGTCGGCACCGTACACAAAGTACATGAAGCGAAGGAAGAGCAGTTTCACCGCAAGGAGCGCTATAGCGGCCGATTCCAACGCACCGTTGCGCTGCCTGCGGAAGTGCAGGCCGAGGGTACGGTCGCTACATACAAGAACGGCATTCTCGAAGTGAAAATGCCCAAAGTTCAAAATAGCGCCAGAAAACGGATCGACGTGGAATTTCATTAATAGACGTCATCCAACTGTAATCCAATTGAAATATGCTTTTCATCTTCCTTTAATGTATAGCCTCTATAATAAAGCTCGACCCCCTTTTTCAAATAGATGTCTCTTGACCCGCGGCCCGTTGCTTGCGGGTCGCTTTTTTTCGCGAAAAGCAAAAACCGGAGCTTCCGACTGCCGCCGGTTCCCTCCGGTTTACAAGTTTAAAGCATTTTTTGCAGCATGACGACGTCCAGCAGCTTACCGAATTTGAAGCCCACCTCGCGCATCGTTCCTACGGTATCGAACCCGAACTGCCGATGAATGTGAATGCTGCTGTCGTTGCCCTCCACGATCCGCGACAGCACCGTATGCAGCCCGGCCTTTTTCCCTTCGTCCAGTACGGCTTGCAGCAGCTTTTTCCCGACTCCCCGACCACGGTGCCCGTCCCGGATATATAAGGACAGCTCCGCCGTGCGCGCATAGGCCAGCCGGTCGGAGTACCGGTTCGCGGCCGCCCAGCCGAGAATTAGACCGGCGTCCTCGGCGACGACGACCGGGTAAGCTTCGCCGTGCTGTTCGAACCATTCCAGCTGCTGCTCCAGCGTGCGCGAAACCGTATCGAATGTCGCTACCGTCGTCAGCACGGCTTCGTTATAAATATCCAAAATGTGCGGAACATCCGCATGTCCGGCCCGTCTGATCTCCATTAGAAGCCCGCTCCCTCTCACGAAATCCTAGCGATTTTTCCGCCTAATATAGCAAGGTTTCGGGAGAAATGCAAGACTCGGACCAGAAAGCCGTAAATTTATAAACCGATCGTCTCGGTCATATCCTTAAGCACCGCCGCATCCTTCATCATGTGCACGGCTTTTCGGAAGTCCGTGTACATCACGCGGTCTTCGTCCAAAAACGAAACATGCTTGCGGCATTGCGCGTATACCCATGCCGTTCCCTTGCCCAGTCCGTCGGCTCCGCGGTAATCGGCCGCTTGCGAGCCGCAGAGCAGCTCGATGGCAACGACGTTGTAGGCATTTTCGACGATTTTGGCCGCTTTTCTCGCGCCGATCGTTCCCATGCTCACGTGATCCTCTTGATTCGCCGAGCTCGGAATCGAATCGACGCTGGCCGGATGCGCAAGCGACTTGTTTTCGGACACGAGTGAAGCCGCGGCATACTGCGCAATCATGAAGCCCGAGTTCGTGCCGCCGTACTTCGTCAGAAACGGAGGCAGTCCTCCGCTCAGTTGGGGATTGACCAGCCGTTCGATTCGCCGCTCCGATATATTTGCCAGCTCCGCCACCGCGATGGAGAGGAAATCCATCGCCAGCGCAATCGGTTGGCCGTGAAAATTGCCGCCGGAGATCACTTTCTCCTGCTCGGTGAAAATGAGCGGGTTATCCGTTACCGAATTCATCTCGATCAGTAATTTATCGTGAATATATTGAAGCGCATCGGCCGAAGCGCCGTGAACCTGCGGTACGCAGCGCAGCGAATAAGCGTCTTGGACGCGCAGCTCCCCTTGGTTCGTCATCAGGCGACTGTCTTGGGTCAGCTTGCGGATATTCGAAGCGACCTGCTGCTGGCCGGCATGCGGGCGGATGTCATGCGTTTCCGGGTCGAACGCCTGCCTAACGCCTTGCAAGGTCTCCGTCGTCAAAGCAGCAGCGCAATCGGCCCATTTGGCCAGCTGCAGCGCGTCCCAGCAAGCCAAAGCGCCGACGGCGGTCATCACTTGCGTACCGTTGATCAGGGCGAGGCCCTCTTTTGCTTCAAGCGACACCGGAACGATCCCAGCCTTGTCCATCGCCGCTTTGCCGTCCAGCTTCTCTCCCCGAAACAACGCTTCCCCTTCCCCCATCATGACCAGCGCCAAATGGGACAGCGGGGCCAAGTCTCCGCTGGCGCCGAGCGAGCCTTTCTCCGGGATCAGCGGAACGACGCCTTTGTTCAGCATCTCGACCATCGTCTCCACGACGGAGTAGCGTATGCCGGAATAGCCCTGAATCAAGGCATTGATGCGAAGCAGCATGATCGCTCTCGCCACTTCCGCCGGGAACGGATCGCCGATCCCGCAAGCGTGGCTGCGGATCAGATTGACCTGCAGCGCCTTCGCGTCCTCGCTCGAAATGTACGTGTCGCTGAATTTGCCGAAGCCTGTGGTCAAACCATAGACAACCTTTTTCTCCGCCAGCAGCTTCTCGACGTACTCTCTGCTCTTCGTTACCTTTGCCTTCACCGAAGCGTCAAGCTCTACTTCGTAGCCGTGGCGTGCCACGAGCACGACCTCCTGCAAGGTCAGCTTGCCGCTGCCGATCGTAATAGGTGCCGTCTTAATCATCACGAATCACTCTCCTTAAGAAATGGACGCAAAAAAAGAGGCCATACCAAATCAATGGTCGTGACCTCTAAACGCAACTATAAGACTATGGTCTAAAGTTATTCAATTGAAACGCTATTCCGGTCATCAAATGTGATTGATGCCGAAGCCCAAAACTTCATGCTCGAAGCCTTTTTTCGGAGCGCCGATCGTGCCGTACATGCATACGCAGATCCACTCCCCTTCGTCCGGTTGATCCTGTTCGGTCGACATAGGGCCGCGGACAATGGCGAAGGTCAGCCCTACCGTGCGCAATACGTCCCGAATCTGCGGGGTCCCCCGGCTCACCCCTTGCAAAGCCTCCAGGATCGCATGGTATAAGCCGTGCGTCTCCCGGTACCGCTTTTCGTCGATGACCCGATTGTTTTTGGCAGCGGTTTCGATGGCCGCAATGACTTTCGCGCTGTCCATGGAGCCGACCTTCCCGACGGTATGCCGGTATCCGTCCGCTTCCAGCTTCCGTACGATGTCCGCCCCCATCGCATGATCGTGCATCATCGTCAATAAGGCGGTTAATTTGCCGATAGTAGAAGGAATCCCCTGCTGGCCCGTCACTTGCATGCCCCTTTCCTGCAAAAAAGCCACAATAAAAATAAAAAAGACGCTACAACAGCAAATGGGAAAGCTTCTTCCCGCTCCCATAAGACTTGCCTTGTATCGACCCGACTATACGCTAAATTGTCTAAAAGGATTTTACTTATCGCTAAAGTATCTGATGAAATTGTATCATACATCACGCGGGTTGACAATGAGTCGCCGACCAGCAAGGAGAAAGTAAAACAAGGAATCCGGTTTAAACCCGGATCCCTTGTATAGACCGATGCGGTTTGCGGTCATGCATTCATGATGTTTTGTCCAATCGACGATCCAAAACGACAATGAAAATAGCCACGGCGACAATTAGGCCAGCCCAGGTCATGATGCCGGACAAGCCGGCCCGGTTCAGGATGATAGCTCCCAGCACGGCGCCCACACCGGAGGACGAGTTGAAAACGGTAGTATAAACCGCCGACGCCGGTATAGCTGCTGCACCCCCAACGCGTAAAACCCAAGTCTGTATGCCGATAAAAAGAATCGAGATCGCCGCGCCCCAAACAATGAGCAGAGTGACGACCAGCCCGAGCCCGAGGCTGAGCCCGAACCACCCCAGACCGGCCAGCGATACGCACATAAGCAGAAGGGACACGACGATCACTCGCTTCATATAGCGATCGATCAGGAACCCGGTCACAATGTTGCCGAGCAGTCCGGCGGCCCCGAAGCCAAAGAGCAGAGCAGCAATGGCAGCGGGGACAACGCCGGGTACGTTTCTAAGGTAGGGTTCGATAAATGTAAACGCTCCGAAATGCGCGGCTACCGTGAAGATCGCCACAGCATAGACCCGCCACAGCTTGCGGCTGCGCAGCACTCCTGCAAGCGCAGCGAAACCGACCGTCCCTTCGGCCTTCACCTTAGGAAGCAAAGCGCCCATGAGCAGCGCGGTGAACAGGCAGAGCCCGCCTAGGGCACCGAACGCCACCCTCCACCCCCATGTCTGCCCGATGAGATTGAGGACCGGAACGCCCAACACGTTTGCGATCGAGATCCCACCGAAGACGATCGTGGTCGCAAGACCCATGCGATTGGGCGGAGCGATCTGTGACGCGATCGCAGCGACCATGGCCCAGAAAACACCATGCGATAGTGCCCCCACGATCCGCGCCAACATCAGAGTCGGGAAGGTCTGGGCGATCATGGCCAGACCATTTGAAGCGGCCAGCACCAGCATCAACCCAATGAGCAGCGGCTTGCGCGGAAAATGATTGGGAAGTACGGCGGACAACAGGGCGCTGCCCGCACCGATCAAAGCATAGGCCGTTACGGTGAGGCCAATTGTGGCAGGACTGCGCTCCAGATCAGAAGCGATGGACGAGAGCAGTCCAATGGGGGCGAACTCGGTCGCAACAATCGTAAACGTGGCGATTCCAAGAATGACCACCGCCAGCCAGCGGCGGACGGCAGCGTCTGCCGGTTCAGCTTGCTTCAATTTGTACATGGACATCGATATCCCTCCTGTGCTAATCGATATAACATACCAGTCGGTACATAATTATTACAGGCAATTGAAAGCAGACCATTACTGCTTTCAACGCCTCCGGTTGTTCAATTCACGACCGCTTTATAACCGCTCACGGCTTTACGATCCAGACGATAACTGATAAAAGTAAGCAGCGATGCAGCGATTGCCCCGAACCCTGAAACATCGATCAGCTCCATGTTCTTCGTGACCCACCATAAACGGTATAGGTCGCCGCAATGCTGAACGCCGGAATAAAAAACGCGATGATCATACGCGGGTTCGTTAATAATCCGATTTGTTTTTTCAATGAACTCCGCGTTCCCTTTAGCCCTCTTGGAATGGTCGCCGAGCTTGAGATGAAAGAGCCGATTCCCAATAGAGCGGTAAACCCAAAGGTCATATGCCAACCGCCCCATTGTCCGATGTAGGTGCCAAGCGGCACTCCGATGACACTGGCTATCGTAAACCTGGTAAATATAATGGAAATCACCGCGCCCCTTTTCTCGGAAGGTACGGTTTCGCTGGAAATGGCCATGGCGAGTGCGATCAGCACTCCGGTAACAACGGCGGTGATCACTCTGGAAGCAAGAAGCAGCGCATACGACCCGGATATCGCGGTTAACATATTCCCCGCAATAAATACCGCGATCAAAACAAGCATAAGCGGGTATTTCGAAAACCGGCTGAATACAGCCGTCAAGATCGGCGTACCTATGGCAAAAGCTATGGCGAAAGCAGATACCAGCGCTCCTGCTGTCGATATGGCGATATTTAAGCCGTTGGACACTTCCGTTAACAGCCCGACAATGACAAATTCGCTCGTTCCCAAAACGAAGGTTAATAAAAATAAATTTAAAGTCAGAAGCTTTTGTTGTTTAGTCAAAACGAAATCTCCTTTCAAAGCCTCTTCAATCAAGCTCTCTCGACGGCAATCTGGACCTCGGCAACGTAAGCTTCCGGATCGTCCGATTTTTCATGAGGGATGCAGATTTCGCGCCGCGGCTCATTCTCCTTCATTCGATATCCGTTTCGTTCGATCCATACGGCTAATTCCGTACTCGCAGTGCAGCGGCTCGTTGTCCGGCAATGATGAATAAGCGTGGCCATCATCGAAACTTCTGGCAATCGTTTGACCGCAAAAGGAGAACGGCTAGGCATCTGGTGAGCGAGCAGACGAGCTGCTTCGATGTCCATATCGTCTTCGCATTCCTCGCAGCCATGCCAAAGAACCATTTGGGACAGCGAAGATACGCCGCAGCTTACCAAGTGATCGTCGAGCCGTCGGAAGAGCTCAGGGAGCTGCCTAAGCGAAGCTCTTTGCCGGTAAGACACCACAAGCTGCGGCTCCACTTCTTTTAGAACAACATCGTGCGACGTCAGATGCTTCCCTTCATTCTCGATGGCATGTAGACGTTCCTTGATTCGGTCAAGCTTGGCCTGCTCCTTATCCAGAACGGACTGAATCTCGTTTTGCTTGATCCGGAACATTCCTCTGATTTGCTCAAGCGGGATGTCCTCCCCTATCATCTGGCGAATTTGATCCAGTGAGAAGCCCAATTCTTTATAGGCCAAAATGCGGTGGAGCTGAAACAACTGGTCGGCCGAGTAATAACGGTATCCTGTATATTTGTCGGTGTGGGCCGGCTTGAGCAAATTCAATTGGCCGTAGTAACGAAGCGCCTTGACCGACACTTGGCCGATCTTCGAAAACTCGCTTATTTTAAACATGGATACACCTCGTTTGCCTAATGTGATATTTCTGTCCTTCCTTGCCTTCATCGAGTATAACTTTCCCGTTAAGGGGAGAGTCAAGCGGGATTCAACGGCGACAGCCAAGCCCTGCCGCCGGCCATTCCAAACGGACTCCATCATGACAAAAACATCCCGCTCCACTATCTAAAGTGAGGCGGGATGTTTGTTTTAACTTTATTTCACCATGTTCGATCAATCCATTTCTTAGTTCCGCCGGATGAAGTCCGTAATGAGCCGTCCGACCACGTCAGGGGCGTCTTCCAGGCAGTAATGGCCCACACCTGGGAGCCGATGGACGGGAGCGGTTGGAAACAGCTCCGTAAAAAGCGGCAGAAAATGCTCGGCTTGGAGCGTGCGATCGGCCTCCCCCCAGATCGCAAGCGCGGGCTTCTCTAGGATAGCGCGTACGGCTGCCACATCGGGTATCTCGAACCGGTGCGCGCCGGTGGCGAACCCTTTCGCCCAGCCAATTGCGCCAAGACAGTCGGCCGGGCTGGCGAAGCGTGAGCCGTAAGCTGCGAGCCACGTTTCGGTAATCCGTTCATTGTTCTCGAAGCCGTTCAGCTTGAGCGTACTGAGGATGTTGAAGCCGAGTTGGCCTAGGACAACCTCAAGACTCCCTTCCTTTTCAGCCTTCAGGATCCATTGGAACCAGGGCGAGACAACGGAGTTGGCGGTCAACCGGTCGGCGAGATCGGGCTGGCCGAACGGTGTCGGTCCGTTGGTTGAAATCAGTCTGCGAATGCGATCCGGATGACGTGCGGCAAGCCCCATGCCCACCGGCCCGCCGAAATCGTGCATGACAAGGGTGATCTCTTGCAGATCAAGCGCGAGAACGAACCGCTCGAGATTATCGATATGGTCCTGCAGCCAATAGCTTCGGTCCTGCGGCGTCGTGCTTTTACCAAAGCCCATATGGTCGGGAACGACGACACGGTAATCTTCACTCAAAGCCGGGATCAAATGCCGGAACAGATAACCCCAAGTCGGTTCTCCATGAAGGCAAAGGACGGTCTCGCCCCCGCTCCGCCCCTCATCGACATAGTGCATGGCGAAGCCGGGAGCGTCTGTAAAGTTAGGCTTGAACGGAAAGGTACCGCCGAAATCCGTGTCAAAGTCAGTTTGGTGATAACGAGTCATGAGAATCCTCCTTAAATGATGCTGCCTGTTTGTTAGTTTCTTTCTTATTGATTATGTACCCACCAATATAATATACCAATTGATACATAACTTATATAAGTAAAAATACCCCTTTATTCTCACAATGTCAAGAAAGAAATACAATGAATTCGACTATATATCCAGTAAATAATATGATTATATCATACTAAACGATACAAAAAGTTCATAAGCAATTAAATCCTGTTCCAAGCACTGCATATTCAGTACATATAAAAAAGCCTGCAAATCGCTTCAAGAGCAATTTGCAGGCCAGTTCATTTTAAGATAATGCGGTCGAGAGGACTCGAACCTCCACGGCTGTTACACCACTAGAACCTGAATCTAGCGCGTCTGCCAATTCCGCCACGACCGCATATTTCGCCGCGATTCGATTGATTTCGAACCGACAAATGGAATTATATAATGACCGCTCCCCCTATGTCAAGCATGAAATCTTCTATAACATGATTAACCGGCGCATCCTCTCTCCTAATTTTTCTTCGGCTTATTATCCAAAATAGATCGTAGTTCCTTAATATCGTCATCGGACAAAGATTGCTCCTCGATGAAGTGAACCAGCATAGACTTCAGGGCTCCTCCATAAATTCGCTTAATAAAAGACTGTGTTTCGGCTTGCCGACATTCATCCTGCGAATAAAGCGGAAAGAATGTATAGAGTTTCTGATTTTGATTTACACCTACTACCTTTTTTTGGACTAGACGATCTAACAGAGTGCGCACCGTCTTCGGCTTCCAATCCGTTTTCTCCTGTAGAGAAAGAATAATTTCGTTAGCCGTTTGCGGAGCCTTTTCCCATAGCACGTTCATGACTTCCCATTCTGCTTCTGAAATATTGGGGACTTTATTAGACACTCTTATCCTCCTTCATATATGCCTTTATCCTTCAAAATAGATAAAGTTATTTCTGCTGCCTTACTTCCGTTGGCGTTCTCTTTATTTTGTATATTTGTTGCAAAGAAATAAACGTCGTCCTTTGTCTCTACATATCCAATGAACCAACCATTTATCATTTTTTTATTTACAGTACCTGTAGCTGTTTTTCCGGATAGTAGCGCACCATCTTTTTCTTCTAATCTAATCGAATCTTTGACGGTCTGTACATTTTTCTCTTTAAATCCAAATTGGTTTGTATAAAAAGCTTTTAATAATTGTACCTGCTCCACGGGGGATATCTCTAATGAAGATTCTAACCAATATTGTCCGATCCCTCCAGAAAGATTGCGATTACCATAGCCTATTTGGTTCAGATAAGCTTGTATTTTATTCTGTTGGATTATTTTATCCAAATCCTGAAAATACCAATTCACTGAATTTTGCATGGCTTTAAATAAGGTTTGATCCTTATTCCATGAATCAAAAGGATAATGTATGCCATTCCATGGCATGGAGGAATTTTCTCTCGTTATGACATTGGAATCCAATCCAAACAATGCGAGATAAATTTTGTAAGTTGAATCCGGAGAAACTCTTAATTTGCTTTGATTTTCGTTATAGATACGATATTGATCTGCTTTCAAATCATATAACACAAAGCTCCCTTTATATCCTGAAAAATAATCACTTAAATCCTCGTGCATAGTTCGGTCACTGGTAAAATCGTATCGGTTATGATCATTCGCCATCACAGAAACGAGTGGAGCCTGACTTGCAACAAGTATTCCCACAAGCATAAAGATAGCGATACTCTTCAGCTTCAATAGCTTTGAATCAGTCGTAAACGAAGCAATCCTTTCTATACGTTTCTTTATTTGCTGTTTAGGACCATTGAACTGATTAGTCAAAGCAAAATTTTTAAAATGTGATGCTCTGTCAACAATTTTAATGATGGTATTCCCATATTCGGCATAGCAGCGTTCATCTAATGAATGTAAAACAGCCATGTCACAAGCTATTTCACGATCTGATCTCATTTCCCTAAAAGCAAGCCAAACAAGTGGATTGAACCAGTATACGACTTGATAAATAACGATTAGGTAATTCGACACAATATCTTTATGTTTAATGTGATTTAGTTCATGCAAAATAATATATCGGATATCGTTCAAAGACAACCATTCGTCAAAATGAGTCGGAAATACAACATAGGTTTTCAGAAGGCCAAACGTCATCGGCGAACTGACGAGCGAAGATTCCCCTACAATTAAATGTTTCGATATCTTTAAATCCTGCTTGCACTGTTCAAATAACACTAGTACTTCTTTGTTTTTCAGGTTAGACGTAGTGCGTTTAATATTTTTTACCTTTAGCCAGGCATGCATGGTCACACCGGCCATTACGAGTATCCCTGCGATCCAGATCAAAGCTAAAATGATATTCAGGTATGTTGGACTAGCACGGTTTATAGATATCGAAAAGTCCTGCAGCCAATTCACGTTTCCAAATTCCTGATCTCCGGTGGTCACAGTGGAAGGACTTATTGCATCGCTTTGGTTAACACTGAATAAATGGAAATTGTCTCCAAAACTAAATAAATGACTTGATATAAAAGGAAGCATCAATGCAATAAACAATAGAAACCATAGATTATAGTGCCATTTCGCTGAAAGTTGCTTTTGGAACAATTTTTTAATCAGCATAATAACGGCAATGGTGAAAGACGACACAATCAAGCTAATAACGAAATGAGTAAAGAACATGCTTTTCGTCTCCATCTCTCAACCTTTCGGTTGAACTCATTAAAGCAAAACTTGTAGCCTGAATTTTAGCAGTTGACTGTCATTTTATCAACTACCAATCCTTGATCTTTCATTCCAATTTTGACTGCTTCTTTATAATGAAGAATGACAGCACATCAAACTGATGTGGAATAGGCTGGCTCGTGAATGAGCCAGCCTATTCCATGTCTTGAGAGAGTTTAGACGCTATGGTTGATCATTGCAGTTTACTTCAAGGCGTCCATTGTTATTTTCGCAGCCTGCGCGATAAGGTCGTCATTGTAAGCGGAATCCTGCTTATCGCGGCTGGACAAAATTGCGATAATGATGGGGGCTCTGTTCGGTGGCCAAACAATAGCAATGTCGTTTCGCGTTCCATAACTACCGGCACCGGTTTTATCTCCAACCTGCCAGCCTTCGGGTACGCCCGCACGGATCAGTTTAGCTCCAGTCGTGTTCCCCCGTAGCCAATCTGTAAGGAGCTTACGTTTGTCAGTAGGAAGCACGTCGCCGACCGTGAAAGCCTGAAGGGTTGTGGCAAGTGCTTTAGGTGTACTTGTATCTCGTGTGTCTCCTGGGACGGCTTGGTTCAAATCTGTTTCAAAACGTGCAGACGTAGTAACGTTATCGCCGATCTTTTTCAGTGCTGTTTCAAAACCCTTAGGGCCACCCAATTCTTTTAGTAAGAGATTCCCCGCGGTGTTGTCACTATAACGGATAGTAGCGTCGCAGATATCCCTAAGGGTCATCCCTGTTTCCACGTGTTTTTCTGTTATGGGTGAATAAGTGACCAAGTCTTCCTTGGTGTAGGTGATTACTTTATCGAGATTGGCAATAGAGCTTTGCTGAAGCACTGCGCCTGCCGCCAAAGCCTTATAGGTGGATGCAAAAGCGAACCGTTCCTCAGGTCTGTAAGCAATCGTCCGACTCGTACCGGTATCAATTGCATACACACCAAGTCTAGCGCCAAATTTGTTTTCGAGTTGAATAAACTCGTCAGACCCGGATGTAACTACTGTCTGAGTCTTCTCTGTTGACTGGGTAACAGCGGGATTAACAACCTTCGCACAACCAATGAGCAGGATGGGTACAAACAATAGAGGTAAAGCAATTTTATTACAAATTTTTACTATAGAATGTTTAGATTTACTCAAGATATTTAACCTCTTTTCAAAAAATATTTATGTAAGCTGAAAACGAAAAAACTGTTTTTCTACCCTATACGCTGTTACTCCTCTCTAATTTTGATTACATTCGTAATATGATACTACACTTGTAGTCTATCAATGTCAAATTAAGCACCAGCTTAAAATAAAAAGGTTCCCGCTCTGCCAGAGAAAGCAGATCAGAAACCTGTCGTTTGTTTTAATGGGCAAAGGTATGCACCTTCGCCCATGATTTTATTTTTCAGCCCGCAACTTTAATTAACAGCCTGCGACTTCCAATAGCTCTCCATCTCTTTAATGAACCCTTTACGATCAATCTTGTTAATTAAATATTTCTGCATGGAGGCGCCCAGCTTAGCGTAATGATCCCCGGGAAGGAATTTGAACATTCCGAGATTAATAACCTTGCCTTCTTTAACATAATTACTTATTGAAGGAGAAATGGCATTCGTCCCCTTTACCTTTAAATCTTTATAAGGCATGATTAATCCCATTTTGGAAATAATGGAATTTTGTCCCTGTTCACTTGTGACCATCCACTCAAAAAATTGCTTGGCTGCTTCCTGCTGCTCCGGTGTTGCTCTTGTTTTATCGATGGTGTACAGAAACGGTTCCAAAACCGGAATCTCCTGGTTCCCGTAATCATCCGGGTTGTTGCTGATCGGAACCGGCATGATTCCAAATTGTTTGTCCCGGCCTTCCACAGGGTCCATTACGGACCAAGCCCAGTCTCCCATAAAGTAGAATGCCGCGTTACCTTTGGCAAAATCTATCGAGTCTTTATTGAAGTCGGCGACAATCGGATCGTTCTTGCGAAGATTATACTTTTTAAGCAAGTCGAAGGTATCCAGCAAACCATTGAATTGGGGATTGCCGGATAAATCCACGCTTCCCTTTTTCAAGCCCTCCAAAAAATTACGATTATCTTCAACCTTTTTGGATTGCAAGCCGTAGGCTAACGATAAATAATGGGAGCCCAAAGACCAGTCCGATCCATGAATCAATACCGGTGCCTTGCCGGCGGCTTCCACTTTTTTGAACAAAGCTTCCAAATCATTGCGGGTTTTCACCGATGCGGGATCAAAAGTTCCTCCGATCGCTTCCTCAACTACCCGTTTGTTGTACAATAAGCCGTAACCCTGCGTAGTCCATGGTAAACCCACAAATTTGCCTTCGAATAAATTTCTTTCAATCGTGCCCGGCAGCGTCAACTTTTCGTATTTTGCTTTCTCCGACTCCAAATCCAGCAAGGTATCTTTGAACTTTAATACCGTTTGTTGTTCCAGCATGGCGGCCGTAGGCGGATTGCTGGAAGCCTGAAGCGCTTCGTATTTTTGTATATAATCGGTTCCTGCTTGCGCATTCAATAATTCAATTTTTACTTCAGGACGCTCTTGCTGATACGCCTTCACCAAATCGGTAAAAGCGTTGTTCTGATCCACCGTATAAAAAGTAATCTTGACGCCCTTCTCCGATTGAGCCGCTCCCGGCGATGCATCCTTATTGGAACAAGCGGCCAACGTAGATAGCAGCAAAGCCGTACAAACTCCGAGCTTGATACCCGCTTTGATTTTCAATATCTTCTCCTCCTTATCCTATAAATAAGTAAACGGCTCTCTTGCATCAATAAAGGTGACCGGAATCCCATGGACCAAAGGCTGTAGCCATTCCGCCATAAATTTCATGCCCCATTCTTCGCTGCGTTCATGCCCTACAACGATCATGGCTTGGTTAAGTCCAAGCATTTGGGCGTCGTTGATATAGGCGCAGAGCGTCCATTCCATAATTTCGCCGCAAATCATGACATCCAAATTCATATTTCGCATCAATTCCATCGGCATTTGTTCTCTTCCCAGGCCCAAGCTGCCCCCACCCACTAAAATGCCAACCCTTGAACACTTCATTTCGGGTTTGCCGATGATTTGAATCACATCCATGGATAGCTTCCGTTTAAAAAAGCTCGCCAGCTCCGCCAAACTGACCTCCTCAATTTGGTAGGTGTGAGGATTTCCGTCAAGCATATTGTTTTCCCAGCCAATTTCTTTTAGGAGGCCGTCATAGATTCTGTCTGTTTTCCCCATGTGCATGTAATCGTGAAACCGCCAGATCACGATCTGATTCTCATCGATCAATTTTTTCTTAGCCACATATACAGGGTCGTCTTGAAGCCAGTCCGTTTCATCCTTTCCCGTATAGTAGGTAGGCTCATGGGTAATAATCATATTGGCCCCGCAAGCGATTGCCTGCTTGATAACGTCAACCGTTGCCATAAATGTCGTTACAATTCCGGTGACCTCCATGTCTGGACTGCCGCTCATGATCCTGTCTCCGGTTTCGGACAATCTAAAATCGCCGCACGAATCCGTCAAAATGGCATCGATCACTTGTTGAACCTTCACTTCCAATCCCTTCTTTCGTTAAGATTACGCCCCAAAATAGCGCTGCCGCTCTCCCTATGGAATCAACGCTTAAAAGCTCTCGCCAAAGCATCCAAGTATCCGTTTCTAGCGCGTTGACTAATTTCCGCATCCGGAACAACGTGTTCGAAGCCGTGATAGCATCCGGGATACAGCTGAAATTCGACATCAACTCCTGCCTGCGCAAGACGCGCAACATAGTCGATCGTCTCGTCGCGGAACGGATCAAGCTGCCCTACGCAAGTATAGACCGGAGGCAGGCCGGCCAAGCTGTTCGCGCGGCTTGGCGCCGCATAAGGGGAAATGTCTCCATGGGCATGCTCGCCAAGATACATCTTCCAGGCCGCCAGATTATTGGCCCTGTTCCACACCGCTTGATGCGTAATTTCGTGGCTTGAGGGCGTAACGTTACGATCGTCGATCATCGGGTATAGCGGCATTTGAAAACAAATGGCCGGTCCGCCTTTATCCCGAGCCATCAGCGCCAATGCCGCCGTCAATCCCCCTCCCGCACTTGCCCCGCCAATCGCAATCCGTGACAAATCGATATTCATTTCCTCCGCGCGGTTGGTTATCCATTCCAATGCGGCGTAGCAGTCTTCAATGGCCGCCGGAAACGGATGTTCGGGGGCAAGGCGATAGTCGGGCGAAATAACGATGCAATTGGCCGCTTTTACAAAGCATTCGCAGAGTACGTCATCGGAACTCGGGTGACCCAACACATATCCCCCGCCATGGATCCAAAGAAAAGCAGGCAGCTTTTGATCCTCTCTCCGGACCGGTTCATAAATCTTGACCAGCATTTCGTTTGCATCTCCGCCGGATATATAACGTTCCGCAATTTGAACGGATTTCGAGCTATTCGCGGGAGGCAAAGGGCGCTGCCTCTCCATAGCCAGATCATCGGGCAAATAAAGAGGCGTTAAAAGCTCTACCCCTTGCTTTAATTCCGGAGCCACTCTGCTTATGAAGTCCAATATCCATACCTCCAATTATGATGAAATTTCCCCAAGCTTAATCACACTGCAAAATGATCGGCGAATCCTTCTTCATCGATATAGGAAATCTCGGCAAGGCCTGCTCTTAAGTCGACTAGCAACATACAACTCTTATCGTCCTTTGTCCACTTGAGACGAAGCTCATCCGCCGGCGAATCAAGAACCTCAAATTCTCCTTGGAAAGCTTCATATTCGTTCCTGAAACGGATCAGCCTCAAAAGCCGCTGCACCGCTTCCTTCTCCAGAGACCGCTCGATCTCTTCCAGAGAGAAGTTGTGGCGGTTGATTTCCCGGCCTTCTCCGGTATTCTTTACACGTTCATAATCGTTCTCGCCGGCTAACAGCCCCACATAATACACCTGCGGAATGCCGGGCGTAAAGAACTGAATGGCGCGTGCCGTCAAATAGGCGTCGTCATCGTTATTTAATGCGGAATAATAGGTACACCGGATTTGATGGACATCAAATCCATCCGCCGCTTTATGTTCATCCGACAAGATCAGACTGAGGTTGGCTCCCCGAGCCACGCATACATCCACAATTTTTTTCGCTTCTCTCGTATCGATCAAATCATCCAAATCCGGCTTTACCGGAATACCGTCATGGCAATCCAGCATCGTAAACTGGTTCTTCGGCCGGGTCTTTAAATAATGAACCAAATCCCCGCTGTTTTGGTTGATCAAGGCTTCAAGAATCCGGTACGGCAGGATAAAATCGTAAATCCAGCAGCCATGCTCGGCGAGCTTGTATTGCGTGGTATAGTGCGCATGAACCTCCGGCAGCAGCTCAATTTCAAGCGATGCGGCAAGCTTCATCACCCAGTCCAGAAATTCATATATTTCCGGCTCCACGAAAAAGCAACTGGTGCCGAGCTTTTTGATCACATAACCGACAGCATCGAGCCTGACAATTTTTACATTGTTCTTCTTAAAGTTTAGAAAGAAGTCCGTTAAAAGCTGCTTAACCTTTTCCGATTTTATATCGAGATCAATCTGCTCGGATGGGTCCGTTTTGCCAAATGTGGTCCATACCTTTTCCTCTTCACCGGTCTTCGCAATAGTGAAGGTCGAATACGGCAGCGGTCGGCGCAGGAACATTTTATCGATGTCTTGCTGCACAGGCTGACCATCCGGCCAAATTTTATCTAATGTGATAAATAAGTCCGCGTACTCGGACTCCCTCCCCTTTTCAAGGAAGTCTTGAAAGTATGACGATTGCCGGGAAATATGGTTGACCATCAAATCAACCAAAACATCGAACTCTTCGCCGATGGCCTTCATGTCCTCCCACGTGCCAAAGCTCGGCTCAATTTCCAGATAAGTTTGCGGCGCGAATCCCCTGTCTCCTGTCGAGGGGAAAGGCGGCAAAATATGGACTCCACCTTTGAAGACGTCCGAAAAATACGTATTCAGCACGCGATGGAGCGTTTTTAAATCTCCGCCAAGGGAGTCGGGATACGTAATTAGCTGCACTTGATTTTTGACGGACATAGGGAACCTCCTACAGTTCGTATAAGTTTTTTATCGCTTCGAGTTCAGGCAAATCCACCACCGCGCCGGTATATTTCAGCTTATAAGCGCTAACGGCGAATCCGAGAGAAATGGCTTCATGAATGGAATATCCTTTCACGAGCGCCGTATAAAATCCGGACCAGAACGCATCTCCCGCTCCGGTCGTATCCGCTACCTCCGTAGCCAGAGTCTTAAAGGTAACGGTCTCGCTTCCGTTGGATACCATAGCGCCGTACTTTCCCAAGGTCAGGATCACCAGCTTGGCGCCGAGACTCAAAAACTTCTTAACGTGGTTATAGGGCGTATCTTTGCCGAATAATCTTTCCGCATCGTCGCCCGACGGCTTAATGATATCGACCTTACCGATGATCGATTTTACATAGGCTGCGCCATCTTCACCCTTTTGCCATAATACCGGATGATAGTTAGGGTCAAAACCGATCAGCACGTTTTGCTTTGCGGCAAGATCCAGCATTTTTTCGATCGTATCGCGGGCCGGGAGCATGGAAATGGGCCAGCAAGAGAAATGCAAGATCTTTGACCGGAGCAGGGCTTCTTCAAGCTTTGAAGTATAGGAAATTTGATAGTCCGCACTTCGATAAAAGACGGGAACCGGAGTCGACTTGCTCTTTGTAAGAAGGACCAAACTGGTTGAATTTTCAACGGTTTCAACGAATTCCGGCTCAATCCCCGCTATACGCAATTGATCGAGTAGAAAGCTGCCTAAGCTGTCTTCGCCTACGGCTGCTGCAATCTGCGAACGGCCCCCTAATTTTTTGACGTTCATCGCGATATTCGCCGGCGATCCGCCAAAAAACTTCTGGTATGCAGCTCCTGCAAAAGCATCTTCGTAATCCGCGGAAATCAGATCGATCAGAAGCTCCCCCACCATCAATACATCATTCTGTCTATCCTCAAAATCCAAGACCTGCTTAAATTCAAACACAATAACTTCCTCCTGCGGCTACGTTAATTTAATTGCGGGAAACACCGAGTCCACTTCTTTCAGAAAAGAACCTATGTTGTTCCCTTTTCCAACAATTTAACCGGAAGAATCGTTTCCAGAGGTATATCTTCGCCCGCAATTTGCCGAAGCAGGTATTTGACCGCCAATTCCCCCATCTTCTTGACCGGCTGCTCTACCGTCGACAAATCGTCCGTACCGCCAATTTGAATTCCGTCATAGCCTACGACTTTCACATGCTCGGGTACGGCCTTGCCGAGTCTCCGGCATTCCTTGATGACCTGCAGCGCCAGAATATCGCTGCTTGCAAATACGCCGTCAATATCGGGATGTTCTTCAAATAATGCACGAACCAAATTTTCGTATTCCTTATATTTAAAACCGTTCAAATCCGTTTGTTTAACCACAAAACCGACGTCTTTGCCGCTCACTTGTTCAATGAATGCGTCATGCCGCTGTTTGGCCAACAGATTCAGCCGCAAGTTTCCGCTTAAATAAGCGATTTTTCTGCACTTTTTGCCAAGAAGCAGTTTGGTGGCCAGCACTCCTCCGCTATAATTGTCTGACGAAATACATGGAATGGTCTTGGAAATTTGACGATCCAGGGTGACCAGCGGAAGCTTGATCGACGTATATTCTTTCACACTCATCGTATGACTGCCCATAATAATTCCATCCACTTGGCTAGCTCTTAGTAAATCAATATACTCTTTCTCCTTTTTTTTATTAAGCAACGAATTGCAAAGCATCAGCTTATAGCCGTGCTTGTAAGCGTAGTATTCGATATGCTTTGTGATTTGCCCAAAAAACGGATGGGAGATGTCCGGTATAATGAGACCAATAACATTCGATTTTTTCCGCGATAATGAACGTGCCAGCTCGTTAGGCTGGTAGTTCATCTCTTCCATGGCTTCGTGCACTTTTTTCTTCAGGTCGTCACTTAAATATCCCCGGTTGTTTAACACCCGGGAAATTGTCGTAACCGAAACCCCTACTTTTTCTGCGATATCTTTTATCGTAACGGCCATCAAAGCTCCTCCTTGTATCAGACAGCCGCCGTTTTGGATTTGAGCTGTCACAAGAAAAACCATTCATCAAGCGGGGGCAGCCTCTCCGTGATCACGGACGCTTCGTCGTATCGAATGGGAACGATTCCTTTCTCCTTGCATAGCTGCAGGATTCGCGGATCGGTGAAAAGCCTCGCCTCCAACACTCTGCCGGCGGCAAGCTCATCCCCGGAAATGTGTTTATTCCCCAGCATTCTCATTTCGCAGGTATCGATCGCCGGATGACCGACAACTAAATATTGTCCCTTATCAGCGGCTTTAAGGCGCGAAACGATATCGTCAATAAGATGATCCGTTTTTTCTACCCGTCGTAAAGAAGAGCAAAAACGGTTCCAGTATAACAATCCCTCTTTATCCGCCCATTCCATCATTCGATCTTCCATACCGGGCACATGGTACTCCGGAAACATGTGGGTATCGACATAAGCGATTCGGAACCCCAGCCGTCTAAGCTTGTCCAGCTGTGCCTGAATCTCCAGCATGATCTCGTCCAAATCAGGCTTTTGCGCCTCAAATACTTGCGGAGAAGACGTAAACATTCCGTTCTCGTCGACTAAGGTAGAGACTTGTGAAATCGGCAGAACGGGCCCCCACTTTACTTGATCCCATTCCGCGTTCAAAGTCGCATGCAAACCAAAGCAAACATCTTCATGTCCGATCAGCATTTCTGCGGCTTCTTCTATAAAGCGGCAAGGAGCCATTAAAGAGACATTTTTTATAAATCCGGCTTTTAAAGACTCTGCGATGCCTACATTAGCCGAATGAGAGCTGCCGCAATCGTCCGCCCTGGTTATGAGCCGGATTGCGGGCTCTCTTTCATTCGATTCCCGAAGCACGGTTCACTCCCCATTTCGATCCTCGATTTTAAGATTGATTTTGGGACAGTAATGACGCAATGATGTGTCAACCGGTTGACACTAAGGGCGCAACCGGATGCCGGCTTCTGTCCCGAAGCCACGCGTCCGCTATTTTGTTCATCCCTCGTCAAATTCCCATGCGAGTATTCATGTCGTATCCCGCTGTATAAGCGTGACCGGAAACGAATTTATCATAGAGACCTCTTCCCCTTGGAGCAGCTTAACAATCAATTCAACGGCGCATTCGCTCATTTCCCGAACAGGCTGCCTTATGGATGTCAGGCGGGGCCAAACCAAGGATGCGATTCCCACGTCGTCATACCCGATAATTTTCATTTCTTGCGGGATTGTTTTCTTTAATTGATGACAAGCTTGAATGACCAAGGCAGCCAGGACGTCGCTGGTGGCAAATACTCCGTCCGCATCCGGATGCTCTTGAAAAAATCGCACAAGCTCATCCACATTTCGCTTATCGCCTAAACCGGCAATCTCCAGCTCCAAGCTAACATGTTCGATTCCGGTATCCGGAAGCTCGTCCCTAAATCCTTGAAATCTCTTGCTCGCCAGCAATGCGGCGTGATTCGGCCCGCCTACTCCGCCAGAAATATGCGCCAGCTTGCGGCAGCCCTTGTCGACCAATAATCGGGATGCGAGTCTGCCTCCCGTATAATTATCGGAAGTAACGATGGGAATATTATTGGCAACCGTACGATCAAATGAGATGATCGGCAAATTTAAATTGAGATAATGCTTGACGTCCTGCACATTGCTTCCCATAACGATGGCGTCCACTTGATTCTTTTTCAACATGTCGATATACTTGCGTTCTTTCGAAATATCGCGATTGGAATTGCATAGCAGCACTTTATACCCTTTTTGATCGGCATAATACTCAAGATGATAAACCAGCTCGCTAAAAAAAGGATGAGATACTGTAGGAATAATCAGACCGATCATATTCGATTTTTTTCTAAACAGGGAACGAGCCATTTCATTTGGCTGATAATTTAGCTCCTTCATGGCCTGAGCTACCTTATCCCGTGTCGCTTGACTGATATATCCCCGGTTATTGAGCACGCGGGAGACCGTCGTTACCGAAACCCCTGCTTTCGCAGCTACATCTTCGATTTTGGGCATAGATGCACACCTTAACTTTTTTAAGGCAATTATACACTTTTTTTATCGCATTTTCAGCCTCGAAAGGGTACGGGGATTTTATTTCAGGGCCCCTTCCGTAATTCCTTTGACGATCTGTTTTTGAAGAAAAAGATATAGAATCAGCACCGGTATAATTGTCATAACCAATCCTGCCATCAAGGGACCGTAGTCAACGGAGTAAGACGAGAAAAAAGAAAACGTAGAGAGAGGCAGCGTTCTCTGTTCCGGCGACAGCAAAACCAGGCTGGGCAACAAATAATCGTTCCAGATCCAGAGCACATCCAATACGATTAGCGTTACGAAGACCGGTCTCAGCAGCGGCAAAATAATCTGGAAAAACGTTCTCAGCCTTGAGCTTCCCTCGATAAAAGCCGATTCTTCCAATTCATAAGGAATCCCTTTGATGAACCCGTGGAACGTAAATACGCCAAACGGCACGCCAAACCCCAAATACATAAACAGCAAAGTTGCTTTCATATTCAACAGGTCCAGCTTTCCGTACAACATGACCAGCGGGATCATGATGACCTGGAACGGAAGCGCCATGGATGCCAGCATGATAAAGAATAGTATGGCGTTTAGCTTCCATTTGAAGCGAACGAACAAATAACCTGTCATCGACGAGAAAATAAGAATGATGAAAACGGCAACCGCCGTAATAACGAAAGAATTTAGAAATCCTTGCATAAAGTCCATACTTTTATACGCGCTGATATAGTTTCCGAAAAGCAGGGCTTTAGGGGGAGACAAAGGATTTTCCACAAACTGCTGCGTTTTTTTGAAAGAATTCATGACGACCAATAAGAAGGGAGTTAAAAATACGAATAAAAGAATATACAGCAATGCTGATTTGATTTGTGAGGTTGATTGTCGAGCATGGTTCATGATTCGACCTCCAGTTTCTTCAGCAGGTAGGATTGAGTAAGCGCAAGCAAGGCTATCACGGCAAACAAGACAACCGCTTCGGCCTGACCCGTTCCAAATTGATTAGACAGAAACGCTTTTTGCACGATATGGTACGAAGCCATCTCGGTCGAATGGAACGGTCCGCCTTTGGTTAAAGCCAGATTTATATCATAAGCTAAAAATGACCGCGAAATGGAAATGAATATGCTTATGACGATTGCGGGAATCGAAAGCGGCAAAATGATTCTGCGAAGTATCGTAGCGTTGTTCGCTCCATCCATACTGGCGGCCTCCAATACGTCGTTAGGAACGCCAGAGAAGCCGGCTATATAGATGAGCATAAGATAACCGACCAATTGCCAAGCCGTTGCAATGACAAGCGCCCAAAAGGCCGTATCCGTATCGGTCAACCAAGACGATTGAAACAGGGACCATCCGTATTTATTGCCCAGATACGGCAATACTTGCGAGAATAGAGTCTGCCATAAATAACCCAGTACGATTCCGCCGATCAAATTCGGTGTAAAAAATCCCGTTCGAAGCCATTTCTCCCCTTTCACACCTCTAGTCAACGCCAGCGCGATGAAGAAAGCCACGATATTGGAGATCAATACGGTACATAACGCATATTTGACGGTAAACCACAATTGGGTAAGAAATACGTTATCATGAAACACCTTTGCGTAATTAGTCAAACCAATGAATGAACTGCTGGTCGTTCGCACATCCCAATTCGTAAACGTCAAATATAATCCCACCAGAAACGGGATCAAGACAACAGCAGCAAACGCAAAAATGGAAGGAGCCCCGAAAAGCAAAAAGATTCCTGCATTCCTTATAAATATGTTTTTCTTCATGATGCCGCACCCTTTACAACCAGGATTTTAAATGCCTTTAAGTAAAAGATGGGGAGCAAAGGCGGAGCCTAGTCACCCATCTTCTACCTCTCAGCGAGTCAAGTCCTTATTTCCCGGAATATGATTTCCAATACATTTGAACTTCATCCGCGAGTCCCTTGCGATCGATCTTTCCTACCAAATATTTTTGCATAGACGCTCCCGTCTTCGACCACCAGTCTGTCGGAAGATAGTTGATCACTCCGATATTAATAATTTGTCCTTGATCTACATATTTGGTTACGGCATCGGATATCACATTCGTACCCTTTACCTTTACCTCCTTATAAGGCATGGAAAGACCCATTTTATTAACGATCGCCGATTGCCCCTGCTCGCTTGTCACCATCCATTCGATGAACGCTTTGGCGGCATTTTGCTGCTCGGGAGTGGACCCCGATTTATCAACAGCCAACAATTTCGGTTCGCTGTAAGCTACTTGCGTATTGCCGTAGTCTGTCGGATTATTGCTAATCGGCACCGGAATCATGCCAAACTCTTTGTCTCGTCCTTCTAACGTTCCGATGACAGACCAAGTCCAATCTCCCATGAAGTAGAACGCCGTGTTGCCTTTTGCGAAATCCCCGCTGTCTTTCATGTAGTCTGCAACAAGCGGGTCATTTTTTCTCGCATTGTATTTTTTCAACAAGTCGAAGGTATCCATCAATCCGCTAAATTGAGGATTGTTCGCCAATTGGATATCGCCCTTTTTCAGGCCCTCTACGAATTTGCGGTTCTCATCCACGTTCTTCGATTGCAATGAATACGCCAATCCCAGGTAGTGAGCGCCCAGAGACCAATCCGCTCCGTGAATCGTCACCGGAGCCTTGCCAGAGGCTTCAATTTTATTAAACAACGCTTCCAAGTCATTGCGGGTTTTCACAGAGGCCGGATCAAAGGTCCCTCCGATCGCCTCCTCTACAACTCTTTTGTTATATAGCAAGCCGTATCCCTGGGCAGTCCATGGAACGCCAAGGAACTTTCCGTCCAGCAGAGCTCCGTCAACCGCCCCTTGCTTCGTTAGCTTTTCGTATTTCGCTTTCTCCGACTCCAGGTCCGCAAACTTGTCTTTAAATTGTAAAATGGTTGCCGGGTCAAGATTGGCGATCGTGGCCGGGTTGCCGGAAGCTAATAACGATTGAAATTTTTCCAATTGTCCTCCGCCGATTGGCGTCGGAATCAATTCTATGCTCACATTGGGATTCAGCTCATGATACGTTTTAAACAGGTCCTCAAATACATTGTTTACTTCGGCTGAAGTATTAAAGAAAGTGATCTTAACGTCTTTGGTCTGTTTGGTCGCTTCCGCCGAAGGGCTTGAAGTATCGTTTTTGGAGCAAGCCGCCAATGAAGAAAGCAGTAAAGCAGAACAAATTCCCAATGTGATGCTCTTCGTAATTTTCAAAATCTTTCCCCCCTGACTATCGTTTTTGAATGCGCATTCATCCTTGTTTCACATTTATGATAACCGGTTGTCATATCGTATGTCAACCGGTTATCATATTTTTTCTGCGATGCAAAAAAAGATTGGGCTTCAATTCAAATTAAATTCAATAAAATGATCCCCATCAAGGCTGCTCCGGCAGGATCAAATTCCGCTCCAGGATCAGCATCAATTGTTCCACCATTTCCTTTGGAGTGTAAGGCATCGATTGAACAATCCACCATTCCACCAGACCGGAGACCGCGGCGGCCAGAAATTGAACGACGATTTCCCGGTTTAGGCCCGGGCTGATGCCGCAGCTTTTGATATGCTCCTCGATGCCCCGTTCCATCATCGCGATCATCCGCTTGCGGAAGGCGGGTATCCCCTTGCTCGTCATTAGCGTGGAGTAGATGGAGGCGTGGCGCTCCAAAAATTCGAACGTGCGAAGCAGTAAAGCTTTTGCAGCCACCTTGCTTGGATCCCCGTCAGGCATGCAGCTTTCATACAATAACTGCAAGTACGTCTCGATGCACTGGTCCAGCAGATCGTACTTATCCGTAAAGTGCAAATAGACGGTCCCCCGGTTTACATTCGCCCGGTCCGCGATTGCATGAATCGTGATCTTCTCAAAGCTTTTCTCCTCCATCAGTCCGACAAAAGCTTCCATGATCGCCTGCCTCGTTTTTAGAATTCGTCTGTCCATAACTCTTTCTCTCTGCTCCTTTTTTAGACAATCTGAGCGCATTTGTTGAATACTCAACAAAATCAAAAATATTACCGATTGATCCGATGTTTCACCGGATGCTATCGTAATTGTAATCAACAAACGTCAATTATACAACAAATGTTCATTAAATATGAAAGCGAGGATAACAGCATGAGAGTACTGGTTTATGGAGCAGGAGTTATAGGCAGTTATTTGGCCCATGTTCTTGTGCGCGGGGGCAATCATGTGACCGTATTGGCCAGAGGAAAACGGGCGGAGGAGCTGGAGAAAGAGGGGCTTGTCATCCGCCATTATTTTCAGCGGAAAACGACGGTGGATCCGGTACGCGTCATCCGGACGCTGGAAGCGGGCGATATCTACGATCTCATCTTTGTCGTCATGAAATATACGGATTTCCCGGCGGTACTGCCTATCCTGGCCAACAATCGGAGCAGCGATATCGTTCTGGTGGGTAATAATACGGATGCCCATGATATGCAAAATTACTTGGAGGTGCATAGCGATACGCACAAAAATATCGCCTTCGGGTTCCAAATTAGCGCCGGAAGCAGGGAAAACGGGCGGACCGTCTGTATCCGCGGAGGCGTACAGATGGTGCTCGGCGGTTTGGATGGTCCGATTCCCTTTCAGGCCGCGATTGATCAGGCGTTTGCGAAAACCAAATACAAACTTGTCTATCACGAAAATATAGACGCTTGGCTGAAGAACCATATTGTGCCCATTGTAGCGCTGGGCTTTGTAACGATTATCCATGAGCGCCAAATTACAAAAATCGCCAGGGACGATAAGCTGCTGCGGCAAATGATTGCGGCCATGGACGAAGGCTTCCGCGTGCTGGAAGCCCAGGGTTATCCCTTAACACCGGCCGTTCAAGCTTCATTGATTCGTAAACACCCAACGCTACTGCGGCTGCTTCTAAAAATATATCATATGCTGCCGGCCAGTCGGCTGGTCGACGGTTCCCCCTACGAAATCGCCGCTTTAAACCGCGTGTTTCGCGATTGGAAAGAACGGTCCAACGTCCCCACTCCCCATTGGGATGAACTGGAAGAGCGGTTTAATGCCAGCTCTCCGTTTATTTCCGGAGCGTGACGGGATTATCATTAGCAAAATCGCCCCATTAACGAACAAAGGTTCCAATATGGACTGCTCAAATCACCTTGTTTTGGATATAGTAAACCATCAAAAATAAGATAGTATAAAATCATGGCAGCAAAATTCGCGTATTCATTTGGAAACAGAAAGGAAGCGGCTCAATATGAGACCTATGATTCATGCACAAAGAAACTGCGAGGATCAGGAAAAGATAGACCTTTTCTTGACAAAAACCAGATCTGGCTTATTGGGTCTGGCAGATGGACTTCAGCCATACGTCGTGCCATTGAATTACGTTTGGTGGAATAAATGCATTTACTTTCACGGACTAAGTAGTGGCAGAAAGATTTCCGTCATACAACAAAATAATCTTGCTTGCTTTACGGTATTCGAAGAGTATGGCACCGTGACCGCTCCCGTCCCGGCTAAAACGGATACTGCCTACATGAGCGTAATGCTGTTTGGAAATGTGGAGAAAGTGGACCAATCGGACGATTCAACAGAGGTTCTTCAACAATTTCTGAACAAATATGTACCAGGCTTTTACGACCGGCCGTTATCGAAAGTGCATGTCGAGAAATACCGTTCCTCCCTTGACCATCAAGCAGTATCTGTATATCGCTTGCGGCCGCACACGATAACAGCGAAAGGGAATCCTATAGACAGCCAAAACATGTTTTACCCGGGGCGGTCGGTTTCCGACAACTGACGCGGTTCCGTATGGCCATCCCCTGCAGCCCGCCATGTTCCTTAATCGATTTTGGGACAAGATTCTTGGTTCGCCTTTTGTATAATCCTTCCATATTGCAAACACAGCTGCCTTCATGATAGTATTTCAATGATTGGAAGGCCATAAACATCCATAATTCATTGGTTCGAACAATCCATAATTGAAATGCAGCACATTGGAGGTTTGCCAAATGTTAAAAATAAACCGAGACGATAACCGTCCCATTTGGCAGCAACTGCTGGATCAAGCGATCCATAACATTACCACCGGAAAATGGCCACCAGGCGAACTGCTGCTCCCCTCTCGTGAACTTGCCCAATTAGTCGGGGTGTCACGTTCGACCATCCAGATCGTTTATGAGGAATTATATAGCCGCGGATACACCGTCACCTCTCGTCGTGGCGGAACAAGAGTTAGTGATTGGACGTACCGTCCCCCTTCCTCCGAGACCGCTTCGCCCCAAGGGCCTCTTCAACCTGAATTGCCTATGTTGAACACTACTGTCGGTCATTTGCAAACTTGGCTCAGAGGCAAAGAAAATACCCATGCATTCATCGATTTCAGCCCACACGAACCTTATTTGGATGACCATTTTCATAAGCTCTGGAGGCAATCGTTTGTACAAGCCACGGCAGAGCCAGACCTGGCTCACTGGGCTTATGGCAATGCCTACGGCTTCGTGCCGTTGCGCGAACAAATTCAACGCTACTTGTCGCTTACGCGTGGCGTCCACGTGCATATCGACCAAATTGTATTAACCTCGGGCGCTCAGCATAGCATCGATTTAATCGCCCAAGCTCTCCTGCATGAAGGAGAGACGGTTTCAGTGGAAGATCCCGGCTTCCCTGCGGCGTGGATGGCGATGAAGTATCGGCGCATGCAGGTTGCTCCCGTTCCTATCGATGAGCACGGTCTGCAAGTAGACCGTATTCATCCGCAATCCAAGCTTGTCTATGTTACTCCCTCGCACCAGTGCGCGACCGGAGTCATAATGTCGGAACCGCGCAGGCAGCAATTGCTGCATCTGGCCGCCCAGCGCCCATTTTGGATTATTGAGGACGACTACGACAGTGAATTCCGCTACCGAGGCGAGCCACTTCCCACATTATTCAGCCAATTACCCAAGAACACGTTGTATATGATGAGTTTTTCCAAGCTGGTTGCTCCCGGCATCCGAATATCGGCGATTGTCGGTCCCAAAGCGGCCATTCGCCAAATTGCCCGGGTACAGGAATTGTTGTACCGGCATCTTCCGATTATGGAGCAAGTAACGCTTGCCCACTTTATTGAGCACGGCCACTTTATACGTCATATGCGCAGAGTCAGAAATGTTTATCGCCGCAGGCACGAAGCCATGACGAAAATCATCAGCGCAACCGGCCTGGGCCAACGTTTTACGCTTAGCGGTGTAGAAACGGGGTTGCATATGCTGCTAGAAGCTGAAGCGTCCTTTGACGAAGAAGCCGTAGCGAATCAAGCACTCAAACACGGGGTCCGAGTTTATCCGCTTAGCACGTATTGCTTGGAAAGCAAACGAAAGGGATGGGTGCTAGGCTTTGCCAAAGTAGATGAGGCCGCCATTGAAGAAGGCATTTATCGCCTCTCGGAGATGCTCTTGTAAAAAAATCCCCTTCAAATCAACTCTTAAAAAAGTTGACTTGAGGGGATTTTTTTATTTCAGCACCTATGGGAAAGCCTAGGGGGCAAGTTGTTTAACGGGTAAACACTTTTGGATTGCTCAAAAATAATATTTTTGGATATATATATATAACCAATCCAACTATTGCTATACTAGCATGGTATTCCGATAAGGCGAGACAGGAAGAATCGTAGTCGGGATATTTGGTGTTACGCTGGCTTCGCTTTTCCTCATCCTTCCCGCCACATTTATTGCGACGTTGGCAGGATTGGCGCTGCTCGGCACAATAGGTGGCAGCAAATCCCGAGTATAAAAAAAGCTCCCGAATCGACAAAAGGTCAGATTCAAGAGCTCGTTCATTGTTAAGTTGATGCGGTCGAGAGGACTCGAACCTCCACGGCTGTTACACCACTAGAACCTGAATCTAGCGCGTCTGCCAATTCCGCCACGACCGCATATTTCGCTGCGATTCGACCAATTTCGAACCGACAAATGGAATTATATAACGGGTATTGGGCCATGTCAAGCGTTAGATCTGCTATTCTTCGTTGTCTCGGATCTTGGTTTAAAGTCCATGTTGACAAGAAAGATGCCTGATCCGATGCACAGACCGCCTGCTATGATCGAAGGATGCAGCGGCTCCCCCAATACGCTCCAGCCCGTTAACACCCCGAAAAAAGGAGCCAAAAATAAAAACGCGCTCGTTTTTCCCGGATCGCTTCTCTGCAGCACGTAATACCAGACGGCAAACTGTACAATGGAAGACAGTACGCTTAACCACAGCAAAATCGCCAAGGAATGGCCGTTGACAATAAAGAACGGCCGTTCAAGAACCATGCTGGCCAAGAAGAGCAGCAAGCCTCCGAAGAGCATTTGATAAGCGGATAAAACCCACGAGTCGATAGTTCCTCCCCACCGTTTGACCAGTAAGGTCGACACTGCCCAGCATACCGAGGAGAGCAAGCCGAAAAGCAGGCCGATTTTGACTTCCAGCTGTGTTCCCAATGTTATAGCTACACCGGTTAGTCCCAGCAGAACACCTATCCATTGATAAGGCTTATACCGGGCCTTAAGAAGAACCGTCCCCAGAATGACCACAAGCAGCGGATTTGTAAACGTCAGAATGGACGACTGGCTGGCCGTAATGGTTCGGAGACTCAAAAAAATGCATCCCATGACCCCTGCCGTTTGAAACGCCCCGATAATCAGCATTCTGATCCAGACGCGCTTCGAATCGGGATGCGGCCTTCGGAGCCCGATAACAAAGACCGCCATGAGAATTCCAGCCAAAATGAAGCGGTATCCGGCCAATAACAAAGGAGACGAGTAAGCCAGCCCCAATTTTCCCACAGTAAAAGAAGAGCCCATTAAAAAGGTTGTTAAAACAATCAACAGCACAAATTTGATTGTATTCATGCAGCGATATCCTCCTTCGTTTACTTTGATTCGCGGAATCGTTATCCTTTGTCATTGTAAACGAAGAATATTTCGTTCTTCATCGAAGTATGGAATGCAGGCTAGGCCCGCAAGATGAGGAATGCGGCATAAAAAAAGGTCCTTAAATTACTTATTAGTAATTTAAGGACCTTTTTGGCGTTGATGCGGTCGAGAGGACTCGAACCTCCACGGCTGTTACACCACTAGAACCTGAATCTAGCGCGTCTGCCAATTCCGCCACGACCGCACATTTTCTTTCCTTGAATGAATCGCTCAGAAGCTTCTCCTTCAAGGGGACAAGGAGTATCATATCATCGTTCAAGTCCGAAGTCAAACATTTTATGCATCATATTTTTTTACCATTCATATTATGATACAATTTGTATTAATTATCCATATAAAGTTACGTATTGTATCATACTCCATAGGAAACCAGGTGATTTCACTTGAAACGATGGAAGCTCTACGCGCTTACCGTTGTCGTATTCGCAGGGGCTGGTGTCGGGCTACTGTATCGTTATTTGGAGCCCGCCCGCCATTTTGAAATGAAAACGCATCCAGTTATCGCCGCACCCTCTGCCGCCACCACCACAGATCCTCCGGGCTATTCCCAGTCTTTACCGAGCGATCCGATAGCTGTCGAGGCTTCAACCGCTTCAGCGGCTCTCCCCGCCGACAAGCCCGTACAACCCGCAAGCCTGAACGAATCGACCGCCTTTAACGCACTAATACTCGGATTGGACACGACCAGCGGCCAAACCGCACGTACGGACGTCATTCTTCTCGCTCATGTCGTTCCTGCCGAGAAAAAGGTCCATCTCATTTCCGTTCCACGGGACACCCGGGTCCCGCTGCCCGGGATCGGCTTAACGAAAATAAACCACGCGCATTTCATGGCTGAAATGGATGGCGGCAAGAAAACGGGAACCGAAGCGGCGATTCAAGCCGTCAGCGACTTGCTGCAGATTCCGGTTCATTATTACGTGAAGACGAACTTCTCCGGATTCGTTACCTTTATCGATACGATCGGAGGCATTGACGTAGACATTCCCAAAGACATGTGGCTGTCCATGACCCACAAGCCGCTGGAAGCGGGAAGCCGGCATTTGGACGGTTTAACCGCACTGGCTTTCGTCCGGGAACGGTATTCGCTGGAGGATGGCGATTTCGGAAGACAGACGGACCACATGAAGGTGATGCGGGCCGTCGTACAGAAGCTGCTGGCGCCGGAGAAAATAACCGAGCTGCCCGGGCTTCTGAAACTGGCGAAAAAAGAGCTGGTCGACACGAACTTGACCGACAGCGATCTTATCAGCCTTGCCTGGCTGTTCAAGGGCATGAACGGCCAGGACATCAAATATATGCAAATTCCCGGCAAATCCGTCGTAGCAGCCGATCCGCTTGTTCGTTCCCCTCTCTGGTACTGGGAGCCCGATAAGGAACGGCTGAAGGAGCTGGTCCGTGAAAATCTGCACTAAAGCAGCGGAACTGCGAAGCAGGCAAGCGCTTGCTTAATCGGCCAGCCATTTGCGCACAAGCCATATGATCACCGCCCATATCGGCAGCGTCAGGACGACGCCGATCACGGTTCCTTTCAATGCCGAGCCCTGCTTCAAATGGCACCGCCTCCCAGGGGTTATGGTAGAACCCATTGTATGCCGCATCGCGGCAGATCATGACTTGTCCGGCTGCATGACATGTTTTTTCCGTTGCGCCATATACTTTCCTACAGGAGGGATTGAACTTATGGTGCTGCTGCAGATCTTGGGAGGCATTCTGCTCGCTTTGGCGCTGTGGGGCTTGCTGAAGCTGACGCTTAAGGCGCTGCTGTGGGTTGTTGGCGGCGCTTTTCTTCTGGGAATCGTATTCCCCGGCCTGCTGCTTTTGCTGGGCAGCCTTGTTTTCGTCACAATCAGTCTCCTGGCGACGCTTGGCCTGCTGCTGCTTCTGTCCGCCTTCCGGTCATAATGCGGCGGTCGGATCATCAACCTTCCTCATAGGCCCGGACCGCCCGCTCGGCCCAGCGTTTAAGCTCCTCCGCGCTTTCCTGCCTCGGAACGTTGAACAAATGCGTATCCGCAGCATGTCCTTCGTTATTCCGCAGCCATACCTCGCCTGACGCCCCGCCGCTTTCCGAACGTATCCGCAGCAAGTAATACGGCCGCAAAAATAGCTCGGCTTCTTCATACGGCTGATCTTGATCCATCTTCTCCCCCCTTTAAGTTTATGATGTTGTTACCTTAACCCAATCCGGGCGTGCTCATACCAGACCTCCCATCCGCTTCAGGCACTGCGCTGCGGACCGCTTCGTTGCCTCGTAGACCGTTCGCCCGACCGCATAGCCTAACCTGGTGGCCGTTCCCGCATACCGGTACGCTTCGCCTTGCTGCGTTGCTGCAATAAGAATCGCGTCGGTCGTCGTGCCGGTAGCCGTCTGTCCTCCTTCTTCCAGAACGATGTTCAAATCCTGCAGAGCCGCCGTTTTCGCTTCCGTCGCAGTAATGACGGCATTGACGAACGCGGCGTCCGTTAAGCGTCCTTCGATCACCACCACCGTATTGATCGTACCCGGAAACAAAGACGAAACGTCGCATGCCTGGCCCGCTCTCGCCTTGTTGCTCAGCCCTGCAGTCACCCATACGCATACGTCCGTCCCTCCGGGAAGACGAAGATGTTCGTTTCCGAAATCCGCTAAACTCGCCGCCGTCAGCAGCGCTGCCGTATTTTGGGGATCAAGCTCCTTTTCCTTCATAAAAGCATTCATCTCGGCCAACGGATCGTCCGAAGCATACTGCTTGGGCACCTGCCGGTTCATTAAGCGGCGGTACTCCCCAAACCCTTCTCCCCACATGGAGGAATTCAACGTCCGCAGCGGCCGCTCGCTCTCGATCAGGAAATAGCTCTCATAGCCGCGGTTCGCGAAGCCGAATCGGACACCGGCCAACGGAACGTCCGAATAGACCAGCTCGTTCGCGTAACGGCGGGAAGCAGGCCGTTCCGGAGTCATGACAGCCCCCCCTCAAACAGCTCGATGCGCGGCTCCAGAAAAGGCTGGAAATGGTAGCTGCGATCCAGCTTTACGATACGGCGGTTTTGCTTGCGGATCATGACCGTATCGTCGTCCCACGCGACTACGACACCTTTCACGTCGTTCGCCTTGTCCGCATCGCGTACGACCCGCAATAGCGTCCCTTCTACCCGGTATTTGTCCAATTGTTCGTCTGAAATCACGGTATTCCCCCCAATCTTCCTTTTAAAATCAAGCTTGTCTTTTCAGCCGATTATGTAATAAGAATACATCATTTGGGGGATACAATAAACAGCGTCAGCGAGGTGTACGGATAAGAGGAGCGGATACGTCATGGAAAAGAAAACGTACTATATTGCCGTCGGAAGCGGCGAAATTTTGGAGCCGGAAGATGTGACCGGCAACTTCGAGTTTGAAATTCAGGCAACGGAAGAGGAAGTCGACAAGCTGCAGGAAATATTCGAGGAGCTCGCCATGAACGAAGAGGACACGGCGGTGCGGGCGATGATTCCTTACCGGGAATACCACGCGGATAAAGAAAACGACGCGTACGACTGGAACTTGACGGAGATCTACCGGATGCTGCACGAGCTCGGCACGCCGGATACGAGAAAACATATTGAAGCGATGAATGTGCTGCCCCGGTAATAACGGGCACTCAGCAGGCAATCCGATTCACAAACAAAAGAACCTGTACTGCGGACGCAAGCCCGGTACAGGTTCGACTTATGATTAGGGACAACGTTATCCTACATGCTCTCTGGTATCGTTCGTTTCGAACCAATAATCGAGTACTTTGCTGGACATGACGCGTTTGTTGATGTAGTCCACTTGCTGCTGCGAGAATTGCTGTTCCCACTCGACGTCCAACTCTTTGCAAAGCTTCACGACGGTCAGCAGCTCGGACCAAGCCACATAGCGTTTGTACCAAAAAAATTGAGGATGCTCAATCATATAGGGATACAGATCATCAAAATCCGTATGTTTACAATCTAGGGCACGTTCGAAGTGTACTTTCGCCTCATTCAATTTGGTCACGAAAAAATCTGCCGGAATTTCTTTCCCCATGCAAGTAGCACCTCCCCATCTTTGTCATTCGCCAACTGGCCGAAGATTAAACTTCATACTTTTCGGCCTACGATCCATTATAAAGGAAAAAGCGGACAGATGGAAGGCTTCGCGTTCAGAAAGCCGAGACAAATGTTGCTATTCGAACCGGATCTCTCCGCCTGCAAGCGATGTGATCTTCACAAGCGACTCCACCCGTATTCCGGACTCGCGGATCGTGCGTCCGCCGGCTTGAAACGATTTTTCCACGGCGACTCCAAGACCGAGCAGCGTGGCCCCCGAACGGCGAATAATCCGGATCAGCCCCCGTGCCGCATCGCCGTTGGCGATAAAATCGTCGATCAGCACGACGCGGTCTTTTTCGTCCAGAAACTCCTTCGATACCATAATGTCGGTGACAATGCCTTTCGTAAACGACGGCACGCGCTCGCAGTACGTTTCCGTTTCGGTATTGAGCGACTTTTTGCGCCGGGCGAATACAAGCGGAACATTCAACTCCTGTGCGGCTGCAAATGCGATCGGTATGCCGGACGATTCGATCGTTAAAATTTTCGTAACGTTCTCGTCGCGGTACAAACGCGCGAACTCCCGCCCCATGGCCGTCGTCAGTACCGGATCGACCGCATGGTTGAGAATCGCATCCAGCTTGATTACCTCATCCGACAGGATCACGCCCACTTCCCTGATCTTTTGTTTCAATAATTCCATTCTCCACGCCTCCGCTCTTTCATTTCCCTGTTCCCGTAAAACTTAACATAACGGCAAACTAGGTTTCAAGTACCATCTTTTACGGAATTGGAAACAAAGATGCAACTTTTTGCTTCGAAACATCGTCTAATGTGTATAATACAAGAAAGAATGTCTGCCCGGACGGAAATGAAGCTTTGAAAATGAAATTCCCGCATTTTCATAGCAATCAGCGGGGATTTGGGCTTTTTTGCTCTTTGTGAAGAGGCCGGGTACACGGTATGATTTAAAGAGGTTACAGCCAAATTGTAACACGGAAAGGAAGCTCATGATGAACAGAAAGAAAGCCTTCATCGGAATCTTGTCCGTTATAATGATCATGATGATGGTAACAACGGGGTGCAAACCGAAACAAGCGGCGGCTCCGACGCCTGTGCAGCCCAAGGAAACGGAATCGCCGGTCGTTACGCCGACGGAGACGTCCTTGCCTCAGAACGAGACGATCACGAATCCGTCTGTCCCTACTCCTGCTACGCCTGCGGGAAATCAGGCCGATAAAGTATCGCTCGCAAGCGCCGACAAGGGCGACAAGGACAAAGGAGAAGGCGAGCAAACTCCTCCGGCAACAAAGCCGAATGCGCAAACGAAGCCGAAGATTGAAATCAAGTCGCCGTATACGCAGGCCAAGCCGACCTTGCTGGGCTTGACGCTCAAAACGAGCGCCGCGGAAATTACAGAGAAATTCGGCAAACCGAAAGAGCAATTCGTCATGGAGGATGACACCGATCCGATTACGGTGTACGATTACACCGATTTCCTCGTCGGCTTCGACAAGCAAAATCAGCTGCATTTTGTCGATGTCCGAAGCGCCGACGTCAATCCGGGCCTGAACGGCCTTAAGCTCGGTGATCCGGTTGAAGAAGTTACCAAAGCGCTCGGCAAGCCGGATTCGAACACCAGCTTCGTTCTCACGTATAAAGCGACCGGAGCGGTGCTGAAACTGGATATCGACCCGAAATCGCAGAAGGTCAATTCTATCAAATTGTTCGCGGAATAGCATCGTACGCCAAAAAACCTTGACAGGAGCTTCCTGTCAAGGTTTTTTCATGTCCGGGTTACGGCCCGCTTGCGGTGCCGCCAATAAAAATAACCGATAATGACTACAAGAGCAACAAGGATCGCGATCGTGATTCCCATGTATCGGTGAGCCACCGCAATGATATGCGGAGCATTGATCCCGATGACGTGCCCCAAGGTAAGAAACGACAAGCACCAGATTAAGCCCCCCGCTCCCGCGTAAAGGAGATACCGCCAAAATCCAACATTGCTGACGCCGGCCAAGTAGCACGTAAAGTGCCGTACCCCCGGCACGTAGTACCCGAAAGAGACCGCCCACATGCCATACTTGTGAAACCAGCCCTCGGCCACGCCAAGCCTTTCGGGCGTCAGCTTGACCCATTTTCCGTACTTGTAAAGAAACGGCTTGCCTACGGTCCGGCCTAAAAAATAACTGATCAGCATGCCTGTCATGGACCCGCTGAAGCAGACGGCCAGCGAAGTGCCGTAATCAAGCAGCGGATTTTGTCCTACCGTAAGCGAGCCTACGGTCGTCATCAATATTTCATCCGGCACGGGAATGCCAACAATGCCGAGCGCAAGCAATCCGTAAAGAGCTATATACCCGTATTGATCAATCATCTGCAAAAGATGCTCCACCTTCACACGCTCCAGCCAAATAATTTCAGGTCATGTCGAATATCGGTCAAATCCTTTATCATTGTATCAGAATTCGTCCGTTAACCCAAGAACAAGCTTTCCTCCAGACAGTTTGGCATGTCCGGAGCAAACAAAAAGTCATGAGGCTTGGCCCCTTCTCATACGTTGTATCATAAAGGAAGCGCTCAGGAAGGGGGACTTGCGAGCGAATGAGAAAATGGGGAAACATTCTGCAGGTCAGCTTCACCTATGTAGGCACCGTTGTAGGCGCCGGGTTCGCGACCGGGCAGGAAATCATCCAGTTCTTCACCCGCTACGGCTGGATGGCGACCTTCACCATCGGTGTCGCCAGCGCCTTGTTTATATGGCTGGGCATCAAGCTGATGCAGTTGGCCCACGATACCCGCGCCAAGTCTTACGAAGACCTCAACAGGCTGTTATTCGGAAAAACCGTCGGAAACAGCGTCAGCTTGTTTACTTTGGTGGCTCTGTTCGGCGTATCGACGGTCATGTTGGCCGGCGCGGGATCGGTTTTTGCCGAGCATTTGAATCTGCCACTTCAGTCCGGACTGCTTTTCACCCTGCTGTTGGCGTATGTCCTTCTTGTCCGTGGGATGAAGGCGATCATGGCCGTAAACTCCGTCATCGTCCCGCTCATGATCGGCTTCAGCTGCGTTGCCGTTTGGGTTACTTGGGATACGCCCGGGGCTGGCAATTGGCTTCACATGGAATCGGATTATTCCGCCCAGCGCATTTGGTTCGCCCCGCTCCTCTATGCGGCGTTCAACCTGACCATGGCACAGGCGGTGCTCGTGCCGCTTGGCGCTCAGATCGAAGACCGATCGGTGCTGTATTGGGGGGGCGTCTGGGGCGGAATCGGCATCGGGGCCATGCTGCTGGCCGGTCATTATGCGCTGTCCGCCCAAATGCCGGGGATCGCGCAGTTTGACATCCCAATGGGGCACCTGATCCACGGACTCGGCCCGCTGCTGCAGCTTCCGTTCATTCTGGTGATCTACGGGGAAATTTTCACAACCCTGCTGGCCGACGTTTACGGCTTGGCGCTGCAGATCGAGCAGCGGAGCTCCTTGTCTTATCAGATCATCGTACCGCTCCTTCTTGTGCTCTGCTATGTGGTGAGTCACATCGGCTTCAAAACGCTGCTCTCGTCGCTCTATCCGTTACTGGGCCTGCTCAGCATGGCCTGGATGGTCCTGATGATCTGGCGCAGGCAGCGGCCGTTCGGAACGAATTGACGCAATCGTCAGCGCGAGCCGGACGAGCATCATAAGCATACCGGCCAACGTAAAGACAAAGCCGCACAGCAAATATGGGAAATGATAAGGCGGGTATTGCTCCGCATCCCGTAGGACGGCAAGCAGATCCGTGAACAAAAACAAGCTGCCGACCGCAAACAATGCAAGCAGCGCATAATCGAAAAACGTCCAACGCGCTAAATGCGGGCCGGCCTGCCGTACCAAGGCAGTAGATAAGGTCGGTTGGTCTTCCGGACGCTCCGTCTGGGCAGCGGCCGCCTCCGGGGCAGCTGAAGGCAGGGCTTCGGCTTGGGCCCTCGAATAGACGGTCCAGGCCAGCAAAACGGCCGATCCCGTCACGACAAGCCCAATAGCCCCGCCGAGCCAGGTAAGCATCGTCATCATCATGTATCAACACCTCTTGTATTTCATCTTATCGGGCATACTGGGCAAGCTCGTATACCATCCATAGAAACAACGCAAACAGCAGAGCCGGCATCGCAAATACGGCGACTTGCAGCGTCCGATGGCCCGGCGAAGGCGCCTTGCGCCACAGATAGCTGCGATTCCACCGCTGTATGCGGGATTCCGGGATGATGGACAAGTCTGTTGAATGTGCTGATGCCGCAGTTGGAGGGCGCTGTCCATTCGGAACGATGGTGCCTCGCTTCCAGCCGATCCGGTATGTAATTTCGCGCGATTCGCGCTCTTCAGGCTTCACCCACTTACCTCCGTTTCAATTCGGTTTTGCTTTTATATTTGCTTATTATATAGCTTCCTGAGAACGCAGGCTATGTCATTTTGTACTTCAGTGTAAAATGATGTATACGATGTATGCAATTTTTTAAAGAGATGTACTTTTGACTAGGATCATGGCAAATTATATGGTAGAAGGAGAATTAACAACGGTTCTTACGGAGGTGAACATATGCGGAAGGTAGCTGCCGTTACGGGCGGCGCGCAAGGAATCGGCATGGCGGTCGCACTGGAATTCGTGAAGGCCGGTTATGAGGTGTCCGTTGCCGATACGGATAAAGAATCGGGCATGGAACTGATGGAGCAGGTCCGCAGCCTCGGCGGCAAAGGCATGTTTCTGCCCGTGGACGTGGCGGAGGAAACCGAAGTGGAGCGGTGGTTCAAGCTAATGCTGGACGATTTCGGCCGGATCGACGCGCTCGTGAACAATGCCGGGATCGGGATGAACGGCCCTATGCTGGAGCTGCCGCTGGAGTCGTTCGACCGGGTGATCAGCGTAAATCTGCGCGGTACGTTCGTCTGCTCGCAGCAGGCGGCCCGGGCGATGAAGCGGCACGGCGGCGGCGTCATTCTGAATATTGCCTCCACACGGGCAATGATGTCGGAAGCGGGCACCGAAGCGTATTCCGCTTCCAAAGGCGGTCTGTTGGCGCTGACGCATGCGATGGCCGTCAGCCTCGGTCCGTACGGTATCCGAGTGAATGCCGTAAGCCCTGGCTGGATCGAGACCGCCGACTGGCAAAAAGCTTCCAAACGGCGCCAGCCCGTACATAGCGAACGGGACCGCCTGCAGCATCCGGCCGGACGTGTCGGAACCCCGGCGGATATCGCGGCAGCGTGCCTGTATTTGGCCGGGGACGGGGCCGGGTTCGTAACGGGGCAAAATCTTGTGGTCGACGGCGGCATGACCGTGAAAATGATTTACGAAGAGTAGATTGCATCCAGTATTAGAGAAAAAAAGCGGAAGAACTGTACTTACGACGGGAGAATCAGACATCATGTGGTTTTTATTTGCGGCCGCCTCGGCGCTTTGCTTCGGGCTGAGGGGTATCTTATATCAATGGACGTCGCAGCGTCCGATCAACCGGAATCTGCTGCTGCTGGGCGTCTATGCGTCCGGCACACTGATTGCGCTCGTTGCGGCGGCGGTCACCGGACAAGCCTGGACGAAGCCCGTGTGGATCGGTACGCTGCTCGGGCTGTTTTCGTTTGTCTCCAACGCTGCCATGTATAAGGGGTACTCCGTCGGCAAAGCGTCGCTGGTGGCCATGTTCACCGGCCTTCCACCGGTCGTTGTCGTGCTGTTCGCGTACGTGCTGTGGGGCGAGAAGCTCAATACGGCGCAGCTTGCCGCCTTTATCGTGATCGTAGCCGGGATTTTGATGATCCGCTACTCCAACGACATTTCGCTCAAAAATTTGCAAGGCGCGCACTGGGGCGCGATTACGATGCTGTTCTTCGGCTTGACCGACCTCTCGTCCAAGCAGGCGACTCTCATCGGGGCCGCCACCTTGCCTACGCTGGCGTTAATGTACGGCACCGGTTCGCTGCTGTTTGCCGCCGCTTGGCTGCTTGGCCAGAAGCAAGAGGCCTTCGCCCGGGCGACGCTCCGGGCCGGGCGCGAAGAAGTGGCCGCAGGGTCGCAGGAGGCTCCCGGTAGTCCGGCAAGTGCGGCTGCTTCGGCAGTTACAACCGGAAGCGGACCCGTTCCAGCGGCAGTTCGCGACTGGTCCCCCGGCCGGACCTTAATTTGGGGCATGTTCGTCGGCATTACCAACGTCTGCGGCATGATCCTAGCCATGCCGGCGTTCGCCGCGGGCGTTACCGGGCTTGTCTCCGTCGTCATTGCGATGAACGTCGTTCTCGTGCTCTTCTATGCCCGCTTCGGCTTGAAAGAAAAATTCAGCCGCCTCGAATCGGGCGGCCTTTTGCTTGCCTTGATCGGCATTATCGTATTACGTCTTGCGGCTTAAATGCTGGACGGATGCCGCGGAAAAACGCGAAACATACGCATCCAGCACGTGCTTGTGGCACGTAAACAGCAGCAGCTGGCGGCCTTCGGCCACCGTTTGCAGCAGCTCCATGCCGTATCCGAGCCGCTCGTCGTCGAAATTCACGAACAAATCGTCAATCACGAGCGGCAACCGGACCCCGGATGCCGCGTATTCGTCCGCAAGCGCGAAGCGGATGCACAAGTACATCTGCTCGGCCGTCCCCCGGCTGAGCGCGGACGCATCCAGCAGCTCGCCGTTCGCCCTCTCCGCCAATACGCGCTGCTCGCCGAGCGGCGCAATCATCCGCGTGAATCGGCCGGATGTCATCTTTTCGAAGTACCGGGAAGCCCTCTGCATGACGGAGGGCTGTTTTTCGTGCTCGTACAATCGTTTCGTCTGGGCGAACAGCGTTCCGCACATGGAAACTACCGCCCAGCGTTTCATTAAACGCCTTAGCTCGGTACGGCGCTCCTCCGCCTGCTGCAGCTTGTCCGCATGATCTCCGCCTTCAGTCAGCCGTTCGATTTCGAACCGTCTGCGGCTTTTCGCCTCCCGGCACGCTTCCAGCCGCTCCCGGAGCGCATCCCGCTGTTCCGACAGACGCGTCCGCTCTTCTTCCAGCTCTCCTCCGGTAATGCCCGCAAGCTTCTCGTCGAGCGGCTTCATCCCCGCTTCCCCTACCAGCGTCCGGATGGCAAGCTCATCCTGTCTCAGCTCCCCCAGCAGCTCCTGACGGCGAAGGTATTGGCGGTGGAGATGCCGAAGCGCCTCTTCCCCGTCCGCCCGCGTGGCGTCGAGCAGCTCCTGCCGTTTCGCGGCCGCACGCTCGAACTGCTGCGATAGCAGCGCAGACTGGCGGCTCAGCTCGGCGTGCTGCCGGCCATCCCGCGCAAGCTGCTCCAGTCGCGCGAGCTGCCGGTCGCGGGCGGCCTGCCACGCTTTCAGCGCCGGTCCGGGCTCCCGGCCTGCCGCTTCGCCGAGCAGCGCGGCCGCCTCCGCGGCAAAGCCCGCGGCGGTGCCCCGCAGCGCCTCGCAGCGTGCGGCCTGCCGGCGCAGCCGCTGGAGCTGCTGCTGCGCCGCTTCCGCGAGCTGCAGCAGCTCCAGCGCCGCCTCGGCGCTCGCCTCCGCGGGCAGCGCCTGCGCCTGCAGCCACGCGCGCCAGCGGCGGCGCAGCGGCTCGCCCGCCTCCGCGTGGCGCTCGCGCCGGGCGCGCAGCGCCGCGAGCCGCTCGGCGGCGGCCCGGCGCCCGGCGTGCCGCGCCTGCCGCGAGCGGAGCTGCCGCTCGAGGGCATCGAGCCACGGCTCGATGTCCTCCGCCGGCAGCGGCAGCGCGCAGCCCGCGGCCGCGAGCGCGGGCGCAGCGGGCTCGGCCGCAGCGGCGGCAAGGCCCGCCGCAGGCGGCTGCGCCGCGTAGCGCGCGAGGCGGCGCAGCTCCGCCGCCAGCGCGGCCTCGCGCGCAGCGGCTTGCTCGCGCAGCGCCGCAAGCGCAGGCGCGGGCGCAGCACCGCCCGCGTAAGGGCGGCGGCCGCGGCCGCTGCGGCTCTGCGCGGCGCGGCGACGCGCAAGCGTCCAAGCCGCGCTGGCGGCAAGCAGCACGGCGAGCGCCGCGACAGCCGCAGCCGTCTGCTGCAGCGCCGCCAGTGCAACGGGGAGCAGCAGCGTTGCGCCGTAGAGAACATAGAGCGGGACGCCAGATGAGCCGGAACGGGCTGTCTCCGGCCCAGTCTGCGCCTCCAGACGGCTCAGCTTCTCACGGTCCTGCTCGCGCTCCGCTTCGAACCGGACCTCGCGCAGCGCTTCCTTCCATTCGTGGAACAAGCGCCTTGCTGTCCGAATCCGCTCAAGTCCTTCTTCGACCGAGGTGCGATCCTCTTCCAGCGTGAACCTCTCTTCAGCCCAGGCTCCATCGATGCTCCGACTGCGACCTAGGCCCTCTTCCAATACCAAGTCGTCCCTGCCGCCTTCTCCATCCCACACCTCAGCCCCGCTCCGGCCATCCGCCGGCGTAAGCGCCTCCGCTCCGGATTCGCTTCGTAGCCGCTCGGCTTCCGCCTCCAGCAGAGATTCGTTCTGCCGCCAGACGCGCCATTCCTCGCGGAAAGCGGACGCTTCCTCCCGAAGCATGACCGTCGAAGGAAGACGGTCCAGATGCTCCGTCGTCCATACCGGATGAATGCGGCGAAGCATTCGCTCCAGCTCCAGTCCGAGCTGCTCTTCTTCCGCTTCCGCCTCCGCCAGCGTCCGCTTTGCTTCTTCGTAGGCCGGAAGCCGGTCCAGCAAAGCTTCAAGCGCCGCTCGGCGCTCCAGCACTGCACCCTCGGCCTCCGCTTCCGCCTCGGCCGTCCGCAAGCCTTCCTTCAAATCAGACAGCGCAAGGGCGACCCGGTCAAGCTCGACCGTGAGCCGCTCCCGCTCGGCAAGCACCGCTTCCATCCGCGGCAGCGCATCGGCCGGGAACGCATCCAGCGCCTCGGGCAGCTCCGCCAGCTCGCGGCGCAGTTCCTCCTGCCGCAGCCAGTGCGGCTGGGCGCGGATGCACCGCGCTAGCCAGTCGGCTTCACGCTGGAGCTTGTCCAGCTCGCCCTCCAGCGTCTCCTGCTCCGCGGCAAGGCGGTTCGCCTCCGCCTCCAGCGCATTGTAGCGCTCCGCCCGGCCGCGGCTTTGCGCAAGCTCCGCTTCCGCCGCCGCCAGCCCCTGCAGCGCCCGGTTCATCAGCGGCGTGCGCCCGCGCGGGCGATACAGCTGTTCCTGCTCCTGCGCGAGCTTCTTATCCGCTCCGCGAATCACGCTTCCGCTCGCGCCGAGTCCCGCGCTGTACAAAAAGCTGCCGACCTCGCCCGATTGCAGCGTCCCGAGCTCCTGCAGCTCGGTCAGGCCGAAGGCGAACAGGCTGCGGAACAATTCCGGCGTAATCCCGCCTAAGAGCGCAGTCAGCTCCCGCTCGCCCCCGGCCGTTCCGTCCGGAAACGTCACGCGAACGCTGCCGGCCGCAGGGCCACGCCCCCGTCCTCCGCTTGGGCGCTCCCAACGTTCGACCCGGTAACGGCGGCCTTGTTCGTCTACGAGCGTAATCGCCCCGCCTTGTCCGCCCTCCCCCGGCGCAGTCAGCCGCTCCGCCGAGCCGCCGCGGGGGAAGCCGAACAGCACATCCCGGATAAAGCTCAGAACGGTGCTTTTCCCCGCTTCGTTCGGGCCATAGAAGAGGGTGACCGGGGCATCCGCCAGAAGCTCCACATCGTTTAGCACACCGTAGCGGCGAATGTCGAGCCGTTCGATTCTCATTCGCTCCACCCCGTCTCCGCGCCGCTGCCGTCCGCCAGCAGGTCAATCGCCAGCTCTTCGGCTTCCTGCAGCCATGCGGCCCATTCCTCGGGCCCCAACTCGCTTAACAAAGCGGCAAGCTGCGGCTGCCCCATGAGCGGCGCCAACGCTTCCTCCACGAAGGCCGACAGCCGCTCCGGGGATTCGCCGGCTTCCGACGCAAGACGCAGCAGATCGCCCAGAAACCCCGGCTTTGCGGCCAAGTCTTCGCGCGAAACAGCCGCTCCGGTCCGATCCTCGATGCTCTCGATCCAGACCGCTTCCGCGCCCGAAGCCGCGCTTTCTCTCAGCGCAGATGCCAGCCCCGGGAGCCATCCGCTGCGGCGCAGCGCCGTGTGAAGCGGCCCGCGTCCGGTCAGCGACAGACGAGCCAGAACCGCGCGTCCGTCCGCTGCCGCACAGGCCGCCTCCAGCTCCTCCTCCAGCGCGTCCTTCAGCTGCTGCTCCGTCTCCAACCCTTCAATGGATAGCTCCCGGACCTCCCAGCGCACATCGTCCAGCGGCTGAAACCGCAGTTGCGTTACACCGCCCGACGCCACGTCAACCACGTAGCAGCCGCGAGGGCCGGTTTCCCGGACGTGGCGGCCCTGCAAATTGCCGGGATATACCACCCAGGGCCGCTCATGCAGCACCCGTCGCGAATGAATATGGCCCAGTGCCCAATAGTCCACCTGTCCGCCTGTCAAATCCCGCAGGCTGCAAGGCGCATAATTGTCATGTCCCGCATCGCCGTCCACATTCGTATGCAGTATTCCGATGTGATATAATCCGTCGTTATGCCGGACGTAGCCCGGCGTCAAATTATCCGTTACTGCGGAACGGCCGAACGATATGCCTGATACCCGCGCAACCGGCTCCCCGTCCCGCCCCCGGACGACGACGCTTTCCACCGCATCGCTTCCAAATACTTTGACCGTATCTGGCCACCGCAGCTTCGCGCTGTACCCGTCGTGCAGCGGATCGTGATTTCCATGAACGACAAAGGCGGGCACCCCGTGTCCCGCCAACGTTTCCAAAGCTTGTTGAAACCGCAGCTGAGCTCGCAGCGAACGGTCTTTCGCATCGTAGATGTCGCCGCTAACGACGACGAAATCCGCCTGCTCGCGAACCGCCAGGTCGACGAGCCGTTCGAGCGCCGTGAACGTCGACGCCTTCACCCGCTCCCTCAGCCCGTCCGGCAGACCGGACAATCCCCGAAACGGACTGTCCAGGTGCAGGTCCGCAGCATGAATAAACCGAAACCCCCGCGTCATTTCCGAATCCTCCGTCCTTGTCTCATCCCGCTAAAGAAGGCCCTACTCTCCCGGTGGCGCCTTGCGGTACGTCCGGTATACGTTTCTGAGCTGCTGAACGACGCGCGTCATCGAGTACGTCTTGAGCGCCTTCTCCAGCGCGACACGGGACAGCTGATAGCGATACATCGGATCGCCGATCACCTTCTCCAGCGCCGTGGCCAGCGCCTGAACGTCATTGACCGGAACAAGCAGACCGTTGGTGCCGTGCTCGATCTGCTCGGCAATGCCGCCGACGTTCGTGCCGACAACGGCCAGACCGCAGAGCGCCGCCTCCGCAAACACCGAACCGAACGCTTCCGCCCGCGAAGGCAGGACAAACACGTCGAAGAACGGCATAAAGTCTTCCGGGTGAAGCATGTATCCGTAAAAAATCGTTTCCTCATAAATCCCCAGCTGCTGCGCAAGCTCCTCCAGCTCCGTACGGATCGGTCCGTCTCCGATCAGATGCAGCACGAACGGCTGCCCCCGGCGCTTCAGCTCCGCGCAGGCATGCAGCAGCGTATCGAGCCCTTTGGCGGGCACAAGGCGGCATACCGAGATCAGCTGCGGCACCTGATTCTCGTGATGGACCGGACGGAACCGCTTCTCGTCGAAGCCGTTTGGAATGACCCCGATCCGCTCCGGCTCCTGCACGTACTCGGACAAGTAATGCTTGAACGAGTTGGACACCGTAATCAGCTGGTCCGCCTTTTCCTCTAGCTCGCGGTAAATTGAGGTCAGGAAGGCATGCTCCGGGCCGTCTGCCGGAATTTTGCCGTTCAGCACAAGCTCGCGCTCATAGCTGGAGTGAACCGTCATGATCAGCGGGGTGTCCGGAAACAGCTGCTTCATGACCAGCCCGGCGATCGGATGGTGGGCGTGGATCAAATCGTACGTCGACTTGATCCGCATATTCGTCCACCAGATATAATCCTTTAGCGTTTGTATGTATTTATCGACTACCGGATGGCCGGCATACGGCTCCCAGTCGAACGTAGAGAAACGAATTTCCCCGGTGCCTTTGCCGCGCACCCGTTTGGGTAGCGAAAAGAGCTCCATCTCCCAGCCTCGCTTGTTGAAGCGGTCCAGCATGAAAGGAACCATGGAAGAAACCCCGCCAGGCTGTTCCGGCGGAAAAAATAACGCTTGAAGAATACGCATCCTACCCACCTCGGCCTCTCCCGTTGTTCGCGAAACGCAAGGGCGCTTCGTCACTACCATCCTAACAGTTCCGGAATGCAACGACAAGACTTCCCAAAACGAATATACGTTTGGTATAATCAGTACCATGTACCCGTTTGCAAAGTGAGGCTTCCGCGCGTTTCATGAACAATCAGACGATTTGGGATTTGATCTTCGGACCAACCGGTTCGATCTTTATGCACTCGATGCTGAGCGTCATCATTGCGATGACGTTTCTCGTCTCGTTCCGACTGCTGCTGTCGCGCCGCAAAATCGGATACTTCTCCATGATCATTGCGCTCTTTATCCTGTTCGCCCAGTACATCCATCTCATCGAAAAGACCGTGACTCAAGACATAACCCCCGAGCAAGAATTCATCGCGCTGCTGCTCAAGCTGCTTGCCTTTGTCATGCTCAATATCGGCATTTATCAGCTGTATAACACAACCCGCAAGCGGGACTTCTTCGTCTTCGCCATCTTTATCCTGTTGACCGCCGCCGTCTCGGTGTCGTACTGGTTCGCTCCGGTCTGGCTGCAGGGCAGCGAGGATCAGTCCAAATTGCTTCGTCCGCTCGGCATGGAGCTGTACTTGTTTTTGCTGCTGTTCCTGAGCTTCCTGCTCGTGAACTCCCGCATCGGTCAGAACGGGAAGTATCAGCTAATGCTAACCGTTTATTTCACGACCCATACGATTCATATGGCCAACGTCTATTTATTTGATAACAAACAGATCGTCCTGAACTTTCTGGAGCAAACGATTCCGTTCGTCTTTTACATCGTTCTGTTCCTGTTCATTTTCGAGCGGGTCATCGAGATCATGCAGGCCATTTACAACTCCTCCATTACCGACGGACTTACGAAGCTGTACAACCGGAAATATTTTTACAACCGCGTCACCCAATACGTGCAGCTGCAAGCGCCGGTATCGGTCATCTTCAGCGACATCGACAACTTCAAGAAGCTTAACGATACGAAAGGCCATCATATGGGAGACCAGGTGCTTAAGCAGGTAGCGCAGATCGTGAAGGAAGAAACGGAAGACTCCGGGATTTGCGGACGCTATGGCGGAGAAGAAATGGTCGTGCTGGTTACGGACCCGGAAGTGGATGCCGCAGGCTTGTCGGAGCGTATCCGAAGCCGTGTGGAGACGGAAACGATCGTGACGGTAAGCATGGGATACAGCTTGCTCAAAAAAGGGGTAAACGCGGAGGAATTGATCAAGCAGGCGGATGAAGCGATGTACAAGGCCAAGACGACCGGCAAAAACAAAGTCGTCGGCTTCTAGGCCGACACCGGTCCGTACGCTCTCGGAAGAAAGGCGGGAAGCCGGCTTCCCGCTTTTATCGCAGGTCTATTCTATGGTGAACAATTCCTCCAAAGGCTGCTCCAAAAGATCGCTGAGCTTCTTCGCCGTGCCCGGGCCGACGGCTTTGACCGAACGCTCCAGCAAGCTGATATAAGCATAGCTCAATCCCGAGAGCTGGGCCAGGTCCCGCTGAGTCATCCCTTTGACGATCCGGGCTCGTACGATCGCGTTCGTTTTGGCTTTAATTTTCATGGTTGCGGTCCTCCCCCTTGCTGAACAAAAACACTCTACCATTATACATCAATTTTATTTACTTTTGCAACCAGTTATGTTTACTATTGTTAAATCAAGTTTATTTGTACTTCCTATTTTTAACTGTTAATATATAGATATTCACCGTTTTTTACTTAACCTGTTTATTGCTTTGCCATTATTTCAATAATGTGGGTGTGTGCGATGGATTTCTATGATCAATTACGAGATATGCGCAAATTGAAAGGTTTCACCATTCGCGAGCTGGCAGACCGCTCCGGCGTATCGGCGGCCTATATTTCGCAGCTGGAGAACGGCAACCGCGGGGTCCCTTCGCCCGACGTGCTGATGAAGCTGTCCGAGGGATTGAATATTCCCTATACCGAGCTGATGCAAATTGCAGGCTACTTGGAGAAAACGGACTCCGACAAGGAGGAAGGAAGCTATAAGAAGCCGCGGGTAAACCTGCGCCGTTTTCTGCGCGAGAACGACCTGATCTTCGACGGAATCGAGCTGACCGAGACGGATAAGGAATGGATCGAGCGGATGCTGACCGTCATGTTCTGGAAAGAAAAGCAGCTTCTCAGCAAGGACGAGCAGACGGCGGAAAGCCCTCAAGAAGCGGTGGAATTTTCGTATGAGTCGAAATGAACGGCAGGAAAGTCCGGCCCCGGCAGCTCCGGGAGAACCGGACTTTTTTTTCATGCGAAGAGGAAAGGACCGCTGCCGTAACACGGGCGGTCCTTCGGTTGTCACACGATGCGGATTAAATAGGCAGGCGCTTGCTTGATACGATCGTAGATACCGCGACTTTATTAATCAGCGTATCTTTTCCTTTGACTTCGATCAGGATCGTGTACCGGTCCGTCGATTTCAAGGTGCCCTGCATTTGGACGCCGTTCTTCGTAATTAGGGTGACAAGTATCTTTTCCGCGATGAGCCGATCCAAAAACCGGTTCTGCACGTTATCACTGCTTTTCGTCATGTGAGACATCCCTCTCTCTTTTTTAGGATTCTGTTCTATAGTACCACAACCGAATCTATTACTCTATTGTCAGGACAGACAAGGCCATGTAAACTATAAATAGAAAGTATCACGTTCCGCCAACATGCGTATACTGAAAAAGGAATGCGGATGCCGCGAACATCCGCACTCCCGCACAATAGCCGCTTCTCAGGGCGGTGGCTTAGACAATTGTATGAGGATCAAGAAAGGACCGCTGCTTTGACCGAGGGCGGTCTATTTCTTTTTGTTAAGGTACGTTAGCAAAGCCAAGATGAACATCCCGAACCCGAACATCAAGGTAAGTGCTTGGTATACCTCCATAGGCCATCACCTCCGTTCCAGGAGGCTAGCCGACCGCCCTAAAAGCCATTCTATCGTGGTTTTTCCATTGTAACATATTATTCCATGGAACCCAAAATAAGCTTGTCCAACCGGAAAATGAACCGCCCCATGGGACCGAACAGTACGGACTTGCAGGACGCCCGACTCACGTTATCCGGAGTATCAGCCTGCGCTCTGCCAGGCCACCGCGGATTCCAAACCGGGAAATATTGCAAACGGCGGCAGGATTGTTTATGATTGACATTACAGTAGGTCAAAAAAAGAGGTGATCGCTTGTCTCCCCGAACGAAAGAGCAAAACGAAGAAATCCGGCTTCTCCGGGTAAATCAAATTATGCAAGCCGCGGCCGAGGTATATTTGGAGCAGGGCATTACGATGGAAATGCGCGACGTCGCAACCAAAGCGAATCTGGGCTACGGCACCGTGTACCATTATTACAAAAACAAGCACGCTCTGCTCGATGACATGCTGTGGCAGGCGTTCCACGATGCCAGACAAACGACCGAGGAAGCGTTCGGCGCTCCCCGGCCTCCCGGGCAGCAGCTCCGCCGGTACGGCACGCTCCTGCTGCGGCAATGGTTTCGCGACCGGTCCGTCTATATTTTGTATAAGATGATCTGGGAAAACTTTCAGCAGGTCCCGGGCGGCCGCTTTCAAAAGCTGTACGATCAGTTCCAAGTTGAGCTGTACCGTCCTCTCGTGTCGGCTATTCAACAGCTCGGGGCGCAGGAGCCCGAGAAACGGGCGAATCTTCTGCTTGGCTCCATGATCGGCTGCGCCGGTTTATGGATTCATCACGGCCATGAGGAGCCGGATACCGACGAGATCGCCGATTCGTTAGTTCGCAGTATCGAAAAAGAAGGGACATTAACCCAATGATTATTTTGAAAACCAAGCAGGAAATTGAGCTTATGAAGCAAGCCGGCCAACTGGTCGCCGCCTGTCACCGGGAAATCGCCAAGCTGGTACAGCCCGGCATCACAACGTTCGAAATCGAAGATCTCGTGGATACGATGATCACGAAGCACGGCGGCCGACCGTTTACCAAAGGCTACAATGGGTACAAGTACGCCACCTGCGCCTCCGTCAACGATGTGATCGCCCACGGGTTTCCGAGTCGTACGCCTCTTCGGGAAGGCGACATCGTCACCATCGATATCGTCGCAGAAGTCGACGGCTGGCTGGGCGATTCCGCCTGGTGCTACGCGGTAGGCTCCATTTCCGACGAAGCCCGGCGGCTGATGGAAGTGACCAAGCAATGCCTCGATCTCGGCATCGCTCGGGCCTTCGCCGGCAACCGCCTCGGGGATATCACGCACGCGATCCAATCCCATGCGGAGCGAAACGGATACTCCGTCGTGCGCGATCTGCTCGCCCACGGCATCGGCCGGGATCTGCACGAAGAGCCCAACTACGCACATGTCGGGCTGCCCGGCAGAGGTGTACGTTTGAAGGAAGGCATGGTGTTTACGATCGAGCCGATGATCAACGCCGGTACGCATCATATGTACGTCGAAGCAGACGGCTGGACGGCGCGAACGGCAGACGGACGGCTTTCCGCCCAATACGAGCATACGATCGCCATCACCGAAGACGGTCCGCTGCTGCTGACTGACCAAGCTACGGCTGGCTGAGGCCGCAGCGTCCGCATGATTTTCCCTCCAACCTAACGGATTTAGCCCTTTGTCCGAGCTTTCCTGCCGGACGGAGGGCTGATTTGTATTTCCGCAAGTTCGTGAATTTCAGCCAATTTGCCGCACGTTCTTCCCGCCTGACGCCCCTTGACCGAATCCATTCTTATTCCTTACCCAGGACCTCAGCCCCCCAAAATCCTCATCCGACTTACGATTCATCGCATTTCGACAAAACGAAGGGGACCATTCGCCCTGTAAGCTAAGCCTAAAGAACCTTTTATGGTTTAGAAGGAAAATTTTTACTTAAAAGGGTATTGAAAAATTTAAAAATTGGTTTAATATAATTATCAAGTAGTCCTCGTTGGAATATTTTACCTGATGTTTCGACGAACTACGATTACCTCCTACGGTGTTACCTCAAAAGAATTAACCACTTGATGAAAGAGGTGATGCTTTCTAGCGAAAACCTTGTATCGTCACCCGACGCCCCTATTTTAGTTGTACATGCCTCATGCTTTCACTTCGATTTATTCTGCCTTGCCTCCAGATGTTCGCTTCTGTAGTAATCACCTTCGACGAGACCTGCTTTAAATTTGCTTTGCATCCCGCCATCGGTTTAATCAATCGCAAATTCATTCTAAACCGATCGGAAAACAATTAAAAAGGAGAGATGATGTTTATGTTAAAAGTATGGGCATCGGTTATTACAGGAGCATTTTTGCTCGGGAGCGTGCAAGCCGTGCATGCTGCTCCACAAGATCAACCCGCTCCGCTGGGGAACTTGGCCCCTAAATTGATTACCGGGGAAAGCTGGAGCGCGCCGCAAGGCGTATCGGGAGAGGAAAAAATCTGGAAGTATCTCGAATCCAAGCAGGAAAGCTTCCAGATCGGCAAATCCGTCGATCTGAAGAAGCAGTTGAAAATTATCGGGCAAACGACCGACGAGAAAACGGGAACCACGCACTACCGTCTGCAGCAGCTTGTGGGAGGCGTTCCCGTATACGGCGGCGTACAGACAATTCACATCAACAAAGAAGGACAAGTCACCTCGCTGATCGGCAGCCTGCTTCCCGATCAGCAGCAGCAGGTTTCGAAAAGCTTGAATTCGCAAATCAGCGAAGCGCAGGCGATCGCCGTTGCCCAGAAAGATACCGAAGCCGCCATCGGCAAGCTGGGTGAACCGCAAAACGCGCCAAAAGCGGATCTGTACGTTTACTTGCACAACGGACAGCCGGTCCTCGCCTATGTAACGGAGGTTAACGTTCTCGAACCGGAGGCGGTCCGCACGCGCTACTTCATCAGCGCCGACGACGGCAGCATTTTGTTCAAGTACGACATCCTCGCTCACGCGACGGGTACCGGAAAAGGCGTACTCGGAGACACGAAAACGTTTACGACCACCCAATCCGGCTCCAGCTATCAATTGAAGGATACGACGCGCGGACAAGGAATCGTCACTTACAGCGCAGGAAACCGGACATCTCTGCCCGGATCGCTGCTCACCAGTTCCAACAATATTTGGAACGACGGCGCAGGGGTCGATGCGCATGCCTATACCGGCAAAGTGTACGATTACTATAAAAACAAGTTCGGCCGCAACAGCATTGACGGCAACGGTCTCCAGCTTAAATCGACCGTGCACTACTCCAGCAGATACAACAACGCCTTCTGGAACGGCGTGCAAATGGTATACGGAGACGGTGACGGCGTAACCTTCAGATCGTTCCCTGCCGATCCGGACGTTATCGGCCACGAATTGACTCACGGCGTTACGGAAAGAACGGCTAATCTGGAATACTACGGCGAGTCCGGGGCGCTGAACGAATCGATCTCCGATATTTTCGGGAATGCGATCGAAGGCAAAAACTGGCTGATCGGCGACTTGATAACCCTCAATGCGGGCGCTCTCCGTTCTATGGAAAATCCGAAGCTCTACAGACAGCCTGACCGCTATCAAGACCGTTACACCGGTCCTTCCGATAACGGTGGCGTGCATACGAACAGCGGTATCAACAACAAAGCCTTCTACCTGATCGCTCAAGGCGGCACGCACTATGGCGTAACTGTGAACGGGATCGGACGCAGTGCGGCTGAACAAATTTTCTACGACGCCCTCACGAATTACCTGACTCCGACTTCGAACTTCTCGGCCATCCGCGCCGCTGCCATTCAAGCGGCAACCGACTTGTTCGGAGCGAATTCCTCCCAAGTGGACGCCGTTAAAAAAGCGTACACTGCCGTCGGCGTGAACTAATTTCAGAACGTAAAGCAAAGGGCTGCTCCCATTCGCAAACGAATGAGGGGCAGCCCCTTGAACTTTTTTATTGATAAGCTATCGGATCGGCCGTTCCCGCTTCGTCGAAACCTTTCAAGCGCAGTCGGCAGCTGTCGCAAACACCGCATGCTTCCTCCTGCCCGTTGTAGCATGAGGTGGTCAAATGATACGGCACGCCAAGCCGCATCCCTTCGCGAATAATTTCGGCTTTCGTCCAATGAATCAGCGGCGTTTCGATGCGAATCGGACCGCCTTCCACACCGACACGCGTCGCCAGCGCCATCACTTCCTCCACCTTCCGGATAAATTCCGGGCGGCAGTCCGGGTAGCCGCTGTAATCAAGCGCGTTGACGCCGATATAGATCGCTTCCGCTCCGATCGTTTCCGCATAGGAAGTCGCGATCGAGAGAAACAGCAGATTGCGTCCCGGCACGTAAGTCACGGGAATATCCGAATCGACCGCACCGCTCTCGCCGGCCGGCGGAACCTCAATCGATTCGTCGGTCAAGGCGCTGCCCCCGAACTCCTTCAAAAAGCCGAGCGCAATCACTTTATGACGGCTAGCCGTTTTATAAAATTCGGCCACCTGCCGCGCGTTCTCGATCTCGCGCCTTTGACGCTGCCCGTAATCGAACGTGATCGGGTAAACGTCGTACCCGGCGTCCTGAGCCATTCCCATGCAGGTTGTGCTATCCAGCCCCCCGCTCAAAATAACGACTGCTTTTTTCATCATTCACACCTTCATTCGTATGGTTAAACCCCGCGGGCCGCAGGGTCCCAAATGATTTTATGCATCTGCATGTTCAACTTCACCCGAGACAAGCCATGCTCCAGCATCAAGCTGACCAGCTTGGCCGGAGGCATCGTTTCCCAAACCGGGCTGAACAGCGGCAGCGCCCGGGTCGGGTACGCTTCGAGCAGCGCTTTGGCCGCATGAAAATCCCGCTCGCTCCCGATCACGAACTTCAGCTCGTCCTGCGGGCGCAGCTTCGCCAGATTGGTCGTGATCATCCGTTCCTCTTCGCCGGAATCGGGCAGCTTGTAGTCCATAATGTAGCGAACTATGGGCGATTCGATCCGCTCCAGAAAGGGCGTCAGGTCGATGGCGCCGTTCGTCTCGATATGCAGATCGTCGTAGCGGCCGGTCGCAACCAGCGCCTCGATGAGAGCCGCGGATTTATCGCCGTACAGGAGCGGCTCGCCCCCGGTCAGACAGACGTGCCGCGAACGGTAACGTGCCGCCTCGGCTACAATCTCTTCGATCGTCATCGTAAATTCGGCCTCGGCCGGCGGATAGCTGTACTTCGTATCGCACCACGTGCAGCGCAGATTGCAGCCGAACAGTCTCACGAACACGGTCGGAAAACCGGCCCGCGTGCCCTCGCCTTCGACCGTCTCGAAAATTTCCACCATCGGCAGCCGGATCATGCCGGATCATCTCCCATCAAACGCGCCGTGACGGCCGCATAGCTGGTCGGCGTCTCCCACAGGCGGACTTCCTCCAGCCGCACTGCCGGGAACAGCCCTTCGCTTCGCAGTGCGTCGCGAAGCTGCTCGTATATCCAGACGACCATATTTTCCGCGGTCGTATTCATCGGCGGCAGCACTTCGTTCAAGTAACGGTGATCCAGCCGGTCGATGATGCGTTCTTTTGCGATTCGCTTGATATCCGCAAAATCGATCGTAATGCCCCGGTCGTCGACCTTGCCGCGCATGACGACCTGAAGTTTATACGTATGCCCGTGCAGGCTTTTGCATTTGCCCTCGTAGCAATGCAAATGATGGGCGCTATCGAACGTAAATTCCTTAGAGACGAGCACTTCCCTGTCGTGGTATTTAAGCTCGCTCCGCTGAATGTCTTCGCCTAACGCTTGTACTTTTTTCGGAATTTCGTATGTCATTCTCGTTCACCTCTCCCAAAAGGACCAAACAATTATAGCATGCCGTCTTAGCTTCTCACAATATGGCGAAGCTTGTATAATGTAGGGATACCGACAGCCATAAAAGGAGTTCGACATGTCCTCTATGATCCGTTTGCCAGAAGCTTATATCCGACAAATGCAAATGCAGCTTCCCGAGAGCGCCGAAACGTTCCTGCGAAGCTATGAACAGCCCCGCACGCAGGGCTTGCGAATGAACCCCGCTAAAATCGATTCGAGGAGCGGCGGTCCCGTCCTGGAGCGTCTGCGCGGCACGTTCGGGCTGGAGCCCGTCCCCTGGTGCGAGACAGGCTTCTATTACCGGGAAGAAACGAAGCCCGGAAAGCATCCCTACCACGCGGCAGGGCTGTATTATATCCAAGAACCGTCCGCCATGTCCGCCGTTGAGCTGCTGGACCCGCAGCCGGGGGACATCGTGCTTGACCTCGCCGGCGCACCGGGCGGAAAATCGACGCACATCGCCGGGAAGCTGGCGGGCCAAGGGCTGCTGATCAGCAATGAAATTCATCCGGTCCGCGCCAAGAGCTTATCCGAAAATATCGAGCGGATGGGCGTCACGAACGCCGTCGTCGTCAGCGCTACGCCGCAGCAGCTTGCCGAACGTTTTCCCCGCTTTTTCGATAAAATGATGGTCGACGCTCCCTGCTCGGGGGAAGGCATGTTCCGCAAAGACCCGGAGGCGATCGCCGAATGGTCGCCAGCTCACGTCGAGATGTGCGCGGCGCGGCAGCTTGACATTCTGCAATCCGCGGTTGCGATGCTCAAGCCGGGCGGACGGCTCGCCTATTCCACCTGCACGTTCAACGAGCAGGAGAACGAGCGCACCGTCAACGAGTTGCTCCATCAGTACCCGCAACTGCGGCTCGAACGGACGGAGCGGATTTGGCCGCACCTGCACCGCGGCGAGGGGCATTTTGTCGCCGTGCTGCGGCTGGAAGGGACGCCGGACGAGCCGCATGCGGCGATGACGGGCCCGGCAGCCCCGCGTACGCGACAAGCCGGCAAAGCGAAGCGCGGCGCCGGGCGCCCGGAGGAGACAGCCATGCGGCTGTTCCAGCGGTTCGCCGAGGAGGCGCTTGCGGCTGGATTCGAGCTTCCGCCGGGCGAGCCAGTCTTGTTCGGCGAGCAGCTCTACCTGCTGCCCGCGCCAGCCGGTATCCCTTTTAGCAGCACCATGCTTCAAGGGCTCAAGACGCTGCGCCCCGGCCTTCACCTCGCCGAGGTGAAGAAGGACCGCGCGGAGCCGGCGCATGCGCTGGCCCTTGCGCTGACGAATGCCGACCAAGCCCGGCTTACGGTGAATCTGGCCGCAGGGAGCGGCGAAGCGGAACGCTACCTCCGGGGCGAGACCGTGGACGGGCCCGAAGCACGCAGCGGCTGGACACTCGTCACGGTGGACGGCTTCCCGCTCGGCTGGGGCAAGCAATCGGGAACGCAAGTTAAAAACCATTATCCGAAAGGGCTGCGCCGGTAATTCCTCTCCCATACCATGCACACCCTTGGCAAAAAAGCAGCATGCGATCGATTGTGACCGCATGCTGCTTTTTGTATATGAGAAGCCTAGACTTTAAATTTCGCGACGGTTTCTTGAAGCTCTTCCGCCATTTTGCTCAGCAACGCGGAGGAAGATGCGATTTCTTCCATAGAAGCAAGCTGCTCTTCCGTGCTTGCCGCCACTTGTTCAATGCACGCCGCGGTATCTTCGGAAATATTCGATACGGCATCGACGGCGTTCAAGACATTTTCGGAATTTGCAGCCATTCCTTGCGTCGCTTGCGAGACCTGGGTGATTTGAACGGCTACGCTGTCCAGCGAGCTCAGGATTTGTTCAAACGACCTGCCTGCCATGTCCGCTTTTAGCATTCCTTGCTCCACTTCGTGCGTCACCGTTTCCATGCTGTCCACGGTCATGTCCGTATCCTTTTGAATGGCGGCGATCAATTGCGAAATCTGCTTGGCCGAAGCGCTGGACTGCTCTGCCAATTTCTTGATTTCGGCGGCGACAACCGCAAAGCCTTTCCCCTGCTCTCCGGCCCTCGCAGCTTCGATGGACGCATTGAGCGCCAGCAGATTGGTCTGGGAAGCAATTTCCGTAATCACGGTTGTGAAGGATACAATTTGCTTGGAACGATCCCCGAGCCCCGTTACATCGTCGGACAGCGTCTTCACTTTTTGCCCGATGGCATTCATTTGATCGATAACGGTCCGGATCGCTTCCGTGCCGTCTTGAGCCGTCTCTTGCGTATGCTGCGCCGAATCGGAGACGGCGTCGGTATTATGGGAGATGGCCTGCAGCTGGGAGGCCATGTCGTTCATCTCCCGGTTCGTTTCGCCGATTTGCACCACTTGCTGCGCCGAGCCGTTGGCGATTTCTTGCACCGCCTGAGCGACCTGCTTGCCCGCTTCCGTAATTTGCTCGGAGCTCGCCGATAGCTGTTCGGCGGACGCGGCAAGCTGCATCGCATTGTCGTTAACCTTGTAGATCAAGGCTCGCAGCGACGAAGCCATTTTATTAAAGTTCGAGCTTAATACCCCCAGTTCGTCGGCACGGGCGATCTCGATTTGTTTCGTCAAATCGCCTTCGCTGATCAACAGCGAAGCTTCGTTAATTTTCCGCAGCGGCTTCAGAACCGAGAAAATAATCGCCGCTACCATCAAAGAGCCGATCAATGTGGACAAAACCAACACGATGAGCGTAGATTTCAAAATCGGAGAAGCCGCATCGGCAATTTCCGATTCATACATGGTGCCGGCGATTTTCCAACCCGAAGACGCATTGGTGGAAAACATCATTTTCTTCAAGACGCCGTCCATCTTGTACTGGAAATATCCTGTATCGGTTTTGTATAAATTGCTCGTCATCTCGCCCTCGGGCATTGGACTTCCGATTTCGCTGGTAGGATGATACACGTATTTCCGGTCCTGATCCGAAATGAAAACAAACCCTTCCTTGCCGATGCTTACCGTACGGGTGATTTCGGCAAGCTTCTTGGTCGAGATCGACATGGCAGCGACGCCCCGGCCGTCGGCCGTTTCTTTCGCAACGGTGAACACCAGATTCCCCGTGGCCGAGGAGGTATAAGGAGAGGTGATGACGATCTTGCCCTTGTTTTCTACCGCCTGCTTAAACCAGGCGCGCTCGCGAGGATCGTAATCGACAGCTATTTTGGTCACGTCGGCGGAATCCATATACAAACCGTTCTTGGTACCGACGAAAACCATATCGGCATCCTTTTCGATTTCCCGGTACATCAGAAGCTGGCGGCGCACCGAATCCTGTACCCCGATATTGGAGTTGTCCGCCGCTTTTACGGCGCTTAAGTCGACGGTGCGCGACAAAGCGTCCACCTGCTGCATCTTGGACGCGAAAAAATCGTTCAATAAGGCATCGATCAGCTCGACGGCTTCCTTTGACGAGTTGACCATTTGGCTGTCCACGTTTTGCCTTGCCGTTTGATATGAGACATACGAGAGCAGCACCGTAGGAACAAGCAGTATGACCACAAAGGTGAAGATGAGTTTGTTTTTAATCGTAAAAAATACTTTGTCGTTCGTAAAACCTTTCCATTTGCTCCGAATTTGCAAACTATTCATTTTTCTGCCCGCCCTTAGATGAAATTTATTAAATACTGGAACGATGTCCCATTATATTAATTCGACAGATGACAACTTATTTTTTAACGGTATTTTTTTACAATCGATGTATGGCGAGATGTATGAATAAATAGCGAAAACAAAAGAAATAGCCTGTTGAGATCCTCAACAGGCTGGGGGCTGTCCCGAAAGGACAGTCTATTTTTCACTCGCTTTGGCTTTGACGCGAAAGACCGAACAATGCGGCCCATATAATGACGAAACCGACCAGTTGGTCCGGCGTAACGGCTTGTTGGAACACCAGCCAGTTGATCAGCAAGCCGACCGCCGGAAAAGACAGCTCGGCCAACGTTGCATAAGAAGCTTTCGTATCGGTCAGTCCCCGGTAGTAGAGCAAGAGGCTGAGCAGTCCCGGGATGAAAGCGCCCATAACCAAATTAACGATCACTGCACCCCAAGCAATCGAGTTCGCAGGCTGAACGAGCGCTATTCCCTGACCCGCCGATAAAGCCACAAGCAGCGGCAACGCCAACAGGAACCGGAGAGCCGTTACCGTCTCGAATTTCATTTGTCCGAGCATCAGCCTGCCCATCACCGTCGAGCCGCCCCACAGCGCAGCCGCCCCGATGGAGAGCAAGCCGCTCCAGGTCGCGATATCGCCCCAATGCCCGATCGGTGCCTTCCAGCCAAACGTCAGCAGATAGGTGCCGAGAAGCGCGAGAATCAAGAGCAGCGCAAAGCGTCGCGGCAAGCTTTCTTTGAGCACGATCCGGGCCAGAATGATCGCAAACAGCGGCTGCAGCTTTTGCAGCAGCAGCACGGCATTCGGATTGCCGTGAGCGAAGGCCGAGGTAAACAGGATCGTCGCGAGAGCCGAGCCACCCCACGAGATGAACAGCAGAGCCATAAGATGGCGCAGCTTCAGGCCGCGCAGCTCCTGCCGGTGCAGCCAGACGATCGGCAAGGCGTAGACGAGCAGCAGCACGTGCTCGATCAAAACAATTTGCGTAGAAGTAAACGATTTAAGCAGCAGGATACGGAATAAAGGATCGACGCCCCATAGCGCCGAGCCGAGCACAACAAACCATAGTCCGCTCCGCATGTTTAATTTGGCCGTAGCAACACGGCCGTTTAACCCGACAGCAGAAACTCTGTCCATATTCAACAACCTCCCAAGGTGTTTGAACAGGACCCTTCGAAAAGAAGTCAGCCCCGCTATCGGTTAAGATAACGGGGCATATGCAAATAAGCTCACCATGAGCCGTTTTTTTGATAAAACGATTCAAACCGGTATGCCTACTTTGTGACCTTCTCCCATCCGGACTATACCGTCGGCCTTGGAATTCCACCAAGTCAGTCGTCTGTTCCGCTGCGGAAATCGACGAGTCGCGGGCTTAAGCTCTGTACGAGCCTTCACCGCCGGTCGGGATTTTCACCCTGCCCCGAAGGTCCCGATTCAATTAGAAAGCATTTTATCATATGCTTTTCGCTTTCAGCAAGTCTTTTTTGCAATTAATGGACGTTTTCCGTTTCGAACAGCACTTCTTCGATCAGCCGGTTGTTGTGCATCATGGTCAAGTTAAGCGCAGAGTAATCTTTCTCCTTATCAAGCTCCTCCATCAGCAGTGTGGCAATAAGCTCCCGGTCGTCGGTGCTGCCGGGCTCGCGGAAATCGATAAAGCCGGTCAGCTGGCGCTCGCTGATATCCACCGTGGCCGTGCCGATCGGAAGACCGCCCCGGGACTGCTGATAAATTTCATAGGTTAGCACTCCCCTGTCATCCCGGACGAGCATAACCGTGTACGGCTTGTCTTCATCGTCCCCGCTCCACAATACCTCGGAGTCGTCCTCCTCCGCCAGCAAATCCTCGTGGGTTAGCTGAATCACTTCAAAAATCTCGTTGTCGAAGCTCATTGCAATTTCAAAGCGGTCCACTTCGTCCTCGTCGAAATCGAGCACAAGCAGATCGGCCACGATATCCAGCTCGGCTTCGGTCGGTTCGATCATCCAAAAGACGGTGCCGGTCACTTCGCGGTCTTCGATTTGAAGAAGTATCTCGGCAACAAAATCTTCGTCTCTATCGTAAAGATGGTATTCCAGTCCGTCCTCGTCTTCGCCGACCAGCACCAGCTCGAAATCTGCCATGGTGAAGTCGTTCCGCTCCCCAGGGGGCTCGTCTTCAAGACGCGTATCGTTATCGATCCAATCCGAGTCGTAATCGAAATCTTCTTCCGTCGAGACGATCCCGGCATAAGCAGACGCTTCCCGTTCCGAAGCGATCACATGGTCAAAGCTGCTGTAGGTGACCATCACCTCGCACCCTTTTGCCTGCAGCGCGTCCAGCAGGGAGTCCACATACTGGTGGACCGCATCGAATACCTCGTCTTTCTCCGCGTCGTCAAGCACTTCCTTCTCCAATTGGAGCGCGCCTGCGATTCGGTCGGATTCACGGAAGACGAGAGTTAACGTGCCCACAAACCGATTTTTGAACATGATGTCGCTGACTTCGCCGCCCGCCGTCCTCAGATCCGGTCTTAAGCTGACATGCGTCATTCGGGTCCCCTCCAATCAGGTTATGCACTCGCGCAGTGCGGAGTTATCTACCCTCATAGCATGTCCCTCTCTGACGGAAAACTATGCGCGGAACTCCCCAAAAGGCAGCACGTAACGGCGCAGCGCTTCGTGCACGCCGTCGTCGTTATTGGACAGCGTGACGGCATCGGCGGCCTCTTTGACCGCGTCCGGGGAATTGTCCATCGCTATCCCGAGCCCGGCAAACCGGATCATATCGATGTCGTTAAAATAGTTGCCCATGGCCACGATTTGTTCGGGAGCAATGTCCCATTGCGCGGCAAGCGCCTGCAGGGCACGGCCCTTGGATACTTCCTTCGACATCACGTCGACAAAGTGCACCCCGCTTCTCAGCGCATGAACGCTCGGAGGCAGCGATACTCGCGCCAAGTCCCGTTCGACCGCGTCCATCTCTTCCTCCGACCCAAACATCGTAAGCTTCACGAGCGGAACGGTCATGCTCAGCACGTCCTCCACTCGCTCGGGAGAAACCATAAATTTTTCGTACATCGCCGCTTCCCGCTCGCCGACTTTCTCGACGAACATATCCAGCGCGGTATTCACATCAAAATGAACCCTCTGCTCGCGGCAATAGCGGATGAGCTCCGCAAGCTCCTGCACGTCGAAGCCGAATTGATGCAGCAGCTTCGGCCCCGGTGTCTCGACGGTCGCCGCCCCGTTATGCGTGATCAGCACGCCCGTAAGGCCCAAACGCTCCAGCACCGGGATCGCATTGGCCGGGCCCCGGCCGGTACACAATACGATCCGGGCCCCCGCTTCGTGCGCCATGCGCAGCGCTTCCACCGTTTTGTCCGTTACTTCATAATCGTCGTTCAAAAGCGTACCGTCCACGTCAAGCGCAATGATGCGATAGTTCATTTTTCTCCGCTCCCTTGTACTTCTTCTCTCTATAGGCAGGTTGAAAAGCTATTCCCCATGGGCCAGCAGGCTTTGCCGCTCTGCCTCCGTCAATTCCCGCGACTGCCCGAGCGGCAGCGCCGGGTCCAGCTTCAGCGGTCCCATGGACAACCGTTTCAGATAGGTCACCTGCTTGCCTACGGCTTGAAACATTCGTTTCACCTGATGAAACTTACCTTCATGTATGGTCAATTCGATGCGGGAATGCTCGCCCGCTTCGGGACGGCCGCAGTGCAGCACGATCAATTCGGCCGGCATCGTTACATAGCCGTCATCGAGGGTAACGCCGTGCGCGAACGCGTCCATGTCGCTTTGGTTCACGGCACCGTTCACTTCGGCATAATACGTCTTCGGAACATGCTTTCGCGGCGACAGCAGGTTGTGCGCCAGCTTGCCGTCGTTCGTCAGCAGCAGCAGCCCTTCAGTATCTTTGTCCAGCCGCCCGACCGGGAATATGTCAAAATGCGAGTACTGCTCATCCAGCAGATCGAGTACGGTACGGTCTCTCGTATCTTCCGTTGCCGACACGACGCCTTGCGGCTTATGAAGCATTAAGTAGACGAATTCGCGATAGATCACCGGCTCGCCGTCGACCGTAATGCGATCCCGCTCGGGATTCACCTGCATTCCGCTATCCTTCGCCGTTTTGCCGTCGACGCTGACGAGGCCGCGCTTCACGAGCTGTTTGATTTCGCTGCGGGTGCCGAAGCCCGTATGAGCCAGCAGCTTGTCCAGACGTAGCGTTGCTTTCATCTTATGTCCACCTCCAACCGGGGGGATATTCGTTCTTCAGCATTCCGTCCTGTACTTTCGCCCAACCGACGGGATACCCGTCGATACACACGAGGGCATATCCTTTAGCAGGTACGCCATCCGCCGCGGTGCAAAGCTCGCCCGGGGCAAGCTCCAGCGTCTCGCCCTTCAAATACCGCACGGCCCGTGGATCATCGGCCGTGAACGTCACCGTGCGCAGCGCCTCTTCCGCGCGCAGGCCCATCGCCAGCGCGTGCGAAGGCGTGAAGCGCTGCTTGGTCACGCTGCCGAGGTACCATCCGGGGCGGATGACCCGGATGCCGTCCAGCGGCGGCAGCCCCGCCGGCGCGGCGTACACGTGCTCGCCGCGGCATTCGAGCTCGGCCGCGCCGAACGGCGCCGCGGCCAGCTGCTCTGCCGCGAAG
>NZ_BSDJ01000015.1 GCF_027925525.1 Paenibacillus tyrphae | reverse complement strand
CTGTAGAAAAAAATCAGATGCTGTCGAAACTATCCACAATGTGCAGGTTTACGAAATTTTCATTATACAGAGGCACTGAAAATTGTTCACAGAGATATCCACAGGCTGTTGATAACATTGTTGAAAAAAATCCGTATCCACAAAGGAAAACATATTCATGATATCAAAAAAGACCCGCGTTCGCAATGGAATGTTTGGGATTATCCACATACCCAAGACCTTGTGTATATAAGTTATCAACAGCACTAGATATTGTTTATAATCTGTTTACAATTCGACAAGAGCGGTGGAAAACCCGATTTTTTTATTCACAGGGGGGAAATGGTCGAATTTGGCCGAAGCCTGTGCATAACTTTTTGTATGCTGGAAGTTGACTTTTGACCCGTAAAGTGGTTTAATGTTAAAAGGTATTTTTGGGGATTGGGAACCAAATCCTTCGAGGAGGTGCACGATAGATGAGACCGACTTTCAAACCGAACGTTAGAAAGCGCAAAAAAGTTCATGGCTTCCGTAAAAGAATGAGCACGAAGAACGGCCGCAAAGTTTTGGCTGCTCGCCGTCAAAAAGGAAGAAAAGTACTGAGCGCATAAGACGAGAGACCACTGACAGGTGGTCTTTTTTGTTGCATTCGTTTAAATCGGGTCGAATTCGCGAACGATAGGAAAGCCTATGCCGCTAAGGATTGATCATATGGAGCGATGCCGCGTGGAAAAGAAAAACCGACTGACCAAAAGAGAATATTTCGATAAGGTATATCGTCACGGCAAATCCGCTGCGAATCACCAGTTCGTTCTGTATTATAAAGCGCAGCCGCAGCAGGCTTCGTTTCGGCTTGGGGTTTCGGTCAGCAAGAAGCTCGGCAACGCCGTTGTGCGCAACCGGATCCGGCGCCTTCTAAAGGAGATTGTGCGATTGAACGCCGCCCGGATTCCGGAAGGGTACGATCTGATCCTCATTGCCAGGAAGCCGGCGGCCGAAATGTCCTATCACGAGATGGAAAAGAGCGTGCTGCACGTGTTCAAACGGGCGTCGCTGCTGCTTGCGCAAAGAAAATAGTCCGGGACCAGGCTGAGCTTCGCGATGGTACGCTGCCTTCGAGGCCAGTGATTCGCGGGGATCAGTTTCTTTGTGTCCAAAGATATGATATAGTTGATTATTGGAAAAGATGATACTGGGAGGATACTCTTTTGACGCGTCGATTACTGAAATATATACCGCTCGTGTCGGTATTGCTGCTGCTGGCTGGATGCAGCCCCGCCAACGCCCCCATCGACCCGACCAACAGTATGTGGGACAAGTATGCCGTAGGGCCGCTGGCCAATACGCTCGACTGGTTCGCTAACCTGTTCGGGGGACAGTACGGATTATCGATTCTTATCGTAACGATTATTATCCGGCTCATTATATTGCCGTTGACGTTGAAACAATACAAGAGTTCAAAGCGGATGCAGGAGCTGCAACCGGAACTGCAGAAGCTGAAGGAAAAACATAAAGACGACGTGAAAAAGCAGCAGGAAGAGACGATGAAGCTGTTCCAGAAGGAAGGCGTCAATCCGCTTGCCGGTTGTCTTCCGGTGCTTGTACAGATGCCGATTTTGATTGCGCTTTATAACGCGATTATGCGCAACCACCACATCGGGGAGCATTCCTTCCTGTGGATGCAGCTCGGCACGAAAGATCCTTATTATATCCTGCCGCTCCTGGCTGCGCTAACGACGTACTTGCAGCAAAAAATGATGTCGTCGCAAATGAACCCGCAAATGCAAAGCCTGATGTTTATTTTCCCGATTCTTATTTTCGTGATGGCGATGAATTTCGCTTCGGCGCTGCCGCTTTACTGGGTATACAGCAACCTGTTCACCATTGTTCAATCTTACTTTATTTATGGTGTACCTAATAAAAAGGGCGGATCTAAAAAGTAAGGGTGCGATGATATGAAGAAAATCGTGGTTACGGGTAAAACGATTGACGAAGCCGTCAAAAACGGACTCGGGCAGCTGGGCGTGCCGGAGGAACGGGTGAAAATCAGCGTGCTGGAGCAGCCCTCCAAAGGCTTGTTCGGCCTCATCGGGGCGAAGGACGCCCGGGTGGAGCTTGAGCTGCTGCCCGATGCGATCGAGGAAGCGGTCGCGTTCCTGCAGGAGGTTCTCCGCAGCATGAAGCTGGATGTGCGAATCGAACAAAAGCAGGACAAGGACGGTACGCAGCTTCATCTGCATGGCTCGGAGCTCGGCATGCTGATCGGGCGCCGCGGCCAGACGCTGGATGCGCTGCAGTACTTGGTCAATATTGTCGCGAACCGCTTTTCGGACCGTCATGTGCGCATCGTGCTGGACGCCGAGCAGTTTCGCGAGCGCCGGACCAAGACGCTGCAGGAGCTGGCCGACCGGCTGGCGGAACGCGTCGTCCGGACGCGCAAGGAAGTGGTGCTGGAGCCGATGTCGCCTGCGGAACGCAAGGTGATTCACGCTTGGTTGCAGCAGCACGACAAGGTTCGCACGTTCAGCCGCGGAGACGAGCCGAACCGCCGAATCGTTATCGTTTTACGTTGATTGCCACATTGCAATGATGTCATGTCCGTAATGACCTCATTGCTTTTTCTTTAATTACGAAGAAAGTCAGATAGAGGTGCTATCATGAATCAAGACACCATTGCGGCGATTGCCACCCCGATGGGCGAAGGAGGGATCGCGGTCATTCGCGTCAGCGGCGATGAAGCGGTGCCCGTGTGCGATAAAATTTTTACAGGGAAATCGAAGCTTGCGGATGTGCCGACGCATACGGTGAATTACGGCTATATTCACGATCCGGAAACCGGCGCCCGGGTGGAGGAATCGCTCGTGACGGTGATGCGCGCGCCGCGGTCGTTTACAAAGGAAGACGTAGTCGAAATTAGCTGTCACGGGGGCTTCGTCTCGGTGCGGAAGGTGCTGGATCTGCTGCTGGAGCACGGAGCGCGGCTTGCCGAGCCGGGTGAGTTCACGAAGCGGGCCTTTTTAAACGGCCGGATCGACTTGTCCCAGGCGGAGGCGGTCATCGACCTGATCCGCGCCAAGTCGGATCGGGCGTTTCGCATTGCGCTCAAGCAGTCGGAGGGCAGCTTATCGAAGACGATTAAGGAGCTTCGTCATCGTCTGGTCGAGCTGATGGCGCACATCGAGGTCAATATCGATTACCCGGAGCACGATGTGGAAGAGATGACGAACGCTTTTATCAAAGAGAAATGTGCGGACGCGTTGTCGGATATCGAACGCATGCTGACCACGGCCCAGCAGGGCAAGATTTTGCGGGAAGGTCTGGTTACGGCAATCGTCGGCCGGCCGAATGTGGGCAAATCGTCGTTGCTCAATACTTTGGCACAGGAGGAGCGGGCCATCGTCACCGAAATTGCCGGGACGACTCGCGATGTGGTGGAGGAGTACGTGCATGTGAACGGCATTCCGCTGAAGCTGCTCGATACGGCCGGGATTCGGGAGACGTCGGATCTGGTCGAGCAGATCGGTGTGGAAAAGTCGCGACAGGCGCTGTCGGACGCGGATTTGATCCTGTTCGTATGCAATGGGGCGGAGCCGTTGCAGCCGGATGAGTACGTGCTGATTGACCAGTTGAAAGACCGTCAGGTGATCGCGATTATCAACAAGCAGGATCTTCCGCAGCTTATTGAGGAAGAGGTTTTGAAGGAAGCGTTCGGCGAGGACCGGGTTGTGCGGATGTCGCTGCTTGCTCAGCAGGGCATCGCAGACTTGGAAAAAGCTATCGCTAGTATTTTTTTCAGCGGTCAGGTAGAATCAAGTGACCTGACTTATGTGAGCAACGCTCGTCATATTCATCTGCTGAAGCAGGCGAGATCGGCTCTTACGGAGGCACACGAAGCAGCGGAGGCTTTCGTGCCGATCGATATGATTCAAATCGACATTCGCAACGCTTGGGAGCACCTCGGGGAAATTATCGGGGACTCGGTAAGCGAATCGTTAATAGATCAGATTTTTTCGCAATTTTGTTTGGGTAAATAACTTCTCGAAAAGGGTTAGGAGGTTGGAAGAATGACTTACACTGCAGGTCAATATGATGTCATTGTGATCGGAGCCGGTCATGCCGGCAGCGAAGCGGCTTTGGCGGCAGCCCGGATGGGCTGTGAGACGCTGCTGCTTACGATCAATCTGGATATGATTGCTTTTATGCCGTGCAACCCTTCCGTCGGCGGACCGGCGAAAGGGCACGTCGTGCGCGAAATCGATGCGCTCGGCGGGGAAATGGGCCGCAACATCGACAAAACGTATATTCAAATGCGCATGCTGAACACGGGGAAAGGACCGGCTGTGCATGCTTTGCGGGCACAAGCCGATAAATTTTTGTACCAACACGCGATGAAGGAGACGATTGAGAAGCAGGACCACTTGACGCTTCGTCAAGGTATGGTGGAAGAGCTGATCGTCGAGGACGGCGTGTGCAAGGGTGTCGTTACCAAAAGCGGCGCAGTATATATGGGGAAAACGGTCGTACTGACGACAGGCACGTATCTGCGCGGCAAGATCATTATGGGCGAACTGATGTACGAGAGCGGACCGAACAACCAGCAGCCGGCCGTCAAGCTGTCGGAAAATCTGCGCAAGCACGGTTTGGAGCTGGTCCGTTTTAAGACGGGGACGCCGCCGCGGGTGCATGAGGATACGATCGATTTTAGCAAAACGTCGATCCAGCCCGGGGACGAGAAACCGAAGTTTTTCTCCTACGATACGACGGAGGAAGTGCCGAATCAGCTGCCTTGCTGGCTGACGTATACGTCGGAGGAAACGCACCAAATCATCAACGATAATTTGCACCGAGCTCCGATGTTCTCCGGAGCGATCGAAGGTACGGGACCGAGATACTGCCCGTCCATCGAAGATAAGATCGTACGCTTCAGCGATAAGCCAAAGCATCAAATTTTCTTGGAGCCGGAAGGCCGCAATACGAAGGAATATTACGTTCAAGGGCTCTCCACGAGCATGCCTGAGGATGTGCAGCTGCAAATTCTCCGCTCGATTCCGGGGCTGGAGAAGGTCGAGATGATGCGTACAGGGTATGCTATTGAGTACGATGCCGTGATTCCAACGCAGCTGAAGCCGTCGCTTGAAACGAAGGTGATCGACGGGCTGTTTACCGCCGGTCAAATCAACGGCACCTCCGGCTACGAAGAGGCGGCAGGACAAGGGATTATGGCCGGAATCAATGCGGCCCGCAAAGTGCAAGGGAAGGAACCGGTTGTTCTGGATCGTTCCCAAGCTTACATCGGTGTGATGCTCGACGACTTGGTGACGAAAGGGACGAACGAGCCTTACCGCTTGCTGACGTCGCGTGCCGAGTACCGTTTGCTGCTCCGCCACGACAATGCGGATCTGCGGCTGACCCAGACCGGCTACGATATCGGGCTAATAACGGAAGAGCGGTATGCTCGTTATCAGGAGAAAGTACGGCTTGTCGAGGCGGAGCTTGAGCGGCTCAAAACGACGAAGACGAAGCCGACGCCGGAGGTTCAAGCGATGCTTGCTTCACTTGGCAGCGCCGAACTGAACAACTCCGTCGATCTGTTGTCTTTGCTCCGCCGGCCGGAAGTAACTTATGAGCACATTCATGGCATTTCTCCGGCTCCTTATGAGCTCACGGAGGACATGAAGGAACAGGTCGAAATTCAAGTAAAATACAGCGGCTATATTGAGAAGCAGCTCGCGCAAGTGGAACGGCTTCGGAAGATGGAGAAAAAGCGGATTCCGGACGATATCATTTACGATGAGATTCACGGAATCGCCACCGAAGCGAAGCAAAAGCTGGCGAAGATCCGGCCGATCTCCATCGGTCAAGCGTCCCGTATTGGCGGCGTTACGCCTGCGGACATCTCCATCTTGCTTGTTCACTTGGAGCATTACAATAAAGTCGTTGCTGCTAGAGGCTAATATGGACACCGTACAACAACAATTTACCGAACTGTTGAAAGAGAAGGGGATCGAACTGACGGAAGCGCAGCTTCATCAGTTCGAGCTCTATTATCGGGAGCTCGTCGAATGGAACGAGCGGATGAATTTGACGGGGATTACAGAGAGAGAACAAGTGTACGTGAAGCATTTTTATGATTCTCTCTCTGTTTCTTTTTTTATTCCGATGGAACACATTCGTTCCGTTGCGGATATCGGATCGGGAGCCGGATTTCCGAGCATTCCTTTGAAGATTGTGTATCCTCATTTACACGTCACGATCGTCGATTCGCTTAACAAGCGCATACAGTTTTTAACGCATCTGGGAAATACGCTTGGATTAACGGATGCGCGTTTTATTCATGGACGTGCGGAAGACGTTGCGCGTATGCCCGAACATCGGGACCGTTATGATCTTACTACTGCGAGGGCTGTTGCCCGATTAGCTGTTCTTAACGAATTTTGCCTTCCTTTCGTTAAATCCGGTGGGAGGTTTGCTGCCATGAAAGGGCAGGACGTTCAAGCAGAATTAGAGGAAGCGGCGCTTAGCCTGAAAGAGTTAAAAGGTAAATGGAACCATACATATCGTTTTCAGCTTCCTTTGGAAGAATCGACTAGACACATTATCGATATAGAAAAGATAGCTCCAACTCCCAAAAAGTATCCCAGAAAAGCAGGGACTCCTTTGAAAACGCCGCTAGTTTGATGGTGTTCCACGTGGAACATTTTGGAGCAGGCGGTTTCTTTTTGTGAGTGCTAATAATAAACTTCTTCGGAGACTTTTGCAGGATTTTGGGCATATTTGGAGAATTGTTTATAGAGTGGAGTTTCATTATCGGTGAAAAAGATCGGGTGGTTATCGTAATGAAGGAACAAATCTCAAAATTGTTTGGTTTTGCTGAAAAGGCGCCGACTGACGAAGTGAAAAATGTTCCTGTCAATGACATCGTTCCAAGTCCCTACCAACCTCGAACGATATTTGACGATGAGCGGATTGATGAACTGTGTCAAACGATTAAGACACATGGTGTTATTCAGCCGATTGTTGTTCGTCTTCGGAATAACCGCTATGAACTAATTGCAGGGGAACGCAGATGGCGCGCAGTCAAAAAGCTGGGCAATGAAACGATCCCGGCTATTATTCGCGATTTTAATGATTCGCAAGCCGCATCTATTGCTCTGATCGAGAATTTGCAGCGGGAAGGCTTGACTGCCATCGAAGAAGCAATAGCTTATCAGCAACTGATCGATTTGCACAGTTTGACGCAGGAAAGTCTGGCTCAGCGTCTCGGGAAAAGTCAATCGACGATTGCGAACAAGATCCGGCTTCTTCATTTAAGCGAGCCGGTGAAAAATGCATTGATGGAACGGAAAATTACGGAGCGGCATGCCAGGGCGTTGCTTGCATTGGATCAAGAGGAACAGCAGTTGCGCGTTTTGGAGGATATTGTAAGTAAAGAGCTGAACGTAAAGCAAACCGAAGCGAGAGTCGCCTTTTTGAAGGAAGCGGCTAAGATTAAAAACAGCAAGACAAAACGAGTGTCGTTCTCGAAGGATGTACGGTTAGCCCTAAATACGATTCGTCAATCGGTGGATATGGTGACTTCGTCCGGCCTTACGATCAATACGACGGAACAGGATCATGAAGATCACTATGAGATTGTAATTCGGATTCCAAAGCGGTAAAATAGAAGAGTAGAGATTGTTGAAGCCTCGAATGAGGCTTTTGTTTAGCTGTCAGAATACATATTCTCGCAAAAGTATCTATGAATTTCTGATAGTGATTCAGGTACACAGTATAATGCATCCTTGACATGACTTCGATTTGAGTTTTTCTGTTTATGATGGGAATGTTTGAGTTTTAATAGAACATTCAATTTTTACTAGAAAAGCTTTAGCTGAGGCACAAACGTATTTTCCTCGAAAAAGCTTCGTTTCGAAGCTTTTCTTACCAACCGATCATTGGGGAGGGAATAAAGCTCTCCAATGATTCTTTTTTTTCGCTACTGTCGCTAATTGTATGTCTTCTATTCGACCCCTCGAAAAGATCGTATTTACTCTAGTTTTTATTATTTGAGGTGAACAGATTTTGGCTAAAATCATCGCCATAACCAACCAGAAGGGTGGGGTTGGCAAAACAACGACATCCGTCAACTTAGGCGCATCATTGGCATCATTGGGAAAGAAAGTGCTTCTTGTCGATATCGATCCGCAAGGAAATACGACAAGCGGACTTGGCATTAACAAAGCAGATGTCGTTCACTGTATTTACGACGTTCTTATTAACGATGTTCATCCGAAAGAAGCTATGGCCGACACGGCCTTGGAAAATTTGAAAATCATACCGGCTACCATTCAACTGGCCGGTGCGGAAATTGAGCTTGTCCCAACAATTTCCAGAGAACAGCGTTTGAAAAAATCACTGCAGTTAGTCAAACATATGTTCGATTATATTCTAATCGACTGTCCGCCATCCTTGGGGATATTGACTGTCAATTCATTAACGGCTGCCGACTCGGTAATTATTCCTATTCAATGTGAATATTATGCTCTGGAAGGGTTGAGCCAATTACTTAACACGGTTCGGTTGGTTCAAAAGCATCTCAATACGACGCTGCAAATTGAAGGCGTGCTGTTGACCATGTTCGATGCGAGAACGAACTTGGGCATGCAGGTCATTGAGGAAGTGAAAAAGTACTTCCAACAGAAGGTGTATCAGACAATCATACCAAGAAATATTAGATTGAGCGAGGCGCCCAGTCATGGTCAACCGATCATTACGTATGATCCGAAATCCAAAGGGGCAGAGGTATACTTGGAGTTGGCAAAGGAAGTGATCGGACTTTGAGCAAAAAAATTGGATTAGGTAAAGGACTGGATGCACTGTTGCCTGCATTGAGCATTAACGAAGACGATAAAGTAGTAGAAATTCCATTGGCTCAGCTTCGGCCAAACCCATATCAGCCTAGACGCAATTTCAACGATGAGACGATTCAGGAATTGGCTGATTCGATTAAAGAGCATGGTGTCATTCAGCCGATCATCGTTCGCAGTGTTCTTAAAGGATATGAAATTATTGCCGGTGAGCGAAGATTCCGTGCTTCTCAAGTTTGCGGAAAACCGACGATACCTGCGGTTGTGAAAAAATTCAGCGATCAGCAGGTTATGGAAATTGCATTAATCGAGAACGTTCAGCGCGAGGATTTGAATGCGCTGGAAATCGCGATAGCATATCAAGCGTTGATCGATCAGTTTAAACTGACGCAGGAAGAGCTGTCCTTAAAGGTAGGGAAGAGCCGTTCGCACATTGCAAACTTCCTCCGTCTGCTGCAGCTCCCGGAAGAAGTTAAAGAATATGTTTCACGTGGAACATTATCGATGGGGCATGCTAAAGCGATCGTAGGCTTGAAGGATAAGAAGGTCATTAAAGCGTTAGCCGATACTGCGATAAAAGAGCAATGGAGCGTTCGTGAGCTTGAAGAGGAAGTAAAGAAGCTGGAAGAAAAAGCGGATTCGAAAAAGATGAAGCTGAAGCCGAAACGTAAAGACCCGTACATTAATCAGTTGGAAGAAAGCTTGAGAGAAATGTACCGGACGACGGTAAAAATCAAACACAGCAATAACAAAGGGAAGATCGAGTTATTGTATTATTCAAAAGATGATTTGGATCGTCTGTTGGAGCTGCTCCAAGGGAAAACTTCCTAATGATGATGGTATAGCATACCCGGGTCATGCCTGATAAGTACAGGTTAAACTAGGTATGCTATATTTGTGTAACGGATCTGAATTGACAGTAGAGGTGAGAACAAATGTCGGTCATCTACTTGGATCATGCGGCATCTTCCTGGCCGAAGCCACCCGAAGTATTGAAAGCGATGCATGATTGCATGGAACAGTATGCTGCCAATCCAGGGAGAGGCAGTCATGAACTGGCTGTCAAGGCGAGTCGCGTATTGTTTGAAGGACGGAAGCAGTTGGCCAAGTTGTTCAATATCAAGAATCCTAATGATATCGCGTATGCTCACAATACAACTTTTGCCTTAAATCTGGCAATTAAAGGGTTTGTTAAAGAAGGAGATCACATTCTTTGTACGGCCGTCGAGCACAATTCCGTAAGAAGACCGCTGGAATATTTAAAGAGAACAAAAAATGTGCAAGTAACGTATGTGAAAACTGATGAGCAAGGACAGTTGAGCTTGGACGATGTGCGTCGTGAGATTAGACCGCAAACAAGCTTGATTGTAAGTACGCATAGCTCCAATCTGTTAGGCAGTATTATGCCGATCGAGGAATTGGGACAGCTGTGCAGACAACATCATATTAAGCTGCTGGTCGATGCTGCGCAAACGGCCGGGACGATGGAAGTCGATGTGCAGAAGCTGGGCATTCATATGCTTGCTTTCCCAGGACATAAGGGATTACTTGGACCACAAGGAACAGGGGGACTGTATATCGATCCTGAGATCGATCTGGAGCCGCTGCTGCATGGAGGTACCGGCAGTCAATCCGAAGCTGCGGAACAGCCTGACGTTCGGCCGGATCGGTATGAAGCCGGAACGCAAAATACGGTAGGGGTTGCCGGACTTGTGGAGGGCGTGAAGTACATACACAAGCAAACGGTAGAGCAAATTCACGCAAAAGAATGGAAGCTCACCCAAAGGATCATGAACGGATTGATGGAAATTGATGGAGTAACCACTTTAGGGCCGCAAATCGGGCAAAATAAAACAGGAATTGTTGCCTTTACCATCGCCGGCGCCGATTCGTCCGAAGTCGCTTTCATCCTGGATCAATCGTTTCATATTGCCGTTCGGGCCGGCTTCCATTGTACGCCGCTTGCTCATGAGATGGTCGGTACATTGGAACGCGGAGCTGTAAGGGCTAGTGTCGGTTGCTTTACGACGGAACAGGAAACGGATCAACTGCTCTATGCGGTTCGTGAAATTGCCAAGCATTTTAAATAGGTGAGCAGGAGGCTTTTAGCGTGGGGGATGTTGTACTGGAAATGCCTGTAGAGGTGCTGTTGTTCATCACAGCGGCCATCTCTTTGTTGTTTTTAATTCTTGTTATTGTATTGTGGTCAAAATTAAATAAGCTCCGCCGAAATTATAAAAGCATGTTGAACGGGACCGGGAGCTTAAATGTGGAACAGATCCTAATGGAGCTGCAGGAGAAAGGAAACGTTTTGCTGGAAAACGATAGCCGAAACGAACAGCAAATTCAAGCGATACGCCGGGACATGTCCACGATGAAATCGCATATCGGCGTACACCGGTACAATGCTTTTTCGGAAACGGGAAGCGATTTGAGCTTTTCTGTAGCGATCTTGGATGAACAGCAGACAGGAGTCGTGCTTTCGGGCATTCATGGTCGTGATGAAACGTATGTATATGCAAAGCCGATCGAGCAGGGTCAGTCCAAGTATGCGTTGTCCCCCGAAGAAAAGGAAGCGATTAATCGATCCTTACCAAAGAGGTAGGAGACCATTGCTGCTTGCCGCTGAATGCGGTTTGAAACGATTTGGCAATGACCTCAGCCATGCTCATGACCAGGCTCAACCGAGTGTTTTGCAGGACAAAGTACTCCATAAATCCGCCTACGTTCACAATACCGGTAACGTGCATGTGACCGACAGGAGGGAGCTCTTTGTTCACGCCGGCACCCGGTTTGACCGGACCATCGCCTACTTGGATATAGCCAACGCTGGTCAACTGGCCGAGGCAGGCATCGATCGCGATGACGAAAGGCTCGTTGAATTGCTGCTGAATCGTTGTTAAGGTTTCGTTCAGATTCATGGCGTGAACCGGATGCTCCAATGTACCGTATAGATGGAGGCCCTCTATGCCTTGCTTTTGAAGCTGACTTCCGACCAGTGGTCCGAGCGCATCGCCTGTGGAACGATCTGTGCCTACACATACGATGACGATGGGCTGTTGAGCTGGAATCGCTCGCAAAACAGCGCTTAGTTTATCTGAAAGCAGGTCGATGCTGTTCGCTTCGGAGTGCATAATTTTTAAAGTTTCGCTGGCTTTAGGCTTATGAGCATCTCTCTGAAAGGGTAGTTTCATAGGAACGCCTCCTGCGGAAAAGGGTAGAGTGACAATCGGAAACGCCAGAAAATGGGCTGTTACTAGTATACGGTTGCTAGGAACGAAATATACGCGGAGCAGAAAAAAATAGAAAGGGGGTGGGAAGGGTGCTGCTCATGGCTTTCGATTCAACACAGCAAGCTCTGAGGGCGGAAATGCTCCTCGATTATGCGGATATCGAAAACGATATGTGTCCTACCCCCAAAGAAATTACGGCTGGATGCGCGTTATCGCTGGAATTTCAGGAGGAGGATCTTCCGGAGGTTAAGCGCATTATTAAAGAAGAACGGGTAGATATCCACGGGCTCTATAGTAAAGAGGACGGGCATTATGTTAACATAGAGTTGTAAGGTGGGAGATCTTAATGGATGAAATGCTGAAGGAAAGTGGTTTATCCACATGGGGACAATTTCAAGAAAAACTGATTAACTATGTTTCCAACCCTGAATTGTGGACAGGATTGCTGTTCACCGTCATTAAAATCATACTGATTTTTATCGCGGCGAGGGTGATCATTAAGGTTGCGGAAAAAGCGCTGCAGCATATGATGATGGCACGGGATAAAGGGCCGATCAAGTTCGATGCGAGACGTTCGAAAACAGTAGGCAAGCTCGTGGGAAATATTATTACTTACGTTGTTAACTTTATTATGATCTTGATGATTTTGAGTCAATTTCAAGTAAATCTTGGACCGGTCTTAGCTGGGGCTGGGGTCGTTGGGTTGGCGATCGGCTTCGGTGCGCAAAGCTTGGTGAAGGACGTCATCACCGGATTTTTCATTATTTTTGAAGATCAGTTTGCGGTAGGCGACGTTATTCAGGTGGGCAATTACAAAGGAACCGTTGAAGAGATCGGCCTGCGGGTAACCCGGGTGAAGAGCTGGACAGGGGAAGTTCACATCATTCCGAACGGGACGATTGTGCAAGTTACTAACTTTTCTGTCAATAACTCGCTTGCCATCATTGATGTCTCGGTATCGTATGAAACGGATATCGATTTTGCGATGAAAATTCTTGAGGATACCGTCAAAACATTTTATGATACAAGTGTGGAAATGGTAAAAGAGCCGGAAGTGCTCGGGATTCAAATGATGGGAGCATCGGAAATTACGCTACGGATTACGGCGGAGTGCAAGCCTAACCAGCAGTCCGGGGTAGCAAGGAAGCTGAATGCGGAGATCAAAAAAGCGTTCGAGGCCAACGGGATTCAAATTCCTTATCCACGGATGATCACTTATCATAGAACGGAAAAGGCGGAATCGTGATGGAGAAGAAGCAGTATCAGTTAGGCGACGTCGTACAGATGAAGAAGCCGCATCCGTGCGGTACGAATGAGATGGAGATTATCCGGATGGGAATGGATATTCGCATCAAGTGTGTCGGGTGCAAGCACAGCGTGCTCGTTCCCCGTTCCAAGTTCGAGAGCAAGCTGAAAAAAGTGCTTCGTTCCACCGCGCCGGCTGAAGATTCTGCAGCAACGGATGAGGGAGAAGCTTGATCGCTGGTAAATATTAAAAAGCACTTGCATACATGCGGGTGTGTATGCTATTATATTTCTTGTCCCTTTAATGCGGAAAGGTACCCAAGAGGCCCAAGGGGGCTGACTCGAAATCAGCTAGGCGGCGCAAGCCGTGCGTGGGTTCGAATCCCACTCTTTCCGCCATAACTATAAAAACGAGACGACCGCAGGGTCGTTTTTTTTGTTTGTGTGGAAAGTGGGATAGGACAGCATCCCAATCGGCAAGACGCTTTAACCACTTTTCCGGCTACATAAGAAAATCCCCGTATTCAGGACTTTATGTCACTGCTACGGGGATTTTGCGTTATCGTCGTCAGATGCATATTCAAGCAGGTCTCCGGGTGTGCAATCCAATGCTTTACACATCAAATTAAGTACCTCAACGCTTATTGCTTTAACGTGTTACGGAGTCTCTACTTCCTTATTATCCGGTATGTATTCAATTATGTCGGATATCGTTATTTTACGAGTAATGCCTTGTTCGCGCGCAATTGTATTTAATGTATCAAGTAAATTAACCAATGTATGAATCTCGATTCGTTTTGTTTCTCCGCTCACTAAATCTAATACTGTGGCCGGCCGCGTTTTTGACTCGACAGCCAATTTATTCCTCGTAATTCCTAACTCTTCAATAGTTCTACCAAGGTTAAATCGTACTTTCTCCGTCATTTGTTACGCTCCTTAGTTTGCATCCTTCTTGTATTATAACGTAACTAAACGAGGCGGGGAAAACTTTTTAAATATTACTATTGACGCATTACTTCAGAAGTAATATTATATACCTCAGAAGTACTACTGTAGAAGTATTATACGCTAATGAACAAGGGGGAAGAAAGATTATGCTCAAACGAATTAAAATGGTGATTGAGCAAGGGGAAAACGAATTCGAGTTAGTTGATGCTTATTTGACTCCAGATGGATCGCACGCGTTTTATATTTATGAAGGAACTATTCACTACACGATAGCCGTCCGGACGCAAAACGAACGAGTTTATGTTGAAAGTCAGGTATCGATGCAATTAGGGGATACGATCCGCGGCGAGGTGACCATTTATGATTTACATGATAAATTGATCGGTATGAGTGCATACCAGCTTTTAAATTTTCATGTCATTCACCAAATGGATGATCTCAAATTAATAAACGAAAACTAAAGTTGAAAATGCGATGAATAGGGGAGGGGACCCGGCAGAAGACCAAGCGACAACAAGAGGACGAAAAAGGAACCAAGTCAAGGTTCCTTTATCTTTACGTCATATATTATTAGGATACTTAAATCTTCTGGTACCAGCTTTAGAGGACTCATTTCCCATCCTTCGTCCGTCGGTAGACGGAGAAACGGTCAACGGCATAACCGATAATCGTCCACGAAAGAACGGTGAACAGATAAAGCGGCCAAGGATTGATATTGGTGTAGGTGAAGATCGGGTAAAACCAGGCGGGCACGCTGAGCGAATAGAAGAGAAGATAAACCGGATCGTATTCGTGTCCGATATAATGGATAAAGCACAGCACAATGCCCACAATGGTTAAGATTTTCGTATATTTATAGCGCATCGGTTGCGCCTCCTTTGTCCAAGTTGCAGAAGAAGCAGGCTCCCCGCCGATCATCCATCCGGAAGGGAGCGAGCTGGTTTAGCCGCGAAACAGCTTTTTCCACTTGCGGTTATGGTTCGTTGTTTCCGGGAAGGGATCTCCCTTTTTTAAATTGACGATCTTCGGATTATTAATGCCCATATGAAAGGCATTCTCGCCGACTTCCATATATTCGCCGTCGTTCGGCGCTTTGTCTCCCGGACGGAACTGACTCCATTCCCCCACAACAAGCCACCTCCTGTACTTAAATCTGATGTTAGATTTTCCATAAAGCTTCGGAAGCATGCGGGCTAATAATTGCCAGAACACCGTATAAAAAGGGACGCAGCTTGCGGATTTTGCTTGCGTTGAGTGCTCGATTTTGCTATAGTATTATGGTGCGAGTTTGGATATTATCGATTCTCGCTCCTTGCTCCTGACGGTACAAGCCGACTCAGGGGCCGTTAGTCCAAAAGGAGGTGGCAACATGCGCAAATACGAAGTGATGTACATCATCCGTCCTGACCTGGAACAGGAAGCTGTTCAGGCTACGGTGGAGAAGTTCCAAAACATCATCAACAACGGTGGCGAAATTACGAAACACGACCTGATGGGTAAGCGCCGTCTTGCGTATGAGATCAACAAGCTGCGTGACGGTCATTATGTGTTGGTTCATTTCAACGCAACCAATGAAGTCATTAGCGAGCTTGACCGCGTAATGAAGATTTCCGACGAAATCATTCGTTACCTGATCGTTAGAGACGTAGCTTAAGGCTTCGTGCCGTAATTGAGTTTGTTGACAACGAGCATCGTCTGACGACGCGGCCGTTGCAACGATCCGGGAGGGAATGCGGATGTTGAATCGTGTAATTCTGATCGGAAGGCTGACACGTGATCCCGAATTACGTTATACGCCGGCAGGTGTAGCTGTAACCCAGTTTACGCTTGCGGTAGACCGCCCCTTCACAAGCAACCAAGGGCAGCGGGAAGCGGATTTCATTCCGGTCGTAACTTGGCGCCAGCTTGCGGAGACTTGCGCAAACTACCTTCGCAAAGGGCGTTTGGCTGCAGTCGAAGGCCGTATTCAAGTACGCAACTACGACAACAATGAAGGCCGTCGCGTCTATGTGACGGAGATCATTGCGGACAATGTGCGTTTCTTGGAATCCGCGAACAGCGCAAACCGCGACGATAGCGGTATGGGCATGAGCGGCGGCGGCGGTGGCAACAGTGGCGGCGGGAACCGCGGAAGCTACGGCGGAGGACGCGAACAACAGGATCCTTTCCAGGATGACGGCAGACCGATCGACATTTCCGATGATGATTTGCCGTTCTAGCGATAGAGCGGTAGGACAATCTACGTAGAAAGGACTGAAAACAAGTGGAACAAAGAGAGAGACGTAATCCGGAAGAGCGCGGCGAAAGAAAGTTCGGCGGTCGCGGCAAAAAAGGCGGCAAGCGCCGGAAAGTGTGCTACTTCACGGTTAACAAAATTACGCACATCGACTACAAAGACATCGAAACGCTCAAGAAGTTCATCAGCGAGCGCGGTAAGATTCTTCCTCGTCGTGTGACAGGTACTTCCGCTAAATATCAGCGTATGCTGACCGTTGCGATCAAACGCGCGCGTCAAGTAGCACTGCTGCCTTATACAACGGAATAGAAAGATTGGAAAAAGACAGCTGGTATCCTACCGACTGTCTTTTTCTATATCCTCTTCAAGATGCTCTTCAGATCCTGCATGCCTAATCTGAACCGGAGGACGATGAACCTTGATGCATTATGGCCTGCAAAACATGTTCTACAAATACATATGGTCGGCAAACTGGTGGAATCAAGGGGCGAAGGATGCGGCAGCTTCTCATCTCAATCTTCACTGCCAGAAGCGCGATAGCGCTGCGTTTCAAGTGCTGGTTAGCTCGGACCGGGACGAGTTCCTGTTGACTATCGGTGGGGATGCGATTCTGGGCAAAAGCGGCCCGATTAAGATCGTACGCTGCGAGGTAGAGACTGACGCGCCATGTGAGGTGGAGGTCAGGCTGATCGGCTTGATCGAAGACGACGACCGGACGCTCAAGTCCGATGTGCTGCTGGAGGACCAGCATGCTTATGTGCAGAAGAGAAAAATTCAACCGCTTTGGATCGAGCTGCATGCGGGGGAGTCGGCTGCGGCCGGAACGTACGGCGGGAAGGTGAAATTTTACGCGCATTCGATGTTCGAGGACGAGGTGCTGGAGCGGGAGCTGACATTCAGCTTGACGATCGGCGACCGCGTGCTGCCGGACTCGCGGGAATATTCGTTTTACTTGGATCTATGGCAGCATAACTGCAATATTGCCCGGAAATACAATGTGGCCTACTGGTCGGACGAGCATTTTGCGATTCTGGACTCCTATCTGCACAGCTTAGGCCAGCTCGGGCAAAAAGCGCTGACCCTGATCGTCTCCGAGGAGCCATGGTGCGGCCAGCGCTCGTTCATCGACGCGGAACCGTCCGATTTGAATGAATACAGCATCGTGCCCGTCGTGAAGCGCTGCTCCGGCGAGTTCGAGTACGATTTTTCCCGGTTGGACCGGTATGTCGAGCTTGGGGAGAAGCACGGCATTCGCGAGGAACTGGAGATTTTCGGCCTGATTAACGTGTGGGAGCACGAGGAGGAAGGCTTCGGAAGCATCGTGCAGGACTACCCTGATGCCATCCGCGTTCGTTATTACGACGAAGCAGAGGGAAGCTATAAGTTCATCCGCGATCAAAACGAGCTTGCGGCTTATGTGCAGGCGCTGGAGCGGCATTTTGTCGAAAAGGGATGGATCGATCGGGTGCGGGTCGTAGCCGACGAGCCGGAGGATTTCGATTTGTTCGCCAAGCGGATGGCGTGTCTTCGGGAGATGGCGCCTGCTTTCCAATACAAGGCAGCGATTCATCAAAGCGAATTTATTCGCAAAGGGGTCCAAGGCATCGTCGATTATGTGCCGATTCTGGACTGTGCGGCGGGCGAGTTACAGCAGCTGATGCAGGTGCGGTCGGAGGCGAAAGGACGGATGATGTATTACGTCTGCTGCGTGCCGGACAAGCCGAATACGTTTCTTGGCTCGCCGGCGATCGAATCGAGGGTCATTCCTTGGTTGGCGGAAAGGCTGCGGATGGACGGATTTTTGCGGTGGAATTACACCGTTTGGCCGGACAACCCGCTCGAAAAGCTGTCTTACCGGCCTTCGTTATGGAAGGCGGGGGATACGAACTTCGTTTATCCCGGCAAAGGGGGCCGGCCGCTGCTGTCGCTTCGTTACAAATGGCTGCAGCGGGGGATCCGGGACTTCGAGTACATGCAGCTGCTCAAGCGAAGCGGGCTTAAGGAACACGTGGAACAAGCGCTGCAGCGCGTTTTCAAGTTCGATCATCCGGCGCAATTATGTCCCGATTCGGGAAAAACGGCAGAGCAATTATACAGTTTTCATCCGGAGGATTACGATCGGCTTTACATGTAAATGGCGCCAACCACAGGCTTAAGGGCTTGTGGTTTTTGTTTATCCCGGCGCGTCCGGCACGATTTTTCTTCGGGGCTTGTCTCATGATATGATGGAAGGGAGGACCGCCCGGCGCCCGGTGTCGGGGGTCAAGTAAGAGGAAAGTAGGGAGATCCGTTGAATATTGCATTTTTCCTTGTCCCGAAGGACGATGTCATTTATTTTTCCCCTCATCATACGATGCGTCAAGCGCTGGAGCGCATGGAATATCACCGGTATTCGGCTGTTCCGCTCGTGGACGATCACGGCAAGTATGTCGGCACGATTACGGAAGGGGACTTGCTCTGGAAGCTGAAGCATTCGCCGGAGATCGGCTTCGAGAATGCGCATAAGGTGCAGCTCAAAGACGTGCCGCAGCATATGACGATCCATCCGGTGAGAATTAACCAGCAGATGCAGGATCTGATCACGTTGGCCACCAACCAGAACTTCGTACCGGTACTCGACGACAACGAGGTGTTCATCGGCATTATCCGCCGTCGCGAAATCATCGATTATTGCTTCAAGCTGTGGCAGTCGGAACAAAAGGTGTAAAAATGTGTTATAATTAACGAAAGCGTCTGGGTAAGGGGAGAAGCGGCCATGTCCAATCTGGATCGTGACATCGATTTGGCGAAACGGGCCAAAATCATCGAATGGCTCAAAACCGAACTGGTCGATCAGCTGGCTCATCTGCTTAAGGGCATGTGGGAAGGCAGCCATGCCAAAATCGTTGACGGGCTGTCCAGTCTTATCGCCTGCTGCTATATCCTGGGAAGACGGCTCGGCATCTCTTCGCGCAGTTTGGATGAAGCGGTATTGGATAAAATGAAAAAGCACCGCGAAGAAGGACATCAATTGGAAGAGTGGTATGGCGACATATCCGCTGTGGAAGATCATTTGCGTAAGAGGTGAACTGCTTGGAAGGAACCCAAAAACCGCGTATGCTCGGGTGGAGCATTGCGTATATCATTTTGCTTTTATCGATCTTTTTGCCGCCGCTGAGCTTGATTACGGCCGCTCTGCTGATGGTGCCGGTGCTGATCATGTATGTGAAGCTCGGAACCCGCCGGTTTTTGGTTCATTACGTCGTTAGCTTGGCTGTCGTATATTTCGTCGCCTCGCTGCTAGCCGGATGGCTCGGGGCGCTGCTCGTCTCGGTGTCGATCTTTTTCCTGCCGCCGGTCATTCAGATGGGCAATCTGTACAAAAAGCGGGCCGCGGCGCGAACGGTGCTAACGGCAGGAACGCTTACTTTGCTTGGCGAGCTGCTGCTCACTCTGGTCGTCTGCTTCATGTTCGGCCTGAATCCGGTCGGCAGCATGAAACGCTTTATGATGGAGAGCGTGCAGACGCTGCCGGCTCAGGTGCAGAGCATCATGGCCATCGATATGGACACTTTGGTGCAGCTGATGGTACAGATGCTGCCGTTGTATATGATCGGCTTTTCGCTGTTCTACGTCGTCATATCGCACTGGCTGGCGCGCAAGGTGCTGGTACGCTCGGGCGAGTCGATTCCGGCGTTTAAACCGATTAAGGATTGGATGCTGCCCAAATCGTTCGTCTGGCTGTATCTGCTTGCGCTCATCCTGGAGATGTTCGTGAAGGATTCGCGCTCGATGATCTTCACTGTGCTTCTTAACCTGCTTCCGCTGCTGATGGCGGCGTTTGCGATTCAGGCGATAGCTTTTTTATTTTTCGTTGCGCATGTGAAACGATGGAACAAAACGCTGCCGATTGTGGGCATTCTTCTTCTGCTATTCTTCCCGCCGGCTTACTTTATGTTCAGCTTGCTGGGCGTCTTCGACGTAGCTTTTCCAATCCGCGACCGCATGACCAGCAAATGACTTATCTTAGGGATTAGGAGCGAATGAAATGCCGAAGTTCCTGTTGAAGCGTTGGCACGGAATGCATATCGTATGGATTTTTGCGCTGCTTACGGTGCTGATCCTCATTCTTTTCTTGTACTCGTGGATCATCAGCGTGATCGCGCTGGTTCTGTGCGGCATTCTGGGGTACTACACCTTGCAGGCGGAACAGGCGTTCCGTAAGGATTTGAACGAATACGTCAGTACGCTGTCCCATCGGGTCAAGCGGGCGGGGAGCGAGGTCATCCACGAGCTGCCGCTGGGGATTCTCTTGTATAACGAGGATAAGATCATCGAATGGCACAACCCGTTCGTCGCGAAAATGCTCGGCAAAGATTCGCTGATCGGCGAGTCGGTCAACGAGATGTTCCCCGTGCTCAAAACCCGCAAGGACAAAGAGCTCAAGCTTGAAATGACGATCGACAAGCAGATTTATGAAGTGCAGGTCCGCCCGGATGAGCGGCTGCTTTATTTTACGGATATCACGGCGCTGAAATCGCTGCAGCTCCGTTATGAGGAAGAGAAGCTGGCGGTCGGCCTCGTCATGATGGACAATCTTGACGAGGCGACGCAGGGGCTGGACGACCAGACGCGCAGCATCATGATGGCTAAAGTGACGGGCGAGATCACCGAATGGGCGCAAAAGCATCAAATGTACCTGCGCCGGACGGCGTCGGACCGTTATCTTGTCATGATGGACCAAAAAGGGCTGAAGGCGCTCGAGCAGTCGCGCTTTGAGATTCTCGACGAGGTGCGGGACATCACGATCGAAAACAAGCTGCCGATGACGCTGAGTATCGGCATTGCCACGGGCACGTCGTCGCTCACTGAGCTCGGCCATTGGGCGCAGACGAGCTTGGATATGGCGCTCGGGCGCGGCGGCGATCAGGCGGCCGTGAAGGTCGGGGAGCGGCTGTCGTTCTACGGCGGCCGGACGAATGCGATCGAGAAGCGGACGCGGGTGCGGGCCCGGGTCATTTCCCATGCGCTGCGGGACTTGATCAAGGATTGCGACAAGGTCGTGATCATGGGGCACCGGATGCCGGACATGGATGCGATCGGCGCGGCCATCGGGGTGCTCAAGATGGCGCACGTCAGCAACAAGGAAGGCTATATCGTGCTGGAAGGGGTCAACCCTTCCATCCAGAAGCTGATGGAGACGGTATACGAGGACGAGAAGCTAAACCGGTGGTTCATTACGCCGGATCAGGCGATGCAGATTACGAATTCGCGCACGCTTGCGGTCATTGTCGATACGCACCGGGCCTCGATGACGCCGGAGCCGAGGCTGTTGCAGCTCACGCCGCGCAAAGTGGTGGTCGACCATCACCGCCGCAGCGAGGACTTCATCCACGACGCCACGCTCGTCTATATGGAACCGTACGCTTCGTCCACCTGCGAGCTGGTGACGGAGCTGCTGCAATATTTCCACGAGCGGCTGACGATGGGCGTGCTGGAGGCGACGGCGCTGCTGTCCGGCATCATGGTCGATACGAGAAGCTTCAGCCTGCGCACGGGCGCGCGGACGTTCGAAGCCGCGTCGTTCCTGCGGCGGAGCGGGGCAGATTCTTCATTAATTCAGCGGCTGCTGAAGGAGGATCTGGAGCATTACATTCAGAAGGCGGACGTGATCAAGAACGCCGTCGTGATCTTCGACCATATTGCGCTTGCGGTGAATGAGCCGGGACGTAAATATTCACAGTTGCTCATTGCCCAAGTTGCTGATACATTGTTAACTATGACAGGAATTATGGCGTCGTTCGTCATCAGCGAGCGGCCGGATGGCCTGATCGGCATCAGCGCGAGATCGCTTGGCGAGATGAACGTCCAAGTCGTGATGGAGCGGATGGGCGGCGGCGGCCATTTGACCAATGCGGCTACGCAATTGGAAGGTACGCTTGCGGAGGCTACGCAGCGATTAAAGCAAATACTTAGCGAGATTCATGCGGAGGAGGGGTTGTTCGAATGAAAGTCATTTTGTTGAAGGACGTCAAAGGCCAAGGAAAGAAAGGCGAAGTAAAAGAGGTTTCCGAAGGCTACGCGACGAATTTCTTATTTAAACAGCAGTTGGCCGCGCCGGCCAGCGATGCGGCGATGAAGACGCTGGAGCAGCAGAAGAAGGCCGAGGATCGTAAAAAAGCGCAGGAGAAAGCCGACGCGCAGGAGCTCGGCAAGAAGCTCGGCGAGCTGACGGTTCAGCTGAAAGCAAAATCCGGAGCGGACGGCCGCTTGTTCGGTGCCGTATCGAACAAGCAGGTAGCGGAAGCGCTGGAAAAGCAGGGGATCAAGCTGGATAAGCGCAAAATCGTAATGGATGAGCCGATCCGCACGCTCGGCGTGACCGAGGTGATCGTTAAGCTGCATCCGGAAGTGACCTCTAAGCTGAAGGTTCACGTGGTGGAAGAATAGATCGGCCTGACCGATGATTATACGGTATTTTTGGGGAAATGACAGTGCAGGAGCGGGCGGTGAAAAGCAGCCGGCTCCTGCGTCGTTATAAGGCAGTATCCAGTGGGGAGGATAACGGATGAACGAGAGTTTGTTTATGGATCGCATCCCTCCGCAAAATTTGGAAGCCGAGCAGGCGGTGCTCGGCGCTATTTTGCTTGACGGCGACGCGCTGGTCACGGCGATGGAGCGGGTGACGAGCGACGACTTCTACCGCGGCTCGCACCAGCGCATCTTCGAAGCGATGATCGAAATTGCGGAGGCGAACGAGCCGGTCGATTTGGTCACGCTAACGGCCCGGCTGCAGGATAAGAAGCAGCTGGAGGAAGTCGGCGGTATCAGCTATTTGTCGGAGCTCGCCAATGCGGTGCCGACGGCAGCCAACGTCGATTACTACGCGCAGATCGTGGAAGAGAAGTCGATGCTCCGCCGCCTGATCCGCGCCGCGACCCAGATCGTCACGAACGGGTATTCCGGCGAGGACGAAGTGGGAATGCTGCTCAGCGACGCCGAGCAGCGGATTATGGAGATTTCGCAGGCACGTTCGGGGTCCGGCTTTATTGCGATCAAAGACGTGCTAATGGAGGTTTTCGACAAGGTCGAGTTCCTCTTTAACCAGAAGGGGAGCACGACGGGAGTCCGTTCCGGCTTTGCCGATCTCGACAAGATGACGTCCGGATTTCAGCGTTCGGACCTCATTATTGTAGCGGCGCGTCCTTCGGTAGGGAAAACCGCCTTCGCCCTGAACATCGCGCAGAACGTCGGGGTGCGGGAAAAGGAAACCGTGGCCATCTTCAGTCTCGAGATGGGCGCGGCCCAGCTCGTGCAGCGGATGATCTGTGCGGAGGCGAACGTGGACGCCGGCCGGATGCGGACGGGCTTTCTGGAGCCGGATGATTGGGAGAAGCTGACGATGGCGATCGGATCGTTGTCGGAGGCGAATATCTACATCGACGATTCGCCGTCCGTCACGGTGGCGGACATTCGGGCGAAGTGCCGCAGGCTGAAGAAGGAGAAGGGCCTCGGCATGATTCTGATCGACTACCTGCAGCTGATTCACGGCCGAGGCAAGGGCGATAACCGGCAGCAGGAAGTATCGGAAATTTCGCGTACGCTGAAGCAAATCGCGCGTGAGCTGGACGTGCCGGTCATTGCACTGTCGCAGCTCAGCCGGGGCGTAGAGCAGCGGCAGGACAAGCGGCCGATGATGTCCGACCTTCGGGAATCCGGTTCGATCGAGCAGGACGCCGATATCGTGGCGTTCCTGTACCGGGACGACTACTATGATAAGGAATCCGAGAAGAAGAACATCATCGAGATCATTATCGCCAAGCAGCGGAACGGTCCGGTCGGAACGGTGGAGCTGGCGTTTCTTAAAAATTACAACAAATTCGTCAATCTCGACCGGTCGCATCAGGAGATGGCGATGGCGCGTTAACGGCTTGGCGGCTTCCGGGATGTGGTTTTTGTTGCACGGGGAACATTTTTTTGCGGAAGTTGGTTTAAGCTAGCATAAAGGACGGCATCCTGCGGTAGAATACGCGCAGGTGCCGTTTTTTTGTGTTAGGAAGGGTTTATCAATGTTTTCCGAACAATGATGGGCAATGGATTATAATTGTTCGTTTTTATTGACTTTGCGCTAGTCAACTGCTAAACTAGTCATGGTGCGTTGCACCGTAAAGGCTAATATTAGGTGGTTTCCCACCTCACGGGGGTAGTGAAGATGTCAACGGTAGTGGTTGTCGGAACCCAATGGGGAGACGAAGGAAAAGGAAAGATTACCGACTTTCTGGCAGAGTCCGCTGAGGTTGTCGCGCGCTATCAGGGCGGGAACAACGCAGGACACACCATTCTCATTAACGATAAAAAGTATAAGCTGACGATGATTCCTTCCGGCATTTTTTATGAAGATAAAGTATGCGTCATCGGCAACGGGATGGTTATTAATCCGGGTGCGTTGCTTGAAGAAATCCGCTATATTCACGAGAACGGCTTTACAACGAAAAACCTGCGCATCAGCGACCGCGCGCATGTTATCATGCCGTATCATTTGCTGCTCGATGGTCTGGAAGAAGAGCGCAAAGGCGATAACAAAATCGGCACGACCCGCAAAGGGATCGGCCCTTGCTATATGGACAAAGCGGCGCGCAACGGCGTCCGGATTGCCGATCTGATGGACGCGGAAGAATTCGAGAGCAAAGTGCGCCGTCTCGTCGCCGAGAAGAACACGCTCATCGAGCAAGTGTACGGCTCCAAAGGGATCGACGCCGACTCGATCATTCAGGAATACCTCGGATACGCCGAGCAGCTTCGTCCTTACGTCACCGATACGTCGGTCGTCTTGAACGACCTGATCGACGCCGACAAGAAGGTGCTGTTCGAAGGGGCGCAGGGCGTCATGCTCGACATCGACCAAGGCACGTATCCGTTCGTTACTTCGTCGAACCCTTCGGCGGGCGGCGTCTGCATCGGTTCGGGCGTCGGTCCTTCGAAGATTCAGCAAATCGTCGGCGTGGCCAAATCGTATACGACGCGCGTAGGCGACGGTCCGTTCCCGACTGAGCTGATGAACGAAACCGGTGACTGGATTCGCGAGCGAGGCAACGAGTATGGTACTGTAACCGGCAGACCGCGCCGCGTCGGTTGGTTCGACAGCGTCGTCGTCCGTCACGCCCGCCGGGTGAGCGGCATCACGGGCTTGTCCTTGAACTCGCTCGACGTGCTCGCTGGTCTGGAAACGGTCAAAATTTGCACCGCCTATACTTACCGCGGCGAGACGATCAGTCATTACCCGGCAAGCCTGAAAATGCTCGCTGAGTGCCAGCCGGTGTACGAAGAGCTTCCAGGCTGGAGCGAAGACTTGTCCGGTGTCCGCAAGCTTGAGGATCTGCCGGAGAACGCCAGACGTTACCTTGAGCGCGTATCCGAGCTGACAGGCATTCCGATCGCGATTTTCTCGGTTGGCCGCAACCGCGAGCAAACGAATCTGGTGAAGCCGATTTATTAATTCTTATGATGAAATAGGTAACCCCTCGAACCGTTCTTGACTCATGACGGTGGCGAGGGGTTTTTCATGCCCGCATTTGCATTTTTTCCCCGGCGTCCCTGGTTGGTTTCCCAGAAAAAGGTCAATACTGTGAATAGAGTAACAGAAGGCAAGATGGGAGATGTCCGGGATGAAATGGCTGATAGGGATCGCGAAGCTGGCGGTTAGTGCGGTAGTAACCTCGCTTTGTTGTATGGTGCTGACGTTCGCCGCTGCCAATACTTATGTGGACTTATTGCTCGACCAATATCATATTCCGCGCCCAGCTGGTCAAAAGATCGAATGGGGCACTTTCATGAGCCGATTCACGGCGCAGTTAGGGCTTGGCGCGGGGGGCGGGAGTGGCGTGCCTGCAAAGCCTAAGGACTTGGCCGTTTCCGTGCCTCCGGCTGGCAATACGCCTTCCTCCTCGGAAGCCGGCACGAAAGAACGCACGCAGACGGACGGCAAAACGACGGCCCCAGGCAGCGGTAAGGCGAACGATGACCCTTATAAGGTGCCGGAGGATGCGGCCGCCGTCTGGAGCCGTCAATCCGGGAAGACGAGCGGCAAGCAGGATAGTCTCACGGAGCAGGACCGGAAGGTCGTGGTCTCGAGCGAGGAAGTGACGAAGAAGAAGGAGCAGTTGTCCGAAGCGGACAAGGCGAAAATCTTTTCCCTAATGGTCTCGCGTGTGCCGCAGGAAGACATGCAGACGATATCCAAGCTGATGGAGGACGGCATTACGGCCGGCGAGCTGAAGGAAATCGAGCGGCTTCTTCAAAAATCGTTGAAGTCTGACGAGTATAAGCAATTGATGGATTTAATTCAAAAGGAAACGCCCTGACGAGAGCAGGGCGTTTATTTTTTCCTCGTTCCGTATTCCTCTATTCAATGGACCCCCCGAAGCGGGTCACCGTTTCTTCGGCCTGTCGAATCCGCGATGATTCGACAACGACCTGCAGCAAGCAGCCGGGACTTTCGGCTATTGACAAATGAGATAGTCCGCCGCCCAGAAGGGATGTTGGCATCGGCTGATGCGGTTCCACCCCCGGCTCGATCTGGAGATCGACGACGCCCTGCTTGCGCAGCGCATCTATGGCTTGCTGCAGGTCATGTTCGCTTCGGAAAGCCGCCGTAAAATTTTCCATCGATTGTCTTCACACTCCTGTCACTTTCTCCACCTTCATGTGGGATAAGATACGATTTTGTTGAAATCGGTAAAGTCAATGTGGTAAATTTATAAAGTAGTTTTTAACCCATTGGGTTATTGTCCCTTTTTTTAGTGTTTTTATGTGCACATCGTAAGCGAACCTGTGAACGTACGCCCAGACAACATGAGACTATAGACTTAGAGAAAAAAACGTGTCATCAGGAAAAGCATCGCATCCGTCGGTCTTAAGGCCGGGGGAAGCTGAGGTTCGAATGCGGCAAAAAACGGCTTAAAAGGAGAAGAAAATGAAATTTTTCAAAGGAACGGATCGACTCAAAGGCCTGTTGGACAAGCTTCGCACTCCAAGGTCTGCGGATCGGTCGAATAGTTTGGATAAAAGCGTAAAGCCAGCGGCGTTGTCGGAAGTACCGGGAGCGACAGCGCTTGAACGGATGAAAAACCGAATTATTTTACATAAATGGATGGTTATCAAATCGGTCTCTGCGCTGGGCTTGATGGCGGCGGTTGTTGTTAGCGGACATGAATTGGTCGAAGCCAATATGAACGAGTATTATCAGGTATATGCGAACGGAGACCTGATCGGAATCGTATCCGATCCTTCCAAGGTCGAGGAATATAAACAAAAGAAGCGGGAACAGCTGTCCAAGAGCGAGGCCGATCTTCGGATGGTCGTAACGGAACCGAAGCTCGAATTAACGCCTGAAAGGGTTTTCAACCACAATACAGAGGATCAAGCCGTGCTTGATAAGCTCGGCGGCTATTTCTCCTCGTACCCGGTCGGCATGCAGCTTGTGGTGGACGGCAAGCCGATGGGGATCGTGAAGGACGAAGCGACGGCGAAGACGGTGCTGGACCAAATCAAGAACAATGCGATCGCATCGATGCAAACGAAGAAAATGTCGGGGCGCGTAAGCATTTTGTCGGCATCGCCCGCGGCGGGTACACCCGTGCAGACGGAGCTGCAAAAAGCGGACTTCGTGCAAAAGGTCGATCTTCAGGAAGTGAAGATTGAGCCGAAGCAGCTGGTGAATCCGGAGGATCTGCGCAAAAAGCTGGAGACCGGCGATGTTCAGCCGACGAAATATACGGTGGAGAAGGGCGATTGCGTCTCGTGCATCGCAAAGAAGCTGGATATTCCGAAGCAGGTCATTTATCAGAACAATCCCACGATCAGCGACGATATGATCAAGGTCGGCCAGCAGCTCGACTTGACGGTCTTGAAGCCGACGCTTGCCGTGCGGACGGTCGAAAAAGTGGTGGAAAACCAAGAGATCGCCTACGAGACCGAAGTGAAGCAGGATGACAATATGCGTCTCGGCGAGTCCGAGGTATTGAGTCCCGGTAAGAACGGTCTCAAGAAAATGACCTATCAGCTTACGAAAGTAAACGGTCTGTTGGAGGCGGAAACGGTCTTAAGCGAAGAGATCGTTCAACAGCCGGTCAAAGCCGTCGTGAAGAAAGGCACCAAAGTGATCAAAGGCGAAGGAACGGGTAAATTCGCTTGGCCGGTACAGTCGGCATCGATTTCAAGCACGTTCGGCACCCGTTGGGGCGCGTTCCATAAGGGTGTCGATTTGACCGGCAACCGCAACATTATGGCGTCGGATAACGGCAAAGTCGTGTTTGCCGGCGAGAAAAGCGGATATGGCAACTGCATTATCATCGATCATATGAACGGCTACCGCACGCTGTACGGCCATTTGAACCAGATCAATACGAGCGTCGGCAAGATCGTCGAGAAGGGCGAGAAGATCGGTTATATGGGCAGCACCGGAGATTCGACGGGCGTGCATCTGCACTTCGAGGTGCAGAAGAACGAAACGCCGGAGAATCCGCTGAAGTATTTGAACCAATAAGAAGGCTAGAGAGATAGAGGGGCATGGAAGTCACAGGAAACCTGGGCTTCCGTGTCTCTTTTTGCTTCAGGATGTGGTAAAATAATAGAATAGCTTACCATGGATAGGATATCGTTGACATTCGGCCGCGCGAAGCAAAGAGCGTAGTACGGATGCAACGCAGTCTCTGACAGGCGGTGAACGAAGCATGGCCAAAATTCTCGTCGTCGACGATGAACAGCCGATTGCAGATATATTGAAATTCAACTTGGAAAAAGAAGGCCACGAGGTCATCTGCGCCTATGATGGTGCGGCGGCCGTGGATCTTGCCTATTCCGAAAACCCGGACCTGATTCTGCTCGACCTGATGCTGCCGGTCAAGGACGGTATGGACGTCTGCCGGGAAGTACGGGTGAAGCTGAACACGCCGATCATCATGCTGACGGCGAAGGATAACGAAATCGACAAGGTGCTCGGTTTGGAGCTTGGAGCCGACGATTACGTGACGAAGCCGTTCGGCACGCGCGAGCTGTTGGCCCGGGTGAAAGCGCATTTGCGCCGTCATACGAAGTCGGCAGTGCCGGCGGCAGCCCAAGCGCAGCCGAACGAAGAAGAAGCCCGGCAAGGGCTGCGTATCCAGAGCTTGTTTATCGATACGGACATGTATGTCGTATATAAGGACGACGTTCCGCTCGATTTGACACACCGGGAATTCGAGCTGGTGCAGTACATGGCCAAGAACAGCGGCAAAGTCATGACGCGGGAGCATCTGCTTCAAGCGGTATGGGGCTTCGAGTATTTCGGCGATGTGCGGACGGTCGACGTGACGATCCGCAGACTGCGCGAGAAGCTGGAGGACGATCCGAGTCGTCCGGAGTACATCATTACCCGGCGCGGGCTCGGGTACATGATGCGCAATTCGAAAGCAAGCGCCGGCGGCTACTAAGCAGAGGCCGAGCCGATGAAACCGATCCGTTTCTTCCAATCGATTCAAGCCAAGCTGATTGTTATTTATTTGCTGATGATTTTGGTCGCGCTCCAGCTCATCGGGGTTTATTTTATTAAGACGCTGGAAACGTCGCTCAAAAACGAGTTTATCGAGAACCGGAACTCGCAGGCGCAGCTGCTCGCGCAGTATGCGGAGACATACCTGACGGAAAATCAGGAGAATAAAAACTCGGACACGACCAAGAAATCGTATGCCGATCTGAATGATTTTGTAAACAGCCTCTTCGCGACGAGCAAAGCGGAGATCCAGATTATCGATGCGAACGGTGTCGTGCTTACGACGACAAGGCCGATGAACCAATCGGTCGTGAACAGCAAAAATACGCAGACCGAAGTAACGCGGGCGCTGCAAGGCATTAAGGATAACCAGCGTCTGTTCACCGACTTCGACGGCGTCCGCAAAATGATTATCGCCAAGCCGATCGGCTCGGGCGTCAAGGTGCTTGGCGCCGTATACATCATTGCTTCGATGGACGATGTCTACAAAACGCTAACCCAGATCAATAACTTCTTCATCTCCGGTACATTAATCGCGCTCGCGCTTACGGCTGGGCTCGGTGTGATTTTGTCGTCTACGATTACGAACCCGATTAAGGCCATTACGAGACAGGCTACGGCCGTAGCCGAAGGCCGATACGAATATGAGGAAAAAATCCGGGTGATGGGCGAGGACGAGATCGGTCAGCTCGGCAATACGTTCAATTTCATGATGGAGCGGCTGCGCGAGGCGTTATCGCTGAACGAAGAGGAGAAGGAAAAGCTCGCTTCGATTTTGTCCAACATGAACGACGGGCTGATCGCCACGGACGACCACGGGCGCGTCATCGTGATCAACCGGCGGGCGAAGCAGATCCTGCAGGTTAACGAGGATACGACGCTCGGCATGCCGCTTGGCGAGCTGCTCGGGATGCAGCAGGAGAAGATGCAGGTGCTGGAAGGCACGGAGGATCATTCGACGATGCTGCATCTGTATCATGAGGCCGAGGAAGATCCGCTGTTCGTCAAAGTGACGTATACGACGATTCACAGCAAGGGCAAAGGCTCCGCCGGGACGATCGCGGTGCTGCAGGATGTCACCGGTCAGGAGAAGCTCGAACAAGCGCGCCGGGAATTCGTTGCGAACGTATCGCACGAGCTCCGGACGCCGCTTACGACGATCAAGAGCTATCTCGAAGCGCTGGAGGACGGAGCCTTGGAAGAGCCGCAGCTTGCGGGCAAGTTCGTCAATGTGGCGAGGAACGAAACGGAGCGGATGATCCGGCTCGTCACGGACCTGCTGCAGCTGTCCAGGCTCGATTCGAAGCAGGCGATTATTAGCAAGGAAACGACGGATGTGACCGAGATGCTTGATGAAGTGGGGGATCGCTTCTCTTTTCAACTGGAGCAGCGCATGATCGCCATCGAAATCGACGTCGAGAAGCACGTGGACGAAATTATGCTGGACCGCGACCGGATCGACCAAGTGCTCGACAACCTGGTATCCAATGCGATCAAATATACGCCGGAGGGCGGACATATCCGCATTCATGCGGGCCGGAGAGAACACGCTGTGCTGGAAATTTCCGTGCAGGATAACGGCATCGGGATTCCGCGCAAAGATTTGAGCCGGATCTTCGAACGCTTCTACCGGGTAGATAAAGCCCGTTCCCGCAGCATGGGTGGGACAGGTCTCGGCTTATCGATTGCCCGGGAAATAGTGAAGGCGCACGGCGGCACCATTCAATTGGAGTCGGAGCTCGGGCAAGGGACGCGGGTAACGTTCACGCTGCCGTATCAACAGGAGGAGGCGGCCGTATGATCGAGAAACTGAAAACCGCCGCGCTGACGCTGCTGGTGCTGCTCAGTTTGCTGCAAAGCTACCTGCTGGCTTACAGCTATCCGAAATACGACCCGGTCAAGCCGGAGGAATACGTGAAAACCGACATCCTCGGCACCCATGCGTCCTTGAAGGATATGCTGTTTCCGGATCAGCTGGTGCTGCATCTGGGCAATCAGCAGCATACGGTGCTCTACCCGAATACCGTGAAGTACAATGAAGTGATGGAGATTTTGAAGCAGCGGTTTTTGGAAGGGTTCCGGAAGACGAACGTCGCTTCGCTCGGCTTTAACTGGGACGATGTGCGGAATAAGCAGCAGGGAGTCGAGATCCGGTTCCGCGACGGGCTGCCGATGAACGTTCTGCAGGAGGTTATGCAGCTGAAGGGCGATCTGCAGGGCGAGAACGACTTGATTACGCGCATCTGGATTTTTGCCAAGGATACGAACGAGGTCAGAGCGATTCTGTTTACGGATACGGCGAATACGGTATACGAAGCGATCAAAGCCGACTTTACGGTAAAGGATATCGAGAAGTTCGTGCAGGCGGACGAGTCGTTCACCCCTTATAAGGCGATGAATGGGGATTATTATTTGCCGATGAAGCCGCTGACGATCCCGAGCTTCAAGATGACGTATACGCAGTTTACGGCGGATCAATTGAAGCGTACGTTTTTTGTCGATCCGACGCTGACGCGCAATGTGACGGAGCGGGACGGCTCAGAGATCTATACGGACGGAAAGCGCGGGCTGAAGCTGAGAAACGAGCAGCACTGGATGACGTATACCGATCCGGTGGCCGCGACGGAGAACAACAAGGTCGATTTGCGCGAGAGTCTGTTGTCGGCCGTACAGTTCATCAACCAGCATGGGGGATGGAACGGCAAGTACGGGGTGCAAAAGGTACCGCAGCGGCTGCTGCCGGGCAGTCAGCAGTATGTGTTCCGGCAATACTACGATTCGTACCCGGTCATCAATACGCGCAACGAGAATACGGGCTTTATGAAAATATCGCTGCAAAAAGGCATCGTAGCCAGCTACGAGCGTTCGCTGCTTACTCCCGATCTGCGAAGCTCTGTCCGTACCGAAGTGCAGTTGGCGGGCGGAGAGCCGCTGGAGCAGAAGCTGGCCGCGTTCGCCAAAAAGGCGCGGGTGTATTCGATCTTCCCGGCTTACCGCATGGTCGTGACGGAGCAGGCCATGCTTCTTGTTCCGGCCTGGGTGGCCGAGCTTCAAGACGGTTCGTACGAATTTTTGGACTAAGGAGGACGCCGGCGTGGAATGGGGACGTGCCAAGACGATATTGATATTGTCCTTCCTGCTGCTGAACGTGGTGCTCGGCATCCAGCTGTGGTCCAGTCGTGCGGACCTTCTCGATCTGGAGGCGAACGCGATCGGAGCGGCGGAGGAGATTCAAAGGCTGTCGAAAAGTAAAAATATTCAGGTGCCTCCGGATATTCCGAAGGATGTGCCGAAGCTGCGGGAGATTGTTGTCCGGTTCGACGATAATTTCAATCCGGAGAAGGTGGTGCCGCTGGCGGCGCCGTTTAAATTCGATCCGTTGATCAGCAAGGGCTCGTTCCGGGACGTATTGGCGAGAACGGGCATTCCGAAGATCGAGTCGTACCAATTCGATCCGATGACGAGTCTTGGCGGTACTTATGTGTTTCACCAGTTGTACGGCACGCTTCCGATGTTCGACGTGCAGTTGAGGCTGTTCGAGAAAAACGGACAAATCACCTCCTACCAGCAGGGTTATGTGGAAGTGCAGTCTGACGGGCAGCAGAAGGAACAGAAGGTCATTACCGCCTATATCGCTTTGCGGAGTCTGATCGAGAACTATTTGCCGTCGGGAGCGGTCATTACGAGCGTCCGGCTCGGGTATCACGGACAGGTGTACAATTCACAGACGTTGAATATGTGGCCGTCCTGGCGGGTGTCGCTGGGGAATGCGGACGGAGACGTGTATTACGTTCATGCTTTGAACGGTGCGGTGGAAGGGCCGCAGAAGAGCAAAAAGTAAGCGGCTAAGGAGTTTTGAACATGGGGATACGGTTTTGTGTGCTGGGCAGCGGCTCGACGGGCAACGCCACGGTCGTTGCGACCGAGGAGGGCAAAGTGCTGATCGACGCCGGGCTCAGCGCGAAAAAGATAGATCAGCTGTTGAAGGAACGGGGCATGTCGGCCAGCGAGCTGGATGCGATTGTGGTGACGCACGAGCATGCCGATCATATTAAAGGGCTGGGTGCGGTTGCGCGCAAGTACGACTTGCCCGTCTATGCCAATGAGAAGACATGGGCCGAGCTCGACCGGCAAATCGGCGAGATTGCGGAGGAGAACCGCTGCGTGATGAAGACGGGGGAAATGCTCGAATTCGGCTCGCTGCAGGTGGAATCGTACGGCATTTCGCACGATGCGGCCGAGCCGGTCGGCTACTGCTTTTATCACGAGGAAGAGAAGTTGAGCGTCGCGACGGATCTCGGCTACATGAGCTCCAAGGTGAAGGAGAAAATTCAGGATAGCGATGTGCTCGTTCTGGAGTCCAATCACGATATCGAGATGCTGCGGATGGGCCGGTATCCGTGGAACATCAAGCGGCGCATCTTGAGCGATGTCGGCCACTTGTCCAACGAAGCGGCCGGGATCGGCCTCGTCGACGTGATGACGGCGAAGACGAAGCGGGTGTATCTCGCGCATCTCAGCCGAGACCATAACCTGATGGATTTGGCCAGGCTGACCGTGAATAGTATGGTAGAGGAGCGGCTCGCTCCGGACGATCACCGCGCCAAGCTGATGGACACGTATCATGACCGGTCGACGGAGTGGGACGTGTTGAAGGACGATTAGCCGTTCCCGGGACAAGGGAGCGGGGGATAGAATGCTTTTGGAGCCGCGAGTAAGGATCGGATCGTATTAGGTGCTTGTACATAAGCGGTTCGAGCAGGATGGCGCATGGCGAATCACAAGGGCGGCTCAAGTGAAGCTTGCTGATGGCGTGTTGGGAAAGCTCGTTGTTTTTCAGCGATCCGCAGAGTATGGTCTTAATGCCGGTGACGGTTGCCAGAGCCAGTCGGGAGTGTGGACTGATCGGACGCCTCCAGCGTGTGGACTTTGGCAGCTAATTCTTGGGCGGTGAGCAGCCCTTTTTCCAGCAGCAGCTCGAGAATGGCTCCCAGTAAAAGAGAGTTTCGGTAATGGTCTTCCTTGAGGTCTGCAAGCTTGGCGATCCAAGCGACTTCATCCAGATGAGACGATATGCGGCGGTTCGACATCTCCATCATCCTTCCTTGATCGGGTGCAGGTTATGTTCTTATTCTAGTCTAGCTTTAGGGAAATCATTCCTCTTTTTTAGTTTTTGAGATTGCCAGAGTTTAAGGTACAATGGATATAGCAGATTTTTCGGCCTCGGATGGGGTGCGGAGCGGGATGGAACAGGGGGCGGCAGCGGTGAGTTTGTTTGACGACGATTTTTATTCGACGAAGGCACCCCGAAGGGAGACTTGGCGCTTGCCGTCCGGCCGATCCGGTGTCAGGCTGCCGACGTGGCTGCTTCCAGCCGTTGGCGGGGCCGTTGTTACGGCGGCCTTGTTCATGCTGTTCGATCGGGAGGCAGGGCATGATGTGATGCCGCAGGCGGTTTCGGTGATGGCCGCGCCGTCTCCGGGAGCGTCGACCGGCGGAGGCGTCGACACTGAGCGACTGACGAGCGATTCAGTGGTAGGCGCGGCAGCGAAGGTATCGCCGACGATTGTGAGCATTATCGGCTCCCGTCGGGAGGGAGAGAAGGAAAACGCACGCGGCGGCGCGGTGGGTCTCGGTTCGGGGGTTATTTTTGCCCGGGCGGGAGATCAGGTGCGCCTTGTGACGAACAACCATGTCGTGGAAGGCTTCCAGCAGTTGGACGTCATTACGATCACCGGCGAGCGGCGTAAGGCGACGTTGGTCGGGCGCGATCAGATTACGGATCTGGCCGTACTGGAGATTGACGGAAGCGAGATCAAGCAGATCGCCGAATTCGGCGATTCGGATGCGCTCAAGCCGGGGGAGACGGCGTTAGCCGTAGGCAATCCGCTCGGACTCGGGTATGCGCCGACGGTGACCCGGGGCATTATTAGCTGGCCCAAACGGACGATTCCCGTTTCGCTTGGGAAGGACGGCGAGTTCGACTGGGAGATGGAGGTCATCCAGACGGATGCGGCCATCAACCAAGGGAACAGCGGCGGCGCCCTCGTGAATCTGGACGGCAAGGTCGTCGGCATTAACACGCTCAAGGTCGCCGATATGGGCGTAGAGGGCCTCGGCTTCGCGATCCCGATTAATCAGGCGAAATCGATCATTGAGACGCTGATCAAGGATCATAAAATCAAACGCCCTTACATCGGCGTGGTGACACAGGATTTGCAATCGTATGCGGGCATCGAAAGCTTGAAGCTGCCGTCGGATGTCAAGAAAGGCGTGCTGGTGATCGAGGCCGTCGGTCCGGGCAAGGACGCGGGGCTGAAAACCAGCGACGTGATCGTGGAGCTGGACGGCAAGCCGGTTGATGGCACGCTGGCGCTGCGCAAGTACATTTATGGGCACAAAAAGATCGGAGAAAAGCTTGCCGTCACGTATTATCGGGGAGCGAAGAAGAACACGGTTCAAGTCACGCTGGCTGAGCTAAAGGATCGTTAGTTTGATTAGGGAAAGCTGTAAGTCGCGGCCGCTTTTGGGGAACAATGAAAGCAAAGGCTGTATAGAGCGAAACGGTGTGCGATTTTATAAGGGTTAAAAGAAAAAGGGGTCTTATCTTATGCATGTAGTTTGTAAAGAGCACCTAGAGCTGGCCATCGATATGTTCGTGGACGAATACGAGGACGCGCCGGATATCGTGGACTTGGAGGAAGTAAAGTTTACAGGCTGGGACCCGCCTCCGCATTGCGAACGGTGTGCCGAGCCGGGGCGTTTCCTGGTTGTGTAGGAGTTTGTCGAGGTATGGAGATAAATATAGAATGATTGTCGGAGGGCTGGCTTGGTGCGGCCTTCCTTTTTTTTAACGATATAGAATTTATAAATTTTCAGCGAAGCTGAACAAATTCTATATCTCAAGAAAAACTTCCGTTAAACCGCGGTCGCTCATCCATGAATAGACTTCGATAGAAGTTTTTCTTATAGCTGGTTATGGTGCAGCGGCGGTGATTTTACAAGTAGAAGTCTTTGGCGTATTCAACGGCTTTGGGGATTTTGACGTTGATTCTTTGTTGGCCGCGGTCATAGGTGGCAGTATAGAGGATTCGATCTCCGCTATATACATGGTAAATGTCGGTTCGATTCACAACGGTTGTTCCTAAATCATACTGGATCGCACCGTAATAATCACGATGGTTATGAACGGATTCCGGAGCAGAGTATACTTTTGCTTTGGAATAGGTGTGTTTAAATGATCCGTTCGTCTGACCAGTCCATACGAGATTGATGAGTTTTCTTAGTTCAATGCCGACGTTAGATTGAATCTGGACGTTGGCGCGAACTTCAACCGGATTTACAATGGTAGTAGTGCCGCCATTTGGAGCGCTACACAAGAAGGAATCTTGTTCCCTTGGCCCGATAATGTCGTTGCCTTCTTCTATAACTTTATAAGGAATGGAGTACGTCGAATAGGCGTACCGCTCCGTTAGATTGCCTTGGGGAGTAAGAAGCGTCGAGTCATTTCCCTTTAACGCTTGATCAACAAAGGCAATGGCAAGGTTATTCTGACCTTGGGGCTTGCCGACAATAACAGGTACAGTTGGGGTGGCTACTTGTTCATTTGAGACGGGAGCGTTTCCCAAGTTTGGCGCTGTAGCGGCTGGGGAAGCAGCGAGTGTTAGAGCTGCGAAAGAAGCGGCCAGAATGGCAAGTATGCGGTTAAGGGCCATTGTTTTTTACCTTCTTTCGAGTAATAATATAGTTCAATTTACATAATATCACATTTGTTTCTTGTTAAGTTAAAGTTTCTTTGGAGAGAACAATGAAAAGGTGAAGAAACTCCACGACACCTCGAACAGGACAAGTAAAGGGTAGACGAGAGAGGAAGAGCAAGCGGATGAATATTCAGATTATCACTGTAGGGAAATTGAAGGAGAATTATCTGGTACAGGGGATCGCCGAGTACGTCAAGCGTTTGGGGCCGTATGCCAAGGTGCAGATTGTCGAAGTACCGGACGAGAAGGCGCCGGAATCCATGAGCGCCGCGGAGGAGGTGCAGGTGAAACAGCGCGAGGGCGAGCGCATTCTCGCGAAGCTGCACGCCGACGCTTACGTCGTGGCTTTAGCCATCGACGGGAAGCCGCTGTCGAGCGAGGAGCTCGCGCGGCAGGTGCAAGACCTTGCCACGTATGGGCGCAGCCACGTGGCTTTTGTTATCGGAGGCTCGCTGGGGCTTGCCCCAGAAGTGCTTGCACGCGCGGACCTCAAGCTGTCGTTCGGGCGCATGACGCTGCCGCACCAGCTTATGCGGCTGGTGCTGGTGGAGCAGGTGTATCGGGCGTTTAAGATAATGCGGGGGGAACCGTATCATAAGTGACGGCGAAAAATTGAGCTGAGGGCATACGGAAGTAAGCTCATCAGCTAGTGTCTAGAGAGCTGAGATAAACCGACGAAACTACCCACCATTTTCCATTATGTGATATGATGGAAGAAATATAAGCAAAAAGAAGTTAAATTTTCTAGTCCATTAGACCTATACATATTAAACGGAAGGTAGGGGTCTAACCGGGGAGATTTCCATATTTACTCCAATAATCCTCACCCTCCATATTGTACAAGTGCGTATACGAGAAAAGCATAAGGGAGGAGCGGGATTAATTACAAACCTGACTCCTGTGAACGATTGGGAAGGGGTTATGAAGAACTTGCCCCGCTGCTTCGGCTCTCGTGGTTTTTGGCAGTAGTTCGGTAAGTTCTACGTTGCAGAGCTTAACTGCAAAAACTCTAGTTGCTTTTGAAGCCGGGAATGCCGCCGGCGTCACATTTAGGCGCATTTTTCGCCGATAGACCCGTTAAGATGAACCGTATCATAAGTGAGGCGAAAATTAAGGGGGAGCGCCAGATAGGGTGTTGTGGACTAGGGTCGAACGCTGTCGTTTCAGTTTGTCAGTTGTTAATTGCCTGATGTATAACATCCTCTCTTCCCGTAAACGCTGAAAATAATCTGTTAAACGAAATGCGGAATTCGGGGGATAATACATGCTAATCGGAAGTCACGTATCCATGGGCGGCAAGGAGATGTTACTTAAAGCCAGCAAAGAGGCTGCTTCTTATGGAGCGAATACATTCCTGATATACACCGGTGCTCCACAAAATACTAAAAGAAAACCGATCTCTGATTACAAGATTCTAGAGGGGCATGCGCATATGAAAGAGCATGGAATCAGCAATATTGTTGTTCACGCTCCTTTCCTGGTCAATCTGGGGAATTCTAGGAACAATCAAGTATTCAGTCATAGCATTGCCTTTATGCGCGATGAAATGGAACGGACGGAAGCATTGGGTTCGGAACAGATTGTTATGCATCCCGGATCACACGTTGGAGAAGGAGTAGACAAGGGACTTAACAAGATCATTAAGGGGCTTAATGAAGTTCTTACCCGGAATGAAAAAGTTCAAATCTCGTTAGAGACGATGGCCGGTAAAGGCACGGAATGTGGCGTTCGCTTTGAGGAACTGGCTCGCATTATAAACGGAGTAACCAACAATGAGTGTCTTTCAATTTGCTTGGACACTTGCCACGTTCATGATGCCGGATACGATATTGTCCATGACTTTGACGGCGTGATTGATCAGTTCGATCGCATCATTGGGCTTAATCGGTTAAAGGTGCTTCACATTAATGATTCCAAGAACGAACGCGGCTCCCGTAAAGATCGGCATGAGAATATCGGACATGGACTTATAGGTCTGCAAGCCTTAGACTATATTGTTCACCATCCTCAACTTTCTAATATCCCCAAACTGCTCGAAACCCCATCTATAGGACCTATTAAATATAAAAACCCTCCGTATAAACATGAAATTGCTTTACTGAAAAGAGAGTTAACAGAACCGATAGAAAAATAAGACGCTTAGCTCGGTCCATCCGAATTTCGCGCCGCCCAATTTTCTGCCATCCAAATATCCAATAACTATTTTAGCTATTGCGCTCCAAGTAAGGTAATATGGTATAGACTACAGGGAATGAGGGCTGAAACTATGAATAAAGATGAAGTAATATTGACGCAAGAGGGCTTGGAGCAGATAGAGGAAGAACTCAACGAGCTCAAGACGGTCAAGCGTAAGGAGTTGGCGGAGCGGTTGAAAGTGGCGATTAGTTATGGCGATCTTAAAGAAAACAGTGAGTACCATTCTGCCAAGGATGATCAATCGCACATGGAAACCCGGATTTTGGTCCTGGAGCGGATGATAAAGCGGGCACGAGTCGTGAGTGCGGACAGTGTGGACTTGAATGAAGTCGGCGTAGGTTCTTATGTGATCTTGAATGATATTGAATTTGCCGAGAGGATTGAATACCGCATTGTCGGTCCGGCTGAAGCGAATGTAGCGGAGAACAAAATATCTTACGAAAGCCCGCTCGGAAAGGGTCTTTTGGGCAAAAAGGTAGGGGATATAATTAACGTAAACGCGCCGATGGGCAATCTTCAGTATGAGCTGCTCGAAATCAAAATTAGTCATAATTAGCACTTCCGTCGGCACTCCTAGGATCGATGCTATAATAACTTCCGGTTTGTTGTGATCCTGAGGGTCGGTGTCAGATCCGCCGAATATGGTGACGGTATAGGCACTCCTGTATGGTTTCGCTCGTACTGGTGAGGTCATGCATAAGTGATCAGCACAGGTTTTGACGAGATTCAATTGATGAGAATAAGTTGCAGTTGCGTTCAATAGGCAGAAGATGCCCCAATTCAGGCGAAACCTACTTGCTGCGGCGCCATGCGATTTCGCCTTTTTGGCGATAAGTGAACCGTATCACAAATAAGAGCAACTTGCTCGTTTCCTCGCAGGGCATATACAGTATCCATAAATATATAAGATAACGCAAAAATGCCTTTAAGCCACATCAGTGATTTAAAGGCATTCTCATATATGTGTCGAGACAAAATTGTAAGTTGGTTGCGGGGGCAGGATTTGAACCTGCGGCCTTCGGGTTATGAGCCCGACGAGCTACCGGGCTGCTCCACCCCGCGATAGAATAACAAAGTATAGTAACCTTTAACGTTCGCCAGATCACTTATATTACACTAATTGGTGTTAATATGCAAGCTCATTTATGGGATCTCTCTAGAGCGTGAAGTATCCTTAAGGCGAGGGTGGTATAATCACTCTAGAGTGTTGAAATCAGAAGGGTGATAGCCATGAGCGTAATACGGTTGGAGAACGTCACGAAGAAGTACGAAGAGTCTATGATCTTTCGCGACATTTATTTTCGAGTTATGCAAGGGGAACGTATCGGCCTAATCGGACGGAACGGCGCCGGTAAGTCAACGGTATTTAAGCTCATCATGGGCAAGGAAGAGCCGACGTCCGGCAGAGTAGAAATAGATCCTCAGGTGCGAATCGGATATTTTTCGCAATTCTCGGAACTCAGCGGAAGCCTGTCCGTTCAGCAAGAACTGGAAGCGTGCTTCGAGGAGGTTGCCCTTATCGAACGAGAGCTGCAAGAGGTCGGAGATAAGCTGAGCATGGTTACAGATGATCGCGAGATGAATGCGCTGTTAGCAAGGCAAGCGGAGTTATTCGAACAAATGGATCATCTCGATGGCTGGAACGTTTCCGTCGAGATTAATACGGTCCTTACGAAGTTAGGGTTTAAAGACAGATCCCGCAACCAGCCAATCGATGAGTTATCCGGAGGATGGCGTAACCGCGCGGCGCTTGCGAAGATGCTAATCGAGCTGCCTGATGTCGTTCTGCTCGACGAGCCGACGAATTACTTGGATATGGAAGGGATCGCATGGCTGGAGCAGTGGCTGTACCGATTCAAGGGAGCCATGATTCTGGTGTCGCATGATCGGCAATTTATCGACAAGGTCGTCACGCGTACGATCGAGATCGAGAACTATCATTTTCAGGAATACGAAGGCAATTACACCGATTACGTCCGTAAGAAGAAGATGCGCAAGAAGGAGCTGGACCGCCAGTTCGAGTGGGAGGAAGAGCTGCTGCTCATGGAATCCGAGGCGATCGACGATCGCGCGAACCGGAATTCCGGTTCCAAGGACCGACTCTCGCGTAAGCTGGCGGATAACAAGAAGCGGATAGAGCCGCATCCCGTTAACGTGCTGATTACCGATATCTACGAGAGGTTGCGCTTCCCGGACAAGCTATGCGAAGTGAAGAAGATCGGGCAGACATACGAGGGTAGACAGATCTTCGAGAACGTTAGCTTCGATATTCAGAAGGAAGATCGTTTGGTCATCGTGGGACCGAACGGAAGCGGGAAGTCCACACTCATTAAGGCGCTTTCCGGGCAGGAGAAGCCGGTTTCCGGGGAGGTTGTCTGGGAGAAAGGCGTTAACTATGCCTACTTCAACCGGATGTGGGAGGAACTTGATCCTAAGGATACCGTCAGCCACGCGGTGAATACGTATGGATTGGGATTGGACGCTCCGCGCAAAAAGGTGAACAAATTCCTAGCTATGCTGCAATTCTCGGAGGCGGATCTAAGCAAGGCGATCGGCAATCTGTCCGGCGGGCAGAAGGCTCGGGTGGCTCTGGCTAAGTGTCTTCTCTCGGGTGCGGCCGTTATTATCTTGGACGAGCCGACCAACCATCTGGACCTCACGAGCATACAGGTAATGGAGCAAGCTCTGATCCATTTTCCCGGCGCGGTCATTACGGTAAGCCATGATCGCTTCTTCATCGATAAGATCGGGACCAAGATGCTGACCTTCGATCCTGTAACGGGAGTGACCGAACAGAGCCTGTAAGAGAGAAGGGCTCTCTCGATACCTCTCAGCGTTGACTACAAATAGCGGCACGTTGGAGAGTATGTTCAACCATGCCTTCCCTGGACAACTTGGCCAGACGGCCAGATGGTTTTATTAGAACGGTCAAAGGGATACTTGTATGGGATTCCTGTTACACTGGAGTAGGATTGATCTATTCCGGCAGGTATGGAACGTGGGGAATTCCGGAATCAGAGGGGATACCAATGGATTGAAGTTGGTTGTAAAACCTATGTTCTGCAAAACATCTAATGATAATCACTATTTTAGTTATAAAGAAAGGTAATACTATGATAAAAGCTGAACGCTTATCCTTCTCATTTCCTCAAAAAGAACTATATAACAACATTTCATTTACGTTAGATGAAGCACAACATTGCGCTTTTATAGGAACAAGTGGTAGTGGGAAAAGTACATTGATAGATATACTGATGGACCCAGAAAGATATCTTTTCGATGGCAAATTAGAGATAGACCCCGATTGCACAATTGGATATGTAAGTCAGTTCTCGGAACTAGACAACACTAAAGAAACAACAGTTTTTGAATATATAGGAGAACAATTTATAAAGATCCAAAATGAAATTCAATCGATTTGCACGGAAATGGAAACTTCATCAGATATAGAATCTTTACTCGAAAAGTATCAATTAGCTTTAGACGCATTTGATGCAATGGGCGGGAATGATTTTGAAAGTAACATTCATAAGCAGCTAAGTCTAGCAAACCTCATGAAGCGAAGAGATCTTAAGGTAACCGACCTGAGCGGCGGGGAATTCAAACTTATTCAAGTGATAAAGGAAATGCTTAATCGTCCTGACTTAATGATTATGGACGAACCGGATGTGTTTTTAGACTTCGAAAACCTAAATGCGCTAAAAAAACTTATTAATTCTCACAAAGGAATGCTGCTAGTTGTTACGCACAGCCGATATCTATTGAATCATTGTTTCAACAAAATTATACACCTTGAAAACATGGAGATCCAAGAGTTTGATGGGCGATATATTGAGTATAACTTTTCATTACTTCAGACAAAAATTGAGTTACAAGAACTCGCAGTTGCTGAGCATGAAGAGATTGAGAGAAACGAGAACATCATCAATAATCTTAGAGCTATCGCAACTAATAATTCTGAAGCATCAAGAGGGAGAACGTTAAAAGCTAGAGTTAAATTTCATGAAAGATTGGAAGCGCGTAGAATTAAAGCACCATTTGTTGATATTAAGCAACCGAATATCAGTTTTGGTATTGATAATGAAATTGAAGATACCATTGTTGTAAATGTCAATAATTATAGTGTTGGCTTTGATGAGCTGCTTTTAGACAATGTTAACTTTGAGATAAAATCTACTGATAAAGTAGCTATTATCGGTTCAAACGGTACCGGGAAAACGACCTTACTTCGGGAGATTTTTAAAAATAATCATGATTCAATTGAAATAAATGCTGATGTTAAAGTGGCTTATTTATCTCAGCTTCAAGGTGAAATGCTAAAGGATTCTAATACAATACTAGAAGAATTCATCGATGCGGGGTTTAAAACTTATGATGAGATCAGATTGTATCTTTCCAACTATGGCTTTGAAGGAGAGATCGTTAGTCAAAAGATAGAATCTTTATCTGGTGGAGAAAAAAATATACTTCAATTGGCTAAAGTTTCTGCCAGTAAAGCTAACGTATTGCTTCTTGATGAACCGACAAGCCATTTAGATACCTATACACAAATAGCGCTGGAGAAAGCCATAAAAGAATTTAAGGGTGCAATTCTCATGATTTCTCATGATTTCTATTCTGTTGTAAATGGTATGGATTATGTTTTAATTATTGACGATAAGACGATTAGAAAAATGAGTATGCCAAAATTTAGACGGATGATTTATGCTAGTCATTTTGATAGAGACTATTTAGAAACGGAACAAAAGAAAAAATCAGTTGAAATGAAAATAGAATTGGCTTTAAAAGATACTGATTTTGAACGTGCAAAAGGATTGATTGATGAGCTGGAAGAGCTGATTAAGTTACTTTAGATTACAACCCTCGGAACCATCCAACTAGGTCTCCTATAATTCGCCTTAGAGATGATATGGAGAACCGTACCATAAGTAGGGCGAAAAATTTGAGTGACAAGAAGGGTGTAGAGACCTTCCAAAGTGTGAAGAAAGGTGCTATAGAAATATGTTTATCCCACTAGAGATAGGCTTTAGTGGGATTTTTATACCACCTAAAACGACAATGTTTCCCAATTTCATGGTATGATTGTGCTAATGGTGACGAGTTACATGTTCCATTAAAGACTCGGTTGAGTCCCTGAGTGATCAAACGAAACGAGGCATGATAACTACAAATTGGAGACTAATAAATGAGGCTTCTTTAAATAATTTACATTTTAATATTCCGAAATTAGAATCTGCCATCGGGTATGAATCCAATGATAAAAATAGCTCAGGGATTTGGAATGCATTAAAAAGAAAGTCTGATTTTGGTGAAGACATATTTCCAAAATCACTGGAGCAATTTATAGGACTAAATAATCTCAAAAACAAGCAAAAATGACTTTACAAAATCCAGCTATTCGGAGCCAAGCGAAAAATAGCTCAAACCTCAAAGTGGCGAAATAAACCTACCTGTAGGGAATTATGATTATCATAGTAGGGATGACTGACAAGCTTGACTGCAATTCCAAACACCAAAGATTGGGCTAGCAAATATTCTGAGCTTGCGAGGCAAGCTCCTTTCGCATTTTCGCCGAAAGCCCCGTTACGGTAAACCGTATCATAAATAGGGCGAAATTTATGGCTTTAACCGCTCAGGGGCGCGTAAAGGGTTTGGTTACGCAAACGGGCTAGATTAACGTGAAATGGGACTTTCTCATTCTCGTAGCATTTGCGAATCAAAACGGGATTCTTTTTATATTTATTACGCAGTTATGCTCGGCTGGAGATCCTTCATGCGCTTCTAATTCCGCATAACTCACCTAAGCCGAACGGATGACTCCAATTATTTCTTTGGGGTATTCATTAATGCTGGAGATATTGATTTATCAATATAAGTGATGCATACTGCCCCCGATAAAATGGTAAATTCACAGGATTCCGGTAGTACGCGATATAGGGCAGAATGAACGGAGGGCCATGGGTGATTGCTTTTAATGCGAAAGTCATATCGGGGTATTCGATGGGTAATGTTGTATTGGGGAGAAATATATCTGAGTATATTGATGAAATATATTCGCGGCACAGGGTTGAGCTTAAAGGATATTCCGTTCCCGATGGCGAGGTAAGATCTGCATATACATTGGATAGCACTATGACAATTGTTGTAGATTCTAGTGGCCTGATCGTCTCTATTGGCTGCAATCAAAGTTACAAGGGGCGCTATAAGGGATGTTTGTACGCCGGGCAATCGATAAGGGATATAATGGGCTTGACATCCAGGCAGCGAATTTTTAATGGTTCGCTGATCATTGATGATGACTTTGGATTTTCTTTTGTAATTCCTTCGCCTTATGATGAAGTTGCTGATGTAATAGATCACTTGCCGCTCGATTTGATTCTTAACGAAATTTATGTGGCTGACTTTTCTTCTTGGAAACCCAGATTTTCGCATGAAAGGAAGACAAAGGGGTAAAAATAAATTCTCAAGTCCCTTCTAGTCAAACGATTGCTAGCAGAGCTCAACCGGCCGCTCCGCTCCATGACAGTTATCCATCTCCTGATTCCACCTGCAGAACCGCCCCAAAAATATGTTTATGATCTACCGCGAGTGAATAAGCCGATCCAAATTTTGAATGCGTTATTGCATGAAAAATCCTCTCTCATCGTATTTTCCCGACCTATGGCTTAGAGAAGACAAAAAAGTATCCCAACATTATAATTGTTATATATATCCTATAGCGGCACTGACCGGGAGGACGGCATGCAATTTCAACCAGTGTATGATGATGGGGAATTATTTCTACCGAAGATCGAATTAAATATGACATCGAACCAATCGATTGGCATTTTAACGGACTTGAAGCGAAAGCAGCTTTTAATGAATCAATTAGTGAATCATCCCCAATATTATTTATTTCGAGTTCAACAAGGCGAGTATATGCGTTTAACGGTGGAAGAGCTAATCACTTTTCTAATCAAAGTAACGGAGAGGAATGAGCATGTCGCTCTGTTGATGGATTATTTTGCTTTAAAAGAAGAACGAAAGGTAAAAATCAAGGATCTAAGCTCATCAAAAAGGATGTATGTGACGTTGCTGCGTGTCTTTTTTGCGCATCAGCCTACACTCGTACTGGAGGAACCCTATTTCTACTTGGAAGAACAAGATCGTCGTCATTTTAAACGGATTTTAGATGACCTTTCGAAGGAAAAGCAGATTTTAATTTTAACTTCGAATTTAGAGGATGCCCTTATTTCCTGTGATGCCATTTATCGATTGAACGAATTCGGATTTCATCCATTGGATATTCGGGACTCCGAAGAGGATAAGCAGGAAGTGCAGGAACAAGATCGGGCCAATATAACCTTGCAGAAGATTTATACGAAAAGAAATGACAAAGTGATTTTATTTGACCCGCCCGAAATCGATTACATAGAAAGTATAGATGGTTCGATCCTTGTTCATGTGGGTGGGGAAAATTACGTCTGTGCTTTGACGCTAACCGAGCTCGAGCAGAGATTGTTAAATTTCGGATTTTTTAGGTGTCATCGATCCTACATCGTTAATCTGCAAAAAGTAAGAGAGATTATTACATGGACGAAGAATAGCTACAGCTTGCGATTAAATACAGGCAAAGATGCCGTGGTTCCGTTATCTCGTTCAAAATTGCAGGAATTAAAAGCACTTCTTAACATTTAATTTCCGGGGCAATATCGAACCAATCAAGCATTCCATGGTACCATTCAGGCGATTACAGCTACATTTCGGCGGGTTTTGATGGCTGGAGGCAGGCAATCTTTATATGCTTAAGGCATCAACTCTAAGGAAGTGGTGTTCATGGATGTTATCCAAGTAGAACATATTCGAAAGAGGTTTGGAAATAAGGACGCATTGGCAGATGTGTCTTTTTCCATTCCAAAAGGAGAAATTTTTGGTTTCCTGGGTCCGAGTGGTTCAGGAAAAACAACATTAATAAAGATTTTAACGGCGCAATTAAATCCGACAAGTGGACAGGCAAGTGTATTTAACCAGCCAGCGGAGATGATGCATCAGTCTGCACAGAAGATGCGCTTTGGCATTTTGACGGATAACAGTGGTCTGTATGAGAGATTAACTATAGAGGAAAATCTAGAGCTGTATCGCCAATTATATGATCTTCCCAGATCTTCGATCGATAAGGTGCTGCAGTTTGTAAACTTAAGCGGAGAGCGCAAAAAGAAAGTCAATCTCTTATCGAAAGGGATGCGTCAGCGTGTCATGTTGGCATGTGCGATTATCCATGAGCCGGAATTATTATTTTTAGATGAACCTACTTCGGCTTTAGATCCAGTAAACTCAGCACATATTTATAAAGGCCTACGCTACTTAAATGAGAATGGGACAACGATTTTTTTAACTACGCATGATATGGCTGAGGCCGAATTGATATGTAACCGCGTAGCGATTTTGTATCAAGGACAAATCCAAACCATCGGCTCACCCAAGGAACTTAAAAAACAGCATCGGGAAAACGTAGTTTGTGTTGACTTAATCCATGGGGAAGCCTACGAGCTCCCGATCGATGAGGGAACGGCCGATCAAATAGCCGCTTGGATGAAACGAGGGCTAATTGATCGATTAGAAACGAAAGAGCCAAGTCTAGGTGATATCTTCATTAAAATGACAGGAAGTGAGTTACTATGAGTATCTCATTAAAGCGTGCTCGAGCGATATTTGTGAAGGATTACAAAGAATTTTCACGCAATTATGGGGTCTCCTTTAGTCTGATTGTTCCAATTCTCTTAGCATTTCTTTTTCGAAGTGCAGGCCCGTCTTTGCCTGGAGCTGCCGGTTTTCTCCTAAATACTTCGTTTGTGTTACTAACGTGTTTAGTACAAGCATGCTTGATTGCGGAAGAAAAGGAGCGTAACACTTTACGATCATTAATGATGACTCCAGCCACGACCATGGATGTTTTAATCGGTAAAAGTACTTTAGTCTTTGTCGTGTCTGCTGTTGCTCTGGCTATTGCTACGTATATATTGGGCTATGAGCCTGCTAGTATATGGGCGTTTGTGGCAGCAATCGTTTTTTCGATTATTCTATACACAGCCGCCGGGACGATATGCGGTTTATTCTCCAAGACGGTACTTGAAGCCTCATTATCTATAATGCCTGTGGCGCTCGTATTTACGGGGGCACCATGGGGAGTGTTACTAGTGAAAGATTATCCGATCTTCAAAGTGCTGGAGTATGCACCAAGCGTTCAACTTGTGCGTTTGCTAGCTATACAAAATATAGGCTTTACGACGGGAGATTTATTAAGACCCCTCCTCATTATTTTGGCATGGACGGTTGTATTAACGATTGTGTCTGTTGTTTTGTATCAACGACGGTTAAAGGATGAATAGGGAAAAATTTACAAATGATATCGCATATTTCTACCGAGGAGGGATCAAATTCCGATGAATTTAGCCGTCAAGTGGATGCGAGAATTCAAAGACCGCGATACCCGGCATAAGCTGAAAGGCTATCGGGACAAAGCGGAGCTCGTCAGGAAACGGAATTTGGAAGCATGGGACGAAAAGCAGCTGCAAGCGGAATCTCTCCGGCTGAAAAAGGAAGCAAAATCGGGTACGCCTTTGGACGAGCTGCTTGTCGATGCCTATGCGCTAGTTTGTGAGGCAGCGAAGAGAACGCTGGGATTACAGCCTTATGATGTCCAGATCATGGCTGCCATCGCTCTGCACGAGGGATTTTTGATCGAGCAGCATACCGGAGAAGGAAAAACGCTGTCTGCTGTTATGCCTGCTTATCTACATGCGCTAACCGGCGAAGGCGTTCATGTGCTGACTTTTAACGATTATTTGGCAAATCGGGATGCGGAGTGGATGGGCCCGATCTATCGTTTCCTCGGGTTAACGGTAAAATCGGTTCAAGCGGGTATGAGCCTGTCCGAGAAACGGGAAGCGTACGCCGCGGATATAACCTATGTTACGGCCAAAGAGGCAGGATTTGATTATTTGCGCGACGCGATCGCACTAAACGAAGCCGATACCGTGCATCGTCCTTTCCACTACGTCATCGTCGACGAAGCGGATTCACTGCTTCTTGACGAAGCGCGAGTGCCGCTAGTCATTGCCGGCGAGCCGAGCTCTTCCGGCAACGACGGCATTCGTTTCGCAGAAGTGGCCAGGCAGCTCGAGCAAGATGAGCATTACGACTTCGATGAGTTCAAGCGGAACGTTTACTTGAATGAAGCGGGCTCAGCGAAAGCGGAATCGCTGCTGGGATGCGGCAATTTGTACGAAAGCCATAATAGTCATTTGTTAATATCGTTAAATTGCGCGCTGCATGCGGAATCGTTATTGAAAAAAGACGTCGATTACATCGTCCGGGACGGTAAAATCGAGCTGATCGACGAATATACCGGCCGCGTGGCGGAGAACAGGCATTTGCCGGATGGGCTGCAAGCCGCGCTTGCGGCCAAAGAAGGGCTGCAGTCGAAAGCCGGCGGGAAAATTCTCGGTACGATCACCCTTCAACACTTCCTTAGCCTATATCCGAAGATTTGCGGAATGACGGCTACCGCGCACGTTTCCGCAATGGAATTCGAAGATATTTATGGGCTGCAGGTCGTGCAAATTCCGCCGAACCGGCCAAACATACGGATCGACCTTCCGCACCGGATTTATACCCATAAAGAAGCCAAGCTTAAGGCGCTTGTACAAGAAATCTCGTCCGTCCATGCGACGGGACGTCCAATTCTCATTGGTACGTCAAGCGTCGAGGAGTCTGACGTTCTGGCGGAGGCGCTGGCGGCTGCCGATGTGCCTTGCCATGTTCTGAATGCGAAGAACGACGCAGAAGAGGCCGAGATCATCGCCAAAGCGGGAGAAATCGGCGCTGTGACGGTGTCTACGAATATGGCGGGACGCGGCGTCGACATTCGGCTTGGCGGCGGCAACCCCACGCAAGCAGAAGTTGTCGCCAAGCTAGGCGGCTTGTACGTGATTGGAACGCATATGCACCAAAGCGTGCGGATTGACAATCAGCTGCGCGGGCGATCTGGCCGCCAAGGCGACCCGGGAGCTTCCGTATTTTTCGTAAGCTTGGAAGACGAGTTGATGCTTCGGTTCGGCATCGATAAAGTGATTCCGCCCGCCTATCGCGATCTCAGGCAGGATGATGCTCTCGAGGAGTCGGTGCTCCGCAGCAATATCGCCCACATTCAGCGCGTTATTATGGGCCAAAACTTCCATATCCGCCAGGAACTGAACCGTTATTCGGATATGGTGGAGGAACAGCGGCGTATTCTATACGAGGAGCGGCTCGGAATTTTGAAAGGCGAGACGCCGATGAGCCCTTCGGAGCAGCGGGTACGGCTTTATTATATCGACAAGTTCTGGGCTGACCATCTGGCCTACGTTTCTTACATTTGCGAAAGCATCCATTTGACGAGCCTTACTAACCGCAATCCGATCGACGAGTTTCATGTGCAAATCATCCAAGCCTACGAGCAAATTCCGGCTAAAATAAATAGAGAGTCGTCAAATATGCTCGTAAAGCTCGGAGGTTCGAATGATCCGGCGAAGTGGGAAAAGTTCGGGCTGAAGAGCCCTACTTCCACTTGGACTTATACTATCAACGACCAATACATGGAGTACTTGCAGAATCCCGGTTCATGGAACCCAGGGACGATAATCGCTTATTGGATGCGCAAGATGCTGAGGCCGGTATTCGGGTGGCCAAAATTTTGATCGGGATCGCTTGGATTTCTCAATTTTATAATCGGTATAAACATGCCACTGCCGCCAAAGCTATGGCGGCTTTTGCATCATCTACTCGATTATTACTTCGGCCGTGCCTTCTTCGTAGGTATCAGAAATTTTCTAAAACAATTTTACCAATAGACCGTCCATTTTCCAACTTCTCATGTGCTAAACGCAGGTTTGCTGCATTAATGGGTTCTAGTCGTTCATTTAGTGTAGTTTTTAATTTTCCATCATCGATTAAGTCCGCCAGGTCATTCAGCAATTCATATTGTTTCATCATGTCTTCGGTATGAAACAAGGACCGTGTAAACATGAACTCCCATACAAACATTACACTTTTAGCAAACAGCAAGTCCATTTTCAGGCTTCCTGCCCAGGAAGCCTTATCCGTAGGAACGATACAGCAAATTTTACCTTGGGGGGTAATGGCCTCCGACATATTCGTCAGGTGTTGTACAGTATCATTCAAGCAGAAAATATAATCCACAGTATCTATACCAAATTCCTTGAGCTGAGGTTGGAAAGGGTTGTTGTGGTTTATTATAAAATCCGCACCCAAACTTTTGACCCATTGAGTTGACTCCGGACGCGAAGCAGTACCGATGACTGTCAAACCTGCTAATTTGGCAAGTTGCACGGCAATCGATCCTACTCCTCCAGCTGCGCCGATAATAAGTATACTTTTATTTTCATTCGCGTTTAAGCTAATTCCTAAACGATCAAACAGGCCCTCCCATGCAGTTATCGAGGTAAGCGGTAATGCGGCGGCTGCTGCGAAATCCAAACTTCTTGGCATTTTTCCTACAATTCGTTCATCAACCAAGTGAAATTCGCTATTAGTGCCTGGTCGAGCCACACTGCCCGCATAATAGACCATGTCCCCTGGTTTAAACAATTGACAGTCAGGGCCAACTTGTTCTACGATTCCAGCAGCATCCCAACCAAGAATTTTCGGTGATTCGGCTTCGTAGTTATGTTTTTCGCGAACGCCTACGTCTGCAGGGTTGACGGAGATAGCTTTTACTTTTACAAGCAAATCGCGGCCTGTAGGTTCCGGTTTATCCAAGTGCAGATCCATAAGGCTTTCCGGATCAGATATGGGGAGGTATCGGTAAGCACCGATGGCTTTCATCTTTTGGTTAGTATTCATAGGTATCCCATCCTCTCAAATAGCAAATGTTGTACAGATAGCATTGTATATCAGTCAGATTACTTTAAGTAAGTACGCATATTTTTATGGTATAGTATTAAAAATCAAACCTTTGGGAGGATAAGCTGATGGGAGACCGAAGAAACAAATATGGAATGCGTCCAGATATGCAAGCATGTCCGGTTGAAACAACGCTGGATGTTATTGGCGGAAAGTGGAAGGGGATCATTCTCTATCAGCTTCTGGACGGAACGAAAAGATTCAATGAATTCAGGCGCCTCAATCCGGGAATTACGCAGTTTATGCTCACATTGCAGTTAAGAGAGCTCGAACGGGACGGCATCATTCATCGCAGGCTATTTTTTTTGCCGTTAAGCCGGTTACGGGGAACCTTATCAATTGTAAGTACATGTGATATAAGGGGTTTATTCTAAGTTGGCTAGTATATTGATTCATGCTTTTAAATCATCATAAAAGTTTTAGATAATTAGTTCTTGTGTATACTATAAACATTCACATGTTACTTGCCCGTTTCGGGCTGAAATTGTTATATGGTGCAACGCTTGTAAGTATTCTCTCTGCAATAATCATCGGTATATATTCTGAAGCTGTTGGTGCTTAATAGAAAAGGGAATGAGCTTAAGCTAGAAGATAGCTTGAGCTTTTTATTTGTTATAAAAACAAACACATGTTCTTATTTGAGGCCAGAATTGGATAAATGGGGGCGTTTGCATTTCTTCAGAATTTCTTTAGAAATACTTTAATAGGCTCTTTAGATATTTTAAGTAGTATACTTTTATCGACAGCATCAAGAAGAGCAACACGGAGTTATGGCAATGATTATAGGAATTTTCATATTTGTGATCTTTAAAAGTCAGAAAAGGAGCAAAACGTGATGAATACAGTGCTTGTTGTCGATGACGATTCAGAAATTCGGGATGTCATTCATGTATACTTGCGAAACGAAGGATATCGCGTTGTAGAAGCTGTGGACGGTCTGGAAGCGCTAGATGTATTAAAATCAAACGCTGTCCATCTAGTTATCTTGGATGTGATGATGCCCCGAATGGACGGCATCAAAACTTGCCTCAAAATCAGGGAGGCTTCGACAATCCCCGTTATCATGCTCTCGGCCAAAGAAGAAGATATTGACAAAATTACGGGTCTTACTACCGGTGCGGACGATTACGTAGCGAAACCCTTTAATCCGTTAGAATTGCTGGCTCGAGTCAAAGCCCAGTTAAGGCGGCAAACGTTCTCGGCAAAAGGATCAAACGATTCCCTAATCCGTATTCAAGACCTTGTTATCGACAAGGCTAAACATTCCGTAACCATGAATGGCAGCGAAATTTCACTAACGCCACTGGAGTTTTCCATTTTACAATTGCTCGCAAGTTTCCCAGGGCAAGTGTTTAGCGCCGATAAAATCTACGAAAGCGTATGGAATGAACCGTTCGGATATTCGGATAATACGGTAATGGTTCATATTCGGAATTTGCGTGAGAAAATTGAAGATCGCCCAAGAGAACCTCGATATATTAAAACCGTTTGGGGAGTAGGGTATAAGATTGAAAAATAAATTATTTAATCTAATAAAAGGAAAAAGAAGTATTCGCGCCGAAATGTTCTGGACGTTCGTTTTTAGTCTCATTATTGCGTCTTTTATGGCTTCCTTTGCTGCGAATTTTATAAACCAATCTCAAATAGCATATCAACTTCGACTTTTGCCGCTTATTATTTTTGGAATAGCCTTTATTTTGTCGTTTTATTTGTTGACTCGCCGTGTGGTTAATTTTCTTATCGCTTTGGCTGACGGGCTTCAAATCATTTCCGAAGGTGATTTGAATTATCGGGTACCCGATACTAGGAAAGATGAACTAGGTCGGGTTGCGCTTAACATCAATATGATGACGGAGAGGCTACAGCGGCAGATTGAAAAAGAACGTCAAATCGAAAGCTCTAAAATGGAGCTGATTACTGGCGTTTCCCACGATTTACGTACACCACTTACGAGTATAATTGGCTATTTAGATTTACTAAGAACGAATTCATTTCAAGACAAAGATGAATTTACACGGTTTGTTCAAAATACGTATAACAAAGCCATCCATTTAAAAAAGTTGATTGACGATTTGTTTGAATATACACGTCTCACGTCTACCGCCATCCAATTAAACCTAAAGACAATTGATGTTCATCAACTTCTCGTCCAGATGCTGTTTGAATTTGAGCCAATTGCTCAGGAAAACGGAATCCAAATCATTAAAGAGATAGGTCATACTCCTGTTATTGCTTTGATCGACAGCGGAAAATTTTCAAGAGCTATCGATAATCTGCTGATAAACGCCCTCAAGTATGCTATTAAGCCGGGGCCTATTCACGTTTTATTAAAGTCGGACGATCATCGATTTTTCATTGAGATCGAAAATGAAGGCCAGCCCCTTACGCAAGAACAAGAAAACAAACTATTTGATCGTTTTTATAAAGTTGATCATTCACGGAGCAGCGAAGGCATTCAGACTGGAACGGGATTAGGACTTTCCATCGCCAGAAATATTATCGAACTGCATGGAGGAACTTTAACACTGGCACATAAGAAGGGTACTTTTGTTTTTACAATGGAGGTTCCGTTCAGAAATTGTTTAGATTGGAGAAAGGATGATAGAAATGCCAAAGAATAACCAGGCTTGTCCTCCTGTCGGTTCTATTAGAGGAGATGGTCGCTATCCTATCGACCTGACGGGTCCTCGCAGTCACACGCTTGTCATTGAGCCCGGTGTGGGCAACCTCTCCATTGGACCGTCGCAATTGGGCAAAAAGGCAGATCTTCACGTCGCGCCCGATGCGCAAGTCGATTGGACCGTATTCAATGCCTTCGCCACGCCGGCCGGCTCGCCCTGGCCGCGATTTCTGCGCTATACGGGCAGCGACGCGGGCTTCTTCGACTGGGCGCAGGAACGCCCCATTGAAGAAATGGCATGGGTTCCGATCCTGCCAGCAGACACGGTGGCGGACGCCAGTCAGTCCATTGTGCATGGCCTGCATATCGAACTGGACCAGTCGGGGAGCCGTTTGCACCTGAAGCTTCCGAAGCGGGAGGTCTTTGAATATTTCCGCCTGAGTGTGGCCGGCGATCTATCACGCTTCTCGGCCACTGGCGATTTGCCATATTCTCTGACACTGGCGCCGCGCACCAGCCGACGCAAGAGTGCTGCCGCCTTTTTGCTGCCCGACATGGGTGAGTTGCATCAGGTCACGAGCCTGACGCTCCGGAACGCGCCGCTGGGACAGCCGATCTCGCTGGAGTGTCTGAACCGGTTCCCAAACCTTAGCTCGTTGAGTTTGTGGGGGAACTTCTGCGACTTGGACTTGCTGGCCCATCATGCCCGGCTAACGAATCTGGAGCTGCGCTTTATGCCAGATCTGGGGGACTTGCCGCCCTTGAGCGCATGGCCACTGCTTGACAGATTTATCGCTTACAACGTGGAAGAGATCGCGGGCAAGCGCCTAAAGCAGCAAATGAAAGCACGCGCTAAAACCCGCCCGTGGACCGATCATGCTTCAGTGAGCCAATTGCGAAAGCCTGAGTGGTGGACGACCGAGTATGGCCGTCCGTTCTCGTCCTGGCCTAAACGTCTGGCCAAGCTGGCTAACGAAGCTTACGACATTGCACAGGCAACCTTGGCCCAGGCCCGCAGCTTTGCCGATGCCGAGGCAGCCATTACCGCCTTCACCGTACGCTTCAATACCCTTAAAGGCATCGAAACCACTGAACGTGAAGACCTTGGTGAAGCAGTATGGCAACTAAGCCAGTCTGACCACCTGATCGGCCAGCCTATACCAGAGGAGATGGCTCAACGCTGGTTCGATGCAGCGCGCGATTACTGAATAGGTGTTGCTAGTTTCTGGTTCTAACAGCCAACCCGCTAAATGATATTGGCCCTACAACATCTACTCTTGTATTTGCAGTACGGTTTTCTGCTGTGACGGTGTAAGCATGAGTACCTGCTTTTACATTTCTGTCTTCAGCTTGGAAGGTAACTATATAATTCTGCTCTGACCCCGTAGATTCGATACCTTGCTGTGTGTTGAAAATTTCTGTATTACCGCGGAAGACTCTAAAGCGAATTTGCCCAATGCCTTTGATACCTCTGACACCTACGGATGCCACCAAATCTACCCGATTCGGTTGAGAATTCACTGGAATCCGTATTGGGATCGTTGCTATGCCAGATTTTTGCGGGGAACGTCGAATCGTAAACGATTTGGCCGGGTTGAAGCGACTAAGCGGCTGAACGGCTGCTTTATCAAGAATACGTACCACAATATCAACTCCTCTTTTTTCATGCTCCAATTTATGTAAGAGATAAAGGGAATGATTGGGCACATGTAAGATGATTACAATCCAAATGAAGCGCAAAAAAGCGCCAGTGAAAACACCTGGATAGCTAATGTGTCGCTAGACACCTAGAAACAGGTTTTTTCAACTGGCGCTAATTATCCCTTTTACCAGATCGAGACGCGATCCTCCGGTGCGACAAACATGCCATCCCCAGGCTTAATTCCATAGGTTTCATAGAATTCCGGGAAGTTCACAATCGTGCGGTTGACTCGAACTTTATTGGCTGAATGTACATCGTTCGTGCTTAGGGTCGCTGCAAATTCTTTTGTGGTTGTGGACTTCCACATTTTCGCATTGCTTTCGAAATACGCTTTATAATCCGGATTGCTCATTTCGGATACAACTTGCAGTGAAGCGGCCATTCCGCCTAAATCGGCGACGTTCTCGCTTAGGGTAAGCAGACCGTCGTTCACCACACCCGGGACAATCTCAATTCCGTTATAGAACTTAATCAGTTCCTGGTTTTTCTCTTTGAATTTCTTAAAGTCCTCTTCCGTCCACCAGTTATTTGCATTGCCATTCTCGTCGTACGCCGATCCGTTGTTATCAAATGCATGGCTGATTTCATGGCCGATGATCATGCCAATGGCTCCAAAGTTTTCTTCAGGTTTAGCGTTAATGTCATAGAAAGGCGCTTGGAGAATACCGGCAGGGAACGTAATTTCGTTATTAAGCGCATTGTAGAAAGCATTTACTGTATAAACGCTGGTTCCCCATTCCGTTCGATCCACCGGTTTTCCCAGCTTTGCTTTCAACTTATCAATGGATGCTGTGGTTACTGCCAAGGTATTAGAGAACAGCGAACCGCCTTCGTCGTATGTCTTGATAGCTATTTTGTCTAATGTCGTATCCCACTTATCCGGATATCCGATCTTAACAATCATCGTATCCAGCTTCTTGATCGCTTTAGCTTTTGTTTTTTCTGACATCCAATCAAGCGATTGTATTCTTTTCTCATACGTAGCGATTAATTTCTTTACCATTTGCTCAACATCTTTTTTAGCTTCCGGCGAAAAATGTTTCTCGGCAAACATTTGCTCCAAATATCCGCTCATCGTGCTCTTGGTCATGGATACTGCAATTTCCCTGTCGGTTTTTTTTCCTGAAACGCCGTATCGTGCTGCGGAAAAGTCATTTGCGGCGTCTCTGAATTCATCCGACAACAAACCGCTTGTTGCCATAAGAAGTTGTACTTTGGAGTAAGCTTTAAGCACTTCAATATTGGATTCAGTCAACAACTCCGCGACTTTTTGCGCCAGTTTCACATCGGATACGATTACTTTATCGGTATTGTCGACTTTCATCGATTTCAAGGTCTGTTTCATATCTACTTCTTTAAACAGATCGTCGAATTGTTCAATCGTATACGGATTATAGTATTTATTGACGTCGCCTTGTTCATGAGGTTCAAGCGACACGGAAGCTAAGCTTTTCTCCATTTCATAAACCTTCTCGGCGCGGGCTTTCGCTGCAGACTCTTCTTCGCCCGTCAGCACGAGAACTTTGGTTATATATTGACAATAGGCTTCTTTCGCTTTTGCATTTTCCGTTACAAAGCTGTTTTTGTCCAGACCCGCGGTTAATCCGGTGTAATACAAAGCATTTTCACTGCTCTTCTTGGCATCGCCCATGATTGTAAAGCGGAATAGCATGCTCAGACCTAATTCTTTCTCCATGGCAAGATCTGCTCGAACAAGCTCGTCAAAAGTTTTCGCCCCGTCCATTGCTGTTAAATATTTTTGAATGGGCTGAATCCCTTGTTTATTTCTATTTTCGGTATCCAACGCCGTCGCATAGAAGTCGGCAAGCTTCTGTTCTTTTGTTCCTTCTGCGAATGGTTTGCCGGTCAGCCCATCTATTATTTTCGCTATTTTAGCGTTATTTTGTTTGTGCAGCTCCGGAAATCCGCCACCTATGATTTCTCCTGCCGAAATTGTCGATTTATTTAACCATTGCTTATTGATTGCTTCATAAAAATCGTCATTTAAATGGGAGCCTTCAAGCGCCCACACTCTGGCGATAATGGTCTGGAACTCAGCGATCGTCATATTGTCGTTTACGCCTAATGTGCCGTCAGGATTGCCCGTCAGCACGCCTGCTTTGGCCAGTTTTTCGATATCTCCCTTAGCCCAAGCCGGTACATCGGTGAACTCGACGCCAAATGTCCCGCTGCGCAGATCATTTCCGACAGGCTTCGGCAAGTCGCCGAATGCCCTGCTCAGCATGACTAATGCTTCAATCTTCTTAGCCGGCTCCTTCTCTCGCAATTGTCCATCTTCATAGCCTTGAATAACGGCTTCTTTATTAATTCCGGATGTATAAGCGTCGGCTGCCGTCAACAAGGCATTAACGATCTCTCCTCTTGTCGCTGGCGGCGGCGTTTCATCAGCATATACGGATACGCTGACCGGCAGGACCATTGCAATGGCCATGAGCAGGGATAAACACTTCTTTTTCATCGTCGGGCTCCTCCAAGGTGTATTCTTCTGTATAAAAACAGATAAATGAATAGATTTTTTTCCATTCATATCCTTTCATTATAGCATAGATGAAACATTTCTATTTGAAAATGTTGTAAGGAGCCTGTTCATTTTCTAGGAGCTGTCGCGCCGCGGCAAGCTCGTTTAATCAATGGGGTGAGGCATTACTTTCATCGTGCGGTCGGTTGTGTGCCGATCGGATCGGACCCGCATGTGATGGTGGGAATGTTGTCTATTTTTTGTATAGGTCCCGGTAATATAATGGTGACATACGCGTGTAAACTGGGCGTACCCTGTCATTTACAGTATGTAAATGACAAAAATGATCGAAGGAGAGGGGGAAGAAAGTCCTAAGCATGATCACCGGCCTGTATGCCCGCGGCACTTAACTGTTCATCTGGAACTCCGCAAGGTTTCGATGATGTCAAGGGCCGTTGGGATCAAGCAATAGCATGTGTCTATTCGCTTGTTCGTTATATCAGCCAGATGATCCTGCTGTCGCCAAAATTTTCGGGAATTTGGGGAGTGGAGGAGATTTTTGTTTTGAAACGAAAACGCAGTGTAGGTAAAGCTGTGCTATCTTTCTGCCTAGCAGTTTTGCTTGTCTGGCAGACGGTGATGTTCTCTGCAGCTGCATATGCGGCGAGCGAAGGCGGCTCGCCGAGCGAGGATGAACCGTCGTCGGTAACTGGGGCGGTTTACGGTGCGCCAGACGAACCGCCGCCGGTAACTAAGGCGGTGTACGCTAAGCCGGTCAATTTCGCAGCGATACAGGCAGTCCCGGCGGACAAAACGGCAGTGCTTATGGGAGCTAACTCGCCCTTTCCGCTGGAAGTCCTACAGGACGGGAATGTCTTAAAGAGGGGTGACGCCATTCACGGCAGAAAGCCCTTCTCCCTGAGATCGAACGACATCAAGGTTCCGGTGAAAGGCGACGCCGCCGACCCGAACACGGTGGATGCCAGCACGGTCATTTTGTATGGCGACTGGGTGATGCTGGACAAAGCGACTTATTTTCCGGAAGTGATTCTGCCGACTGCCACCATGACGCTGAAGGAAAAATCGGGCTACACCATTGGAACGGCCTATTTCTCCGAAGCGGGTATCAAGGTGGTATTTAACGGCGAAGAACGATTTTTCAACGGCCAGGGCAGGAACATCACCTTCGGCTTTGAATCCACCGCGAAGGCCGATGTTTCGGGTATAGACTACGGCCGCCAAAAGCCGATTGGCATTTTCGGGGCGGGCTACATGCTCGAAAACCCCAATGTCACGCCTGCGTACAGCATCAACTTGAAGTCCAACAGCAACGCTACCGAAAACGATTGGATTTATACGGCGCATTTGACGGAGGGTACAATCGAGTGGCAGGTGGAAATTGCTGCCAAGGATATGTTTGACCCCACGATCCCGCAGCTGCTGGACGGGCTGAAGCTTTATAACACGCTCGATCCGGTTCAGGTGGGCACCTACGTGGAGGGGTCCCTCAAGGTCAATGGCAGTGCGGCGACACCGGACAGCGGCACCACGAACGCGCTGGCCTACACCTTTCCTGCAGGCTTCGGCGACAAGGCGACCGTCACCTTTAAGACATGGATACCCAAGGCGAAGTATTACCGTGAGTATAACAGCGGTAGTAGTGGGTACGAGACCGTCACCAATACCGCGGAGTTGAGGAACGCGTCGGATAGCAAGCTGCTTTCCTCGAATTCGTGGCGCGTCGCCTTCAAGCCCGACTGGATTCAGAAGAGCGGCACATTGGACAAGCGGTCGAGTTCCGCAGACCCGCGTACCATTACATGGACGATTGATGTCAACAAGAACTACAGCAAGCAGGGGCTGAAAAACTTCACCATCACCGATGCCCTGCCGGCCGGACTTACCTGGAGATCAGCCGCATGGCAGTCGTGGGACAGTGCCAAGAAGGACTGGTCAGCTACAGCAACGCCGATTACCCCCGACGCGAACAGTGTGTATTCTTTCGGTGAGGTCAACGGCCCGGTCCGGCTGGTCATTGTGTCCGAAGTTACGGGCAATACAACCGGCTTCACCAACACGGCCACCACCCAGTGGAAGCTGGATGTCAATACTGTGCAAGACAATGACCAAGCTACTGTGAGGGATGCTGCCGCTATCACCATTGGCGCCCATACCCTGACAAAGACCACAAGTACCGGTGATACTCTTGGTCTGGGCATATTGCCGTGGAAGGTTACCCTTACACCTCAGGAGGCCCTTCCGGACGGTGCGGTGTACGATCTGCTGGTGTATGGGGATGCGAGCTCCATCGACTTCACCAAGGTTACTGTCAGCCCGGAGATTGACGCTGGAATCCTGGATCAGTTAAAGGGGAGCAACGGGCCGAGATACTTCCAGCGGTTTCAGTCCGGTTCCTTTCAGTCGAGTGACGGCTTAACGCATCAGGTATACACACTTTCACAGGATGGGAAGCCTGTCGCCGACTTGCTTCGAGTCACCGGATACAATAGCAATGCGCCCGCTTCCTTCACATTTAACTCCCTGATGACGAAGTGGCAGCACTTCGCGGGCAATGGCTCCACAACTCAATATAATCAGGCGTCTCTGTTTGAAGGTACAAAGCGGACACGTGATTCAAGTCAGCCTTATCATCAGGTTAACAGCGGTGTGCTGGCCAAAGAGATGCTCTATGCGTCAAAGCCGGCGGGAACATCCGTTAACCCTGGATATGTCAACCACTACATCCGAGATGACGCTAACGAAGCATATACACTGGCAGCCTATGATCAGGTGACTAAAACGGTGACCTTCCGGCTGTCGGTCAATATGAACGGCCTGAAGACCGAGGCGATGGCAAAGGATGGCGGCAATCACGTTGCCAGCGACATTAAACTCGTCGATACTCTACCCGTGGGCTGGGAGTTTGTGCCCTATTCGGAGGGGCAGGCTTTTGCGATTTACAAGGGAACCCGGGCAGATTATGGAGCGACTGTTAGCGCAACAACGCTTATTTCCGACCCAAGTGATCTCGTGAGCTTCTCCGCCGCGGGGAACATAGGTACTTTTTCCTTTACCAAGCTGGAAAGTCCCTATGTCGTTCTGGTCAAGGCAAGACCTACCGAGGCGACGCTGCGTCAATATTTTGAAACCGGCAAAGCAAAGCATGAGATGACGAACACTGCCGAGATGAAAATCACATGGGGGGATGAGCCTAGTACAGTCGCAGCCGCCCGCAAGGTCATCGTCCCGATGCAGTCGCTGGGCAAATCGGTGACGAAGCCGAACCCCGGCGTGCTGGAGTGGACGGTGAATTACACCCCGCCCTTCGAGGTGAAGGACGGCGTCTATCTGCAGGATACCCTTGGCCAAGGGCTGGCGCTGCGCAAGGACGAAAGCGGGAAACTCTCGCTGCGACGCCCTGACATGGCGGTGTACCGTGCCAAGCTGACCCCCAGCGGCCAGCTGACGAGGGACGGCGATGCGCTGAACCTGTACGACCCGAACAGCGCGGTCAAGGTGGAAACCGTCACAGAAGGCGGCGCGACCCGGCTGATTTTCCGGATAGCAAATCCGAACCAGCTCTATCAGATCGTGTATCAGACCGAGGTCACCGAAGTGCCCAGCGGCGGGAAGGTCGGCAACGAGATCAAGCTGATGGGCGATGACACCCTGAAGAACATCGGTGCCAAAAGCGAACACGCGGTCGACAACAGTGACGTGGGCGGTAGCGCAGACACCCAAGGCAAGCTGGATCTGGTCAAGGTCGACCCCAAAGGCAAGCCGCTCGGCGGCGTAATATTCACGCTGTATGAGCCCGACGGCATAACAGAGGTCACCAGCGGAACTACAGGTTCAGACGGCAAGCTTAGCCTGTTTGCCAAAGCCGGGCTTTACGTGCTCAAGCAAACGTATATCGACCCGATCACCTATCTGCCGACCACAACGGTTTATCAGGTGCGTGTGGCGTCTACTCCCTGGAATCCCATCTGGGTAGACGGGGTGGAGGTGACCAGCGCCAAGCCGCTCGTTGTGCCAACCCCAGTGTGGGAGACAGGCCATCTGAAGCTGGCCACGGCGATAGAGGGGAAAGCGGCGGACCCCAACAAGGAATTTGAATATACGATTACCTTCAGCAACGGCAAGTCCTATGCCTATTCTGGCGCAATAAGCGGCACCGTGTCCAGCGGCGGAACCATTAAGCTGAAGGGCGGCCAGGCCATCACCATCAAGGATATCCCGGACGGCATCACCTACACCATCGTCCAGAAGGGGTACACAGACGAGGGCTACGCCACAAATCCGGCGGATCTGAAGCGTACCGGCAGCATCGTGGCGAAGGAAACGGTCGAAGCGAAGTTCGTCAACGGTAAGTACCTCCCCGGCAAGCTGACGATCGGTCAGACGGTCGCGGGCAATGGTGCGGACAAGAATAAGGCGTTCGAGTTCACCGTCACCTTCGAAGGCGCGGGTGCAGGCAAGACGTATACGTACACGACATCGGGCGGCACGACGGGAACCATCGGGTCCGGCGGCAAGATCTCCCTCAAGCATGGGGAAACCGCCGTCATCGATGGGATTCCCAAGGATACAACCTACACCGTCACCGAGACCGATTATACAGCCGACGGCTACACGACGACTTGGCCGGACTGGCGAACGAACGGCACCATTGCCGAGGAGGGCGACCATAAAGAGGAGGTCGTCAACACGCGGATGGTGTACGGCGGCCTGCTGATCGGGCAGACGGTGGAAGGCAGCGGGGCGGACAAGAATAAAGAATTTAAGTTTACTGTCCAATTCCCGGACGCTGCTGCAGGTGATCCGTACGCCTACACGAAATCGGACGGCACGACGGGAACGATCAGATCCGGCGAGACGATCATCCTCAAGCATGGGCAGACCGTCGCTATTGAAGGCATTCCGAGCGGTGTTCGCTATATCGTCACCCAGACCGATTATTCGGGCGAGGGTTACACCACCGACCCGGTGACTCGGACGCATAGCGGTACGATCATAGCGAAGCAGATTGCCGAAGCCCGATTCGTCAATGCGAAGCATCTGTCTGGCAAGCTGACGCTGACGGCGGATCCCGCGGTCGTTCCCGGCAATGGTACGACGCCTTCACAGTTGACGGCAACGTTGACCGATTATGAAGGCAAGCCGGTTGCGAACCAAGATGTCGTCTTCATCCTGCCGGATCAATCGGAAGTAACGGCCAAGACCGATGCGCAAGGAAAAGCGGTCATCCCTTATACACCGCCAAAGCTGGGCACCACAACGCCTGAGGATCATCACATCACAGCTAAGGTGAACAGCCTGACGGAAGGGAAATTGACTGCCACCACGACGGTAACCGCCGTTCCGGCGGCAATCATCGGGGTGCTCCGCGACAACACAACGGGCGAAGTGATTCCGAATGCGACCGTTGTCATCACCAACGAGGCGAATGGCGAGAAGCACACGATCACGACCGATGCGGCTGGCGCGTACTTCCTCCCTGTAGCGTATGGTGGCGACTACACGATCAGCTTCACGAAAAAGATCAAAATGAACGGTGTTGACGAGTCGATCACTTTCACGCAAAAAGCGGAAGTTGACAGCAACGTGAAGGGCGGCGAGCTGGTTCCGGCGCACATTACGGCTGTAGGCGTCGTGCTCCTGAAGCAGCCCAAAGGGCAGTCTTCGCTGCTGAACAGCACGCTCGCCGGCAAGGCGCGCATTTATTTGCGGGATGCGAGCGGCAAATATATTGTGGATCAGAACGGCGCTCCGAAAGCATTCAGCTTGCAACCGAACGGCGCATTCGCTGTGAATGGTTTATCTGCGGCGTACTACAAAATGGAAGTGCGTTACGAAGTTGAGCCGGGCAGAGAACTGACGCTCATTCGGGATGCGGGGCTGGACGTGAAGGCGAATGGGGAATTGAACATTTCTCAGCAGCTCGTCGACCCGTATGGCATCATTACGGATGCAAAGACCGGCGCAACGATCGAAGGCGCCGAAGTGACGCTGTATTATGCCGATACGCCGAAGAACAAGGCAAATGGCATCGTGCCAGGCACGAAAGTGACGTTGCCTATGATTCCGGGCTTTGCGCCGAACGATAACGCCAGCCCAAGTCAGAACAGCGACGTAAACGGCGCATATGCGTATATGGTGTTCCCGAACACGGATTACTATCTGATTGTAACGAAAGCCGGGTACGAGACGTATACGAGCCCAACTATCTCGGTCGGAAGCGACATCGTACGTCACGATGTACAGTTGAAACCGGTAAGTTCCGGCGGCGATGGCGGAGGAACTGAACCCGTCAAGCCCAAGCCCGGCGAAGGCAATAGCGGAACCGACAACGGCGACGGTGGATCCGATAACGTCGACAATAGACCCGCCAATGGCAACAAGGAACCTGGTAACGTCGACAACGGAACCCGCGACGGCAACAAGGGACCTGGCAACGTCGACAATGGAACCCGCGAAGGCAACAAGGGACCCGGCAACGTCGACAACGGAACCCGCGACGGCAACAAGGAACCCGACAACGCCGACAACGGAACCCGCGAAGGCAACAAGGGACCCGGCAACGTCGACAACGGAACCCGTGAAGGCAACAAGGGACCCAGCAACGCCGACAACGGAACCCGCGAAGGCAACAAGGAACCGGGCAACGTAGACAACGGAACCCGCGAAGGCAACAAGGGACCCGGCAACGTCGACAACGAGCTGGACGATGTTCCGAAAACAGGGGATAGCAGCGTATCGCCAATCTTCTATATGGCTTTGGCGCTGATGTCCTTGATTACGATCGGACTCTGTCTGCTCGACAGAAAGAAGAAAAAGCACATCCAGTAACCGGAAAGGCGGTAAGAAAATGAGCAAAATCAAAAAAATTCTTATCGCCGTTTCCTTCCTTCTGTTGGTGTTTTCTCTTGCCGCTGTTGCGAGAACTCTCCTGCGGGATTATGCCGAGCGACAGAAAATGGAAGATATCGCAAAGATTCGGGAGGAAGAGTCGGACAAAGGCGGAGGGGAGGTAATCCCCTCCGCTTTGATTACGAAGGCGCATGAGCCGGTCATGCTTCCCGAATTTCGAGAGCTTTACGAGAGAAACCCGGACATCGTCGGTTGGCTGAAGATTGACGATACCCGAATTAATTACCCGATAATGCAGAACCCACAGGATGCGGAGTACTATCTCAATCATGATTTCGATAAAAACGAAAACAAAAGTGGCCTCCCCTTTTTGGACGCGCACAGCCGGATTAACGGTTCGGATATTTTGCTGATTCACGGACATCACATGAAAAGCGGCTGGATGTTTGCAGATTTGCTGAAGTACAAGAAAGAAAGCTTCTATAAAGAGCATGCTAAGTTCCAGTTCAGTACGCTTTACGAAAAGGAAGAGTATGAGATTGTCGCCGTTATTGAGTCAGAAGTTTATCGCAAATCAGACGACGTTTTTAAATACTACCAGATTGAGAAGGTAAGTACGCCCGCCGAGTTCGATTCGTATGTTCAGAATATCAAAAAACTCGCTCTTTACGACACGGGCGTGACAGCCCGGTATGGCGACAAGCTTATTGTACTGTCTACGTGTGAATACTCGACCGAAAACGGTCGGTTAGCGGTGGTCGCCCGAAAGCGTAAATGACGATATTGAAATACGGAGTCAAGCTGCTTCATATCACGTTCTCCCTTGGAGGACGTGATTTTTTTTGAATAGGTTTAATGTGGCGCGATTCACGATCGCGTAAGCCATAAGAGTTCTGGCGATCTGAAACCTAGCGAGGCATGCGCATTCCAGGGCGGCAAGTTGCAGACGGGCACACCGTTTCATAAAATAGGTAGTTAATAGAATGGAGTTGAAACAATGGCACAAGAAGTAATCTCTTTGGTGTGCGGGACATGCGGCAGTTTATCGGAGCCAGTCAAGATGGAGAGTGAGTTTTTTGATATCGTTGGTTTCGAAAATGATGTTATGGAATGGTCAGATTACGAAAACGATGTTCCTCCGCTAGATGCCCCCCATTGGGTACGGTCAGATCGCCCGCCTGTGCAAGGTCAGGTTAGAACGGTGAAAGTATGTCATCCGTTCCATATGAAGGCAGGAGAACCCTTTTGGATGTTGTACACTCCGATATCTTCCAGTCTCAATGGGTGGGATTCTCATCCGGAAGAGATTGAGCATTCCTCTTTTGTCCAGTGTTCCATCGAATGTGTGCTTGAACGGAATGATTTAAAAGCGTGGTTGCGAGTTAAGGTCTTAGAGGTATGGATGATTAAAGATTTTAATAATCGTTTTCCGGCCCGAAATGGGAGCAGCGGGTATTTGGATGATTTTGAGATGTTTGGGAACCCATACATATACCATTACCGGAAATGGCTATTTATCAGTGCAGGCGCGCAGGGGGATCTTGGCGTATGGGGACTCGTAAAACAAATGGATAGTCAGTACCATATGCTAGTATATGGAGATTGGGGCTTTCATAAAAACAATGCTTTTGGAGGCAACATCCTGTTACCTAAGCATCAACTGGAGGAATGGATCAGGCAGGCGATGCAAAATAATCGCTACGAGAAGGTAGAGTGACAAGGGAGGGCAATATGTTGTTTTGGAAGAAAGAAACGCAGCTTGATCGAATAAAAAACAAACTCGAAAAGGCCATGCGCAAAGATACGGATTTTTTGGTGTTTGGAGCATCCTCACACAAATACAGGGTTTATGAAAAGCTTACAGCCAAAGAGCTTGCGGACTGGCAAGCAAAAAATCAAGTCACACTCCCGGAGCCTTATACGAAGTTTTTAACGCAAGTCGGAAATGGAGGTGCCGGGCCGTATTACGGGATTTATTCGATTGAAAAGGCCACTTCCTATACCGAAAGAAATGCACTCACTGCAAAATGTGTTCTGCACCCTAGAATGACAAAAGAGGAATGGAACCATCTAACCGAACCCTTGATCAATGATGAGGACATCTCCGACTCGGAATACGACGCCGCCTATAATATGGTGATGGGCGGCATGTTGTGCATTGGCACACAAGGCTGCGAATACGATATGTATCTCGTGCTTGAAGGAGAACACAGAGGGAAAATCGTTTATACTTCAGGTTTTTATCCCGATCATCCCTTTTTCTTTGTCTATGAAGACAATTTTCTGGACTGGTATGAGCGCTGGTTGGATGAAATTATTCTGGATTATGATATCGCGTGGTTTGGCAGCAAAATGCCGGGCGATGAAAATGCGTTGATCCAGGTTTATCAAAACGCCCCAAACGAAGAAATCAAATCAAAAGCGCTTGATGGAATGTTCAAGTTTAAGAAAATCTCGCAGCCAACCATTGATTTTTTAAAAAACGTTGCCGATCAAGGACAAAACGATCGCATCACAGCCATTCGGCTAATCTGCAAAACCTCTGTTGACGCGGGAAGAGACTATCTTTTGGAGCTGCTGCATTCGGATAGAAATGAGGATTTATTACACGCTTTACAGATTCTGAACTGGTATGGGAAATCTGTTGATTTATCGGAATTTATAAAAGTGATAGTGCAAAGTCTCGACAGGGTTCACGACCCGGAAACGTTACGTCATGTGGGGTATGTTTTGGAATCTTCCGGCGCAATTACACTCCAAAACTTTGCGCCCTTTTTGTGCCACGCCGACTCGAATATACAAACCGCCGCAATCTATGCCACACGCAGTTGCAATGACAAATCGGACAGTTGGGAGATCATTGAGCAGATGTTAATGGGTGGCAACAAGGAGGTTGTGAAAAACTCTATTTTATTTTGGGGCATTATCCCCCATGAGAAGTTATTGCCTTATTATAAGGCTGCGTGGCCGGAGTATAAAAGCAATAATAATTTTAGGGAAAAATTTATAGATTGTTTGAAACAATTAAATTTGCCGGATGATTATTTTGATAAAGAATAAAAAGCAAGTAACAAACCTGAAACAGTCCAATTAAATTCGAAATAACTTCATGAACGGAGGGGAGAGACTTGCTTAAGTGGGATAGCGATGTATGGAGAAAGCTGACAGGTCCGTACGGAACTGCCGAGAACGTACCTGTGTTATTGCAGCAGCTCATGGGGCAATATAGCCAGGAGATTTTTGACGAACTTTTTCAGGAGCATTTGTTCCATCAAAATACGATCTATACGGCTACATATGCGGCGATGCCGTTTTTGGCACAAATCGCCTGTTCTACATCGGATGCGGAAGTGCGCAAGGAGCTGTTTATCAATTGCGGTATAATCGAGGCAAGCCGTAATGGGCGCGATGAGGCGCCATTTCCAGAATCTTGGGCGGAACTGGCCGATGATGCAGGCAGCTCCGTTTGTACCGAATTGTATCGTGAATATATAGAAGCTATTGGCAAGCTCAAGGCGCTTACAAAGGAAGTATTCGCCTATACAGTTCACAATTCCATCGAGGAGACGGAGAAACGTTATATTCTTGTGGCGGACGCTGCTTATCGAGGTTCATATAACGTTGCCAACATGCTGATGACGTTTATTCACGGGGATGAGTATGTGGCCGTGTGTCCGGCCTGCGAGGAAGATGTATTCGTATGGCCTAATGAAGATAATACAGAAATCCTTCAAGCCTACGAACATGATCCCGTCTTTCACACTGGCCAGGAATCACATGTCATCGTTCCGGCAACGTTATTTGAGGATGAAGAAATACGAACATTAATGGAGCGGGTGGAAGCGATCGGAGAGCAATCATTGGCCGGGCATCTGCATTATTTAGCGGGGGAAACATCATGTCCGTCCTGCCGTGAGAAAATTTCTATATGGCCGTCTTTACTTAGCACATTTACGATGTAGAGCTGCAAGCTAAGAGGGGAAGAAACTAGGAGCTGTCACTTCACGCCGCGACAAGCTCCTTCTTTATTTGTCGGTTGGAAAAATTAACACTCGCTCTTCACCGTGATGGCTGGCGCTTCAGCTCTCTTGAAGTAAGGCAGTAGTGAAATCAAGCCCAGGATCGCCAGAACGAAACCTACCCATAACGGAGAACGGAGCCCGTATCCAGCGTCGATGGCCAACCCTCCGATGGAAGAGCCGGCGACGACGCCGAGGCTGATAACGGACCCGTGAACGGTTGTAACCAGCGTGCCGGTCCCTGCAACGCGGGTGATGCGGGTCGACATCGCGGGATTCAGGGTCACTCCCGTTAGTCCGATCAGAATGACGGCAATGACAGAAACGTACGGACTGTGGGCATAGATTCCGAACATCAGTAGCGCGGCAGTCAAGAGCATCAATCCTATGGTTAGGGTTGGCATCATATAGCGATCGGCAAGTCTACCGGTCACCAGGTTTCCTGCCACGGTCGCGATGCCGTATATCCCTAACAGAAGCGGAATCGTCGCCGTGTCGAAGCCGGAGAGGTCGGTCAAGATAGGCGCAAAATAACTGAATGCGGCAAACGTCGGGCCGATAATGAGAAGGCTTGTCGCATAGGCAGCCCATAGATTTGGATTTTTGAAACTCGCTAGCTCACTGCGCAAACTAACGGACTCCGGCTTGGACGCGGCGGGGATCACTTTCATGCCCAAAAGTCCGGACAGCAAAACCAGTACGACAACTGCCCAAAAACTGGAGCGCCATCCGAAGTATTGGTTGAAGAGCATCGCCGCGGGCAAGCCGAGTGCGGTAGCCACCATTAACCCGCCAAGGACGATGGATGCGGCACGACCTCGATACTGAGGACTGACGAGGTCAAAGCAAATGCCAAGCGAAACGCCGAAGCAAGCAGCGGAGGAAACGCCGGTAATGATCCGGGCAACCATCATCATCTCGTATCCGATGGCTAACGCGCCAAGTGTCTGACCGAAGAGGAATAGGGCCGAAATCCATAAGAAAGCCCGCTTCTTCGACACGTTGGACAAACCAATCGCTAACAAAGGACCCCCCACAATCATTCCCGCAGCATAAGCGGATATAAGGTAGCCGATGGAAGCAATAGATACGTCAAATTCCTTCGATAACGAAGTCATGATTCCGGCCACCGTGAATTCGGCAGTGGTCATGGAAAAGATCATCATTCCCAGTACGTAAATAGCAAACGGCATACAAGTAACCTCCAGTTTTCAAACAAATTGTAATGGTTAGTACAAAATTAGCCATAAAAAAGCGCAACGCTAGAACAAGACTTCCAACGTTGCTTTGGCCATCTGAACGGCCCTTTCACGATTCTGAGCAGCGGCATTGAGTACCCGGAGTCCATAATAATTGCTTAGAAAAAGGTGGGCTAAATCCGAAGCCTGATGTGTCTGCGAGATTTCTCCCGACATCTGTCCTGTCTCAATCGCCTGTTGCAGAGCCTGCTCCAGCAAATCCACGTGACGCTTAAATAGGCGTTCGACCGCCGGATCTCTTTGTGCGCGCTCCATGGCAGCATTGATCAATAGACAGCCTCTTCGATTCTCGTTTGAAAAGTCCTCTTGGATCGCCCAATCGAGCAAAGCACGAAGCCGGTCTTTTACAGGTCCTTGCCGGTTAAGGATCTCAATCTGGGCCTGGATGCCGGTCTCATGGTAACGCAAGAGGGCTTGTTCATAAAGCTCGTGCTTGCTTCCGTAGGCATTGTATAAGCTTCCTCTTCCAAGACCGGTTTGTTTGCACAGATCCTCTGTCGAGCAAGCTTCGTAGCCATTTGCCCAGAATGATTCCATAGCCGCGTCGATCACGGCAGTATCTTTAAATTCTCGTGGTCTTCCGCTTTTACTCACTTCACCCCACTCCCTTCTTGCACGCTCTAATAAAAACATCATAATAATTTTGTACTGACCTGTCAAATATAAGCTTGGAGCGGATACTGTTCGATTACGTGCAAGTTTAGCTTGACAAGATATACTGTTTTATGCAAAGTTACAGGTGTCAAAAGGCTAAACGAACGCGAGAAGCGAGAAAGGTGAACCTTATGAAAGCGAACCGGATGGAAGCGTTCAGCGATGGCGTGTTGGCGATTATCATTACAATCATGGTGCTGGAATTCAAATTGCCGGAAGGCCATGATTGGTATGCGCTAATCGGACTTGGCCCGAAAATTCTCAGCTACATCTTCAGTTTCGTATATATCGGCATTTACTGGAATAATCATCATCACCTGCTGCACATGGTTCGAACGGTGCACGGGCGGTTGATGTGGCTTAACCTGCTGCTTCTTTTCTGGCTATCCCTTATACCGTTCACGACGGCTTGGATGGGGGAAAGCCATTTTGCACCTACTCCAACGGCGCTGTACGGCATTATTCTACTACTATCGGCGCTCTCGTACCGGCTGCTTCAGCTCGCGATTATTAAACAGCATTCCGGCGATTCCTCCTTCGTCGTATCGATGGGCAAGGATTGGAAGGTCAAATTATCTCCTTTTCTCTATTTGATCGCGGTATTCACCGCCTATGTGAGTCCTTGGATATCGTGCTTCTTTTTCGTACTCGTTGCCGTCATCTGGTTCGTGCCGGATAAGCGAATCGAGCATGCTCTGAGAGGCCAGTAAGCGAGAGGAGTCCGGGAATTGGTTCCGTAGAACTTACCAATAGAAAGGTTGGAAGCATAGATGGGTATGCACGAAATTGAAGGCGCCGTCGATGGCGTTGTTCTTGTATTGGATGAAAGTCCTCTCAGCGCGGCTTTGGATATGCGCTCCATTTACGATTCCCTGGCTCGTTTTGTAGGAAGATGGGACGCTTCGTTTCAACATTTTCACGTTCTCGCGCCTTTAGTGAAGCACAGGTATACCTATGCGTTTCCGGTAACGGAGCACCCCGAGTACGAGCGGCATCAGGCGTACTTTGACGGGCTGAGAAAACAAAAGTCTCTGCTGCGTCATCCCGACCGCGAGTGGGACTGGGAGACCAATCGTGAAGTAGGCACCTACTGCCATCCGATGGAAGCTTGGGGAGGGCAATATTTGGACCAAATACCGGAGCATCTGCGGAATGTCGGCATGATCTATTTTGATGCGGGCAGCGGGCTTTGGCAGATGTTCGTGGACGCTGGCAAATTGACCGGCAAAGACGCGGAACCGCCTCGGGATATTCCTTTGGAGGAGATCATCAGCATGACGCTGTCGGAAGCGCGCAAGCAGAATGAGAAGTTTCTGATCAGCATCTGGTATCCTCTCATGGCTGCCTATGTGATCTTGAATGCGATGGATAAGGTCTGGCAAACGGAGAGCGGCATGCCGCAGGACGGCTACAGCGCCCAGACGGTAATGGCCAATCCGCATTTTCAAGCGATACGGAGCCTGATCATTGAAACTCGCGCTTATGAATATAACAACGATTACGGTCTCACCCGATTACCGGCCGAAGAGGATTTTGAGAAAGGGTTCCAAATACTGGACGACAGTCTGGCGGAACAGGGATGGGGGCAGTTTCTCGACTGGTGGTATGAACCGCTCAAGAACCATTATGCGGAAAAAGGGAATCAGGCGTAGCGATGCATCCCAAATCAGCATGGAGATCGGCGCCCGAAACAGCAAACCAAAGCCATGACCCTGGCAATCAGCGGGGGTAAGGCTTTGGTTTTTTGTGTATTCCTAGGGTTTTATGGGAGATTTCTCACTTCTTAACTGCAATCACTTGAATTTTCCGGCTTTTAAATAGCAGGCAACTATCATATAATAGTAGATATATTAATCTTGATTTAAGAATGACAGGTTATAATTGATCCAGAAAAGGGTGTGACTAGGTCGCGCCCTAGCTTGCTGTGTAGCCTAAAGCAAGAGTGCCACATCTTTTCTTCAAATAATAGCGCGTAAGGACGGTTAAAATGAGTAACAGACAAACCAAAACAGACGTTATCTTAATTGGTGCTGGAATCATGAGTGCGACTTTAGGAACGCTGCTGAAGGAATTAGTACCGGACTGGAACATTACAGTTTTTGAGAAGCTCGCAACCGCAGGAGAGGAAAGCTCTAACGAATGGAATAATGCGGGAACGGGGCATGCTGCACTGTGCGAGCTTAACTACACCGTCGAAAAACAGGACGGATCGATAGATATTAGCAAAGCCATCAAAATTAACGAAGAGTATCAGGTTTCCAAGCAGTTTTGGTCTTATCTTGTAAAAAGCAATCTGATTCGCAATCCGCAGGACTTTATCATGCCCTTGCCTCATTTGAGTTTGGTACAAGGGGAAGAAAATGTAACGTTCTTGAAAAAACGTTTTGAAGCGCTGTCAGACAATCCTCTGTTCCAAGGCATGGAATTTTCCGATGACCCGGGCAAGCTGATGGAATGGATTCCGCTGATTATGCAAGGCCGGACCACGAATGAACCTATGGCGGCCACAAGAATCGAATCCGGAACGGATGTCAACTTTGGTGCTTTAACGCGTATGCTGTTTGATCACTTAAAGAGCAAGAACGTCGATATCAAATTCAAGCATAGTGTAGATGATATTAAACGTGCCAGCGACGGCTCGTGGGAATTGAAAGTGCGCAATGTCGATAACGGTACCGTCGAACGCCATACGGCGAAATTCGTCTTTATCGGCGGCGGTGGAGGCAGCTTGCCTTTGCTGCAAAAATCGGGTATTCCCGAAGGGAAACATATTGGAGGATTCCCGGTAAGCGGACTGTTTATGGTATGTAACAATCCGGATGTTGTGGAGCAGCATCATGCCAAAGTATACGGTAAGGCTAAGGTTGGCGCTCCTCCGATGTCTGTTCCGCATCTTGACACCAGATTTATCGACAACAAAAAATCATTGCTCTTTGGACCGTTTGCCGGCTTCTCGCCCAAGTTTTTGAAAACCGGCTCCATGTTTGATTTGATAGGTTCCGTAAAGCCGAATAATGTCTTCACGATGTTGGCGGCAGGTGCCAAAAACGTTCCATTGACGAAATACCTGATCCAGCAAGTGATGTTATCGAAAGAACAGCGCATGGAAGAGTTACGTGAGTTTATCCCGAACGCCAAAAGCGAGGATTGGGATATCGTGGTCGCGGGCCAACGTGTGCAAGTTATTAAAGATACGGCTGCCGGTAAAGGAACGCTTCAATTCGGTACGGAAGTGATTAGTGCCGCCGATGGCTCGATCGCTGCACTGCTCGGCGCTTCTCCGGGCGCTTCGACTGCTGTTTCCGTTATGCTTGAGTTAGTAAAGCGATGCTTCCCGCAGCAATTAAAAGCGTGGGAACCGAAAATCAAAGAAATGATTCCTTCTTATGGCGTGTCTTTATTGAAACACCCGGAGCTTATCGAAGAAATTCATACTTCAACAGGGCGGACACTTGGTTTAACCAACGAACTGCAGCCCGCATAGACGATATAAACGATAAAATAAGTTAAGCGGCCTTCGTCCTGAAATTCCCTGGGACGGAGGCCGTTTAGTTTTGCCTGCAATCCTTCGTAACGGGTCAACGGACAATCCATTTGACAGGCTAATTGATAATGATTATAGTTATCAATTAGATTGCTGATCAATCTATTGTTCGGTTGAAGCTGTTTGCGGCAACATCCATCATAAATAAACGGAGGGAGGGCATCCTATGAACTGGAAACGTACATATCCATGGGTAGGACTGCTGTTAGGAGCTGTAATAGCGGGAAGCGGATGCTCAAACACAACGGATCACGGCGCAGTCTCCAGCACTTCTCCGTCAGCATCCTCTCCGGATGATTCTTCAACAGTGAAGCCCGCCGCTGAGCGTGTGCTGAAGGATGCGTTGGGGCACGAAGTGAAAATACCGTCTAACCCCCAGAGGATTGTCGCATCCTATTTGGAGGATCATCTGGTTGCTCTTGGGGTGAAGCCGGTCGCCCAATGGTCCATCGGCAACGGAAAATCGGTGCAAAGCTACCTCCAGAAGGAGCTTTACGGGATTCCGACCATTCCAAGCGATCTTCCCTTTGAATCGGTCATGAGCTTTGCTCCGGACTTAATCCTCATGGATAGTGCGGAGCAGGTAGCTGGGGACAAATACGCCCAATATGCCAAGATTGCTCCGACATTCACCGTGGGGAACGGAGTCAACAATGACTGGCGGCAGGAATTCATGACTGTGGCCGAGGTGTTGAATAAAAGCGAGGAAGCTAAGAAGGTTTTGGAGAATTACGATGTGAAGGTGAAGGAAGCCAAGGAGAAATTAAAGCAGGCCATCGGAAACAAATCCGTGGCTGTTCTCTGGGTAACCGAGAAAACGGTATATGTGCCTAACGAGCATCTGTCCAGCGGCGACGTTCTGTACCGGGACCTGGGGCTAACCGTGCCGGAAGAAATTAAGGAAATTTCCGAAACGGCTAAAGCCAATTGGAATCCCATTACGATGGAGAAGCTTGCTCAAATGAACATTGACTATCTGTTTATTGTGAACAGCAAGGGCGTAACGAAAGAGCAGATACTAAAGGATCCGGTTTGGGCCGGTATTCCTGCAGTCAAAAACGGGCGCGTATTCGAATATGATCGTACCTCAAGCTGGCTGTATACAGGTGCCATTGCGAATCGCCAGATGATCGACAACGTGCTGGAGAGTATTTTGAAGGAAAAAAACAAGTAAGCCATGACCGCTATTCAACAGGACCAGTTACATCTCCTTTTTCCGGTTCTGCCGAAGGGCGCAGGTCTAGCCTCACGATCTTCATCATACCTTCATAATATCCTCATTGTAGCTTCATGATCAAAACGACGGTCTATGGTATTATTTATACATAAGCGAAAATTCAACCCAAATCCAAGGAGGAAAAATCAATATGTCTCTTATCGGAACAGAAGTAAAACCATTCAAAGCATCGGCTTATCACAACGGCAAGTTTATCGATGTAACGGAAGCTGACTTCAAAGGAAAATGGAGCGTCGTTTGCTTCTACCCGGCCGACTTCACGTTCGTATGCCCGACGGAGCTTGAAGATCTGCAAAACCAATACGAAACGTTGAAAGGCCTCGGCGTTGAAGTATATTCCGTTTCCACAGATACTCACTTTACGCATAAAGCATGGCACGATAGCTCCGAGACAATCGGTAAAATCACGTATATCATGATCGGCGATCCTTCGCACACGATCTCCCGCAACTTCGACGTGCTGATCGAAGCTGACGGCCTGGCGGATCGTGGCACGTTCATTATCGATCCGGACGGCGTGATCCAAGCTGTTGAAATCAATGCAGGCGGCATCGGCCGCGATGCAAGCATTCTGGTGAACAAGATCAAAGCTGCTCAATATGTTCGCAACAATCCGGGCGAAGTGTGCCCTGCGAAATGGCAAGAAGGTTCCGCAACGCTGAAGCCGAGCCTTGATCTTGTCGGAAAGATCTAAGGAGTGAAAACTTATGGCACTGGACGCAGATATTAGAGAACAACTAAGTCAATACCTGCAGCTCATGGAAGGCGATGTGCAGATCCAAGTGAGTGCGGGGTCCGATGCCGTATCCCATGAAATGCTGGAGCTGGTGGATGAAATCGCCAGCTTATCCTCCAAAATCACGGTGGAAAGAACCGAATTGTCCCGAACGCCGAGCTTCCATGTGAACCGTGCGGGGGAAGACACGGGGATTGCTTTTGCCGGCATCCCTTTAGGACATGAGTTCACTTCCTTGGTCCTTGCGCTGCTGCAAGCAAGCGGAAGGCCGCCCAAGGTGGAACAGCACCTCATCGATCAGGTCAAGAACATCCGCGGCGAATACCGCTTCGAGACTTACGTCAGCCTGAGCTGTCATAACTGTCCCGATGTCGTACAGGCACTGAATGTTATGAGCGTCCTAAACCCCAGCATCTCGCATACGATGATCGACGGTGCGGCGTACAAAGCCGAGGTCGAGAGCAAAAACGTTATGGCCGTGCCATCCGTTTACCTCAATGGCGAATTTTTCGGCAGCGGCCGCATGTCGCTTGAGGAGATCCTTGCCAAGCTGGGGACGGCTCCCGACGCATCGGAATTTGCGAACAAGGAACCGTACGACGTGCTTGTCGTCGGCGGGGGTCCCGCTGGCGCTAGCGCGGCGATCTATGCGGCACGCAAAGGCATTCGTACCGGGATTGTCGCCGAACGCTTCGGCGGTCAGGTCATGGATACGATGGGCATCGAGAACTTCATCAGCGTCAAATATACCGAAGGTCCCAAGCTTGTGGCGAGCCTTGAGGAGCATGTCAAAGAATACGGCATCGACGTGATGAAGCTTCAGCTCGCTAAGCGTTTGGAGAAGAAGGATCTCGTCGAAATCGAACTCGAAAACGGGGCTGTGTTAAAGAGCAAGACCGTCATTGTCTCCACCGGTGCGCGTTGGCGTAATGTGGGCGTTCCCGGCGAAGCGGAATTCAAGAACAAAGGCGTAGCCTACTGCCCTCACTGTGACGGGCCCTTGTTTACAGGGAAAGACGTAGCTGTGATCGGCGGCGGCAATTCCGGCATCGAGGCGGCCATCGATCTTGCAGGTATCGTGAAGCACGTGACGGTGCTGGAGTTCATGCCCGAGCTGAAAGCCGATGCTGTCCTGCAGAAGAGACTGTACAGCCTCCCGAACGTGACGGTGCTCAAGAACGTTCAAACGAAAGAGATTACCGGCACGGACAAAGTCAACGGCATCTCCTACGTCGACCGCGATTCGGGCGAGGAGCATCATGTCGAATTGCAGGGCGTGTTTGTTCAGATTGGACTTGTTCCCAATACCGATTGGTTAGCGGATACGGTTGAGCGCACACGCTTCGGTGAGATCGTCGTAGACCGTCATGGCGCTACGAACGTCCCCGGTGTGTTTGCAGCAGGCGACTGCACCAATAGTCCTTATAAGCAGATCATCATTTCCATGGGATCGGGCGCAAACGCAGCCTTAGGTGCATTCGATTATCTCATTCGAAATTAATAATTTTGCGTATACCAAGAAAAGCCCCTATTTTAGGGGCTTTTTGATGTAGGTTTATAATATAAACAAGGGATTCGGATATGAGGTCATTGCCTAATGTCAAGAATGCCTTATTAACCACGGTTTGATCAAGGGCAAGACGCAGGCAGGCTGCATGGCTTTGGTATGATTCATGTCGTTTCCTTTTAAGATTTCTACGTCCCAGTCGAAGGATGTTAATTGTTTCTCATTTTTTTGCAACAAACCGATAATATCCACCGTGACGCTTCCAAAATTCTCGCCATACACAATGGTATCTTTTTCACCTGCGAAAGCCAGTTTAGGGAAGTTCAATCGATCTTGAATTTCTTTATCGTCAAAATCCATTAAGCTTTGATACATCGTGAAAAATTGCTTCGTTTGATTGGGATCGATTTTCACCCGGATGTTATTCCAGTCGATTGCCTCAGGGCTGGCAGGTTCTTCGTGTGGATATTCAGGGATGTTTTGATGATTCATTGCTTGCTCGTAAGCTTTTTCCGTGACGGTCATCATTTCTTTATAGGGTCCTTCATACGGCGGGTATCCGCCCATAATCAGGCTTTCCAGCCGGTTGGTTCTGATCGCCAATTGCAATCCGACCAAAGCCAACCAGGAGTAACCGTAATAACTAAATTTCCCGACCTTCATTTCATCCGCGATGTGCAGGAGATCTTGTGCCATATTCTCAGGTGTGAGACTGTCCGGTTGGGGATGTTCAAATAGATGGCCTTCATAATCAAAATACAAAACTTGAAACGTGTCGGAAAGTCCTTCGACAAAATGTTTCCCTAATTCAGGGTCTACACCCCACATTTTCAAGTTATCAGCTTCTTGGCCATAAACGGATTTTTTCGCTACCGGCAGCATAATGACCTTACCGTAAGGATTTCCGGTTAACCCGGCCTCCAATGTTGAGCCGTCATGTAATTCAACGATTTTTTTCATGATCTTCACTCCTAAGCGGTTTATACTACTACCATACAACATTCATGCAATCTTTCGGTTTCGCATGATGAAACAGCCAAGGAATGTACTCATTTGATATTTTTAGGTTAACTTAGCACTTGAAGGTTTCACTTCAAGGATAAGGAGTGGGAAGGTGCAAAAAAACTATACGCCTACACAAATTGCGAATGCACTAAACGTCAGCACGACCACGTTGAGGAGATATGAAGAGCAAGGATTACTTCCTGATGTGCCGCGAACTACAGGAAACCATCGAACTTACAGGCCCATTCATTACCAAGCTTTTAGGACGATTCGATCCTTATTGATGGGATATGATATCCCCGTTGTTTATGATGTCATGAGAAAAATTAAGAATGGAGATAGGATTCATGCCCTTTGGTTAGTGAATCATGAGTTGCACCAGATTCAAGAAGAAAAGCAACGAGTGGAAGAAATACTGGCTATGATCAAAAACGCTGATTTTACTACATATAGAAATGTGAAAATAACGAATGCAATGTCCATTGGAAAAGTAGCGGAAATTGCCGGGGTAAACACTTCTGCGATTAGACATTGGGAGAAAGAGGGGTTAATTCGCTCCGAAAGAGATAAAGACAATGGATACAGGATCTTTACCGTGCCTGAATTAAGAAAAATATTGGTCATAAGCAGCCTAAGAAGAACCGTCTATTATATTGAAAATATGAAGCAGCTTCTAAATGATTTGGACGTGCACAGTTATTCCAAAATCGATCGATCGTTTCAGCTTGCGCTGCAAAAATTAAACCAGCAGCTTACTATGAAATTCGCGGGAATCGCGGAAATCATGAACTATATCGATTTTTACAAAATAGAAGACGGGTGTTAGCGGATAGCCTAGATGGATTTCATTTGACAAAGTAAGCGCCTGGGGCCATAATAAATATGTTTAAAAGCTTAAACATACAAGGGTGATTGTGATGGAAGCTTCAAATTGTCAAAACAGAGAGCGTGTGTTGGAAACATTCCAATTAACGACGTCGATTTTTCAAGCCTTAGGCGATGAGAATCGGCAGCATATCATTATGCTCTTGCTGGAGCACGGCAGCTTGAACGTAAATCAAATCACCGATAAGATGGAAATCTCCAGACCGGCCGTTTCGCATCACCTGAAAATATTGCGACAAGCCGGCTTGATTACCTTCGACAGGAATGGGAATGAGAAGTTTTATTCGATAAGCTCGGGTGAATTCCTGGTCAGACTTAAAAACCTCATTAAGGCGATTGAAGCAGGGATATAATTTTTTTTGGAGTATATGTTTAAATTTTTAAACATATAAACAATAAAGTATCAGAAGGATGGATGGTTATGAGGAACAATAGCAGTAAACCGTGGAAGGGCATTTATTGGCTGATGCTGGCTGTACCTTTATTCTGGGGTGGATCTTTCTCGATGGCGGAACATGTCGTGTCGGAGATTCCGCCGCTTGTCGCCGCGACCCTTCGTTTTGCTCTCGCCGGCTTGCTGTTAATGTTGATCGTCACTTTGAAATCGGAATGGAACATGTCCGTGTTGAAGCAAAGATGGAAGGGGCTGCTTTTTGTATCGTTGACCGGTATTTTTGGCTATAATGCTTTATTTTTCTTGGGGCTGAAATATACGTCCGCGATTAATGGGTCGTTGATCATCGCAACCATGCCTGTTTTTGTTACGGTAGGGGCTGTGTTCTTCTTGAAGGAAGCGTGGAGCGGGAGGACAGGACTCAGCTTGGTTTTATCGCTGGTTGGCGTGGTCGTTGTCATTACGAAAGGGTCTTTCCATACGATGAGTACCCTATCTTTTAATGTAGGGGACCTCTTGTTTTTTGCCGCGTTGGCTTGTGGCGTTATGTATGGTTTGCTTGGAAAAGCAGTCATGAAGGAGGTATCCCCGCTATTGGCAACGACCCTGATGACTTTCAGCGGCTCCGTGTTTCTTGGGGGCAGCTCATTGGTTGAAGGGGGATGGGGAAAGGTTCCTTATCTGTCCTATCAAGGGTGGCTGGAAATGCTATATATGGTCCTATTCGGGACGCTGATCGGCTATGTCATCTTTAATAAAGGGGTTGAACAGATTGGGGCGAGCCGGGCCAGCATTTACCTGAATCTGACGCCCATTGTGACGACCTTGTTCTCTGTCGTGCTATATGACACAATGATGACATGGCAGCAAGTACTCGGAATGGTCATGGTGTTGGCTGGAGTTGGCTTGGCGACGATCGGAAGAGCTGGGAGATCGTAGAGGCGGACAAGGGTGCTTTTGCTAAAAAAAGCTGACGACCGCTAAAGTGCCATTTGAACTAAGTTCATCCTTTCACCGATAACAAATGCGGAGATCAATAAGGAAGCCACAGGATCTATATAGCTTAATACAGCGATGCTTTGGCCTTCCAGTCCTCTACGTTACCGTTAGTTGGACGAAGAATTGTAGGATTTTATCGTTTGTTTCCCCTGAAAATCGTAAGGGATTACATCTGATTCTATTAGCCTCCCAATACCATTTTTATAATAAGGCATTTTTTGATCAGCCTCTTCAAAACTAACCCATCTTACCTCGGCTATTTCATGCGGCCGCGTAATCATTATGTCTGTATTTTTGGTTTTTGCTTTAAAGGTTACAAATACGACATGTTCACCTTTATCTTCAAAAATACACTCATTTACTGCGCATATACCAAGTAATTCAATATCAATTCCGGCTTCTTCCTTTGCTTCCCTAATTGCGGCTGCGGACCAGGATTCGCCACTCTCCACTGCGCCACCAGGTAACGACCAAGTAGAGTGGTCAATATTTTCAACAATTAACACCTTGTCTTGATCCTCGTTTATAAGAAGTGCATAAACAACATCAACTCTAACCATATGCGTACGACCCTCCGCTGTCCAGATAATATAATCCATTCGATTTATATTCATTGATACCTTCTCTGTCGTTGAAATCTCCCGTGATTATTACAGTCGGCAAAACGCATTGAATTTTTCCCTAAAATTACTCCCCCCATTCAACTTGCCGTATCGGTATTCTAGTTTGGGGATTTTACAAAGTTAACCAACATGGCGGCCGATGGAGATTGTCCAAGTCGCCATGTTGGCCCAGATCGCTTAACTGAAATGCTCCAAGACGATTTTGCCGATGGCTTGTCCAGATTCGATCTTGGCATGAGCCAGTTTCAAGTTCGCAGCGTTAATTGGCGACATCCGCTCAGTAACCGCGGTGCGGATTTTTCCCTCATCGACAAGCTCCGCTAACCGATTCAACAAACGATGCTGTTCTTCGATGTCCTCGGTCTGAAAAGTCGATCTCGTAAACATCGTCTCCCAGACCACCGTAACGCTCTTGCTCTTCAACAAGCCTAGTGCAATGGGTGCTTCATTTTCCACGATGAGACAGATTTTCCCTTGCGGAGCGATAACTTCTGTCATGTTATTCCAATGTTGATCCGTATTGTTCATGCAAAAGATATAGTCGACATGGTCGAAGCCAATTATCTGCAATTGCGGGAGGAAGGGCTCATAATGATTAATCACAAAATCTGCTCCCAGCTCCTTCACCCATTGAACCGATTCAGGTCGGGAAGCCGTTCCGATGACGGTAAGTCCAGCCAGTTTGGCAAGCTGCAAGGCGATGGAGCCTACGCCTCCCGCGGCGCCGATCATCAGAATCGATTTGTTCCGGTTTGCTTCAGGAGACTGGGAAATGAGAAGCCGATCAAAAAGACTCTCCCAAGCCGTAATCGTTGTTAACGGCAAGGATGCGGCATTGGCAAAATCCAGTGTCGACGGCTTTCTCCCAACGATCTGCTCGTCCACCACATGAAATTTGCTGTTGCCTCCTGGCCGAATAAGGCTCCCTGCATAAAATACCTCATCGCCCGGCCGAAAAAGCGTGCATTCCGGTCCGACTTGCTCGACGACTCCAGCTACATCCCAACCAAGGATATACGGAGGCTCTCCAACTTTATTATCGTAGGCGCGTACGATCGGATCGGCTGGGTTGACCGAGATGGCTTTTACTTCAACGAGAATATCGCGTCCTTTCGGGGAAGGCTTGGGCACTTCAAGATCTAACAGACTCTCCGGATGTTCAATTGGCAGATACTTATAATAACCGACTGCTTTCATCGTTTCTGGCTTTGTACTCAAATTCTATCATCCCTTCACATATTAATTGCTGTCAGCCATTTCATTATATTTTAATAAGTAATATACTAAAAGTACGCAAATAAATAATATTAAGTATCAGAAACCATACCTAGAAGGGATGTTTCTACATGTTAAATCCTTCAATAAAAAAATGTCCGGTTGAAACAACCTTGGGTGTTATCGGCGGAAAATGGAAGGGAGTCATTATTTATCATCTGCTGAGCGGGACAAAGCGATTCAATGAGCTTCGACGGATATACCCCCAAGTCACTCATCATACCCTTACGCTCCAATTGAGAGATCTTGAACGAGAAGGTATTGTTACACGAAAGACATATAATCAAGTACCGCCTAAGGTGGAGTATTCGTTAACCGAGTTTGGGAGAACGCTGGAACCGATTATTTTGTTAATGAAGGAATGGGGAGATCAATACGAGGAAAGAGTAAATTCAAGTCATCATTTGGAGATGAATGCGGCTGAACAATTGGACTTATGAGGTGATGTAACCGAACTGTGATGGGGTGCTTCCTATGGAGGAGCACCCTTTTTCTTTTTCTCAGACCGCGCCTTATTCAAAATAATTCACTTAAAATAAACTATGTTTTAACTAATAAATGAAAAAGAGCATAAAATTGCAAAATTGACATAAATCTACTACATTTGCTATATACACCTTCCATGGCTAAGGCTATAATGCAGATAGAAAAAATTGGAGGGTGATTCCAAGTATGGAAAAGGTGTGGAACGCCGTATGGAAAAAAGATAACTACGCATTGGAGAAAGTAAGGAACAACAAGGCGCTGAAGAAATTTAATATATATGAAAGCTTGGGAGTCAACTTTCATAAATATAAAAAAGTCGGAGATTTCGGGGCGGGCGGGGGCTATATGACGTTGGAATTGATCAACCGGTACCCCAGTATTGAAAGTGTGAAATTATACGATTATTCGGAAGATGCGCTGCTCAAGTCCAAAGAAAATCTGGCGAATTACAGCCATGTCAGCTTTAAGCAGCACGACTTGAACGCTCCGATGACAGATCCTGCCGAACAACATGATTTTATTATGGCGTTCAGCGTGCTGGAGCATGTTCGCAATTATGAGAAAGGCTTACAGACGTTGTTCGACCATTTGGAAAGCTCCGGGGAAGCTATCATGGTCTGGTCCCATGCGAATTCGATTTTTAAGTGGCAGCGTCAATGGTATGAGAAGCTAAACCTCTGGAACTATGGCTTTCAGAAGGAGATGTCCGTAAAGGAAATCTATCAATTTCTGGACGGCAAATTTGATGTGCTGTGCTGCAAAGTCGTTCCGTGCGTCGGAGATAAGGGCGTCTGGACCTTGCTGGATAATGTGATTCACAAATTCAATAAACAGAGCGGCAGATATTTATTTCTTCACCTGAAGAAAAAGCAATAGAGAAACGCTTGATGCTCGCTTAAAAACGATAAGAAGGTGAAGGTCATGATGATCGATAATATGGAAATCCACTACAACCAATGTCCTGAGAGCTATCAATATGTTTTGGTTGTTTTACTTTATAAAGATCAATTTGTTTTCGTGAAGAACAAAAAAAGAAAGTGGGAATTTACAGGGGGGAAAAAGGAGGACGGCGAAACGATTCTGGAGGTTGCCAAAAGGGAGGCTTGGGAAGAAGCCGGAGCCGTGATCGAAAATATACAGGTTGTAGGCTACTATACATTGGCCAACCATGAGAATGTGATTATTTCCGCCGCGGAAGTCTTGTATTTCGAGGAGATTCCCGCATTCTCCGAAACGACGGAAGTCCGATTATCGGCAACGCTGCCAAGCGAAGAGGAATTGTCGTTTACGGACGGAATTTACAAATCGATCTTCAGCCACATCAAGGAACATGGTTATGAAAGTTAAAGGCGTTTTACTCAGCGTTGCTTCCGTTCTGGTGATGAGCCTCTCGCCGCTGACCAATATGTTCTCTCTGTCGTCGATCGACCCGATGGTTGCCAGCTTTTACAGCAGTCTGTTTTCCGCTTTATTCTGCTTGTTGTTTTTAGGGATTAGAAAAAAAAGCCTGACATTCGTTAACGACAAAAGAATCTATCTGCTGGGGGTTACCAACTCCATCGGCGTCGTGTGCCAATATTTCAGCTTATTTATGCTGGGACCGATCGCTTTTGGCTTAATCGGCCGGTTTTATATTATTTTTTCGCTGGCTTTGGCCGTATTCATCCTCCGTGAAAAAATTAAATCGTCGAGCTATGTTCCGATCGTCATCTGTATCTTAGGTTCCTTTCTGGTCGTGAACACGGGATCGTCGAACAATAATATGATGGGAATTATGCTGGGGCTGCTGTATACGTTTTTGTTTGCGTTAACCAATTTGCTGGCGAAGAAGCTGGTGGATCGGATCGATTCCTCCGTGATTTTGTTTTATAACCAGATCATTTCTACCTTGTTGATCGGCGCGTTTATCTGGATGACTCGGGGAGATTACACAGTTTTTTTTGCCGGAGAAAGCTTGCTTTTTATTGTGATTGCGGCATTTTGCAGTGGCTTTCTAGGCATTATCTTGTTCTATGAAAGCATCAAATACATCAAATTCTCGGTAGCCAATCTGATCCGGTCGCTGAATCCTGTCATTGTGTTCTTGTATTCGTATCCCTTTTTCCCGATTGAGATTACGGCCAAATTTATCGCAGGCAGCGTGATGATTGTCGTTTCGGTCATCTGGTTGAATCTGAAGCAAGAGTAGCCAATGCTTTTCCAAAATGTGCTATGATATGGGAGAACTCATATCTGACATGGAGGTGAAGCGGTTGAAATACGTGTACGGTATTTTAGCTTTGCTCGGAACCATACTGCCCTATTGCCAGTTTATACCATGGGTTAGCGAGCATGGTCCTAACCTATCTTTATTGTTAGGAGAAGCAAGTCAGACACGTATCGGCGCATTCGCATGGCTGGATGTCGCGGTTTCGGCAGCGGTCTTAATCGCCTTCATCGTATATGAAGGGGGTCGCCAAGGAATGAAATGGTTATGGGTACCGATCGTTGGGACAGTAACCGTGGGCGTTTCGTTGGGACTTCCCTTGTTTTTATTACAACGAGAAATTCATCTGGAGAAAAAACGTGGATAAAAAAGCGAAAAAAATACTCATGAACACCTTCTGGTCATCCGGCGGTTGGAAGAATCGGCCGTATACCTTTGCCGGCGAGGATTTCCTGTATGCTAAAAGCAAAGGGCTGATGTTCGATCCCATTACGATTACGCATGATCAATTGGTCGAACGGCTGCGTGCATTGCATCAGACGATAACCAAGGAACGGGTAGCTGCTGCGTTCCTGCACAGTCTGTCTACGAAAAAAGTTTATCTGCGGAGCGCCCTGTCGAGTTGGGCCTTGACTTCCCGATTGCCTCTGCATACCTATGGACAGCGGAGTGCGGTGCGGTCGAATTACAGCAGCTGCGGGGATTGCAATTTCCATGGGTTAATGTCGGACCGGGATTATGTGAATGCGGATTTGAACGTGCTGAATTTCGAGCGGGTCAAATGGGGAGGCGTCCGCTTGAACCAGCTTCTGTATTGCTGGCTGGATCTCGAATTGTTCAGCAAGGAAGAGGAAGCGTTCGAGGTTACCGGTGAGGATGCTGCCATGCTCAACCAAATGACCGAAGCGATTCAGGACTGTGCGGAGCATGAAGGCGCCCGGCAGTTGGAGAAGCGCTGGAAGGATGCGTTTCCTTCGAGCAAGCAGGAGCGGGATGTAACGATGGAAGTATGGGGATATGCCGGATTGCTGGCCCAGCAGGATACGCCCCGCAAGCTGCGGGGAGGGAGTCATGATTTTAACTCCGTTGCGGGGTGGCAGGGAAGTGACCGGTACTCCCGGGAGGCGCTGGAATTTTACTTCGGTGCGTTTCTGTAGGTTTATTTTCAATTGGTACCTGTAGGGCATGTACCTTACTAACGAAAAGAGGCAGAGTATGGATAAAAACCTATTAGAGCAGCTAAACCTCTGGCATGAAGAAGATGAATTTGAGCAAATCATCGCTCGGATTCTGGAAATTCCCGAACAGGACCGCGATTATGATTGCATCAGTCATTTGGCGAGAGCCATGAACAATCTGGAACGTTACGAGGAAGCGCTGCAGCAGCTTTTGACCATTGAGAAACAAGGTGAGAACGACCCTCTGTGGCATTTCCGCGCAGGCTATGCCTACTACTATCTGGAACAATACGAGAACGCTGTAAGAGAATTTGAAATCGCGGATCAACTGGCCCCCAAGGACCAGGCCACGCTGTCGTTTTTAGTAGAGAGCCGTCATGGTCTTGCCGTAATGAACCGCAAACGCAAGCAGTCGCTGGCCCTACAGGCCCGGAAGGAGCAAAGAAGAAAGCACGGGGCGGGAAAAATCCCCTTTGAAGAGTTTGACTTGACGAGCTTTTGGGACGATAGCGACTACGCGTTAAAACAATATGTCAGTGAGCCGCCTACGGATGAGCTTATTGCTTCGATCGAACAAGAGCTCGGTTATACATTGCCGGCCTCTTACATTGCAATGATGAAATTGCATAACGGCGGTGTGCCAGTCAACACTTGCTTCCCTACAGAGGAAGAAACATCTTGGGCGGAAGACCATATTGCGATTACGGGGATCATGGGGATCGGGCGTGAAAAGCCCTATTCGCTCTGCGCGGAATTTGGCAGTAAGTTTATGATTGAAGAATGGGGCTATCCCGATATTGGCGTGGTCATTTGCGATTGCCCTTCGGCAGGTCACGATGTCGTAATGCTGGATTATCGGAAATGCGGCAGGCATGGCGAGCCTGAGGTGGTCCACGTCGATCAGGAATGCGATTATGAAATTACGTTTTTGGCTGAAAACTTCGAGGTCTTTGTCCGCAGCTTGGTGCATCACGATGTCTATGATACCTCGGAGGAAGGGAAGTATGAGGACTTGCGGAAGGTGGCCCATGAAGAATTTTCCCCGCTGCTTTCGGAGCTGTGTGCCCGCGTCACCGAGGTTGACAACATGGAGGAGATCATCCGTGCGATTTGTACCCGAATTGTAGAGGAAAAGGGGTACTTTGCTTTCCATGCGGACGAGCTCTCTACGTTGATGTATGACCTGCAATTTTGGCTGTACACCAAGTCTTACCCCCAGACCAATCGTGAACAGTATCTGAAGGTCTATGAGAAAATCATTGCTTTCGGCGGATCGTTTAGCACGGGTGGGTATGCTCCAGGCTTTATTACGGACTGGCTGGACGATCGAATCCGGCAAGGCATGATTGGCAGGACAAGCGATACGCTTACGTTCAAGGATGCGGCAACGAAGCAATTGCTGGAAAAGCTGAAAGCATTCGCTTCCGCGACTTAAAATTCATCAAAGCCCACCGGACCGAAACCTACGCGGCGCCGGGGGGCTTCCATACGAAGTTCGAAGTGGCTGGTTCAGGAAGTAAGGCTCACGAACTTCCAACGTGTATACCAATCTGTAATGTCAGGACGAATCGGCATCTCCAGATCCCGTTCCATTTTCGTTCTCAAGAGCAAATATTGCTCTTCCACCCCGATCCTGTCGCCAATCCAATCATAAAGCTTCATCAGCGAGAAATAGCTTTCCTCCTCGTCCGAAAGCAATTGTTGAATACGGAGATGGACTTGAATGGCTTTTTTCGGCTTTTTTTGCTGCTCGTAGAACTCACATAACTTTCGCATATGGTATAACCACAGCAATCGAAACCGTTCCCGTTCATGTTCGGCCCAGAGGTAATCGTATTTTCCCAGATAGTCCCCCTTGTACAAATTCAACACATGCTCATAGGCGTCAACTGTACCTGCATCCAAGACACCCAATTGTCTCATGGCGTATTCCCATTCCTCCGTGTCTACCTGAGCTTCCCCGATGTCAAGCTTGTACCCTGCCTCCAAATTGCCGCTATTTATGCGAATTGTGTCCATTCCCGAGTTTTTCAAGGTTTGGCGTACATGATAAATCGTTGTATAGAGATGCTGTGATGCCTTAGCCTCTTCCAGCTCTGGCCATAGCAGTTCAAGCAAAACGCTTCGACTGATGGTCCGGTCCCGATGATGGAGCAAATAGGCAAACAATTCTTGCGCCTTGCTTGTACGCCATTTCACGTTCTGGGCGTCCATGCCGGGCAGCTTAAACTGAAGCTGATTAAAGCAGCAAATCATGGGGGAAGTCGCGTCCTGTGTTTTCCTGGTGCCTCTGATAGCCAATTTCTCTTTTATCCGCAGAATCGTTTGGCGCAGACGCTCCTTTTGTAGCGGCTTCATAATATAATCCAAGGCGTAAAGCTCGAAAGCCTGCACGGCATATTGATCGTAACCGGTCACAAATACGATTTCGGTACCGGGAACGGTCGCCTGGATCAGCTTCCCCAGATTTAGGCCGTTAATATCCGGCATATGGATATCAAGAAACACAACATCGGGGCGATGAGCCAATACGCCTGCCATGACCTGGGTGGAATCGGAATAGGTAGCAACGATCTCGACTTCGTTTGCTTCACGCTCAATCGCTTTTTTAAGTCCTATTAATGCTAAATGTTCATCGTCAACCAGTATGGCTTTCACAGGAGCGTCCTCCTTGACAGTTGATGCTTGTAATGGCTTTCACAATTCTTATATCGGCATTCATGCGAATATATTGAACAGACGTTGTCTAGGTTTTGTTTATGTTGGGTTGGTAAACTAGTAGATAGCTCTTGAAATAACGTTTGCATCGGTGAACTTTCCAAGCCGTATGCGCAATTCCGGGCTGATGCAGACGGCAGGACAAATTTGATCTGAATGGTGAAACTCACCGGATTCAATGAGGTGAATGACAAGATGCACCCTGTTTGGAGGTGAGTAATTACAAGACTACGGTCGAAAGGCAGGCTCAGCAAATGGCTTTTCTTGTTGAATTGCATGCAGGGTACAACATCCGTTCCAGACTGCAGACGAAGAAATAAAATAACTCAAGCGAAAGCAGAGGCGCTCGAGTTAGAAGTAGTCGACAAATTATAAAAAGAAGGGAGAATACCTGCTGAATAGAAAGAAATCTGCGAATATAGAATTTCTATATGCTTTCGCCAGCAGGAATGAACAAAAGATGAAATTAACAAATCGAAGAATGTTATCTTTGCTAATGGCAATCATCATGGTATTGACGATGATCCCTTTTCATCCATTAGAAGTAAGAGCAGCGGCAACACCAACACTTGATCTTGGTATTCCTGTTAAAGTAACCGAAGTAACCTATCAGCTGCCAAACGCTGCATTTGGAAGCACAGGCGTCGTGGATGCAAAAGGCGGATACTTTACTGTGGCGGTCAATAGTGGCTCAATTGCTGTTGGAGCTCTTTCAAGCGGTATTACCGAGTTAACGAATGGCATAAACATTAGTGGCATTGTTTCTGACAAATCTACACCTACGAATAGAGTGTTCAATTTTTCAAGTGGCAATACTTATGAAGATATTCAAGCTGTAATTCGAAATATGACATTTACACAAGTTTCAGGGCAAACCCAAAGTGTCACAGTAAATGTAACGCCAGGGGCACCATTGACCGATGGAAAAACCTCTGTGCGTACCTACAATGGACGCCATTTTGTATATGTGGCAAGACAGAGTACCATGACTTTTTACGATGCTGTGACTGCTGCAACGAACAATAACGGACATCTTGTAGAACCAACAGCAGGTGATGCTGGTGCTGCAGAAATGTTGGCAATTTCCAGTATGTTTAAAGAATTTAAGAGTCCCTTTACAGGAGGCTGGTACTTTATAAGCTTTATTGGCGCTACCGCAACTACAGCACCTAGTTGGAGCACTTCTAGTGATAGCGCGACGCATTATGTATCAAACAACGGTCTGCATACAAATCTTGAATCACCTCCTTATTATTACTTTAATGGAAACGACTACGTTCATCTTACGCTTCTGCTAGACACCAATAATACTACAGTACGTTACTTAGGCGTAAATAATACTCACGGTGGCTCTAGCGCATATAAAGATCCAGGAGTTATTGTCGAGTATAATTCCGGTGTCATTCGCAACATCATCACTACCACAAAAGATATCAAACTTCTTCCAGTAATGGGGGGCAGCGTAACAATCGATGGCATTGCCAAGGCGGGTCAGACGCTGACGGCGAACGTAACGGGAATCACGTATACGCCGGACACGACAGGTAATGTGCCGACCTATCAGTGGTACCGAAACGGAGTCGCCATCACGAATGCGACGGGTTCAAGCTACACGTTAACCGCAGACGACCTAGGCGCGACCATCACCCTGACGGTCACCGCCGATGGTAAGCATGCGGTAGGCAGCGTAACGAGTCTGGCAACGGCAGTGGTTACGAAAGGGGATGGACCGGCCGCACCGAGTGCACCAGCAGCAAGCAGCGTGACGCCTACGAGCATTACACTGCAACCAGTCAGCGGTCAGGAATACAGTATGGACGGCGGGTTAACTTGGCAGGATAGTCCAACCTTTAACGGACTGACACCAGGCACCGACCATACGTTTGTGACGCGGGTGAAAGCGACAGCGACGCAGATGGCGTCTGCCATTAGCCCAGCCACTACGATTCGGACTTCGGTCGGGGAACCGGTATTGGAAATTACGGAGCCGGCCAGCGGGACTGTAACGGTGTCTAAGCCGGTATTCAAAGGAACAGCAGCGCCAGGTTCCAAGGTTACGGTCAACATCGCGGATGGGATTACAGGGACGGTTACGGCCGACACGTATGGCAACTGGAGCTATATCCCGGAAGTCAATTTGGCCGATGGCAACTACACGGTGAAAGTAACGGCTGAGAAAGACGGGAAGTCCAGCACCGTAAGTAAAGAACTGACGGTTAACACTGCAGATCGTTCCTCCTTGACGGGACTGCAGCTAAATAGCTGGAACGGAACGCCGATCGGATTATCGCCGGCGTTTAATGGAAGCACGACCAAGTATACGGCTTCCGTAACGAATAGCGTCTACAGCGTGACGGTAAGCTCGTTGCCGCTTGATCCGAACGCCAAGATTGAAATCTCGGTCAATAATGGCCCTTGGCAGGAAGCTGCTAATGGCGCGGTAAGCGGTAATCTGCCTTTAAATGTAGGAACGAACACGATTGTTGTAAAGGTTACGGACGCCAAAGGCCATGTAACGGAATATACGTTGACGATTACAAGAGAATCTAGCGACAGCGGAGACTCGGATAGCAGCAGCGGCGGAAGCACCACGACGCCTTCAACCTCTACAGGTTCGTCTTCGTCCGGAGCTTCAACAACACCGAATGGCTCGGGAATCGAAACCTCGGTGAACGGTAAAGGCGATACGTTTGCAACGGGGAAAGAATCCACCTCGGGAGATCGCAAGGTGACTTCGGTTCAAGTGGATTTGGACAAGCTGAACAAAGCGTTGTCGCAAGGTAACGGACAGAAGCTTGCGATTCATTCTTCGAAAGATGGCGATATGAAGGTAGACGGATTGACGGCAGGAGCTGTGAAGCAGCTCGCCGATAAGGGATCAAGCCTCGAAATCAGCAATCCGCTGGCGATCTACCCAGTTCCAGGCGGAAAAATGGATTTGAGCGCGGTGTCCAAGCAGTTGGGCAACGCAGCGCTCGGCGATATTGCCGTTCATATCGAGATCGCCCGTTCTTCGGACACGTTGATTACCAACGCCAAGAACAAAGCGGCGGCGGAAGGCTACGAACTGTTGGTCACTCCGGTCGATCTGGATATGACTTTCACGCATGATGGCAAGATGGTAAGAGCGGGGCAATTGGACGGATACGCGGCGAAGTACATCGCGCTGCCGGAGGGCATCGATCCGAACCGCATTACGACAGGTGTTATCGTCAATCCGGACGGCAGCGTGTTCCATGTGCCGACGGTTGTAACGAAGATCAACAGCCGTTATTATGCATTGATTAAAGACTTGCGCAGCAACGGCTCCTACTCGGTCATCTGGAATCCGCAAGATTTCGATGACGTGAAGAGCCACTGGGGCAAAGCGGACGTGAACAATATTGCGGCGAGACTTGACCTTGCCGGAACCGGGAACAATACGTTTTCGCCGGATCGCAACGTAACGCGCTCCGAGTTCTCGGAGATTGTCGTGGCTGGTCTTGGTTTGAAGCGTCAAAATGCACCGCAGAACAAGTTCCCTGACGTTTCGGATTCCGCTTGGTACCGCAGCTCCGTAGCGATTGCGAACGAGTTCGATATCGTCCGCGGCTACGAGGATGGCAACTTCTACGGCGACCGTCAAATCACGAGAGAGCAGGGCATGGCGATGATCGCCCGGGCTTACAAATTGATCGAGACGAAAGCCGCGCTGAGTCAGGAGCAGACCGATGCTCTGCTGGCGAAGTATGAAGATGCGAAAAAGGTATCTGCTTGGGCGAGAGAGGATATCGCTCTGATGATTGAAGCGGGAATCGTGCAAGGCAATGGACCGCAGCTTCTTAGCCCGCAGTCGAATATGACGCGCGCTGAAGTAACGGCATTAATCGCAAGATTGCTCAAGACAACCAATCTGATCGACAAGTAAGCAAGCTATCCTGGACAACCATTGGCGACGATCCATGTCGTCGATGGTTGTTCTTTATACCGAATAACGAAAAATGCAGGGGAGCACGCTCCCCTGCATTTCGTTTACTACTCGTCGAACGACGCTAACTTTTTGGCTCCGGAAAGGCTGTACACGCCAAACTCATAGAAGGAGTATCCGTAATCCGTCGCTCTTTGAATGCCTTGGAATTTCACGTATCTGGCTTGGACCGGGTTAAAATGAACCGTTTGTTTCCCATCCGTTGCCGTAATGATGCCGCCATTCTCCTGCGTCACGTTGGTCCAGTTCTGCTTATCGTTCGAAACTAGCAGCTGGAACGTGTTCGCCCGGGCGTATTCCCAATCGATTCTCACCGTATCGATGTCCGTCGGCGCGCCGAGATCGACCTGGAACCACGTATTGTCCCTGTATTCGCTCGCCCATCTCGTAACAGGGGAGCCATCGACCGCTTTCTCGGCGGCATAGCCGGGCTTGTCGCCTTCTACCGAAGAGGCTTCGGCCTTTTTATTTTCCGCCAGATTGCCGATCAGGTAATAGACGCCTTCCTTGAGCGTATTGTACGCCGTATCGGTAATCATATGCTCTTCCTTTACACGGTCCAGCCGGGCGTTAAATACTTTCAGAAAATCGATAAACTTTGTTGGATTGGACCCTTCGAGGTGGGTCATCATTTCCAGATCTTTGATGAGCGCGCGAGCCGCTTTGGCATTCGTGATCTGGTTTTCCGCCGCGAAACGGTCGGCTAATTGTTTCATGGCTGCTGCACTGGTGGACGCTTCGATCACGTAAGAAGTTTTCCGGGATTTGCCCGCCGCAATCACGGTGACGATCAGCTCGTGCTTCCCAAGCTTGCCTGCCAGATTCATGACGGTTCCTTCCGTGTAAGGCTTGCCGTCAAACGTAGCGGTGACCTTCGTCAGCCCGCTGCCGTCATTGCTTTTCGGCTTCCAGGCAAACTGAACAGGCTCCGTATCCGGCACGAGGGCTTTGCTTTGAATCGTTTTCCCGTTCATTTGCACTTCGGCTTCCGGCGCGACGGCCGTGTTTTTGACATACGTTCCTTTGACGAATTGATACAGCCAGTCGTACATCACACGGTTGGTCGGATCGGCGCTCACCGCCGTATTGTATACGGCATTGTTGCCTTGGTAATATGCTTTGAAGCCTTCCTGCAACAAGCCGGTTTCTACACCGCTGTTCAAATAATCGATATACCGGTCGCGGAATACGCTATCCGTCAGCATGCGATCGTCGAACTCCAGCTCGTTGGACATCCCGTACCGCTTGGCGGTGTTTGCGGCATCCTCCAGACGGTCATAGCCCATTTCCTCGAAGAAATAGTTCGGCTGGAAATTGACGGCATCAATACCGACATCCTTCCACATAAAGCTCTTGTAAGCCAAGAAATGCGGAATCCAGAAAAACTTCAGGCCGTTGTTATGAACCTTGGCACTCGTCGAACGAAGCAAGTCCGGTCCCTTCGCGCTGGTGCTGATCTGCTCTTCCAGCCAGTACATGCCGACAAGCTCCAGATTGGAGTACCGAGCTGCTTCCCATTTTTGCTTCACTTGATCGAGCCACCATTGGATCGCTTTTTCCCGGTTGGCGAACGCCTTCGCTTCTCCGACCGCCGAAGCGTTAAAGCTTAAAGACTCTCCGTTCACGACGCCGAAATCGTTCAAGTACTCTCCCGGGTCCGGAATCATCAGGACGACCTTCTCCTTATAATTCGGCTGCCCCAGCTTGGCCCCGACTTCCTTGGTCGCTTCGTTAAGCTGCTGCATGTCGCCGGTTGTGGCGAAAGTCTTATTCAGATACCACTGCCAATCTTCGAGATTGGCTTTTCCGTCGTAGCCCCGGCCGGCCGGCGATGTGAGACCGAGAAACAGCACGCCGTCAAACAGCCGATCCACCGGCTGCCCGGCCTGATTCACATAGCTGATGTTGGGAATGATCCGTTCTTTCGTCCAATCGCCCAGATTATCCTTGTAATGCCCGTTGTACAGCAAGCCCAAGTGGTTGATGCCGGCTGTCGCTTCTCCCGGCTTTAAGAAGCCCACTTGATCGGGAGGCACCGTTACCGCTCCTGCTACCTTTCCATCCGTGCCCCAAATCTCCACTTCATCGACGAGGCTCCAAGCCCGGGTATGCATCGGGAACGCGACTTTCACATAGCGGGTGTAAACCATCCCCGTAACGGTTTTGTCGCTTTGGATGCCGTCCCGGCTTCCGTCCCATTCGAAGGTCTCTTGTCTTGGAGGACCGTCTCCCCAGAGAAGCTGGGTAGCTTTGTGTGAAAGCGCTCCCCAATTTTGGCTGTCGTCAGAGGCATACATCGACACCGACAACGGTACAAGAATCGAGTTCGTCGGCCAATCCTGCAGGAAATGCGCTTTAACTTTCGAGATCGACTTTCGCTCGCCCAGATCGAACACGACCTCGCGCGTCTTCTTCTGCACATGCCCTACCCACGCCGGGTCCGACATATCCAATGCGCCATATTTTCCGTCGGTCAGCTTCCGGTTAGTATCCGGATGGGCCGCTTCCGGTGCTTCCGACCATGTATAATTCAACCCTAAAGCGAGGTTACGTTCCTTAGGCTTCGCCTCTTCCGCTTGCACGGCGGAGATCTGTGATAACATCATGACGGCGGTCATGACGACGGCTGTCCATTTTATTTTCAATCCCATAAATCCCGCTCCTTCCAACGTTGAGTTAATGCAGCATCAAGCTCTGAATAGATCACGTTCGAATCCAGCTTACAGGAGACGTTTCGTTCAAGCCTCGGGTCCATTCATGCGGCAGAGCCTCCTTTCCTGACGATTCCTTCGCGGTTAACGCTTGACGCATGCAGGAATCTTCTTACTGTAAGAATAAGAAATTTGGGCATTTTTTCAAAGAGATAAGTTATGACTTTTGTATACAATTGTTTACTTGTTTGCTTCCGTACAAGGCACGGCCACGTCAAGAGGTGTATACGAAAGTAAAGAGTAGTATATGGTTGAAGGCGCGTCCCCTGCCTATACTTGAACTATGAAGGTGGCATTATCCATACTGAAGGAAACACTCGGAGAAAGACAACCGGAGACTTGTAACATAAGTTGGAGGGGTAGCATGAAGAAGACAACGAAGACGCTTTCGTTCGCCGCATTGGCGATGAGCCTGGCGGTTACGGCATGCAGCAACAACACAAACGAATCGGAAAACAAAGCGGATAACGCGGCGTCCGGCCAAGGAAACGGTGTGATTGAGGTTTCGACGGTTTCGCCAAGCGATCAATATCTGAAGTTCGACGAAGGCGAGAACTTTACCAAGAACGCCGTGTATGATGCGTACGAAAAAGACATTGGCGTCAAAGTGACCAACAAGTGGGTAGCCGATACGAGCCAATTCAAGGAAAAGGTCAAAATCACGATCGCATCCGGCGATCTTCCGGACTTCTTCCCGGTAAACGCGACGCAATTGAAAGAGCTGACCGAAGCCGATATGATCATGGACCTGACGGAAGTGTACAACAAGTATGCCACGGACGAAACGAAGAAGTATCTGACGATGGACGGCGGCATGCAGATGAAGACGGCCATGTTCGACAATAAACTGATGGCGATTCCGAACACCTATAATCCGTACAATTACCAGTTCCTGTATGTGCGTACGGATTGGCTGAAGAAGCTGAATTTGCCCGAGCCGAAGACGATGGCAGACATGATGACGATCGCCGAGGCTTTTAAAACCAAAGATCCCGGCGGTACGGGGAAGCCGTACGGACTCGCGATCAGCAAAAATCCTTTTAATATTGAAACCGGGGTCACGGGACTACGGGCTTTCCTGAACGGATACCATGCCTATGAAAATATTTGGATCGAGGATGGCAAGGGCGGGCTGGTCAACAGCGATATTCAGCCGCAGGTGAAGCAGGCGCTGGCGGCACTACAGGACATGTTCAAGAAAGGGTTGATCGATCCCGAATTCGCGGTGAAGGATGCGGAGAAAGAGGCTGAGCTCATCTACAGCAACGGCATCGGGATGGTCTATGGCGCATCGTGGACGCCGGCCCAGCTCGTCAAAGGCGCCGTGAAGGACGGAAAAGTGGTGCAGGAGTGGGGCGCGTTCCCGATTCCGACGGTGGACAGCAACCCGGCTTTATCGCAAATCGGGCTGGGCGTGGACGAATATTACGTCGTCTCCAAGAAAGCGAAGCATTCGGAAGGCGTCATCAAGCTGCTGAACCAATGGATCGCTGTCGACAACCACCCGACCGAAGAGCAGAAGGTGTACGAGTTCGGGAAAGACCGCAAAGAGAAGGGCAACAATTACTGGCTGATCAATCCGCTTCGCGTCGGCAAGCAAATCGACAACAACGGCGAAGTGCTGCCTAAAGCGATTGCCAATAAGGATACGGGTATTCTGGAGTCGAAGGACCAGAAAACGCGATATGAGCGTGCGATGAAGTATGTGAACGGCGATACGAGCATGTGGTGGGAATATCTGATTTCCGGTCCGAATGGTGTGTATTCGCTTATTCCGCCCATCCAGAAGAACAAGCAGTATCTGCAAAACAAATTTTATGGCGCACCGACGCCGACCATGGCCGAAAGACAGGAAATTTTGCTCAAGAAGCGGGACGAGGTCTATTTTAAAATCATTATGAATCAAGTATCGGTCGATGAATTCGATAAATTTGTGGAAGAGTGGAAGAAGCTTGGTGGCGATGCCATGACCAAAGAAGTGAACGAGTGGTACAAGACGAAGAAATAACGGCTATACCGGGCGAATCGAGGGATCGGGCGTACACCGTCCCTCCCTCTTTTTTTTCATGGTGCCGCAACAACATCTTTAGGCATACGCGAGGTGAATGGCGTGAATGGACTGACACGGATGTGGAGGCGGGAGTGGCCTCTGCATATGATGCTGATTCCGGGAATCGTGCTGGTGGTGATATTCAGCTATGTTCCCATGGCGGGCCTCATCATGGCATTCCAGAAATATATCCCGAACAGAGGCTTGTTCGGCTCACCCTTCATCGGGATGAAAAACTTTCAATTATTGATCGATTATCCTGATATCGGGCGTATTTTCTTCAATACCGTCTATATTGCAGTGATGAAAATCATCGCCGGTCTGGTCGTGCCGATCACGGTGGCGATCCTGCTGAACGAGCTGCGGAGAGAATGGATCAAACGGACGTTCCAGACGCTCGTCTACTTGCCTCACTTTTTATCGTGGGTGCTGTTAAGCGGGATCTTGGTCGATGTGTTGTCTCCATCGTCCGGCATTCTCAATCAATTTCTGGGTCTATTCGGTATCCAGCCTATCTTTTTCTTGGGAAGCAATGCCTGGTTTCCGTATGCGATGGTGCTGTCGGATGTATGGAAGGAATTCGGCTTCGGCACGATTGTATATCTGGCGGCGTTAACCAACATCAACCCGTCGCTCTATGAAGCGGCGGAAATCGACGGCGCGGGGCGATGGAAGCAAACCTTCCATATTACGTTACCCGGCATGATGCCGATCGTCATTCTGATGCTGACGCTGAATATCGGGAACGTCCTGAATGCCGGCTTCGAGCAAATCTTCAACCTGTACAGCCCGCCGGTCTATGAAAGCGCGGACATTATCGACACCTTCGTCTATCGCATGGGGGTGCAGCAGGCGCAGTTCGGCTTCGCCACGGCGGTAGGTCTGTTGAAGTCCGTCGTATCGTTCATCTTGATCGCCATTTCCTATGTACTCGCCTATCGCGTAGCGAATTACCGGATTTTCTAAGCTTCGTCCGTTATCAGAAAGGAGGCCTACCGTGGCGATAAAGACATCCTTGGGCCGCAAACTATTTATCGCGTGCAACTACATTTTCCTGGCGCTTCTGTCGTTCCTATGCCTGATGCCGATCATTCATATTTTGGCGATTTCGTTCAGCTCCGGCACGGCCGCCGCGGCCGGCAAGGTCACGCTGTGGCCGGTCGAGTTTACGACGGCCGCCTACAATAACGTGTTCGGCAAGCCCGAATATTTGCGGGCGTTCTGGGTATCGGTCCAGCGCGTCGTGCTGGGAACGACCCTCAGCATGTTTTTGACGATTCTCACGGCTTATCCGTTGTCCAAGGAGCCTCGGCAATTCCGGCTGCGAACGTTTTACGCCTGGTTCTTCGTCTTTACGATCCTGTTCAGCGGCGGTCTGATTCCCACTTTTCTCACGATAAAATCGCTGAACTTGATCGACAGCATCTGGGCGTTGGTCTTGCCGACAGCCGTTCCGGTGTTCAATGTCATCCTGCTGCTCAATTTCTATCGCAATTTGCCGAAGGAGCTGGAGGAATCGTCACGGATCGACGGCGCAGGCCATTTTACGACCTTATGGAAAATCTACGTGCCGCTTTCCTTGCCTGCCTTGGCCACGACGGGACTGTTCACGATGGTCGGTCATTGGAACAGTTGGTTTGACGGAATGCTGTATATGAATCATACTGAAAATTATCCGCTGCAAACGTTTTTACAGACGGTTATTATCAAGATGGATTTCCGCTTTATTAAAGCGGAGAATGCCGAATTGATGCTTAAGCTGTCCGACCGAACGAGCAGAGCGGCGCAAATTTTCGTAGCGGCCTTTCCCATCCTGGTGGTGTATCCGTTCTTGCAGAAGCTGTTCATTAAAGGAATCGTCATGGGGAGTGTAAAAGGATAATAGCGAAGCGGTCTGCAGGCATTAGAGGAGAACATACGATGAACTGCTTATTCTTTTTGCGTGATTCCTCGATATTCAAGAAGGTGATGGCCGCTTTTCTGGCGGCTTTGCTGCCGCTGATGGCGATTACTTGGACGATCAACGAGAAGGGCTCGGACAATATCCGCAGCGAGATCACGGAGTCGGTTCTGAATACGACGCGGTTTTATATGGACTCGCTGGATAAGGAAGCGGATCGCATCAGCCGTTATTTGCCCAACTATGTAATGGATACGGATCTGATGGAGCTTGCGGCAACCGGAAATGACATGAGCCCGTACGAGCGGACGCGTAAAATATTGGATATTCAGCGGCGGCTTGAGCTGATGAAAAATTCAAGCCCTTTTATCGAAGAAGCGAAGGCCTACGTTCCGCTCCTCAAGCGCAGCATTCTCAGCAACGATTATGAAACCCGTCTGGACCCGGAGGAATATACGGCGATGCAGCAAAATGCGAAGCTGTATGAAGCGCCGTTCATTTACTGGAACGACCGGCTGTTCATTACGATGCCATATCCCGGAAATACGGCCCGAAGCCCGCTATATATTCTGGGGGTCGAGCTGTCGGCGGCGAAGATCAAGGAAACGCTCGCGCAAATCGGCCGGACGCGGGGCGGGCAGAGCGTTCTGCTGAATTTGGAGCTGGGGTGGAGCATGGAGACGGGGATGGACCCGGCGTTGCTTCAGCGAATGAAGTCTTTTGCCTTGGAAAAGCGGGAATTGCAATCCGAGGAAGGCCATGAAACGATCGTACATGACCATAAAAGGTATCTTGTGGTGTATAAATATTCCAATTTCTGGAATTCGTATTCGATTACCTGCATCCCGGAAGAGATGGTTCTGGGCTCGCTGCAGATGTATCGGACGTTGTTCTGGTGGGCGTGCGCGCTGGCCGTTTGCATCGTCATGTTTTTTACTTACTTTCTATTGCGGTTTATTTACCGGCCATTGATGAAGCTGGTGCATTCCTTCCGCCGCGTTCAGCAGAACCGGCTGGAGCCGATCCTCATCGATCGCGGAGCGGATGAATTCGGGTATTTGTACCGGGCGTTCAATGATACGGTGCGGTCCTTGAAAACGTTGATCGAGGAAAACTACGAGCAGCAAATCCGGAATCAGCGCTCAGAGCTGAAGCGGCTGCAATCGCAGATTAATCCTCACTTTTTATATAATTGCTTCTTTGTGCTGTGCCGGCTGATTAAATCGGAGAGTCAGAAGGAGAAAGCGTATCAATTTTGCTTATATATTGGACAATACTTCCAGTTCATCACCCGTAACGACGAGGATGAAATTCCGCTTGAGCTGGAGGTGGAGCATTCCCGTACGTATGTCGAGATGCAACGAATCTGCTACGGGGAGCGGATTCAGGTTTTGTTCGAGGGAGATGTCCCTGCGATCGACGTGCCGCGGCTCATTCTGCAGCCGATTATCGAGAATGCGTATAAGCATGCGTTGGGCAATATGCTTCAGCCCGGCGAATTGTGGGTACATAGCGAGCGGAGGGACGGCGACTTTCTCCTCTATGTCGAAGATAACGGCCAAAGCATCACGGACGAGGAGATCGACCTGCTTCAGAAGAAGCTGCGCTATTCCTCGAACCGGATCGAGGAGACGACCGGCCTTATGAACGTCCATCGCAGAATTCAGCTGCGCTACGGGGAAGTATATGGCATAACCGTGTCCCGTTCGGAGCTCTGCGGGCTGCAAGTCATCATCAAACTGAGCGTAAGGTGAAGGGGGAATGGCATGTACCGACTGCTGATCGTGGATGATCTTCCCATTATCGTCGACGGCCTTCTTGAGCTATTCGAGCAAACCAGCCATCTGCCGCTTGAGGTGATGAGCGCTTATTCGGGCGAAGAAGCGCTTGAGGTGCTGTCCGATCACCGGATCGACATCGTCGTGTCCGACATTAAGATGCCCGGCATCGAAGGGATCGAGCTGCTGCGGGAAATCAAGTCGCAGTGGCCCGCCTGCAAGGTGATTTTTCTGACCGGCTATAACGATTTTCACTATGCCCGAAGCGCCATTACCTACGGCGGGTTCGATTATATTCTGAAGGTCGAAAGCGATGAAAAGATTATTCAATCCGTCGAACGGGCCATCGAGAAAATCGAAGAGGAACAGGATCAAGTACAGATGATTGCGAGAGCGCAATCCAAGATGAGACTGGCCTTGCCCTCGCTGCAAAAGGAGTTCATGTGGGGACTCCTGCAAGGCAAGCAAGTCACGGAGGAGGAGCTCAGGCAGGCGTTCAAAGAAATCGATATTCCGCTCGATGCGACCATGCCGGTGTATTTGCTCATGGGAAGGGTGGATGCCTGGAAAGAGATGTTCACCATGCCGGATAAGGCGCTGCTCACCTATGCGCTGCAAAATATTTGCGACGAGTATTTATCGGCACAGGTACGAAGCTTTTCCGTCGTCTTCGAGCTTTCGAAGATCGTCTGGATCATCCAGCCGAAAGCTTCCGACGAGCTGTCCGGTCATGCCGGCGGCCTGGATTGGATGAGAGCCCACCGGTATACGAGCGGTATTCTGGACACCGTGCAGGAAACGTGCAAGAAACTGCTGCGGCTGTCGGTCTCGTTCCTGCTCGGCAGCGAGGCGATCCCTTGGAACAGTCTGTCGGACCGGTTTCATTCGATCAAATACGGCTTGATGCAAGGACACGGATTGTTGCACGAGGTTATTATGACCGATAAGGACATGCAGAAGGCGGACCTTACCGATAAAACGGAAAGCTATCATGACGGATTCTTCCACGCCCGGGTACAACTACTCATGACCTGTCTGGAGAACAATCACCGCGAGCAGTTCAATAAGCTATTCGTCGAGCTGACCGCCATATGGAACGACCCGGACACGCCCTGTGAGCGGAAGAGTGAGCTGTACCATTCCCTCTCGTCCGTGTTTTTGTTCTATCTGTACAAATATCGGGACATTCGCGATCACGTCAATTTGCAGGTGGACCTTGACATTTTGTTTCGCTATGACGATTCGGCTTCCTGGCCGGAGTTGGTCGAATATTATTGGAAAATCGCCGATTGCATCTTCGAATGGAACGCGCAGCGGGGCTTGCAGCTGCCGACGGAGGTGGTGAATAAGGTGCATCGCTATATCGAGGAGCATATCGCTACCGATATTTCGCTCACCGCTCTGGCGGATTACGTAGGCTTGAATCCGTCGTATTTATCCAGGCTGTATAAGCAAATGACCGGGATCGGGCTATCAAAATATGTGAACGATTACAAGAACGTGATCGCGAAAGACATGCTTTTGAACACCTCGATGAAGGTCAATGAAATCGCGGCCGCGCTGGGCTATAACTCGGCGCTTGCGTTTATTCGCTTCTTCAAGAAGCAGAATGAGACGACGCCGCAGGATTTTCGCACGACGCGAAGCCCGATGCCTGGTTAGCAATAGTTAAATGAAAAAAATCAAACCGTCTTGGTTTGATCGAGATGGTTTGATTTTTTTAGTTTCGGACGCCCTTTAGAGGAAAAGGTCACGCCCGCAAAGTGGTGCGTTCCATCAGCAAATACGCCTATGAACGGGGATACGAACCCCAGTACCGATGCCAGCTCGATAACCAAGCGTCCGTGTCGCTGGCTAAAGCGGCGGGTTTGACGCTGTTTGGAAAGTGGGATGTGGTCTCTCCCGACTCCACGGACTGAAAGTCCTTCACGCAACTGAACAAAAATGCACCTACCCAGGACATCCGGCATAGGTGCATTTTTTGTTAAATCTCAAACTTATTCATATATTTGTTCAACGTGGTGGAAAGCTTGCTAAGATCTTCGGCTTGTTTGGCAAGCACCTCGACGCTGTGCAAATAGCCTTTGGCCATCGCAGCCATTTCCTCCGAGCTGGCGGCGGTTTCTTCCGACGTTGCCGATATGCTCTGGATGAAATCGACCAAGCTGTCGTTGCTTTCCTTCATGAGTTTGCTGCTCGATAAGATGTCTTCCACTTTCGTTTGCAGGATGCCGAGATTGTCGGAGATGTTCATGAAAATGTCCCGGGTATCGTTCACGTTCTTGACGTTTTCTCCTACAATGGTCAAGTTGGTTTTCATTTCCGCAACGGCCAGCTCGGATTTTCCTCGAATAGTATCGACCTTTTGCTGGATTTCCTCCGTCGCTTTCGAGGTTTGTTCCGCGAGCTTCCGAATTTCGGCGGCTACCACGGCAAAGCCTCTTCCGGCTTCCCCGGCTCGGGCGGATTCGATAGAGGCATTGAGCGCGAGCAAGTTGGTTTGGTTGGCGATAGCATAAATCGTGCCGACGATGCTTGTGATCTCGACCGAGCTGCGGTCCACCTCAACCACGATACTCTCCACATTTGCGGAAGCTCTTTTGTTCTCCTCGGAAGAAAGGGTCAGGTCTTTAATAATCGAAACGCCGCTATGGCATAAACTGTTCGTTTGATTGACCATCGATTCGATCTCCGAGGTACTGTTCAAGATGTCCCCCATGCCGCGCGCCAAATCGGATACTTTATCGGAGCCGTGTTCCGTTTCATTGGCTTGCTCTTCGCTTGCTTTGGCGATGTTGTCAATCGCAAGCGACAGTTCGGTCGTAGAAACCAAGTTGTCGTTGGACACCTGGGTCAGATGTTCGGAGGTGGCGGTGACGCTGCCGGATGCTTGTTTGATCGAACCGACAACCTCTCTTAATGCATTTCTCATTTCACTGATGGCGAGCGTCATTCTTCCGATTTCGTCGCTTCGTTTCATGAGCTTCTCATAGGAGGCGTCTTCTTTCAGGTCCAGCTTGCTGGTTTTTTGAATGAGGGCTACCAAGTGGTCCAGCGGTTTGAAGGCTTTCTCGTAGATCACCAGCATGACGACGATAAAGAGGACCACGCTAATGGCGACGATGATACCCACATTAGTCAGAATTTTGGTTATAGTTTGGCTGATTTCGCTCTGCGGGATGCCGATATCCATGGCGCCATAAAGCTTCCCGTCCTTGTAGATCGGGGTCATGATATCGTAAGTCCAGATTTTTTGCACATCGGCATAAAAAGCGCTTGTCTTGATATTTCCGTTCTTGGCTCCGTCTTCGGTATATGGATCATCTTTATATACTTTGCCGATCTTCTGAGGGTCGCTATGAGCGACGGCGGTCACATTCGTATCGATGACAATTGCGTAGGTAAGATTGGTTTCCTTGATCTTTCTCTCGACGAGAGCTTGGAGGCTCTTGACGCTATCCGGATTCCCCGCCAGAATCAGCTCGGCTTGATCGGCAATTTCCTTGTTCAACTCGACTCCCTTGTCAATCAGAATGGTGTTCATGCTGCTTCGGATGGAATAAATCGTGGCAATGGTCGAAGTTGTTAGCATTAAGAGGAGCAATAGAAGTGTGATGCCTACGACTTTGTTTTTGAGCTTCCCGGATGTTCTCTTTTCCATCATGTGTATACCCCGCAGTATGTATAGAGTCTTGATGCTGAACCCATTATAATGACGGCCAGATTTGGTATGGGAAAAATTTCCCCTCGGGAGATTAAACGAGTTTACGGCACATGCTTATGTTTTAACGACATGGATATGTAGTAAGTATCTTTTTCTACAATCAGTTCGGTATGGACTACAGCATAATTTATTCCTTCCATGGTGATTCCGTTTACCAGTTTGGACAGACGAAGAAATTCTCCAATGTCGGTCACGTAAATATCTGCCGCTGTGTCGTCGGGGTATATGCACAGTACTCTAATGGTGTTCAGTCCTTTCTTTTGACTCTAAATAAACCATAAACTAGCAAGTCGAATCTTCCAAGAGACGATAGAGCTTGTTTTATTGAATATAAACCCTAAAGGGATATATTCCGGAAAAAAATTACGCATGCTCGATCTATCGATGGTAGAAAGGGAAGCGAGTCTACGCTCGAAGAAATTGTGAACATGCTCCGAGGCCGAAGTGTAAACGAGCAAAAGAGGGTATTGAAGGTCATCAGCGCTATGTTGGATGACCCGTTGGATTGAAGAATCGGAAATATTCTGGTTTGATTGCAAAAGGAGCTGCCGCGGCATGCTCCTTTTGCGTTTTTAGCCATTATGAAGTAAAACTGAATGTGGGTTCCATTTAGTGGAGAATGATTAATCACCTAATTGGGGGAACAAAATGTCCAATGCTGTTTCTTTAATCAGAGATGATATTCTGAGCTCTATTTCTGATATCTTCGGGATCAAAATCTACGATTACTTGCCAATCGAGCAAGGTTACTTAAATCTAAAATGGAAAATCGAAACGGATGCAGGAAGTTTATTTGTAAAGCAATACAATAAGACACGTTATCCTGAAAGTTTCGTTGATGGTCTAGAGACCTCTTTGAACCATCAATCTAATTTGCAGAAGCAAGGTATTCCAACTCCCAAGCTGTTTTCCAATAAAGGAAGACATGTGCTGAGGACACCTTGCCAAGAACGGTTCGTGCTAATGAGCCTATGTGAAGGCAATGTTATACCACCAGGGTCGGCAAATGAAGATCAAGCGTATACCCTTGGGAGAGTCATAGGCAGGATGCATCAGATTTTAAATTCGAACAGTAATCCATATCCCTTACATTGGGATATTCGAAGCAAAGAAGAGATGCTTGAGACATGGTATAAAAGATGGAATCATGCCAATATGATGAAATGCGATAAGACGATCAGTTCGTTGGAAATACAAAAGAAGATCATTGATGAAACGGATTAGATATTTTTTCGAATTGTGAACGGGGCTGGGGGCACTGGGATTTGTTTGTAGATAATCTTTTATTCACGCACGATTCAATATCTGCCATTCTTGATTTTGATAGAATGCACGTTGTTTATCCTGAATTCGATATATCACGACCGATACTGTCCTGTACGTTGGATAATTCGACTATCCATATAGTTAAAGTGAGTGCATTCGTAAAGGGTTACCGTGAATATCAGCCACTAACTACGGAGAAGTTGGTTAGATCCATAAAGTTAACGTGGTGGAAAGAAGCCGAATGGGTTACGGTTGAAGGGAAAAATGATTCAAGTCCGCTAAAGAGATTTCAAGAAGAAAATATTTGGCTCGGGAAAAATTGGAATAACCTGTCCGACATTTTTTCTAACGTCTAGGTTCCGCCGATAAATTTGTATTGGAGTCACATTTTTATAGTCTGCCGTGCCCCGTCAGGGGCATGGGGGCGAACGGGCAGGATAGTTTAAGATCATTCGCGGTGAACCGTATCACAAGTGATGGTAAACACCATCAGACAAGGAATAGTACTCGATAGTAGCTTTATTAGCAGATTAAGGTAATAGTGATAGCATAGGGAGTTTACTTTTTTGGGGAAGGGTCGCAAACTGTAACTCGTAACACACACTTTACAAACTTGACCACACTTAGAAGGCTTATTCCACTTGTTGAAAATGGAGTGAGCTTTTTGGTATGCAGAAAACTACCTAGGAGGATGAAGAACAATGTCAAAATGTGTATCGGCAGTAGAGGAAAAGGTGGGTTTACTTGCCCAGGCGCAAGTGGAATATATTTCTCCACCTCCTCGTCGTGCGCTCCGGCCTGCGTGAAGAACGTCATCAGGTAGTCGTTATCGTACAGTATGGCGACTTTGTACGTTTGGAGCCCATCACCTACATCGAGTATTTCTACGTACTCGGGGTGACTTCCAAGCAGTCCTCCGTTTTCATGGTCTAACCCCACGTTGCCAAGATCTCGAATGTTGTCACCTGCTTCAAGAACTACGATGTAGCCCCAACCTGAAGGAGAAGTTCCACTGGAAGTGTCACAGCAAGTCGTAAGACGACAAGGTCTTGCTGTGTCTTGATGATTCTCATTCATCTGTCCCTCCTAAAAATGAAAATAACCCCTCGAAAAAGGGGTCATGGTTATGATATATGTATAACCATTACGAACACCGTTCTTGACGAACGGTGTTCGTAATGGTATAACTGAAATGTGCTTATTAGAGCTCAATAAGCATGCTCTGAAATTTATACAGAAAGAAGTGAGAATAATAGATATGGGGCCAGCAAATAAAACAGCAAGTATGCAGTCAGAATTTTCATTGAAAAAAATATTACCGGTGCTGCTTGCAGTGACTTCGGGAATGTTCCTCGTAATCTTGGACAGTACGATTATGAACGTGGCAGTACCGAAATTGGTAAGCGCCTTTGATACCAATCTCAGCACCATTCAATGGGTCATTACGGCCTATACTTTGTCATTATCAGCTATTATTCCGCTCGCAGGTTGGTTCTCGGACCGTTTCTCGTCAAAACGGATGTTTATGACGAGCATCGTGCTATTTGTGCTTGCTTCTGTCTTGTGCGCCCTGGCGCAAACGCCTGAGCAACTGATCATCTTCCGTATCCTTCAAGGACTCGGAGGGGGCATGGTTGCCCCGATTGGGATTGCAACGGTGTTCACCGTTTCGCCTCCCGACAAACGTGGTTCAGTCATGGGGATTCTCGGGATTCCGATGCTACTCGCACCGATTCTCGGTCCTGTTCTGTCTGGTTGGCTTATTGAGTTTATAAATTGGCACTGGATCTTTTTCATCAATGTGCCGGTTGGGTTTATCGCGTTACTAATGGCATGGAGATACCTCCCTACAGCGAAGCCGAAGCACAACAGCAAGCTCGATGTAGTCGGCGCAATCTTAGCTCCGATTTCCTTCGCCTCACTGGTCTTCGCGGTTCACCAAGCTGGTGAGAAGGGCTGGTCGAATGCATGGACGCTTGGTTCACTCATATTCGGTATCGTCATGCTTACAATTTTTATCTGGCATGAATTGCAGCAGAAATATCCTCTGCTGGAGCTTAGGGTGTTCCGCTCTCCGGCATTCGTACATGGAATTCTCGTCGCGTGGCTAAATCAGATTGCGTTGTTCGGCAGCATTCTGTTGTTCCCTCTTTATTTGCAGCAGGTTAAGGGCCTTTCGCCGCTTGAGGCTGGACTGTATGTCATTCCACAGGCAATCTTGTCAACGGTGGGAATCAACCTCGGTGGCAAATTGTTTGACCGTTACGGAGTTCGGCCGGTTGCCATTATGGGCATTCTGTCTCTATCTTGCTCATTGCTCGCATTGACACAAGTTACTGCTAATACCAGTCCGTTGTACATTATGTGTAGCTTTGCCTTTGCAGGACTAGGCCAAGGATTGACGATGATGCAGATCAATACTCATGTGCTCAAATCGGCTCCGAAGGAATTAGTCAGTCGCGTGACACCGATAACAACTTCAGCCCAGCAAATCATGTCATCCTTCGGAGTGACGATTACGATGGCTTTTCTAGCTGAAAAGATTAGAGAACTACCTTCCCAACATACTCTCAATCAGTTGGGGTATGCTTTCGGTTCCACGTTCTGGATCACTCTGGGGTTTGCGATTGCGGCATTAGTACTCAGTTTATTTTTTGCAAAACGTATAGAAAATAAGACTGCCTCACCTCAATCGAAATAGCGTTAGCTTATCAGCAGAGAGAATTTGTATTCTGCGGCCTTGGACGAAAAGAACGGAGTTCGCAATAAAGATATTTCACTTTGATAAACGACAAATATGCTGAGGAGATGCTTACAATGACAACAACTACTAAAGATCAAAAACGTATCGCTATTATCGGAGGAGGCCCCGGCGGACTAACGCTTGCGCTCATTCTTCAACATCATGGCATTCCGTCCGTCATTTATGAGCGGGAGCTGGAAGACAAGAGTCATGAACGCGGAGGTTCCCTTGACATTCATGAGGAATCCGGTCAACAGGCGCTGAAGGAAGCCGGACTTTATGAGGCTTTTCAAAAAGTAGCTCGTTATGAAGGGGAGGACTTTCGCCTATTCGATAAGACTGGAAAATGTTTTATGGATGAAGTAGCTGATGAGAATGCTCCAGGAGGGCGGCCAGAGATCGACCGTGGCGTACTTTGCGATTTACTCTTAAGCAAGTTGGACCCAGCGATCATCCGCTATGGGTATAAGCTAGACAAGGCCGTTTCACTATCCAATGGCATGACAGAGCTTCATTTCGAGAACGGGTTCGTCGATACCGCGCATCTTGTAGTTGGAGCGGACGGTGCCTTCTCCCGTATTCGTCGGCTGCTTTCGGATACGGATGTCAGTTATTCGGGACTAACCATGTTAGAGCTTAATGTTGAGGACGCTGCTAAACGCTATCCTGATTTGGCTGCATTCAACCGTCGTGGCAAAGTGTTTGCATTGGACGATCACAAAGGCATTTTGGGGCAGTTGAATGGTGATGGGCGCATTAAGGTCTATGCGAGCCTGTGGGTGGATCGGAAGTGGCTCGAAACAAGCGGTATTAGGTCTGAAAATCCTCAGGAAGCGAAAGCAAAACTACTGGAGATCTTCCAAGATTGGGATGAGTCGCTCAAAAATTATATCCGCTACGCGGCTGATGCTGTTCTTCCAAGACGGATTTACATGTTACCGGTTGGATTCAAGTGGAAAAGGAACTCCGGTGTTACGCTGATCGGTGACGCGGCCCACGTCATGTCTCCGTTCGCTGGCGAAGGCGTTAATATGGCGATGCAGGACGCAATGGAGCTTGCACTTGCAATCGTTCGGAATGAAGATCAAGCAAAAGCGATCGAGGATTATGAGGAGAAGATGTACGCCTATTCTTCGGAGATGGCTCGTGAGTCAAACGATAATCTCGTCCTGTGCTTCTCGGATGATGCTGCCCGGAAGCTTAACGAGCTTATGAATTCGTACCATGAGCAGCATAACGAAGCGTAGTCGTGCCCGAAGGGCGAATTTACTATTCGCTTCCGGTATGATATAAGAAAAGTATGATGAAACCTAAACGTAAAATTGTAAGTCGCCGGGCTCGTCCGGCCAAAGAACCGCTCAGTCATGAGTTGATTGTAAAGACCGCCTATGAGTTGCTGAAAGAAGAAGGCACCTCAGGCATGAGCATGCGGAAGGTGGCCAAAGCACTGGACACCGGACCCTCCTCGCTCTATGTTTACGTAAAGAACTTGCAGGAGTTGAGCTCCTATGTGCTGGATTATGGACTTGGGGAGCTCGTGCTGCCAGAGCTAACGGAAGGGAATTGGAAGGAACAGCTATTCCGGGCTTTGGATGCGTATGTGATGTTGCTAATCGAGCAGCCTGGACTTGCGGAGCTGTCACTTCAGGCAATTCCGGTAGGGACCCATGCATTCCGGTTGAATGAATACCTACTTACGGTCCTGCACAAGGGTGGTATTACGTCCACTTCCGCTGCTTGGGGAATGGATCTATTATTGCTGTATGTTTCCTCAGTCGCTTTCGAGAAGGCCGCTAGGTCCAGGCATGGAGAGGAACAGATGAATGCCATCCAACGTTCTTACCAAGCTTCAGATCCGGTTCGTTTCCCGCTCATTCACAGTCTGAAAGAGGAGTTGTTTTCCGGAGACACCGTTTCGAAGGAACGGTTCTATTGGGGGATTGAAGTGATCTTGAACGGTATTGTGCAAGCTAACGGTTTGCAGCGGAGCTAGATCAGTTGTTGGACGGTAACGGCTTACTGGTTTCCCTTCAAGAGCGAATTTTTGAACAAAGCGAGAACAAAGAAAGGGCCATCCCAACGAAGGATGGCCCTTAAAACTTGCCGTTACAGACAGCGCGGTGGGCCGAAACCACTCCAGACCCTAGGTGTACGTTTCAAAGGAGCCATGATAAAAAGCGCTCCCTTTGGTTTGTCGTAAATCCTCAATCTTCTTCTTTAGCCTCGATTGCCGCGTAGGCCATTATCTCTCCACAGGGGAGAATTTTAGTTTATCGTCTTGTGTTTTCCTTGTTCTCTGTCCCTGCACAGTGGCTAGAACTACGCCGCAAATGATTAGAACAGAACCTGCCGCTTGCGTTAAGGAAATCGGGGTGCCAAGCGTGATATAACCTAAAATCATGGCGACAAACGGTTGTAAATTCAGAAACAGGGAGGCTTTGGCCGCCCCTACCTTGCGGATCTGCGCATTCCAGATAACTGCGCATAAGCCCTGAATGAGCAGAGCCGATCCAAGCAAGAGAACCCACCACCAGAAATGAGGCTCCACCTGTACGTGAGGCTCGCTCCAGACCGCCACCGGGTATACCGAAATGCAGCCCAGCACGGTGGTATACACCGTTGCGACAAATGCATCCATACGTTCCGTCAGCTTTTTCATGAGGATCATAGATCCCGACAATGCCAGCATACAGATAAACATGATCCAGACGCCTTCGGTAATGGCTGTGCCCATGCTTCCACCGGGTCCAACCACGAAGAAGACACCGGCGAGGGCGACAATCGAGCCTGCAGCCATGCGTTTCGTTAACGGCTCTTTCAAAAATAAGCGGGCAAACAGCGCCGTAAAAATTGGAGCTAACGATAAGATGAGCGAAGCCGTCGTTGCATCCGTTGTCCGGAGTCCCGTAAAGAAAGAAACTTGGTGAAGCAGCATCCCAATCAGAACGAAGGGTACCAAATAAACGGAGTCGCGGAACGTAATCTTCGTCATGCCACGGGTTGCAACCAAATAAATAAGCAGGAACGCCGATGAAACCATAAGCCGGTATGCCGACAGATGCAAGGCGGGAAATGCTTGCAGCAGCAGCGAACTTAAGACGAAATTGCTCCCGTAAAGGGTTGCGCAAAACAAGAGAGGCAAATAAGTTCGCAAGCAGATGCGCCTTCTTTCACAGAGATAATGGAGCGGATTTAAATGTGTTTGATTGCGATAAGCTCTATTTCAATCTTGGCGTCTCTTGGAAGTCTAGACACTTCTACGGTTGTTCTAGCAGGGTGATGATTGCTGAAATATTGGCTGTACACTTCGTTCATCTGCTGAAATTGCTCTAAATCCGTCATGAAAACGGATGTTTTCACAACGTCTACTAAAGATAATCCAGCTTCAGCTAAAACGGCTTGCAGGTTCTTTAATATTTGATGGGTTTGGTCAACGATGCCTTCTTTCAGATTTCCTTCGGCATCAATCGGAAGCATGCCTGACGTATAGACGGCATTTCCTAAAGTGATGGCTTGCGAATAAGGGCCGATAGCTGCGGGTGCTTTTGTTGTTGTAATAGCGGTATGGCTCATCGTATTAAATTTCTCTCCGTCTTTTATAAATTGGTGAAAAAAAAGGCCCGAGGCAACAATGCCGCGGGCCTCTAATTAGGCAAGCGATATAATCCTAAAGTCCGCTCGTACAGCGGAAGCTTTATTTCGCCGGTGCGTACGCTTCATCCAGGAATCCGCGGATGGCTTGAAAAGCCTGAAGTCTGTTTTTCTCCAGAAGGACCATATGCGTCCCTTCACCGATTTCAACCCAGCGGCGATAGGCAGCTCCTGTCAGGGAAGTGAAGAAATTCTGAGCCAATTCAAGAGGGACATCGATATCCCACTCGGCATGGACAAGAATCTTATTGAGATTTGCGACAACTCATTATCTTATGAAGGTGCACTGATTTTAGCTACGATTATAGAAGTACTACCCATGGTTAGTGATGAGGAGATTAATGATATATCTGAACTTATTGAGGACTACCAAAAAAAGCTTAAATATGGTCTGCCGTTTCGAAAAGCTATAACAATTTATGAACTTGGATTTTCAGATAGGGTAATTGCACAACAGTTAACTGAGTTGCTGGGTGTAGGACGAAGTAGTAAACGCGTTACGATAAGACAGCTGAAGAACAATGAAGAGACTGTAACAAAACTGTTGGCTGATTATCCAACATATTTTCAAGTTGTCCTTCAACAATATCTAACCTAGAGTTAGTTGCACTTGAAGTATTCAATCTACCAATTCTATTTAGTCGAACAACCGGTGTTTAAAAATAGCATAGTAGCGCATCTATAGGGGAATCCGAAGAAGGGCTTTCGGGCGGTTTTCTTTTTCAATTGACATTTGGCACATGGATAAATAATAAGTGAGTTTTGAAAGTAACTTTAATGTAAAATACAAGGTACAAACTTTAATGTTATTGTGTGTTGCATGCACTTCTCTGGGACACCAATTATAATGCAGCTTACAAATGAGGTCAAAAACCCAAAAATCCTTGCTATTACTGTATTTTTTAGACCAACTTTAATGTCACTGAAAAATAGTTTGTCTGGTGTTCGTTGACATTAGAGTCAGGAACTGTAGATTCATAAGAATAAAATTTTTGAGACCACATTTGAAAGTCCTGGTGACTATCCAAAAGTCACCGGGACTATTTTTTTGCCGAAGGCATCTGCTCCTTGTGTTGACTGATAATAAAGTTGTTAAAAAAAACAGCTATCGTCGTTAAGCTATACGAACGGGCAGGATAGCGTCTATTTTGGTTTTGGTTATAATGTTTAATAGGGGCCATTTAATTGCTTCGATTCATCTGGAGTTACCAATGACCTGTGTCGAAATATTCGAAAAGGGGCAAGTTGTGTGCAAAAAACTGAAAAAATTTACAACACTGCAGTAGAGGCAACTTTAGAGGTGATTGGTGGGAAATGGAAACCCGTTATTCTCTTTCATCTGACATTTGGTAAGAAACGTAATAATGAATTTAAGAGCTTGATTCCCGCAATTACTCAAAAGATGTTAACGCAGCACCTTCGGGAGCTTGAAGAAGAGGGCGTCATCTTACGTATTTCCTATAATCAGGTACCACCGAGAGTTGAGTATGAGTTGACAGACTACGGCTGGAGTCTAAAGGAACTCCTACATCTGATGTGCCGTTGGGGGGATTCGCATATAGAGAGAAAGTACGAGGGAAAGGCTACCGTTCTTAATCCAATGCTTACAGACGTAAATAACAGTTAAGAAACCGACCCAATATACAAGGTCGGCTTTCTTATTTTATACGGTAGTTTACGGGATGACTTTACGCTTGCGGAAATCGTCGAAGATGTTCATAAACATTGCTTCGGTATCGACGAATTCGTGAAAGCCTAAACGACGAGCCTTAGTTCCGTCGGCAAAAAAATCGTAATCCCATGCAAACACGAAATCGCCGAATTGCCAAGAGGATACATCTTTATAGGAATTCCGAGCAAGCCCATGCCTCTCAACCATTTTGTTCCAAAGCTGCTCCTTGTCTGCCATGACAACGTCCAGAGACATCTGCAACGGAGGCGCTGTTTCCATGCCAAAGTATCGAGCGATCTTCGGCCATAACTCATTCCAACGAAACAGATCGCCGTTCGTAATATTGAATGCCTGATTCGCACAGTGCTCGTCAGTCGCCGCCCATACTGTTGCCTTTGCGAGAAGCCCCGCGTCTGTCATCTCCAACAGGCTGTTGTAAGCTCCCGGCTTACCTGGAAACCGCAAAGGGATTCCAAGTTCCTTCGAAATTGAAGCGTAAATCGCTATGACCATTGCGAGGTTCATCGGATTTCCAAGCGAGAAGCCGCAGACTACAGAAGGACGGAGTGCCGACCAAGTCCAAGCCTTACCTTTTTGCCGTTGTTCTAAGAAATCTTGCTGATCAATATTGAACTCAGGAGGCATGTGGTTGGCGTCTGTCTCACGAGCAGGAGTTTTGAACGGGCCGAGATGTGCGCCGTATACCTTGTATCCCTGCATCAGACTGACATGTTTCAAGCCCGACGCGATTGGTTCGATCACTTCTATGATGTTCATTAACATGGCGAGATTCGGTGGAACAAGTTCAGCCCAAGTTGGACGGTCTTGGTAAGCAGCATAAAAAATGTGTGTTACCTCAGTTAAATCGCTTAACTTCTCGCGAAGCTCGTCTATATTGAGTAGGTCCGCAGCCACATATCGAACATGGTTAGATTCTCCACCGCGACGCGATACGCCGATCACGTCCCAATCAGGGAGAGTGATGAGGTGATCGATGAGGTTGCGACCTATAACACCATTTGCACCTACTACCAAGGCGACTTTGCGTGTTGTTGTAGATTCAATATTCATAGTGTTTCAGCTCCTTCTGTACTATTCTTTGTACAACATTATTTTGCATCAACTAACCATACATAGGAAGTACGCACTTTAAAGTGACATAAGCACTTTAAAGTAATCGAGATATATTCAGACGAAAAGAAGTAAGAGGGCTCTCTGGTTATCGTTCACTATGGCAACCGCCGTGTTGCTGCAGAAGAAGTTGTCCGGGCCATTGGAGAGCATGGAGGACAAGCTTTGGCTATAGGAGCAAATCTCGAAACCGTTGCCGGGGTAACGGATTTGGTTCAATCTATGAAGGAAACGCTCTTTCGCCTAACTGGCCAGAACCGGATCGATATTCTCGTTAATAATGCCAGTATAGGAACATCCAAAACATTAGAGGAAACTACGGAGGAAGAATTCGACGCGATATTTGCAGTGAATGTAAAAGCACCGTTTTTTCTCGTCCAGCAAACTTTGCAGCTTCTACGTGACGGAGGACGAGTTATCAACATCTCTTCAGGCGTTACACGAATTGCGTATCCCCATATCATGGCGTACAACTTGACGAAAGGTGCCATAAATACGTTTACCCTGCATCTTGCGAAACTATTAGGACCCCGCGATATTACAGTTAATGCCGTACTCCCTGGCATCGTCGATACGGACGTGAATGCGGAATGGCTGCATACGCCGGAAGGCCAACAGCATGCAGCCGAAATGTCTGCCCTTGGCAGGATTGGCGAAGCTTCGGATATTGCGGACATCGTGGCTTTCCTCTCGTCATCGGACGGCCGTTGGATTACCGGACAGATGGTCGATGCTACGGGTGGATCACACTTATAAGTTCAATCAACAGCCCTTCTCGGGAGGGGCTGTTTTTATGTTTAATCATCGTAAAACTTGCCGTTACTTATGGTAAAGTTCCTGATGGTTGAATAATACCACACATCGTTGAACGGGATGTCGCAGCCAATTTTATTAATATGACATAAGGTGACGTATTTGAGGTCTATAATGGGTGGTAGATTAACGAAAGGAGTAATAAATCATGAAACGAAGAATTATTTTAGATTTAGCGGTTACTTTAGATGGTTTTATTGAAGGGAAAAATGGTGAAGTTGATTGGTGCATTATGGACTCTGAGCTGGGGTTTAATAATTTTTTAAATCAAATTGATGCCATTTTTTATGGAAGAAAAAGCTATGATTTATGGGGACAATTTACTCCGGAAATCGAACCTACGGATTTTGAAAAAGAATTTTGGGAATTGGTTCATAGTAAAGAGAAATATGTGTTTTCCAGGACGCAAAAGGGGACTGACAATAAAGCAATATTCATAAATGATAGTATTCTTGAAGAAGTAAATAAATTAAAGAATAAGCCTGGCAAAGACATCTGGCTATATGGTGGAGCAAGTCTTATTACAACTTTTATCAATTTAGGACTTGTTGATGAATTTAGATTATCTGTTCACCCTGTTGTTTTGGGAGAAGGGAAACCGCTGTTTGTGGATATAAAACAGAGGTTGAATTTAAAAATGGTCAATACAAGAACGTTCTCCTCAGGCGTTGTACAACTAATTTATCATTTTGATGGGAACTAATAATAATGCACATTCCAATGATAAAATCGTTAGTTTCATATTAACAGCGGCAAGTCTACCGGTATCCATAGCGTAAATCATTACGTTACGATAGTTTCAAGTAGAAAATGGAAAATTTAAAACTTTTGCATGATAATAGGGTGAGGTAAGAGAATTCTTTATTATAGATATTTCTGAAATAACACTGAATCTGCCGAAGGAATACCTAGCTAAGCAGTCCGATCGATTAAAGCCAAGCAGCCTAGGGCACCGTATCCGTTTTGCATAGCCCAAAATGGATAAGCACAGGTTGCTGTATTGGAGAGGTCGAGAAGTGAAACATTGATCCAGACGGAAACAAGCTGATGATTTGTCGTGAATAGAGAAGATATCAGGCACGATTGAACCAAATCATTCTTCAAGAAAAGGCCATCCTTTGCGGGATGGCCTTTTGGTCAATCCTTGCCGTTACAGACAGCGCGGCGAACTAAGTATCGGCAAGGAACGCTGTCCGTCAATTCCTGCCGCTGAACCGCTCGAGCGCTTCCTCGGTAACCGGTGCGAAGAGGTTGACGAGGTTGCCGTCGGGGTCGCGCAGCAGTGCAGAGCGGTTCCCCCATGGCATCGTGGTCGGTTCCTGTACCCACTCGTCGACAAGCGGCTTCAAGCGCGTGTATTCGGCATCAACGTCGTGGACGCGAAACTCGATGATGACGGTGTGGTTGTCGGCCGCGCGCGCGGTACCAGCGCCGAACAGTTGCACCGTCTGGGAGTGGCCGATCGCCAGGGTACACGATGGCAGAACGAACTCAGCGAAGACAGGCGCGGGGCGCTTCGCCGAAACACCTGTGACTTTCTCATAGAACTCGACGAGTCGATCCAAGTCGTCGGTAATGATGCGTACAGAAGCGAAATTCACGAGACATCATCCTTTCAATAATGGAATTAAACGCTACGATACCGTATCGTATCATAATCACCTGAAAAATACAAGGTGACCGTATGAAAAACAAAAATGGTGCTCGAAGTTGATTCGTTGCCTCACCAGGCGCGGTCGTGGACCCAGCGCCAAGGATGCCTCCATGGTATAATGTGAAGGACATTTATTTTAAGGCAACGAACCCCAGTTTAAGTACTTTTATGTTGGAGGGAAGATGGTGACTACGTCTAATAAATCTGAACGTGTGCCGTCGGACAAGGTGAATAGTCGCGTCGAGCGTTCACGACATACCGTCCTGACCACTGCATTTGAACTGCTCAGCGAAGGCGGTGTGACTAGCTTCACCGTCGATGAGGTAGCGCGTCGTTCCGGGGTCGCGAAGACGACCATCTACCGCCACTGGCCGACGCGGGAAGCACTGGTGATCGACGCCTGTTCACGGATGATTGCCGAGCAGGAAACGCCAGACACCGGCTCACTCGAAGGTGACGTCACGGCTATCCTGATGGAAATCGCGCACCTGCTACCGACGGCGAATTGGTCCTTCGTCCTGCCGTCAATCGTCGACACCGCCGAGCGCAATCCGGAGTTCGCGGAAATCCACAGTCGGATTCAGCGCGGACACGCCGCACCCCTGCGAGAGGTCCTGCAGCGCGCGGTAGGCAGGGGCGAACTGTCGGCACACGCCGACGTGTCAACGATCGTCGCGGCCCTGCTGGGGCCGCTCTTCTACCGCCGCTGGTTCTCGCGCGAACCGATCGACGACCAGTTCGTTAAGGAGATCATCAAACGTGTACTCGCTTCACTTTAGTACGAGACGCCTACCCTTGCTTGGCCGGACCGTTATCTAAAGGTAAGGGACAAGTAAAAAAGGTGTCCCTCAGCCATTTTCACGGCTTAAGGGACACCCTCTTTTTACTCTTTTTGAAGGTAGGTTCACATCATTTATCTGCTCTTTTATATTGCTCCAACTCAGCCTTTAATCTTGCATTCTCTTCCAACAACTTTTGTACATCGGGTATATCCTTTCCGGAAACCCAGCCACTCAAATCGTCTCTTCCATTATACTCCTTCAATTTTTCATGAAGAACCCACCTAACGTGCCATTCTTCCGCAATATGAAATATGGCCACGTCTTCCATTACGGATTCCTTAAACTCTTGGAACTTCTGATAGCTTGACACGCCGACAAAGTCGTATGGCTGTCGTCTTAATGCTTCATCGGTTAAAACAAGAGCGAATCTTGGCTTACCTAGTTCTCCGGCATAATCATATTCCCAATGAGGATAACTCTTCGATTCATCGGGAAGCATGTTTCCATAGAGTCCCCCGAGAATGAGGATAAATACATCGGATTCATCGATCCATCTCTTAATTGTGTCCATGGGGCGTTCCAAAAAGAATGGGTCGATTCCAATTCCAGCAGGAATGTGACCAGCTTTAAGAATAGCTTCTACAGCGGTTTGACGTTCTGCAACCAGATCGACAAAAGTAGACGATATGTAGATTTGTAATTTTTTTCTCATAGGCCACCTTATGGAATGAAATTAATATAAATCATACCGTTGGCTCCGTTCATATGTCAATATTTGCCGATGATCCAATGCTTCGGATATTGCAGCCGGGGCCGCTTCTTTGCTAATCATCCCCTTTTTTGTATGATACAATCATGAGTTAATAGTCCTTTTTCTTAAAAATTCAAATTAGGATGATGATCCAATGAACATTTTGCTTGTGGAAGATGATAAAACTATCGCGTCCGGACTGGAATATTCTCTACAGCAAGACCAGTTTTCCACGGTTCTGTGCCATGACGTTGCATCTGCGAAAAAGGTGATAGCCGAGCAGTTGGATCAGTTCGTTTTATGTCTGTTCGATTTATCGCTGCCGGACGGAAGCGGGTATGAATTGTGTAAAATGGTGAAGGAGCGAAGCGATGTTCCCGTGATTTTCCTGACAGCCGTTGATGATGAAGTCAATGTCGTGATGGGGCTTGATATGGGAGCAGACGATTATATTACGAAGCCTTTTCGAATTCGCGAGCTGCTGTCACGGATAAAATCGGTTCTGCGAAGATATCAGAAGCAGCCGCAGGCCAAAGCCATCATCGAAGTAGATGGTATCCGGATCAATACGCTTGAAGGCAAGGTATATAAGCATGGCGATGAAATTCCGGTGACGGCTTTGGAGTACCGCTTATTGCTGATTTTCGCGAACCATATTGGGCAGATCCTCTCCAGAAATCAGCTCCTAGAACAAATTTGGGATGTGGCCGGGGATTTCGTCAACGACAATACGCTAACCGTTTACATCAAAAGGCTGAGGGAAAAGCTAGAGGATGATCCGAAAGATCCAACGTTCATTAAAACCGTACGCGGTTTAGGATATAAGGTCGGTGAGTAGCATGCTGCGTAATCGCGAGATCCGCCTCGTACTCTTGTTGATGTGCACGATAAGTCTGGTTATGCTTGCCGCCGCGGCTTTTTTTTCGCTCGCTGCCGTGGTTCTCGTTCTAATGACGTCCATTTTACTGGTTGGGTGCAGCCACCTGTTTACGAGGTTGAGATATCAAGAGATTGAGAAATTGTCCGGCTATTTGCGGCAAATTAGCGGCGGCGACTATTCCCTTGACGTCCGGGATAATCGGGAAGGGGAATTCAGCATTCTGAAAAATACGATTTATAAAGTAACCGTCATGCTGTCGGAGCAGAGCGCCCTTTTGCACAAAGACAAGATCCATCTTACCGACGCGATTTCGGATATATCCCATCAGCTCAAAGCGCCTCTAACCTCCATGATGGTCATGGCCGACTTATTGGACGACGCCAAGCTGCCTGAAGCGAAAAGAACGGAATTTACGCGCAATATTCGCATTCAGCTCGAACGGCTGGATTGGCTTGTTTCTTCGTTATTGAAGCTTTCGAAGATCGACGCAGGCACCGTACAGTTCAAGAAAGATCATGTCAGAGTGACCAAGCTTATTGAACAAGCGTTACAGCCCGTGCTCATTCCAATAGACATCAAAGAACAGACGGTTTCGGTAACGGGCGATGATAGCGTCTCTTTTGTAGGCGATCTGAATTGGACAACCGAAGCGGTAATCAATATTTTAAAAAACGGTGTGGAGCATACACAGGCAGGCGGAACCATCGCGATTTCCTTTTCCGAGAACCCGCTATTTACGGAGATTAGGGTTGAAGATAATGGCAAAGGCATCTCCAAGGAAGAGATCCCTCATATTTTTAAACGTTTTTATAAAGGAAAGAGTGCCGGCGAGGGCAGCAGCGGCATCGGTCTCTCGCTGGCTCACAGCATTATAACGAAACAGAATGGAGATATCGAGGTCCAGAGTGAACTTCATAAGGGAACCCAATTTCGGATTCGCTTCTACAAGCAAGTCGTCTAACCAGGGCTAAGTGACTAGACTGTCACTTTCAAGTCACTGTAAAGTCACTTCGGGCAGATATACTAAATCCATCGACAAACGTATGGAGGGTTCAGCATGGAAATTCTGAGGATCGAACATCTGTCTAAAGTGTATGGAAAAGGCGACACGGCGGTAAAAGCGCTTGATGACGTTTCCTTCTCGGTGGACAAAGGGGAGTTCGTCGCCATCATCGGTCCGTCCGGATCGGGGAAGTCGACGCTTTTGCATATGCTAGGCGGTGTAGATAGACCGACAAGCGGAAAAGTATTTGTGGACCGCACGGACATGTACAGCCTGGACGAAACGCAGTTGGCGATTTTTAGACGGAGACAAATCGGCTTGATTTACCAGTTCTACAATCTTATTCCGATTCTAACGGTTGAAGAAAATATCCAGCTCCCGCTTTTGCTCGATCAGCATAAGGTGGATCGGAAACAGTTTGAGGATATTGTGAAGACGCTGAATTTACAAAATCGCTTGAATCATCTGCCCAACCAGCTTTCCGGGGGTCAACAGCAGCGGGTCTCGATCGGCAGAGCGTTGATGAATCAGCCTGCGATCATCCTGGCAGACGAACCAACCGGTAATTTGGACAGTAAAAACGGCAGTGAAATCATTGACTTATTGAAAATGTTCAACAAAAGCTTGCATCAGACGCTGATCATGATCACCCATGACGAACGAATTGCTTTGCAAGCCGACAGAATTATCGCCATTGAAGATGGGAAGATTGCCAAAGACGAGGTCATTCGGCCATGAACATTATCCATAAGCTAACGCTCCGGCATTTAATGAAAAATAAGAAGCAAACGTTGGTGACCGTGATCGGAGTTATGATTTCCGTGGCCATGGTGACGGCGGTTATCACGCTTGGTTCCTCTTTCTTGGTGTTAATGCAAAAGCAAACGATTCAAGACTATGGAGAATGGCATGTCCTGTACAAAAACGTCAACAAAGATCAGCTCGAAGCGATCAAACAGGATGCGGCAACCCAACAATTCATCACTTCCAAGGAACGCGGCTATGCCCTGTTACAAGGAAGCCAAAATATCAACAAGCCTTATTTGTTCATTAAAGCGTTTAATACCCGAGGCTTTAACAACTTCCCTATTGCATTGAGTGAAGGGCGTCTGCCTCAACAAGCCAATGAGATCGTCCTTTCAGAAGCTATCGCCCCGAACGCCAAAGTCACCTACCGGATTGGCGATCGGTTAACCCTTGATGTCGGGCAGCGCTCGAATCCTGCCGATCCTGATAATACGGACCTTAATCAAAACGAACCATTAAGATTCTTCGACGGGAAAAGCTCGGAAACCTTAATTCATACAACAACCGAAACGTATACCGTTGTAGGCTTTATTAAACGTCCTTCGTGGGAGCAGACGTGGGCGCCGGGGTACACGGCCCTTACCTATGTGGACGAGAACATGGTGGACACCAACAAAACCGTTGATGCGAGCGTGGTCCTCAAGAAAGTCGACGGCACTGTATTTGCTCATGCCAGTGACTTGTCCACGAAAAACAACATCAGCTCGTTTAAAACGAATGAGTCTCTATTGCGTTATTATGGCGTCATGGGCGGTGGATTAGGCAAAACCTATAACTCGCTATTCGTCATTGTGGTGCTTGTTATTGTCATTGGCTCCATTTCCTTAATCTACAATGCTTTTGCGATTTCCGTCTCGGAACGGTCGCGTTATCTGGGGATGCTGTCGAGTGTTGGCGCAACGAGAAGGCAGAAGAGAAATTCGGTATTTTTGGAGGGCGCGGTGATTGGCGTCATTAGCATTCCCTTAGGTGTCATCTGCGGATTGATTGGAATCGGCATTACTTTTCACTTCATTAACTCGATGCTCGAAGCCGCGATCGGCGTTACGGAAAAGCTGACGTTGGTCGTTACGCCTTCATCGCTCGCCATGACGTGTCTGATCTCGATCGTCACGATATTCATTTCAACGTATCTTCCAGCCCAAAAAGCATCTAAAATTTCGGCTATCGACGCGATTCGGCAAACCACGGATATTAAGCTGACGGGGAAAACGGTGAAAACCTCGAAGCTGGTCCAACGGTTATTCGGCATTGAAGCGGAATTCGGATTGAAAAATTTAAAAAGAAACAAACGCAGGTATCACGCTACGGTCTTTTCGCTTGTCATTAGTATCGTGCTGTTTCTATCCGTATCCTTCTTCACTTCCAACCTGCAGAAATCGCTTGATGTCTCCCAAAAAGGCTATAACTTTGATATCGGGGTATACAAGAACGGCGAAGTGGCGACGCTCGATGAGCGTTTGGTGAAGTCGATTGTGTCGTTGGAGGGCGTTACGGAATACAGCCTGATTCAACAGTGGTCCGGTGTCTTCACTTGGGTTGCAGAGAAGTCCGTTCCTGAAGGGGAGAAACCCCCCTGGGATCCCGATCAGGGGCGATATAAATACAATCTGCAAGTAAATGCTTTAAGTGAAGACAAGCTAAAAGCTTATGCTCAAAAGGTCGGCATCGAGTACGCCAAGCTAACGAATCCCGCTCACCCAACCGCCATATTGATTGATGTCATGTCCTATAGAGATAAAAAGGACAAAATTATCGAAACGAGAGGTATTCATGGCCGGGCAGGGGAAATGCTTGATCTCGTCTCCACGGATTCTCATGAGGAATCGGTCAGCAAAGTGGAGCTTGCCGCGGTAACGGATCAATTCCCGATGGGACTTGTTCGAAGCAGCTTTGAAGTTCATCTTGTTGTGTCCGAGCCGGTCTTCGACCAGTTAATGAAAAAAAGCAAGGATAAAGCGTATTCCGGACTTTACCTGAACAGTAAAGATCCTTTGAAAACACAGCAAAACATCGAAGAAATGAAGGAAGAGCTAGCTGTCAGGAACTTATTTCAAGAAAGACAGCGCTCTGAACAAATCATCCTGTTATTGTCCGTATTTGTTTACGGTTTTGTGGCCTTAATTACGGCGCTTTCGATGGCGAATATTCTCAACACGATTTCGACGAGCATTGCCCTTCGCAAACGGGAATTTGCGATGCTGAGATCGGTGGGGATGACGCCGAAAAGCTTTAATAAAATGATGAACTATGAAAGCATATTTTATGGAATCAAGGCCCTAACTTATGGGCTTCCGATTAGCGCAGTGATTATGGTGTTGATCTACCGGGCCATCAGCTACAGTTTCTCGTACGGTTTCATGGTGCCATGGACCAGTATTCTGTATGTGATTGCGGCCGTATTTGTTATCGTGAGCTTGTCCATGTATTACGCCAGCATAAGAGTAAAAAAGGCAAACATTATTGATGCTTTGAAGCAGGAGAATCTATAGACTGGACAGCCGACCACATAGCTTAGGAAAGTTTTCTTTAGCCCCGCCGATTTGTTGGTGGGGATTTTTTCATTGACGTCCGGGGGAGTTTCTGCTGCTGAAGTTAACGCTCTTCCGGAGTCCGCCAAAGTAGCGAAGGCAGTGACTGTAGCGAATAAAACTTCTTTGACTCTAGGGAAAGGAAAATATACCATAGGGCTTAGAGCGAAGTGATTTAAGGGATTCAAATATGCATTTCATCCAAAAGTTATCTATATGAAGTCAAAAGGTTGTATCATGCTTATATAGAGTTTTCTACAATAAAAGTAATGGAAATGAGGGGAGATCTTTTTTGTATAGAGTGGCTATTTGCGATGATGAGGAGAGACAAAGAGAGCTTGTTAAAGCTATCCTGATTACTTTGTCGATAAAGTCAAATATAGATTTTGAGATCGAATTATTCGGCTCGGGAGAGCAGTTGGTATCTTATTATGAGCGCCGTGAAAATCCATTCCATATATTGATCTTGGACATTGAAATGGGTGGAATGAACGGGATTCAAACAGCCCGAACAATAAGAGGTTTAAATAACCTGGATGAACAAATTATTTTTCTGACAAGCTACCCTCAATATATGGTGGAAAGTTTTGACGTCATGACATTCCAGTATTTGATAAAACCCATTGCCCCCTCAATCTTGGAGGAGAAAATCATCAAGCTATACCAATACTTTCAAGCACTTGATAAAAAGTTTCTGGTCATCAAGTCAGCCTATGAAGAAGTCGTTATCAAATATGATGACCTCATTAGTATTGAAGCTGCTAAAAGTTTAACCATAAAAAGCAAACTGCATTTTACGACCACGAATCAAACCTATGATAGCAAAGGCACCATTTCAGATTATGCTATGGCCTTAAAAGACTGTAACTTCTTGCAAATCCATCGTTCCATCATTATTAACTTACTTCATGTGAGGAAGTTTGCTAGCGGAGTTGTTCTAATGTCCAATGGGTTGGAATTACCCATAGGCCGTTCTAAAATTGAAGAGGTTAAAGATGTTTATACCAAATATATGATTAGGAAGATCGAATAATATGATTCAAAATAATTTACTTGTTGTCACTATCATTGTACTTGTGATGGGCTTTCAACTTAATTTTTTCTTCAACTCGGTTTTTGGTAAATCAACCAAAAAAAAATACCGATTCATTTACTTCATTATCATGATGTTGCTCGGTTACCTATCTCTAGTTATTCCCGTCTCTCCTCTTTCATCTTCGATTCTACCCTTGCTTATGATATTTAGTTTTGCGCAATCTTATAAAGTAGAATTTAAAACCAAGTTCACTTTTTCAATACTTTACGCTGTTTTAATGACTTTTGCTATTTTTATATCCTGTTATCTTTTTTATACCCTAGATTCAGTTGACATTAGCTTTGATCCTGTAAATGAACAAGATCAAATAGACAACACGAAAGCTATTTTACTCAGTCATGTGATCATGTTTGCGATCATTCAGATCATACGACTAGTTGCAAAACGCAGAAGTTCATCTTTGGATAATCGTTACTACGTATTATTCTTGGTTGTTCCTCTCGTAAGTATATACCAGCTGAGTATTCTAACTCATAAGGATGTTTATTCTTTGATTTCCGTTATTGGATTAATTTTTTTAAACGTGATGATTGTCTATATTTTTGATAATATCGTTGATAAATTTCAATTCATGCATGAGAATACTCAGTTGCAACATCAGATGGACTATCAGGATGCGAATTATGAAAAAGTCGTTCACAGCTTCAAATCCATTAAAAGAATCATTCACGATACGAATCAACAGTTTTTGTATATTGAAGAGTGTATTAAGCGAAATGAGCTTGCAGCAGCCATGGAACATATTAAGACTACATTAAATAAAGTCGAGGGAGCCTATCACCGGGTGAATACGGGGAATCTGGTTATAGATGCTCTTGTCACAAATACGCTAAATATTGGACAAGCCAATGGCATAAGAATAGATACGAAGCTTAACTTATGTTCACAAGAAGTCCATATTGACCGTTATGACTTATGTGTTGTCATTGGAAACATGCTAGATAACGCAATAGAAGCTTCTAAAAAGTTGAAAATCGCAGAAGATAGGTACATTCTTATCAAAATACATTCTACCGAGTCTACCCTTCTCATTCACATCTTGAATCATATGGAGAATGAAGTTGCCCACTTATACAGCCACAAACCAAACCCGGAATTTCATGGTATTGGATTAACCAATATAGCTAGAATCTGCGACAAGTACGGTGGTCATATGACGATTGAAACGGAAAATAAAGTATTTAATAATATGGTCCTCCTACCATTTTAAACGAACAATCCTTGGACAATATGTTGTTCAGGGATTGTTTTTGTCGTTTCAGGGCTTATTTAAATACAGCAGCCTTCTTCCATGTATGATGAATTGGGGTACATACAATCTAGAAAGAAATTACGAGGAGGAATGAATAATGAAGAAAATGGTTTCTGTAGTAATGACCGCTATGCTTATTACCATACCGGTCACCTCTGCTTTTGCTGGAACGGAACCGGGTACTGTAAAAGAAAGGGCACAGGTGCTAGCTTCGAAGCTCCTTTCCGTCACTGGTGCAAGTGGTGTGCAGTATGCCATTATGGATAAGGGATCCATTGTTTTATCAGATAACGCCGGTGTAAAAGATAAAGCTTCCAAAGCTCCGATCACCAAAGACACTATGTTTGGTATAGGTTCGGTAAGTAAAATGCATGTGTCTGCTGCAGCGATGATACTAGCTGATGCTTATGAAATTGATATTGATGAGCCACTTACAACGTATATCGAAGACTTCAAAATGGCAGATAAAAGATATAAAAAAATTACACCTCGTATGTTAATGAATCATTCGTCAGGGCTTTACGGCACTCACCTTCCGAATAGTTCTTTATTTGATGACAACGATACAATAGTCCACGATGAATTATTGAACAAGTTACAATCGGAACATTTAAAAGCAAATCCAGGTGAATTTTCTGTTTATTGTAACGATGGGTTTGATTTGCTTGAAATCATGATTGAACGAGTGAGCGGTATGAGCTATAAAGAATTCCTTGCGAAATATGTGAGCAAGCCTCTGAATTTAAGCTCTACTAAAACACCACTTGATCAATTTGATAGAGAAAGGTTAGCCAAAACTTACTTCCCTACGATGGATCAGGCTTTACCCATTGAGAATTCTAACACCCTTGGGTCAGGCGGGCTCTACTCAACTGCAGAAGACTTAACTAAGTTTGCAGATATGTTAATAGGTAATCGCACGGACGTTCTATCTAAACAATCAGCCAAAGCCATGCAAAGTCCTGAATATAAAAGAGGAATATGGGTTTCTGAAAAAACGAACGCCTTTAACTATGGTCTTGGTTGGGACACGGTCAGCTTGCCAGAGTTTGATGACTACGGAATAACGGCATTATCCAAAGGTGGAGACCTCGTTACTTATCACGGTTCCTTGATTACAATACCAAAACATAATATTTCTATGGCTGTGCTTTCTTCAGGAGGGTCTTCAGTATTCACTACTACATTTGCAACTAAAGTTTTATTAGAATACTTAAAAGACCAGGGGCATATTAAGGAAATTCTACCCGAGAAAACATTTAAACCTTCCCTGAAGGTGAACATGCCGTCTGAATTGCTTTCTTATGCTGGATTATATGTTACAAGGGATTCAACCATAAATTTGGAGATTAAGAACGGAGAGATTGATTTACCTGCACAAAACGGAGGGTTGATACCCGCACAAACCTATGTGTATACGGGCAATGGACAATTCAAAAGCAAAGATGGCAGTGCAACAGTAAGCTTTGACAAACAAACAAATGGAAAAACATATGTGAAGATTAACGCCTATACGAATAACCTAGGATTAGGTCAGTCCATGATGGTGTTCTATGCCTATCAAAAGTTGGATTCCAATCCACTCCAACCAGCAACGAAAAAGGTATGGGAAAATAGAAATGGAAAAAGTTATTATAGGGTGGATGAAAAGATAACTTCTACATTTTATCTGGCCATGCCATTGTTATCAAAGACAATATCCGTTGATATGGATCATGGATACGCAAATGGGACTAAAATTGTTAATGAGAATCAAGCAGTAAATGTTGTCCAAATTCCAATTACGATTGGAAGAGATGTATTTGATCTCAACTTTTATAAAGAAGGACAGACGGAGTATTTAAAGATTGATGGATTCTCCTATATCAATGAAGATGCTATTCAACCCATTGATGAAGGGAAGGATTCAACCTTCAGCATACCATCCAATGGTCAGGTTAGATGGTATAAAATTGATGAAAAATCAGCCAATCGGGTCATGAACGTTAAGACTCCGGTAAGTGGGGGATTTGCCGTTTACGACAAGAATGGAATGTCTGTAAACCTTTCAAAGGTAACTAACAATCATTCGGTAGTACTGCCTGAAGGTGGGATGATCGTTTTTGGCGGAAAAGCGGGTGATGTATTTAAAATTGAATTGAAGAATAAATAGATTTCTCCGTACATTTTAAACAAACAATCCTTGAACAATATGTTGTTTAGGGATTGTTTTTTTCGTTTCAGGGCGGTTTTTAATACAGCAACCTTCTTCCATGTATGATAAATTCAGTAAGTACAATCTAGAAAAAAATTACGAGGAGGCATTAATAATGAAGAGAATGGTTTCTGTAGTAATGACCGCTATGCTTATTACCATACCGGTCACCTCTGCTTTTGCTGGGACGGAACCGGTTACTGTAAAAGAAAGGGCACAGGTGCTAGCTTCGAAGCTCCTTTCCGTATCTGGTGCAAGTGGTGTGCAGTATGCCATTATGGATAAGGGATCCATTGTTTTATCAGATAACGCCGGTGTAAAAGATAAAGCTTCCAAAGCTCCGATCACCAAAGACACTATGTTTGGTATAGGTTCGATAAGTAAAATGCATGTATCTGCTGCAGCGATGATACTAGCTGATGCTTATGAAATTGATATTGATGAGCCACTTACAACGTATATCGAAGACTTCAAAATGGCAGATAAAAGATATAAAAAAATTACACCTCGTATGTTAATGAATCATTCGTCAGGGCTTTACGGTTCTCACTTTCCGAATAGTACTTTATTAGATGACAATGATACAAAACTCCACGATGAATTATTGAACAAGTTACAATCGGAACATTTAAAAGCAAATCCAGGTGAATTTTCTGTTTATTGTAACGATGGGTTTGATTTGCTTGAAATTATGATTGAACGAGTGAGCGGTATGAGCTATACCGAATTCCTTGCGAAATATGTGAGCAAGCCTCTGAATTTAAGCTCTACTAAAACACCACTTGATCAATTTGATAGAGAAAGGTTAGCCAAAACTTACTTCCCTACGATGGATCAGGCTTTACCCATTGAGAATGTCAACGCCATTGGGGCAGGCGGGCTCTACTCAACTGCAGAAGACGTAACTAAGTTTGCAGAAATATTAATGGGTAATCGAACGGACGTTCTATCTAAACAATCAGCCGAAGCTATGCAAAGTCCTGAATATAAAAAAGGAGTATGGGTTTCTGAAAAGACGAACACTTTTAACTATGGTCTTGGTTGGGACACGGTTAGCTTGCCACCGTTTGATGATTACGGAATAACGGCATTATTCAAAGGTGGGGACACCGAAAGATATCACGGTTCTTTGGTTACAATTCCAAAATATAATATTTCTATAGCTGTGCTCTCTTCAGGAGGGGCTTCAGTATTCAATCTTACATTTGCATCTAGTGTTTTATTAGAATACTTAAAAGACCAGGGGCATATTAAGGAAATTCTACCCGAGAAAACATTTAAACCTTCCCTGAAGGTGAACATGCCGTCTGAATTGCTTTCTTATGCTGGATTATATGGTACAAGGGATTCAACCATAAATATAGAGATTAAGAACGGAGAGATTGATTTACCTGAACAATTAGGAGGGGTAATACCATCACAAAAATATGTATATACGGGCGATGGACAATTCAAAAGCAAAGATGGCAGTGCAACAGTAAGCTTTGACAAACAAACAAATGGAAAAACATATGTGAAGCTTAACGCCTATACGAATTACCCAGGATTAGGTCAGTTCATGATGGTAATCTATCTGTATCAAAAGCTGGATTCCAATCCACTCGACCATACAACTAAAAAGGTATGGGAAAATAGAAACGGAAAAAGTTATTATGCGGTGGATGAAAAGATAACTTCTGCATATTATCTGGCCACGCCAATGATATCAAAGAAAATATCCGTTGATATGGATCATGGATACGCAAATGGAACTAAAATTGTTAATGAGAATCAAGCAGTAAATGTTGTCCAAATTCCAATTGTGGCGGGAAGAGATGTATTTGATCTCAACTTTTATAAAGAAGGACAGACGGAGTATTTAAAGATTGATGGATTCTCCTATATCAATGAAGATGCTATTCAACCCATTAATGAAGGGAAGGATTCATCCTTCAGCATACCATCCAATGGTCAGGCTATATGGTATAAAATTGATGAAAAATCAGCCAATCGAGTCATGAACGTTAAGACTCCGGCAAGTGGGGGATTTGCCGTTTACGACAAGAATGGAATGTCTGTGAACTTCTCCAAGGCAACTGACAATCATTCGGTAGTACTGCCTGAAGGTGGGATGATCGTTTTTGGCGGAAAAGCGGGTGATGTATTTAAAATTGAATTGAAGAATAAATAGATTTCTCCGTACATTTTAAACAAACAATCCTTGGACAATATGTTGTTTAGGGATTGTTTTTTTCGTTTCAGGGCGGTTTTTAATACAGCAACCTTCTTCCATGTATGATGAATTTGGGTACATACAATCTTGAAAGGAATTACGAGGAGGAATGAATAATGAAGAAAATGGTTTCTGTAGTAATGACCGCTATGCTTATTACCATACCGGTCACCTCTGCTTTTGCTGGAACGGATCCGGTTACTGTAAAAGAAAGGGCACAGGTGCTGGCTTCGAAGCTCCTTTCTGTCTCTGGTGCAAGTGGTGTGCAGTATGCCATTATGGATAAGGGATCCATTGTTTTATCAGATAACGCGGGTGTATATGATAAAGCTTCCAAAGCTCCGATCACCAAAGACACCATGTTTGGTATAGGTTCGGTAAGTAAAATGCATGTATCTGCTGCAGCGATGATACTAGCTGATGCTAATAAAATTGATATTGATAAACCACTTACAACGTATATCAAAGACTTCAAAATGGCAGATGAAAGATATAAAAAAATTACACCTCGTATGTTAATGAATCATGCGTCAGGGCTTTACGGTTCTCACTATCCGAATAGTTTGTTATTTGATGACAATGATACAATAGTCCACGATGAATTATTGACCAAGTTACAATCAGAACATTTAAAAGCAAATCCAGGTGAATTCTCCGTTTATTGTAACGATGGGTTTGGTCTGCTTGAAATCATGATTGAACGAGTGAGCGGTATGAGCTATACCGAATTCCTTGCGAAATATGTGAGCACGCCTCTGAATTTAAGCTCAACTAAAACACCACGTGATCAATTTGATAGAGAAAGGTTAACCAAAATTTACTTCCCTACGATGAATCAGGCTTTACCCATTGAGAATGTTAACACCCTTGGGGCAGGCGGGCTCTACTCAACTGCAGAAGACGTAACTAAGTTTGCAGAAATATTAATGGGTGATCGAACGGACGTTCTATCTAAACAATCAGCCAAAGCCATGCAAAGTCCTGAATATAAAAGAGGAATATGGGTTCCTGAAAAAACGAACGCCTTTAACTATGGTCTTGGTTGGGACACGGTTAGCTTGCCAGAGTTTGATGATTACGGAATAACGGCATTATCCAAAGGTGGAGACACCCTTAATTATCACGGTTTCTTGATTGCACTACCAGAACATCATATTTCTATGGCTGTGCTTTCTTCAGGAGGGTCTTCAGGATTCAATGGTACATTTGTAACTAAAGTTTTATTAGAATACTTAAAAGACCAGGGGCATATTAAGGAAATTCTACCCGAGAAAACATTTAAACCTGCCTTGAAGGTGAACATGCCGTCTGAATTGCTTTCTTATGCTGGATTATATGGTACAAAGGATTCAACCATAAATATAGAGATTAAGGACGGAGAGATTGATTTACCTGCACAATACGGAGGGTCGATACCCGAACAAACATATGTGTATACGGGCGATGGACAATTCAAAAGCAAAGATGGCAGTGCAACATTAAGCTTTGACAAACAAACAAATGGAAAAACATATGTGAAGCTTAACGCCTATACGAACGAAGGATTAGGTCAGTCCATGATGGTGTTCTATGCCTATCAAAAGCTGGATTCCAATCCACTCCAACAAACAACTAAAAAGGTATGGGAAAATAGAAACGGAAAAAGTTATTATGCGGTGGATGAAAAGATAAATTCTATATTTTATCTGGCCGCGCCAATGATATCTAAGAAAATATCCGTTGATATGGACCATGGATACGCAAATGGAACTAAAATTGTTAATGAGAATCAAGCAGTAAATGCTATCCAAATTCCGATTATGGCCGGAAGAGATGTATTTGATCTCAACTTTTATAAAGAAGGACATACGGAGTATTTAAAGATTGATGGATTCTCCTATATCAATGAAGATGCTGTTCAACCCATTTATGAAGGGAATGATTCATTCTGCATCATACCATCCAATGGTCAGGCTATATGGTATAAAATTGATGAAAAATCAGCCAATCGAGTCATGAACGTTAAGACTCCGGTAAGTGGGGGATTTGTCGTTTACGATAAGAATGGAATGGTTGTCAACTTCTCCAAGGCAACTAACAATCATTCGGTAGTACTGCCTGAAAGTGGGATGATCGTTTTTGGCGGAAAAGCGGGTGATGTATTTAAAATTGAATTGAAGAATAAATAGATTTCTCCGTACATTTTAAACAAACAATCCTTAGACAATATATTGTTTAGGGATTGTTTTTTTCGTTTCAGGGCGTTTTTGAATACAGCAGCCCTCTTCCATGTATGATGAATTCAGTAAGTACAATCTATATATCTGTTTTAACAGGGGTATCTATTGAATTATTCAGTTATTTACAAATACCGGTACTCTTAATGTGAATGATGTTTTTTTAATGTAATCGGTTCAGTTTTGGGATGATCGGATTATAATGAGCTTACGGTACTTTTTTGTTATACTAATGAAATGAAAAGTCATAGCAAAGCGTAGAGAGGATTGTTCGTTATAAATCATTCGATATTCATTATGGAAGATGATCAAGCCATTGTAGAAATGGTTGAGACTTATTTAACGAAAGAAGGATATGCGGTGACCGTTGCCGGGGATGGCGACGAGGGACTTCGGAAATTCGAGCAGGCGCAGGGGCAATTTGATCTGTTACTCGTCGATCTTATGATGCCCAAGATCGATGGAATGGAAGTCATCCGCCGCATTCGGGCTTACAGCCATGTGCCGATCTTGATTATGTCCGCGAAGGACAGCGACATCGACAAGGCGTTAGGCCTCGGGTTCGGTGCAGACGACTACATTGAGAAACCTTTCTCGATGATCGAATTGTCTGCGAGACTGAAGGCGATCATCCGGCGGGCGACGCAATACGCTAGCGTTGAGACGAAGGTTGCGCCGATGCATAACATCCTGAGCATGGGCGATTTACGGATCGATTTCGATAATTTCGCCGTCTTCAAGCACGAGGAGCCGATAAAATTGACATCCAAAGAGTTCGAGATTCTGCGACTATTCGCAGCGCATCCCAATCGCGTCTTTACGAAAGCCCAAATTTACGCGAAGGTATGGAACGATGAGTATTACGGCGACGAGAACGTCATTAATGTTCATATGAGCAGGCTGCGGGACAAGATAGAAGATAACCCGTCAGAGCCGCGGTATATTAAGACGCTATGGGGTATTGGCTACAAGTGGGAAGGTCGCTAAGATGACCCTCATTCTATTGATGATAATCGCGATTCTTATCTGTTTAGTCATATATCTGGCTGTTAATTGCGCGGGCCACCGCAAGCAATTGCGCCGGTTACGATCAGAGATCGAACGCATATCATCCCTCGCTACCCATGAGAAGTTATTGCTCATGACGAACGACCGGGAGTTCAAAGCGCTGCTGATGGAGATCAACCGGCTCTTGGAGGCGCAGCATCAGATGTACTCTAACTATGCCAAAATGGAAATATCGATGAAAAAGATGGTATCGAATATTTCGCACGATCTAAGGACTCCCTTGACCGTCATACTGGGTTATATTGAGATGCTCCATCTCGATCCGGCGATGCATGCAGAGGAGCGCGAACGTCTGCTGGGCAAAGTGTATGTCAAAACCCAAGAGACGTTGGTGCTCATTCATGATTTCTTCGATTTGGCTAAGCTGGAGTCCGGGGATCAAGATATGCCGATGACCCGAATTCTCATGAATGAACGTTGCGGCACGACGATTCTGGCTTATTACGACATTCTTGCGGAGCAAGATTACCTCGTCCATATCGAGATCCCGGATCATCCGATTTATGGCTTCGGTAATGATGAGGCGCTGCACCGCGTGCTGAACAATCTGATCTCGAACAGCATTCAATATGGCAATCACGGCAAGCAGCTCGGTTTGACGCTCCGGGAAGATGAATCTTCTGTCTATGTGGATATATGGGACCGGGGAAAGGGCATTGATGCGATGCATATCGATCATGTGTTTGAACGGATGTATACGCTGGAAGATTCGCGGAATAAGTTCTATCAAGGCAGCGGATTGGGTCTTACCATTACGAAGCGGTTGGTGGAGAGTATGGGCGGGTCCATCCACCTCCGCAGCAAGCCTTATGAGTTAACGGTGTTTACCGTTCAATTGAAAAAAGTACAATACTAGCTCATGAATTGAGGAGGGTTAACTCATTTCATGAGTTTTTTCATGAGCATCATCGCAAATAGAGTCCGCTTAAGAAATTCGTAAGAGTGAAGTAAGAAAAAAGAAGAGTACGTCCTGTAAGATATAGTTATGAGAGAGCGAGAGGAGAAAAGAGTATGGAGCATATCGTACGAACGAATCGATTGACCAAGACTTTTCAAGGGCAGGAAGTCGTCTCGAATGTCAATATGAATATGAAGAAAGGCGAAATCTACGGATTCTTGGGTCCCAACGGCGCAGGAAAAACGACAGTGATGAAGATGCTTACGAATCTCGTCAAGCCGACGAGTGGGGAGATCGAGATATTTGGAGAGAAGGTAACGCCGAATTCCTATCATCTTCTGGGACGCATGGGAACAATTATTGAATACCCGGTGTTCTATGATAAGCTGACAGCCCGCGAGAATCTGGAACTGCATTGCGATTATATGGGGTACTACAACAAGAAGGCGATTGATGAAGCGCTGGAACTTGTGAATCTGGTCGATACGGGCAAGAAGAAAGTAAAGACCTTCTCGCTCGGGATGAAACAGCGCCTGGGGATCGCCCGTGCTATTACGACCAAACCGGAGCTGCTTATCTTCGACGAACCGATCAATGGACTCGATCCGCTAGGGATCAAAGAGTTAAGAGACATATTCCGCATGTTGTGCAAGGAATATGGCACGACGCTATTGATCTCCAGTCACATTCTAGGCGAGATCGAGCAAATTGCGGATACAATTGGCGTCATTCAAGGCGGTCGGTTACTGCGAGAGATTGCGATGGACGAAATTCGCGGCGAGACGACGAATTACATCGAGATCATGACGACGGATTGCAGCCGAGCTGCTTATGTCTTAACGGATAAACTTCAATTGAACAATATCCGAGTCATCGACAATCAATTCATACGAATCTATGACCAGCATATGGCGCAAAGCGAAATTACTAAAACCTTGATCATGAACGAAGTGGTTATTGATTCGATTCATAAACGAAGCGGCTCGTTAGAGGATTACTTTTTGCAAGTGTTGAATGGAGGTGGAGTACATGCTTAATTTGATGAAGCTGGAGCTAAGAAAATTTAAGATTATGGGGTATATACGCGGCGCCGTGATCGCTACTCTGATCATTTTCGGATTCATGATATTGGTAAGCTATTCGCCGAAGATGAACGGCATAAACGTATTTGAAGATTATAGCAACGTGTTTTCTAAGATAGGTGTACTTGTGAGAGTGACATTTACTATTTTCGCGGCCGTCTTGCTGGGGCGATTCGTCATCGATGAGTTCAATCATAAGACGATTACCGTCTTGTTCATGTACCCGATCAAACGTCATAAAGTCATTGCGGCTAAGCTTATGGTCGTGATCGCGTTCACCTTTCTATGTATCGTGGCTTCCACGATTATTTTAAGTACGTTGTATATTGTCGTCAACTCATTCACACATTTCGTATCGGATGAACTGACGCTGACGCTCGTGTTGCAGCATGCTGCGAAATCAGGCTTCTATGCGCTGGCAGCAAGCTTCACGGCGCTGATTCCGCTCTACTTCGGGATGCGCAAATATTCTATTCCGACGACCATTGTATCCTCCGTCATCATGGTATTGCTGACCAGCTCGGACGGTGGCGGATTCAGCTTGAATGACATTATTATCGTTCCAATTCTGCTAGCCGCGATTGGCATAGCGGTCGGATACATGGCGATTCGCAAAATTGATCAAATCGATATTCGTTAACTTGGGAGAGTATATTCAACACATCTCATGCAGAAGAAAGGAAGATAAACATTTTGAATAACAACATGAAGTTAGCTATGATTCTCCTGGCCGCTGCCAGTATCGTACTCGCCGGATGTACGAAAGAATCCTCCGTCACTAGTACACCAAGTTCGTCCCAGCAAAACTCTTCAGTAAAAGGAGATAATTCTCAAATTGATGTAAAAAACATTCATTCCCTAAAAATCAAGAGTGACGTTGCTACAGTTACAGTCATAGGCGACAAACAAATCAATCAAGCAGAATGGGAACTATCCAAGGACAATTCAAAAGATACCGACGTGACTACGTCGATCCAAGATGGAACATTACTGATTATGCTTAAACAGAAACAAAAGATAAGCATAAATATGGGGCCATTGCCATCGTTAACAATCCGTCTTCCTTATAAAGACTTCAACTCCCTTGAGATAGATAACGGACTTGGCAACATATCCGTTGAGTCAGAATTGTCGGTCCAACACTTAAATGTGAGCACCAGTACCTCCGGCGACATCACCGTAAAGGATGTAATTGGCAAGAAAAGTAGTAACATATCTACTAACCTTGGTAAAGTCGAATTCGATCTACCTAATCAATTAGCACCTCTAAATGTAAGTCTATCAGCAAAACTAGGGAATATTGATAATCAGGTTTCTCTTGAAAAAGCAACAAATACCAAAACGGTTGTTTCCAATGAACTTCATGGATATGTGGGTGAGGCTCAATCCGAGAGTGCAACGCTCAACATTTCCACAGAGACGGGCGACATTCTGTTCAAAAAATGAAAAGAGGCCTCACCCGACCTTACCATGCAGGATATATTTTTGTACTTGGTGTCCAAATTATCGGAACCGCTACTAGAACAATAGAACAGCCTGGGGAAAGCAGACCAAAGTCTGCCTTCCTTTTTTCTTTTTCATTCATTACTTCGATTTTTGTTTATAAGTTCTTGTTCCAATCACAATTAACGCAATTGAGAGTAGGAAAATTGGAATTCCTGTATTGAGTTTCCCATAAAAAGAAGAAATTGCAGCCGCAATTATGAAAAGGAATGTAATGCCTATCAGCACCAAGTCAGCTTTCTTGGGACTACTTCTCAGTACAAGCTTTACACCAAGTACGATAACCAATGCAGACAATAAAAGAAATCCGATGATTAGCGCTGTTGGTCCAAACATATTGCATCCCTCCTTTTATTGTCATTATATTACATTAATTGTTTGGTGTCGCTTCATAGCATGACCTATGCAGTTGAAGTTATTTACTGGTAGTTCTCCTGCAACAAAGCTTGGCAGATGATGGTCTACTCGTTCTTTTGAGTGAGTGGGAGGATACACTAAACCACAAGCATAATATCGAAAAAGATTGGCTCTATATGCAAGGAGTTCAAGACGGGATTCGAATCATTTACCCCGCCTTACACTCGTCAGATTATCGAATAATTCGCTAACTCAGTTATCTCCATCCCACTTTTTAAAGTAAAAACAAAATGCGCTGGCGAGAGAATAGTTATCTTCTCCACCAGCGCATGAAATAGGCTATCGTCAAATTGTTCGAGTAATTCTTGCCGTAAGCGTAGTACTTGTATGATTTCATCGACACGTTCCTTGATTTGGGCTTTTTGGTCATTATCTTTATCCAGCAGGGATTTCTTTTGTCGAAGTTCGTTCAGCTCGCCCGAGATTCTGGTATTTTCTTCATTGTACACTGCTTCGTCAATCTTATCCCGGATCTTCAGGTTTACCAACCCGTTGAGGTCAAATTTTAGCTGTTCCATTTGCCGCTCGATTTCCAATAGTGGTTCATGTCCTGTTTGTTTTGTAACTGAATACAACTTTTTAAACAAATAAAAAAGCAGTGCTACTGTTGTTGCACTACTTGAACTAAATAGTCGGCAAGCTTCTTCAAATTTTCTGGTGTGGGCTCACCTGATGTGGTAACTCTAATTTCCGGTAACTCCTTCATTTTGATTTTCCCCAACCTTTTTAATACTGTTATATTGGAAATTCTGGAGATGTAAGGTTAGCGAAAATAAGTTCTAAAATTAAAATTATTACGAATATTAAAAATTTAATATTAATATTCAATTTGAATTGAGCCTGTGTCAAGGTAATAAGTGCCATGGATGAGGATGGCCAGGGGTAGGTGAATGTGACATACACTCTAATGGTACGTAATGTGTATCGACAAGGGCTATACGCCAATCACAAGTATGTCCGATATAATTTGAAAGTGATTCATAAGTTGATTTTCCATCGTGTTCTAAATTTTGAAATCGTGAAATATGAAGATGAGCTTGGTCTCCCACCGTATAGCCGGAGTTATCCACCCAACCAATTAGTTGCCCAGCTTGGATTCTGTGCCCAATCATTAGCGGTCTAGGTCTTAATTGTCCAATATGTCCAGGATACCGAGGATTAAGTAAATAAGGAGGATATATGGGAGCTGGTGTTATATGAGCATATTCAGTAAACCACCTATCCCCATCAACTGCTTGGATTACAACATTATTAGCTTGCATTTTGCAGTTCGCAGTGTCACAATGTTGTCTACCTCGCCTTATATCAGCTACTACGCCAGATTCCATGGCATAAACAGGCTCTCCATATGGCATACCAGGAAAATTATAGTCTCTCGCACCCGGATGATTATTATTAGGGTCATCGGGATTAATTAGACAATCTTTAGTCCGTTGGACTCGTGCTGTCGTATTAAACGGATGTCTACAATATATTTTCAAATGTTCATCCCCCTTTAGATTTTATATAAATTACGTGATTACCCAAATTTCGTGTCTGTCCATGCTTGTCAATAAAATTTAAAAAAGCATATTCTTTTCATGTCATGCTTACATAACAAGTTTATTAAGAATTTGGGGACTATTTTTTTACAAATAAGCTCTGTTAAATACTTATGTTGATATTTCATCAAAAGAAAAAGGACCATTTTCCGGTCCTTTTTCTTAACTCCTTTATTTGGTTTAGCCCTTGGACTCAAGCGCAGAAAGACGTGCCTCAAGTTTAGCTAAATTCATATGTAACTCAGCATTTTCAGCTATAAGTTTTTCGTTTAAACCTTGAATAGCAGCCAAGGCTACGCCATGCAAATCTATGCTTGAGATGTGTGTATCATCATCACCATTAAATCCGAAAGTGGCATCGAAATCCTGAGCAGTCGGGCCAATGTGACGCTCACTGGACGTGTCATCTTTATAGCTCCAAGACTGAATTGGCATACTTTCTAATTTGTTAAGAATCTCGAGTGTGTTGACGCTCGAGAAATTCTTCTTAACATTCTTGTCACTGGTGAGCTTAACCTCGTGTGCCCAGACGTTACCTGCTGTCGAGACGTCGCCATTATTAAAAAACCGGAAGACCTGATTACTTTCTCGGTCCAAGCCAGTGATAAGAGGCCCTGACCCAATATGTTTAACAACTAAAACTGGTGGGACACCGCCTCCTTCAGCGTAAAGGGCGATGTGCTTTGAACTATTCGCATGTATACCCGTTCCATTTTGACTTCCTCCGACCACACCTGTACCACTTGTACTTAACCCAGCTACACCCGTACTCGTTTCACTACGGCCCGACGTACCCCATCCATTTATGCTTTGCCCATATACACCTGTACCACCATCGGTATTATTACCAAACACTGCAGGAACATTTTGAGTATTAGAGTCACCCACTAAGTTCGGCATTTGTGTTCCTCCTCTTTAAGAATGTTATTTTAACCATCCCAAAATTAAAAAAAGCCACGTTACCAATATATTGTAAAAATTTTCTTTACAGAACCTAAAAGCTCATTTTTTGTCGAAATCATAAATCTCAGCAAGAATCAGATAAATAATTCCGACGATTAGAGTGATTATACTGTAAGTGGTTAAATTCCCCCCTACATAATCTAACCACTGTTTGAAAGAATCTGGGCCATAAACAGTGGCAGGCGATGATGTTGAATAAATCGATGCGGTTAAGTATTTGACTCCTGTAAGAAAAGCAGAAATAGCTAAAAGAATAACCCCAGCCGTTCTCCTGCTCATATTCATCACTTCCTTTCCTTAATACATAATATTACTAATAATTAAAAAATCCCCACGTATAAAGGTGGGGACATAGCGACGGGGAAAGCAAGTTATTTAGCCCACTTTTTTAGATTGCTTCATCATATCCAATACAAATGCAGCAATTAAAACCATAATGAATATGCTGCTCATTATCACTTTTCCTTGATAAACCTGTTGAAAGAGCAAAATTCCCATGAGAATGAAAGAAGCAACAATGTAAGGGACGTTTACCGAAAACCTTTTCAGCAGGAATTTTAGAACCAGAAGCCCCAAAATCGCATACCCCAGCATCATGCATAGCATGATCGCTGTGACCGAGAGTATCACCTTGTCACCCTCCCTTTTGAAAGGAATTAATTGGTGTTGTAGTAAGCCATGACATGTGAGTACCAGCAGCAAGGCGTATATAACAATCAATACCCCCATCAGCTACGTTGGCAGGGGGCCTTCGCTGGTGCTTCCAGGCTTACGCCATCTATCATTATGACAATTTAATCTCTTTGATCTCACCGTTCTCTGTATCAGCACTAAAAGTTAAATGATAAGTCTTTCCTGAATTTTCGATAGTATATATCAGATGCCACCCACCGTATGCTTGATCATTGACAAATTGGTCAGGCTCTCCAAAAATTTCTTAACATCGGAGGTGGTTCCTTTCCAATCCAATACCATAGGTTTAACATATATAGAAGTTGCTTGACTAGACTCTTCAAGCTCCTCCAATTTTAAGATTGTTACCAGTTTTTCGTTTTGACCATCTTTAACGACGAAGTTATTTGGAAATTCAAATATAAAGCCATCATACCTAAGTTGAAATCCATATTCTGAGCTTCCAGTCTCCAGTGGTTTCCCATATTTCTTAATGATTTCACTCTTAGTTGACTTAACTGAAAGATCAACTCCCTTTAACTTCCCCTGTGCAGCCAATTTCCAAATTTCATTTTGTTCATTTTTTTGACGATCTACAGAGGACGCTTGTTGACTTGGTTGCCCCTTCTGCTCGTTTTTAGTGGAGTCCGTTACAGGTTGCTGTTGGCTGCATCCCCAAACAAGTGCTAATGCACAGGCCATAAAAACAACTTTACATTGTCTCATATGGTCTTCCTACTCCTTTATTTACAAAATAAACCATATCATATGAACAGACCAATTTCAATGTCCGCTATTTGGGGTTTTGACCAGCTGGCGGAGGTGCTTTCAAACTTTTCAGACTTTACTACTCTTCCGTTTCATTTAGCTCATCAAGTGAAATCTCTTCTGGCTGATAGTTTTTTGGTGAATAATTGTTCCAATACCAGAAATATGCACCTTGGGAAACAATAAGTCTTTCAAACCATAATTCGAAATTAAGATTAATTGCTTCATATTCATGGCCAATAGTTGCGCCTTCAAATAAGTAGTCTTCCCTTCCCTCTTTTACCCGCGACGAATCAACAAAAATAATAGTTTGATTAAACTTCGCAATAGCATACAGGTTAGGAGGCAGTTCATTTTGTTCCGAGTATTCGATAATTTCCTCCAAGCCAAAAATATACCAAGGAGATTCAACATACTCGGACTGGTCTTGAAATAATATCGCGCCATCGTGCATTTTTAAGAAATCTATGTAACTTGTTGGCAAGAAAAAGCCTGTCTCTTTTACAAAGCTATAGATTTGATCTGGCGTAGCGGCTTTGTAAAAGGCGCATGTACAAGGTTTAACATAGCCCAATCCTCTTTGAACCCATAGGATCGGTTGTTTCGCTAAACGAGCCTTTAAGCTTCTCAAGGTCAGATATATAATTTTGTTCATATGTCGTAATTCCACCAATTCGTAAATTGATAATGTTTATCCGCATACAAAGGAATTAAAACCTCAATTAACATACCCATAATTTATACTCACTGGCCGGCGAATGAGCTGAGGAAGGCATCCGAGCAACCGGCACAATAGTAAAAACCCCCGTCGGCATAGCTGACGGGGGAAAGCAAACTTTTTAGTTTACTTTTTTAGACTTCTTCGCAAATATCATCCGCAGCGCAAAGCCAGCAATCAGAATCAAAATGAAATTTGTGCTGGGAATCACTCTTCCCTGTTGAATTTGCTGAAAGAGCCCAAGCCCGATGAGGATAAAAGAAAATACAATGAAAGGAACATTCACGGAAAATCTTTTCAGTATAAATTTCAGAGCCAAAAGAGACAAAATCGAATATCCCAGTATCATGCATATCATCACGGCTGTTACTGAGAGTATCACTCGTTCACCTCCTTGTCATTAGGGGTTTGAAGTGACATTGATGAAGCCAACATAGTGTATATTCAGTGTAACACCATTTCCTTTATTTTCAAAATTGATTTTGTTGGCAAGAAGACCAACACCCAATGACACGGCATAAGCGATAGCTTGCACAAGCTTTGTCGGAGGAGTAGGGATCAAACCAGAAATTGCCGCAGCCGCTGCCATTACGGTACCGGATTGCGTTAGATTATATGCGAGGTTAGCGGATTCTTGTTGAGTCAAAGTCAGTGCGTAACCCCACCAATAAAAGCTACCATAGGCCGCTGGCGAAATCTGAGAACCGCTCGGAATCGTTAGCTGGGATTTATCAACCACAAGCGTTCCATTAGCGACCTTAATATCTCCAACAGAAATGGCTTTATTTAGTGAAGCGACGCCTCTCTCGTAGACCTCAAAAGTTTCCTTTCCTACGACATTGACAGCGTTTTGGTCAATGTGAAGCAAGCCATCTTCCCCTGTTGTAATATATGCAGACATGGCGGAAATGTTCGTCAACACGTTGTTTTTCAGGTTTTTGTCAACCTGAACTTGGCTGAAATCTTGCGACACAGTAGCAGCTTGTGCAGGTGTCACCAAGGCGACGGAGCTGACGAGCGCAGCGGCGAGAACGGCGTTTGCAGATACTTTCCAAAACTTTTTCATGGATATTCCTCCCGTTTTTTTCTGAACAATTTGTGCGCATCAAATTGAACAATCTAAAAATATCATAATTATGAAAAATATGGGATAGGGATAGCTGTCTATTTTTTATCCCCTTGATTAGTTGATATAAGCAAAGTAATTACAGTGATTTCCAAGCAATCGCTTCTACTTTGTAAAAATTTATCGAATCGCTGTATTTCAAGTAAGAATTAGGCGATTATCGAAATAAACAGTTCATTGTCAGATGAAACCGACTTCGCTATAATTAACCAATGTAAAATAATAGAATAAAAAGGAAGGTTATGTGTAATGGTGGATATGTTAAATCACAATAAAACCATCTCCGATATCATCTTCCAACTTAGAAAAGAGAAAAACTTGACATATGCAGAACTTGAGGGGTTAACGGGTGTGGGTAAACCTGTACTTCAAAAACTCGAAAAAGGATCGACCAAGCGTCCTGAATTTAAAACGGTTAAAGCGATCACGAGTGCTTTCCCCGAAGCTTACCAAGAACTGATAGAATGCTACATCACAATAGAAAATCGAACGGAAGTGTTATATGAAGTTCTGCAAGATGTATTGTCAAGTGAGAAGCCATCACTAGTGCCTCATCAGACAACCTTGATCTTGTTTTGCTCACGTAAAATAGCAGCATGACGTTTGTTTTTATTTCGCCATCGCAGATAAGCTTGAATGGCTGAACCCAGATCTTTATGTTCCCTGAAGTCGTTTATCGCCTTGTTTAGCGGCGACTTAATTAATATATCACACTTGCCTATTCGATTGCAAGTACTTTTTTTCTACCAAGTGATGCAAGAGAAAAAAAAAGCCCTCGCCCTTCGAGGGGCGAAGATTAATGTAACATATAATCGAATTAAAAGTCAAGACTTGATCCAAAAATACTTTATTTCTGAATAACCTCTTGAATATGCAAATGACGTTCTACCGTAAGATTGATGATTTTGCCGTTCACGTTAACCCATGGTCTCGTCGGATGCGTACGGTCGGAGAATACGATTTCGCCAACGCAGTTATCATTCAGCCGGACAAGCATACCATTGTGGAATGCAGTTACTTTGCTTATAAATGTCTGAACGATGGCAGGCTGCATTTTGCCGAACGACTCTTTTTGAAGCTGCTCCAAAACAAGGTATGGCGAGACAGCCTTTTTGTGAAAACGGTCGTTCGTCATAGCGTGGAACATATCGGCGACAGCTACGATTTTGGAATACACATGAATTTTGTCGCCATGAATGCCAAGCGGATAGCCGGAGCCGTCCTCCCGCTCGTGATGCTGGAGGGCACACAGCTTGACCCCTTCGTTGATTGCCGGAACAAGCTTCAACATGTTATAGCCGATAACGGTATGCCGCTTCATATCTTCGGCTTCCTCGGCCGTAAGCTTGGTTGGCTTGAACAAAATAGCGGCATCCACTTTGGCATTGCCGATATCATGCAGCAATCCGGCAAGTGCAACCTGCATTAACTCCTTGGAAGACAACCCGTGCCATTTGGCCAAAAGATAGGAGGTCAGGCTAACCATAATGCTGTTATGGTAAATAAAATCATTCAGTTGAAAGTGACGCGGATTGAACGTCAGCACGTTATATTGGTCAATATTTTTAATAAGCGCTTCGAGCGTCGTGCGAATTTCCAGAATCGGCGGATTATGCCCTCCCGATGCGGCAGTATTAAATACGCGGCGAAGCAAATGCAGCATTTTATGATAATGCTCATGAAAAGGCAGGACGTTGTCGGCCTGCTCCTCAGACGTCGCTTCCTGCGCGGCAGGTTCCGCTTCACCGTCTTTGGATTCGATCTGAACGGATGGAATGAGGAATGCCCGCAAAATATCCAGATCGCGTTCCGATACGATTTTTCCTTTCATGAACAAAATATTGTTAAACTTGGTGAGCACATTCTCGATAATTCTTTCGCCGGGTTTCAATTGGGAAACAGGAACGGTTACCATGGGATTCCCTCACCTTACCTCTTGTCAGCTTCCGCGGATCATTGATTTCAAAAAAATAATACTTTAGACCCATATATTTATTATTATAAACGAAAAAGAATGGGGATGTAAGCCCCATTCTTCTCATCTTCGTCTAAAACATTTGTTATTCTTGTGTTTCCTGGCCTTCCGAAGACTCCTCGCCCTCTTCGAGCTCTGGCTGCTCCTCGCTCTTATCCACACGAGCCAAGGTCGATACCTCGTCCTCTTCCCGAATGTTAATGAGCTTGACCCCTTGTGTGTTACGGCCCATGAGCGAAATGCCGGACATGCTGGTCCGAATAACGGTTCCCGATGCGGTAATGATCATGAGGTCTTCTTCTTCCTGAACAATCTTGAGACCGACAACCGGGCCGTTCTTCTGTGTCACATTAAGCGTCTTGATCCCTTTTCCGCCGCGGGATTGGAGACGGTACTCGGAAATCGGCGTACGCTTACCGAACCCTTTGGAGGTGACGATCAGCACGCTGTTATCCTCATGCACGACATCCATATCGATGACCGCATCGCCTTCGTCGAGCTGAATCCCTTTGACGCCGGTGGCGGCCCGGCCCATCGCTCTTACTTCCTGTTCAGGGAAATGAATGGACATGCCCTGCTTCGTTCCCATAATGATCGATTGGTTGCCGTCCGTCAGCCTGACGCCGATCAAATCGTCGTCCTCCCGAAGGGTAACGGCAATAAGTCCGCCCTTGCGGATATTGGAATAATCGTCAAGCGGCGTCTTCTTCACCAAGCCGTTCTTCGTGGCAAAGAACAAATACTTGTCGGAATCGAAGCTTTCGACCGGGATAACCGCATTGATCGTCTCGCCTTGTTCGATCTGAATCAGGTTGATGATCGGCGTTCCCCGTGCGGTACGGCTTAGATCCGGAATTTCGTACGCCTTGAGACGATATACTTTCCCTTTGTCCGTAAAGAACATCAAATAATGGTGCGAGTTCGTTACGAACAGGTGTTCCACAAAGTCATCGTCTTTCGTATCCATCCCGATCACGCCTTTGCCTCCGCGGCGCTGGCTGCGATATGTCGATACCGGCAGTCGCTTGATATAACCGGTATGCGAGATGGTAATGACAACTTCGGTTTGAGGAATCAAGTCCTCGTCCTCGATGCTGTCTCCGCCGATCGTAATTTCGGAACGGCGGTCGTCGCCGAATTTCTCTTTGATTTCGTTCAACTCTTCGCTGATGATATTCAGAACGAGCCTTTCATCGGCAAGAATCGCCTTGAATTCGGCAATTTTCTTCTGCAGCTCGGCATATTCCTCTTCGATCTTCTCGCGTTCCAACCCGGTGAGGCGCTGCAGACGCATGTCCAGAATCGCCTGGGCTTGATCGAAGCTGAGACTGAAACGCTGCATCAAGCCGTCACGGGCCTCTTCGGTCGTACGGGACGCGCGGATCAAGGCAATGACTTCGTCCAAATGATCCAAGGCGATGCGAAGTCCTTCCAAGATGTGCGCACGCGCTTCCGCCTTACGAAGATCGTATTCGGTTCTACGGCGAATAACGACTTTCTGGTGCTCCAAGTAATGGAACAGCATATCACGCAGGTTGAGCACTTTCGGCTCGCCGTTGACAAGCGCAAGCATGATGATGCCGAAGTTCGACTGCATCGCCGTCTGCTTGTACAAGTTGTTCAGCACGACATTTGGATTGACGTCACGGCGCAGTTCAATGACGATACGCATCCCGTTGCGGTCGGATTCGTCGCGCAAATCGGTAATGCCGTCGATTTTTTTATCGCGGACCAGCTCGGCGATTTTTTCGATCAACCGGGCTTTGTTCACTTGATACGGCAGCTCGTGCACGATAATCCGTGCCTTATTGCCGTTTTCTTCGATGGTCGCTTTCGAGCGCATGGTCACAGAACCGCGTCCGGTCGCATACGCCTGCTTGATTCCTTCGCGGCCCATAATATAGCCGCCAGTCGGGAAGTCGGGGCCCTTGATCGATTGCATCAAATCGAGCGGCGTCACATCAGGGTTTTCGATCAGCTGCTGAACGCCGTTAATAACCTCGATCATATTGTGCGGCGGAATATTGGTTGCCATACCGACCGCGATCCCGGACGAACCGTTTACCAGCAGGTTTGGAAAACGCGCCGGCAGGACAGCAGGTTCTTGTTCTTCGCCGTCGTAGTTAGGCACAAAGTCGATCGTTTCTTTGTTGATGTCGCGTAGCAGCTCCATCGCAATCTTGGACAAGCGCGCTTCGGTGTAACGCATGGCCGCAGCCATGTCGCCGTCGATGGAGCCGAAGTTTCCGTGACCGTCAATGAGCATGTAGCGCAAGGAGAAATCCTGCGCCATCCTGACCATGGTTTCATAAACGGCCGAGTCGCCGTGCGGATGGTATTTACCGATGACTTCGCCGACGATCCTGGCGGATTTTTTATACGGCTTGTCCGGCGCCATACCCAGCTCCGACATCGCATACAAAATACGGCGATGCACCGGCTTAAGCCCGTCCCGTACATCCGGCAGAGCGCGGCTGACAATGATGCTCATTGCGTAATCCATAAAGGAGGTGCGCATTTCCGAGCCGATATCGATTTCTCTAATCTGCGAACGAGATTCTTCCGACATGTGTACCCCTCCTACATGCTATCTGCTCTTAAGAACTACTGCTATAAAAAGGTATAAGAACGTTGCTATGAAGACTTACGGGAAATCGATTTAATAATTAAATTATTCAATGAGTTCTCTTTAACAAATGGACTGCCTGCGTTAATGCGCGGAATTTGCATCGGGTCCGCATCCCGGCCGGTCAAGCCGCTTGCCGTCGTAAAACCGTAACGAATGCCTGCCTTGCGAAGCAAAGCGATCGATTGCTCGTCATAGTAGCCGAATGGATACGCATAGGCATCCACCGGACGATCATAAAGCTCCTTCAGCTTGTTGACACATGCTTTTGTATCATCCGTAATCCGCTGTTCGAATTGCGGCAGATCTTCGGCGCCGCCATCCTTAGGAAGCCGGGAAGTCAACAACGGCCCTCCGTCAGGCGCTCGGTCATGCAGACTATCCGAGTGGCACTGGGCGTCGATATCTTTCATTTCCCGGGTCATAAAACGGATCTGATCCCTGGAAAGCGAGGGAATCAGGCTCTGATCGGGATGCTCAAGATCTTTCGTAATGACAAAGTTCACGGCAGGAATATTCAGTTCTTTCAAGATCGGGTAAGCATTCGTATAAAAGCTCCGGTACCCGTCGTCGAACGTGACTAGCACAGCATTGGGCGGCAACTGCCCGCCGGCCATAAAATCGCGAAACTGCTGCAGCGATATGAAATGGTATCCCCGCTGCAGCAGATCGGTCAGTTGGCCGCGAAAGCGTGCCGTCGTTATCGTAACGTCGCCCTGCGTGTGATCGTCGATATGGTGATAGGCGATGACCGCTACCCGGTCTGTGTACCAGACGTCCGTTCCCCGTCCATGGAACATGCCCGGGACGAGCAGCAGCCAAGCGACTGCCGCGAGCAGCCACAACAAGCCGTATTTTTTCATATTTCGCATGGCTAAGCCGTTAAATATCCAGGTTTTGGACGAATTTGGCGTGCAGCTGGATAAAGTCGCGCCGCGGCTCGACATTGCTGCCCATCAGCGTATCGAACATCGTATCCGCTTCGATCGCATCTTGAATGCTGACCTGGAGCATCGTACGGCTTTCCGGGTCCATGGTCGTCTCCCACAGCTGCTCCGGATTCATCTCGCCCAAACCTTTATAACGCTGAATATTCACTTTGACGCCGTCGCCGAATTCGGACAAGATCGTTTCCCGCTGCTTGTCGTTGTACGCATAGCGCACCGTTTTGTTCCGTTCGAGCTTGTAAAGCGGCGGCTGGGCGATATAGACGTAGCCGGCTTCGATCAGCTTGCGCATGTAGCGGTAGAAGAACGTCAGGAGCAGCGTCCGGATATGGGCGCCGTCGACGTCGGCGTCCGTCATGATAATGATTTTATGGTAACGCGCTTTGGCAATATCGAAATCTTCCCCGATTCCCGTACCTAGCGCCGTAATAATAGCCCGAATTTCGTTGTCGGACAAAATTTTGTCCATACGTGCTTTTTCCACATTAAGAATTTTACCGCGCAGCGGCAAAATGGCTTGGAAATGCCGGTCGCGTCCTTGCTTCGCGGAGCCGCCGGCGGAGTCCCCTTCGACGATATACACTTCGCTGATCGAAGCGTCCTTGGAGGAACAGTCGGCCAGCTTACCCGGTAAGGAGCTGACTTCGAGCGCGCTCTTGCGGCGTGTCAACTCGCGCGCTTTCCGCGCGGCTTCCCGGGCTCTTTGCGCCTGAACGCCTTTTTCGATGATTTTGCGTGCTATGGTCGGATTTTCATCCATAAATTCCTGCAGCTTCTCGGCAAAAAGCGACTCGACAATCCCGCGAACTTCGCTGTTGCCGAGCTTCGTCTTCGTCTGGCCTTCAAACTGCGGTTCCGGAATTTTGACGGAAATAATCGCGGTAATTCCCTCACGCACGTCGTCACCGGTCAAATTGGCGTCGCTGTCTTTAATCGCATTGAATTTCCGCGCAAAATCGTTCAAGATGCGCGTCAATGCGCTTTTGAAGCCGGACTCGTGCGTACCGCCTTCGTGCGTGTTGATGTTGTTGGCGAACGAATAAATGTTCTCCGTATAGCTGTCGTTGTATTGCAGGGCGATTTCCACCTGGATGTTGTCTTTTTGCCCTTCGACATAGATCGGCTGATGCAGCGCTTCCCGGTGCTGATTCAAAAACTCGACAAACGAAATGATCCCGCCTTCGTAGAAAAACGATTGGGATACGTCCGTTCGTTCGTCGGTCAGTGTAATTTCGATGCCTTTATTTAAGAACGCCAGCTCCCGAATCCGCGATTGGAGCGTCTCGTACGAGTACTCCGTCGTTTCCGTGAAGATCTGCTCATCGGGCCAAAACGTTACTTTCGTCCCCGTTTCATCGGACTCGCCGATCACTTGCAATTCTTGTTGCGGAGCACCGTAACGGTATTCCTGCTGGTGCACCTTGCCTTCACGCTTGACCTCTACGATCAGCTTCTTGGAAAGGGCGTTCACGACGGATACGCCTACCCCGTGCAAACCGCCGGAAACTTTGTAGCCTTCGCCGCCGAACTTGCCGCCGGCATGAAGCACGGTGAGGACGACCTCAACCGTCGATTTTTTCAGCTTCGGATTCTCGCCGACCGGAATACCGCGTCCGTTGTCGATAACGGTAATGCTGTTATCCTGGTGAACGATGACATGGATTCTCGTACAGTATCCTGCCAAAGCTTCGTCTATACTATTGTCGACGACTTCCCAGACCAGATGATGAAGGCCGCGGCTACTTGTTGAGCCGATGTACATCCCCGGACGCTTGCGAACGGCCTCCAGACCTTCAAGCACCTGGATTTGACTTTCATCATAAGTTGTACCTGGATTCACAGACATGCAGACACCCACTTTTCCGTAATTAAGAAAAGCTTCCTTACGAAGCGTTTCAAAGATCTAGTTCGTTAACAGATGATGAGCCCGTTTCTTCAAGGTCATGGACGAAATCGGAGAATAGTATACTTTCGTCTGGGTCACCACGAGCGACTTGCTTTCCTCCTCGCCGATGACTTCCACCTTCTTGTCTTTATTGGCATACGTTATAAATTGTTTCGATATTTTCGATGATTTCTCAATGGAAAGGTCAAAAATGGCGACAAGCTCTGCGGCGCGAATAATTTTTTCTCCGCCCAAATGGATAAACACGCTGGCCCACTCCTTATCGGCAAAACTATCTATGTCAAGCTTCCGTCCCGAACGTGAATCACAGAAGCGCTTTCCAGTTTTGACAAATCTATGCTTTCAATGCCAGTGGTTGTTATGAAGGTTTGGACCTTGCGTTGAAACGTCTCGATAAGCTGGGTTTGGCGGTAGCGGTCAAGCTCGGAGAGCACATCGTCGAGCAAGAGCAGGGGATATTCGCCGACCTCCTCGCGGATCAGCTCGATCTCGGCCAGCTTAAGCGACAAAGCCGTCGTCCGCTGCTGCCCTTGGGAGCCGAACGTCTGCACTTCCTTGTCGTTGATATAAAATCGCAGATCGTCGCGGTGCGGCCCGACCAACGACACGCCCCGGCGAAGCTCCTGATCCTTCACCTGTGATAACTTTATCATAAAATGGTCAAATAAAACAGCGTCTTCTTGTTCCAGCGCGTGGGACAAGGCGCAGTCGTACTCGATGCGAAGCTGCTCGGAGCCGTTCGTAATGCCGGCATGGATCTTTTCGGCCCATGCTTGCAGCTTCTTTATAAAGCTTTGACGTTTTTTCATAATTTTAACACCGAACTGCATTAATTGCTCATTCCACACGTCCAGCATGGAAGCTTTGCCCGGCGAGGAAAACAGCTGCTTCAAGTAATTGTTGCGCTGTTGCAATATTTTGTTGTATTGCGACAGGTCGTGCAAATAGGCCGGGTAAACCTGCCCGATCTCCATATCGAGAAAGCGCCTGCGGACACCGGGAGAGCCCTTAACGATCTCCAAATCTTCAGGCGCAAACATAACGACGTTTAAGGCCCCGATGAAATTGCTGAGCTTTTTTTGCTCCAGCCCGTTCACCTTGGCCTTTTTGCCTTGCTGCGATATGGATAAATCGAGCTGCACCGTGCCGTAGCGCTTTTCGACTTCGGCGTGCAGCAGCGTGGAGGAAGCGTTCCACCGGATCAGCTCTTTATCCTGATGCGTCCGGTGGGATTTGGTTAACGCGAGCACGAAGATCGATTCGAGCAGGTTCGTTTTGCCCTGTGCGTTCGGTCCGACAATGATGTTGACCATGTTGTCGGTTTGGAATTCCATCTGGTCATAGTTACGGTAATGCTGCAATGAAAGCCGTTTTAACTGCAAAAGAGTTCCTCCTAAGGGCTTTGCGCAGCAAAGCCTTCTTCGAAAGCATGTGCTTGGGCTTTGCGTAACAATGCCAACTTCGAAAGCATATGCCGGGCTTTATTCTTGTATGACTTGGAACTCGCCGCAGCCCGCAACGTTGACGATGTCGCCGGCCACCAGCTTGCGGCCGCGGCGGTTATCCGGCTCGCCGTTGATGATGACGGTAGCCTCCTGCAGGAAGCTCTTGGCTTGTCCGCCGGTGGAAATACAGTCGGCGAGCTTCAAAAATTGCCCGAGCGTAATATATTCAGTGCGAATGCCGATATTTTTCATCCTTGAAAGGCACTCCTTTAGCCTGTAGTCCGGTACGGCAAAATAAGCTGCAGCAGGCTCGAATTTTCGTCGGGACGAATGATGATCGGCTGCATCGCACCGGTGAAACCGATATGAATCTGCTCGCTGTCCATGACTTTGAGCGCATCCAGCATATATTTGGAGTTGAACGAAATACGCAGCAGTTCCCCAGTAAGGCTGGCCGTCGTCAGATCCTCGGTGACCTTCCCCAGCTCGGACGAGCTCGAAGAAATTTCAATGGTCTGGTCCTCGTGCATGATGAGCTTCACGATATTCGTTTTTTCTTCCCGCGAAAGCAGGTAGGCGCGGTCGATCGCGTCCGCCAAATTGTCTGTGTTGACAACCAGCTCGGTCTGATACGCCTGCGGAATGAGCTTCGACGTATCCGGATACGTTCCGTCCAAAATACGGGTATAGAAAAGAATCGAGCTCATTTTGAATAGCACCTGATTTTCGGCGAACACGACGTCGATCAGCGTGTTTTGATCAGGTAGAATTTTGGATAGCTCATTCAAAGTTTTCCCAGATATGGAAACATTATTAAGGGAAAGGTCGACGTCGGTATCTATGGTCGTTTCCCTGGAAGCCAGACGATGCCGGTCACAGGCAGTAAATTTTAGCTTCCCGTTTGAAATTGTCCACAACACTCCGGTCAAAATCGGCGTCGCTTCGTTCGTTGACACGGCAAACGATGTTTGCTTGATCATCGTTTTAAGCAGATCGCTCGGGATCTGAATCCGTTTGTTTTCTTCAATGCCCGGCATGATCGGGTATTCCTCTGGATCGAGTCCGACCAGCTGAATTTCTGAAGAACCGGAACGGATCGTCGTTTGGAAATGGTCTTTGACCTCAATCTCGACTTGCTGTGCCGGAAGCTTGCGGATAATTTCCACGAAAAACTTGGAAGGGAGCACAACGCTGCCGGATTGCTTCAGATCGATGACTTGCAGCTCGTTTTTTTCGTTGGGAATGAAGCTTTGAATCGAAATGTCGGTATCGCTGGCCGTCAGCGTGATACCGGTGGAGTCGGCGTCTATTTTAATTCCGCTTAAAATGGGAATCGTCGTTTTGCTGGAAATGGCTTTGGAAACGTGCTGAATCGATTCATTTAAAAATTCTTTCAGTACGGTTAACTTCATAATTTCACTCCTACGGGTTCTAAAATGGGAGAGTCGCGCATATACCTCTATATTACATGTTTTTTTATAGTAATAGTAGTAGGGCCTCGGGATATGTGGATAACTGCGTGAATAAGGCAAAAAGAGAGCCTATCCACATGTGAATAAGTGTGTGCATAGGCTCCCCTTTATTCAGTTGTGGATTGAGGGCTGTGAATTAGACGCCAATCGTTACATCGTCACGTTTTTCACTTTTTCGGTAAGGTTCTGGATGATTTTATATAATTCCTGGTCGGCCTTGAGCGCTTCGGATATTTTTTCGTGCGCATGAATCACGGTCGTATGATCGCGTCCGCCGAACGCTTCGCCGATTTTCGGCAGCGAAAAATCAGTCATCTCGCGGGCCAGATACATGGCGATTTGCCGCGGAAAAGCCACGGTTTTGGTTCGTTTCCTCGCTTTGAAATCCTCCAGCTTCAAGCCGTAAAATTCGCCGACCTTCTGCTGGATGTCATGAATCGTGATCACCCGCGGACGGCTGCTTGGGATAATATCCTTGAGCGCCTCCGCCGCCAAATGCGACGTAATGTCTTCGTTAATAAGAGACGAGTAAGCGACCACCCGAATCAAGGCGCCTTCCAGCTCCCGAATATTCGAATCGATCTGGTTCGCTATGTAGACCATCGCTTCGTTAGGAATATCCAGGTTTTCGGCTCTCGCTTTTTTGCGCAGAATGGCAATCCGTGTCTCTAGGTCCGGAGGCTGAATGTCCGTGATGAGCCCCCATTCGAAGCGGGAGCGCAACCGTTCTTCGAGCGTCGGAATTTCCTTCGGCGGCCGGTCGCTGGAGATGATGATCTGCTTCCGCTCTTCGTGCAGCGCGTTAAACGTGTGGAAAAATTCTTCCTGCGTCGATTCTTTTCCCGCAATAAACTGAATATCATCTATAAGAAGCACGTCGATATTGCGGTACTTGTTGCGGAAGCTTTCCCCCCGGTTGTCCCGGATCGCATTGATGAACTCGTTCGTAAATTTTTCGGACGAGATGTAGACGACCTTGGCGCTCGGATTATGCTCAAGCACGTAATGGCCGATCGCGTGCATCAAGTGCGTTTTCCCCAGCCCCACGCCACCGTACAAAAACAACGGGTTGTATGCTTTGGCCGGCGCTTCGGCGACCGCGAGCGAAGCGGCATGAGCGAAGCGATTACCCGATCCGATGACGAACGAATCGAACAAATACTTGGGATTAAGCATGTGGCTGACCGTTTCCTCGGAAACGGCGGTTCGCGGCGCGCTTGCAGGAATGGTTGATGGGGAGGAAGAGCGGCTGAACGAATCGGCTTCATCTTCGGACTCGATGATGAACTTTAATTCGACCTGCTTGCCGCAGTAATCGAATACGGCTTCCTTTATATGCTTGGTATACCGGTTCTCAAGCCATTCCCGGGAAAAGTTGTTGGGGGTACAGATGACGACCGTGGAATCGTTGAATGCCACGGCTCTTGTGGAAGTCAGCCACGTCTCGTAGCTTGGCTTGCTCACCCTTTTTTGCAATATGGAAAGAACTTGCTGCCACTGGTCGTTGGGATGGCTTTCCACAATCTATTCACTCCTTAAAAAAAATAACCGGTATGGCTTAAGCCGCGACC
>NZ_BSDJ01000014.1 GCF_027925525.1 Paenibacillus tyrphae | reverse complement strand
AATCCGCAGGCAGGGACTCTTTTCTTTGGTCTTCATGCTCGAATATCTCGCCGACACTAACATCTAAATATGAGCAGAGCTTGTCTAATGTCTCAAGATCAATTCTTTTTGCGCGCCCATGATAAAGTTCGGTCACCGTATTACGGGCAAGGCCCGTACCATCCACTACGTCGGATATTTTCAGACGTTTACGCCCCATGATTTCACTTAATTTATTGATGATCAAACCTTTCTCCCTCCCTTTGTCTTCATGATATCGAAGTTAATGAAAATGATCAAAATATTGATTATTTTAATTGACTTAGAAGATGAAAAAATGTTGCCAGCGGGGTGAGCGACGGCTTTAAGCACGAGGCGGTAGCTTTACATTCGATACTTCGCAAGGATACGGAACAACAGAAAATCATCATCAAGGCTTGCGTTGAAATTTATGAAGAGCATCGACGGCTGCATGCCGTGCGAAGGATGTGTGAGGCTCTGGACGATACCGATCAAGCGAGAAAATATTTTCATGAGGCAATGGGGCTGGACAAAGCAGCTCATGGAGAAGTTGAACCGTGAAATCGGGGGCCTTGCTGATTTTCTCCATATGGGGTCTGTATTGTCAGAGGATGACTATACGTTAATACAGCGAGGGTATCGTTTTATTGTCGTTTCGCCATATTTGATTTTCTACAGAATCATAAATAACGAAGTCATCATCCACCGGATTCTGCATGGCCGAAGAGACTATTTGCGAGAACTTTTTTAATAAGGAAACGGATTGTCGTAGACAACAAACGAATACAGATTATGTTGCAAAGCCCTCGAAATGAAGGGCTTTTTGTTTTGTCTGATACCGGAGAGGCAGATTCATTCCACATCGAATGTTGCAATATCGAGCACCATATGTTAATTTTAACATATGATACTGATCAAGGAGCGACTTCCATGTCCATTACACACGCGATTCTGGGAATTTTAAGCTGGAAATCTGTCACGGGCTATGATTTGAAAAAAATCATCCAAGAATCCCCCTTTATGTACTGGTCGGCCAACAACAATCAGATTTACAAATCACTGGTGCAACTGCTGGACGAAGGCTTCGCGACCTGCGAAGTTCAGCATCAGGAAAGCTCGCCCTCGAAAAAGATTTATACGATCACGGAAGAAGGGTTGGCCGAGCTGAAGAATTGGGTGCTTTCCACGCCCGAACCACCGGATTTGAAGAAATCGTTTCTGATTCAGCTTGCTTGGGCCGATCAGCTAAACACTGACGAATTGAACGCCCTGCTCACAAAATATGAAGAGGAAGTCCGGACGCAGATTTTATTGCAGCAGGAACAAAAGCTCAGAGGCCCGTTTTCTCCCGGCAGAACCGCCAGGGAGATCTGCTTATGGGATATGATCTACGATAATTTAATCGATTTCTACAAGCGCGAATGGGAATGGATTCAAAAGTTGCGCAGTGAATTGCGTATTCCCATAGAGAAGGAGGAAAATCAAATGAACGTTCAAATTATCGAAAGAGGTACGAAAAAATACGTGGAATACACTTCTGCCGAAACGCCGCTGAGCACAAGACAAGATGCGTTGGATCTTATTGCAAGATGTTTTGAACATGACACTAATTTATTAGTGCTTCACGCGGAGGCGCTTTCCGACGATTTCTTCAATCTTAAAACGGGCTTGGCCGGAGAAATGCTGCAAAAATTCATAAACTATCGCGTAAAGGCAGCCCTTATCATCACGAACGAACAGGTTGTGAAGGGGAGATTCAAAGAACTGCTGGCCGAAGCCAACAAAGGCAATGATTTCAGGGTATTCGGCAGCGCCGGGGAAGCGGAAGCGTGGCTTTTAAGCTTTTGACGTCTCCACACGAAACATGGTGCGTTCCTACCCGTTACGGGGATACGTTTGTGATAGCGAGCGGCGAAAAGACAGCTCCGCCCCTGCTGTTTTTCAGGCAAATCATCTCTTTTTTCGGCACCGACTCTAGGAGAGCGGCAGCGATACGGTGAAGGCTGTCCCTTTCCCCGGTTGACTGTGTACGGTTATCGTGCCTTGATGCATATCGACGATCTTTTTGACGATGGATAATCCGAGTCCGCTGCCTCCGCTCAAGCGGCTGCGCGATTTGTCGGCTTTGAAAAAACGGTCGAAGACGAAAGGAAGATCCTCCTCGGCGATGCCGCAGCCGTTGTCCCGGACGGTAACTACGGCGCGTCCATCCAGTTGCTGCAGCCGAATAGCAATCACGCCGCCTTCCGGGGTAAACTTGATGCCGTTGTTCAGCAGGTTGAGCCACACCTGGCTCATGGTGTCTTCATCGGCTGTTACGGTGACGTGGTCCAATTCGACGTCCATCTCCAGATTTTTCGCGACCCATTGCGGCTCGCAGGCGAGAACGATTTTCCGCAGCTGGTTGTCCAGCCGGTAACGCTTCGGTTCGAACGGATGATGGTCGGATTCGAGCGACGTCAGCTTGAGCAGGTTATCGCTCAGCTTGGATAGCCGCCTGCTTTCCGTCTCGATAATCCCCAGTATTTCTATCCGCTCTTCCTTGCTGACGTTATCGTTCTGAAGCTCGCGCGAGAACCCGCTGATCGACGTCAGCGGAGACTGGATTTCGTGAGAGACGTTGGCGATAAACTCCTGCCGCATTCGCTCCATCTGACCGAGCTCGCCGGCCATTCGGTTAATACCGGACGCCAGCGGCTCGTATGGGCCGATCCGTTTCGGGTCTGCGTCCAGCTTGATATTGAAATCCCCTTTAGCCATCCGGTTCAGGGTACCGACCATAAGGTGGAAAAATTCCCGGCGCGACGTCCGGCCGAGGCGGATGAAGGCGAGCAAAGCCGCCATCTGCAGCAGACCGCCGACGAGCAGCGCGAAGAGCTGCCAGCCGTAGTGACGGAGCGGCGACGGAGTCTCCGTGCGGATAAACAAAGCCGCCTCCCGGCCGTTCGCCGCAAACAGCTGCCCCGTCGTCGCTTCGCCGGGACCGAGCAGGCTCGACCGTTCGAACGAACGAAGCGTACCGCCGTTGAATACGTTCGACGCAGCCTCCCGGCTCATCTCCCCGGAGAACGGCTCAGCCTGCTCGCCGTAGGCGATATGCCGTCCGTCCGCCTCCACCAGCACGACGCGCGCCGGAAGAAGCAGAGCGAGCTGGCGCAGCAAATCGTCTGCCCGGGCCGGGTCCTTCGCCATAAGCGCTATGGTCGCTGCGCCGCTATCGAGCATTCGTTCCCAGGTATGCCGCTTGGCATAGCTGCTCTCCAGCCCCGACGCGACCGCAAAGCCGATGCTCCAGAAAAATACGATGGAGAGTGCGAATGCGGCGACCCGCCACGCTTTCGGCCAGAGCATCATGGCAGCACCTCCAGCCGGTAGCCGAGTCCGCGGAGCGTACGGATGCGGAACCCGCAGCGCTCCGGGGGAAAACGATCCCGCAGCCGGTTCACATGCACGTCGACCGTCCGTTCGTTGCCTTCGAAATTGCAGCCCCAGATGAGCTCGATGAGCTGCTCCCGCGAGAATGTCTGACCCGGATAGCTCGCCAGCCGGAACAGCAGCTCGAATTCCTTGAGCGGCAAGGTCTGCCCGATGCCGTCCTCCGTCACCTCATATGATTTTTGGTTCAGCTGCACCCGTCCGACCTGCACGATCTGGAAAGCGGCGATCCGGTACCGCTTGAGCAGTGCCTTTACCCGGGCGACGAGCTCGCGGGACTCGAATGGTTTCACGAGGTAATCGTCGGTGCCGAGGTCGAAGCCCTTCACTTTTTGCTCCGTATCGCCCAGAGCGGTAAGCATGAGCAAGGGAAGGTCGTAATGCTCCCGCAGCTCGCGGCACAGCTCCCAGCCGTCCATCCCCGGCATCATGATGTCCAGAATGACCAAGTCCGCTTTTGTCGCTTCGAGCGCTCGCATCGCCCTAGCGCCGTCCGCGGCTTCAAGCACCTCGAAGCCTTCGCCCCGCATGATCATCTTGACCAGCCTGCGGATATGGGGATCATCGTCCACGACGAGAATTTTAGCCATGGGAACGGTAGCCTCCTTTTTAAATCTTGCCTCTATTATACAGCAGATGCCGTGACAGGACTGCGGTTTCGTACAAACGCACTTACGTTTGTTTCGCGTCGGCGGCTGTCGGGGCCGCGGGAGGAGCCGCCGGTTGGATCATTCTCGCATTGCCCATCAAGAGCGCGGCAACGAGCCCGATGGCGGCGATGACCGTTCCTGCAAGGAAAACGCCGTCGACCGCATGAGTGAACACGTTCTGCAGCTCGGCGAGCAGATCGGCCGGAAGCAGCGTGCGGACTGCCGGATCGAGCAGCGCCTGCGGATCGGCGAACTTGTCGAGCTTATCCGCAGGGAGGGAAGCGAAACGCTCGCCCAATCCCGACATGCCGGAAGTCATCCGGCCGGTCATCAGAACGCCCAAGACGCTGACTCCGATCGTTCCGCCGATCGACCGGAAAAACTGCACCAGCGACGTGGCGGTACCGCGCCGTTCTCTGCCGATCGCGCCGATGACCGAAGTGTTGAGCGTCGGGATAATCAGCCCGATTCCAAGCCCGGCGACGATCATATAGACAATGACCTGCAGCTTCGTCGTGTCCGCATCCATCGTGGCGAACAGACTGAAGCCAAGTCCCATCAGTACCATGCCGAGCACGTTGAACGTGCGGTATGCGAATCGATGCATCAGACGTCCGCCGAGCGTCACGGCAGCGGCGACCGCCAGCATCAACGGAGTCAAAATGTACCCGGCGAGTAAAGGGCTTACTCCGATGACGCCTTGGACGTACAGCGGAATATAGGTCACCGCGCCGAACATGCCCGCACTCATCAGGAAAGCGACGATAGAGGTGACGGAAATGACGCGGTTGCGGAACAGCGGCAAAGGGATGATCGGTTCTTTCGCTTTCGTTTCGATCCACAGGAACAAAGCGAGCAGCACCGCCCCGAGCAGAAACAGGCCTACTACCTGCGGTGAGCTCCATGAATTGTGCTGTCCGGAGCCAAGACCGGATTCCCCTCCGCCCAAGACGAGAGCAAGCAGAATCGCGACGACTGACCCGCACATGGTTAGCGCGCCGAACCAGTCGATGGACGGCTTGCCCTGGTTTTTGGTTTCCTGCAAAGCCGGGATGAGAATGAGGATCGCGGCAAGGCCGATGGGGAGGTTAATATAAAACACCCACTGCCAGCTCAAATATTCCACGAACATTCCGCCGATGGCAGGGCCGATGACGCTTGCCAGCGTCATGACGCCCGCGAACATCCCCTGCATTCTGCCCCGCCTCTCCAGCGGCACAAGATCGCCGATAATCGTCACGGCGAGCGGCATCAGCGCCCCGGCCCCAAGACCTTGCAACCCGCGGAAAACGATCAATTCCGTCATGCCCCCCGATAAGCTGCAAAGCACAGAGCCGAGCATAAACAGCGTCATTCCTGCAATATAGAGCTTTTTCCTGCCGTACAAGTCGGCAAGCTTGCCGTAAATGGGCATGCTGGCGGTCGACGTCAGCATGTAGATCGAGAAAATCCAGCTGTACAAAGACAGCCCGCCTAATTCTTGCACAACGCTAGGCATCGCCGTCGCCATAATCGTCTGATCGAGAGCGCTGATCAGCATGCCAAGCAGCAGGCCGACGATGACCAGAGTCACATTCGTTTTTTTGTTCGTCATGGTGATTTCTCCTTTAGCTTCGGTTTGTCGATGCTGCTTAGCATAAGGGAGATTTATAAATCGAAAATAAACGGAGTGTAAAGGATGAAATCCACGGGCAGGGGAAAGGAGAAGGTGTATCGGGATTGACGGTTTTCGCTTTTTTGAAAAAAAGAAGCTTGCCAACCGTAACAAGAGCGGATTCCAATTCATAAATTTAAAGTGTGATCTATTGAGGTCTATAAACGGAGGTTAAAAAATGGACGATTTCAAAAAAGAGCTTCAGGGATTGAGCGTTTCCGATTTTAAAGCAGGCCAGACGGTGCCTCTGCACTTTCAAGGCGCACCTAGTGAAGCTCGTCTATGCTTCTTCACCTGTTTCGGTTTCGGCTGTTTCCGCTGCTTTGGTTGCGGTTGCTTTCGCTGTTTTGGTTGCGGCTGTTTCCGTTGCTTTGGCTGCGGTTGCTTCCGTTGCGGTCGTTGTGGCCGGTGCTTTTAATGTTTCAGCTGATATATAGAAACACCGGACAAATCGTCCCGCATTGAATAGAGATACGTTTTTATTTGCTTACTCCGCTGCTGCGCTGGCGGGGATTTTTTTGCTTACGCATCCTATGCTGGCTTTAACCCGGCCTCGGAAAAAACAAACAGGCCGGCGCACGAGTAGTCAGGGCGCCAGCCGCCGGAGTGCAGAGGGTTACCCGTTCAACTGATACAGCGAAGCCATACAGTCGACGAACATTTTATTGTACTCCTCTCGGCTCAAGTCTTTATTGCAATAAATATCCCGGCCTAAATATTGATACCAAGTAATCTCCGTCCCGTCTTTTTTATAAATATAGTTGGGAATCCGCTCGTCCGAGATGTCGCCGTCATTCGCATGGCGGATCAAAAACGTCTCATTCTCAAACGTAGGCACCTTCTCATAGTTCAACTCCATGCCTTGCTGCTCGGCGACAAGGTTCAGCAGCACGATCAGCATTTTGAACGGATCGCGGAACATTTCGAATTGAGTCGGTTCATTCGTCTTCATCAAAGGTCGCTCCTTCATCAAGTGGGAATGTTCGTCACAACAGAGCTTGCACAAAAGGATTGAAAAGTGCGGGAGAATCCGTTATTTTAAAATTAATAAAGCGCTTAACCACCTGGTTGAGTTTAATTATATCCAGCCAGCGTCAGAAAAGCAACGAAAAAACGGTAAACGCTTTCAAGGGAAAAGAAGTTCCAGTACAACGACAAAATGGGGGGCATCCGGGTGAGATTGAGCATCGGTAAAAAGTTGGCGGGCAGTTTTTTGACTTTGGCGGTTATTTCCGGTATCTCAAGCGCTTTGTTTTACAGCTCGCTGCAGCAAATGAACCGGTCGTATGCTGATTTGATCGAAAGGCAGGGAGAGCTGAAGGCGATCGCGGGCCAGATCAAATTTCATACGGCTGTGCAGAACGGCAGCCTGAATACGTATCTTTTGACGCAGGATTCCGCTTACATCGCCGAGCTGAATCAGGCGAACGAGCTGATTGAGAAGCTGCTGACGCAATCCAAGGCGCTGCTCGCGGATTCCAGCGAGGAAGAGAAGCTCGGTTATATGATGGAGTTGAACCGGCAATACCGCACGAAAGCGGAACAAGTATTTCAGTTGGCCGGCAAAGATGCCGAAAGTGCGCGTCAGGAAGCGAGAACCGGCATTGTTCCGTTGGGGGCGGTCATTACGAAATTTGCGCAGGATGTGTCCGACCGGCAGGACCGGACGATGGCTGCAGAGATGGAAGCGAACCGGAGTCTCGTCGACCGTATAACGATGTTCACCCTATGGGTGAGTCTGGTAAGCTTCGCCTTGGCCATCGTCATCGGCTTTGCTTTTGCGCGATACTTGTCTAGACCGCTCGTAGCTCTCAGCAAGGCGGCCGATTGGATCGCCGAGGGGAATCTCGGGGTCAAGGATGTGCGTGTCCGGCGGCAGGATGAAATCGGGGATTTGGCCCATTCCTTTCACCGAATGGCGGAAAGCTTGCGGCGGCTGGTCCGGCAAATCGATATTAGCTCGGGCCAGGTTGTAGGAATTTCCAGAGAGCTGCGGTCGAGCTCGGAACAAACGGGGACGGCCGCCGAGCATATTACGGAAATTATGCAGCAGCTTGCGGACGGCTCGGAGAAGCAGGTGCAGTCCGTAGAGCGAAGCAGGCAGTCGATCGGCGACATGCTGGAAGGGATTCAGCGCATTGCCGATAACGGCAGACAGGCCGGCTCGTTGTCCGGGCTTGCGCTCGACAAGGCATCGGCCGGAGACAAGGAGATCGGGATCGTTATCCGCCAGATGGATTCGATTCAGACAACAATGAACAATTTGGACCAAGTCATTGGAAAGATGAGCCGTCGTTCCGCCGAAATCGGACAGTTGAACAAAGTGATATCGGACATCGCTACCCAGACCAATTTACTGGCGTTGAATGCGGCCGTGGAAGCAGCGAGAGCAGGCGCTCACGGGCGGGGCTTTGCGGTCGTTGCGGCGGAAGTCCGCAAGTTGGCCGAACAGACCGGGCAGTCCGCCAAACAAGTCGCAGCGCTGGTGCATAATATTCAAGCGGAGACGGAGCACGTCGTCGGCTCGGTGGCTGCGGCGTCGCAGGAGGTGGCGGACGGAATCCGGGTGGCCGGCGCTGCGGGGCGCATATTCGAGGGGATCAAGCAGTTGGTCGACGAGGCGACGCAGCAGGTACAAGCCGTGTCCGCCGATGCCAGCCGGTTGTCTGCCGGGGCTTCCGAGATCGTCCGGTCGATGGAATCGATCGTCTCTTTATCCGAGACGATGGCGGCAGGATCCCAGCATGTGTCGGCGGCGACCGAGCAGCAATTGGCTTCGGTGCAGGAATTGTCGGCGAATACCTCGGTATTGACGACCATGGCCGAAGAACTGCAGGGGACGGTTCAAAGATTCAAATTATAGGGACTTTCGTCACACATTTTAAATTGATTATTGCAAACGCGGGAAGGCTTGAGTTATAATGATCACACATGAAAGGTAAAGCGCTTACTCTTGGTTTGAAATGAAGATCTTTGGCTTCAAGTGACCATCCCGAAGCTTTTTGTCGGAATGTAAGCGATTTTATGAACGAAATGGACATGACTTACCAATGTAAAATCCCAAATTCACCGGATGAAGGAATTTGCTAGCAAAAGGTCACAGCGAAATGAAAACGTTTTTTTTGCGAAGTGACGTTCTTTATTCACGAATTTTGGGTAAGCGCATACTCATAAAAGGGAGGCCCTGTATGAAAACGATTCGTTTAACGATGGCGCAGGCATTGCTGAAATTTTTGGATAACCAGTACATCCAGATCGATGGGGAAGAACGCAAATTCGTCAAAGGCGTCATGGGGATTTTCGGGCACGGGAACGTCACGGGCCTCGGCGAGGCACTGGAGCTGGACAAAGGCGCGCTCCAGTTCATCCAAGGCAAAAACGAGCAGGGCATGGCGCATGCGGCTATGGCTTACGCGAAGCAGAAGAACCGGCTTGAAATATTCGCGTGTACCTCTTCCATCGGTCCCGGCGCATTGAACATGGTGACGGCGGCGGGGACCGCGACGGTGAACCGCATTCCGGTGCTGTTCCTGCCCGGGGATATTTTCGCTTGCCGACAGCCAGACCCTGTGCTTCAGCAAATCGAAGATCCGACAGACTATACGATTTCGGCCAACGATGCGTTCAAGCCGGTCAGCAAATATTGGGACCGCATTTCCCGGCCCGAGCAGCTGATCACGGCGGCCTTGAACGCGATGCGCGTGCTGACCGATCCCGTCGATACGGGCGCGGTGACGCTGTCGCTTCCGCAGGACGTGCAGTGCGAGGCGTACGACTACCCGGCCGAATTTTTCGCGAAACGGGTCCATTACATCGAGCGGCGCACCGTATCGCAGGGCGCATTGGACCGGGCGGTTCAAGCGATTCGCGGCAAGAAACGGCCGCTGATCATCGCCGGAGGCGGCGTTCACTACTCGCTCGCGGTGAAGGAACTGATCGCCTTCGCGGAAACGTTCCAAATTCCGGTGACGGAGACGCAAGCCGGCAAAAGCGCGATGCCGTGGGATCACCCGCTGTATATGGGCGCCATAGGCGTAACCGGATCGCTTGCCGCGAACCGGCTGGCGAAGGAAGCCGATCTAATCATTTCCGTGGGAACGCGTCTGGCCGACTTTCCGACCGCATCCAAGAGCGCGTTCCAGCATCTGGACGTATCGTTCCTGAACATTAATGTCAGCTCCTTCGATGCGATGAAGCTGAACGCGCTCATGGTCATCGCTGATGCTAAGGAAGCGCTTACCGCCTTGCAGGACGTCTTGGGGCAGGCCGGCTATGAAAGCGCCTACCCGGCCGACGAGCTGAAGGCGGAGAAGCAGGCTTGGGACCAAGAGGTCGACCGCTTGTACGCCATGGAGCTGCCGGACGGTCTGTCGCAGACGAGAGTCATCGGCGAAATTAACGCGTCGCTCGATCCGAACGACGTGGTCGTATGCGCCGCTGGCAGCCTGCCCGGCGACCTTCACCGGCTGTGGAGATGCGATCATCCGAATACGTACCATATGGAATACGGCTTTTCTTGCATGGGCTACGAGGTGTCGGGAGCGTTTGGGGTGAAGCTGGCCGATCCCGGGCGCGAGGTGTATGCGTTCGTCGGCGACGGCAGCTTCATGATGCTTCATTCCGAGCTGCTGACCAGCATCCAGGAAGGGCGGAAAATCAACGTGCTGCTCCTGGATAACCACGGCTATCAGTGCATTCACAATCTCCAGCGCGGACATGGCAGCCAAGGCTTCGGCAACGAATTCCGCTACCGCTCCGCCGATACGAACAGGCTGACAGGCGACTACGTGCCGGTCGACTTCTCGCTCTATGCGCGGGCGCTCGGTGTCAAGACGTTCACGGTGCGTACGATTGACGAGCTGAAGGAAGCCTTGAAGAGCGCCAAGGAGCAGACCGTCTCCACCTTGATCGAAATCAAGGTGCTTCCGGGCACGAACACGGACGGCTATGAATCGTGGTGGCGCGTCGGCGTGGCGGAAGTATCGGAGAGCGTGAAGGTGCATCAAGCTTACGATACGATGCGGCAAAAGCTCGAAGGCGTGAAGGAAATTTAATTTTCATTAAAGAAGGGACCTGCATATGAACATCGATCGCTTGAAGCTGGGAATTTCCCCGATTAACTGGGTGAATGAAGATGTGCTTGAGCTAGGGGATCACTATACGTTCGAAGATCTGTTGACCGATTTCTCGGCTCTCGGCTTCGCCGCGACGGAGAATTGCCGCAAATTCCCGAAAGATCCGGACGTGCTGCGGGAAGCTTTGGCGGAGAAAGGAATCCTGCTCACTTCGCAGTGGAAAGGCGTGCTTTTTTCTGACCCGAGCTATCGGGAAGCGGAGCTGGAGGCTTACCGCAAGCATGTGCAATTTTTGCAAAAAATGGGCAGCAAGCACGTCGTCACCTGCGAGCTCGGCGGGTCGATCATCGGCGATCCGAGGCGGTCGCCTGCGGACCGGAACGTGATTCCTTTTACCGATGAGGAATGGAATCATATGGTGGACGGCTTGCATCAAGCTGGTGAAATTTGCCGCGAGCATGGCATGAAGCTGGTGTACCACTACCATATCGGCACGAATGTCGAGCGCCCGGAGGAAATCGACCGCTTGATGGCGACGACCGACCCGGAACTGGTTCATATGCTGTACGATACGGGCCATGCTTTCTATGGAGGAGCCGACCCGCTTGCGCTGCTGCAGCGGTACGCCGACCGGATCGCATATGTGCATTTGAAAGACGTGCGTCAGGACGTTCTCGACCGGGTAAGGCGTGAGAATATACCGTTCCAATCGGCGGTGATTCAGGGCGTTTACACGGTGCCGGGGGACGGCTGCATCGATTTTGCACCGATTTTCCGGGAGTTGTTCGCCCGCGGTTACGACGGCTGGATGATCATCGAAGCGGAGCAGGACCCGTCCGTGGCCAACCCGGTCGAATACGCGCGGAAGTCGAAGGAATACATTGCTGCCATCGTCAGCGATTTAACGAGCAATATATCTGGATAACGGGAAAGGGGAATGGTTTCAGATGGCGGATCTTATTGTGCCGAGCCGTAAGACGGCGGACGAGCAAGGAAACGTGCTCACGATTACACCGGAATCGGCGGGCTGGACATATGTCGGCTTCGAAGTGTACCGGTTGAGCCAGGGCCAGCGCTTAAAGAAGGAAACGGGCGATCAAGAGGTATGTCTGGTGCTATTGTCGGGCAAGGCGAATGTGGCGACCTCCGAGCTTAAGCTGGACAACATCGGGCAGCGCATGAGCGTCTTTGAACAAATCCCTCCGTACAGCGTCTATGTCCCGAACGGCGACTTCTTCGAAGTAACGGCGACGACGGAGCTGGAGCTGGCCGTATGTGCGGCGCCGGGCTACGGCAGTCATCCGGCGAGACTCATTGCTCCCGATCAGGTCGGGGTGGAAACGAGAGGCTATGGGAATATCGAGCGGCATATCCATAACATTTTGCCGGAGCAGTCGCCTGCGGACAGCTTGCTGGTGGTCGAGGTATTTACGCCGAACGGGCATTGGTCCAGCTACCCGCCGCATAAGCATGATCAGGACAATTTGCCGAACGAATCGTACTTGGAAGAAACGTATTACCATAAAATCAACCCGGCTGAAGGCTTTGCCCTGCAAAGGGTGTACACGCTCGACGGAGAGCTGGACGAAACGATGATCGTGAAAAACGGGGACGCCGTGCTGGTGCCTAAAGGCTTCCATCCCGTATCCGCGCCGCCGGGGTATGATGTTTACTATTTGAACGTGATGGCGGGTCCGGTGCGCACCTGGCGGTTTTATAACGATCCGGCGCACGAATGGCTGATGACGAACGCCAAAAAATAATTTTCCAATCGCATAAGATGGAGGTGCGCCGAGAGATGAACCATATCACGTTTCAGCAGGACCGGGAGCTGGATTTTATCGGGCTTGGCCGGCTGTGCATAGACCTGAACGCCAACGAGATTAACCGGCCGATGGAGGAAACGCTTACTTTTACGAAATATGTGGGGGGCTCGCCCGCCAACATTACGATTGCGTTAGCCAAACTAGGTGCGCGCACGGGATTTATCGGCAAAGTATCGGACGATCAATTCGGTCGTTTCATCAAAAGCTATCTGCACAAGCTAAACATCGATACACGCAATGTGGTGACCGATCATACCGGCGCGGTGACGGGGCTGGCGTTTACCGAAATCAAGTCGCCGAGCGATTGCAGTATCCTGATGTACCGCGACAACGTCGCCGATCTGAAGCTGGAAGCGGGCGAGGTGCAGGAGGATTTCATCAAGCGGGCGAAGGCAATCTTGATCTCCGGCACGGCGCTGGCGTCAAGCCCTTCCAGAGAAGCCGTATTCCAAGCGATCGAATATGCGCGGAAGCATCAAGTGGTCATTATTTTCGACGTCGATTACCGCCGCTGGACGTGGAAGTCGAAGGAAGAGACGGCGATTTACTGCAATCTGGTCGCGGAGCAGTGCGATGTTATTATTGCCGGCAGGGAAGAATTTGACGTCATGGAAATCGTGACCGGACCGGAAGTCAAGGACGATCTCGCCACGGCGCAGCGCTGGTTCGAGCGTCAGGCGAAAATCGTCGTCGTCAAGCACGGCGGAGACGGCTCCATCGTGTTTACGAAGGACGGGGGAAGCAGTCGCGGAGGCATTTTCCCGGCGAAGCAGGTGATCAAAACGTTTGGTGCGGGGGATTCGTTCGCAGGCGCGTTCATTTACGGCTTGCTGCAGGGCTGGCCTGTCGAGAAATGCCAGGAGTTCGGCAGCGCGTCGGCTTCCATCGTTGTGTCCAGCCACAGCTGCTCCGATGCGATGCCGACGGTGGAGCAGATTGAGGATTTGATCAGAGAGCACCGGGCGAATAGCAGTACTTAAAAGTACGGTGAATCCCAGCGGAGCGGGCGGAATCGTTCTGTCCAGACTTTGCAAAGCAAAGTCACAGAGTGTTAAGAAAGAGATTTTTGACTGAAATAGAGAAACATACGAAGGTGGGGTATCTACTGGAGGAGCGATAGCGTTCGCCTTTGTCTGCAGGAAATACCCGCTACTAAATGGCTTCTAATAAAAATTTCCTGCGGACAACAGCGACCGGAAGTAGATACCCCACCTCCTCGTACACCTCTATTACTTTAATTGACCACTTTCTCAATAAGCTCAGATTTGCAAAGCAAAGTCACAACGGAAGTACGCTTAGCGTCGCAATAAAATAGAAAAGGGGAACAACTAGCATGTCTAACGAAAAGCTTCTGCAAAATTACATTGGCGGGCAATGGGTGGATGCCACTTCAGGCAAAGAAGATATCGTGACGAATCCGGCGACCGACGAAGTGCTGGCGAGAGTGCCGCTGTCTTCGCGGGAAGATCTCGATCAAGCCGTCCGGACGGCGAAGGAAGCGTTCAAGCAGTGGAGCCGCGTACCGGTGCCGAGAAGAGCGCGCATCATGTTCAAATACCAGCAGCTGCTCGTGGAGCATTGGGATGAGCTGGCCCGCCTCGTAACGCTGGAGAACGGCAAAAACTACGCCGAGGCTTACGGTGAAGTGCAGCGGGGCATCGAATGCGTCGAATTCGCAGCGGGCGTGCCGACCTTGATGATGGGCAGCGTGCTGCCGGATATCGCGACCGGACTGGAATCGAACATGTATCGTTATCCGATCGGCGTTGTCGGCGGCATTACGCCGTTCAACTTCCCGATGATGGTGCCTTGCTGGATGTTCCCGCTGGCGATCGCTTGCGGCAACACCTTTGTCCTGAAGCCGTCGGAGAGAACGCCGATTCTGGCTTGCCGCTTGGCGGAATTGCTGCAGGAAGCGGGCCTGCCGGACGGCGTGTTCAATATCGTCCACGGGGCGCACGATGTCGTTAACGGCCTGCTGGAGCATCAGGACGTAGCGGCGATTTCCTTCGTCGGCTCGCAGCCGGTGGCGGAATACGTCTACAAGACGGCGGCCGCTCACGGCAAGCGGGTGCAGGCGCTCGGCGGCGCCAAAAACCACTCCATCGTGCTGCCGGATGCGGATATGGACCTGACCGTCAAAGAAATTATTAATGCGGCTTTCGGCTCGGCGGGCGAACGGTGCATGGCTTGCTCCGTTGTCGTGGCTGTGGGCGATACCGCCGATACGCTGGCCGAGCGTCTGGTTGCGGCGGCTAAGCAATTAACGATCGGCAACGGCATCGAGAAAGGCAATTTCCTCGGCCCGGTCATCCGCCAATCGCATAAAGAAAGAACGGTCGGTTATATCGAAAAAGGAAGCGAAGAAGGAGCAGCGCTTCTGCTGGACGGACGCGAATGCGAAGCGGCCTCGGGAGACGGCTATTTCGTCGGGCCGACGATCTTCGACCACGCGAAGCCGGGCATGACGATCTGGAATGACGAAATTTTTGCGCCTGTGCTGCAGATCGTGCGCGCCGACAGCTTAACGGAGGCGATTGACATCGCCAATCAGTCCGAATTCGCCAACGGCGCCTGCTTGTACACGGACAGCGCCAAAGCCGTGCGCCAGTTCCGGGAAACGATTGACGCAGGCATGCTCGGCATTAACGTAGGGGTACCTGCGCCGATGGCCTTCTTCCCGTTCTCTGGCTACAAAAAGTCGTTCTACGGCGATTTGCATGCCAACGGTAAAGACGGCGTCGAGTTCTATACGCGCAAAAAAATGGTCACCGCCCGTTATTAAGGTGGAAGCGGCTTCGCTTTTTTCGTCAACGGCGGAGCCGCGCCGTTACAAAAAAAGGTGTAAAGAAAATCACAGAAGCATATTGCAATTTCTCAAAACCCTAGATATAATCGCATTAAGGAAAGCGCTTTATTTATCTCGATTGGGGTAGCTCTTCCAAATGACAATGCCGATAAATAAAGGAAAGTCATGGAAAACGGATCGTTATTAAGGTCATGGTAAAGCGGCTGATACAGCGGAAAACGGATTATTTTTTTTGGATTTTGATTAAGCGCTTACTTTCATTCCTCACGGTACACACGGAGAAAGGCTTTGCTTTTTGAAAGGGGTTACGACATGGGAGAACGCGATGCTTTATTGGAACTGAGGGGAATCAACAAAGGCTTCTCAGGCAACCAGGTGCTGAAGGAGATTCATCTGGACATCCGGCCGGGCGAGGTGCATGTCCTGCTGGGGGAGAACGGAGCGGGTAAATCGACGCTGATCAAGATTATGACCGGCGCGTATACGAAGGATTCCGGCGACATCTTCTGGGAGTCGAACAAGGTGGAAATCAACGGTCCGGTCGACGCGATGAATCTCGGGATCGCCACGATCTACCAGGAGCTTAACCTCATTCCCGAGCTGACGGTATACGAGAATATTTTTCTGGGCCGGGAGCTGAAGAAGAACGGCAAATATTCGCTGCTCGACCGCAAGACGATGCGGCTTAAGGCCGAGGAATATTTGAAACAGCTCGGGCAGGATATTTCCCCGGACGCCAAAGTATCCACACTTGGCATCGGACAGCAGCAACTGGTCGAAATTGCGAAAGCGTTAACCATTAATGCGAAGCTGATCATCATGGACGAACCGTCCTCGAGCCTAAGCGAATCGGAAATCGAACAGCTGCTGACGACGGTGATGGAGCTGCGCAAGCAAGGGATTGCGATCGTCTACATCTCGCACAAGCTGGAAGAAAACAAGCGAATCGGCGACCGGATCTCGATCTTGCGGGATGGCCGGAAAATCGAAACGCTGAGCATGGCGGAGACGGATACCGAGAAGATGATCCAACTGATGGTCGGCCGGAGCCTGGACGAGAAATATCCGAAAATGAACTTCCAGCTCGGCGAAGAAGGCTTGCGGGTCGAAGGTCTGCGGCTGAAGAACTCGAGCAAGGAGATCAGCTTCACGGCGTATCAAGGACAAATTCTCGGTTTTTCCGGTCTTGTCGGCGCCGGGAGGACGGAGCTGGCCCGGGGCATCTTCGGGGTCGATCCGGTCGATCAAGGCAAGGTGTACGTGTTCGGCAAAGAGGTCAAGATCAAGTGCCCGGAGGACGCGATCAAAGCGGGACTCGCTTTTATTACCGAGGACCGTAAAGGCGAAGGCTTGATCCTCGATCAGACGCTCGAATTCAATATCACCATTGCCAACCTGAAGAAGTTGAAGAAAAACAAGTTTTTGCACAAAGACAAGATGAAAGCGCTTGCTATCGATTATTTGAAGGAGCTGCAGGTGCGTCCCGGAGATATTGCCGCACAGGCGCGGAAGCTCAGCGGCGGTAATCAGCAGAAGGTTGTCATCGCCAAATGGCTCTGTACGAACGCTAAAGTATTCATTTTCGACGAACCGACAAGGGGGATTGACGTCGGCGCGAAGGTGGAGGTATACCGGCTGATCAATTCATTGGTGCAGGACGGTGCGGTGGTGATCATTATTTCGTCGGAGCTGCCCGAGATTCTGGGCATTTGCGACCGCATTCTGGTCATGAACGAAGGGCAGATCGTCGACGACATGCTCAGGGAACAGGCGGATCAGGAAAAAATCATGAAGTCCGCGACAAGGGGGAATTAAGATGTCTGCTGTCATCGTTGAAAAAAGCGAAGTAAGGAAAGTAAAATCTAACGGGTTTATAAGCAAATTCGGCGCCTTGATCGGCTTGATAATTTTATGCACGGTCTTGACCGTCCTAAGCGATAATTTCTTGACCGTGGACAACGTGATGAACATTGCACGCCAATCTTCCATCAACGCGCTGCTGGCGATCGGGATGCTGCTGCCGATTTTGACGGCGGGGATCGACTTGTCCGTCGGTTCGATTTTGGCGTTGTCCATCATGATGATGGGGATCGTTTCCGTCAATCACGGGATTAACCCGTATCTCGGCATTGTCGTATGTCTCGGCGTCGGTGCGCTGCTCGGCTGGACGAACGGCATCATGCTGACGAAGCTGAAGCTGCCGCACCCGTTCATCTCCACGCTGGGTACGATGAATATCGCCCGCGGGATTGCCTTGATTATTACCGGAGCGGCCCCGATTGCCGGATTCGCCGCACCGATTCAATTCGCGGGCAACGAGTTTATCGGTCCCGTGCCGTTCAGCTTTATTCTGGTTATCGTCGTTTATATTCTCTTCGATATTTTCTTGAACCGTACCTCGACAGGACGCTACATCTACGCGATCGGCGGGAATAAGGAAACGGCCCGTCTGTCCGGGATTAACGTGAATAAAATTCTCGTCATCGTCTACACCTTGAGCGGCTTGATGGCCGGTTTGGCCGGGCTGGTCATGGTCGGACGCGTCAACTCGGCGTTTCCGCTGGCCGGGATGGGCTACGAACTGGATGCGATCGCTGCGGTGATCATCGGCGGCGCAAGCTTCTTCGGCGGCGTCGGCACGGTCTGGGGCACGCTAATCGGCGCTACGATCATCGCGGTGCTCCGCAACGGCTTGAATCTGCTGAACGTCTCCGCCGATTTTCAGATGGCGATCATCGGTCTGGTTATCGTAGCGGCGGTCTATGTGGATGTGCTGCGCCAGCGCTCCTTCAAGAAATAGACATTAACTTGAAATCACCGAAACCCATACAAGGAGAGAACACAATGGAAAAACCGATTCGCTGCGCGGTATTGGGGCTTGGAAGACTGGGCTACTGGCACGCGGAAAATGTAGCTTCGAAGGTGAAGGGAGCCAAGCTGGTATGCGTGGCCGATCCGCAAACCGGTCATGCGGCCAAGGTGGCCGGAGAGCTCGGCGTAGACCGGTACACGGGGAACCTGAACGAGGTATTCGAGGACGACTCGATCGATGCGGTCGTTATCGCGTCTCCGACGAGCACGCATGCCGACATGATTACGCAGGCGGCGCGCAACGGCAAGCACATTTTCGTCGAGAAGCCTTTGACGGTCGATCTGCAGGAAGCGTCGGACGTCCTCCGCGTCATCGAAGAAACGAAGGTCGTGTGCCAGGTCGGTTTTATGAGAAGGTTTGACCCCGCCTATGCCGAGGCGAAGAAAAGAATCGCACGCGGCGATATCGGCAAGCCGATCTATTACAAGGGCGTATCGCGCGACCCCGGCTCGCCGCCGGCCGAGTTTATCAAGAACAGCGGAGGCATCTTTCTCGACCTGGGCATCCACGATTACGATTTGGCGAGATTTTTGTTGGAAGCCGAAGTGACTTCCGTCGCAGCGCACGGCAGCGTGCTGGTTCACGGCTTTATGGAGGAATTCGGCGACGTGGATCAAGGGATCGCTTACGCCACGTTCGACTCCGGAGCGGCCGCCGATATTGAATGCAGCCGGAATGCTTACTACGGCTACGATATTCGCGGCGAAGTGATCGGAACCGAGGGAACGCTGCTGATCGGTTCGCTCCGGCACCGCGACATTTCCGTACTTACGTTTAAAGGCAGCTCCCAAGACATCGTGCCGGACTTTCCGACCCGGTTCGAAAGCGCTTATGTGCTTGAAATGCAGCATTTTGTCGATTGCTTGCTGAACGGCCAGAAACCGTCAGTCACGGCAGAGGACGGGAAAAAGGCGCTGGAGATCGCCGTAACGGCCAAGAAAGCCTTTGAAACCGGAAGCCGGGTACAGTTGTAACGCCAAAAGCTTGACATAAGAAAAGCTTATAAAAAATCGGGAGGTCTTTTCATGAAAAAAAGCGCATTGGTGTCTATGGTATTGGCTCTGTCTCTTGCGGTGGTGGCGGGGTGCGCCAGTCAAGGCGGAGGCAGCTCGGCTCCGGCATCGTCGGACAAAGGGGATAAAGGCGGAAGCTCCGGCCAAAAGCCGAAGGTGCAAGTCGTGCTGAAAACGCTCAGCAGCCCTTACTGGAAATACGTCGAAGCGGGTGCGAAAAAGGCGTTCCAAGATTTGAACGTGGACGGAACCGTCATCGGGCCGGCTTCGGAATCGCAAATTCTGGAGCAGGTCAATATGCTGGAGGACGCGCTGAACAAGAAGCCGGCCGCTCTGGTCGTGGCACCGACGCAGCCTTCTACGGCGATTCCCGTGCTGAAAAAGTATAAAGACAAAAACATCCCGGTACTGCTCGTAGATACGGACACGGCCGATTGGGCGGATAAAACGACCTTTATCGGTACGGATAACGCGACAGCGGGGAAAAAGGGCGGAGAATATTTGGCTTCGCTGCTGAAATCCGGCGATAAAGTAGCCCTCATTGCGGGCGCACTCGGCAACCCGGCGACCGACGAGCGGATCAAGGGCGCGAAGGAAGCGCTGGAGGCGAAAGGGATGAAAATCGCCGCCAACCAGCCGGCTGACAGCGATAAAGCGAAGGCGATGTCCGTCATGGAAAATATTTTGCAGAACAACCCGGACCTGAAGGGGGTCTTTGCCGCCAACGACGACATGGCGCTCGGCGCTTTGCGTGCGGCGGAAGCAAAAGGCCTGAAAATCCCGATTCTCGGCACGGACGGCACGGTGGAATCCATCGAATCGATTCTGGCCGACAAATTGGGCGGCACGGTTGCGCAGAACCCGTATGAAATGGGCTACAAGGGCGTAGAAAATGCCGTCAAAGCGATCAAAGGCGAAAACGTGGAGAAGCGGATCGACAGCGGCGTGGAAGTCATCAACAAAGAAAATGCGCAGAAGAAGCTTGATTTCCTGAAAAGCTTGACGAAATAAGAGGCATTACATTATAGAGAGGAACATGGATATGGAGAGAATAAAAATAGGCATTATCGGCGCCGGCCGCATCGGCAAGCTTCATGCGGAGAACCTGAAGCGGCTCCCGCAGGTGGAAATCAAGACGATTTCCGATATTTTCGCCGACAACATCCGCGATTGGGCGGCACAGAACGGCATTGCCAACGTCACCGCTGACTATCAGGACATTATGCAGGACCCGGAAATCGCTGCCGTCTTCATCTGCTCGCCGACGGACACGCACATTGCCATCATCGAAGAAGCGGCCAAGGCCGGGAAGCACATTTTTTGCGAGAAGCCGATTAGCTTCGCCCTGGATAAGACGGTGCAGGCCCTTGAGCTGGTCAAGCAATCGGGCGTCAAGTTCCAAACGGGCTTCAACCGCAGATTCGACCATAACATGAGCCGGATTCAAGAACTGGTTCGAGAGGGCAAGATCGGCGACACGCATATTCTGAAGATTACTTCCCGCGACCCGGCACCGCCGCATAAGGAGTATATCCCTGCGTCCGGAGGCATGTTCATCGACATGACCATTCACGATTTTGACATCGCCCGGTTTATGGTCGGCAGTGATGTGGAAGAGGTGTTCGTACAGGGAGCGGTTCTCGTCGATCCGGTGTTCGCCGAATGCGGCGATATCGATACCGCCATCATTTCGCTCAAGTTCAAGAACGGCGCTCTGGGCGTCATCGATAACAGCCGTCAGGCGCATTTCTACGATCAACGGGTCGAGGTGTTTGGCTCGAAGGGCTGCCTGACGATCCAGAACGATTATCCGAGCAGCGCGGAGCTTTACACTGCGGACGGCGTCTACCGGGATAAGCCGCTCTACTTCTTCCTGGAACGGTACAACGAAGCATATGTGAAGGAAGTCAAGGCGTTTATCGACGCCATCGTTCACGATACGCCGGTACCGGTCAGCGCGAACGACGGCTATCAAGCCGAATTGATCGCGCATGCGGCAAAATTATCCTTGCAGGAAAAGCGTCCGGTCAAGGTGGAGGAAGTATTAACGCAATGGCATATTAGTGTATAATTGTTAATATGTCATTTCGTTGAAAGAAGTGGAAGCTATGAAGGCTACAATTTATGACGTTGCCAAGCAGGCAGGCGTATCCATTGCCACCGTCTCGAAAGTGATCAATCAAACGGGGCGCATCAGCGAAGAAACGCGGGCCAAGGTCAATCGGATCATGCAGGAGTTGAATTACCAGCCAAGCGTCGTAGCTTCGGCTCTGACGGGAAAGCAAACCTTTACGCTCGGCTTGTTGTTGCCCGATTTGGCCAACCCGTTCTTTGCGGAAATCGCGAGAAGTGTGGAGGATCGTGCGCACGAGCTCGGCTTCAGCGTCATGATTTGCAGCACGGACAACAATCTTTTGAGAGAAGAACGAAATATTTCGTTGCTGAAGCAAAAAAGCGTGGACGGCATTATCATTGCCACCGGCGTACGCAACGATGCGATATTGAAGGACTTGAAAAAACAAAACTTTCCGGTTGCGCTGATTGCCCGCGATATGCCTTCCTTGGCGATCGATACCGTGCTGGTGGACGATTTCATCGGCGGGCATATGGCGGCCACGCATCTCATTGAGCAGGGACACCGGCAAATTGCCGTCATCGCGGAGGACACGTTGGTGATGAGCAGTAAGGAGCGGATACGGGGGTACCGGCTCGCGCTGGAAGAAGCGGGCATTGCCTATAATCCGGAGCTGGTGCGGATCAGCGATTTTAAAGTAACGGACGCGAAGCAGGTTGCCGGGGAAATGCTGGACTCCCCTCAGCCGCCGACGGCCATCTTCGCCTGTAACGATCTGCTGGCCACCGGCGTGATTCAAGCCGTACGCGAACGAGGCTTGTCTGTTCCCGGCGATTTATCTATCGTCGGATTCGACAACACGCTGCTGGCGACGATTGTCGATCCTCCGTTAACGACGGTTGCGCAGCCCATTCAAGAAATGGGGCAAACGGTCGTCGATCTGATCATCCGCATCATCAACGATAAAAATTCCACCAAGCAGCGCATCGTGATGCTGCCCGAGTTGGTTATCCGTTCTTCCGTGTCCCGGCCTGGCGAATACCGGAATAAGTGAGGAACAAAGGAGCCGCTAGAAATGACGATTGTTTCCATGAAACACATGCTGGAACGGGCGCTCGACGGGCGGTATGCGGTCGGACAATTTAATTTAAACAACCTGGAGTTCACGCAGGCGATTCTGCAGGCGGCGCAAGAGGAGCGGTCGCCGGTCATTCTCGGCGTGAGCGAAGCGTATATCCCTTATATGGGCGGACTGCCGTTCATCGCGGGAATGGTCAAAGCGCTCGTCGCGGAATACGGCATTACGGTGCCGGTCGCGCTGCACTTGGATCACGGCTCCACCTATGAGGTATGCATTCGGGCGATTCACGCCGGGTTTACTTCCGTCATGATCGATGCGTCGCATCATTCGCTGGAGCACAACATCGAAGTAACCCGCAGCGTGACGCAGGCCGCACATGCGCTTGGCGTCAGCGTGGAAGCCGAGCTTGGCCGGATTACGGGCCGGGAGGACGATCTCGTGGTCGACGAGGCGGAAGCGATGTATGCCGTGCCCGAAGAATGCTTGCGGTTGGTCCGGGAGACCGGCATCGACTGCCTGGCGCCGGCGCTGGGCTCCGTGCACGGCCCGTATCGCGGCCAGCCTCAGCTTGGGTTTGACCGCATGGCGGAAATTCAGCAGTTGACCGGGCTGCCTCTGGTTCTGCATGGAGGAAGCGGCCTTCCTGAGGACGAGATCCGCAGGGCGATCTCGCTCGGAACAGCCAAAATCAATGTGAACACGGACAATCAAATGGCCTTCACGGCTGCGATTCGAAGCTTCTTGAACGACCATCCCGAAGCTTACGATCCGCGAAATTATTTGGTGCCTGCCCGCGAAGCGATTAAAGAAGCGGTCAAAGCTAAAATCCGTCTGTTCGGCAGCGGGAATCAAGCGTAATTGCATACGGAAGAGCGCCTCCGGCCCCGGAATGAGCATGAACTGCCCATTCCGCAAGGCCGGAGGCGCTTTTTTTGTTGGGGGGCGAGAGCGGAATTCTGGTCACTCGTTTCACATCGCTGATTATATTCACTGGTTGGCGAATAAATTTCGAAAGGCTATCGGGGCAGCCGGCAGAATAGCCCTCCCCGCTGGCTTACCAAATATAGTAGCCTAGATACTGAAAAGGTCGCATGTAAACACATTGCGACCTTTTCGGGGAGATTATTATTTTTCGGATTTTGGCTCGTATTTAACGGTTTCCTTTGGTGATTTTTGCAATTTGTCTAGCTTAGAGTGTACGCGTTTAATCATGGTTAACGCTTCGGCTCTTGTAAGTGGATCACCTTCCTTGAATCCTTCAAAAGAGTTGTCAATTTTCCCTTCTACAATGCCGTTGTCCAAAAGATAACGAATTGAATCCTGTTGGTTATAGTTTTTGCCTGTAGCATCTGCAATAATTTTGGCTGCTTGACCCCGGGCTAGGCCAATATCAGAACCTTTGGGCTGATGAAAAGGAACAATGACATACCATCCGTAACTAAAGGCAAAGGTCATATAGGGGTAAGACCAATCCCCCGTATTATTAGGATCATCTGGACTAAAATCCGAAGGTTTAAATGTCCTGATCAAAAGTGTTATAAATTCCTTTTGTCCAACAACTTGTTCCGGCTTAAAAGTATTATCAGGGTACCCATCCACTATTTTTTCCTTAACAGCCCATTGTATGGTATCTATGGCCCAATGATCCTTGCTAACATCTTGAAATTTAATTTCTTCCGCATGTACACTGCTGTATCCGCAGAAAAACATCATTATGCAAAGTGCTGATAAAAGACACTTGCGCCCAATCATAAAATGACCCCTCCTTTTAATGTAAATTAAACGTTCTATTTACAATTGACGAAAATAATTCAAGAAAGTTGCGATGGCTATAAAAAAAGGCCCTCAAACTTCGAGAGCCTTTTCCTTCAATTAAAATTAACGTCTTGGCAAATCGAAATAAATATTGACCTCGTTGCTAAATGGTGTACCATAAACACCTTTAACCGTTCGTTGCTCATCAGGCGTACCGGATCTACGTTCCGAGCTTGTTTTTGAATAGTCCCAGTTCACGGTATAACCATTTGAATCGGCAAGCAAGACATTATAGTGCTTACCGTATTGGCTGTATGAGCCATCAGTAATATCGCCTTGATTTTCGAAGAAGGTTAAAGAATGCTCGTTATTTACAGCGGTAGTAGGATTATACTTATCAAAACCATGTCCGGGTGCGTAGAAAGATATAGCACTCAATGGATTACCTGTATACCGATTAAATGCACTTGTAAAGAGTGTATCGTTTTCTTCCCACGATACTAAAAGAACTTCGGCGTGCTCATTTTTATCGATGATGTTACCTCCTTCCCACCAACCAGTCGTGCCTGGAGGAGCAGGATAAATATTCATTCCTAATTTCCAATACCGCCCATCCCTAGTGAATAAACCGGCATCCCCGCCTCCACCTGTTTCATGGTAAAAACCAAAAAACTCCATTGCTCTTGTAGTTAACGTGTTTGCCAGATAAACTTGAGGGAATTGAACATGCATGTATCCCTTATGGTACCCTTTGGTCGCAGTGTAAATGTAGTGTCCTCCCGTGTCCATCTCGTATCCATACCTTGAGGATGTAGAAGGGGTCACATCATTTTTTTGTTGCAGGCGTTTAAATTTCTTTTCCGTCCCAAATCCAGGTTCCTTTTGTCCATTTACTTCAAACCCACCTTCGGGAAGTGCTTTACCAGAAATCATCTCGTCAATTTTAGGATTAACAATGCCTTGGATAAAGTTGGCCGCTTGTTCCTTGTTGAAATTGTTGATTTTCACAATCTTTGAAACAAAATCAACTTTATCACCAAGTTTCGCAATCGTTTCCTCCGTTACTCCCACTGATGTCAATTCATGCCTTGCAACCTCGAAACTTTTCTCCACTTCTTGTTTTGAAATTGTGATTGGTTCTTGTTGCGTTTGGGCAATCGCACTCCCCAGAATGGAAAAAGTAAGTACCGTCGAAGCTACGGATGCATACACGACTTTTTTTATTTTCATGGATTCTTCTCCTTTGATTTTTTTGGAACAAAGAGCCGGCCGACATATTGTCCACCTAAAAAATACCATGAATGGCAATATAATCATATGGGACAAAACTACTTTTTTATGAGCATTTAGTAGTACTAAAACAAGCGATTTTACTAGGTTGTGTTCAAAAAGTTGTGTAAAAATATGTACTTATTTGTTGATAAATGTCATATTTCGTTGTTTTACTCTCGTTTTCTACTGTTACTTGCTGAAATTCGGTTATTCCCCTCCAAATGTTCTATATTGCCATCGAAAACTCCTAGATGTAATATTATGGTATATCTTGAAGGGAGCGTTTGGGTCAAATGACAAATCTAGGGTTTGAGGCAGGGATGAAAGATCAATTCTATGCTGTAGCAGAGCAACTTTTCAAAGAGGAAAAGAAAACAGAAGCAGCGCCTTTGTATCGTACTATCATTGAGCGGACGGATAATAACGATCAAACGTTTCTCCTGTGTCAATTCCGGTTGTTTCAATGCCTCGTCGGAATTAGCTCGGAAGAAAATAAGGATGCATTAGAACGCTTTGAGCCGTTCTATAGCCTTCTGCCGGAAGACACGCGACTCGATGCTTTGTTGCTGCTGGCGAATGTTTGTTATTCACTTGGCGACTGGAAAAGGGTTGAACGTTATGGGGACGAATTGTATGCATGTGCTATTTTTGTTTATGATCGATTAAAAAAAGAAAATTTTGTTAAAAACCTACATACTGAGCGGCATTTAGTGGTATATTATGGTCATGGACTGAGGATCAAAGGGTTTGTTCTCACCATGCAAGGGCGATATGAAGAAGCGAAAAAATGCGTGGCTGAGTATTCAGACCTTGGATGGTTCGAGTGCCTTGATGACATGGGGAAAAAGGAGGTTGAGAAGTTTCGAACTTGGGGCAAGGCGAATATGTACAATCTCGAATTAAAAACTGGTAACAATAAAGTGCTCCCTGAATTGTCTGAATTTTTAGACCAAAACCGCGAAGAGATTTTACCAAGTCTTTTATCGGTTGTTGAATCGGCAAATCAGTTCCGTTTTGATGCCGATGACATTATCAACAAATTTTCAATTTGGCTTCCTCCTGTAAATTCCGAAGTAACCTATATTAACGGAACTCAATTATTTCATTTTTGGTACGAAAAAGCTAAGTATGATTTTAAAAAGAAACGTATCGTCGGCGGTATTGACGAGTTGTTATATGCTCTTTATTTGGCGCATAGGATGAACTATTATGCAGGCTTCGAAAAATGCGTTTCGTTATTTAGAAAGCATAGCGAATACGCGACAGAACAGCAGAAACTGGGGTACAAAAATATTGTAGAAGGAGTGTTTGATTTATGAAGAAAGCGTTATTATCTGTAGTGATGGGGTTGATCTTGTTAAGTGGAATCATTGTACCGCAGCAACCGCAGGAGCCTTCGATAAAGCTGCTCGATCATAATGGATGGGGCGGCTAATAAAATAATAAGAGTCCCGGCCTGTGGTCAGGGGCTCTTTTGTTTTTTCAAAAAGATGAGATTTTTTCGCAAATTCGATGCGACGCAACACCAATCTCGGATGGTTCAAGTTTCTGGACGATGACGGGAAAAGGAGGTCGATAAGTTTAAGGCCATTGCAAAAGCAAATATGCTTTTACTAGAACTCGAAACGGGGAATATAGATGTACTATCCGCTTTAGTGGAATATTTGGAGGAGCACCCCCTCGTACCCTCCCGGTTACGCTGTCTGCGATCCAAGCATCAATTCTAAGCAGCTCTTTATTTATTTACTGTGAAAAGGCAAATTATAGCTTGAGAAAAAGGAAGTCTCTTCCCATGTTGACGAACTGCTTCAAGCTCTAGAGATAGCAAAAAAGAAGCCTGTAACAGCTTACGTAGACGTTGGTGTAGGCGAATAAACGAAAATAACTCCTGAGCTCTAGGGTTCAGGAGTTATTTTTCTTGCGGGTCTCCGGGTCCGCAGGAAATTTTTATTTGAAGCAGCTTAGTAGAGGAAAAACACTTTCTGGACACTTAGGCTTTACTTACGCGGTCGCGTCCTCGCTGTCCGGGGAATCGTCGCCGACTTCGAGCTGATCGTCGGTGCTATCAGCCTGCTCCAGATCGTAGGAGTTCCCGGTCCAAGCTTGGCTTAGCGCGTTGGCATCGGCGATCAATGCCGCTTTTGCCGCTTCGGAAATAACATCCTTCTTGGTCGCTTTGTCGATTTTCTTCTTAAAATCGTTCATCGCTTTGACGGCCTGTTTTAGCTTCGCTTTCGCTTCGTGATTCTGGGCGGTCTTCAAGCTCGCGGACAGCTTATTCTTGAGCGGTCCGCTTAGCTCTCCGGCAGCATGATAAGATTCCAGCAGCCGCTGCATGGAAGCGATGCTAGTCTTAACAACAATCGAAATCGCCGCCTGCGACACGTTGCCCGCCTGATCCGTCGCTGTCATTTGGACCGCGTGCGTTCCCAATTGGCCTGCCAAACGCAGCGGAGTTCCGGGGGCATACGGCTTGCCGTCTACCGTGATCGTTGTCCCGGCAATGCCCGACACCGAATCGGAGGCTTGCACATCCAGCGCAAGCGTCTCGCTGTCCATAAATTCGGTCCCGTCCGCCAAGGGGATGCCGTTCGCCATTGCAGCCAGGGTCGGAGCCGTTGTATCGACTTTCAGGAGGAGGGGCTTCGCCTTTTCCACATTACCGGCATTGTCCGTAGAGCGGTACCGCAGCCCGTACATTCCGTCTGTGCTGAATTGGATCGGTTCCATGTACAAATTCCAATTTTTTCCCAAATCCAGGCTGTATTCCGTTCTGGAGATGCCGGACTGTTCGTCTTGTGCGGACAAGGTGACGGTTACCGGATGGATAAACCATCCTTGCTGCCCGTCCGGACGGGAAGGCGAGACGCTCGCCGTTGTCACCGGCGGCGTTTTATCGTTTTCCCATTCGATCGATTCCTTCAACCGCGCAATCAGCTCCTGAAGCGGGCTGATCGAGCTTTCGTAGTCGTACGGGAAATGATTGAGCATTTCTTGCAATTGGCTTCTCAGCCCGCTGTCACCTTTGCCCAAGGCCAGCAAGCCTTCCGCTTGTTTCACCAGCTCCAAATAGCTGTTCAACACCCCCGGTCCGTACACTTCAAACTCCAGAATGGAATAGCCGTATATCGTACCTCTTTCGATGCCTTGAAGCTTGACATATCTCGCCTTGACGGCGGTGTCAAATTTGATCGTCTCGACTCCGCCTTTGCCGTCGATCACCGCATCGCCTGCTTTTACATTTTGCCACTGCTGGCCATCGCCGGAAACGAGTATTTTGTACTTCTTGGCGTAAGCGCCTTCCCACTTGATCACGACGCTGTCGATTTCCTGCTGTTCACCGAGATCGACGCTGAACCAGTTATCGTCTTCAAAAGTACTCGACCATCTTGTGCCCGTATTTCCGTCGACAGCCTGATCCGGCGACAAATGAGGGGCCTCGCTGGTCGATGCTTCCGCATGCTTGTTTAACGCCAGGTTCATCCCGTCGAAGCTGACCGCCTTATTGTAAACGATCAGATTGTCGATGACGCCTTTAAAGGAATTGGCGGAGCTTCCGATCTTCTCGAGCGGCAGCACCAAGGTATCGATCCGGGGCGTTGCGCCGTTCGTTACCCATAATTTCTCCACGTACTCGTTGCCATTGACATACAGGGATACGCCTTTGTTATCTCCGGTCAGCAGCAAGTGCGTCCATTGTCCCGCCGGAACTTTGTATTGGAACGTGCTGTGATAGTGTTCCTTGGAAAAGCCCAGCAGCCCGGTCTTTCCTTCCTTGAGCTTCACTTGGCCGACAGGCGATTCCAGCAGTACTGCATCATCCGGGTTGTCGGCATCGGGCTTGATCCACATGGAAACGGTCCATCCAAATCCTAACGCTTCTAGCGGCGTCTTGATGTAGCTTTCTCCTCCGCCGAACCGTACGCCTTTGCCGTATTTGCCGTCCGCTGCCGCTACATTTTTGCCGATGCCATTGTAGCCGTTGCCGGAAGCGTCGGCGAAGCCGTTTTCGAACAAATACTTGATGACGTTGCCGTCTTTATTCGGGACTTGCAGCTTATGGGAGATGTTGGCGTTCGGCGCTTCGCCGATCCGTTCCGCTGCGGCTGCATAAGCGTTGTAGTCAGCGTCTTCCCGGCTTCCTGTCCACATTTTTTCGGACAGCACCTGCACGCCGGGGAACATTCGGTCATGAGAATCGTCCATCGATAATCCGACGGAATCCGAAATGTCGTTCCACAGCGCCAGCATGGCGCCTTTCAGCTTCGGATGGCCGTAGGGCAGCGTCGTATCGCTAAATACGTTCGGTTCCCACATTTTATACATATATTTAGGGTCGATCCGGTCTTTGTACAATCTTGGCACGAGATACATATAGCTGTTCTCCGTGTTCAGGATATCGTATCCAAGATCGATCGCTTGCCGGGCATCTCCGTAAGGCACGTGCCACACATCCATCGTGGCCTCGGTGCTGACTGGGGTGACCCCGTTGTATTCCCTCATGCCGCCCCAAATATGGGGATGCTTGCCTTTGCCGTTGATATGCTTGACGAGCGTATCCATATACCCGCGAAAAACCTCGGTATTGCCCCAATATTCGTCCGTCCCGACATGGACGTCGGGGCCGATAAAGGTCGGGTTGTCGCCATCGATATATTCGTCGAGCAAACTTTTGACGAAATCGACCGTTTTCGGCTTCGTAATGTCCAGATGAGGTCCGGTCCCCAGAGAAGGATCGAAGCTGGTAAAAGCTCTGGAATGCCCCGGTGTATCGATCTCCGGAATGACATTCACGCCGTAATCCATGCCAAGCCGCTGAAGATCGCGAAACTCCTCTTTGGTGTAAAAGCCGTTTTTGCTCGCAAGCCCGGGGTATTTCGTACTCTCCAGACGATAGGCCGCAGTCGTACCGTCTTGGAACGGCGTTCCTACATCGTCGTTCAAATGAATCTGAAACTGGTTCATTTTGTACCAGGACAGCAGCTTCACGTAGTCTCTCAGAAACTCAATCGTATAAAACTTTCTGGCAACGTCGATCATGAGCCCGCGTGTTTCGTACTTCGGATAATCCCTTGCCGTCCCTTTGGGGATATGGGCATGACCTTCATCCTGCTTCAAAATTTGCAGCGCCGATCTCGTCCCGAAAAAGACGCCTGTCACATCAGCCGATGTAATCGTGACATGATCGTTAACGTCGAAGAGGTAGCCTTCTTTTCCGAGCCAGGCTAAGGAATCGTCGATGGACAAATAAAGGTCGCCCGCCTGTGGAGCACCGTAAATAATGTTCGCGCTGACGCCGGTAATATCCCGCAGATCTTCCTTCGTTTGCTCCGCGGCTTTTTGCAAAGCCGTTTTATGGGCCGGATTGACCACGATTCGCGAGGTCGGCTTCAGGGTGAAATTTCCGGTCCGGCCATGCCATTCGCGCAGCGACGGGATGACCTTCGGCTCCTTGTTCAAATCGTCCGTTTGCGTATACTGCCCTGGTACCGCTGCGAGCACGTTTCCGGTTATGGCTTTCTGACCGGTGCCCGTATGTTCGACTTGAAACAGGAGATTCACTTTCGTATCCACAAGAGGCGTGTGAATTTTCCCCGTTTGATCGATCACGGGCAGTCTGTCGCTGCCGTATACGGAAACCTTGTAGCCTTCGGGCACTTGTGGCAGAACGATCTCCGTCTGTCCTTTGGCAATAGGCGGGATTTGGGTGATGCCCTTCACGATTTTGGGCAGTTCGCCGGCGTTATACACCTCGAATTCGAAGAAGGAATACCCGTAAAAGGTGCCTTCCACAGGAGCACGCTGCACGCCTTGAAATTTCACATACCTTGCTTTCACATCGTCAAAATCGGTCGTTTCCGTCCCGCCTCTACATGCAATCTCGCCGTCATGGCCGAGCACGTTCGTCCAATGCTGCGCATCGTTTGAAACCAGCAGCTTGTACTTGCTGGCGGGGGTCTGCCATTTGATGGTCACCCGGTTTATGGTGAACTCTTCGCCGAGGTCCACATAGAACCACTGATCGTCTTGCAGGGCGGACGACCATCGCGTGCTGCCGTTGCCGTCAACGGCATTGGCCGGGCCAAGCCAGTCCACTTCGTTCCCCGAAGCGTACACCGCTTGATGTACCGCCAAATTAACGCCGACCGGGGTACTGACAACATTCGCAGGCATGGCCCTGCCACCGTAAACGGTTTCATAAACAGACCGGGTAACGGGAAGCATCGGAGAAACGTCGCCTGTCCGCCCCGCCTCAGCGGCTGCTTGTGGCGGGCCTGCGGGGATAAGCGTGGAGAGAAGCACCAGTGACAATAAACTAGAAAGCGTTTTCCTTTTCATGTTCTCCTCCTTGTGCATTTTTGGAAAAAACACCTCAACTTTTATATTAAGAGACCGGTTTTTCCATTCAAATAGACAACTTATTACTTTCCATATACATTTGATTACTTTTTAACAAAAAAAGAGAGCCTGCCGCTTGGCAAGCTCTTCGATAACTACTTCTTCACAATCGGCACCCAAGCCTCGCACCGGTAGTCCTCTGCCGTCGTATCGCCTGGCGGATAGACTTCCAGCTCCGGCGCTCCGGAAATTTCGTAGCCCGTCGCCGGAAACCATTCTTGAAAGATGCGGCCAAATACGTTCTGGATCGCTCCGGGGAGCGGCCCGACCGAGGTGAAGATCGCCCAGGTGGAAGCGGGAATCGTCTTCACGATGAACCCTTCCATTGCAGCTTCGGGGCCGGCTATGCCTGCAATCGTATACGTCATGGTCTCGTTGTCCGGCTGCATCTCGACGATGCCCAGCAAATTCTCGCCGGCTCCCAGGGAAGCAAGCTTGGCTATCGTGCCGTCACGATGACTTTCCTGCCACAGCTTATGGATGTGTTGCGATTGCTCCCCGTTCCGGCACGTCGCTTGAATGGACTTGCCGACAACCGTAAAAGCCTCTTTTTCCACGATACGGTAATCCATATCTTTGTCTCCCTTCAGTGATAGATGGAAGGAGATGCGGGGAAACGCTTTAAGGCTGACGCCCGGATTACGGGCCTCCGACGGCGATATGCCGTGGATTTTGCGGAACGCTTTGGCGAACGACTCCGGGGAGTCGTAGCCGTATTTCAGCGAGACGTCCAACACCTTGGCGGAAGTCGTAGCCAGCTCTTGCGCAGCCAAGGTCAATTTGCGCTTCCGCATATACTCGGCCACGGTCATTCCCGTCAGCATATGAAACATGCGTTGAAAATGGAACGGGGACGCATAAGCGGCTCTGGCGATTTCCTCGATATCCAGCCTTCCGTCCAACCGCTTTTCCATAAGATCAAGAGCCTCTTTCATCCGGATCAGCCACTCCAACCGCATCCTCCTCCTTCGTACCTTATCGTATCACCGAATAACCGACCGATCCTGTCATTGCGTGCTTTCCGTGAACCGATTGCCGGAACGGATTACCTTAACAAAAGCTTGCGGTTTCCGGCAGCGCGGTGTACGTTGATATAAAATGAGCGCAAACGGAGGATTCTATGCAGCTTATCGCCATGATCACGATGCTGGCGGATCACATCGGCGCCGTATTCTTCGAAGATCAGGCCATATGGAGGGTGATCGGTCGAATCGCCTTCCCGATCTACGCCTATGGTATCGTCATGGGATACAGACATACGAGAGATTTAAAAAGCTATATGAAGCGTCTGTTCCTCCTGGCCGTCCTATCGCAAGCGCCGTATATGCTGGCCTTGGGAAAAATGGGCGTGAACGCCGTAGGGACGCTGCTTGTGTGCGTAGCGGTCTTATATGTCATGGAACACCGCAAGAAAAACGTTTGGCTTCCGGTTGCCGTCGCTTCGGTCGTGATCATGGAGGCTTTGAGCTTCGATTACGGCTTGTACGGGCTGCTGCTGGTGTTGATCTATCGCTATACGAAAAGCCATACGATGGTGGTCAGTCACTTTATTGTAAATGTGCTGTTTCTGGCGCTCAAGGGCTGGGTCCTTGGGGCATACAGCATTATTGTCACGATAGGTATCGCCTATGCACCTGTACGGTATGGACAATTCGAACACCGGAACGTTCCGGGATGGCTGTGGAGAAGCTTTTATCCGGCGCATTTGGCCGTTCTAGCGCTGATCGAACCGATCGTCGCCCTGTACCGGTAGCTTCGAAATCCTCTCCCGTCATTATCCGATGATGATTTTTCCTTCCGGATACCGGTACAGCTCTTTTTTCGGATTCGGCTGCAAGGCGAACGCCAGCGTCACGAGTCCCACCCTGCCGATAAACATGACGCAAATCATCACAATTTTGCCGGCAAACGTCAGGTCAGCGGTCAGCCCCATGCTGAGACCCACCGTACCGAAGGCTGAGGTCGTCTCGAACAGGATTTTGAGAAAATCCTGGTCCTGAAGGGTAGACAGCAGCATCGTCGCAAACGCGAGGAAAAAAACGGCGGTCAGCGTGAATGTGACAGCTTTGTAGATATCCTTCGCGGGCAAACGGTGGCGGAACAGCACGACGTCTTCCTTGCCGCGCAGCATTGCCACGAAAGCCCCGACCAGGATGGCGAACGTCGTGAGCCGGATGCCTCCCCCGGTGGAGCCGGGAGCCGCGCCGATGAACATCATAATGATCATCAGAAACTGCGTGGCAGTCCGAAGCTCGGCGATGTCGAGCGTGTTGACGCCGGCAGAGCGCAAAGTCATCGACTGGAAGAAGGAGGCGACGATTTTCGTGTCCCAAGGCATGCTGCCCAGCGTTTTCGCATTGGTGAATTCGAAGATCAGAATGAGCACGGCGCCCGTCAGCACCAGAATGCCGTTCGTCGACAAGACGACCTTGCTGTGCAAGGACAGCTTGCGGGTCTTGGGAAATTCGATCAGTTCCGAGATGACGACAAACCCGATTCCGCCGAAAAAGATGAGCATCATGGAAACGAGATTGATGCCGAGATCGTTGACGTAGGGCGTTAAGCTGCGGAATCCGCCGAACAATTCGAAGCCCGCGTTGTTGAAGATTGAGACGGAATGGAACAGGCCGAAATAGGCGGCCTTCCCGAGCGGCATCTCCTGCGACCAGCGCAGCATGAAATAAATCGCCGCAATCCCTTCGATCGTTATCGAATACAGGAATACCCGGATGATCAGCCGGACGATGCCGTCGATGTTGGCGTGATTCATCGATTCCTTCAATAAAAGGCGGTCCCGCAGCGAGACCCGGCGCTTCAACGCCAGCGTGAACCAGGTGGCCATCGTCATGAAGCCGAGTCCGCCCAACTGCACCATCAGCAGCAGAACGATCTGCCCGAACAATGAAAAATGAACGCCGGTATCGACAATAATCAGCCCGGTGACGCAGGTGGCCGACGTTGCCGTAAACAAGGCGTCGATATACTTCATGGACTGCCCGTCCGCAGAGGCGGCCGGCATGGTGAGCAGAAGAGAGCCGATTAAAATGATGAGAGCAAAGCCCCCCGCCAATACGCGCGGCGGGGTAATTTTGATAAATTTGGCCGGATTGCGCACCGGATTTCACCTCAAAGTTATGTTCCCACGGTTGTTGTCATGGCTTTCCATATCATAGCACGGGATGGTGAGGATTTCACTATGCGCAAGGGGGATATGACCCGGAAGCTGAGGGGGCTGCAGCTTGTTTCGGCTCCTGCTCCGGCGTCTGGACGTACCCAAGCTGCCTCGAAATATCCAGTGCGGAGCTGGCGCGGTACGGCATCCGCGTGAACGTCGTCGCGCCGGGGTTCGTGGAGACGCCGCTCGACCGTGAGCTGCGCATCCGGGAAGGGCTGGCGGTCTTTTCCGAGCGAACGCCGATGCGAAGGTCGGCCACGATCGACGAAGTGGCGAACGTCTTCCTGTTTCTCGCATCCGACGAGTCCAGCTACGTAAACGGTTCCACGATCACGGTGGATGGGAGACATCTTGCGAATGCGAGCGAGTTTTAACGGCAGCGGGCCTATGGCCGCACAGCCGTCCGCTTCCCTGGCAGCCGCCGGGAAGGGGGCGGCTTTTTGCCGCGTCACTTCCGCACGAATACCCGCTGTACGGCGTGATTCGCCCCTTTTTCCAGAATCATCTTCGCGCGTCCTTTGGTCGGCAAAATGTTCTCGTGCAGGTTGACCGCGTTGATGTCCCGCCAAATCCCGGAAGCGGTTGCGACGAGCTCCTCGCCATGCAGCTCGGCAAAACGGTGGAAGTACGACTTCGGATTAAGAAACGCCGTTTCCCGGAGCATCCGGAACCGTTCGACGTACCACTGCTCAATGTCTTTTTCCTTCGCGTCGACATAAATCGAATAATCGAAAAAGTCGCTGACGAACACTTGAGATAGTTTCCCGACTTGCAGGACGTTGATGCCTTCCACGATCAAAATATCGGGCTGGCGGATCGTCTCCACTTCGTCCGGCACAATATCGTACGACAAGTGGGAATAGACCGGCGCATGGACGACGGGCTTGCCTGCTTTAATATCGCGGATAAACCGCAGGAGCTTCTTGATGTCGTAGCTTTCCGGGAAGCCTTTGCGCTTCATGAGCCCCCGCTCCTCCAGCACGCGGTTCGGGAACAAGAAGCCGTCCGTCGTAATCAGCTCCACATTTCGGTGCTCCGAACATCGCGACAGCAGCAGCTGCAGCAGCCTGGCCGTCGTACTTTTGCCCACGGCCACACTCCCGGCGATGCCGATAATGAACGGAACAGGTTCGGCGCCGTTCTGCAGGAACGAAGCGGACGTACGGTGAAGCGCCCTGGCGTTCTCCACCAGCAGATCGAGAAACCGCGTCAAGGGAAGATAAATTTCTTCGACCTCTTGAAACGGGACTTTATCGTTCAGGCCTTTGAGCTGCTCGAACTCTTCCATCGTAATGCGAAGCGGCGCGGTAGCGGGCAGTCCGGACCATGCCTGACGATCGAATTCATAATAGAGGGAGTACGGATTCATCGGGACCTCGCTGTCCATCAAATGGTTTAGTAGTAATGCATTTTCATATCATAGCATGACCCGGCGGCGATTTCACTAGTTTGTTACTCCTGAAAAAAGGCCGATTCGGAGCAAAGACGGACAAATCCCACATCTGGAGCATCATCTCAGCCGCGAGCAGTACGGCTTTTTTTATTTGAATTTATGTATGTACTGGTTTATAATGGAATCAAATGATAGATTTATCTATCAAATTCCATCGAAAGCGAGGCAGAGATTATGGCGACGGCCAGATCGGCAACAAAGGAGCTCCGGCTCCGTGCCATACTTGATGCGGCTACGGAGCTTCTGGTCGAGAAGCCTACGGCATCCCTGAACGAGATTGCCGAATACGCGGGCATCGGCATCGCCACCCTGCATCGGTACGTGGCGAGCAGGGAGCAGCTGATGCTGCAGCTGGGGCTAAGAGCGGCGCAGGTTGTGGAAGAAACGATAAGCCGTATCCCGCTGGACGAGGAATCGAGCGAAACCTACATTTCGCAGCTGGTGGAAGCGCTGATTCCGCTGGGAGACAAAATTTATTTTCTCGCTCATGAAACCTCGCTGAATTACAACCCCGAGATGTCCGCGGCCGAGGAGAAGCTGAAGGAACCGATTCACCACATGATCCAATCGCTGCAGCGCAAAGGCCATTTCCGGCAAGATATGAGCAGCGAATGGATTCTGAACGTGCTGTATTCGCTCCTCTTTGTCACCTGGCAGCAGGTTCATGAAGGCCACGTTGCCAAAAAATCGGCGGCGGCGCTAGTTCTGGAGACGCTGTACCACGGGTTTAAAGCAAGCAAGCCGTAAAGCAGGTTTAAAGCGGCTCGGGCAAGGCAAATGGAATCGGGAGGATGGTTGTTATGAGTGAAACGGGAGTTATTCCTCAACCCAAAACTTATGGTCCCCTAGGAAATTTACCTTTGATCGACAGCAAGAAACCGACCCTTTCGCTTTGTAAACTTGCAGAAGAGTACGGCCCTATATACCGGATCACGCTTCCGGGTTATTCCAGCATTGTGGTGTCCGGACATGATCTCGTAGCGGAAGTTTGCGACGAATCGCGCTTCGATAAAAGCATAAAGGGCGACCTGGAGAACGTGCGCGCCTTTGGCGGAGACGGGTTGTTTACAAGCCGCACGGATGAGCCGAACTGGCAAAAAGCGCACCGGATTCTTCTCCCCACCTTCAGCCAGCAGGCGATGAAAGGGTACCATGCGATGATGGTCGATATCGCTTCGCAGCTGATTCAAAAATGGGCCCGTCTCAACCCCAACGAAAGCATCGATGTCGCGGAAGATATGACCCGGCTTACGCTGGACACGATCGGCTTATGCGGCTTCAATTACCGTTTTAACAGTTTTTATCGCGAAACGCCCAGCCCTTTTATTAACAGCATGGTCCGCGCTCTGAACGAAGCGATGCTGCAAGGCAGCCGCCTAAAGATCCAACACCTGCTCATGGTGCGAACGAGACAGCAGTTTAACGAAGACATTCAAACGATGTTTTCCTTGGTGGATAAAATGATCGAGGAACGAAAAGCAAACGGGGACCGGGGGGAAATCGACCTGCTTGCCCGGATGCTGAACGGGAAGGACCCGGAGACAGGCGAGACGCTGGATGACGAAAATATCCGGTATCAGATCATCACGTTCTTGATCGCCGGACACGAGACGACAAGCGGCTTGTTATCGTTCGCTTTATACTTTTTGCTGAAGCATCCGGATGTGCTGCAGAAGGCTTATCTGGAAGCAGACCGGGTGCTGACGGATTCGTTTCCGTCGTATTCGCAGGTGCTGCAGCTCCATTACATTCGGATGATTTTAAATGAATCGCTGCGCTTATGGCCGACGGCCCCGGGATTCGAGCTCTATGCGAAGGAAGATACGGTCATTGGCGGCAAGTATCGCATTCGCAAAGGGGAAGGCATCGGGGTGATCCTGCCGCAGCTTCATCGGGACAAAGCCGCTTGGGGCGCCGACGCGGACGAATTCCGCCCCGAACGGTTCGAAGATCCCGGCAAAATTCCCAATCATGCCTACAAGCCGTTCGGCAACGGGCAGCGGGCTTGCATCGGCATGCAGTTCGCGCTTCACGAAGCGACGCTGGTTCTCGGCATGATTGTCCGGCATTTTGAGCTGGTGGATCATACGAACTATCAGTTGGACGTGAAGCAAACCTTGACGCTCAAGCCGAGCGATTTTCATATCCGCGTGCGGCTGCGGCATAAGACGGCTAGCCCGGCGGTTCATGAACAGGAAACAGCAGGCTATTCCCGAGCCGTTGAAGCAGAGCCAAGGGAGGCGCAGGCGAACTGTCCGCTTGCAGGGGCGGAAAAGACGTCTCTGCTCGTGCTTTACGGTTCCAATTTGGGCACGGCGGAAGGGCTTGCCCGCGAGCTGGCGGATGCCGCTCGGGCGCGGGGCTTCCGAAGCGAGGCTGCGCCGCTGAACGATTGGGCCGGAAGGCTGCCCAAGGACGGGGCGGTGCTTATCGTCACCGCGTCTTATAACGGCAAGCCTCCGGGCAATGCGCGTGAGTTCGTGAAATGGCTGGAAGGCGTGCGGCCTGGCGAGCTTCAAGGGGTTCGCTATGCCGTATTCGGATGCGGGGACCGCAGCTGGTCCAATACGTATCAGGATGTGCCGCGGTGGATTGACGAGCAGTTGGCACGGAAAGGGGCAGTGAAACTCTCGGTGCGCGGCGAGGCTGATGCCGGCGGCGACTTCGAGAAGCAGCTCGACGAATGGCGGGTCCGCCTATGGTCTGATCTTAGGCATGCTTTCGAACTGGAACGAAGCGACGCGGAGAAATCAGAAAGCATTATTCGTGTTCGAATGGTCAGCGGTTTGGAAACCATTCCGCTTGTCCGGGCTTATGATGCCGTTTACGCCTCGGTGACGGGGAACCGCGAGCTCCGGATGGCCGGCAGCAGCCGGAGTACACGGCATCTGGAGCTCGCGCTGCCGGATGGGGTTACCTACCGGGAGGGCGATCTTCTCGGCGTGCTACCGTGCAACAGCCTGGCAAACGTCGGCCGGATTTTGCGGCGGTACGGCTTGAAGGGGAGCGATCAATTGATTGTCACGGCGGCAAACGATAACGGCCTCGCGCATCTCCCGCTGGATCGACCGGTCGGTATCCATGAGCTGCTGAGCCGGTGCGTAGAGCTGCAGGAAGCCGTTACCCGCGAGCAACTGCACGAGCTTGCGGCCTATACGGTGTGTCCTCCGCACAAGCGTGAATTGGAAGTGTTGGCTGAGGAGAGCGTCTACGAGGAGCAGATCCTGAAGAAGCGCATAACCATGCTCGATCTGCTTGAAAAATATGAAGCTTGCCAGCTGCCGTTCGAAAGGCTGATCGAGCTGCTGCTGCCTCTGCAACCGAGGTATTATTTCATATCCAGCTCTCCGCAGACCAGCCCAAGGCATGTCAGCATTGCCGTAGATGTGGTGCAGGACCCCGCTTGGAGTGGGAGCGGCGAATACCGCGGGACTGCTTCGAATCACCTGGCCGAATGCAGGCCAGGTGATGAAGTCTTGCTCTTCATCCGCGCGTCCGAAGCCGGATTGCGGCTCCCGGAAGATCCGGTGACACCAATCATTATGGTCGGGACCGGGACGGGAGCGGCGCCTTTTCGGGGCTTTTTGCAAGCGCGGACCGCGATCCGGGAGAAGGGAGCCGCTTTGGGCGAGGCGCATCTTTATATCGGATGCCGGAGCGAAGCGGATTCGATTTATCGCGAGGAGCTTGAGCGCTACGATAGGGAGGATGTCGTGACGCTTCATCAAGCCTTTTCCCGTGCGGAAGGGAAAAGCAGCATCCATGTACAGCATTTGCTGGAGCGCCATGCCTCGAATTTGATGGACATCCTTGATCGGGGAGGATGCATCTACGTATGCGGGGACGACGCTCAAATGTCTCTGGAGGTGGAGTCGGCCTTGCAAAAAGCATACCGGACCGTGACTGGAGCCGGGGAGCGGGAAGCGAAAGCTTGGCTGGAGCGCCTTCGAATGGAGGGGCGTTACGCGAAAGAAGGATGGGGGCGCATGCACCCGGAAATTAGCGCCGCCATAGTCAAATAGCAGCTTACCGGCGCTGTTTTGACCTCGGACCGGAGGAGCAAATCGTTTTATCCAAACCGTCCCTAATGATGGTTGCTGCGCGGATGTTACACTGGAAGCGACACGAAGTTCGCCGGAGAGGGGCATTCGCATGAAACACAATGAAGAAACCGCAATTTATCTCATCACCGGGGTGATGGCGAGCGGCAAATCGACGGTCGCGCAGTTGCTGGCCGAGCAATTCGGCCGGGGAGTTCATTTGCGCGGCGACGCGTTCCGCAGGATGATCGTCGCAGGCCGGGAAGAGCTGCTTCCCGACGCCTCGGAGGAGGCGACCCGTCAGCTGCGTTTGCGGTACCGTCTGGCGGCCGCCGCGGCCGATACGTATGCCGATGCCGGCTTCACCGTCATCGTGCAGGACGTCGTCGTCGGTCCGATGCTGGAAGAGTTCGTCTCTTTCGTCCGGCATCGTCCGCTTTATGTCGTCGTGCTGGCGCCCAGTGGCGAGGCGGTTGCCGCAAGAGAGGCGGCCCGGGGGAAGAAAGGCTACGGATTGTGGACGGTTTCCGGATTGAACGGCATTTTGCATAACGAAACGCCGAAGATCGGCCTGTGGCTCGATACGTCCGAGCAGACTCCGGAAGAGACGGTAAGTGAAATCAGGAGACGGTCCGCGGAAGAAGCGGCTGTTTAGTCTTTGTTGAGTGGCTGCAAAGTCGGCCTTAATCCGATGCTTTTGGCGGATTAAGGCTTTTTTTTCATTCCCTTGTATTCCAGTCTTTTCCGTTAATATTCCGTTTAAAAAAGTATCGTAAAGTACAGATTGTCAAACGGAAGAGAGTTATAGGAAAATAGAATGGGAGTTGGGACACACATGTCAAAACCGAAAACATCGGCGAATTGGCGGCAATTGATCCGGCTGGTCCGGGAAACGAAGCCTTCCAAGGGTCTGCTTGCCGCTGCGCTGTTTCTAAGCATCATCTCAACCTTGGTCGGCTTGGCGATTCCGCTGTTTACGAAAAATATGGTCGACAGCTTTTCGCTGACCTCCTTAAGCCTGACGCAGATCGTGCTGATGGGAGTGGCTTTCATCGTTCAAGCGATTGCGGGCGGTGTCGGCGTTTATTTGCTCAACCGGGCAGGGCAGAAGGTCGTTGCGTCCCTGCGGGACCGGCTGTGGAACAAGCTGCTCGTGCTGCCGGTCTCTTATTACGACAATCATGAGACGGGGGAGACGATCAGCCGGATGACCAACGATACCGGCGTCGTCAAAGGCTTGATCAGCGAGCACTTGACCGGCTTCTTCACCGGCATTCTGGGCGTAGTCGGGTCAATTGCGGTGCTGCTGTATCTCGATTGGAAAATGACGCTGATCATGCTGATCGTCGTGCCGCTGGCTATCTTGATTTTGGCTCCGCTCGGCAGGCAGATGCATAAGATTTCGGTCGGCCTTCAGGATGAAACGGCCGGCTTTACGGCGGTGATCAGCCGGGTATTGTCGGAGATCCGGCTTGTGAAGGCTTCGAATGCGGAGACGGTCGAATACCGGAACGGGCGGACGGGCATCGAGAAGCTGTTCCGGCTTGGCTTGAAGGAAGGTATCGTTTCGGCTTGGGTCGGGCCGCTTATCTTCTTCATCCTGATGCTGCTGCTTGTGGTCATTATCGGGTACGGCGGCGCGCGGGTCGCTTCCGGCACGCTGACGGCAGGAGATCTGGTGGCATTCATCCTGTATTTGTTTCAATTCGTAATGCCGATTACGCAAATTACGAACTTCTTCACGCAGTTTCAAAAGGCGGTCGGGGCGACGGAACGAATTGCAGCGCTGCTGGAGCTCGGGGAAGAGGATCATGCTTCCGGCAAGCCGCTTGATAACGCAGGCCAGTCGTTGACGCTCGAACGCGTAACCTTTGCCTATAAAGCCGGCGAAACGATACTGGACGATGTCAGCTTCACCATGCAGCCCGGCAAAGTCACAGCCATCGTCGGCCCGAGCGGCAGCGGAAAAACGACGCTGTTTGCACTGCTGGAGCGGTTCTACCCGCCGACCGGTGGAGCAATCAAGCTCGGGGGCGAGCCGATCGATGAGTACTCGCTGCCGTCGTGGCGCAGCCGCATCGGCTATGTCTCCCAGGAAAGCCCTTTGATTGCCGGGACGATCCGCGACAACATCTGCTACGGCTTGCCGCACGACGTGACGGATCAAGAGCTGGAGCAGGCGGCGCGCATGGCTTATGCCGATACGTTCATTCACGAGCTTCCGAACGGCTACGAAACGGAAGTCGGAGAACGGGGCGTCAAGCTGTCCGGCGGGCAGCGGCAGCGGATTGCGATTGCGCGGGCGCTGCTGCGCAACCCGCAAATTTTGATGCTGGACGAGGCGACCTCCAGTCTGGACAGCAAGTCGGAAATCGTCGTGCAGCAAGCGCTGAACAATTTGATGCAGGGACGGACGACGCTGGTTATTGCGCACCGGCTGTCAACCGTGGTGGATGCGGACCAAATCGTCTTTCTTGAGAAAGGCAAAGTAACGGGCATCGGCACGCACGAGCAGTTGTTCCAAACGCATGCGCTGTACCGCGAATTTGCCGCACAGCAGCTTCGCATTCAAGAGCAGCACGTTTAAACCTATAGCGGATAAGGAGGGAAGGGAGTGGAAGCACAGCATCAGGTGAACCGGAAAGCGGCTCACAGATGGAGATTTTTTAAAAGTGTCTGCGGGATTTGCGTATTACTTTTATTATCGCTGGCGAGCTGGTCGGCCGCTTATTTCTTCATCCGTTATTTGCTGAACGCATTTGGAAGCCGGCCTTCCGATTATGTCGGCCAGCTATTCACCCAATTGGTCGCGTTTGTTACCAGCATGGGGATTATGGGGACGATCGGAGTAATTTTTCGCGACAAGCGCATGGAAATGTTCCGGCCGATGATCGATGCGATGAAGCGGATCGCCAAAGGCGATTTCACTGTCAGCATTCCTCCGGACGAGCGCGCCCCGGGCCAGTTCGGCGAGCTCGTCGAAAGCATCAACCACATGGCCGTCGAGCTCAATCAGATGGAAAAAATGCGCCAGGAGTTCATCTCCAACGTCTCCCATGAAATTCAGTCGCCGCTGACGTCGATCGGCGGCTTTGCGCGCATTCTGCAAAGCGACGAGCTCAGCCGGGAGGAACGGATGCATTATCTCGGCATCATCGAAAAGGAAAGCGCCCGGCTGTCCAAGCTTAGCGAAAACCTGCTAAAGCTGACCTCCCTCGAATCCGACCATCATCCGTTCGAGCGGAGGCGGTACCGTCTCGACAAGCAGCTGCGCAGCCTGATTCTGGCGTGCGAGCCGCAGTGGCACGATAAAGGAATCGACATGGACGTGTCGCTGGAAGACGTCAGCATCGAGGCTGACGAAGATTTGCTGAGCCAAGTGTGGGTCAATCTTCTGCACAACAGCATCAAATTCACCCCGGCCGGCGGGACGATCGGCGTTCGGCTTAAGCGCAGCGGGCAGCAGGCGGTCGTTTTCGTCACCGATACCGGGATCGGCATCCCCGAGAACGATGTCGCGCATATTTTCGAGCGGTTCTACAAGGCGGATAGGTCCCGCAACCGAAGCACGGGAGGCAGTGGGCTCGGGCTCGCGATCGTCAAGCGGATCGTCGAGATGCATACGGGCTCCGTCGCCGTGCAGAGTGTTCCCGACACGGGCACGACATTTACCGTCCGGCTTCCGGCTCTGCCTTGAGCGGTTGCACCCGAGAATATCCGTATAAAATCGAGGGTGCCGCTTCGGCGCACGCTCGATTTTTTTACGTCGACGTTCGCAGCGCTAGCCTTGCTGCAGCTTGACAGGACGAGCAATGAGGGCATATAATACAGAAAAATTGAACCGGTTCAAATTAGTTATAGATTATGATGGAAATGTTTTTATTAAAGCATTTCCTTTTATTAAAAAATAAATTTGAACCGGTTCAAAATTGAGGAGGCGCGGATCGTGAAGCTCACCATTAGCGACTTGGCGAAAATGACCGGTCTCGCCAAAAGCACCATATCGGGCGTGCTGAACAACAAGGACGGATTTTCGGAGAAAACGAGACAGAAGGTGCTGAAGGCAGCCGAGCAGTACGGCTACGTTCCGAATGAGATTGCCCGGGGATTGTCTACGAAATATACGAAAACGATCGGGCTTGTCATCAAGGACATCACGAATCCGTTCTATAGCAAGCTGACCAAGGGGGTCCAGGAGGTCGCAAGCGAATACGGCTATACGGTATTTCTATGCAGCAGCTTCGAGGATCACCGGACTGAAAAAGAGCAGATTCAAGCGATGCTAAGCAGACGCGTGGATGGCCTGATCGTTGCACCGCTGCTCGAGGAGGTGACGTTCGACCACTTGTTCGATCTGAAAGCGAAGTCCGTCCCTTTCGTATTGCTCGGAAGCGTGCCGGGGCTGGACAACTCGTATGTCGAGTTCGACGATTACGACGGCGGGCGGCAGGTGACGGAGCATTTGCTCGAACGGGGCCATCGCAGCATCGGCTTCGCTGCCGGGCTTCCCACGTCCAGGGCCTCGCGGGAGCGCCTTCGGGCATGCCAGGATGTTTTGTCGGCGCGCGGGCTTGCTTTGCGGGCGGAGTTTACTTTCGAGGGAGCCCAGGAGCTCGCGGATGGGGTAGAGATCGGCCGGAAGCTGATTGCGTTGAAAGAACGGCCGTCGGCGCTCATCTGCTTCGACGACGTGGTCGCGCTGGGAGTCGTCAAAGCTTTTCAAAGCGAAGGCCTTCGGATTCCGGAGGATATGTCCTTGATCGGCTTTGACGATATCGACCTGATGATTTTTCCGCTGACAACCGTCTCTATCCCAACCTATGAGGCGGGCAAAGCGTTGGCACGTACGCTGTTCGGGCGGATTTTCGGCGGGCCGGATACTCCGGCGCAGCGCATCATCTTCGACGAGAAGCTCGTCGTACGGCAGTCCGTCCGAACGGTGACGAACTGAAATAAGTCTTGAGACTTGAGCCGGAAACAAACGATTGGAGGAGGACGGATAATGAAGCAATGGACGATCGAACAGGTGACCGCCGAGGCGTACGATAGCCGGGAAGCCATGGGGCAAGCGGCGGCGCAGCGGCTGGCGGAAGTGATCCGGACGAAGCTGCAGGAGAAGGAGACGATCGCGGTCGTATTTGCTTCTGCTCCGTCGCAGAACGAATTTTTGCGTTCATTGCGTACAATAGACTCGGTCGCATGGGAGCGCATCCGCTGCTATCATCTGGACGAATATGTCGGTCTGCCGACTGAGGCGCCGCAGAGCTTTGCGACGTATTTGCGGACGGAGCTGTTCGCATTCCGGACGCCGCTCAAATTTCATGCATTGAACGGCTTGAACGATCCTGTCGAAGAGTGCGTCCGCTACACGGAGCTGCTGGAGCGGCACCCGATCGATATTGCCTGTATCGGAATCGGCGAGAACGGACATATCGCCTTCAATGATCCTCATGTGGCGGACTTTGCCGATCCCGCCCGCATTAAGAAGGTCGTGCTGGACGAGACGAGCCGCAGGCAGCAGGTCAACGACGGCTGCTTCCCGCAGCTTGATGCGGTGCCTCGCGAAGCGCTGACGCTAACGATTCCGTCCATCGTATCGGCTTCGCATATTATTTGCACGGTGCCTGGCGAACGCAAAAGCGATGCGGTACACCGGACGTTGTTCGGCCCGGTCGACTTGTCCTGCCCGGCGTCTATCTTGAGACGGTCGGCCCGCTGCGATATGTTTCTGGATTTCGCCAGCGCTTCCCGCATTGCATCGCAATAACGGCGCATATAAAGGAGGGACGAAAATGACCGATCCCAATACGACGGTAATCGAAGGACGGCGGGCGGATACGGGGAGACGGGTTCGTTTGGTTGCATCCGGGGGTATCGTTGCTTCGATGGAAGAGACGGAAAGCTCAGGCAAAGCCGCGTCAGGATCTGACGAGCTCTGGATTGCTCCGGGCTTCGTCGATCTGCAGATCAACGGGTACGGGGGAGAGGACATCAACCTGACGGGGGCCGACATGCACCGGAGGGTGGAGACCGTGAAGCGGGTGGTCCGAGCGGTACTGGCTTCCGGTACGACGTCCTTCTGCCCGACAGTTATTACGGCGAGCTTCGAGCAGATGAAAGACTGTATGACGGCGGTACGGCTCGCTTGCGAGCAGGATGAGCTGACGGCTTCCGCCGTAGTGGGCATTCACATGGAGGGACCTTACATATCGGGCGAAAACGGACCGCGGGGCGCCCATCCGGCGGAGCATGTGCGGGACCCGGACTGGGCCGAGTTCAACGTATGGCAGGAGGCTTCGGGGGGCCGCATCCGGCTGGTTACGCTGGCGCCGGAACGCCCGGGCGCTGCGGCATTTATCCGCAAGCTGACGGAGGCGGGCATCGTTGCCGGCATCGGCCATACGGCTGCCGATCACGATCACATCGCGGCTGCTGCGGAAGCGGGAGCTAGGATGAGCACGCATCTCGGGAACGGGGCGCACCCGCAGCTTCCGCGCCATCCGCACTATATTTGGTCGCAGTTGGCGGAAGATCGGCTTGCTGCCAGCGTCATCTGCGACGGACATCATCTGCACCCTTCCGTCGTGAACGTAATGCACAAAGTGAAAGGCGACGCCCTGCTGCTTGTCAGCGATGCCGTACATTTGGCGGGCTTACCGCCGGGCACTTACCGCACGCATGTCGGCGGCCAGGTCGAGCTGCTGCCGTCCGGCCGGCTGCACATGGTGGAGAATCCGAACCTGCTGGCTGGAGCGGCGGTCGGTCTGGCGGACTGCGTAGGGCGATTCTCGCAGATGACAGGCTCCCCGCTGGCTACGGCCGTAGCCATGGCGACGGATAGACCTGCCCGCCTGCTCGGCTGCACAGGGATCGGTACGCTGGAAATCGGGCAGGCTGCGGATGCGGTGACGTTCCGCTGGAACGCCGAGGCGGGCAAGCTGGACGTGCAAGCGGTGTACAAGCGGGGTCGGCTCGTCGGGCCGGAGCGGCATGGAGATTCCGCCTCGGACACGAGGGAATAGAAAAAAGGAGGCACTCAAGCCTCCTTTTTTCATGTTTTTCCCTCTAGACCTCAAGCAGCCTGTCGACGGCGTCAAGCACCCGCGAGCCTTGGAGCGGCTTGACGACAAAATCTTTTGCTCCGCTTCGGATCGCCTCGAGAATCATCTCCCGATGCCCCATCGCCGAGCACATGATGACTTGCGCCGCAGGGTCCCGCTCCATAATCAATTTCAACGCTTCGATGCCGTCCATATCGGGCATGGTAATGTCCATCGTGACGAGGTCCGGACGAAACGTAACATACTTCTCAATTGCTTCCCTTCCGTTGGCCGCTTCGCATACGACTTGATGCCCAGCAGTCTCCAATATATCCTTCATAAACATCCGCATAAATGCGGCATCGTCTACGACCATAATTTTGGCCAATGGTATCACCGCCTCAAGAAACTACGCTTCTTGCACGTGCCTGCACCGCACGCGAAGAAACCGCCTCCTGAGTATAGACGAAGGTTCTGAACATTTTTTAAACAACCCGCTCCCGGTACCATTGCTCAAGCGTTCTCGTCGGCTTCGTACCGAATTCGTCGTGCAGCATTTGCGACAGCGTATCGTACTGCCGTTCCACTGACACCCGGTCCCCGATGTACGTGAAGAGCTTGATCAGCGCCCAGTACACCTCTTCCGTGAACGGGAATCGGCGCTGGATGAGGAAATAGAGCTGGAAAGCTTCCGCTGCATTGTCCCGCGTTTCCAGAAAAGCCGCAACGCGCATCGCGTGACGGTACCACAACATCCGCAGCCGCTCCCGTTCGTTCTCCGCCCACCAATAGCCGCAATCCTCCAGATAGTCGCCGCGATACAGCTCCAGCAGCTGCAAATGCCGTGCGAGCGTATGCTCGCTGAGCAGAGGGGCCGTCTGCAGTCCCTCCTCCCACGTCACCACGTCAACGCCGACGCCGTTCAGCTCGAGCCGGTACCCTTTATCGCCACTAACGATTCGGATGCCGGGATGGACGGCATTTGCGGTTTTGCGGATTTGGTAAATGGTCGTGTAGAGCTGCGTGTAGCCTTTCTTCGGATCGATATCGGGCCAGAACAGCTCTAGCAGTGCATCTTTGCGCACGGGCTGGTCCCGAAGGTGAACGAAGTAGGCGAACAGCTCCTGCGCTTTGTTCGTTCGCCAATGCACGGGCCCGGATTCGCCGGTGTCGACCTCCAGCGTCTGAAAGCAGCGGATCATAAGCTGATCCTTCGTCTTAGACGACCGGGCCGCGAGGTGCTCCGGTTCGGTTTTGGCGGCCTTGGCCTGCGACAGCCGGGTTAATGTTTTGGCAAGCCTTTGAGTGGAGACAGGCTTCAGCAAATAATCGATCGCCGCCAGCTCAAAAGCCTTGAGTGCATATTCCTCATAAGCCGTCGCAAAGATGATCTCAGTTTCCGGCAAGTGCGACATGATGATCTCGGCCGCCTCCAAGCCGCTCATCTCCGGCATGTCGATGTCCAAAAAGACGGCTTCCGGCTTCTCGCGCAGCACCGCCTCGACGGCTTCCGTCCCATTCTGGTAGGCGCCCACAACGCCGCCGCCGTTCAGCTTCTCAAGCTGCTTTTGCAAGCTGAACAGCGCCAGCGCTTCGTCGTCTGCAATAATGATCCGAATCATCGGTGCACCTCGCTTTGCGCAAACCGTACAAACCCGACCCCATTGTCGTGTAGTTGAGTGGCCAAATTCGCGCCCTCCTCTTTCTGTATGCAAAAGCAATCTATTTGTTATAAAAGCCTATTTACACAACAAAAATGTTCGTTCCAACGAACGGCATAAAACCGCCATTTTCCTATTTATGATCATATCAAAATTTCGTCCTCTTCTGCATTTTAAAACGAAAAAATGTTAATTATTTCACAAAATTAAGATTTGGATGATCTGGTAAAAAGAAGCTCTTTCACCCGTTTCCAGCAAGTCTTGCGACTAGACAGACTCGAACGGCTGTCTTTTGTCGAAAGGTGTTCAGATTTTGTTCAGAAGTGGTTGGTAAAGTGAGCAAAAATTGTTCTTTAAAAAGAATGAGGGTGAGACGTGAAGACAAAAACCGGAAAGTAGAATTGCTATTTCAGGAGAGAGAAGATGAAAAAGGAGCGGGAACACGGTGACGCGGAAAGTCGGCAAGCTGTCGGCCGGTCAAGCAGGAAGCTACAAGCTCAAGCTGAAATGGAAAGCGGTCGCCGCAGCGGATGCGGAATTCGATATTCAAGGAAAGTTCACGGTGGAAGGAAATACATCGAGCTCTGCGAAGGCCGACTCTGCGGTCAAGATGAAAGTGTTTTCCGACCGTTACGGAAATCTGAACCATCAACGTTACATTTTAGGCTATCCGGATGGCAAGTTTCACCCGGAGAACGCTCTGACGCGTGCAGAGCTGGCAGTGATTGTTGCGAGAATGAAGGAAAATGCAAAGCTGTACCGCAGCAAGTTTCTTGCCGGTTACGAGGACGGCACCTTCAAGCCTGCGGATAGCATCCGCAGGGTCGAAGCGGTGACGATGATTAACCGGATGCTGTATCGCGGTCCGCAGAAAGGGGTTGCCCCTCAGTTCCCGGATGTGGCGGAAAGCCATTGGGGCTTCGGTGACGTGCAGGAAGCTACCGTTTCACACGAATCCGTAAGGAACGCTGACGGAAGCGAAGCCTGGAAGAGCAGCATGACGGACGATGTGCAATAAATCAGTGGAACGGGCGTAAATTTGCGCCTGATGGAAGTAACGCCCGGAGATTGTGAACCGGGCGTATTTCCATTGCCTGACAGCCTCTCAAAAAAGTTTCGTAACCAGTTGTGAAATGAAAGCATCGGTGGTACGCTGTTCGTAAAAACAAACATCTTTGTTCGCAAATACAAACACGGACCGCAGACCTTAGAAGCTGACGCTGCCGGATGGGAAAGGAAGAACGGGACGAAATGAGGCTGGCTTATGTTACCGTCGCTCTATTGGTTATGCTGATGGCCGCCGCTTTACTGCTGGCAGGAGGGCCATTCGCATCGAATGCTTTGAAGGGAAAGGCGGACGATTCGGAGTCCCGGAGCGACAGGCTGCCCGGAGAAATTTTTATCCGGCGGCACATGGTGAACGCGGACGGGACGCTGAAAACGAATTTGAAGCCGCACGCTTCCGCTGGTCGGGATGTGGCGCAGGGCGAAGAGGCGCTTTCCGAATCGATCGGGCTATGGCTTCAGTACGCGGTCCAGAAGGGCGACCAGACCTTGTTCGAGCAAAACGTCGGCGTTCTGCGAGACCGTTTTCTCAAAGACGACGGCTGGATTTACTGGAAGGTCGGCGCGTCGTCCGAAGCGGTCAGCACCAACGCTTTGATCGACGATTTGCGGATTGCGGACGCCTTGTACAAGGCCGGCAGCAGGTGGGACAAGCCGGCTTACACGGCGCTGGCGGATACGATCTCCGGCAGCATCGCCCAAAATATGGTCGCGAATGAAGGCCGGTTCTCCGACTTCTACGACCATGCCTCCGCATGGAAAAGCAATGTTTTAACCTTGTCCTACTTGCAGGTCTCCGCATTCAAAGTGATGTACGAGCGCGGCAAGCTGAGCGAACCGGTCTACACGGGTGCCGTTGATTTTCTGAAGAACCTCCCGACGCGCGACACGTGGTTTCCGTTCTCCTACGATTCGGATAAAGGAACCTATCTGTATAACGACGAGATCAACTGGATCGATCAACTGTATATCGTTTACCATCGCGCCCAGGCGGGCATCCCCTCAGACGAGGTCTGGTCCTTGCTCAAGGAACAGTTCAAGAAGTATGGCGTCCTGTACGGAAGGTACCATGCTCAATCCAAATTGCCCGCGGTAGACTTCGAATCTCCGGCGGCCTACGGGTTGGCGATCCTGAGCGCTGTGGAGCTTGGGGACCGGGACTTTGCCCAAACGCTGTATTACCGGATGCTGCGCTTTCAAATCTTGAACCCCGCGAACGAATGGTATGGCGGTTTTGTGTTCGACGACGACACGCATATTTTCGACAACCTCGTTCCGTTATTGGCGGAAAGGAAAATGTACGATGAAGGGCTTCTACGCTAAAAATCAAACCTATCTTTTCTATCAGCTCCTCCTGCTGCTGCTTACGCCGCTTGTCTGCTTGTTTGCGGCCGGGTTTCCTCCGGTCTCCTGGAGCAACGCGCTTTTGCTGGCTGCCGTCCTGCTCATTGGCATCGCGGGGACGGTATTCGGCTTGGTGGCCGGTCTGGGCCTCAGTCTCGCCGTCCTGTTCGTATTCGGGTCCATTTTGCTATGGAAGGCGTTCGTTTCTTCCGCGATCTTCCTGTCACCGGGAGAGATTGTCATCTGGATGGCGGCGATCCTTGCGGCGCCGGTCGTCACCGGTATGCTTCACAAGTGGGTCGCGACAACCACGGCCGAAAATCAAGAGATGAAGGACAAGTTCGATCAGCTTGTCACCATTGACGAACCGACCGGCTTCGACAATTACAAGCGCTTCTTGTTCGAAATGGAGGACGAGTTCAAGCGCTCGCGAAGAACCGGCGCGCCCTTTACGCTTCTGTTGATCCAGGTCAAGTACTTCCAGCAGTTTCAAACCTTGTACGGCGCCAAGGAGACGCTTCATCTGCTGCAATCCCTTTCTAGTATTTTGTGGAACCATACCCGAATGACCGACCGCAAATTCCGTATTGCGGACGATACGTTTGCTGTCATCTTGTCGAACACCGAGGAAGAAAATGCGGATATCGTGATCGGAAAAATCGGCAGTTTGTTCAAAACCCACGTGCTTGCCAATCAGAAACAAGCCGTTACGCTAAGCGTGGCTTTCGGCGTTGCAAGCTACAACGAGGGACTTGGCGACGCGAAGGAGCTGGTGCAGCATGCGAACGATGAGCTTGAGCAGTACATTCCATAGAACGTTCCGGACCGTTGTCTTGTTTGGCGCCCTGCTGCTGCTGATAGGAAATGCGCACGGGGCGTGGGCTTCGGCGGCGAAAGAAACGGAAGACGCCCGCAAAATCCTGGTGGTGTACACGACGGAGGACGGGGCGATTAGCGAATCGGTCCGGATTTTGGATCTTCTGCTGGGCCGTTTTACGGGGAATGTCGTATTCAAGAGCGACGAAGCCGTGGAGAGCGAAGATCTTCGCGGCATCACGCATTTGGTGTATTACGGCGTGGTGCCCAAGGCTTTGCCGCAGCAGGCCGTGCAGCTCATGGCGGCCTACAGCGGGCCGTTTCTCGCTGTCGGCGACAATGTCGGGCAGCTGGGCGAACGTTTTTCGTTCGTATCGGTCGAGCAGAAGGTGGCGATCCACAAAGTATCGAAGCGGGACGACTCCTCCTACGACCTGCTGGAGCAGACTTATCCGATTGCGCAGATCGCGCTCCGCCGGGGCGAAGCGATTCTGCAGGGATGGAAAGGGGAGCAGGCGTATCCGCTGCTTGCGGTGGACCGGAACAGCTATTATTTTTCCGCGGTCAACCTGGATGCACCGTTTCTGAATTATTTGGGAGAAGGGCTCTATCCCTTTTTCCGGGAGCAGCCTGCGGCGGGCCATCCGGCTTACATTCGCCTGGAGGACGTCCACCCGCAGTCCGATCCCGTGCTGTTGAAGGCTGCCGGCGGGGTGTTGGAGGAAAAAGGCATCCCCTATATGATTGCGCTCATCCCGGTGTATACGAATCCGGTTACGCACGAGCAGCTGCGTTTGAAGGATGCGCCGCAATTGGTGGAAGTGCTGAAAGAGCTGCAGAAGCGCGGCGCAAGCATCGTTCTGCACGGGTATACGCACCAATACAGACAGTCGGAGACCGGAGAGGGCTTCGAGTTCTGGGACGTGGAAAACAACGCCCCGATTATGGACGAGCCCGACCGGGAGGTCACGGTCCGGTACAGGCACGACTTTCCGAGCAAGGAAGCGTACGAGAGCTACGCGGAAAAGAACAGGCAATTCAACGAAGCGTATACCCGTCACCGGCTGGAGAGCGGTATCAAGGAGCTGACGGAGCTTGGGCTGTCTCCGCTCGGCTTCGAGGCTCCGCACTATACGATGAGTCAGGAAGGGTACCGGGTGGCGGCGGAATATTTTCAATACGTGCTCGGGCAGGTGCAGTTGGGCGACCGGGATTGGCAGCGGATGAGCGCGGCTCCGTACGTTACAGCCCCTGCGTTCCTGCACGGCATGACCCTGCTGCCCGAGACGATTGGCTACTACGATGCGGCCTCGCCTTCAGCGGCTGCGGATACGGCCCGAAAAGTAAGACAAATGCAATTCGTGAACGGCAGTGTCATCGGCATGTTTTATCATCCGTATCTCGGAGCGGACCGGCTGAAGGAATTTCTTGCGGCGGCGGAGACCGTTCCCGGGCTGGAATGGATCGATCTGAAGCGTCTGGAGCATAAGCCGTCGGAGCGGTTTCGGGCGGTGGATCGTACGGATACACTCGTCCTGACGGCCGCCTCCCGCCCGCTGCCGGAGCTCGGGGATATGGGCGTTTCGCAAAAAATTTTATGGGGCATTGCGGCGGTCGTCGCGCTGGCCGTCATTGCGTTTCTGATCTATACGCTGCGTATTCGAATGAGCTTACGAAAGCAGTTGTTTGAGGAGCGGAGCATCCATGGCTGAAATTTTATTTTACGTCTCGTTAACGATGATCTGGATCATGCTCTTGTACCACATGTTTCTGATGCAAGGAGGGTACCTGCATTATTTGCGGTACAGGAAGCCGATCGAGAAATGGGAGCAAGCCAAGGCTCCGCTTCCCAAAGTAAGCATCCTAATCCCTGCGCACAACGAGGAAGTCGTGATTGAACGGACAATTAAAGCGATGGTCCGGCTCGATTATCCGAAGGACCTGCTGGAGATCATCGTCGTCAATGACAATTCGTCGGACCGGACGGGCGAAATCGCGGACAGCTACGCGGCCAAATATCCGTGCGTCCAAGTGGTGCACACCAAGCCGCCCAATGCGGGCAAAGGCAAATCGGGCGCGCTGAACCAAGGCTTGCTCCATTCCAGCGGCGAAATTATCGTCGTCTATGATGCGGACAATACACCGGAACGGCTGGCGGTTCGTTACCTGATTCTGGCGATGCAGAACGATCCGTCGGCAGGGGTCATTGTCGGGAAATTCCGCGTTGTAAACGCAGCCCGCAACCTGCTTACGCGCTTCATCAACATCGAGACCATTTCCTTCCAGTGGATGGCGCAGGCCGGCCGCTTCAATTGGTTCGGGGTGACGACGATTCCGGGGACGAATTTTGCCATCCGCCGCAGTCTGATTGAGCAGCTGGGCGGCTGGGACGAGAAGGCGCTCGCCGAAGATACGGAGCTGACGATCCGCGTCTACGATGCCGGCTACTATATCCGGTTTTTTCCCGCGGCTATCACGTGGGAGCAGGAGCCGGAAACGTGGAAGGTGTGGTGGAAGCAGCGGACCCGGTGGGCGCGCGGCAACCAGTACGTCGTGCTGAAATTTATGCGGCATCTGTTCGCGCTGAAAAAGAAACGGATCGTGTTCGATCTGGTGTACTTCTTTTTCACGTACTTCATGTTTTTCATGGGCGTGATCGTATCGGACCTGCTGTTCGTCATCAACCTGTTTGTCGATTTGCATCTGGATGTCGGCATTGTTTCGATCATTCTATGGATACTGGCGTTCTTCCTGTACGCCACGGAAGTGATGATCGCGCTCAGTATCGAAAAGACGGAGTTTACGCTGAAAAATTTTGCGATCGTTCTGCTGATGTATTTTACCTATTCCCAGTTGTGGATCGCACTGGTCATTTATGCCTTATATTTGGAAATCAAACGCGTGCTGTTTCGTCAGGAGACGAAATGGTACAAGACGGAACGCTTCTCGAAAGACAAGAAGGGCGAAGCCGTATCATGACAACGAATAGGTGTGAGAGAACAATGAACAACGGTTTCGGCCTGAGGAAGGCCATCTTATTGCTGGGTACCGTCCTTGTGGCGTCGGGATCTTACTCGTCCCTCGTCAAGGCGGAGGGAGCGGACGGCGGGCGGCAGGTGAAAGCGACCCCTTGGAAAGAGGGAGCGGCGGTCGCGACCGATTCGAACGTATCGGCGTTGTCGCCGGGTTACGTGCACCGCTTCGCGAACGATCCGATCATGCTGACCGGCGTAGACCGGTCTTACAATGTGTATTATAATGTGCCGAAAGCCGAGCTTGGGAGCAATCATTATTTGGAGCTTGATCTGAGCTACTCCGACCTGCTGCTGCCTTCCCAATCTACCTTGACCGTCCTGGTGGACAATAAGCCGCTGAAGAGCGTGTTTTTGACCAAGGAGGAGGCGAAGCAGCGCAAAGTGACGATTGCGCTCGGGGCGGACGAAGCGAAGCCCGGCTTTCACAAGCTGACGTTCGCCAAGCACGGCGTCGTCTCGGACGATTTCTGCGAGGACCCGGACAACCCGGCCAACTGGCTGCAAATCGCGCGTTCGTCTTTCGTCTATATCGATTCGAAGGAGACGTACACGACAGCGGACCCGCTGAAGGAGTTCCCGTATCCCTTCATCGAGCCGGGGACGACGGACGAGGTATATGGAGTGATCGTCGTGCCGGATGCCCCGTCGTCCGAGCTGCTTTCCTCCGCTTTGGAGCTGGCGGCCCGGTTATCGTCGCTGACGGCGGCGAAAAAGCCGATTCCGATGATGACGGAGTCGGAATGGGCGAAAGCGGACGGCAAACCGGCCCATGTCATTGCCATGGGAAGCGTCGGAGCCTGGACCGGCCCGGTAAAAAAAATCGTCGAGGAGAACGGCGTTCGCGCCGAGAACGAAGAGCTGTCGCTGAACTATATGTCCCTGGAGGAGGCCGGGAAGAACGGCTCGAAGCAAATGCTGCTGCTGTCCGGGGCCAAGGATGAGGCGATCGCGGAGAAGCTGCGCGTACTAACGAATCCGAAGCTGGCGGAGCAGCTTACCGGAAGCCATCTGGTCATCCGCCAGACGCCTGCGGTGGCGGATGAAAGAGACGAACTGAAAATGCTGACGCTCGCTTCGTTCGGCTCCGAGCACCTGCTGCTGAACGAGACGAAGCCGGAATCCGGCAAGCTTAACGTCGCCGTGCCGTCCTATTGGAAGCTGACCGGCGAGAGCTCGCTGGAGCTGAAGCTGAAGGTATCTCCGCTGCTGATGGCCGAGGTCGGAGAGCAGACGGAGCGCAAGACCGAGAAAAAAACAAAGGAGACGGGGGCCGGCCGTTACGGAAAATACGGACTGACGGTAACGGTGAACGGCATCCCCAAGACGGTATCCCTTCAGGAACTGGCCAAAACGAAAACGCAGGGCGATACCTATACATTGAACATCCCTTTAACCTCCGCTTTGCAGGATAAAGACAGCAGCGGCGCGCTGGATATTGTATTTACGGCCAATATCGGCCTGACCGAGGGACCTTGTACCGGGGACAGCAACAACGGCCGGTGGATTTTCGTTGACAAGGCAAGCACGTTCAACGTGCCTCACGAAATGGCGAAAAACAGTTCGTTCCAGCATTGGCCTGCGCCTTTTGTCAGCGACCAGGGAACGGATCGTACGGCGATTCTCGTGCCGCAGCAGGTGAACGGGACGTTCTTGTCGCAGCTTTCCCGGCTTGCCGGAGACTTGACGTCCGCTTCGGATACGAACCGTCGGATCGCCGTATTCCGCGAACCGCTTGACGATCAGGCGCTCAAGCAACTGAAGGATTACCATGTGATCGTGCCGGGAGACCTCGGCCAATTCCCGTCACTGCTGAAGCTGCGCGACAAACTGCTGCTCCCGACGGAAAACGACCGGCTGCAGCTTGGGAAGTACGCCGCAATTAACGAAACGACCGATTATGCGGCTTGGATCCAGCCGTCGGTCTGGAACGAAAACCGGGTGATGGCCGTCTTCCAGAAGGTGAACGCCGGGGCAGGGGAGCAGGGCTCTTTCGTTCATCCGAATTTGCTGCAATATTTGAAGAGCACGAAGAAGCCGGGCCAAGTCGTCATTATGAACAAGGCGAAAGCCGTGTTCACCGTTGCGGCCCCCTCGGATTCCAGGACGGCTCAAGATGACAATGCGTTGAATCCCGCAGGGAAAGCGCCCGGTATTCCGGTATGGCTTATGGTGCTGATCCCGGTGCTGCTGGTCGGGATGCTGATCGTGTTTATTCGGGTGCGGCGCAAGGAGAAGCGGGACGCCGGAAAGCAGTAAAACAGCAAGAGCGACAATGGACGGCTCCCCGGATGAAGTAGCAAGGCATACTAATCGGCGGGGTGGAAGCGTTGAGCAGGAAAACGGTACTTTCGATGCTTTTGATTTTTGTTATGTTGGCTGCCTGGCAGCCTTATGCCTGGAGCAGGGTTTACGCGCAGGACGCCTCAACGTCGCCAAGAGAGAACATCGTCCTGGTTTCGGCTCCCGAGGCGAAAGAGAACGAACCGTACGTCCGGATGCTCCGGACCTTGGGCCGGTCCGTCACGTTGACGGACTCCGGCTCCCTCGAACGGCTGGACTGGGCGAAGGTGAAGCTGCTCGTCCTGCCGGGACGCGCGGCAAGCGCATTGGATGGAAGCGCGGCGGAGCGAATCGCAGCGGAGGTATCCAAAGGGATGCCGCTCTATACCGAGCAGCGCACTCCCCTAAGCGAAAAGCTGGCCTTGGCGTTTGACGGAACGCAGGTCACGGTGTCCGGGCTTTCCGACGCCGGCCATCCAGAAGCCGACATTCGCTGGGCCAACTCGCAGACGATAGAGGGTTTCGCTTCCCGCGAGCTGTCGGTTTTCGCCAAGGACGCGGCTTCCGGGACACCTGTCGTTGCCGGAGGAAAGCGGGGTGAGGGGAAGTTTCTGTACAGCGCCGTCGCTTTGGGCGAAGGCGGCAGCTATGGGTACGAGAGGCTCCCTTACCTGCATGAATACCTGGCGCAATGGTTCGAATGGAAGCCACAGGCGGAGCGTCCCCGGCTGTCCGTATTTATGGATTGGGGCTATCATTATCAGGAAGACCCCTATGAGCTTGCGGATCGGCTCAAGAGCTACGGCGTGAGCGAAGTGCATTTGAGCACATGGTATGAATTGGAACAGATCGCTTCCTTTTATAAATCGTTCATTGAAGCGGCCCACAGCAACGGGATATCCGTTTATGCCTGGATCGAGCTGCCGATGGTCAGCCAAGCGTTCTGGGAGGCGCATCCCGAGTGGAGGCAGAAGACGGCGCAGGGGGAAGACGCGCATCTCGACTGGCGGTATTTGATGGCGCTGGAAGATCCGGCTTGCATGGAAGCGGTCAAGGCCGAGCTGCGGAAGCGATTGGCGGCGTTCGCATGGGACGGAGCGAATCTGGCGGAGCTTTATTTCGAATCGCCGGCGTCGGGTCCGGAAGACCCGTCGAAGTTTACTCCGATGAGCGGGGCTTTTCGCCAAAGCTTTCAGGCGAAGCACGGCTACGATCCGCTTGAGGCGTTCGATGCCGGCGGCAGCCGTTACTTCAAGACGAATGCGGAGAGCCTGAAGCAGCTGACCGACTTCCGGGCGCAAACGGTGCTCGATCAGAACCGGGAGCTGATGCAATACCTGAAATCGTTGTCCGGCGAGCTTTCTTTGGGCTTGTGGATGACGCAGATCGACAGCTTGCATGAGAGTAACATGCGGCAAAATATCGGCGTCGATTCGCAGCAGTTCATTCGGCTTCAGAACGAACAAGACTTTACGCTGCAAATTGAGGACCCGTACACGATGTGGGGGCTTGGCCCGGACCGCTACGAGAAGTTGGGGAAAGCCTACCGGGCACAGCAGCGCAAGGGCGAAAAGCTGGCCATCGACATCAACATCGTGGAACGCAGCGCCGGGCTCCCGACGAAAAAGCAGACGGGCCTGGAGTTTCTGATGCTGGTTTCCGAGGCGGCCAAGCAAGCGGATACGGTCACGGTCTATGCGGTCAATACCGTGAACCCTCAGGATTGGAGCCTTGCCTCGCAAGCGCTGGCAGGCACCACTTCGATCGTGAAGCGGGGGGAGCAAGCATGGGAAACCGCTAACGATCGAACCGTCCGCTATGCGATGAACACGCAGGGCAAGCGTTTTTCGCTGGACGGCAAGCCGTGGCCTTTCGTGGACCGCAGCGGCATTTGGGTGCCCGGAGGAAGGCACCGGATCGAGGCGGCGGACGATACGCAGCGGCAGGCTGCAAGCTTAAGCATCACGGATTTGAACGCGGAGATCGTCGACGGCTCGGTCACGGAGCAGGGCGTCGCCTTCTCGTATGAGGCGAGCGGACCGGCGTACATACGCGTCAGCGAATGGCCGGGAGCCGTGATCGTCGATGGGCAAGCCGTGACGGCTCCCGTATTTTACAAAGACGGGCAGTATGTCGTGAAGCTCCCCAAAGGGAAGCATGCGGTACAATTGAGCCCGTCCTCCGGAGGCCAAACGGTTCGTCTGGCGCTGAACCGGACGATCGTCCCGTTTACAGAGCCGCCCGTGGTCGTTGACGGAACGTCCTTGTTTCCGCTGGCCGACCTGCTGCAGGCGATGGGGGCGAAATACGAATGGAGTCCCCGGGAGGAGACTGTCTCGGCGGAGCGCGAGGGCTACGTGCTGTGGCTGCAATTGAACAATCCGCTGGCCAGAGCGAACGGCGAGGATGTCCGGCTGGAGGTGCCGGCGATCCTGCGGAATGAGAAGACGATGGTGCCTTTGCGCTTCGTCAGCGAGGCGCTTCATTATGAAGTGAAGTGGAATGAACCTAAGCAAGTGATCGAAGTAAGGACCAAAAAAGATTGAACGAAAAATAGACCGATCCGTCCCGGTGGGATGGCGGTCTATTTTTGTTTTTAGAGGTTCAATATGTGGCAGCGATCATGACCACGGACAGCGCAAGCATCGCAGCGGCATTGACAGCCATCACCGGCCGGTGCTTCGCCCGGAACAGATGCGCGTGAATCGCCCCCAGCATCAAAGCGACGAAGAACAAACCGACGTACGGCAGCAGCGCGGGAAATCGGAAGCCCGCGAGAAGCGCGATGATACCCGCAAGCTCTCCCAAGCCCGTAAGGGTCAAGAACCACATCGGGTAACGGTACTCGTTCCAGTGCCGAACCATCGACGGCGTCCGTTTGAGCTTCATAAAGGAAGAAAGCGAGAACATCCCGGCCAGTATAATTTGAATGACGATAACGAGCGTGGACAAAACAATCGCTCCTTTGCAGAAAAAAATACTTAAAAGTAATATTACTATAAAGTAATATAAATCTGCTGCGAGCGTTTGTCAACGCAAATAAAAGCGGGCCCGAGGCCCGCTCACACATAATTCAACCCCGCCGTAAAAGGAAACGGCACCGGGAACAGCTCTTTCAGCCCGCTGCGAAGCTCGGAATGCTCCGCCATGCCTTCGTCTCCGCCGAAGACGAGCGAGATGAACGCTTGCGGGTCCAACTCCGCCGACAAGCCGTCGTATTCGAGCTTGACCCGGCCGTCGCCCGCGGATTGCACGCGAAGCGCTTCATGACGGCCCGGAGCGGTTTCCTCCCAGTACGGCCGGAGCTGCTCGATCAAGCGCTCGGGCCGGATCACATAGACCGTGCCTTGATTCGGCTCCTCTTGGTACGGCACCGATTCGAGCGCCTCCAGCCAATCGCTTTCGTGCACGGAAACCGGGAGCTGGATCTGCTCCAGCTCCAGCCGCTTGAGCGCATGCGCGGCCAGCAGCGCAACGGCCGGGCCGTCCCCGGCGGCTTCGATCAGAAACGGAACCCGCTTCGGGACGAGCGGCGGATTCGGTACGGCAGCTACGAGAAACGCCGCAGGTTTGCCGTTCCGCTCAGCGACGAGCACCCGGTGCTTCATCTTAATGCAGCTGACGAGCGCCTCGTTATGGACCAGATTCGCCAGGTCGGTGACGCTGTGCTCGAAGCGGGCCACTCTTGCACCCGCCAGTTCACGCATATACAGCCAATCGGTCGGCTCTAGATCGCGCACCCGCACTCCTTCGGAAGCGTGCCGGCTTTGCAGGGCCTGCGCCGAGGCAGCATCCACCGTATACCTCCGGACAACGCCGAACGGCAGACAATTCACCCGCGTATACAAGGAACGACCGCCCGAAATGAGCAGCAGGGAGGCTCCCGCTTTGTCGATATGTTCAAAAATACGCTGTAAAATCAGGCTGGCGTAGCCTTTGCCCCGGGCAGCCGGATCGGTGCCGACGGAGCCGAGCTGATATGTGCCGAGCGCTGCTTTTCCGATACGTATCGTGACCGGCACGAGTCCCATGAACGAGACCAGCTTGCCGTCCTCGAACGCTCCGTAAGACTGGCCCAAGGCCGTTGAAAATACATCGGGAAACGCAGGTTGCATCGAAATCTGCTGCGCATCGCGAAAAATCGAGTCCGAAAGCGTGACCGCTTCAGCCATCTCGTCCGGACGGACGAGCCGTATGTCTGCCACCGTAAATTCTCCTCCTTGTTCTCGATCTCGTGTTAATTGCCGTTTGCCAGCGCCACCGCCTGGCGTACAAAACCGCCCGAACGCTCCAGCAGCTCGCGCGCGCCGTCCCGGTCCGTCTTCGCCAAAATCATGACGATTGCGGTTTTGACATGTCTTCCGGACTCGTTATACGCTTCGCTGATCACATCCTCCGGTGCGCCGGTCGCCATGCCGATAATCCGTTTGGCACGGTAGACGAGCTTCTCGTTGGAAGGGAGAACGTCGACCATGAGATTTTCGTACACTTTGCCAATGCGGATCATGGAGGCGGTCGTCAGCATGTTCAGGATCAGCTTCTGCGCGGTGCCCGATTTCATCCGGGTCGAGCCGAGCACGACCTCCGGGCCGGCGACGGCTTCCAGCATCAGATCGGCGATGCCGGCCATCGGGGTGTGCTCGTTATTGCACAGACCGATCACGGTCGCTTGCTTTTCCTTCGCGCGCTTCATGGCGCCGAGCACATACGGGGTGCGGCCGCTGGCGGCGATGCCGACGACCACGTCCCGGTCCGTGACGCCATGCTCGTCGATATCCTTCGCGCCAAGCTCCTCGCTGTCTTCCGCGCCTTCGACCGGGTCCTTGACCGCCTGAAAGCCTCCCGCGATGATGCCCTGCACCATGGACGGGTCCGTTCCATAGGTCGGCGGACATTCGGACGCATCGAGAATGCCGAGCCGCCCGCTAGTGCCGGCGCCGATGTAGAACAGCCGGCCCTGACGCTGAAAAGCGGCGACGATCCGGTCGACGACCTGCGCGACTTGCGGCAGGATGCGGCCGACCGCTTCGGTAACCAGACGGTCCTCCGCGTGGATGAGCCGGACGATTTCCTCGGAACTGAGCCGGTCAATTTGCGTCGTATTCGGATTGCGCTGTTCGGTAGTTAATTCGTTCAGCAGGTTATACATAGGGATTGCTCCTTTTATCGCATTCTTTGAAAGAGCTCGAAGCCGAGCAAGGCGGCGCCGTAAGCGGCGGGCTGCTCGGAAGCCGGGTGCAGGCGCAGCCCAGGGAACGTTTCGGAGATCGTCTGCCGGAACGTATCGGCGAACAAAGGAGAATGCTTGAACACCGAGCCCGTCGTCACAAGATCAGAATCCGGGAACCAGGCGTCCTTACGGACCAAGGCTGACACTGCGACGGCAAGCTCCGCAGCCGCGCTTTCAATAATGCGCACGGCAACGGCATCCCCTTGCTTGCTTGCGTTGATGCACAGCTCGGCGAAGGTGGCGACGTCTTTTTTGCGAATGTCCGGTCCGTAGATGTACGTTTTCAGTTCGGTAATTGAGTCAAAGCTATACGTGTGCCGGATCATATCCGTTAAGGCCGTTGCCGGACTGATGCCGTCATGACTGCGCATAACGGCTTGCAGCGCGTGAAGTCCGATTTGGTAACCGCTTCCTTCATCGCCCAGCAGATGCCCCCAGCCGCCGACCCGGTATCGCCGGCCTTCCGGCGTACAGCCGAAGACGATCGAGCCGGTGCCGGAGACGACGGCAATGCCGTACTCGCGGCGCAGCGAAGCCATCAGGACGATTTCCGCATCGTTGCGCACGAACACCTCGAACGAAACGCCGACTCGGGTCTGGTAAGCCCGGAGGACGGCTTCGACCGCTTGCTTTTCCTCCGGCGTATCGGTGCCGGCCATGCCGATGCAGACGGCCAGACAGCGTCCGCTTGCACAGGCTTCATGCTGAAGCGTTTCGTCCAGCACGGCTTCCAGATGACGGGAGGCCTGCTCGAAGCCGATCGCCTTCGAATTCGTCGATTCGCCCGTACAGCCGAAGAGCCGGTTGCCCGAAGTGTCGATGACGACTGCTTCCGTTTTGGTGCCCCCGCCATCGATTCCAACGATATAGTCCATCCTTATCACCCTCTTTGCATAATTCGAGTATAAGACAACGAGGCTTGGTTTGTAAAACAAAATTTCACGTTGTAAAAATAATATTGATTTAAAATTTCAAATGCGATATAATGAGTTTGATCGTTGGAAACGGTATCAATAACATGATTTTGTTTAAATTAATAACCTTATGTGTAATAATAACTTACATATAAGAGGGGGTGAGCGCAATGCATGGAGGTTTGGTTCGGTTAAGAGAGATTTTAGAAGGGCTGAATCCTTCGGAGAAAAAGGTCGCGGAATACGTGCTCGCGCATCCCGAGCGGATGATCGAGCTGTCCGTCGCCCAGTTGGCCGAAGCGAGCGGAGCCAGTCAGGCCGCCATCATCCGGTTGTGCAAATCGATGGGCGTGAAGGGTTACCAGGATTTGAAGCTGAAGGTGGCGGGGGACCTCCGGGAAACGGGGGGCGTGCAAGGCTATCAGGAAATCCGGCCGCAGGATTCGATTGCGACGATCGTGCAGCACGTTTCCAACAATAATATTCAAGCGATCCACGACACGGTGAAAATTCTCGATTTGGAGCAGGTGTCCAAGGCGGTGGAGGCGCTTCATCGGGCGAAGCGGATTTATTTCTTCGGCATCGGTGCTTCCAATCTAATCGGGCAGGACGCGCAGCAGAAATTTTTGCGCATCAACCGGACGTGCTTCTGCTTCGCCGATCCGCATGTGCAGCTTGCGTCGGCGGTTACCTTGACCGAGGAGGACGTCGCCGTCGGCATCTCATACTCCGGCGAAACAAAGGAAGTCATCGCCGCACTGAAGGCCGCTCAGCAGAACGGTGCCGTCACCATCGGCATCACGAAGTACGGCAGCACGACGCTCGCCCAGTACACGGACATTCCGCTCTGCATCTCCTCGACGGAGAACGAGATCCGAAGCGGAGCGATGTCGTCCAGGATTACCCAGCTTAACGTGATCGATATTCTATACCTCGGGGTCGCCAGCAACAACTACGAGCAGTCCGTCATGTACCTCGACCGGAGCCGTCAGGCGATCCGGGAACTTGCGAACGGCATGGCCAAACTTAATCATAAAAGCTAACTAGGGGGATGGATGTATGAAGGTCAGCAAACTGCTTGCCATGACGGTAGCTTTAAGTCTCGTATTTGTTTCCGCCTGCTCTAAAAAAGAAGGGGGAGCCAACGCCCCGGCCGGCGAAGCTGCGAAAGACGACAAGAAGCCCGATACCGTCAGGGTATGGGCCTACCCGGTTCATGGGGATTACGAGAAGGACATCAAGGAACTGATCGCCGATTTCAACAAGCAGTACCCGCATATTAAAGTAGAGTACGAAGTGCTGTCCTGGGCCGAAGGTCCGAAAAAATTCGACATTGCTCTGAACGCGGGCGACCCGCCGGATTTGTATTACCATGCGGTGTCGGGGCACTATGTCAACACGGGGCTTGCCATCCAGCTCGACCAGTTCCTGACCCCGGAAATTAAGGACGATTACTTGCCGGGTATGCTGGATCTGGGCAAAATTCAAGGCAAGCAATACGGGCTGCCGCTGACCGCAGGACAATGGAATTGGGGCGGCAACAAGCGCATTTTGGAAGAAGCGGGTGTCGACTGGAAGAAGATTCAAGAGAAGGGCTGGACCTGGTCCGAATTCAGCGACATCGCCAAGAAGATGACCAAGAAGCTGCCTGATGGCTCGATGCAGTACGGTCTCGCGACGGACGGCACCAGCCTCGATTTCAGCCAGTTGATTGCGCAAAACGCCGGTCTGGTCGATGTATTGGACGAGAAGGGCAAGTTCATTTGGAACGACGACAAAATTCTCGATTCCCTCAAATTCATCGACGGCTTGATGAAGGACGGCGTAATGCCGAAGGAAACGGGCGGACTCAACCCGCAGCAAAGAACGCAAATGTTCTACGACAGCAAAGCCGCCGTCATCAGCAAAGCGCTGCCTTATTACGATACGATTATCGCCAACCGCAACAAAGATATCGACGCGGGCAAAGTGAAGGGCGAGAAAATCGAATTCGTCCTGCTGCCGGTTCCGCATCATGAGAATGCGCCGGGCAAGACGTACGTGATGGGCGAAGGTTATGTCATGTTCAAGCAGAAGAACGATAAGGGCGAGCAGCACGCGAAGAACGCTTTCCTCGTGATGGAAGCGCTGAGCGGCGCGAAAGCGGGGAACTCCTCCAACGAGCTGAACCTGCCGTTCGTCCGCAAGTCCCAGGCGAAAATGTACGAAGGCAAGGGCAAAGCCCAGAAGTACAACTGGGAAGCCGCACAAAATTTCATGAAGAGCACCACGAGATCGGTCGAGAGCAATCTGGACGTCGACAAGTCGACGAAGCTGAAGCAGTTCCAGGAGCAAGTGCAGAAGCCGGCCATCCAGGCGCTGTTCGCCGGGGAGAAAACGCCGGAGAAAATCGCCGAAGAATTCAAAACCAAAGGCAAGCAAATGTTCGGCCAATAATGCAGTAACAAGCCGCGCGAAAAGGTGCCCTGTATGGAGTCATATGGGGCCTTTTTTTTCGGACTCGCCGGCATAGGCATGATGAAGGAGGATCGCCATGAACAATTTACACAACGGGCCGGGTGTGCCGGGCCCAGCCATCCGGCAGAGGAAGGCGAACACTTCCGTCAAGCAGTTCATCCGGGATTACGGTTGGTCGTACTTGTTTATCCTCGTTCCGGTGCTGCTCTTTCTGGTGTTCACCCTGTATCCGGTCATCTCGGCGTTTCTAATGAGCTTTCAGAAGTACACCGTCATGAAAACGGACTGGGTTGGCCTGGATAACTACAAGTTTATGTTTCAGGACGAAGTGTTCTGGAAGTCGATGAAAAATACCGTGATTTTCACCATCGGTACGGTGCCGGTCAACATTATTTTAACGTTCGTGCTCGCTTTTCTCATCTTTCAGATGCGCCAGTCGTGGCAGACGTTTTTTAAAGCGGCCTTGTACTTGCCGGGCGTCGTCTCGGGCGTGACAATCTCGCTCGTCTGGCTGGCGATCTTCGATCCGACCCCTTGGGGACCAATGAACACGGTGCTCGGCTGGTTCGGCATCGATCCGGTCATCTGGCTTGGAAAATCCAACAGTGCGTTGTTCTCGCTGATGCTGATGACGTACCTCGGCTCGCACGGGGGAGGCATCATCCTGTACCTTGCGGCGATGGGCGGCATCCCGAAATCGCTGTACGAGGCGGCGGACATCGACCATGCGAGCGGCTGGACGAAGTTCACGAAAATTACGTGGCCGCTTCTTAAGCCGACGACGCTGTACTTGCTGGTGACGGGGGTCATCACCTCGTTTCAGGTGTTCATCAGCGTGTACCTGATGACGCAGGGCGGCCCGAACTTCGCCACGACGACGATTGCCTATCTCATTTACCAGACGGCGTTCGTATTTTACGATTTCGGTCTGGCTTCCGCGCAATCGTTCGTGCTCGCTATCGTCATTATTCTCATCTCGATCATTCAATTCAAATATTTCTCATCGGACATCGAATATTAAGGGGTGAACGCGTTGAGCAACCAATCGAAAGTAATCTTCATCGGCGTTGCAGCGATCATTCTTGCTTTCTGGGCGGTCATCACGGTCATCCCCTTGTACTGGATGATTATCGGCTCGTTTCAGGATTCGCTGGCCTCGGCCGTCTTTAAGCCGCAGATGATTCCGGACATTTGGTCCGTTGCGCCGTACGAGCGCTTTTTTACGAAAAATAACGCCGTTCAATGGCTGTTGAACTCGCTGTTCGTCTCTTCCGTGCTGACCGTCACGAACCTGCTCTTCGCTTCCATGGCGGGCTATGCGTTCGCAAAGCTCAAATTTCCCGGGAGCAATTCGATCTTCTGGGTGTTGCTCGGCACGATGATGATTCCGGCGCAGGTCACGCTGATTCCGCTGTACGTGCTGGTGATCAATGTTTTTGACCTGGCGGATACGTATACGGCGATGATTGTGCCGACCTTGGTCAGCGTCGGGAATATTTTTCTCATGAAGCAGTATATGTCCACGTTACCGACATCGCTTATTCATGCCGCACGCATCGATGCCTGCAGCGAATTCGGTATTTTTTATAAAATCATCCTGCCGATGGCCAAGCCCGGTCTCGCCGTTCTGGCGATCTTCACGTTCGTGGCGAACTGGAACGATTTTTTCTGGCCGTTCCTCGTGACGCGCTCAAGTGAGATGCGGACGATTCAGGTCGGTCTCGCCAGCTTCAAATTTGCCGAGTCCACGGACTACGGCGCGATTATGGCGGGCGCGACCATCGGGGCTCTGCCGATGATCATCCTGTTCTTCTCGCTGCAAAAATATTTCCTGCAAGGGATCACCATAGGAGCCGTGAAAGGCTAGAAGGAGGAAGCGAAGCGATGGCACGCGTGGTGTTTCAAAATATACGCAAAGAGTATGTGGACGACAAAAAAGGGACTTTCACCGCGGTCGAAAGCTCCAATTTTGTGATCGAAGACCGGGAATTCGTCGTGTTCGTCGGTCCCTCGGGCTGCGGCAAAACGACCTCCCTGCGCATGATCGCGGGGCTGGAGCGGCAGACAAGCGGCGATATCTACATCGGGGACCGCCTCGTCAATCAGATGCACCCGAAGGATCGCGACATTGCGATGGTGTTCCAGGATTATGCCTTGTACCCGCATATGACCATTGAAGAAAACTTGTCCTTCGGCCTCAAAAACCTGAAGCGCCCGAAGGAGGAGATCCAGCGCAAGGTGAAGGAGGCGTCGGCGATTCTGGGGCTGACGGACATGCTGGAACGCAAGCCGCGGGAGCTCAGCGGCGGGCAGCGCCAGCGGGTGGCGGTCGGGCGTGCGATCGTGCGCGATCCGCAGGTGTTCCTGTTCGACGAGCCGCTCTCGAACCTCGACGCGAAGCTGCGCATTCAGATGCGGGTGGAGCTGGCCGAGCTTCATAAGCGGCTTGGCGCGACCATCGTCTACGTGACCCACGATCAGGTCGAAGCGATGACACTTGGCGAACGGATCGTCGTCATGAACCAGGGGCGCATTCAGCAGATTGCGTCGCCGACGGAGCTGTACAACCGGCCGAGCAATATGTTTGTCGCCGGATTTATCGGGTCGCCGGCCATGAACTTTATGGACGCGCGCATTGAGCGCGGGCACGTGCATGTGGAAGGGGCCTCCTTCGCCCTGTCGGACGCCGCGGTCCGTGGACTGAAGGCGTATGAGGGCAAAAGCATCATTCTGGGCGTGCGTCCGGAGCATATATACGGCGAGGAGTTCATGCCGCCGGCCGCATCGGCGTACCGGTTGAACGCCGTCGTGCAGGTCGTGGAAAATCTGGGCGCAGAGAACCTCGTCTACTTCCGGGTCGGCCAGCGGATGGTCACGGCCCGCGTCCATCCGGAAACGGTGGCGCAGGTGGGGCAGACGAAGCTGTTCGCCTTCGACGGAGGCAAGCTGAATTTCTTCGATCCGGCTACGGAAGAGCGCATCGTACTGGAGGCGTAGGGTAAAAGGAGCCGGAAAGTCCGGTGAATAGCAGACGCTGCGCATCCGAAGCGCTCTTCCGATCGCTCTTGTTCCCGGATTTCATGATCATATAACCCCTTAAAAGGTTGAAATCCGGAAACAAAGGCGAACACTTCGTTTCTACAGAGCGCTTTCGGCTGCTCCGCTCATATTCACCGGACTTTTCCAGAAAAAGGAGGTATGTCCGATGCGGAAGCTTAGTGAAATCATGGTGCGGTCCGGATTGCAAACGTACCGCGAAATCATACATGTCGCCTTGTTCAGCATCGTCAGCTCGCTCGTTTTGTTTCCGGTGCTGCTCTTCCTGCCTGTGCCGCTGGCCCTGCTATTGCTGGTGCTGCTGTACGTGCCTTTGGCAGCGGGCGCGCTCTATGCGTGTCACCGCATCCTGCAGGGAGAGAAGGGGAGCGTGCGAACCATGCTCAAGGGAACGCTGGCCCATTATGGCTCTTCGCTCGTCTTCGGGCTCGTCTGCGCCTTGTTCGTGCTGATCCTCGTTTCCTCCTGGTGGTACTACGGCAGCCGTAGCGGGATGATGCCTTTGGCGCTGGCCGTGTTTCAGACCTACTTCGTGGCGCTCTTTTTCATATCGCAGACGTATACGCTAGCTCTGGTCGTTCAGGAGCGGCTTGGCATCTTCAGCGCCATGGGCCGCAGCGTCAAGCTGTTCGTCGCCCGTCCGATGTATACGATCGGCGCTTGCTTCCAGATGCTGTGCTTCGCCGTTCTATTGGGCGTGACGGTTATTGGATTTGCCTGCTTGTATATGGGCATGATCGGATTTTTTGCGAACCTGGTGACGGCGAACGTGCTGCGGAAGGATGAGGAGGCATCCCCGTCCGGTCGCGGGGCGGACGAATCGACCGCCGTATCCGGCGATTTTCATCTTGCAGGCAGGGAGAGCTGAGCGATGGAGAAGATGGTACAGACTGGAGCAGACCGTCTTTCGCTGCTGGAATCTGAGCTTCACGGATTGCGTTTCGGACTGCTGACGAACCCGACGGGCATCAACCGGCGGTTCGAATCCGTGATCGACCGGTGCGCCGGGTTCAAGTCGGCGGCTTTGACGGCGCTGTTCGCCTGCGAGCACGGCATTCGCGGTGAGCGGCAGGCGGGGGTTCGCTTCGGCGACGAGAAGGACGACAAGACGGGGATTCCCGTCTTTAGTTTATATGGGGACCATAAGCGGCCCACGGAAGAGATGATGGACGGTGTGGATGCCGTCGTTTTCGACATTCAGGACTTGGGCGTGCGCTTTTACACCTATTTAAGTACGCTGGTTTACATGATGGAAGCGTGCGCGGCCTACGGAAAGCGGCTAATCGTGCTCGACCGGCCGAATCCGCTCGGCGGGATCGTCAGCGAAGGCGGGATGCTGGAGGCGGGTTACGAATCAATGGTTGGCGCGTGGGTGGTGCCGTTTCGCACGGGGCTGACCATCGGCGAGTTTGCAGAGTACGTGAACAGCCACATGCCTGTGCGGTGCAGCTTGCAGGTCGTGCCGCTGCTCGGCTGGAAACGTGACATGGAATATCCCGCGACGGGGCTGCCATGGATCATGCCTTCGCCCAATATACCGACGATGGATACGGTTCGGGTATATGCGGGGAACTGCCTGTTCGAAGGCACGAACGTGTCCGAGGGACGGGGGACGACGCGGCCGTTCGAGCTGCTCGGCGCGCCCTGGATGGACGGACGTGCGGTCGGCGAAGCGGTGAACCGTCTGGGACTGCCGGGCGTGCACGCGCAGCCGGTTCATTTTACGCCGACGTTCTCGAAGTATCAGGGCGAGCTGTGCAGCGGCGTGCAGTTATTCGTGACCGATCCGGCGGCATACCGTTCCGTCGCGACGGCGCTGCATCTGTTGCATACGGTTGCGGTGCTCTACCCGGCGCAGTTCCAATGGACGCTGCCGTTTAAGGAAGGGCAGAAGCCTTTTATCGACTATTTGTCCGGCAGCGATCTGGTCCGGACTTCGATTCATACGGAGGCGGGGCTGAACCGGATTTTATCGTTATGGGACGTGCAAGCGAAGGCATGGAATGACGCGAGGCGGCCTTATTTGTTGTACGGAGGGGAAGCATGATGGAGCTTGCAGGCATGACGTTGGAGGAGAAGGTCGGACAGCTTATCCAGGCAGGCTTCCATAGTTTGGAGCCGGACGAGCATATTTTGGACCTGATCGAACGGCGGCGGATCGGCGGCGTTATTTTGTTCGCGCGCAATGTGCAGAGCACGGCGCAGGTCGCGGCTTTGACCGGCAAGCTGCAGGAGGCGGCGCAGCGGGCGGGGACGGCTTCGCTGTGGATTTCCATCGATCAGGAAGGCGGCATGGTGGCGCGTATAACGGAAGGTGTCGCGTTGATGCCGGGAGCGATGGCGATTGCCGCCGGGGGCTCGGTGGAGGCGGCTTACGAAGCGGCTCTCGTTGCGGGCCGAGAACTGCGGGCGCTCGGCGTCAACATGAATTTTGCGCCGGATCTGGATATCAACAACAATCCGGCCAATCCGGTGATCGGGGTGCGCTCCTTCGGCGAAGCTCCGGAGGCTGTTGCGGAGTACGGAGCGGCTTCGATCCGCGGCTTTCAGGACGCGGGTGTGTCGGCCACGGCGAAGCATTTTCCGGGACATGGCGACACCGCGACGGATTCGCATCTCGACCTGCCGACAATCCCGCATTCGCGCGAGCGCATCGAAGCGGTTGAGCTGGTGCCGTTCCGGCGCGCCGTTGCCGAAGGCGTCGATGCGGTCATGTCGTCGCACATCGTGTTTCCGGCGTTCGAGCCGGAGCGGCTGCCCGCGACCTTATCCCGCCGCGTGCTGACGGGACTGCTGCGGGAGGAGCTCAGCTTCGACGGCGTCATCGTGACCGATTGCATGGAGATGCAGGCGATTGCCGCCCATTACGGCACGGTGGAAGCGGCAGTCATGGCCGTGGAGGCGGGCGCGGACATCGTCTTGATCAGCCACAGCCGCGAACTGCAGGAAGGCGCGCTCGACGCGCTGCTGGAGGCGGTTCGCTCCGGGCGGATCAGCGAGGAGCGGATCGACGCGTCGGTTGTCAGGCTGCTTGCACTGAAGCGGAAGCGGCTGGCCGACGGGACGGAGTCGGATGAGGCGGCGCTCCGCCTCGTCGGCTGCGAGGCGCACCGGCAGACGGCCCAGCGGATCAGCGAGGCGAGCGTGACGCTGGTCAAAGACGAGGAACGGCTGCTGCCGTTGCGGCGCGTTCCGACGCTGGTGATCCATACGTCGGCGGTTGCGACTTCGATTGCCGACGAAGCCGTCGATATTCCGCATACGCTCGGAAAAGCGCTGGCCGCGCAAGGGCTGGACGTTATCGAACGGATCATTCCTGTATCTCCGGACGACGAGGCGCTGCAAGCGCTGTTGACGCAGGCCGAGCCGTTCGGGCAGGTTGTCGTGGGCACGTACAACACGTCCTTCTATCCTGTGCAGGTCCGGTTGATCGAAGCGCTGCAAATGCTGGGCAAGCGGCCGGTTGTGGTTGCGCTGCGCAATCCGTACGATCTGCGCGAATTCCCGGACGTATCGACCTATGCAGCCGTGTATGAATCGAGGCCGCTTGCGCTGGAGAGTGCGGCCAAGGGGCTAACCGGTGCGATTCCGATGCGGGGCAGGCTGCCGGTCACGGTTAGCGAAGCTTACCCGGCCGGATGGGGGGCGGACGGATCATGCTAGCGTCCTACTTCCGCAAACCGCAGCGGCTGGTCGTCGGGCTGATGTCCGGCACGTCGCTCGACGGTGTCGATGCCGCGATCGTCCGCATCGAAGGGCAGGGACTCGATACGAAGGTGGAGCTCGTTCATTACACCGCGGTTCCTTACGACGACACGCTCCGCGAGAAGCTGAAGGAGCTGTGCAGCCTGGACCGGTCGAATGTGGCGATGGTGTGCGGCATGAACTTTTATCTCGGCCGCATCTTTGCGGAGGCGGTGCGGCTGGCCGCTGCGGAAGCGAGGGTGCCGATAGACGAGATCGACCTCGTCAGCTCGCACGGCCAGACGGTGTGGCATATTCCCGAGGCTGACCCAAACGAGTGGCACCAGGTCCGTTCGACGCTGCAAATCGGCGATCTGTCGGTGATCGCCAAGTTGACGGGCAAGCCGGTCGTCGGCGACTATCGGACCGCCGATATGGCGGTCGGCGGGCAAGGTGCACCGCTCGTGCCGTACGCCGATTTCATCCTGTTCCGGGACGCGGACAAGGGCCGCATCGCGCAAAATATCGGCGGCATCGGCAACTGCACCGCCATCCCGGCGGGCGCCCTGCCGGAGGACGTCATCGCCTTCGATACGGGGCCGGGCAACATGCTGATCGACGAAGCTGTCTATCAGCTGTCCGGCGGGACGAAGAGCTATGACGACGGAGGCGCTTGGGCGGCGCAAGGGAGGGCGGACGAATCGCTCGTAGACCGGATGCTGAGCCATCCGTACTTCGCGTTGAAGCCTGTGAAGACGACGGGCCGCGAAATGTTCGGCAAGCCGTACGCCGCAGAGTGGATCGGCGAAGCGCGGCGGCTGGGGCTCGCGGACGCGGATATCGTCGCCACGTTCACAGCCTTCACCGCGCGCTCCATTGCCGCAGGCTACCGCGACTTCGTCTTCTCCGTCTGCCGGTCGGACGAAGTGATCGTGTCCGGTGGCGGGGCGCACAACCGAGCGCTACTGCGCATGCTTGCCGGGCTGCTGCCGGAGCAGCGGGTGCTCACGTCGGATGCGTTCGGCATCTCCGGTGATGCCAAGGAGGCGATCGCGTTCGCCTTGTTCGCGAACAATTTCCTGCACGGCATTCCGAACCAGCTGCCGTCTGCGACCGGCGCTTCGCGTCCGACCGTCATGGGCAAGCTCGCTTTACCGGAATGACCGTACCTTAACATTTCCTGCATGGTTAATACATACAGCAAGCCTTTCTCAAGAGAACGCTCTGGGAAAGGGCTTGCTGCTTTTTTTTGCCGCCAATTTGACGCATCGCACATAAAAAAGGAAAATAAATAATATTATTTCCATATTTTGCGAGGTTGCTCTTATGGATCAAAACGATTATTTAAAGCAAATTTACACGCACCTGCAGGACGGGATCATTGTGATGGATCAAGAGCGCAGGATTGTGATGATGAATCCGTCGGCCGAACGAATTACCGGCTGGAGCGAAGGCGGACATGTGCCGTACTGCTCCTACTGTCAAACCAGAGCGCTTGAGCCGGGGGAAGAGCGCTGCTATCTGCTGGCTAAACGGGAGGTCCCGTACTTTCTGTCCTCGATGCCGACCTATGAAGGCGGTCTGGTGGAAATGGAAATGAGCACGGCCGTCATTTACGAGAATGCGGCGCAGAAGCGGCAGGAAGTACTGCTGGTTCTGAAGGACTTGACCGCCAAGCGGAAGGAGGAAGAAGCGAGAATTTCCAAGATGGTGCTGCAAAAGACGCTGGAAGCCCAGGAAAATGAGCGCAAACGGCTCGCTCAGGAGCTGCATGACGGCGTCGGACAATCGCTATATTCCGTGTCGGTGGGCCTTCAGGCGATCCGCTCCCGGACGAAGCATCAGGAGGAGGCATGGGGGAGCTACATGCAGGAGATCGTGGACGAACTGGAAAAGGTCATCCGGGACGTTAAGCTCTATTCGCTCCAGCTTCGCCCCCACAGTCTGGACCGGCTCGGCCTCATTCCGACGGTGAATCATCTCGTCTCCACCTTGAACAAAGCGCATCCGAATCGGCAGCTGACGTTCAGCCACAGCCAAGTCGGCCCCCGGCTGAAGCCGGCTCTGGAAATCCATCTGTACCGGATCATTCAAGAGGCGCTGCACAATGCTTTGAAGTATTCGCAAGCCACACTCATGGAAGTGATTTTGTACCGCGAAGGAGCCGAGCTCGTGTTAACGGTACAGGATAACGGTATCGGATTTATCCGCGACCGGGTGGAGGAAGGACTCGGACTCAAGCACATGGAAGAGCGGGCCGGCCAAATGGAAGGGCGGCTGCACATCCGGTCTCTTCCCGGAGAAGGGACCGCTATCCAAGTGAGAGTACCGTACAAGGAGGCGGAAGAGCATGATACGCGTACTGTTGGTCGACGACCACACGATGGTCCGCAAGGGACTTCGCATGCTGCTGGAAGGCTACCCTGAGCTCGAAATCGTCGGCGAAAGCCAAGACGGCTATGAAGCCGTCGACATGACCGACCGGCTGCTGCCGGATGTCGTCGTGATGGACTTGTCCATGCCCAGCGGGCTGGACGGCTTCGCCGCTTGCCGGGAAATCCGCAGGCGGCATCCTTCCGTCAAGACGGTCATACTAACCATGCACGACGAAGAGATTTTCGTCCGGCAGTCCGTTCAGGTGGAGGCCGACGGGTACATCTTGAAGAACAGTCACGGCGAACTGCTGCATCAGGCGATTGTTGAAGTCGTTCAGGGCAAGCGCTTTTACAAAACCTCCGTTTCGGACGATATCATCAGGCGGTGGATGCATGCCGATGAGGAGCGGCAGCCGTCTCCTCTCACGACCCGCCAGAAGCAGATCGTCCGCCTGACCGTACTGGGCTACGCCAACAAAGAGATCGCCGAGCAATTGTCCATCAGCGTCAAAACGGTGGAAAACCATAAAACGAACATCATGCAAAAGCTGGAGCTGGATACGAAGCACGAATTAATCCAATATGCGATCAAAAACAACTATCTGGAGCTGGCGCTTTGAACGGCGTCCGTAGGGGAGTTCCCCTATGGCGCAAGGAGCGGTACGGCAGTACACTGGCGTTGACGGAAATCACACCGCAAGAACAGCAACCAGCATTCGGGGGCAACCCTAACACGTAAGCGGGAGGATGATTATGACAGCTCCAGAGCATTATTCCGTTGTGATCGTAGGGGGCGGAACCGCCGGCATTTCCGTGGCGGCGCGCTTAGCCCGGGCTTCTCGGGCGCTCCGGGGACGAATTGCGCTGATCGATCCGGCGACGAAGCATTATTATCAGCCTCTATGGACCTTGGTCGGCGCAGGCGCGGCGAAGAAGGAGGAGACGGAGCGGGACATGGCCTCGCTCATCCCCGAGGGCGTCGACTGGATTCAAGAGGCGGTCGTGTCATTTGCCCCGGAGGACAACCGACTGCTGACGCAGCCGGGAAGGGCCGTCAGCTACGATTGCCTTGTGGTGGCGGCAGGGCTGGAAATCGACTGGGGGCGGATCAAAGGCTTGAAGGAAGCGCTAGGCCTTGACGGCGTATGCAGCAATTACGCGTATGAGACGGTAGACAGCACGTGGGACGCGATCCGGAATTTTCAAGGCGGGACCGCGATCTTCACGCATCCGAATACGCCGGTTAAATGCGGCGGCGCGCCGCAAAAAATCATGTATTTGGCGGACGACTACTTCCGGAAATCGGGGGTGCGCGACCGGTCGAATGTGATATTCGCCTCGGCCAAGGACGTCATTTTCGACGTTCCCAAATACGCGCGCACGCTGGAACAAGTCATCCAACGGAAAAAGATCGAGACAAAGTACCGGACCCATCTGATCGAGCTGCGTCCGGGGGCCAAGCAAGCGGTGTTCGAGCATCTGGGAACGAAGGAACAGGAAGTCCTCTCCTACGACATGATTCACGTTACGCCGCCGATGCAAGCGCCGACGTTTATCCGCGAAAGTCCGCTCGCCGACAAGGGAGGCTGGATCGACGTCGATCCTTCCACTTTGCAGCATAAGGCGTACCCGAATGTGTTCGGCCTGGGGGATTGCTCGAATTTGCCAACGTCCAAAACCGGCGCCGCCATCCGCAAGCAGGCTCCGGTCGTCGAACAGAACGTGCTGGCGTTCCTGCAAGGCGAGCCGCTGGCCGCGAGCTATGACGGCTACACGTCCTGCCCGCTGGTCACCGGATACAACCGGCTGGTGTTGGCCGAATTCGATTATAGCCTGACGCCGCAGGAAACGTTCCCGTTCGATCAATCGAAGGAGCGCCTCAGCATGTACTTGTTGAAGAAAAACGTGCTGCCCGTCATGTACTGGAACGGCATGCTAAAAGGACGGATGTAGCGAGGCAAATGAAAGGGGACTGCCCAATCAGCAAATTTTAAAGGGGGAAGGAATATGCTGCTGCGTTATTTTTACGACGAAAAACTGGCTCACGCCTCTTATCTGGTCGGCTGCCAAAGGACGGGCGAAGCGATCGTGATCGACCCCGGCCGCCATCCGGCGCCCTACTTGCGAACCGCCGAAGCGGAAGGGCTGCGCATTGTTGCCGCTACGGAAACCCATATTCATGCGGACTTCGTCTCGGGGGCCCGCGAGCTTGGTGTCGCGCATGGTGCAAAGCTTTATCTGTCGGACGAGGGTGGCGACGATTGGCGGTACCGGTACGCGGAAGAGGCGGAGTGCCGGCTTGTAAAGCATGGGGACCGGTTTAAGGTCGGCAACCTGTCGTTTGAGGTTCTGCATACGCCGGGCCATACGCCGGAAAGCATTTCGTTGCTGCTGACCGATCTCGGCGGGGGCGCCGACGAACCGATGGGCATTTTCACGGGGGACTTCGTCTTTGTGGGCGATGTCGGCAGGCCTGACTTGCTGGAAAAAGCGGCCGGACTTCGCGGCACGTCCGAGGCCGGAGCCCGGGCGATGTTCCATTCGCTCCAGCAATTCAAGCGGCTGCCGGATTACCTGCAGGTGTGGCCGGCGCACGGGGCAGGCAGCGCGTGCGGCAAGTCGCTCGGAGCGGTGCCGTCCTCTACTGTCGGCTACGAGAAGCGGTTTAATCCGGCGCTGTCCTATAGGGACGAAGAGGCATTCGTTCAGGCGCTGCTTGACGGCCAGCCCGAGCCGCCGCGCTATTTTGCCGTGATGAAGCAGGTGAACCGGAAGGGGCCGGAGCTGCTGAACCGTCTTGCGGCAGTGGCGGAATTGGCGTCGCTGGAAGCGTTAACCGCCTTGCGTGAGGCGGGTGCTGCGGTGATTGACACCCGTCCTGCCCAAGAGTTCGCCAAAGGACATTTGGAAGGGACGATCAATATTCCGTATAACAAATCGTTCCCGAATTGGGCCGGCTGGTTGGTCGATTACGACCGACCGCTGGCGGTATTGGCGAAGCCGGACCAATGGCAAGACATCTTGACCGAGCTCCGATCCATCGGCATCGACAACGTGGCCGGTTATATGGACGCGGGCAAGCTGCGCGCAGACGATTCCTCGCGCCTGGAGTCATATGCCGAAGCGACCCCGTCCGATATGGCCGGGAAGGTGGAAGCGGGGGACGTGCATCTGGTGGACGTGCGGAACTGGAGCGAATGGCTGGAAGGACACATTCCCGGGGCGCAGCATCTCATGCTGGGCACCTTGCCCGGTCGCTTGAACGAAATTCCGCGGGATAAGCCGGTCTTGCTGCAGTGCCGTTCGGGCGCGCGCTCGGCCATCGCCGCAAGCGTGCTGCAGGCCGGCGGGATCAAAGAGGTGATTAACTTGAGCGGCGGGTATATCCGCTGGCGGGAAGAGGGACTGCCGCACGAAGACGGCTCGAAGCCGCAGACAGCCGGGAACAAGTAAAGCGTATAAAACAGGGAAGGGGCATGGCGGGGCTGTGGAGCCCTCCATGTCCCTTCCTCAAAAGCGCGGGTTTGCGCACGTTTATTTATAACCGCCAAGCAAATAGTTGTAGAACGGCTCATCGACCCAAAAGCGGTAGGACTCCACTTTGGCGTCCGGACGAATCTTTTGCAGGCCGGATGCGATCTCCCCGGTTTTGTCCGACAAGGAGAACGTCTGCGCATAATAGTGGCCTTCGGTCAGCTTATTGTTCGAGATTTCCTTGTACGCGTCGATCGGGGTGAGCGAATAGTAGAGCGGCTGCCACCAAGAGCTGGCGATCAGGCCTTTGGCGTCTTCGCTGTTCTTTTTGGCGTATTGGAAAATCACGTCCTGAAACTTCGCTTTTTGCTCCGCCGTATCGAATTCGAAGGCAATGTCATATTCCTTCGCATAGGCGATGTAGTTGCCGTTCTCGATCTGCACGACCTTGTAGCTGTCCGTTTGCTTCGGCTCGCCCCACTCCTTCAGGTAGACGAAAGCCGACGTTTTCGGCTCCAGCTGCACTTTGGCGTTCAAGCCCTCGCTGCGCAGCAGTCCGATCAGCTGCACGGCGTGCGTAATATCGTCGTGCCCGTAGGTGAGCGATAGCTTCGGATCGAAGTTCGCGCTATAGCGGGAGTCCTTGAGATTGTAGCCGGTGATCAAGTTCTGCTTCAGTGCTTCGTCAACGACGGCTTGCAGCTCTTTCACCTGAATCAGATCCTGCGTTTGATACGCTTGGTACAGCTTGGCGAAAATATCCGCGTCGGCCACGGAACCGATCGTGTGCTTGTAAGCGCCTTTGAACGACAGGACGCTGCCGAGCAGATCGGCGGCAAAATCGCCGGATGCCGCGTCGCCGAGTCCGAACGAGCCGTGCCATGCGGCAGGGAGCAGACCCGTGTCCACGGCCGCCGCCAGCTCCTGCGCCGCTTGCAGCGACAATTTCGGATTGCCCGGATAGTCGATGCCGAGCTTGCGCAGCGCCGGTTTGATTTTCGCTTCGGGGTATGTATAGGCGAGCTCCTTCAAATCTGCGGCTTTCAGCGCGATGTAGACCGCTGCATCTTCCGTGAGGGGAACTGCCGCCTGCAGCGTTCCGCCCGACAAAACGCCCTTCTCGGCCAAAGCCTGAGCAGCCGCATACGCAGGGTCCTCGGGCTTCAGATCGTTAAACCGGTTCTCCTCGGCAGAGGAGCCGCCGAGCTTCAGCGCCTTCGCCACGTCCTGGATAAATTCGCCCTTCGTAGGCGCAGCCGGCAGCTCAATCTTGTACTGGTTCTGCAAAAAGGCTTTATAAGCCGACGCAGAGGGAGACGACACTGCCGCAGGAACAGCGGCCGCTTCCGCACGAACCGCGGTACCGCCGTACAGTCCGGAGTAGAGCAGAGCCGCCGATAAGCTTACGGCAGCAAGCGGGAATAACGTTTTCTTTTTGTTAACGGAACGATGCATGGCGAAGGCCTCCTCTATGTTGTTAATTCCAATAGAAAAACTTGTATTTGGATCATACCTCCTCGGGTTATCGCTGTCAATATCGGTTTACAAAAATGAACAAAGAAAAACCGTATTCATGCGAATACGGTTAGCGTTCGTAATAGCGTTCAATTTTGTTCTTAATAACGAACTAATAGACCTGAGTAATCGTGTAATCGGCCGCATTTTTGATCATCGGGGTGTTTTCGCCGTTTTGCACGCGGGCTGCGTCGTATGTCGTGTCGATCGTGACCCATTGCCCATTTAAGAAAACTTGATTCCACGCATGGTACGTTGTCGGAGCCGAGGCTTCATATCCCATCATCAAGCGGGTCGGGATATTTTGACTTCTGGCCATCGCCGCGAACAATGCCGCGTAGTCGTAGCAAATTCCTGTCGCCGAATCGTAAACGGCATTCAGGTCCGGAATATAACCGGGTTTGACCGATTGAGCCTTCTCGTAATCGTACTGGATGTTTTTCGTGATGTAAGCATAAATGGCGGCCGTTTTTTCCATATCCGTCATGGCGGCGTTCGTCAGCTTGTTCATCTGGACAACGGCTTTCGTATTGCTGTTCCAGTTAATAAGCGGAATCGATTGGACAAAAACCGCATTTTCGTTATCCAATTTCAGCTCGATGCTTTCTTTCGAAACGACTTTATATTTATTATCGCTCATTAGCTGCGCGATCAGGACGCTGTATGTGCCATTGCCTCGCTGCAATGGATAGTGCGCCCCGTTCGTCAGGGTATAGTCGTAGTTATCATTGCCCTTCGAGATTCGAACAATCGTTTTCGTATCGGTATCTGGAGTATAATTTACCGCGATGAGACCTTTATCCAGAGCGGTTCGGTCAATTTGGTAGTTTTCGGTTGCGGCATATGTTCCTTTTGGTGCTGCCAGCAGCAAAGTTGTGATGAATGTCATCGCCAAAAGCTTTTTGAACATAAAAAAGCTCTCCTTTCGGTAACTGGCTGCCATCTTAGTTACTAAACTAAGGAAGGCCCTGTAGCTTTGCGTCCCCAACTTTCGTTAGGTTTGCCTTTATCGGTTGAAAGCACCGAAATTATTTTTTTATGCTTCTAGCATACCATATTATTGTTTCTCTATCAATTTCCCTTTCACAATGAGACGGTGTGTCGGGTTTTCCATAGGATGACAGGTGATTAGTGTAATTTCCTTGTCTTTGCCGTTGCCTTTCAACACCCAGACGTCCTCGGGGAGAACGTATTGTTTCTCTTGAACCTCATACCGGTACTGCTGCTTTCCCGTATCGACTTCGATGATATCTCCTTTGTCGACCTCATCCAGCCGGTTGAAATTTTTGCCGTACGCGAAGTTGCGATGTCCGGCAATGGCATAATTCCCTACGGCGCCGGCCTTCCCGGTACCTGCGATGCTCGCGACGGAGAGCTTCAGATTGCTCACGGTAGCGTCCGTTATAATCGGCTGCTTCAGTTTAATCTTGTCGATGATTAAAATTCCCTCGATGGGCTTTCCCTGCAAAGGGTCCGGGTCAGCATTCGAAGGCTGCGGCGGACTATCCGCAGGAGCGGGATCGGGAGCGACGACTGCCGATACCGGAACGGGAGTCAGCGTATTCTGCTTTGGAACTGCGGTTTCGGTCGCTTGATCGATACGCTTCAAGGTTTCCGTCCACTGGTCCATCATTTGCTGCTGCTGGTAGATCTCATAGCGATCCATGATCGTAGGGTAAAGAAAAATCGCGATTCCCAGTAAAATACACAGGATCGGCAGCGTTCTTTTGATCATCCGAGCTCCCTCCTTAGTCCTGCTAAGCAGCCTAACGCGCGCCGGAAGAGGCGCGCGTTAGGAATAGTTTTTTTAGGTGTTCTTCATAAATGTACGACGCAGCATAAATCCAAGAACGATCAAGGCAGCACCAGCCAGTTGGATGTAAACAGGGCTGGATTCTCCCGTTTTCGGCAGTGTTTCTTTTTTGGTTTTGTCGCTCGGCGGGTTACCAAGCGGCACTTCCCGATTCACGAGGTCGATCGTTTCGTTACCGTCCGGTTTTTCCGGGATTTTCGGCTGATCCGGTGGGGTTGTTTTATCCCCATTTTGCGGACGGTCAACCGTTGGCGGGCCTAACGGCACCTGAGGGTTGCTATCGATCGTTTCCTGGCCGTTCGGTTTGTTGCCGTCCGGTAGAACTCCTCCAGGTGCCGGATTATTCGGCGTCGTTGTCGATGTGTTTGTCGTCGGCGTTGTTGGTGTTGTCGGCGATGTCGAACCCGACGAACCTGACGAATCCGAATCCGACGAAGACGACGATGATTTAGCGTTAGTTACTGTTAACGAATAGCCGTCCGCAGTTACAATCGAAACCGGATGCTCCTTGGAATCGAGCACATATCCGCTTGGAGCCGCCGTTTCCTTGACAACGTAGTTTCCTGCGGGCAGCTTATCGAATACGACCGTTCCGCTCGCGTCCGTCGTTTTCGTGCCAACCAGCTTCAAGCTTGCGTCTTTCTTCTCATACAGCTCGAAGGTCGCGCCGCTGAGCAGTACATCGTTTTGCGCCGAATCTACCTTTTTCACCGTCAACGAGCCTTGGATGGTGACCGGCGGAATTGGCGGCTTTGGCGTAGTGGTCTTATCGTTTGTGACGGTGAGCTTCACGCTGTCCGCGGTCACAATCGAAACCGGATGCTCTTTGGAATCGAGTACATAGCCTATCGGGGCCGCCGTTTCCTTCACGACGTAGTCTCCTGCGGGCAGCTTATCGAAAGAAACCGTTCCGCTCGCATCCGTCGTTTTCGTGTCGATCAGTGTCAAGCTCGCGCCTTTTTTCTCATACAGCTCGAAGGTCGCGCCGCTGAGCAGCAGCTCGTTTTGCGCCGAATCTACCTTTTTCACTGTCAGCGAACCTTGGATGACCGGTGGCTTCGGCGTTAACTTATCGTTTGTGACGGTGAGCTTCACGTTGTCTGCGGTTTTAATCGAGACCGGATGCTCTTTCGAATCGAGCACATAGCCGTCCGGCGCCGATGTTTCCTTCACCACGTAGTCTCCTACGGGCAGCTTATCGAAAGAAACCGTTCCGCTCGCATCCGTCGTTTTCGTGCCGATCAGTGTCAAGCTTGCGCCTTTCTTTTCATACAGTTCGAAGGTCGCGCCGCCGAGCAGCAGATGGGTTTTCGCCGAATCTACCTTTTTCACCGTCAACGAGCCTTTGATGACCGGAGGCTTCGGTGTGGCAGGCTTGGCGTTGGCGACGGTTAATTGAAAACCGTCTGCGCTATTGATCGAGACCGGATACTCTTTGGAATCGAGCACATAGCCGTCCGGCGCCGCCGTTTCCTTCACAAAATATTCCCCGGCGAGCAATTTCTTGAATAATGCCGTCCCGCTCGCATCGGTTGTCAGCGTGCCGACAAGTACCTTATCCGAGCCGGATTTCCGGTAAAGCTCAAAGGTTGCCCCGCCAAGACGGGTCTTATTGTCCGCTGCGTCCACTTTCACGACGGTAAGCGATCCTCTGACCCCGCCGATCGTACCGGAGCCACTGCTGACTCCAACGACGATGCTGGTGGATGTATCCTTGGTTACCGTAGTTTCGTTATTGCCTGTAAATGCGATTTTGTTGGAGACCTTATCCTGATCTTTCGCAACGATTAAAGATTGATATTCCAGAATCGCTGCGGTAGACAGTTTTTTCAGGAAGCTTAATTCAAAGCTCTGCTTCCCGTCGTCGTCCGTCTTGATTTCCAGGGAGTAATCCACGTCCTTGACCAGTTCGACCGCCTTGGACACCGTGCCGTTCGCGTCTACTTTGGTCGTAAACAATTTGAACGTGCCTGGCAGCAGAAGCTGGTTCTCGGATGGTGTATCGACGATTTTGGCATTGGTTACCGTGGATTGTCCGCGGTTGATGAGAATCGTCCAATTGATTTTATCGCCGTTTTGGGTGCCCTTCTTGTTCAAGTATTCGCCGCCGTTAGGGATGTTGACGGAAGCCGTCAAATTTTTCGATACCGGCGTTGTTCCATCGAATACGTTTGCCGTGTTGTTTACTTTATTGTCAATCAGCTTTCCTTCAAGACTGGTTTTAAAAACAATAATGTACGGAGCCGAGATTGGCTTCGAGAAAGTCACGGTCAGCTTGTTGTTTTTATCGACCGTATAGTTGTAATACGTGCTGTCGACAACGGTTCCCTGCGATGGGTTGCCGTTGGCTGCGATATTCATGTTGTAGACGGCAAGCGAGTTGTCGAGCAGCTTCTGGCCGGACTCGAGCGTATCTTGAACGACTGCCCCGGCAAGCGTTTTGCCGTTGTAGTTCACCCCGACTGTCCACGTAATTTGTTTCATAGTAGCGTCATAGACGCCGTTCTTAAACCCGTTGTTTTTCACTTCGTTCCTTGGATCGAACGTGGCGGATGCCGTCTTCGTCTGTGCCTTGGAATTGCTGTCGACCCATACGACCGAAGCGTTGTTCAGAAAATTCGTCGCGTTGTTGCTGAGCCAATCCATGTTGAACTCGGTGCTGTAAGAAATCGTCACCTGTCCGTACAACGCTCGATTAAATGTAATTTTAAAGCCTTGGTCCGCCGGTACGGAAGCGTCCACGGTGTAATCTGCCGCGTCCATCGGCTTGTTTCCTTCATTAACAGTCAGCGATCCCGGGATGAGACGCATACCTTTGTTAGGGAAGCTGTCCGTCACGACCACGTTGGTCATCGGCTCGCTGTCTTTGTTTAGCGTAATGCTCCAGGCTGCCGTTTTGGCGTTGTAGTCTATGGCCTTGAAGCCCTTGGTAATAATCACCTGGTTAATGTCGCGTGTAGCCGTATCGCTATCTCCGCTCCCGGAAGTTACCTTATTTGTTATCTTAGCCCAGTCGGTCACGCGATGATTGGCTTTGGTTTGATACTTGATTTTGTAAGCGGACGAGATGTCCTGCAGGAACTGCAGTTTAAAGCCATTGCTTTTGGTCGCAGTCTCCGGAGTTACCTTGTAGCTTGCTGCAGGCAGCTCAGCTCCGAGGATCTCGCTTCCCTTCGAGTCGATCGTCACTTGATAGACATGGAGGGAGCCCGCTACCAAATCCTGCGTATCGTTGAACAAATCCGTCAAGAAAGCATTGGCCTGGGTGATCGTCTTCTCGTTGTAATTGTACTTGATTTCCCAGTCGATCGTTTGCGTGTTGGGATCGTACTTCGTCGACGATTTGTCCAGAGCCGTGCCGCGCTGCACCGTGACGGTGGCCTCGGCGCTAACCGGCTGCTTGTTGCTTCCTTCAAATGTCGCCTTGTTCACAAATGAAGTTTGGTCCTCATTGGTCACCGGCGTTGTGTACTGTATGCGGTATGCCGTCCGAATTGGACTTTCATTAAAGCTGAGCTTCAGGACGTTGCCCGCCGTGCTTATGCTGTACTTGCTCCCGTCCACCGGCGCACCCTGAACGACGTTGCCGTTCAACTGTACGTTCAGCTCGTATACCGCGACGGTGACCGGGGCGCCCAGCCCAGCTGGAATCGGATCGGTCACGACCGCGTTCTGTACAGCGGCCAGCTCTTTGTTCACATCTACCGTCCAGTCGATGCTTTTCGCATTGTAGCCTTTCGGCACGCCGCTTTTCCCGATGGTCGAAGTCACGTTCGGCTTAAAGTGCAGCGTATAAACCTGCTCGCCGCCTTTCACCGGAATTTTAATAATCTGCGTCGTGCTGCCATTGATCACCTGCATATCGAACGCCGTCTGGAAAGTCAAAGTTCCTTTGACATCCGCCAGGTTCTCGATCGCCTCCAAGGTCATGACAACCTCGTGGCTGTCTTTGTAGACCTTGAATTTCCCAATCGCTTCGCCACCTGAGATAAGCGGCTGGTCAGGGATATCGTTGTAAAGCTTGAATTGCTCCGGCAGCTTGAACGTGTACGTATCTCCGTTCTTGTAACCGTGGCCGTTAGGCAGGGACCAAGTGTAGTCCAATTTCACCTTCGAACCCGGCTCGTAAACGTCATCCGTTACCACGTTCCCGGACTTGTCGTACACCGCCATCGTTACGCTATCGATAATGCTGCTGGAAATCGGGGCTGCGTTGACTTGCGGCGATAAGCCGAATGCATACAGCCACTGCATCATGATCAATAGAGCAACGAGCAGCGTACTGATTTTCTTCTTTGCCATTACCTCTTTACCACCTCCATCAGTTTCTGTTGGAACGGCAAAAAACACCTTCCAACTGAAAGGTGGTCCGGTTGCACTACTAGCTCCGTCGAATCCAAGTGCCCAGATACAGATTCGAAATCATCGCTTACCATGTGTTTAATAATAATGGAAAATGTCCGGGATTTCTGTGTTGTTCTACACCAAATTTCGAAAATTTTTATAAATTTTTTTTGGAAACGCTTAATGACCAAGTTAGCAGGGGAGGGGCGGTACCAAAGTCCGTAAACCGCACGGGAAGCGATAAAAAAGCGGTGTTCACGGTGGCTTTCATGACGATGAAAAGATGTAGAAAGATGTAGAAATTTGTAGTTGACAATTTGTAAGCGAATACAATAAAATGATGACAAGAAAACTTTGTTAGTCATCTTAACTAACTTAATCGGAGAGGGGGGACAGCATATTGATTGGCAGAGGCCAAACGGGAAACGCCAAGCTGGTGAAGCACATTAACCGCGAAGGCATTCTTCATCAATTGAGAGAAAACCCCCGGGTATCGAGAGCCGATTTGGCGAAATTAACGGAGCTCAGCCGTCCGTGCGTATCGGCCTTGGTGGACGAAATGATCGTGGAAGGCTTGATCAGCGAAGTCGGATTCGGAGAATCGAAGGGCGGAAGAAAGCCCATCCTTCTGGAATATAACTTTCAAGCTTACGGCGTCATCGGCGCGGTATTCGAAGGCAGTACCCTGCAGCTGGCCATCGCCAATCTGAAGGGGGAACTGCTGGTTCAGCGCACGACGTGCCTGCCGCATCCGATGAACGGAGAGACAGCCATTCAGAGCATCGAGCAAGGGCTTGCGGCGCTGCTGAATGAAAGCGGATTCGATAAAGAAAGGCTGCTTGGCATGGGGCTCGGCTTGCCGGGGATTACCCAGCGAAGCGAAGGTACGGTCAGCTACGCCCCCAGTACGGGGTGGATGGGGCTGCCCGTGCAGAAGGAGATCGAAGCGGCCTTGGGGCTGCCTGTGGTCATTGAGAACGACGTTAACTTGATGACGCTCGGCGAATTTCACAAGGGCATCGGCGTCGGGCATTCTAATCTCGTGTATATGTATGCGGGAACAGGGATTGGCGCCGGCATTATGATCGACGGGCAATTATACCGCGGAGCCAAAGAGGCGAGCGGTGAGATCGGTTATATGGTAATCGGTCCGGTCGGGAACCAGACCAAGGGAGAATACGGCGTATTCGAGCGCAACTATTCCGTACGGGCCATTCGCGAGAAGGCCAAAGCCGTCCTCCCTTCGATGGACGAGGAATCGAGCATCGTCAAGCAAATCGCCGATCAAGCGAAAAGCGGGGGCGAAGCGGCGCAGACGCTTCTCGACGACATCTGCCGGCACTGGACCTACGGCATCGCCAATTTAACGAGCGTGATGGACCCGGCGCTTCTGATCCTCAGCGGAGAAATGCTGCATATCGGGGACGAAGGGGTTCATAAAATACAACAATGGTTAACCGACTGGGTTCCTTCCGTTCCCCGAATCGAGATGGCCTCGCTCGGCGATCAGGCGGGACTTATCGGGGCCATTCATTGCGCGCTGGAGGCTTTTCCGTCCACTTCCAAGCTGCAGCGGTAAGCGGGCTTTATCGCTACCGATGCCGTTTGGCTCAAGTGAAGACGCTTACATTTTGTATAAAGTACAGGAGGTCAAAACATGACAAAGAAAAAAGCAACGACTTGGTTAACGGGGGCCGTGCTCAGCATGGCGATGCTGACGGTTACGGCCTGCGGAGGAAGCGCTTCCGACGGCTCTCAGAAGCCGGGAGACAAGTCATCCGACGCCTCGAAGCCTGGCGAGAAGCAGAAGCTGGTCATTTATACGGCCAGGGACAAAAACGTCGTCGAAGAAATTATCCCGAAATTCAAAGAGCAAAACCCGGGGATGGACGTCGAGGTTCTTACGATGGGGGCGCAGCAGGTGCTGGAGCGCGTACGCGGGGAGAAGGCAAACCCGCAGGCCGATTTCTGGTGGGGCGGCACGCAATCGGCGCTGATGACAGCGGCGAACGAAGGGCTGCTCGAAAGCGTCAAACCGAGCTTCGCCGACAAAATCCCGGCGATGTACAAAGACAGCCAAGACCGCTGGTACGGCGAAATGCTGCTGCCGGAAGTCATTATGTACAACTCGAAAGCGCTGAAAAAAGAAGACGCTCCCAAAGATTGGGACGACCTGCTTGATGCCAAGTATAAGGGCAAAATCATCATTCGCGGCGTGCTCGCTTCCGGAACGATGAGAACGATTTATTCTTCCTTGATTTACCGTCAAGATGCGAACGATCCGAAGAAAGGATACGACTGGCTGAAAAAGCTTGACGCCAACACGAAGGAATACGCCCAAGATCCGACCAACCTGTACCTGAAGCTGGCGCGCGAGGAAGGTACGCTGTCGCTGTGGAACCTGCAGGATATTATGATCCAGAAGGAGCTGCAAAAGCAGCCGTTCGACTTCATTTACCCTGCGAGCGGAGCGCCGATTCTGGTTGACGGCGTCGGAGTGGTCAAGGGCGCGAAAAACATGGAAGCGGCGAAGAAATTTTACGAGTTCCTCTTCGATTCGAAGCTGCGTGTCGAGCTGGCGGAGAAGCTGTACCAAATTCCGACGCGTACGGACATCAACAAAGATACGCTTCCGGCATGGCTGAAAGGGCTGGAGCTGAAACCGCTGAATATCGATTGGGCCGTCATGGCGCAAAAAGAGAAAGAATGGATGCAGCATTGGGATGAGAACATCAAAGGGAAAGGTTCCAAATAATGCATTCGGGCGGAGGAGCTCCTCCGCCTGATCATTTTACCAAAGGAGGAAACCTGCTTGATAGAGGTCATACTGGATCACGTAAGCAAACAATTCGGAAACGTCAAGGGAGTTACAGATGTCAATATTCGGATTCAACCGGGGGAGTTCTTCACCTTTCTCGGGCCGAGCGGCTGCGGCAAAACAACGACGCTGCGGATGATCGCAGGGTTTTACTATCCGAGCGAAGGCCGTATCGTATTCGGCGATCAAGATGTTACGAACCTTCCCCCCAACAAAAGAAACACGGGAATGGTGTTCCAAAACTATGCTTTGTTTCCGCACATGACGGTGTTTGAGAATATCGCATTCGGTCTGCAAGTAAGAAAGGTCCCGAAATCCGAAATCGTTCAGCGCGTCGAACGCGCACAGAAGCAGGTTCACTTGGAAGGCTACGGGAACCGCCGTATCGATCAATTGTCCGGCGGCCAGCAGCAGCGGGTTGCTTTGGCTCGCGCGCTGGTCATCGAGCCGCAAATTTTGCTCTTGGATGAGCCGTTATCGAACCTCGATGCGAAGCTCAGAGAAGAAACGAGAATCGAAATCAAGAGACTTCAGCTGGAGCTGGGAATTACGACGATCTACGTCACGCACGATCAAGCCGAGGCGATGGCAATGTCCGACCGGATTATGGTCATGCAGGGCGGAGTCGTCCAGCAGATCGGAAGTCCAGAAGAAATATATAACCGCCCGGTCAACCGGTTTGTCGCTTCCTTTATCGGAGAGTCCAATCTGTGGGAAGGAACCGTGGAACGAGTCGAGGGCGGCGAAGCGGTCGTACGTTTCGCTCCGGGCCTCAGCCTGAGAGGCTTGACCGCCAACGCTGCACCGGACTGCAAGCTGGAAGCGGGCAAGACCGTGACGATGTCCATCCGTCCGGAAGCGGTCCGCGAAGCGCTGCAAGGGGAGCAGCAGGACAATGTGGTCAAAGGAAACGTGGTCATCTCCGAATTTACGGGAGTCAGCGTGAACTATGTATCGCAAGTGGCGGGCCAGCAATTGAAAGCGATGTTCGTTAATCAAGGGCACAGGGTGCGCGGACGCGGGGAAGAGATTTCCCTGGTCATTCCAAAAGAAAGCATCTATTTCTTGGGATAGCGAGGGGATGAATCTATGAGATCTAAACCGGGAACAAGTTCATCCAAGCTGGGCTCCTTCACGCACTCGCCTTATTTCGTCTACGTCTTGGTAGCGCCATTGTTTTTGGTGCTCCTGGCTTATGTCGTGTATCCGTTGTTCCAGACGTTCGTGCAAAGTATCCGGGTAGAGGATCAGATGTCGCTGAAAAACTATGCCAAGTTTTTCAGCCTGGAGCATACGTCCAACCTGGAGGCGCTCTGGACCAGCATTTATATTTCCGTCTTAAGCGTCATCACCTGCGCGATCGTCGGCGTCGCCATGGCGTTCCTGCTGGAGCGCTACGAGTTCCCTGGCCGGAAAATTTTGGCCGTTCTCGTGCTCGTGCCGATGGCTTTGCCGCCCCTTGTCGGCGTGCTGTCGTTTACGTTCTTGTACGGCGAAAGCGGCATTATCCCAAGAGCGCTTAAAGCGCTGCTTCATCTGGACCAGGTGCCGTTTTCCTTGAAGGGCATTTGGGGTGTGCTCGTGGTGCATACGTTCACGATGTACACTTACTTTTACATGACAGCCTCCTCGGCGATCCGCGGTCTCGATCCGTCGCTGGAAGAGGCGGCGGCGAGTCTCGGCGCGGGACGGCTCTATATATGGCGGCGCGTCATTCTGCCGATGCTGACGCCGGCGCTGGTCGCTTCTTCGCTGCTCGTCTTCATGATCGCGATGGCGTCCTATACGGCTCCGCTGATCTTCGGGATCGAACGGACGATGACGATGCAGATTTATTTGTCCCGGACGAACGGCAATCTGGATATGGCTGCGGCGCAGTCCACGATCCTGTCCGTCGTGTCCATTCTGTTCCTGCTCGTGATGCGCTGGTATCAAGGGTTGCGCAATTACCAGAACATGAGCAAAGGCGTCAGCGTGCACCGCACGGAAGTGAAGAGCGCCGCAGGCAAGTATATCGCGATGATCCTGTCGATTATCGGCGTTATCATCCTGCTGCTGCCGATTCTCGTGCTGGTCTTGATCTCGTTCTCGACGGACGGCACTTGGACGACGCAGATTCTTCCTCCGGAATATACGGCGAAGCACTATGTGAAGCTGTTTACGGACAGCAAAACGTGGCGGCCGATTGCGAACAGCTTCCAGATGAGCTTCGTGGCGACGATCGGCAATATCATCTTCGGCGTGGCGGCTGCCTATGCGATGGTCCGCTTGAAGTTCAAAGGCAAAACGCTGCTGGACGTGCTGATCATGCTGCCGTGGGCGTTGCCGGGAACGGTCGTCGCGGTCAACCTGATCGCCGCCTTCAGCGAGCCGACCGTATTCAGCTTCAATCAAGTGCTGATCGGCAGCTTCTGGATTTTGCCTTTGGCGTATTTTGTCCGCCATTTGCCGCTTGTGTTCCGCTCTACGTCGGCGACGCTGGTGCAGATGGACGCCTCGGTCGAGGAGGCTGCGCGCAACTTGGGTGCCTCCTGGTGGTACAGCTTCAGGCGGGTCGTCTTTCCGATGGCGCTGAGCGGGATACTGGCGGGCACGCTGCTCGCGTTCGTGCAGGGCATCGGGGAATTCGTTTCCTCCATTCTGCTCTTCACCGCGAAAAGCACGCCGCTTTCCGTGGAGATTTTCCAGCGGATGTACTCGTTTGAATTCGGTACGGCGTGCGCATACGGCGTGCTGCAAATTACGTTGATCATCATCGTGCTGTTCGTTTCGCGCAAAATGACGGGCGACAGCACAGCCGTGTAAATGACGGTCATCTCGTGGGAACACCTAGGAGTTCATCATCCACGTTATGATATACAGCGGGAAAATGGCCATTTCCGGCTGAGGAACATTCCACCATCAGAGGAGGAGTTAGATGATCAAGGGTAAGTCGACCTCAAAGTTTTGTTCCATTGTCATGAGCGCTGTACTGGCGGGTGGCATGTTGCTGCCTGCTCAAGCTCAGCCCGCGTATGCGGACCGGGGCGTAGTCGATCTGTGGAAATCGATTAAACCGCTGACCACGATTGCCAGCGCGATGAACACAGGGGCTCACCCGGACGATGAACACAGCGCGACCTTGGCGTATCTTTCCTTGGGGAGAGGGGTTAACACCTCCAGCGTGATCGCTGTCCGGGGAGAAGGGGGACAGAACGAAATCGGGAGCGAGCTGGGGCAAGCCCTCGGCATCATTCGGACTCGGGAGCTGCAGGAAGCGTCCAAAATCACCAATGTAACGTTGGGCATGCTGGGCGAGCAGCTGGACGATCCGATTTACGATTTCGGCTTTTCCAAGAGCGTAGAGGAAACGCTGGAGAAATGGGGCGACTCGGTCGCTTACGAACGATTGATCCGCAAAATTCGCGAGCTGCGTCCGGATGTGATCATTCCTTCGTTTTTGAATGAAGCCTCCACGCACGGGCATCACAGAACGATCAACGTCCTTACCGTTCGGGCGTTCAAAGATGCCGCGAATCCGGAGATTTTCCCTGAACATCTGAAACAAGGGCTTCAGCCTTGGCAGATCAAGAAGCTGTATCTGCCAGCCAGTTCCAAGGATTACACCGTGAACGCGCCGATCGGGGATTACAACGAAATCTATGGGGCGTCTTATCTCCAGCTCGGGGAAGAATCCCGCTTCATGCACAAGAGCCAGGGCATGGGGAAAGTATATGACGAAGGTCCCGTACAAGGCGATTTGTTCAGCAATTACTACAAGCTGGATCTGAGCACGGTGAAATCGGCGGACAAGGAAAAAGACTTCTTCGACGGCATCGCCTTCACCTTCGAGGATCTGGCAAAAGAAATCGACGCGAAGGGCAAAGACAACAAGATCGTCAAGCATCTGCGCGATCTGCAGAAGGATGCGGACGAAGTCGTTGCCGCTTACCCGAGCTTTGCCAAGGTGCTGAAGGAAGTCCATGAAATGAAAGCGGACGTCCAGACGGCGCTGGCCGATGTCAAAGCATCCGGCCTGGAGGCAGCCACCAAGGAGGATCTGCTCCACCGTCTTTATGTCAAAGAAGAGCAGTTGAATAAAGCGAGCATGGAATCGGCGTCCGTCGTGGCGAAGGTCAAGCCGGCTACAAACGAGCTGGTTGCCGGTCAGACGACGAAGGTCACCGTGTCGGCCTTCAACGGCGGTTCCGTGAAATTGAACAAAATCAACCTGAGCCTGAACGTACCCGCCGGTTGGACGGCGAAGCCGGCCGGAGCGACCAGCTTCGAGCAATTAGGCTACAACGAGACGGCATCGGCGACCTTCGAGGTAACGATTCCGGCGGACGCACCGCTGTTCAAGCCTTACGATCCTTCGGTATTCAACGCGAAGGTCGAATACCAGGCGTACGATACGGCAACGACGCTGAAGGTCACGCCGCAGAACGCCGTAGCCGTGCTGCCTCCGTATTCGATGTCGCTCAGCCCGAGCGCAACGATTCTGAATACGCTCAAATCGCAAGAGCCGATTCCGGTGAAGGTCACCGTGCGCAACTATACGCCGGGCGCTTCCAAAGCGACGGTGTCGCTGAACGTGCCGGAAGGCTGGACGGCGGACCCGGCAGCCGAAGAGCTGAGCTTTGCCACGAAAGGCGAAACGAAGTCCGTCGCGTTCACAGTCAAGGCCGCTTCGAATGTCGCGCCGGGTAAATTCACCGTGACGGCCGTCGCGAAGAACGGCGACGTGCAGAGCACGCAGGGCGCGCAGGTCATCGAGTATCCGCATATCGGCAAGACGTACATGGTGCAGCCGGCCGAGCTCAAAATCCAGGCCTTCGACCTGAAGGTTCCGGAGAAATTGAAGGTAGGCTACGTCTCCAGCGGCTTCGACAACATCGATCAATACTTGCGTCAAGTGGGCGTCGATGTCGTGAAGCTGGAAGCGAAGGATATCCAATATGGGGATCTTTCCCAATATGACACGATCGTGCTGGGCATTCGCGCTTACGCGTTCCGTCCGGAATTGATTCCGAGCAACCAGCGCTTGCTGAGCTACGTTCAGAATGGCGGCAATCTCGTCGTCCAATATCATAAGCCGGAAGACAAATGGTCGCCGGAGCTTGCTCCGTACCCGATCAAAATCGGCGCTCCGCTCATCCAGTGGCGCGTAACGGACGAGAATTCCAAAGTCACGATGCTGGCTCCGGATCATCCGATGTTCAATTCGCCGAACAAGATTACGGACCAGGATTGGAACAACTGGATTCAAGACCGCTCCGCCTACAATCCGTCGGAATGGGGCAAGGAGTATACGACGCTCATCTCGAACGGGGACCCGGGCGAGAAGGAGTTTACCGGCACATTCCTCACGGCGCATTACGGCAAAGGGGTATATACTTACAGCTCGTTAGTGTGGTACCGCGAGATTCCGGCTTTGGTTCCGGGCTCGATCCGCATGTTTGTGAATATGATTAGTCAAAAGCAATAATCGCACGTTATTGTCGTCGCGCAACATTACAGCAGTGGGCGGGGACCCTTCAGGGTCCTCCCCCATACGATGAAGAAGCGGAGGTTTAAGGAGCATATGAATGTAATCGGAGTTCACGGGCGGGAAATCGGTCAAGTGACGCAGCGGGCGCAATTTGCTGTCGTCCCTCTGGGTTCGGTGGAATACCACGGTCCGCATTCCCCACTCGGGACCGATACGATCTTGGCGGACGGCTTCGCCGAACGGGTCGATGCCTCGCTGCATCCTTTGATCTATCCGACGGTACCGTACTCGGCCTGCCCGGGCAAAACGCAGCATTATCCCGGAACGATATCCGTCCGGCCCTCGATTTTTATCGACTATCTCACCGATGTGGTCGAAGGGATCTGCCGGTTCGGCATCCGCAATATCGTGCTGCTGAACGCTCATGACGCCAATATGGGCCCGTCCCGGACTGTCGCTGAGGCGGTGACCGGCAGCTACCCCGACGCCAGCTTTCTGCTGATCAACTGGTGGCAAATGGCGACCGTCGATTTTACGCAGCGGTTGGGGCTGTTCCAAGGGATGGCGGGAAGAGGGCACGGCGGTCCGTATGAGATGTCGGCCGTGAAGGCGTTTCGCCCGGAAATGGTGATCGTGCAGGAATCGGACTTGGAATTAGATTCATGTCCTCCTTTATCTCCTTTGCCTTACGTATTGGTGGAAGGAACCCCCCAAGGCTGGGACGGCTATACGGGCCGCATCCGGCAGTGCTCCTTGGAGGCGGGACAGAGTATCGTAGAAGAAGCAAGCCGCAATATGAACTTGCTCATTAAAGAATGGCTGGATATGAGAACAGGAAACAATGGGGAGGCCAAGTGACGCTATGGGATATCGCGAACAATGGATGGAGACCGAAGGAACGACGTTTCCCGGCAAAACGTATACGGAGGTTGTGCTGGAGCCGGCTTTTAACGAAGCCAAGACTCATTTGCTGGGCCCGATGATGGCCATCAACAAGGCTCATTTGATCATGCTGGAGAAACAAAAGCTGGTGACGACGGACGAAGCGAAGCAGATCGCCAAAGCGATCCGCTCGATCGACCCGGAGGAGCTCCGCCAAGCGAGCTACACGGGGCAGTTCGAGGATTTGTTCTTCCAGGTTGAGCATCAAATGCTGGAGCATGCGGGCGATATCGCCGGCAATTTGCATCTGGCACGGAGCCGCAACGACATGGGCATTTCCATCTACCGGATGGTGCTGCGGGAGAAGCTGATCGTGACGCTGACCTCCGCGCTGAAGCTCAATGAGCAGCTGCTGCTGTTCGCCAGAGACCACGCCGATACGCTGATGATCGGCTACACGCATACGCAGCAGGCTCAGCCGACGACGCTCGCGCATTATTTTATGGCGGTCGTCGATTCGCTGAACCGGGATATCCGCCGGATCATGGCATCTTATGCAAACTGCAACCGGAGCAGCATGGGGGCGGCGGCGCTGACGACGTCAGGCTTTGCGATCAGCCGGGAGCACATGATGGAGCTGCTTGCCTTCGACGAGCTGATCGACAATTCGTACGACGCGATCGGCGGGGCCGATTACTTGGGCGAAGTGGCGACGGCCGTGCAATTGGCGGCGATCAACCTGGGCCGGGTCGTGCAAGACATGCTGCTGTGGTGCACGCAGGAGTTCGGTGCGCTGAAGGTAGCGGCTCCGTACGTGCAGATCAGCTCGATCATGCCGCAGAAGCGCAATCCCGTCTCGTTCGAGCACATGCGCGCCTTGCTGTCGAGCTGCGTAGGCAATACGAACACGGTGCTGTCGATGATTCACAATACGCCGTTCGGCGACATTGTGGACACCGAGGACGATATGCAGCCTTATGCCTGGAGAAGCCTAGATATTATGGATAAAATGTACCGGTTGTTCGCCGCCGTCGTCGGTACGATGGAAGTGAACAAAGAGGCGCTGCGCGAACGGACGAAGGGAAGCTTCGCCACGGTGACCGAGCTGGCGGACACGCTGGTGCGGACGGACGGCTTGTCGTTCAGAAAAGCCCATCATATCGTCAGCGACGTCGTTAAGCTGTCTTTGGCGCAAGGCTTGGCGGCCAACGAAATTACGCTGTCCATCGTCAACGAAAGCGCGCGCCGCCACATCGGGCGGGATACGTCGCTTACCGAAGAAACGCTTCGTCAGGCGCTCGATCCCGTGCATTTTGTGGAAATCCGCTCGCTGCCGGGAGGACCGAGTCCGAAGGAAATCAACCGCATGGTCGACCTCCGGATGTATCAGCATCAAGCGCATCTGAATTGGCTGGGACAAGCGGAGGGCAAAATCCAGCGGGCGATGGAGCATCTGGACCAAGTCATGACGGAGTGGAGTGGTTCCTGATGGCAGAACGCAGCATCCCTCTGCTGGCGATTGACGGCGGAGGGACGAAATGCCTTGTCATCTTCATGGACCGGCAGGGCAACGTACTCGGGCAAGGAAAGGGCGGCTCGTCCAATTATCAGGGCATCGGGAAAGACGGTGCGATACGAGAACTGGTGTTCGGAATCGAGGAAGCGATTGCGGATTTGAGTCAAAAGGACGATAGCGCTCTGCCGCAGGAGGAAATCGAGGTGGAGTGCGCCGTATTTGCCCTTGCGGGGCTGGATACGGAATATGACCGGCGCGTGATTACCGGGCTGGTGCAGGAGGTGCTGGAGCAGCTGCCGATTCGAGTCCAACATCTGATCGTGGAAAACGACGGCTATGCCGCATTGCTCGGCGCCACCGGCGGCCAGCCGGGGATTCTGGCCATTGCCGGCACAGGCTCCATCATCTTCGGGATCAACGAGCAGGGACAGACGGCCAGAGCCGGAGGCTGGGGCCACCGCGTCGGAGATGAAGGCAGCGGCTATTGGATCGGCAAGCAGGCGGTTATGGCAATTCTCAAAGCCTATGACGGCAGGGAGGAGGGCACCCGGCTCGGCGACTGGGTGCTGCCGCATCTAGGCATGGACCAGGAAGAGGACTTGTTCAACTGGATGTACGGCCCGGACTACTCGGTCGAGAAATTGAGCGAGCTGTCCCGTGTGGTCGGCCAGGCGGCTTCGGCAGGGGATCGGGAAGCGCAGCGGATTCTTGAGGCGGCCGCCCACGAGCTGTTCATCGGCGTCGCTGCGGTCGTCCGGCGCTTGTCGTTCCTAGACAAACCGTTTACAATGATACTACAGGGCGGCGTGCTGCAGAACGAAGGGCACGTCAGGGAGCTGCTGATGAACAAGATCAAAGCGTACGCTCCGCAGGTTCAACTGGACGAGGCCCGGAAGGAGCCGATTTACGGCGTAACGGCCATGGGACTCTCCTATTTGCAAACGAAGACGTCTACAGAGGCGTCAGAGTGTTGAGAAAGTGGGCTTTTGCAAAAATAGAGATGCAAACGGAAGTGGGGTATCCACTGGAGAAGCGATAGCGGCCGCCTTTGTCTTCGGGAAATGTCCGCTCCTAAGCGGATTTCAATCAAATTTCCCGAGGACAAGAGTGGTCGGAAGTGGATACCCCACCCCTTCGTAACCTCTATTATCTCAATTGACCACTTTCTCAACAAGCTCACTACGATACGAACAACAGGGGGCTGAAGGGGAATGAAGAAAAGATGGTTATTCGTTTTCGCCCATCCCGACGACGAATCCTTTGCAGCCGGAGGAACGATCGCCAAGCTTAGCGGCACCGGCCACGAGGTCGTTCTGGCGTGCGCCACATCGGGATGCAAGGGAAAGTCGGGCGAGTTTCAATTCGCCACCCGCGAAGAGCTGGCCCGGCATCGGGAAGAGGAGCTGCGCAGCGCGTGCTCCGTACTTGGCGTTGCCGAACTGATTCTGTACCGTTATCGGGACGGCGAATTAAAGTCGATCGATCCGGAAGCGTTGGCAGAGCGGATTCGCTCGACCATTGCGGAGCTGAAGCCGGATGTGGTGCTTACGTTCCCGCCGGACGGGGTAACGGGGCATCCCGACCATATCGCGATTTCCCAAGCGACGGAGAAGGCGGTCGCGCTGGCGGAAGCGGAATACCCGGAGGGGCGGCGGCCATCTTTTTATTACACCTCGATCCCTCATTATTATGATCACTGTCAGGATTCGGGACCGAAGGATACGTGCCCGATTACGGCACGGGTTGATATCAGCGACTACCGTCAGCACAAGGGACGGGCTTTGCAGGCTTACCGGAGCCAGATTTACTCGGTGAACCGCGCCTACCCCGGCGTGATGGAAGACGACTTCACGGTGATCCGAAACTACGAATATTACACCTTGGTTCGCGCCAACGGCCAGCACGTTCAAGACATGACGAAGACGGCTTTGAGCGAGCTGCCGACGATGGATTTGACCTGACGGATCGCGATAAAATCGAATAAGCTGATTTCCGAGTTGGTTCCTGCCGTTCCTTTGCGAGCGGCAGTTTTGTTTGTTCGGCCTTGACAAATGAATCAAAAATGTCATAATGATATTATCGAAACGGAGAATATAAGGAGGAGCGGCGCATGACTATGGAAAACGGTTCGAACTATACGGCAAGCAAATACCGGACGCCGGACGGGGCGCCGGCGGATATCGTCATCTTCACCATTACGTCCGAGCCGCAGCCGACGGCGACGAAATCGCTGCCGAAGCGGGAGCTGCAAGTGCTGCTCATCAAGCGGAAGGTATGGCCGTTCGAGGGCATGTGGGCGCTGCCCGGAGGCTTCTCCCGGGAGACGGAGTCGATGTATGAGACCGCGAGACGCGAGCTGCAGGAGGAAACCGGTGTAGACGGCGTTCACATGGAATACTTCAACGTCTACAGCGACCCGGGCCGGGACCCGCGGGGATGGATTATCTCCCATGCTTTTTTCGCGCTGGTGCATGAGAAATATTTGGCCGCGCGGGCTGCTGCCGACGATGCGGCGGAGGTGGCGCTGTTTCCGGTGTCCGAGGCGCTGACCCGGCTGGAGCTGGCCTTCGACCACAGGCGGATTCTCTCGGATGCGCTGGAGCGGGTCAAGCAGAGCATGCTGGTCACCCCGATTGCCGGAGAGTTTCTGCCGGACGAATTCACGCTCGGCGAGCTGTATCAGGTCATCCGGACGGTGGTGCCGGACTTCGAGGAAGCGAATTTCATCCGCAAAATGAAAGCGACCCAGAGCCGCAGCGGAGTATTGGAGGAGATTCGCGACGCGAACGGGGAACCGAAGAAATCGAACCGCTACTCGCAGCGCGCCGCACAGTTGTACCGTTTTACCGGCAATCTGCCGAAGCTGTCGTTGTACAGCTAATTTTTTTGGGATTCAATATAGTCGTTTTGAAAGTATTGAAATTGAATTGTCAACGAAGAACTACATCGGGAGGATGAGATTCATGGATCGATGGTATACGATGGTCGGACTGCTCGCCTGCATGCTGCTGGTCGCTTATTTCACGTCGTCGACGCCGCTGGAGATTGCGGCGACCACAAGCGGACTACTCAGCGTATGGCTGACGGCGCGGCAAAACATTTGGTGCTTTCCCGTCGGGCTGGTGAATGTAGCATGCTTTTTCGTTATGTTCTACGATGCGAAGCTGTACGCGGATATGACGCTGCAGGTGGTGTTTTTCGTCTTGAGCATTCAAGGCTGGATCGTCTGGTTGACCAAGCGCGGTCAGGCGAAGGTGCGGCCGACGCGGCGGATGACGCCCCAGCTCGGCTTGTGGCTGGTGCTGCTGCTCGTCGTCGTGACGGCAGGCTGGGGCTACGTGCTCGCCCGGTTCACAGACGCGTCGATCCCTTATGCGGACGCGTTCATTGCGACGCTGAGCATTCTTGCGCAGCTGCTGTTGTCGAACAAGGTGCTGGAAAACTGGCATTTCTGGATTGCGGTCGACGTGCTGTCGATCGGGATGTATGCGTATAAAGAGCTGTATGTTTTAGCGGCGCTGTACGTTATTTTCCTCGGCATTGCGACAAGCGGGCTGATCCAGTGGCGCAGCGAATACCGGGCGGACCGCATGGGGGTGAGCTTATGAGCGACAAACAGTTAACGGTAGGCCTGACGCTCGGCAAATTCGCGCCTTTGCACCGGGGGCACCAATATATGATCGAAACGGCCCTCGCGGAGACCGATCACGTGATCGTCGTCATCTACGATTGTCCCGAAACGACGGACATTCCGCTGACGGTGCGGGCGGACTGGATTCGCGCCCTGTATCCCGAGGTCGAAGTGATCGAGGCTTGGGACGGGCCGACGGAAACAGGGTATACACCGGAGATCAAGAAGGCGCAGGAGGATTATATGCTCGGCCTGCTTGGCGGGCGAAGAGTGACGCACTTTTATTCCAGCGAGCCGTACGGCGAGCATATGAGCGAAGCGCTGAACGCCGTGAACCGGCAGGTTGACCCGAAGCGGGAGGCGTTTCCGGTATCGGGAACGGCGGTGAGGCAAGACCCGCCCGCGAACCGTGAGTTTGTCCATCCGCTGGTGTACCGGGATCTGATGACGACCGTCGTCTTCCTTGGCGCGCCCTCGACCGGCAAAACGACCGTGTGCGAAGCGCTGGCCCGCGAGTTCGGAACGGTCTGGATGCCGGAGTACGGACGCGAGTATTGGGAGCAGCATCAGACCGACCGCCGGCTGACGCCGGACCAACTGGTAGAGATAGCCGAGGGGCATGTGGCCAGAGAGGAAAAGCTGCTGCCGGAGGCGAACGGGTATCTCTTCGTCGATACGAATGCGATCACGACGTTCATGTTCGCGCACTATTACCACGGAATGGCGCTGCCGCGGCTTCGGGACTTGGCGGCGCAAGCGGCTTCGCGTTACGATCTCGTCTTCATGTGCAGCGACGACATTCCGTACGACGACACGTGGGACCGTTCGGGCGACGTGCAGCGCCGCGTGTTCCAGAAGCAGATTGCGGCCGATCTGGCGGCGCGGCGGGTGCCTTACATCCCGCTGCACGGCAGCTTGGAGGAACGGATCGCGCAGGTGAAGCGGGTGCTGAGCCGCTACCGCAAGTATGCGAGCCTCGGCGCACCGTGGGCGGAACTATAGGAGGGGGAAATCGGGATGAGCGATAGAGGAAAAAGCATGGCAGACCGCATCAAAGGCGGGCTGTACGGCGTCGCCGTCGGCGATGCGCTCGGCGGGACGACCGAATTCATGAGCGCCAAGGAAATTCACCGCAAGTACGGCTATTTGACCGACATCATCGGCGGCGGGGTGTGGGACCTCGAACCGGGGGAGGTTACGGACGATACGATGATGACGCTTTGCGTGGCTGAAGGCATTCTCGACGACCCGAACGACCCGATGGCGAGCATCGGGGAACGCTTCCTGGCGTGGTACCGTTCCGATCCGAAGGATATCGGTAATATTATCCGGCGGGCGTTCACACGGTATGACGGCCATTGGTTCGAGGCGGCCTTTCTGGCCGATCAAGACCTGGGCCGCAGCGCGGGCAACGGCTCGCTGATGCGCTGCCTGCCGGTGGCGCTCGCCTACGCCGACCCGGACCGGATCGACCGCATGTCGCGGATGCAGTCGAAGATGACGCACTACGACGAGCGCTGCAACGAAGCGTGCGGCTTGTACAACCGCATCGCGCTGCGGCTGCTGAACGGCGAAGAGCTGCGCCCGGCGATGGCGGCGGAAACGCAGGGCACGCCGTATGCTTCCGCGCTGGCCGAAGCGCCGGACTGCGAGCCGACCGGCTTCGTCGTCGATACGCTGCGCTGGGCGCTCCACTGCCTGCAGCAGGGCGACGGCTTCGCCGATGTCGTGCAGCGGGCCGCCAATCTCGGCGGCGACAGCGACACGATCGGCGCCATCGCCGGCGGGCTGGCGGGCGTGTATTACGGCTACGCCGGCATCCCGGCCGCGTATGCGGACGCCATCTTGATCCAGGACCGGCTGGACGCCGTGGCCGGGCGGCTGACGGCACTGCGGCGGGCTGCCTCCGACGGTTCGCAGTAGAAGCGGCTCAGCTCTTCTCTTTTAACATGGAAGGCCGTTTCAGCTTCAGCTTTTGCGAATTGTCCATGCGAACCTTTACCTTTACGCTTTGCAGAGAGTCTTTATTGAGGAAAAACTCGTCCTTTTGGGCGAGTTTTCGCCATTTTTTCGGGTCCTTGCGGTATAGCGCGTCAGATAGCTGCAGCACATCCATTTTGCGCTCCAGTCCTTTGCGATACGTGTGCTCGATTTCTTCTTTTATTTTCTGCTCCGCTTGCCGCTGAATCTCCTTTTCGTCCATTGGACGGTTATATTGAAATACGCCGCCGGAAGCGGATACCTCGATGTTGAAGCTTACCCGGTTTTGCTGTACCACGGGCGTGATCACGGCTTTCGGCTTCTGCATGACGACCACGGCCGACGGCCGCTTCGGATCGCCCAGCGCAAGCACGCCCCGGACGGTAGAGCGGTTCATCCAGCGGAAGCCGAGCAAATCTTTACTCGGCATCGCCGCGACCAGCTTGTCCTTCTTCATGCCGTACACGCCATCCATCATTAGGTTCTTATGTGGAGCTGTGTTTTTGGTCCACGCTTTTTCGTTGATGTCGATGGAAGGCAGGAGAGAGGTCATTCCGGGCTCGTACAGAGTAGACATAAAATGGTACAGCCGCAGCGGCTCGATAAAAGAGCTTTGCCGGTATATATCCATCGGACTGCTAAGCTGGGAATACAGCATCGAAATGTTCAGAATCGGGTTAGCCGACAAAATCTCCCGCATTGGACTTTCAGTTCCGAACACCCACGGCGTCTGCCGGAATTCGTTGAACCGGCCCCACAGATCCATGACGTCCGTGATCCCATGCTCCAGCAGCGCTTTGCTGAAGACGATCGCGGAGATGTGGCTCCAGGAAACGGATTGATGCGACGTGCGGTACACTTGAAAGATGGCTTCATCGAAGGTGGAGGCCGTGCCTTCCCCGATAAAATTGCTCGGATTGGCCCGCCGGCCCCCGCTCTCGACCTTGGCGATGTTCGTAAAATCAATCACTTGGACGTACACCTTATATTGGCCTTTCACATAATCGATACCGATCGCATTCGGGTAAATGACCTGTTCGACGGACCGCATGCCGCAGGATGAGAGCAGCAGGAGCAGCGGCAAAATAAGCATCAATTGGAGCAAAGGATGCCTGCGCATCGGTCATTCCTCCCGTTTGGGCGATATCTTCTTCAAAAAGCGGAGCCTTTTCGTCAAACGATTGAATGGGGTGCGAAAAAGCTCCGGAACGATTTCCTTCATCGACGTAGGAGACAACGGTGACATGAGCGGAACGCCGAAGGAGGTCAGGTTCACCACGTAGGTGATGATTGCAAAGGCCGAGAGCAGGAAGCCGTACAAGCCGAAGCTCGCCGACAAAATCAGCACGAAAATGCGTAAAATCGAGATCGTTCCGAACAGCGTCTGGGTTGTCGTCACGAAGGAAGCGACCATGCTGGTGGCCATCACGACCACCATGCTCGGCGAGGCCAGACCGGCGCTGATCGCGGCTTGACCGATGATGAGGCCTCCCACCACCGACAGCGTCTGCCCGATGTTAGGCGGCAGACGCATCCCCGCTTCGCGAAACAGCTCGAACAGGATCAGCATGGCGAATAGCTCCAACTGGCTCGGAAAAGGGACGCCCTGCCGCGAAATGACAATCGTAGCCAGCATGCTCACCGGAAACTGGTCTTGATGAAACGTCAGCAGCGCGATCCAGAAGCCGGGCAAAAAAACGGCCAGAAACAAACCGAACATGCGCAGCAGTCGACCGAAGGCGACGAAATAGAAATGGGTATGCGCGTCTTCGGCGGATTTGAAGGCGAACGTCACGGTAATCGGCGCGATCGCAACGGTGGGCGATCCGTCGAAGAGAATGACCAGCCTGCCTTTCAGCAGGGCCCGGACGGCGAAATCCGGGCGCCCCGAATGATAAGCGGCGGGAAACAGTGCAAATTTGGAATCGACGATCCGCTCGATCAGCTCCGAAATGCTGAAGAGGCCATCCATCTCCAGCCTTGAGATGCGCTCCTCTACCTCCCGAATGGTCCGCGGGTCCGCCGTTCCGTCCATATACATCAAACCGACCCGGGTGCGGGATTTGAGGCCGACGCGGAATTCCTTATAGCTCAGATGATGGGATAGCAGCCGTTTCCGGATCAGCGCGACATTCGTATCGAGCTGTTCGATGAAACCGTCCCGGGGACCCAGCAAGGAGGTTTCCGTCTTGGGCTCTTCCGGAGTTCGGCTCAGCGGAGCGGCCAGATTGCAGCTGTATAAGCGGTCCGATTCCGTCAAAATTAGCAGGTGGCCTCGGAACAGCAGGTCATTGGCCTGCCGAAACCAGTCCTTTCCGTCGACCGGCTGCAGATTCAGCCCGGTGATGCCGGAAAGGACGTGAGGAGCTTCACTCGCAATGTCCGGGGCAGCCTCCGCCAGTCTTGGCAGGACGGTCTGGTTTAGCTTGTCGGTATCGGTCAAGCCTTGGCAATAATAAAGCAGCAGTCGTGTGCTTTCGCCCGAAGAGACCGGATATTCGATGGTGAAAAACAAAATGTCCTGGCTGTTCTCATAGACCGAGCGCAAATACGGTTCGTTTTTTACAGGCGGCAGCTCATGATGAGTGTTCATGGTCCATTCCCTTTCTGGCGACAGGGCAGCAAGGTCATTCCTGCCAGCGTGAAGGACAGTGCCAGCACCGCGCCCGATATATAGGGCAGCGTCGTTTGCAGCGTACCGAGAAACCGCAGGCCCGTTACAGGAAAATAAGGCGCGATAATGAACAGCCCCGAGCATACGATCAGCCATGGAACCGATTTTTGTTTCCAGAGAAGGCTTGCCATGTCTGCGATCAGATACATCGCCAAGGAAATTCGAATGTAGGCGCCTGACAGCCATTGGTATACGGATAAAAAGTCGAGATGCTCGATATATTTTCCGAGGTTCACCAGTCTCCATTCTTCAAATGCGGGATACCGCAGCAAGCCGGCCCGGACCGGCCCGAACTCGACAATCGCTCCGATCAGAGGCCCCATGGTCAGCCCTACCAAGATGATGCCTAACACTAGAAGATGAACGTACTTTAACGTTTTGTGAATGCGGTGCCGCATCAAGACAAGGACGAATAACTCGCTTAAGCCGGCCCCGATATACGGAATTCCCCGCAGTGCGGGGCCGGAGCCATTCTCGAAAAACGGCCGCAATAAACCGTAATTTTTGTGCGGAATATTGGACGACATGACGAAGAAACCGAGAATGACGACAATGGGAAGCAGCAGCGCGGCCGTCATGGCGATGCTTCGGAGCCCTTTATAGGCATTGTAAAAGCAAATCCCTACGAGCAGGACCGTAAGGGAAAGTCCGGGCATCAGCGGCAAGTAAATCCGGGACCATTTGATCGTATCCACGGTCGTGACCGCGCCGATGTACAACAAATAAGCGGCAAAGACGGCTGCGAACAGGACGGCCCAAAACTTGCCGAACCGGATGCGGATCCACTCCGCAATGTGCCGGTTCCCGGTACGCCGGACGATGCAATAGATCAAGGCCAGCCATATAATATATAAAACCGTTGCAAAGAGGACGGAGATCCAAGCGTCCCTGCCCGATACCTCCAGCATAACCGGAATAATGATGACATGATTCATCAATCCCGTCGACAACATCAGAATCATGGATGCTTGCAGGAGTGAAATGGTTGGCATGTGCTCTCACCGTTTGGATTCGTTACCCAATTTACCAATATTATCTTCCGTTGGGTAAAGTTTTATCCAACGATATCGCGTCTGGGAAGCGAAGTAATTCTATTAAAGGGATAGGAATAATGATAGTTTTGCGATATAATCTGTGTGGGAAATCTTGATTGTGAATGTGGATGTACGGTATACTTTTCTCGCCAAAACAAAACAAGTAAGGAGAATAAGGATGGATAAAGTACTTATTTTCGGACATAAGAACCCAGACACCGATACGATCTGTTCCGCCGTTGCGTATGCGCATTTGAAAACTCAGCTAGGCCAAAATGTCGAGCCTGTCCGCTTGGGCAGCGTAAACGGGGAAACCCAATACGCGCTCGACTACTTCAAAGTGGAAGCTCCGCGCCTTGTCGAGACGGTGTCGAACGAAGCGAAAAACGTCATTCTGGTCGACCACAACGAGCGTCAGCAAAGCGCCTCCGACATCGATCAGGTTCGCGTGCTGGAGGTCATCGATCACCACCGCATCGCTAACTTCGAGACAAGCGGCCCGCTCTATTACCGTGCCGAGCCTGTCGGCTGCACGGCGACGATTCTGAAAAAGCTGTATAAAGAAAACGGGGTCGCCATTCCGAAAGAAATCGCGGGTCTCATGCTGTCCGCGATCATTTCCGACTCGCTGCTGTTCAAGTCGCCTACCTGCACGGATGAAGACGTAGCCGCTGCCCGCGAGCTGGCCGAAATCGCCGGCGTGAACGCCGAAGTTTACGGTCTGGAGATGCTCAAAGCCGGCGCAGATTTGAGCGACAAAACGATCGCCCAACTGATCACACTCGACGCCAAAGAATTCCAAATGGGCAGCTACAAAGTGGAAATCGCCCAAGTGAACGCCGTCGACACGAACGACGTGCTGTCGCGCCAAGCGGAGCTGGAAGCGGCTCTCTCCGGCATCATCGCGGAGAAAAACCTGGACCTGTTCCTCTTCGTCGTAACGGACATCTTGAACAACGATTCGATCGGCTTGGCCCTTGGCCGCGCCGCGCATGCCGTGGAGCAAGCGTACAACGTGAAGCTGGAAGACAACAAAGCCGTGCTCAAAGGCGTCGTCTCTCGCAAATCGCAGATCGTACCGGTGCTCACCGACACGTTCAACAAGCTGTAATCTAGGGATGAAAACAAGGCCGCCGGCGCATTGCGCTTGGCGGCCTTTTATTCCTCTGAAGCCATCGTGCTATGTTAGTTTCACTTTTGATATTCGGCGTACCAGGCCTTCACGTAACGCATGTACGTCGTCCAATCCCAACCGGACCCTGGGTCAGTGTGGGTCTGATTTGGGTACTCGCTATGCCCTTTGATGTGACTCCGATCGACCGGAATTCCATAGGTATAGCACATGAGAGCCGCCAGCTTGGCCGACTGGTTGTACATGGTCGAGGTAAACCATTTTTTCGGATCGCTAACGTAGCCTTCGTGCTCGATCCCGATGGTGTAAGAGTTCGCGCTGCGGGCGTGATAGGCAATATTTTTATCTTTGACCATCTGGGTAATTTCGCCGTCTGAGCTTCTTACGTAATAGTGCGCGGCCGAAGGCCCGTCATGCTTTTGCTGCGCCCAACTGATGGAGCCGGCGTAAGTACCCTGCATGACGTGGATCACCAGATGCGTAATGGTTCCGCGGCCGCGGTTTCCGGTTGCATAATTGGTGGGATGCGCCGCCTTCCAAATCGGCTTCACCACCGGCTTTCCGGCAAGACCGGAAATGACGATTTCGTTTTTAATCGTTACCTTATTCCCCGAGGGAATAAACAGCTTGGAAGTACCCAGCACTTGCTGAAGATAAGAGACGTTCAGCTCGTCATTTTCCGAGCCCAGATACATTTTGACGGCATTGGACCAGTCCGACAGATTGGACGATTCCCGGAATTCGGGGTTGGCCGTCTTTTGAAAATCGGCAAGAAGCGCGGCCGCTCCCATAATGTTCGACTTATCATCGGATTTCAGCAAATTGACGTCGAGTCCGGAAAGCTGGGATGCTTTTTCCAGTGTTTGCTTGACCGGATTGGAAACGAGGTTCATCATTCCGTAACCGTTTTCAAAACTGGGAAGGCCTTCATGGCTGCTTAGCCGCGATTCGTTCCAGCCGATCGCTATGAGCAAATCGCGGGGGACCTTATACTGCTTCGATGCTTCATCGAATGCTGCCAATAAGGTATCGGGCACGACGAAAGCCTGCTCGTTTGTCAGCTTGGCTTCCGTGTCCAATTGCTGCAGCTCCATGTTTATTGGGCTGCCGCTGTCCTTTGCCGCTTCCTCCGCATAGCTTGCCCATGGCGCGCTGACCGCGAACAGTGCCGCCAAAGATAAAATGCCTAGTACATGACGAGCCTTCATTCGAGAACCCTCCTAAAAAATGGAATGACATCCATCTAATAATTAGGCGGGAAACTGCAAAAATCCTCCTTTTATTTCTAAATATTTCTTAATCCAGCGAATTTTCGACATCTTCCGTGCGTCATAACGCGGTTTTTCTGCAGGATCATTCATAATCCTCTGCGAGCCGGCCATTTGTTATATAGTTGCATTGTGTGCGGGATCAGATCGCACGCCGATGACAATTCAAATCGAGGAGGAATGAATGATGTTCGGTAAAAAAATAGCTGCAAGCGCGATCATGTTATTTGCTTTAACTTCAGCCGTCGCTTTCGCCGATGACACGACTCTGAAGGCGGGCGATGCGAAAGTCCGGGAAGAGGCCCAAAAATTCGTTGTCGATTTTGTCGGGCAAGCTTACAAGCCTTACTACACGTTGAATACTATCGACAGCGACATCTCCGAGTACTCGGTGAAGGACAATGTGCTGACGGCAAGAGTCAATATTTCTTTAAACAAAACGTTAAAAGCCAAGTCGGTCGACGAAATTCCTTACGTTAAAGGAATGAAGAAGCAATCCGCCGCATTAAAGCAAACCAACGCGATCAGCGCCATGGAAACCGAACAGGTCATCAGCGACCGGCTCAAAGACCTCAGCGAATATATCGGCACGGCAACGGAGCAGAACGACTCGTTCCGGCTTACGGCCAAGGTTGTCAACGGCAACATCGATAACTCAAGTGCAAAGCTTGAATTTTTGAATTATATGGATTGGATTCCGGCGGCCCACTTCATTCCTGAAACCGAGGAAACGATGATGAAGTCTGGACAAAAGGATTTGTTGGAAGCGGTTACGACCAATCGGGCTTACACGGTAAGAAGCGCAGTCCAGCCCCAGGCTGCTTTTACGTACAACCGGATTGCGGCAAGAGATTATGCGAATAGGTACACGTCTACGGTGACTAGCTCGCCTTACTACGATACAAGCAAGTGGAATAAAAACTACAAGTTTCATACGGAGAGCGGCGGGGTCGATTGCGCGAACTATGTTTCCCAAGCGATGTATGCCGGCGGGATTCCGACGGACAGCACATGGAAGCCCGAGTCGATTGCCTGGGTGAACACGGGCCGCAACATTAGCAACGGCTTGGAAGATTACATGGTCCGCACCAAGAAATATTTCTACAAAACGACGAAAGTCACCACGCCGGCCGGCGGATTTATCAGCGCGTTGGATTACTCGCATGTGATGTTTGTCGTGGCTAACGATACCGTGACGATGCAATACAGCGCCCATACGAACGACAAATTGAAAGCTTCGTTCGCCAATTTCAGCGACAGCAAGTTCGAGTTCTTCTATATTAATTCGGCTTATTTAAATTAATTAAGATGCGATCGATGCTGCCGGGCAAATCCACATGTCCCGGCAGTATTTATTTTCCAGACGCCATCTTTCAATCAACCTTATTGCTTTCCCCGGTTAAAAAATCTATAATGAAAGAAAAATCAACAAAAAAGAACATTGTTCTTATTTGCGGAACGAAAGGTTAGCTGCCCATGAAAAACAATACGAAGAAAACGGCGATTCTGGAGACCGGGGACCGGATTCTGAGAATGCTGGAATGCTTCACGATCGAGAAGCCCGAATGGGGAGTGACCGAGCTTAGCGAACATCTGGGTCTGTACAAAAGCGTCGTTCATCGCATGCTGGTCACGTTGGAGCACCGCGGCTTCGTCACCCAAAATCCGCAGAGCCAGAAATATATGCTCGGGATCAAGCTGTTCGAATTAGGTGTCGTCGTCGGCAATCAAATGAATTTGCGAACGGTTGCAAAGCCGGTCATGGAAGAGTTGTGCGAGAACACCAAAGAGACGGTTATGCTCATGATCGTTGACGGTCTGGAGGGCATTTGCGTCGAGAAGGTCGAAAGCACGCAAAGCGTACGGTACACGTCTCCCTTAGGCAAGAGGGTTCCGCTGCATGCAGGAGCCACCACCAAAATATTACTAGCTTATCTCCCCGAGGACAAGATTGACAAAATCATATCGAAAGGCTTGCCGAAATTTACGGACTATACGGTCAGTGACCCGGACGAGCTTCGGCAGCAACTGCAGACGATCCGAAAACAAGGCTATTGCATCTCGTCCAACGACTTCTCGCTGGGAGGCATGGGGATTGCCGTTCCGATCATGGACCATTCAGGGGAAGTTGTAGCCGGGTTGTCCATCTCCGGATTGGAGTTCCGGATGAACGATATTACAGACAGCTTACTCCGGCAGTGCCAGGCTGCAGCGGACTTGATATCCAAGAGACTTGGCGCGCGTTAATTTTTTTTAGACATTTGAAAGAACGTTGTTCCGCATATAAGAACGATGAGGCTGCCCGTTTGACAACGAAATATGATAGCGTTTTCTTGATTGAAACTAAGACAAGGAGGTGATCCTATGTCATATGCCCGGTATAACGATGGCGCGGCGGCACGGATTGACGTTTTTTAAACTTTATGGGGGAGTGAAAGAACATGGGTCAAGACAGACATACGGATAACAGCAGCGTGAATTCCAAGGTCATCTTAATCGCGATGCCTTGGGTCATCTTTTTACTCTTCATGCAGGTGTTTAATGAAAACGTTTTTTCGCTGGTCACGCCGAAAATCGCGGAAGATTTCGCGATCACCCCGGGGACCGTCAGTTGGGTCGTCACGATCGGCGGGCTCATTCTGGGCGTCGGCGGAGCCATCTATGCGGCGCTCTCCGACAGCATCTCGTTCCGCAAACTGTTCGTCTTTGGCGTCGTTACCTTTGTGGCGGGTTCGCTTCTGGGCTTTATCGTTCAGTCCTCGTTTGTGCTGGTTGTCCTGGCCAGAGCCATTCAATGCATGGGGGCAGCGGTCATTCCCGGCTGCTTCATCGTACTCGTGCGGAGATACGCTCCGAAAGAACAACAGCCTCTCTACCTCGGCTACGGTACTGCCATGTACCAGTTATCGGCCGGCATCGGCCATATTATCGGCGGCTACGTCGCCAAATATTTCTCGTGGACGTTCTCGTTCCTGCTTCCGCTCGTCGTTCTGATAACGCTTCCCGTCTTCTTGAAGTATCTTCCGGACGAAACCGGAAAAAAAGGCAAGCTCGATATCATCGGCGCGATCATTTTGACCGTGCTTTCCACCGTTCTCATTCTGGCGGTGACGAGAAAGGATATGCTCATCGGCCTGGTCGGACTCGTGATTCTTGTTTTCTTTGTTCTATATTCCAAGAAACGTACGGACCCGATCCTGGATTTGTCGGTGTTCCGCATTAAAACGTACACCCCTCTGCTGCTGGTGTCGATTCTGATCTATTGCGTGCAGTCCGCCTTTTTCTTTATTTTCCCGTTCTTCATTCGCGACGTGTACAGCGCGGGGATCGAAGTGATCGGGCTTATGTTCGTTCCTGCGAACTTCGGGGCCTTCATTTCGGGGATGCTTGCCGGAAAAATCACGAATAAAATCGGCAAACTAAAAGCATTTTATGTGGGAACGAGCATCGTCTTGGCCGGGATGTTAATGTTCGGCATTTTCCTTGGGATGAATATCATTTATATGTGGATCGCGCTGGCCTTGTTTGGGATCGGTTACACGATCATTTATTCCGGGTTTTACACTTCGTTTACAGGTCTGCTGCCCGACGATCGGGTAGGAATCAGTATGAGCGTCTACAATCTGATCACCAAAATTATTTTGTCCCTGTTCGTCGCGCTGGTCGGTATTCTCATTTCCCAGGACACGCTGGACTTCAAACTGCTGCCCGTACCCGAAGGCTTGAAGCATGTGCATCTGTACAGCAACGTATGCTTGCTGTTCTCGCTGATGCTGGTGGTGGGCATGGTGCTGTTCGAGGTGTTCTACGGGCGGAAGGAGCGGCAAAGGCTGGCGAGTGAAATGATCGTGGAGAAAGAAGCAGTATAGGATGGAAGAATAGAAGGGAGAGAGTACCATGCAAAAAATGATTCTGGATGTGGATACGGGGATTGACGACGCGTTGGCGATTGCTTATGCCGTCTCGCTGCCGACGGTCGAACTGCTGGGCGTCACGACGACTTACGGGATGGCCCCGGTGGATTATTCGTGCCGGAATTCGCGCAAAATTCTCGAAGTGCTGGGCGCCACCGACATTCCTGTGTTCCGAGGCTCGGAAAAACCGCTGCAGCGCATCCGGGAATATAACGGCAAAATTCACGGTACCGACGGGCTCGGCGAGACGTTAGGTCCAGTCGAAGGTCCGGTTCCGTCCTCGCAGCATGCGGTAGATTTCCTTATCGAGCAAATTTATGAGCACAAGAAGGATTTGACGATCGTTGCCACCGCGCCGCTGACGAATCTGGCCGCTGCGCTCTTCAAAGCGCCCGAAATTGCCGGGATGGTCGGCAAAGTCGTCATTATGGGCGGAGCCGTCACGACCCCGGGCAACGTAACCAAATTCGCCGAAGCCAACATTATCATCGACCCGGAGGCGGCTAGTATCGTACTGGAGTCGGGAATGCCGATCACGTTGGTGGGGCTGGATGTGACGAGAAAAACGCTGCTCACGAGAGCGGATGCACAGCAATGGAGGGAAAAAGGGACGCCGGCAAGCACCTCTTTCGCCCAATTTACCGAGTTTTATCTGGATGCTTACAGCAAGCTCCATCCTTATCTGAAAGGTTGCGCGCTCCATGATCCTCTCGCCGTCGGCGTTGCGGTCTATCCCGATCTGGTCCGCACCGTGCCGATGAATATTAAGGTGGATCTGGAAGACAACGCGCTCGGCCGGACGACGGAGGATTTGTACCGGACAACGGAGCCGACGACACTCGTATGCGTGCAAGTCGACGCGGAACGGTTCATGAAGGATTTCTTTGCGCATGTCATCTGAGGCGCGGCGAGAAAAGGGCTTCGCCGAGGGCAGGGTTCGATGATGCGACATGGGTGAAAGCGCCGCTGCGGGGGGAATCGGGCGTGCCGCCGGTATGGTACGTGTACGTACGTTCGGCAGGTTAACGGCGTGGGAACGTGGGAACGGCAAAAATTTTTTTGCATGGGTAGGAGAACGATGTTCTTATATGGAGGACAAATAGAGAGTGTGAGGGGAGCCTGCTTAAATGCTTATGAAATGCGATATTTTGATCAAACATACTGCCTTGATGACTCCCGACTTCGAGATTATAGAAGGGCAGTCCATTGCGATTCACGACTCGCGGATCGTCGAGATCGGAGCCTATGACGAACTGAAAGTGAAATACGAGCCGGAGCACCTTCTGGATGGAAAAGGAAAGCTGTGCATGCCCGGCTTGGTCGACGCGCACACGCATACGTGCCAGCAGCTTTTGAAGGGGCGAACGATGGACGAGCTGCCGATGATCTGGTCGCGCATCCTCGTTCCGTTCGAAGGAAATCTGGACGAGCAGGACGTCCGGGTCAGTGCGGAGCTGAGCTGTCTCGAAATGATCAAGTCGGGGACGACGGCCTTTGCGGACGCCGGTGGTGTGCATATGCATCAAGCGGCGGAGGCTGCCGTCCAATCCGGCATGCGGGCCGCGATCACGCGTTCCGCCATCGATATCGGGGACTTTCTCCCGGACTCGATGAAGCAGCCGATGCAAGACATTATCGACAGCAACGAATGGTTGTACAAGACGTATCACGGCGCAGGCGACGGGAGAATCCAGATTTGGTTCGGCATCCGGCAGGTGATGTCCTGCTCGCCGGAGCTGATCCAAGCCGCGGCTGAGAAGGCCAGACAATACAATACGGGCCTACACGCCCACTTGGCGGAGCACCGCGATGAGGTGAGGTATTGTCTGGAGAAGTACAAGAAAAGACCGGCGGAATATCTGGATTCCCTCGGTGCGCTGGGCCCGAACCTGCTGACGGCGCACAATGTGGTTTATTCCGAAGGCGAGATCGACTTGCTCAAAGAGCGGAACGTCAACATCGTGCACTGCCCGCGGGTTAATTTCAGCAGTCACGGCATTCCGAAGACGCCGAGAATGATGCAAATGGGCATGAACATCGGCATGGGAAGCGACGGGTCGTCCTCTTCGAATCTGAGTCTTTTCGACGAAATGCGGGTGTTCCGCTCAGGCATCCACATGTCCTGGGGTCTTCCGGTGTTCGATCCGGTCGTGCTCCCGGCCAAGGAATTGATCAAGATGGCCACGATCGGCAGCGCGAAAGCCATGCTGCTAGGAAACGAGATCGGGACGGTCGAGATCGGCAAGAAAGCAGACCTTATTCTTATTGATATCGATCAGCCGCATATCTCGCCGTCCCACAGCTTGATCAACATGATTGTCGAATCGGTGACGAGCAGGGATGTCGAGGACGTCATCATCGACGGGAAACTGGTGATGAAGCAGCGGGAAGTGTTGACGCTCGACGAGGAGCGCATCCTTTATGAAAGCGCGCAGCGAATGAAATCGACCGCGGAAAAAGCGGGAGTGTAGCGGAAACGCCGCGGTAGTCAGGTTTGCCCTGAGCCGCGGTGTTTTTTGTTGTTTAGGGGGAGGGGGAGGGTTAGAAAAGGAGTTTGATGGAAATCAGTTTCTATCCTCATAGGTAGGTTCAAAACGACAAGAAGAAGGGGAAAGTGAACAGCCATGAACGTTTCAATTCCTCGTAGGTAGGTTCAAAACCAGCCTGCTGTTGGACGATCTCGGAGAGTTCCTCCAAGTTTCAATTCCTCATAGGTAGGTTCAAAACGCAATTGCAAAAGCAAGAATCGGCCAGAAGGCAGAGTTTCAAATCCTCATAGGTAGGTTCAAAACCAAAAGCCTGATACTCATCCAGAAACCATTTAGCAGTTTCAAATCCTCATAGGTAGGTTCAAAACTTGAAGATCTTTATTTATGGGAATACGTGCGGCGCGACAGGGTTTGAAATCCTCATAGGTAGGTTCAAAACCAGCAGCAGAACGCCAAGAACTTGAAGCGCTGAAAGCAGTTTCAAATCCTCATAGGTAGGTTCAAAACCAAGTGTACGCGAAAAATGGCGGCCGGCCTCGCGCGTTTCAAATCCTCATAGGTAGGTTCAAAACCCGCAAAAATGCCGTTAAACCGGTGTTTTTCATAAACGCCAAAGTCATAAGTGAACGTTGGGAACGAGAGGATTCCTTATTTTACACGGTTTATGTTGTCGTCGATCCCCCGGCTTTTTTGCGGGATTGGGGGTCGACGACAATATGCTCGACCAATCATTACAATTTCGAAGATATTTATCTCTAACCCTTTTCGTAAACAATCAATCAACTGGCGGGTCCTGAACTCCATCATCTTGGTACTCTAACAAATCTCCTATATTAACCCCTAAATATGTACAGAGCTTGTCCAAAAGCTCTCGCGGATAACGTTCTGTTTGGTCATTGTAAAAAGCCCGCACGCTATCGAAACGATAGTCAATATCTTTTGCTAACTGACGAATGGAGATTCCTCTCTGGTCAAGAATTGGCTTTAATTTTGAGCGAATCAAATGCTTCTCACCTCTGTTCAAATTGTAGGACTTACCTAATAAGCATGTCAATCTAATAAAGGATAAATTATTATTGACACGCTAAGCGGGTCGGGATATAATGTAACCAATGACACGTTAAGAGTGTCAAAAAATATTGGAGGTGATAAGCTTAGTAATTCACCGTGACTATGCTGAGTAAAAATAAGCTGGCAATTTTACTTATTGTTAATTTCACTCCCGCTCTACCTTGTATTTATACGAAATGCTGTTGGCATACCTTGAGGTTCAATAAGATGGTATTGAAGTATCAAATGGTCGGCAGATTTGCGACCTTAAACATGGGGGAGATATGTTTCAAGATCTGAAAAAACTAATCGTAGATTTAAGTAGCATTCAAGTTATTTGGGATACCGAGGCTAAAACGAGGCATAATGAAACTGAAAGAATGTATGCTACCGGGGTAAGTGATGGCTTTAAGCACGCAGCAGTAGCTCTAGAGTCAATAATTCGAAAATACTCGACATGATTTTGATATTGACCCATAAGCGACTAGCTTTGGGTCTCTTTTCTTTACAAGTTGCAGTATTAATATTAAAAATAGTCATCTCGATGAGGCATGGATGATGAGTTTCAAATCCTCATAGGTACGTTAAAAAAGCGGAATTGTAGAAAGGAGAACGACTATGGAAGGATAGTTTCAAGTCCTCATAGGTACGTTCAAAACAGATAATCGAAATCATGCAACGTTACGGTCATTGGGGAGTTTCAAATCCTCATAGGTACGTTCAAAACCCCGGGCACAAAAGTGCCTAGAACCCCCGTATTGGTTTCAAATCCTCATAGGTACGTTCAAAACGATGACATTTCTTATGACGCCGGGACCAATTCAAGGTTTCAAATCCTCATAGGTACGTTCAAAACCAAAGCTCTAGAAGCTGCTGCAAGTACAATCATGATCTAGTTTCAAATCCTCATAGGTACGTTCAAAACTACTTCGTAGGTATCCGGCGTCTGAGACTTTACGCAGTTTCAAATCCTCATAGGTACGTTCAAAACCAGGTTCGCCAAAATTTATGCAGAGAACTTTCAGGAAAGTTTCAAATCCTCATAGGTACGTTCAAAACCACAAAAATTTGCTTGTCATATAGACAGGCATACGGGTTTCAAATCCTCATAGGTACGTTCAAAACACGTAGTGAGTACGCTACAGTTTCACTTATCGTTCAAGTTTCAAATCCTCATAGGTACGTTCAAAACTTCCTTCTCCCAAGCCTCGCACACCGGGGTCGAGGGTTTCAAATCCTCATAGGTACGTTCAAAACCGGCGCGGTGAAGCTGACGGAGGAAAACGTCAACAAATTGTTTCAAATCCTCATAGGTACGTTCAAAACCCATAAAAACCCTGCCACTACGCCATTCCTGCATATCCCATAATTTCGTTTTTCTAACGGCTAGCGTCACAATCCTTTTCGCCACGCGGCTATCCTTGTCGTCGATCCCCCGGCTTTTTTGCAGCATTGGGGGTCGACGACAAAATGAACATAGCTAAATTATATTGATGTGCCCTCTTTTTTCCAAGCTTTTAAAAGTTATTTACCTATAGCATATTGTAACTTGAATAGACTTTAAAGGAAATAAATAACACAATCCTTTGTTGAGTGAACCTCAATCATGTCTGAAATTAGAAGCGAAACAAACTACATGGAGTTTTTAGCATAAATGGAGTGAGCCATAATAAACAGCTTTTCGACTTAATTTTGATCGGGTTTTTTCTATTTATAGTTGCCAGTATAATTCCAATCATGATATGTTCAATTAGGAGAGTCGTGCGCTAACATGGGTCTCAAGAACAATATCCGCTACAAGGGCGGTATGGCTTGAATATCGGAATGAAGCTAGGCTCCCGGTCCGTCAAAACAAAGGGGGCCTACTTCTTTTTTAAGTAGTTAAGTAAAGCGAAGATGAACATGCCGAACATGAACATCAATGTTAAAGTATCTTTTATTTCCATGAAACCACTCCTCTCGGGAGAATGAAATCATGCTTTCCTTGAAAACATTGCATTGTTTGTCTATAATACATTGTTAAAAGTGATGACGAATTGAGTTACCTGTGCAGGAGTTGAAACTTATTTTTTCTTTTTGACAGCTGCGCATCTACCTATAAGGAAAATTGGCGCTTGGAACTGATGTTCTTTGCGCCTCTTTTTTTTTTTTTTTTTTTGGATTTTATGTTGATGATTTCACTTTGTGTTATATAATGGGATCATATCAAAGAGAAATAATAATAAAGAAAACAGGTGATTCCCTCTGCGAGTCAAAATAACGCTCCAATTCCCCGGCCAACTGATCGTGCCGATACATCATTTCGAACTGCTGCACGGACTAATCTACGCCAGCATTCGCAACGAGCAATATCGCGAACACCTTCATAACGAGGGCTACAAATACGAGAACCGCAATTTCAAAGGCTTCTGCTTTTCCAGGCTGCAAGGGAAGCACACCGCATCCGAAGGGAAACTCACATTCAGCTCCCCGGTCTCCTTCTTGTTCTCCACCTGCGACGAACAGTTGATGAAAGAACTCGTCTCCTCATTATTTACCAAAGATTACGTGATGATCGGACATCAGCGGACAACCGTCCTTTCCGTCGAGCAGATCGAAGAAAAGATCAGCGAGTGCATGAGGATACGTTTTCTCACTCCCGTTACGATGTATAGCACGTTCATGCATAATGATAAACGTAAGACCTACTTTTACGCTCCCACCGAAGATGACTTCAGCGAACTGATTGCTGCCAATGCCCGCAAGAAATACGAAGCCATCTTCGGCCAAGATCCGCTTGACCGCACACTCACCCTTACTCCTCTTGATAAGCGGCATCCCAAACAAGTCATTTTTTCGTTCAAAAAAACAATCATCAAAGGTTGGCTAGGCGAATTTATTCTGCAAGGAGATCTGGAGCTTCTGAAGCTTGTTTACGATGTTGGTTTAGGGGCCAAGTCATCCAACGGGGCAGGGTTATTCACCGTGGCGAATCATCTGGACACAAAGGCGGAGATGTGACAAAATTCGAAAAAAACCAGGATAAAAGACTGATCCAAATATTCCAATAGTTGGTTTATATGGTATGATAGTCATGTGGCGCGATAAACAAGAGAGGGGGGCGTCCAATGATCGATGCTATCGCTTCATTGGGAAAACTGCAGTACAGCGAAGACCCGCAGCAGTTGATTCGTTCCTTGGTCCGCTTTCGGCGGCCGGACAGCATGAAGGGACAAGCTCACTATTTGATTCTTGATTTTTCGACAAAATCCAAAAAATGCACCATACAGCTCCCTGAATTCAATACACGACGGGAAGATTCCGATTACACGCCGCAGCGACTTCATTATATCGGGATCGTTCCGGCTGCGGGATTGCAGTATCATACGACGGGACATGATCTTCGGCATCTTTGTTCTCAGGTGCTGCCCGCCGTGCTGGACAAGCTGCCGGGGAATTCTCCGCTGGGCGACAGCATCCGGCAAGTACTCTCAGATTATTTTGTCTTGGATATGGAGCTGGACTCGAAGAACCGCTATCGTTATTTATTGGACCTCGAAGCCGTCGGCATAACAAATGCCGGATTCACGGACAAAATTCGCAGCGAAGCAGCCGACAAAGAACGGCCCGGCCTTGTAGCGAAAGAATTGCTGGATTGGGTCAAAAGAGAGAGGCAAATTGCGCCGGAACAGATCGATTTGTTTGCATTTAGCATCGATGGTCAACTGATTGCCCGACACCCCGATTATATCCGCGCGGTGCTTGACGATCAGGTATCGATGTTCGATAAAGCGCAGGAAGGCGTCTGCTGCGTGACAGGACAGCAAGCCGAAGTCAGCGCCGACTTAACGAAATTCAAATTCAAATATTACATCACGGATAAATTAAATTTCTCGAGTTACTTGTCAGGAAGATTCGAACGCAATTTTCAATTGAGCCGCACGGGAGTCTGGCAGCTTCTGTTAGGCGAACGGTACATCATGAACCGGCTGCGGCTGCGTATCGGTTCCTTTAATGTCTATATGATTCCGGAATTTCTCGATTCGGCTGCCTACGAGGCCGCAGAAATACGGGAAACGATTAATGAAGTATACAGCGATGTGCGCGCACTAGCGACTCAGAAGGAAGCCCGAAAGATCGAAGAAGGCCTGAAAAAAGAACTAAGCGCAATCGAATCTTTGGACGGCATTCGGACCCAAATGCTGATCAATCTTTTATTTTTCGAAGAAAATAAAAGTGAATTTAAGGTCTATCGTCATGTGAAAGATATCTCTCCAAGCCGGATCACGCTCATGCTAGATAAGGGAGAGGAAGTCCGCGAATATTTTCGGGGTATCGCTGAACATTTTCGTGCCAACAGACCTTCGCTGGAAAGCTTGTATTATATGATTCCGCTGCAGGTGGACGGCAAGGGAAAGGTCAAAAATTCGCAGATGTTAATGCAGCTCTATGATTCGATCTTGTCCGGCCGCAAGCTTGACCGACGGGAGCTGATCGAAGCGTTTGTCGCCCTGCTGGGAAGGGTATACCACGGAACGACAGGCGGCCTTCAGATCGGTAATAAGCGAGGTTTGTCTAACGAGCCGAGCAGCGATTTTGCATGGATACGCTTGATCTGGGAACAAATGCATTATATACGCTGGCTGGAGGAAATCGGGAATTTGAAGCGGGAAGGGGCAGGCGGTATGGCGATTGAATTATTGTCGGGACTAGAAAAGGAGCAGGAGCATATTCAAGCTTCCGGCTTTGACGAGGCGAGAGCCGCTATGTTTTTGCTGGGGGGCGCGATCAAATTCGTCGCCGATGCGCAGCAGGCGAAGCTTAAATCCAAGCCTATTATGCAGAAGGTTAACTTTAAGGGGATATCCGAGCATCTTTTGCAAAGGCTGATAGCAGAGGTGTTCGAAAAGGCCGAATACTATCGCAAAGCATATGAATACTTTCCACGATACCGATTTGACGCTTTTTATTCCGAGTTGACTCGGCTGCTCGATTTATCCGGATTTTCGATCACGCGACAATGGAAATTGAACGAGCAGGAAACGGTTCACTACATTTTATCCGGATATACCTTTCAGGTTGGGATCAGCATGAAACCGCGCGAGTATAACGGAGGACAAGCAGCGGACGAATACCGGACGGTCGATGCCGATCATATCTTAGACGAAGAGGAGCATGACGATGAAAAATAGTGAAATCTTGTTTCTGTATGATGCCAAGATGACCAACCCGAATGGAAACGTTGATGATGAGAACCGGCCGCGGATGGATTACGAGTCGAAGCGCAATCTGGTTTCCGATGTTCGGCTCAAGCGCTATATCCGCGATTACTTGGAGCTGCAAGGTAAATCGCTGTATGTTGGGAAGGTGGACGGCAAAACCGTCAATGCCGAGAAACGGCTCGAACCTCTGCTGGCGGAGCTTCCGGGGAAGGTGGACAAGAAAACCTGGAACGCAGAGCATGAAGCATGGTTGCTCGATCAACTAATCGATGTGCGCTTATTCGGGGCGACGATGGCGGTGAAAGGGATGCCGCTTACGTTTACGGGGCCGGTGCAGTTCTCTTGGGGCTATTCGCTCAATCCGGTAACGGTCATGGAAAGCACGATTACCACGCATTTCAGCTCGACGGGCGAACAGGGCCAAGGCACGATGGGCCGGGATTACCGGGTCGTTTATTCGTTCTTGTCTTTCTATGGGCTTATCAGCGGGAAACGGGCACAGTGGACCAGATTGACCGAGGACGATGTACGGCTGCTGGATGAGGCGATAGTGAGATCTATTCCGCTTCTGGCAACCCGCAGCAAAATTGGCCAAAGCCCCCGACTCTATATGCGTGTAGAATATGTGGACGATCTGACCTTGATCGGAGATTGGCGTGACAAGCTTGATCCGCTGGGGGACTCACTCAACCAGATCAATGACGTTGAGCTGAATGCGGAACGGTTAATGACGAAGCTGGAGCACGTCAAGGACAAGATTCACCGTATCCATCTATGGGAAGATACGGATTTGAAAGTTAGCTCTCAGGGCGCAACAGGTGCGTTTAGCGAATTGCTTCCTTCCGCACTACAGACCAAATTGCAACGCATCGACGGTTAGGTGAGCTTATGAAAACGGTCGTTTTTGAAGTGCGGGGGAATTTCGCGCATTTCCGCAAGTTTTACGCCAACTCGACCTCGCTCAGCTACGAATTTCCCCCGAGAACAACAGCGTGCGGGATGATCGCCGCTATTCTGGGGATGGAAAGGGACAGCTATTATGAGCTGATGAGCGAGGAGCAAGCCTTTGTCTGCGTACAGATTATGGAGCCTGTCAAACGGATGAGTCAGACCGTCAATTACATGTGGGTCAAAGGGACGAAAGATTTGAACGGCTCCGCAGGTCCGATGCAAATTCCGGTGGAATGGGTGACGAACATTGACGGCGTCGGCAAAGGGGAAGTAGGCTACAGGATTTATTTCTCCCATCGCGATGAAGCACTGCTGGAGAAGTTGAGCAGTCTGCTCAAAGAGAATCAAACGTATTATCCTATCTATCTCGGACTTAGCGAGGCGCTGGGCCATGTTCGTTGGATCGGCGAATTCGAATTGGAGCATGTGGACGAGTCCGATGAGCTTATTGAAATCTCCACCGTCTGCCCGATCGAGCAATTGCAGGATATCTTCTATGTGCAAGCAGGAGAAGGGGGCCAGGTAAGAAAATACATGCGGGACCGTATCCCTTGCGACTTTGCCGCCGAACGTCGTTTGACTGGAGTCGCTCAAGTCATCTACGAACCGAACGGCCATCCCATTACGGCAAGGGTGAAGCATAGAGTATATCGCCTGCGGATCAATGACGAGCCGCTGTATATATTACCGCTTACGAGCCGGGAATAGATTACTGCGATCATCCAAGCGTCGAGGAGGTTGAACTTATGCGTTTTCGTTCTCATCCGGAACGGGAATTATCCGATCATGTACAGGATGTTCATCGACGTGTGCTTTCGATGCTTGAGCGAACTCCGATAGAAGAAGCGGAGCGGGATGCGTGGATGCGCCTGCTCCGCCTTCTTGCTTCCTGTCACGATTTCGGCAAGTATACAAGCTTCTTTCAAAAGCATCTTGCCGGGGATCGCAGCATCGGGAAAGAAAGCTATCATTCGCTGCTTGGTGCTTTATTCGGTTCGTATGTACGGGAGCAGAGTTGGTCTTCCGCTACGGATTGGAAGCAGCTTGAGTATTATTTGCCATTGATCGTTTATTTTATTATTGTTCAGCATCACAGCCACTTGCGGGATTTTGCCGATACGGTCCCGTCGAAGCAGAATTATCTCGCCGCCCAGTTGCAGGATATTACACACAATCTGCGTGAAATTGAGCAAGATCTGCATCAGTCTTTCCCGGAGCTTACGCCTCATTTGCTTGCTTTCCTCGACCACTTCGAAGAACACATGAACCAACTAAGCGGAAAACATAATTTTGTACCGAGATTTTTCCGCCAGCTTCCGGAGTATGACTTGTCTTTAGCGTTGATGGTGCAGGTGGCGTTCTCTTTTCTGATTGACGCGGACAAACATAGCGCAGCGGAAAACGATAGCGTACCCCCAAGCCAACTTTCTCCGGAGCTTGTCGAAGCTTACCGGATACGTCAGTTTGCCAAGGCAGCGGAGAAAAACGATGCGATGGTCGTGAAACGCAATCTCGTCAAGCAGATTGTGACGGAGAACGTCTCGCGAATAGAACTGTCCAGATCGTTCCATACGTTTACCTCGCCCACCGGCACAGGAAAAACACTTGCTGCGCTGGAAGGAGCATTACTGCTGCGGGACCGCCTGAGCAAGGAAGGGTCTCTGCCACGCCGGATCATCTACGTACTTCCTTTCACAAGCATCATTGATCAAAACTATGCTGTAATACAGAATGTCATTACGCAGGGTAAAACGAATTCCCAGCTCGTATTAAAGCATCACTACATGAGCGAAATCGAATATGGAAAAGCGGATGGGACGGACGAGCTTTCGCTTGACCGGCAGTTAATGTTTATCGAGAGCTGGGAGTCCGAGGTCATCGTCACTACCTATGTTCAACTTCTGCATACGATGCTAAGCAATCAGAACCGGCAATTGAAGAAGCTTCATAATTTAGCGGGTTCGATTGTCATTTTGGACGAGGTGCAAAATATTCCGTTTGCTTATTGGCTGCTCACCGAGCAGCTTTGCAAGGCTTACAGCAAGCAGTTCGATAACAAATGGATCCTGTTAACGGCCACCCAGCCGAAAATCTTTCCTGACTCCGATACGGTAGAATGGTTGGACCATCTGGAATACCCGAATACTAGTTTTTTTGACGAAATGAACCGGACGGAAATTCGTTTGCTTAGCGAACATTATTTGGAGCTGGAAGAATGGCTGGAGGCAGCGCACGCCGAGGTGGAAAAGGTTCCTTCGACTCTTATTATCGTCAATACGATTGCCACTTCGACACAGGTATATGATTACTTTTGCGAACGAATAGGGGGCGATAGCGACGAGGTTGTCTACTACTTATCCGCAAATCTGGTCTTTGAACATCGTAAAAAGGTATTGAAACGAGTACGTCAACGACTGGATAACGGTTTGCCTGTAATACTCATCTCTACACAGGTGGTCGAAGCGGGCGTGGATGTCGATTTCCATTGTGTGATCCGGGATCTGGGACCGATGGACTCGATCATTCAGGCCGCCGGGCGATGCAATCGTCATGGCCGAAGGCTGTCGCCAGAACCCGTGGCGGTCATTCCGCTGCAAAAGGCAGGCTCCCGAAAGGCGGATTCGGCCATCGTATACGGTCAGGATGCCTATATCGCCTTAGAAACGATGAGGGAGTTCCGGGCAGAACATGGTGGCGGAGCTATACCGGAGAAAGTTTATCAGCAAATGGTGGATAGGTACTACGAAAAGCTGCTTTATCTAAAGGAAAACGGCGAATCTCGCAAGAGGCTAGTTCAGCTTCAAAAGCTGGAGTTTGACAAGCTGTCGGACTTCTCGCTTATTCCGAAGAAAAACCGGACGATTGCCGTATATATCCAATACAACTGGAAAGCGGTCTGGCTCTGGAATTACTACGTGGAACATGTATGTAGAGAAAAAGATTTAAACCGAAGACGTGAAAATTATTTGCGCTGCAAAACGAAGCTGAGACAATTTCAAATGGATGTCGATTGCCGCTATGTTCGTAATCGGGAATTAGAGTATGGTTTTGTCCTGATCCGCCCGGAGTGGGTAGAGGCAGACCAATACTATGACCGGCGAAAGGGATGGATACGCGATCCGAACGATGAAGAGGCGTTTATTTGGTAACTAACGGATGGGAGGAGAACGGCCATGAACGACTCCACAGCACCGGACATGGGAAGCGATGCCGAACATATCCAAGGGATTACCGGTACGTTCATCTGGTACTATTACATCTGCCGGCGCGAAGTATGGCTGATGTCCCGGCAGATTGTGCCGGACCAGCAGGATGAGAATATGGATTGGGGCCGATTCCTGCATGAGCAGACCTACGCCCGCGAGAAGAAAGAGGTTGCGTGGGAATCGGTGAAGATGGACACCGTGACGAGCAAGCAAGGGGAACTCGTCGTGGCCGAGGTGAAGAAGACCTCGTCGTATTTAAAAAGCGCCACCATGCAGCTGTTATTTTACCTGTACACGCTTAAAATTGCTGGAATTGACGCGCGGGGCGAGCTGCGTTTTCCGGAGGAACGGCGCAAGGAGCCGGTTCAATTGGACGATGCTCGGGTGGCTGAGCTTCAAGAAGCGATTCGGCAGATTCGTCGCATCATCGACCAAGACGTACCGCCCAAGCCGGAAAAAATTAAATTTTGCGGGAAATGTGCTTATCGTGAGTTTTGTTGGGCTTAGCTTGCTGGATGAATCACCGAGCCTGGAGGGAAATCTTTGAAGAAAACCATTTATATTTTTCAATCCGGCGAATTGAAGCGCAAAGACAATACGTTGTACTTTGAAGGCGAAGAGGGCCGGAAGTTTATCCCGGTAGAGGATACGCAAGAGTTGATGATTTTCGGTGAGGTCGACTTGAACAAGTCGCTGCTCGAATTTTGTTCGCAGAAAGAGATTATTTTGCACTTTTTTAACTATTATGGGTATTATACAGGCAGCTTTTATCCCCGGGAGCATCTCAATTCGGGGTATATGATTCTCAAGCAGGCGGAGTACTATTCGGACGAGGTGAAGCGCTACGAAATTGCGCAGGCGTTTGTCCGTGGCGCTGCCCATAATATTTTGCGGGTGCTGAAATATTATCGTTCGAGAAATAAGGATGTCGGCGCGGCGATCGATACAATTGAAGCCTTTGTCGCGAATTCGGCTGCGGCCCGGACGATACCGGAGCTTATGGCGTACGAGGGGAATATTCGGGAGAGCTACTACAAGGCGTTCGATATCATTTTGGATCACCCGGATTTCAAGTTCGGCCAACGTTCCAAACGTCCGCCCAAAAACGAGCTTAATGCGTTAATCAGCTTCGGCAATTCGATTCTGTATACGCAGGTGCTGAGCGAAATTTATCATACTCACCTGGACCCGCGGATCGGTTATTTGCATACGACGAATTTTCGGAGATTTTCGCTGAATTTGGATGTGGCCGAGATTTTCAAGCCGGTGCTTGTGGATCGGCTGTTGTTTTCATTGATTGGCAAGAAGCAGTTGACGAAAGAGCATTTTGTTAAAGAAACGGGAGGCATCTTGCTTACGGAAAAGGGCCGGAAGCTGTTTATTACCGAATGGGAAGGGAAGTTAAAGACGACGATCAAGCACCGGGAGCTGAATAAGGAGGTTAGTTACCGCAGGCTGCTGCGCATGGAGCTATACAAGCTGCAAAAGCATTTCATGGGCGAGAAAAGCTACGAACCGTTCGAGGCTTTGTGGTAGGGACCGGCCGTATAATAGCTGGTGCCGGAAAGAGGTGAGGCTTTTGTTTGCGATCATTGTATACGATGTCGGGGAGAAACGTGTAGCCCGCGTGCTTAAGACATGCCGGAAATATCTGAATTGGGTCCAAAACTCCGTACTGGAAGGGGAAATTACGGAGACGAACCTGAAGAAGCTGAAGGCGGAACTGAATAAAATTATCGAAGACGAAGAGGACTCGGTTATTTTCTATACTTGGCGTACCCAGAAGTATTCGGATCGGGAGATTATGGGGTTGGAAAAAGGTGGACAAAGCCTTATAATTTAACTATGTTTTTTGTCGTCGACCCCCAATGCTGCAAAAAAGCCCGGGGGTCGACGACAACGATAGTTGCGCGGTAGAAGGGATTGCGGCGTTAGCTGTTGGAGATACGAAAGTATGGGATATGCGAGAATGGCGTAATAGAGGCATTTTTACGGGTTTTGAACGTACCTATGAGGAATTGAAACCCTTTAAGTCGGCCGTAATGAGTAAACGAACCTTTGAGTTTTGAACGTACCTATGAGGAATTGAAACTTCCATAACTGCTTTTGATTCTGTTCCGCCTAAACGTTTTGAACGTACCTATGAGGAATTGAAACAAATTTCATATTCATGGTAAGAAACAATGTAGTTTCAAGTTTTGAACGTACCTATGAGGAATTGAAACCCGCCTTCAACACGATACCATAGCCCTTCGGCAGGGTTTTGAACGTACCTATGAGGAATTGAAACTCGAATTGTCTTGACTCCTTGCGGAGTCTGTATCCTGTTTTGAACGTACCTATGAGGAATTGAAACCGAGGTTCTGGACAACATCTTATATTTGAACAGTTCGTTTTGAACGTACCTATGAGGAATTGAAACCATGGTGCTTCAGCTTGAGGCTCCATATACACCTGAGTTTTGAACGTACCTATGAGGAATTGAAACGAATACGGGCTGTAGTGAATCCCGGCGTCGCGAAATGCGTTTTGAACGTACCTATGAGGAATTGAAACAGATACGGGAGCATGTCAGATGAATGTTCCACAACTTGTTTTGAACGTACCTATGAGGAATTGAAACCCCATATCGCGCAGCACCGTCGACTCGTAGCGGGCGGCGTTTTGAACGTACCTATGAGGAATTGAAACAACGATATCTCAAAAACAATTGATATGTCCATGCAATTGTTTTGAACGTACCTATGAGGAATTGAAACTAGGCCATCAGGATTCACCCTTCCTTTCACGCAGCAGTTTTGAACGTATTGTGACGAAAAGAACAGTCGTAACATTTATTCTTGCGATAGCTCTACTATTTTCCAATATTGGGATAGTAACATCCCCGGCTCAAGCATCTGCGAAGAAATGAGCGGATGTATTAACGAAAATGACTGACCCGTTAGCTTTAAAGATGGAAGCAGGAAATAATTTAATTTGGGATAACGTGGATTCAAATGTGATTTCCGCAAAAGATAAATACAGCAAGTTGATAAAAGATAAGGGCTGGAGGATTGAATTTAGCTCAGCTTACCTTCCTTACGAATACCAGAGACACTTATACGAAATCGTCCAAAATCCCACGATTTGTAAGGAAGAGAAGCAAAAGCATCGTTTAGGCACTAAAGTGGCAAAACCTTCAAAAGATGCTCCTCACACAGCCGGAAAAGCTTTTGACGCCACTGTCTATGATAAAAATGGCAAGGCTACACCACATTCTCTTATAAGGCTAGGGTGGTACAGATCCAGTTTTGAGGAGATACCGTCATAAGCCTGGAATCCAACCTTAACTGTATGGTGTACACATTGTTGTGAATTCTTGAGGTGGAAGTAGGAGTTTGTTGCAAAGGCGAAAAGAGTCCCCGCCAGTCAGATAACTGGTCAGGAACTATTTTTAACGTTATTCATATAACTAAGTGCTTAGAACAGCTGCTGTAAGTCCGGCAAAGTTTATAGTAATTGTTTGGTTACCCGATAAACCATTTCCTGTGGCTTGTAGAGTATAGGTATGAGTGCCAGTCAGTGGTGTCTCGTCACAAGTGGTAATAGCAGTCGTTATAGGTTGGTGTCCACGTTACATAGGCGGTCAACCAAACTACGTTGGTAACGGCGGCCACGGTGGCAGTTACAGTTAGGACAGTCGCTGTTGGTGTAGTGGCGGTCAAGACAATAGGCGGGGTGCCAGCATACTTTGAACAATTAAATCCAGTTAAAAGCCCTGGGGGTCCAGCAGGACCTTGAGGTCAGGTAGGCCCTGAAGGTCCTGGTAATCTACCCATAATAAGTTCATACTCCTCATATATGTTAAGAACATAGTATGAATGATGACTGTATTTAGAAACGGAGAACGTTTAAGTATGGCGGCATGAAGACCTTCAACGAAGACGATAATAGCTCAATTTCTGCAGGGGTCCGACAGCTCAGGCGGGTCCATGCTGTATGAGTCAAATTTTTTTATCACAACATTTAGTTTGGTGAAATTAGCCTGATCTAGGTTGGATTCTGGACATCGGGATATTAAGTTGCCAATTCAAACCAGCTTATATTAAGTGACAGAAGGTTCGTTTGATTTGTATTGTTTACGAGCCTGACATAAAAAGTTCTGTTCGTTGTAGTAGGAGGTATAGCAATTTCTCCATTAAAATCAATAACAACGGGGCCGCCAGTCTGAATTATCGAATTAAAAATTATTCCGCCAATCGTAGGATCGGTAGCTTGTGTAATCAATTTCGAAGTTGTCAAACTGGTATTAGTTGAGCCTTGATTGGAATTAACAGGCGTAATGCTTGTTCCTGCTGCAGAAAAAGTTGCATTAAGAAGGATATCAATTGTCGTATTAACTGTAGCCCCTCCCGAAACTCTCTGGATATAAAGAGTTCTTCCCGAGTTGGCAGGGTTGGTAAGTTGGGTGGTAAGAAATCCGTTAGCGGCCACGGAGCGCGATTGAGTGGTAATTGCAAAAAATGTGCCGTTCTGTGCGGCTGCATAAGATGGTGAAGATACAATGTTTGGGGTAGTAATGGTTTGAATGCTTTTAACATAGATCGGTTGATTCAATCCTGAAACCGGATTATAGTTGGGAGACATTTGCTTTCCCCCCAGAATTTAATATGTATCATCATACTATATGCTGTATTTGGGAATTTATTTCTTCATTGAATTGTTATGCGCTGTTGGCAGCGTTGAAGGCGTGACCAACATACGAAAAGGAGCCGCCTGTCGGCGGCCCTTCCATTTGTTCTATAGACGCTTAAAAAAAGCAGAGGCTGCAAGAAACTATAACAAGCAGAATGAAAAGAACCAGAATGACACCTGTTGAAGTAAAGCCGGCACCAACTCCACCAACACCACAACTCATGTTCATCGCTCCTTTAAAAGTAGATTGAGAACCTGCAGTACAATTCACAGGTTACTCTATGCTTAGGGTATGCAACAGAAATAAAGTTGTATGGACGAGTAACGGGTGGCAAGTGACATGCAATGATAGAAAACCATGATCACGGGTCCTTCAGGCGGCGAAATCATGTTGGCGAAATGGTTGAAAATCATTTACCTTGGGAATGACGGCAGCATGACAGAGAAGGATTGCAGTTCGGTCAGTTGAACGAGGCAGGGTCACAGCGTTTTATTTCTAACGGCAAGCGCCGCGAGTGTTCAAATTGGAGAATATCCTTGCCGTACAACAGGTGGTGTGTCATGCTGGCTGATGCTGAACGGAAAGTGTTGCGGATCATTGCGAATTATTCGGCCGGCCGTCGAAGGATGCCTTCTTTATTGAAGTTGGGGAGAAAAACGGGAAAAGCCGGGAAAGGCTGTCGGAGACTTTGGCGGAACTGGCGAAGGAAGGATACGTTCAAGGCGAATATTTGTGTGGCGTTGGGGACGAAATGGGGACACACTTCACTCGGGATATCAATAATTAAACCTTGATAATCAAGGGTTTTAAAGATTTACTCGGAATTCAATATAGATGCATTTCAATTTATGAGGAAATGAAACCATGGTCAGATCGTTCTACTCGTGACCGCACGCCGGCGATGAACCGGAGGTGGTAAGATGGCTATTTAGCAGGATCAATCATCCGGAATATGGTGCAGGATTAAAACGAAACATTCATCACTGATCCAACAATTTCATACGGTCGTCGCAGACCGCGTATGCGTAGTCTAGCCATTGTTCGCCAAATCCCCATATTGGACAGCAGGTTTACCTAGTCAAACCGCTGAATGAATCAGGTATGACACATCAAACGGATTCCTTTATTACAGGGGACCCGGAAATAAAGGACATGTCCCCTCGGATTCCAGAAGCTCCCCAAAACACTTAGTTACATTCCAAGCTACAACAGGTGGAGCAATACCAAAACAAAATTCCCACCAAGTATATTTAATTCCATTTTCACATCCTTCGAATATACAAAAAACACCTTTCAACTCCAAATCGTGTAGTTTTAATCAGCTATTCAATATCATTGATTCAAAGGATGTAACGATTCAAATTCGGCGTGGGCACGGAATGCAAGCCGAACAATGCAAACAAGGAAAGCCTCTCGAGATCGTCTCGAGAGGCTTTATGGCGATTAGAACGTGATCGAATGTCTGTGGTCTTGGATGCGTTCGCCGGAACGTGTTCGTTCCACATAGTGAAGCTTGTTATCCGTCATCAATAAAATCGTAGAGCTTCTCGTACCATAATGATCGCTCCGAATGTAGATCGGAGAGAGGAGACGCTCCCACTGCAGCGACACGCCGGTGGCAGGCAGCGCATCATCCGGTGCCGGCTCCGCGTCCTCAAGCAGTTCAAACAACGCATCGACCCGGTCCTCCCGTAAGTCCTTGAGCTGCGCTTCCAACCCTTTCTTCCCTTTCGTTACCTTCGGCCAATCGGTGTCTAGCAGATGGTTGCTTACGCCGTAAACACCAGGCTGGAGCTTTTGAATCTCATGACCTATGTTCGAATAATAATATAGCTCGTTGGGATCGCCAACCAACAAGTTATAGCCCGGATATTCTGTCCGTTCGCGGGCGGCGCGTTCCGCGTAAGCCTGGGGCGATTCGTTCCCGACCAAATAGCTGGAGACCAACTGTCCGCGGGAGCGCTTACCCTCGGTTTGCTCCGCAGGATCGCGATAATTCGTCAAAGCGGCGAATCGGCCGCTGTTCGTCACGCCCATCCACGTCCCGTTCCGGAGCAAATCCCGTCCGGCCAGTACATGAGGGTAATCTGCCCAATAATGAATCGGCGCCGTCGGACGTGCGTAAAATTCATCGCGGTTCGCGGCTAGGACGAATTGATAAACGGGGTGCATCCGGTAAGCGAACAAGATTAAACACAAGCCAATCACGGCCTTTCCGCATCGTTGTCGTATGCATTATAACACCATGGAGGCGCAAGAGAAACTATCCCAAATGAAAGGCCCAAACCGATAGCCGCCGGATTAGTAGAGGTTGTCCTTGTATTCCTTCTTCAGATCCTTCTCCAGCTGATCCTGAAACCCGGGCTTCGACAGGGCTTCGCTCGCGAGTTTCGCTTCTAAACTCTTGTTCTTGTTCATCTTCATATGTTCGAGGAATATCTTTGTGGGCTGGATACCGTGAGTAGGCTCTGGCACCGGCCAGAGCTTGGCACGCAAGAGAGCGGGACTCAGGCTCAACTCGATATTGTTGCTTTCGATGGCGATAGCCAGCGCCGGTGTCTTGCCCTGAACGACGAAGCTTGCGCGTATTGCCTCGTCCGTCGTAAGTCGGGCGGTTCCCGAGACACGGGCAACATACGTCGACCCTGGGATCAAAAACAATGCCGAGACATGCGGCTGCACGATGATGTTATGGAAGCTGTCCGTGCGATGATTTCCCGGCCGATCGGCGAACCAAACGCAGCCTTTCTCAACACGCGCCATTTTGTCGGCTGGATCGCCCTTCGGGCTCAGGTCGGCGCGGCCGTTTGCGTCGGTTGTCACCAGTGCCATAAAGCGGCTGGCGCTAACGAAGTTAACGGCGTCCTGCGGCGAGCTTTCGTCGAGTATGGCCGTCCAGAAAGCGGAGCGGATCAGCGCCTTTGCGCAATGACCAAAGCACTCCTCAACGCGAATGCGAATCTCACCGTTGATTACATCTACGACCCGACCATTGACGCGCATCGTTTCCCCGGTGCCAGGAATCAGGAACAGCGAACCGAAACCCGTACCGGGTCGAGCTAGCGTAGGGTCGTCGAGCATCGCGGCCGGCACCAGAAGCTCGTGCGTATCGGCGGTTACAAAGCCGGAATCGCCACCGCCTAAGGTGACTCCGATCTGTTCGCCATCGCCGAACCCGGCGAATAAAAGTGGCGATGCGGCAATCCAACGTATCGCGCCTTCGTCAAGATGGTCGATTGCCTTTAACGTCATCAGAAGCGGAATCTCGCCCACGACCGCCTCAATTGCTTCGACCGTGTCGATCACGGTTTTTGGATTGAATAATTCCATTACCACCACTCCTTGATAATCATATTTCCACACGATGCTTATCCATACAATCCACGACATGAATGCTGTTAGGTGTAGGGGGAACGCCAATTTCGTTTCTTAATATTGTTTACTAGTAAATAATAAATGAACAAAGTGTATTCTGTCAAATTTTTCATTTCATGTAACAATCAACCTCATTGGAGACGGGAGAAGAGATGAACGAAATTGCTGTAAAAGTGGCTACTCGGGACGGGATGCGAGTGCGGCCTTCCCCGCATTGGATACGATGAACGGACTGACGAACCGCTATTGATTGTCACTGTTAACTGTGTTATTTTTGTTTATAAGTTAACAATTTTAGGGCGGTCCTGATAGACCGATGACGGAGCGCAAGAATCATTTTGCGAGGGGGAGAACCGTTCCTTTCTCTGAATGGATGTTTGACCTTGGATACTACCGAAGGGTCGGCGTGCCATACAAGAAGGAAGGGTTGTGGCCGTTCTCGACTGTTTGCTGCGATAGATGATAACCGGTTGTGATATATTATTTGAAAGAACCTATCAAAATGGAATACTTTGAAGGAAAGGGATGCGCAATGGATTCTTCCGAGGGACTTAAGCGATTGATTTACGGCCAGTTTCTTCATTTTTCTCATTTGATCGAGCAAACAGTCGAAACCGAATTGGATGAGTTCGCCGATCAGGCGAGGTTGCTAGGACTTGCCGCGTTTCCGAACAATTTGACCAGCATTCACATCATCGAGTGCATCGGCAAACACGAGCCGATTAACAATACGTCCATTGCCGAAAAGATGAATTTGTCGAAAGCGGGTATTACGAAAATCAGCACCAAGCTGCATGCGGAAGGATATATCAAGCGAAGCCGGCTGAACGACAACAAAAAAGAAGTGTACTTCAGTCTTACGTCCAAGGGCAGACACGTTTTCGAAGCGCACGAAGCGATGCACGCAAAGATCGATCGTCGATTTTTGAGCACTTTGGACTCGTTTTCGGAAACAGAGCTGCAGGCGGTGCTGAAGTTTTCCCAGAAGATGATCGATCATCTAAACCAAGGGCTGAAGGGAGACCAGGGACCGTGACTTCGTTTGCATTTCCTGTGCCAGTCGTGCCGGCCTCGCAAGTTGTCTTGTTGCGCTCCCCGGTTTTCCCACCTCCCCCGGCATTCACCCTCCTATTCGGATCGCCAATATAAAAGCAAGACAAAGCCACAAACATAGAGGCGTAAACAAATAACTATCCAAGGTGGCGAAGCGCGTTCCTCGTAACCGTTTCGTTAAGCCCACATACCGGAAATCGCCGATGGCTCGCAGTCCGAATACGATCGCGCATACCCAGCAGCCCCAAGTAACGACAAAAAAGCCGGAAAATGCTTTAATGACTCCCGCTTCCGTCAATAGCAGCAGCGCTGCTGCAATCAATAGAACAGCGACGGCAAGTGTCCCGGCCTTACCCGGAACGAAAGCGGGCTGCTGTGCTTGGGTTTCCGGTATCACGACGCCCGAACCCCAGGTGCCGCCGAAGGCCCAATAAACATGGAGACCGCTGATGCCGATAAGCAGTAGGGCAGAGATGACGATGATGGCTATCATTGTTCTACAGCTCCTCCCGAACGGATGCCTTCCCACACGATATCGAAATGTCGCTGGAATAGCGTCTCGATTTGTAGCGCATCGGTGCCTGCCGAAAGCCAGATCATTAGCGAGTTGAAATAAACGCCAGTCAATACTGCCGCGATATCTTCGCTTGCCGCTTGCTTTGTGAGTTGTCCTTGGCTTTTTGCATCTTCAAGTAGTGCAGCGAGCGCTTGCCTGAACTTTGCGATGATTCTCATTTCAGCATTGATGAACATGTCGGCGCGCATCATTTCCGACACGACCAGTCTGACCATGTCCGGTTGTTCGGCGTATGGATGAAACAAGTTGCTGAAGAGGTGCAGCAATTGTCGCTTCAGATCCGGCATGTTTTTGTTGTGTTGGATGGTTTCATGGACGGATTCGAGCTGGGATACGGCTAAATGGAGCAGCACGGCTTCTTTTTTCGGAAAGTAGTTATAGAACGTTCCCTTTGCAATCCCGCAGGCTTGCGTAATTTCCTCGACCGTTACGTTGTCGAAGCCTTTTTCTTTAAACAGCTCTATGGACTGTGCGAAAATGCGCTCTTTCAATTCTTGTTTTCGGGATGCTCTAAGCATCGGGGAGGGTCACCGCCTTTTTCGAAAAAAATGACTACGGTCATAAAATGACTTTGGTCATAATTTTACTCTGATTGTTCTAGTTGTCAAGCGGTAGAAGTGCGAGGTACTTTGAGATGATTGCACGTTGGAAAACGGCTGGTTTGCTTTTTGAATAGTTAGGAGAGGTCCGGGTCTGAAGAAGTGCCGGGTAATTGCCCAAGCACTTGTAGCTGGGCCTTTTTGCATTGAAAGGGGAGATAGTGGCTTTGTTTAAAACAATTGCTACGAGGTATCGTGACAGACTTGCCGAGGAGCGCCAGGGATGGAATCAAAGCTGGTGTTCTCGTAGAACGGTTGTGTATATTAAGGGTCCTGAAAAAAACAGTCGCATAGCACGGCGGTCATGCCGATGCCCTGCGACTGTTCGGGTGCTTCTTAGTTCATTTGCCTTCGTCGTCGGCCGAGGGACCGTAGAGGCCCGGCACCGGAATATCGAGAAGCCGCAAATAAACCCCGAGCTGCGCCCGGTGGTGAACCATGTGGCTTAATCCGAAGGTGCGGAGCGCGATCGCCCGCGGTTGGCGCAGGATGATATGGTCGCCGTTCCGCAAGGTCCATTCCTCGCCGAGTGTTTTCTCGTCGCATTCGGCTAACAGCTTTTCAAGCTTGACGACGTTCGCGTCGAATTCCTCCAGCACGTCTTCGCGTCTTCCTAAAGGTTCCCGTCGAAGCGGCACGGTCGAAAGATCGAATTCCGGGTAAAGAAAAATCGCGACTTGCCAGTTCAGCAAGTTGATCAGGTGCGTGGCCAGCCCGCCCAACGTCATCGATTTCACGTGCGGCTTCCACGTCATATGCTCATCGGGCAATCGCTCCAGAATGCGGCGCGTAGTGGCCAGCTCATGCATGGCGTCTCCGATGATTAGTTGTTTCACCATAGATTCCCTCTCCTCCCTTATATGGCTAGCATACTATAAACCCGGTCGAGTGGAAAGCTTGTCTCAGACCTGGTTGCAGTTTTGCTCCAGCCATATTTCCAACTGTTGACGGTTCATAGCTATCGGACACGGGATGACATGTATTGAAACTAAAAAGGCACAAATCCCAGCACGAGAAGAACTCGAAATGATCCGCGACGCTGTCCTGCTGCCGGTCATGTTGACGTTGATTGAAAAGAATGGGAAAGAGATTTCGCTTTCAACGTACTCATTAAGAAAGCTCTATATGGTTCTAAAGAAGTGCTTATGAGAAGAGTGCATTCAGAACTCGCTAACATTAACAAGGAACTGCGGACACGAGGCATCAAGGTATTCAAAGATGATCAGGTAGATACCGATCTGCACTTCAGATACATCTATAAAGGATCCGAGGACAAGTTTGAAATCAGTCGAGATGTCGCGAAAGCGACGATTAGTGTGAGGATAGGAAAGCATGTTCAAGCAATTATGGCAGAACTGAACAAGTGAGGGGGAGATTTGCCATGGCTAAGTCGAAAGTACCGAAACGCCCGACACGTGATGAATTCGAGTTGGAGGAGATGGGGGATCAATTGGTCGAGGCAAAAGATGAGGACGCTGAGGTTTTGCTGACTGTATGGGGATGGAGGAGCAGGTGCATGGCCAGATCACGAAGATGGATTCTAGGACAAATTGGTCATGTTAACCGGCACGGTGAAGAGAAGAAGGTACCGTTTATAGACATTATGAAGGTAGAGAGCCCCGGATCCTGAATTCGGGGTTTCTATTTAATTATCTTCAAGTTGATTTGAAAAAAATGTAAAAATAATACATAATATCTTACAAGAGGGGGAAGGGACTCATATCAACCTATTCAGATGGTTTGGACAAAAAATTCAGGCGGGCTAGAGGTTTTCCGTTTAACGAGCTAATTTATGCACTTGGCTGTGAAGGGGCACGTATTGGAGCGGGCGCTGTTATAGGTGCAACTTTTGAGAGAAATGCTGTCAGTAAGAACGTGTATATGACGGGTACCGCAATAAAATTCACATCACGATTAGTTGTAGGTAAAGCCACCGATCGGGTTCTCTGAACTAATGATGGTGGCTTTTTTCGTTTTTTAGGCCATTTAATTTTAGGATCTATGCAACCTTTTTGATCCAACATACGTTAATATGTTCGGAGTCCTCCGAAATATTGGAATATATAATCAAATATGGGTCATATAAAATGAATTAAAATATTGATGTCAACAAAATTTTCAAGATGATTTCTTTACACCCTTTGATGAATTTGTTATTTTCCATGACTTGTAATTAAATCCTAAATATAGTATTATATTTCTGTAATTCATATATTACAAATTTTAGGAGGGATTGCTTTGAAAAAGAAAATCGTATCCGCTGTTGTAGCTACTGCTCTGGTTTGTTCCTTGTCTGCTTCTGCCTTCGCACAGGACAATGTAAACCCTAGTGCAGTGGGAAGGGATATCCGTCCTATGGCGGTTGACAAGGAATGGAACGACAATTTTAAGGATCAGTCCACGGTAACAAGATTTTTTACTATCAATCCAGACTATGGACATGTCAAACTGCATTTTCAAAATAATTCTGACAAACCGGTTAAAATTAGTTTGGAACACAGAGCAAGTGGGTTTGTGTATATCTCTGAAACGCTTTGGGGTAACTCGTCTTGGAGCTGGAATAGTTGGGATAAAAATGCGGATGGTGTGAAATCGGGAGACTATGTCGTCACTTTCTCCGGTGGCGAGAATAACGTTAATGGTCACTATTGGGGTAAAGCTGCTTCCAAAACTAGCGACTTTTAAAATCATTGATTTTCAGCCTTGAGTGTCGATCTTGATTTCGTGGAACAATGCAAAAAAAAACGGCTCTTGTTCGCATTTCGGGCAAGGGCCGATCTTTATTTTTCTCCGGATTTCTCCAATATGTTGGGAGTACGCTACTGCATAAGCCGTCTTTGTTAGATTCCACTAAGGCAGAGAGTTCCTTCGACTTGTATTGATAAATATACTAGCTTCCAGTAAAATAAAGTTATTGGCTTCTAAATTCGTGCATATACTGAAAGAAGGCCGTGCTCGCAACACGACTCCCGCACAATAGTCGCTTTTAAGGGGGTTGGCTTCAATAAAGTTATGGTGCAGAAATAGACCGTATCCCTCTGTCAAAAAGGGCGGTCTATTTCTTTTTGTTTTGGATAAGCATCAAGATGATAGTCACGACCAACGTCAGCAGCGTGATAATAAGCGAACCGAAACTGATCATGAGCGTCACGTCAAAGTGTCCTTAACCTCCACAGGCATCACCTCCCTTCCGAGAGGTTAGCCGACCGCCCATATAAGCCGTTCTATTGCATAGGAAATATTATACATCGTTTAATCCCAGAAATCTACTATCATCCCTATCATATGGAGAAGAGCAGAGGAAAAGCCCCGGTTACACTGGAGCTTTCTTTTAGCGATTATTAGTTTAATTTGACCGAAAACTTGTTGGCCATTTCCTTGACTTTATCTTGGTAATCCCGCATTTCCTTTCTTGCCTCCGCAAGTTTAGCATTTGCTTCTGCCGCTAATTTAGTATCGTTGTTTTCCAGTGCCCCTTGAATTTGAGTGAGCCCATTAAATTGCTTGTTTGAAGCGGAAACATATGTTTCATGAATGGCTTTAACTTCAGGAGTGGACGGCCTGATCTTCTCTATTTTTGGCAATTAAGTTATTATATTTTGGTAAGACAGCTTGAGTTAGAATCTGATAAGTTTCCTCGTCATTTTTATAATTTGTGCCAACGACTTTAGAGTAAGCATCTAATATTTCTTTTTCATCAGTGCCGACATTTTTAATTTCATTAACATAGGTTTTAAAATCTTCTTTTACAGGAGATGCTCCAATTTGGTAACCTACTAAAAAAGAAAAAAGTAATATAGTTGGAATTTTTTCATCTTACCGTTGCACCTTTTTTATCTCCATCGGCTGGAGTACTTGCTGTATTATTTTGTCTTTATTATGATAAATCTATTGGAATGGGGTAGCAATAATAAGATTGGGGACAAAATGGGGACACACTTCACTTGGATTAACAAAAATTCACTGGGATTACGAACAGATACGAACAGGAAAAACCCTCGATAATGGAGGGTTTTAAAGATTTACACGGATTCAATATAGGTACATTTCAATTTATGAGGAATTGAAACCTCATGGGCCTCTCCCTTCCGTTCGGACATAATCCGAGTTTTGAACGTACCTATGAACCATTCGCGTTTGAATCGATTCTGGTTTAACTATGTTTTGAACGTACCTATGAGGAATTGAAATACTTGAAGAAACGCCCTTCCTATAACACGCACGCGGGGCACAATGATCAACGCAATCGGTGCTTTGGAGACGAAGACCCTGAAAAGAAAATACGGAGATCGTGCAGAGTGGAAGCGAGTAGTGGAGAGAAGATGTGCTCAGTCTTATTTGGAAACAGAGAGCTATAAAGGGCATGTAACGCTTCTTGAAATTTACAAAGTTACAGAACCTTAATAAGTTACCTATGACGATAAAAATATTTGTATTGCGGATGACGGTTATTTTGTGGAGTTCCCATCCGATAAACGTCATTCGGTGACAACAATGTTTGATGCAAGAGGGAAAGTTGTTCAATGGTACATTGATATCTGTTACATGAACGGAGTTGGCGAAAACAACATAATGACTTGTATTTAGATATCATCATTTTACCGTCAGGAGAAGTTGTCCAAAAGGATGCGGATGACTGGAAGAAGCATATAAGAATGGCATTATTGATAAGCAACTTTATGATATGGCTTGGGAAGAGTCTGCTAGGATCAATGCTCTTGTAAAAAACGGGGAATTCCATTTGTTGAGACTGTCAGAAGAACACAAAGATTTTTTATTAAACAGACTTCAAAAATACGACTAAACTAACGAGAATCGTGGCTCAAAATCCACGAAAAAACGAGGCTGCCGATAAAACGATATCGGCGGCCTCGTTGCTCCATCACTCCGTCGTGCACACTTCGTTACAACCGGTTTAATGGCTCGATACGGTAGGCCGACTTCTCGTCGGCCGCTCCTGTGTGCTCGCCGTGGATGACCCAGCCGTACGACAGCGTCGAAGCCAGCCGGTCACGCTCCTCCACATTCAGCTTGGCAGTAACCGATTCCTGTCCGGGCTCCAGGCTGAGCTCGGCTTCCTCGCCTAAGGCGAGCAGAAGCCAACTGGAGATGCCCCGCAGCGTGCTGAACTTGATCTGGTAGCCGTTGTAGACGGCCTCTTCGAAGACGGCCGGATCGCTCGCCGCCGACGCGGTCAGCAGCTTGTAGTCGAACTTGAACTTGCTCGCGTCCTGAGGCAGTTCGCCGGCATGGATGCGGCGAAGCAGTTCCTCCTTGGACCAACCGTAGGCGTTTAACGATTCCAGCATGAGGGCATCCCACTGCGACAGCTTGGCTTTACTTTTATCGGAAGAAGACATGGATGATCGCTCCTTATTATATAGGCGTTCGAAAGTTTGTGAAGAAAGAGACTGCCCGGTTGAGGCAGTCCCTTTTCATTATCGTTGAAATCCTTATTTTTTGCCAGCTTTATAAGCGTTCAGGAACTCTTTGGCTTTGCCGGCATCGGCTTTGAGCTCAAGGCCGGTTTGGACGATCGGGCTGACCGTCGATATGGCTTTGAATTTATTGTTTTTGTAGTAAGCGAGGAATTCGTCTTGATTGATGGAGTAGAGCACCGCTTTTCTCAAATCGGCGCTTTTTGCCACTTCACGGTTTTTCGTGTTGAACAGCAGGTACGAGACGGCGTTGCTCGGCATGGTTTGCAGCGAAAGCTTGCTGTCGCTTTTGACGATGTCGAACTTCGTCTCCGGCACGCTATAGAACAGGTGAATCTCGCCGCTGCGCAGTGCGGATAGTGAACTGTCAGCGTCTTTGATAAAGCGGATCTTGATGTTGTTTACCTTCGGTTCGTGCTTCGTGCCTGCCATGTAAGCCGGGTTTTTGAGGAAGATCGCTTCGTAATCGTTCTTATAAGACAGGATGTACGGACCGCTTGTGAACAGGGTGTTGTTATATTTCGCGCCTTCGGTTACCGTGTTTTGATCGCCGTACGGGATGTCTTTGTTAACATCGAATTTGGCTACATCGTACGTGTTGATGCTCTCGACTTGCTTCTTGGACACGATGCCCGCCGATTGGTGAGCCAGGTAGTTCAGCACTTGAGGGAACGGATTGGTCGTTGTCAGCTTCACGACCTGATATTTGCCTTCTTTGCTGTTGGCTTGTTTCTTGTCCGAGACCAGCGCGGAGATTTTGGCGCCAAGGCCTTTCTCCAGACCGCTTTTTACCGTTTCGGAGCTGCCGGATTGCTTGATCGATTCCAGAACAGCCGGGTCGGTCACGAGTTCTGCGTTCTTAATGTGCTCATGCAGCGTGTACGTTCGGTGGTTCGGCACCGAATTTTTGTCCTTCGCACGCAGCAGGGAGAAGATGACATCGTCTGCGCCTACGCGCTCGCCCGTATCGACGGCCAGCTTATCCTTGATTTGAGCGAAATTAATGTCGTCCCGCAGGATGAAGTAATAGTCGGTATTGCCTTCGGCGATGGCGAAGTTATATGACAGGGAGCCTTCGGCGGTCAGCTTGTCGTCATCCGTCAGGTTGAGCAAGCGCACGTACATGTTGGTATTGATGATGTTGATCGAGCCGTCGTTTCCTTTGATCGGGTCGAGCGACGTCAAGGTCGGCATGGACGATTGCAAGATAATCGGGTCTTTCGCGCGCTTCCCCTCATCCTTGAAATCCAGCTCTTCCCACGGGAGGGAGCGGGATTTCGACAGCCGTACGGACTCCTTTTTCAGAACCTCCTGATTAAAAGCCTGCGATTTGACGGAGATGTACAGAGGGGCGATATACGCTTTGTCGAACACCAGCTTTTGCTCAAGCTGTTTGTACGTATCTTTGTACTCTCCTTGCGTCTGTGTCGAAGCTTTCTCGATCAGCTCGTCGATTTCCTTGTCGGCCACAATGCTGTAGTCGCCACCCGTTTTGAACAGCGAGCGCACGGCGTAATCCGGGTTGCCGGTTACCGTGGTCCAGCCCGACAGGGAGATGTCGTAATTGCCTGCGTCCTGCTGTGCCTTGAACGAGCCGTAGTCCGGTTGAAGGTTCAGCTTGACGTTAAAGCCGTTCTTAGTCAGTTGATCGCGGATAATGTTGACGTCCGCCTCTCCGGAGCTCATAGCGAGCAGCTCGATATCGACTTTGCTGCTGTCGCTCGCCGGCTGTTCTGACGATGGTTTGGATTGCGCCTGTTCGTCCTTGGTTGTTAAAGTGCACCCGCTCAGCATAAGCGATACGCCAAGAATCGCCGGAATGAGCAATTTCCCCTTTTTCTTCAATGGAAGTCCCTCCTGGTGAAAATAAGTTTTAAAATATGAACTCACACACATTCAGTTATCGCCCCTGCAGGATTCGAGAACTCGGAAGGGAGCTAGAGTATGGATGAGGATTCCGAATGCGTTGCTTGCCTAGACGGCAGCCTTACTCAAGCTTCGGATCGAGCGCGTCGCGAAGTCCGTCTCCCAAGAAGTTGAAGGAAAGGACCAGCGCGATGATCGCCAGACCCGGGTAGATGGCCGTAAACGAATGCGACTCCAGATACGCGCTGCCGACCTTTAGAATGTTGCCCCACTCCGGGATATGCGGCTCGACGCCGAGCCCGAGAAAGCTCAAGCTGCTGGTCGAAATGACGGCGCTCCCGATGGTAAGCGTCGATTTGACGATCATCGGAGAGAGCGAATTGGGAATGATATGCTTGAACAAAATCAGCAGATCACCGGAGCCGAAAGCCCGCGCCGCCTGCACGTATTCGAGCGTCGAGACGAGCATGACGTTCGCCCTCATCGTCCGGGCATAGGCGGGGATCGCTCCGACGCTCAGCGCGAGAATAAGGTTCATGGTGTTGGCGCCAAATGCGGCAATGATCGCAATCGCGAGCAGGATGCCCGGAATGGCGTACAGGATATCAAGCGCCCGCATGATCACATTGTCCGTCTGTCGGCCGAAATAACCGGAGATCGCACCCAGAATCCCCCCGACGACAACGGGGATCAGCGTGGACAAGAAGCCGACGAACAGCGAGATCCGCGCGCCGAATACGATGCGGGAGAACAGGTCGCGTCCGAAATTGTCGGTGCCGAGCGGATAAGCCAGGCTCGGAGCCTGCAAAATCGTCCCGTAGTTGTTTTCGATCGCCATTCCGTAATCGAACGTCAGATAGCTGCACACGGCGATGGTAAGCAGGAAACAAATAAAAAACAGGCCGAGCATCGAGGTGGAGCTTCTGGACAGGCGCTCAACGGCATGATGAAGCTTCGAGTCCGACAGCTGTTCCTTGTCGCGCAGCTTGGCGATCAACAGAAGGCCGAGGAACAAGGCGAACAGGTTGCCCGTTACGGCGGTTGCCAACAGCGCGATGGCGACGATCCACATCCACTTGGGTAAAATCTTGTCATCTGCATAGCGCGCCACCAGCAGCAAGGCGACCAGTTGGAGCACGGCTGCCACGATGAGCAGCGCCATGCCTTGCAGGAACGTATTGGCGACGTAAGGCTTGAATACGTTCAAGGCCGAGACGGCAAAGACGAACAAGGTCGTTAGCAGCGTATAAAAGGCTAATGTGTAGGCGGCGCTCTTTTTGCGTTTGATGAGCTGGAAAGCCGCCGTCCCGACGAAAATATTGGCTGTCAGCAAGCTGAGCAGCAGCACGTAGCCTAATCGGCGAGTCCTCCGTTGCAGCTCGCCGCTGCGAAGCAGGTCTCTTTTGATCAGGAACTTAACCGCTAACTGCAGCAGCCCAAAAACGAGATAGGCGGCGCAAGCAGCCAAGACGGTCGGCTTCCAGACCGCGCCGGACCCTTCGTAGCTGTTCAGCAGCAGCACAAGGGCGATTCCGAGCGAAGCAATGCCGGAGAAGCCGGCTTGACTGTATTCCGGGCAAGAGGCTAGCCGGAAGTGGATTTCATGTTTGTTTGGTTGAATTGTATTCACGGCTGCCACCTGCTAGTATTGTTTCATTTTTGAACGAATTCTTGGATCGAAAAAGGCGTACAAAATATCGATCACGACATTGACGATAGAGATTGCGATCGCGGTATAGACGACGCCGCCAATAATCGCAGGAATGTCCGGGATGAACTGCTTGTCCACGATATAGCTCCCGATGCCGTTAATGTTGAACACCTTCTCGGTCACGGCCGACCCTCCGAGCATTCCGCCGAACTGAAGTCCGATGACCGTAATGATCGGGATTAGCGCGTTGCCTACCGCGTGCCTCCACAGGACGCGCCTGCGGGACAGCCCCTTGGCTTTGGCGGTCGTAATGTAATCCTCGTGAATAACCTCAAGTGTGGAAGAGCGGGTCATCCGCGCAACCGCCGCCGTTAACCCCGTGCCCAGAACGATAACCGGCATGATCATCGACAGCCCATTCCCCGGATTATAGGTAGCGGGAAGCCATTGCAGCTTGATCGAAAAATTCAGGATAAAGATCAAGCCTTGCCAGAAGTTCGGGATCGACAAGCCGAGCAGCGCGATGAACATAAACGTATAATCGAAAAACGAATTCGGCCGCGTCGCCGATATAATACCGATCGGCAGGGCGATGAGCACCGCGACGATCGTGGATATCACCGTGAGTGTCAACGTCACGGGGAATTTATTGGCGATGGCCGTCGTAACTTCCTCGTTGCCGGCAAACGATTTGCCGAGATCGAAGGTTAGGATGCCTCTCAGCGTATCCCAGAGCTGAACCAGATAAGGCTGATCCAGTCCGTACAGCTTTTTGAATGCGGCAATTTGTTCGACGGTCGCGGTTTCCCCGAGAATATTGGCGGCCGGTTCCATCGGCGATATGTACAGGATGGTGAAGACCAGAAAGGCGACGCCGAAAATGACCAGCACCGTCATAACCAGCCGCTCCACGATGTATTTCAGATAAGCGTTGCCGTAGATTCCGATCAGCGCATACATCAGGATGCCCGGCAGGAAAGTTACAGCCAGAAACGCCGGGTTTTGGATCAACATCCGAAACGTTTCCGCAAACGTGACCTGCGTCTCGTGGTGCTGCTCCAGATGAGCCTCGACCTGCCGCTGCAGAGCTTCCTTGAATTTTTCGGCGGTTATGCGCTCCGCTTCATGCTCCAGCTGCTTCTGATCGACCTGTTGGTTGAAAAAATGATGCTTCCGGGTCAACTGCTCCTTCGTTTCCGTTAAAATCCGGTCCCGGTAGCCGGATTCCAGCAGCTTGCGTTCCAGACTTCGGTGCAGTTCTTGATGCGCCTTCCGTTTGCGTCCATATAAGTAGACGATGCCGACGATGACGTTTACGGGCGCCCCTGCGAGCAGCAGCAGGAAACGATAAGCCGGGTGCAGCAACATTTTGGAGTAGATGTTCCCGATTCGGTCAACGAGACGGGAACCTGTCACGACCGTTTGCCCTGTCAAGCTTGTGCGCTCCCTTTCAAGTAAATTTAGCATTTTTCTATTTGCATTATTCCGATTGATATAGTAGATTTTAAGATAAGGGTTGGAAAATGTCAACAATTACTAACGACGATGATGCCAAGTTTTTTTCAAAATTTACGATTCGACGCAGGTGACTCCATGGATACGTTATTGCAGGTGAACCAATTATCCGTTTCATTTTATTCTCGCGATAAAGAAGTCGAAGCCGTCCGGAATGTGAGCTTCGAGGTACGCAAAGGCGAGACGCTCGGGATCGTCGGAGAATCCGGTAGCGGCAAGAGTGTCACGGCGCGCACGATCATGCGTCTGCTGCCTTCGCCACCTTCGATGGTGAAGGGCGGAGAGATTTTATTCCAAGGCCAGAATTTGGCCTATAAAACCGAACAAGAGATGGAGCAGATCCGGGGGCGGGAGATCGGAATGATTTTTCAGGACCCGATGTCTTCGCTCAACCCGACCATGCGGATCGGCAAGCAGATCGAGGAGAGCTTGATCAAGCACCGGAAGCTTTCCAAGACGGAGGCGCGCAGGGAAGCGATCGAGATGCTTCGGATGGTCGGCATCCCGTATAGCGAGGCGCGCTATATGCAATATCCTCATGAATTTTCCGGCGGTATGCGCCAGCGGGTGATGATTGCCATTGCGCTCGCTTGCCGTCCGTCGCTGCTGATCGCCGACGAACCGACAACTGCGCTGGATGTAACGATACAGGCGCAGATTTTGCACCAAATGAAGGAGCTTCAGCTAAAGCTGGGTACCTCGATCATCCTCATTACGCACGACTTGGGCGTCGTTGCCGGCATGTGCGACCGCGTCGTCGTCATGAAGGAAGGCGAGATCGTCGAGACCGGCACGACGGAAGAGATTTTCTACTCGCCGAAGCATCCCTATACGATCCGGCTGCTGAACGCGCTGCCCCGGTTGGACGAGAAGAAGAAGCCGAAGCCCGCGCCGCTCATCAAGAGGTCGGCCGAGGATCGTCCGCTGCTGGAGGTGCGGTCGCTGAAGCAGTATTTTGATCTCGGAAAGGGGCAGATCGTCAAGGCGGTCAACGATATCAGCTTCGATATCCGGGCCGGCGAGACGCTTGGCGTCGTAGGCGAATCCGGGAGCGGCAAGTCGACGACAGGGCGAGCGATTCTTCGTCTGAACGAGCCTACCGGGGGCGAGGTGCTTTTCAAAGGGATTGCGCTGAACCGGCTCAACCGTGGCGAAATGAAGACGATGCGGCGCTACATGCAGATGATTTTCCAAGATCCGTATGCCTCGCTGAACCCGCGCCTCCGCATCGTTGACATCATTGGCGAAGCGCTGGACGTGCACCGGATCGCAGGAGGGAAAAAGGAGCGGCAGAAGCGGGTCGAAGAGCTGCTTGATATGGTCGGACTTAGCCCTGCGCATGCCATGCGTTATCCTCACGAATTCTCGGGAGGTCAACGCCAGCGGATCGGCATCGCTCGCACTCTGGCCATCGAGCCGGAATTTATCGTGTGCGACGAGCCGTTGTCGGCTCTGGACGTTTCGATCCAATCGCAGATCGTCAAGCTTCTGGAGGAGCTGCAGCAGCGATTGGGGCTTACTTATCTGTTTATCGCGCACGATCTGTCGATGGTCAAGCATATCAGCGACCGCGTGGCGGTGATGTACAAAGGCAAGATCGTGGAGCTGGCTGAGAGCGAGGAGCTGTACGAGAATCCGCAGCATGCGTACACGAAATCGCTGCTGGCCGCGATCCCGGTTCCCGATCCGAAGGTGGAATCGCAGAAGACGTTCACCGCTGTGGAGGAGTCCTCGAAGGCGGACCCGTACGGCTTGGAGCGCTCAAGCTTCGTTGAGGTGAAGAAGGGGCATTGGGTGGCGGTTGTAGAAGGGCAGGTTAGGTGAGGGTTTGGGAATGAGCGGGTAGGGGATTAGGAATTAGGGTCGATTCCGTTCGCTGTGTTCGGCTGCTGGAAGAGATTGAAGGCGAGGATATTAAAGAGGTAAAATTAGCTTAAGCCATAGGGAATAAACAAAGTGCCAGAGTTTAATTCTGTTGGAAGAAAACGGGAAAAGTTGTATAATGTAACTGTGTATTTGTGTCGTCGACCTCCAATGCTGCAAAAAAGCCGGGGGATCGACGACAACGAGGGCCGCGCGGGAACAGGGATTTTGGTAGTTGGCGTGAGGGAGAATTGTTTGTTAGATATGTGGGAATAGCGTAACGACGGCGTTTTTGTGGGTTTTGAACGTACCTATAAGGAATTGAAACTAATTTGTAAGTAAAGAGGAAAGGAGAAATCAAATGTTTTGAACGTACCTATAAGGAATTGAAACTTATTATCGCGGTATGGTTCTTTGTACTGCGGAAGGTTTTGAACGTACCTATAAGGAATTGAAACGAAACAAATCCAGCAATGCAATATGCAAAAGGAAATGTTTTGAACGTACCTATAAGGAATTGAAACTGTTCACCTTCCCCTATCTTGGCTAGGACCGATCGGGTTTTGAACGTACCTATAAGGAATTGAAACATTACTTAGATACAAAATGAATAGGGAGCGTGTATTGAGTTTTGAACGTACCTATAAGGAATTGAAACCCTCGTATTTTGGCATGATAACCTCCTAAAATTTTAGTTTTGAACGTACCTATAAGGAATTGAAACTAAGTCCCCACACCTATACTCTGATGAAGCTGCCGGAAGTTTTGAACGTACCTATAAGGAATTGAAACCAAAGTAAAAAATAGCCGGCTATGAAAGGGGGAATCGTTTTGAACGTACCTATAAGGAATTGAAACAATAAAGAAAAAATTTTCCAAGCAGCCGACGAATTGTACAGTTTAGAACGTACCTATAAGGAATTGAAACAACTTCGCCTACCAATGGGCCGCGCCGTTCCTCCTCGTTTAGAACGTACCTATAAGGAATTGAAACCGATAAGCTCGTTTGATTCCACAGTACGACCGAACGCGCTTAGAACGTACCTATAAGGAATTGAAACTGGATTCGACGGAAAATTGAAACATCCTTCGGCGACTGTAGGCGTCATAGTCGAGGTTGTTCCAGCTAGGCATATTTTTGGATTCCCAACATTTAGAGCTTCGAAAAAGAGGATCTGGGTTCGAAGGAAAAAAGTCTTTACGGATCGACACCTGTATCCGGAGCAACATGATTGGCGTTAAACCTGCATCAACTTGAAGCACTGCATATACCGTACACCGTCGTTGGGGAAGCTGCAACAAGAGCATCCTCTCCCTTGGAGGAGAAGATGCTCCTTGACACAATGGTTTCATTATGACCGCAATAGAAACTGTTTTCCGGCCTTTGCATATATCCGTGTCCATTCTTACAATCTGAATAGATTAAGTATGAAGTGCCCGGGCCATCGCATCCATATAGCTTTGAACGGCGCGCTGACTCACTTCCGCTTCTGGAACGAAACTTTCAAAAAGGTGAAAGCATCCGGGATACAGGTGGAATTCGACATCTACACCTGCTTGTGCAAGCCGCGTTACATATTCGATCGTCTCATCTCGGAACAGATCAAGCTGACCTACACATGTATAGGTTGGTGGCAGCCCTGTCAAGTTCTCCGCTCTCGACGGTACCGCATAGGGAGATAACTCGCTGGCATCGTTCTCCTCGCCCAGGTACATGTTCCAAGCGGCCAAGTTGTTCGTTCGGTTCCAGATTGCGCGATCTTCCGTAATCTCATGGCTTGATGGCGCGATGTTACGGTTGTCGAGCATCGGGTATAACGGCATTTGAAAGATAATAGATGGTCCGCCTTTATCACGTGCCATCAGCGCGAGTGCTGCTGTCAGCCCGCCGCCGCCGCTTGCGCCGGCAATGGCAACCCGGTTCACATCAATTCCCAGCGATTCCGCCTCCTCTGTCATCCAGACCAGGCCAGCATAACAATCTTCGATAGCTGCTGGGTAAGGGTTCTCGGGAGCAAGCCTGTAATCCACCGACACGACAACGCATCCAGCCGTCTGAACGAAGCGTTCGCACAACTCATCGTCCATATCAGGATGTCCCATCACATATCCGCCTCCGTGAATCCACAGCATGGCTGGAAGCTTGTCGTCCTTTCGTCCGGCAGGTTCGTAAATTTTAGCCAGCATCTCACCTGCAGCACCCGGAATGATTCGACTGGTTATGTGTACATGCTCTGACTTCTTCACAGGCGGAGCCGACACCAGACTTCTGCTCCACTCCAAATTCTCTTCCAATTGAAACCCTGGAAATTGTGCAAAGGCCTGTCTTAATTCCGGCAATATACGTTTATCCATATTCATGTAAATCCCTCCGGTAATATAATGAAACGAAATTGGATCTTCATTCATTCTCGTGTTCTGAAGGACGTTTGAATGGATACTCCTTATTCCGTCTCAGCTTCCCACTTGGCAATTTCCTCTCTTACCCGCGGAGCAACCTCGGTTCCGAGCAGCTCGATGGCCCGCATGACCAACTCATGTGGCATCGTGCTTAAGGGTACATACATCATAAAGCGTGTAATGCCTACATGCTTGCGCAGGTGGATGATCTTCTGGGCAACCGTTTCCGGGTCGCCAACATACAATGCGCCTTCAAAACGTCGAGCAGCATCAAAACTGGACCGGTCGTAATACGCCCACCCTCGTTCTTTGCCGAGTTTATTCATACCGGCCTGAGTAGACGGAAAAAATGTATCTGCCGCCAACTCTGTATCCTCTGCAATGAATCCGATTGAGTGAGATCCTACCCGAAGCCGTGATACATCATGTCCAGCATGGGCTGCCGCCTTCTTGTAAAGCTGTACAAGCGGTGCAAAATGCGTCGGACTTCCGCCAATGATCGCCAGGATCAATGGCAGGCCCAGAAGACCTGCACGTACGGCGGCCGGCGATTCATAATCTTGGTGTGTACCCGCGTCCCGTTCAGGACTCTCTACCCATATGGATTGGCAGCGGAGGTACCCAAGAGTCTATGGCCTCCCCTCCATGTTACTTTCTCGGATTCCCGTAATTTCAGAAGCAGTTCGATATTTTCATTAAATAGCTCCTCATAATCATGTAAGTCATAACCAAACAACGGAAAAGACTCAATAAAGGAACCTCTGCCTGCAATGATCTCGGCACGTCCATCGGAGATGCCATCAAGCGTAGCGAAATCCTGAAACACACGTACAGGATCGGCTGATGAAAGGACCGTTACAGCGCTAGTCAGCCGAATTCGTTTAGTTAGAGGTGCAGCAGCAGATAACACAACTGCCGGTGAAGAAGCAGCGTAATCTTCCCGGTGATGCTCGCCAATGCCGAAAACATCAAGTCCCACCCGATCTGCGAGAACGATTTCTTCGACGACTTCACGTATTCGCTGCGCGTGACTTATCACTATACCAGTCTCAATATCAGGCTTTGTTTCTACGAACGAAGTAACACCTATTTCCATGGTTCATCTCACCTTTTTTGATTTTTCTTCTGCACTACGCCCAACAGAGATTCGGGGCAACCCAAATTATTTAGAAGAATGCTCTAGACAACGGATTAAAGCCGTCCAATCCATTTCACCATAACCTTGGGCCATTCCTACAGAAAAATGATGATGAATAAGCTGGCCCAGAGGCAGAGGGGCATGGACGGACTGCGCTGCCTTTATAGCCAGTTCAACATCTTTCAGCCCAAGCTTCATTCTAAAACCGGCCGGTTCAAAGCGCTGTTCTGTCATTATCGCTCCATAGTTCTGATATACCGGAGATTGAAAAAGAGCATTCACGACATCCATAAAGCGGGCCGGCTCTAAACCGTGCTTTCCCACCATCAGCTGCGCTTCCGACAAAGCTTCCAGCATTGAAGCAATTAAAAAGTTTACGCCTATTTTTACAACATTCCCTTCTTCGCCATGATCCCCAATCTCGAATATTTCTTGACCCAATGCTGCTAAAACAGGCATTACTCGTTGCCTGGCTTGTTCCGGACCTGCCAAAAGGATGCGCAATTTAGCTGCTTTAGCGGCATCCGGACGACCCAGCACCGTGGCGGAAACAAAGTATTGCTTTCTCTCTGCATGCGCGGTAGATAATTTCCGAGCCAGATCTGCACTTATCGTACTTGCAGATATGTGAATCCCTGTTTCCGGCAATCCGTTCAGAATTCCATTCGGTCCCTCGACGACCTCCTCCAAAGCGGCATCATCAGAAAGCATGGTTATTACAAGATTGCTCTCTTTGGCTGCCTCCAACGGTGTTTCGGCATATCGTGCTCCCTGATGCATTAAGGGTTCCGCTTTTTCAGGGGTACGATTAAAGACGATTAATTCATAACCGGCTTTCAACAAATTTTGTGCCATTGGAAAGCCCATATTTCCAAGCCCAATAAACGATACTTTCATAAGTCTCATCTCCATATTTATTATGAATTACGATAACGGAACGATCGTTCCAATATGGTCAAAAAAAATTATATTCCTTCAATGACAATTTTTATCATGTCCTTTGCGCGTTGCTGATCTGGATCTACTTTTGCCATGACATTGACGCTTTGATGTAAATTTAGCAATAAGTAAGACAGCGCTTTGACATCTGTATTTTTATCAATTTCGCCGGATTGCCGGCCTTTTTCCAAAAGCTCGTAAAAAGCCTGTTCCAAATTTGAAAAACTTGTCTTTATCAATTCATTTAATTTTTCATCCGGCGATTCCAGTGTTGTAGCTGCGTTCGTTACAAAACACCCGCCCGGCAGGCTAGTATCGTACGCTGTCGCAATATGATGCTCAAAATATTGTCGAAGTCCTGTTCTAACGCTTGATGCCCGTTCAAGAATGACCCGTTTATTGAAGCTAACCTTTTTGTAATGTTCCAGTGCAGCGATGTACAATGCTTGCTTGTCGGAAAAAGTATCGTAAAGACTGGATCGGCTAATGCCCATGACTTGCAGCAAGTCCGGAATGCTTGTTGCCTCATAACCCTTTTTCCAAAACAACAGCATCGCTTGGTGTAGCGCTTGCTCCTCGTTAAACTCTTTTGTCCTAGCGATGAGTAACACCTCCCGTAATTGCAATATAACATATCTGAACCAATCAGTCCAGAAAGGGTGAAAGAAGATTTATTTTTTCAACTGTTTACCTTACGGACTATGATGTCGTACAATTCTCTCTGATCTATAAATTTGCGGGCTGGCTGAAAGCGAGGAACTGTACGAGAACCCGCAGTATGCCTACACGAAGTCGCTGCTTCGTTGAAGTGAAGAAGGGTCATTGGGTGGTGGTTGCTGAAGGGTAGCTTTAGGTAGGGTTTGGGGGATTATCGGGTAGGGGAATTACGACGAAAAAAATATCGATAATAAGTTAGTGCTGCGCGATATCATAAGGCATGGAATAAATGGACGCAATCAATTTTCCATTACCCAATGAGGCAGGTCTTCGGATAGAAAATTTATAGGAGTCGGTTTCGTTCTCTGTGCTCATAAACTTCCCGCTTATTTGGAGGTGAGAAATAGTAAAATGAATCTCGCATGCTGCCGAAGATGTCCGAAGGAATGGAAGACTTCTCCAATGGTTTAGCTTTTGCCGCTGGAAGATATTGAAGGTAGAGTATTGAAGAGGTAAAATTATCTTGAGCGGTCTAGGAGAAACTAAAGCGGAATGAATACGGTTGAAAAAGATGGGTAAAGCCTTATAATGTAACTATGCATTTTGTCGTCGACCTCCAATGTTGCAAAAAAGCCGGGAGATCGACGACAACGATAGCTGTGTGAGAAAAGGGATCTTGGCGTTTGTGTGCGGCGCTACGTCCTTTTCGGAAAAGTGAAAATGGCGTGGTAGAGGCACTTTTACGGGTTTTGAACGTACCTATGAGGAATTGAAACTCTGATTATATCCTTTTATTTTCCTCATTTCATCGGTTTTGAACGTACCTATGAGGAATTGAAACTAGCGACGGGATGTTCATGCCGATCGTGAACTACTCGGTTTTGAACGTACCTATGAGGAATTGAAACGACGGCTCTTTTTCCTTCCCGGACAGCACGCTTGCAAGTTTTGAACGTACCTATGAGGAATTGAAACTGGCTCGAAGATACGAGCACTACGCGTTCATGCGGCCGTTTTGAACGTACCTATGAGGAATTGAAACTCTCCTGAGTATAAAGTTTTTGCCGTTTTTTCAGTGAGTTTTGAACGTACCTATGAGGAATTGAAATTCCGAACCCTCTGGAATAAGCGTATTTGCCCCATACAGTTTTGAACGTACCTATAAGGAATTGAAATCTGGATGATCTCCGTGAGTTGCTGGAGCCATGTGGGGGGGGAACATACCTATGAGGAATTGAAACGTCCATCCCATCGCCCCCTTGATGGCCGTAATAAGTTTTGAACTTACCTATGAGGAATTGTGTAGCGTCGCATTAAATTTGCGAAAAAATCTCATCGTTTTTGAGAAAATAAAAGGAGCCCCTGACAGATCAGGACTCCTTTTATATGGTGTTTAGCTCCTCTGTAAGCCCCTAATCAACTTACTGACCCATGCTGGAGAACATCCCAAGATTTTGGCTAACTCTCTTTGTGAGGCACTAGGGTTTTCCTTCATCGCTCGATGTAGCCGATCGATTGCTTTTTTCCTTTTTGGAGCATTGTCTTTCTTGTTTCTCTCACTTGCTCGTTCACGTTCTACCCGCGCCAAGAAAACTTGAAGCGCCGGAAGGCTTTGAATACAGGACATACAAATATAAAATTTTTTAAAGTAAATGGTTTGTTTCTCACTCAAGCAAAACAAACATTCTTTGCTATGATATCTATAAACCATAATCGCCTTTCTCTTGTCATCACAGAAATACTCTGTCTTAACGTTGGTATCAAGATTCAATGCACGCCTAAGCTCTATAGGAATTATGATTCTTCCTACATTGTCGACCACTCTAACAATTCCGGTTCTTCTATCCTCTTGCATAAGCACACCTCAACCAATAACGATTACTAGCTCGCACATCGCATTTTTCGAATTTGAGCAATTAAAACGTAGGCATCTAATTGTTGGCTCAGTTGGACCATATATTCACTCGTTAAGCTTTCGCCTTGCCGTACTGCCTCTTCCATTTGGTTTAGGATGATTTTCATTGCGTTTTGTAACGCTTGATCATTTAAATGATCAATTTTATGCTGTGCGGGAGCCTCCTCTCCAGTCACTTGTTGCGTCATGTAAATTCCTCCTTTTACCATTTGATTTCCTGATTTGAGTATACTTCGCTGTATGGCAATTTTTGTTTTTAGGTAATTGTTGATACAGGAAATAAATACAAAAAACCCGAACACTAGGTCCGGGCGTTTTATCAGCACTATATGAAACTAAATGAACGTTCAAACTAACTTCAAGTATTCGTTAATAACCGGGTGTGACGTCCACGTTTTGGCAATAAACATCATGGTACGGAGCAGGAGGAAAATTATGAACAGTTCCAATAAAAAGGAAAGACAGAACTGCCAACAAGACGAGCTTCTTCATATCACTCACCTCCAAATTAATGGTTTAATTTGGCATCATTAATATATATTATACACCTCTTTCAGCATACGTACATACTGTAAATCCAATTGTTTATTTGATTTCAAAAAATAGGTGAAAATTTGATTCATGCACGCCTCTCTCTCTTTAATTTCATTAATTTTCCCAAAAGCATTCATGCTATGAACAAAGCTTTGTATCCCCTCATATATCAACCCAGTTTCGAGCTGATAGGACCCTTTTTGACGGTAATACACTCCAATACCATAGTATGTATGCGGATCTTCGTGATTGTCAGGCGGCAAAAATTCTTGTTCTTTTTCAAGCAATTCCGCAATCGATTTCATATCTTTTGTTTGCAGATAAATTTCAATAAGCTCGGTTGCAATGCTTATTTTGTATTTGCTGCTTAGTTCATTCATGTAGCTTCGCAGCAGTGGAGTGGCAATATCATATTCCCCTTTTCTTGCTTTGGTTATTGCCCGTGTAATATTAGCAGCTTCGGCGACAAAATCGTACTCAAACCGTTCAAATACGTCCAAATATATTTCAACCGTATCATAATGCTTTAATTGTGAGTAAGAATTAATCATGGCTAGATAAGCTCTTGCTTTTAGCTCAGTGTCTCGATTTTCTAAACTTATGCCTTCACTGCAAAGTTTAATACATTCCTCGTGTTTTTTTAAAGCGAAAGCTTGGAGTCCCATTCTAATGTAATATGTTATTTTTTCTTCATGTGACAAGAAATCAGTGTATTTTAATATCTCTTTCCCGTCGAAAAACGACTCCTCCATTTGTTTTAAATCAAGTCGTATGATTAAATACTTCTGAAATAATCCTTTTGCTAAGTATGGCATTGTGCCGTGCCATCTCGAATATTGAATAATAACCTCAAATAGTGTTACCTTAAGGGAATTATCCTTTATTGATTGTGTAAAATTAAACAATCGTTGAAGCGATTCTTCCGTCCCCTTGTTGGGAGATTCAAGTAAACGTAATGCTACCTTGGGTGCAAGGCTACAGGTTTCCTCGCGGGAAATAATGTCAGCTAGAATTTCTAACAAAGTATCGACTCGGTTTTCATTTTCAATGTAGCCTTCAATGACTTGAAAATATGGAACGAGCAGTACTGGGGAAATCGCCTTCACTGTCTTATATTCTGGATGTTTCGTTTCTCCAATTTCAATCTTATGAAGAACTCCTCTGCTAACCCCTGTAAGTTCTTCAAGGTCAGCGAAAGACAAGTTTCTCTCTTTTCTAAGTTGGAAGATGAAATCTGCGATGGCGTTATTCTGATGCTTAATATCCACCATAATACATACCTTCCCTTTGACCAAAATTTTACACTGGTTAATTATAGCAAAGTATGTTCAGACTTACAATTTATTGATTCTTACAAAATCCCCGTAATTCTTACACGAGATACAACTATTCGATGAAATTCTACAAAACTAGACCACTTTTTGGTATTATATGTATTTACTTGTACATTTAGAGGAAACTATCGAAACAAAAATAGACACCTGTTCCTATCCCATATTTTGTGTTGTTATGATAAATTATGTTTGAACGATGAGGTCGCGACAAATTGTTCAACTGCTTCCTAAAAGGAGCGAAAAGGCTCGTTTTCTGATAAGGAGGTGGTGCAGCTCAGCCAACGTTTAGATCGGTACATTTTGGCGGCTCAAAAGTCTTCTTACTCTAAACTAAAGCTGAAGGTGTGCGGATGATGCAGTATGAAAAGTTGTTGGTCGGGGAAAGTCAGGAACGGATTCTGTATCTCGCTCGGATCGGCGCAATATTTGAACGGTTATACGGTATCAAGGATTTACACGACGCCGAATACAGGGCAATGACAAGTGTTTTAGGAGGAGGTATTTATTTTGAAAATTCCGATTAGAACGATTGCTGTTTATGCTCTCACTGTACTCACACTGACAACTTCTAGTGTCTATGCCAATGCTCAAGAAAAAATCCCTAGCGAAGTACAAGAGTTGGCGGATTCCAAAGTTTCTCAAAAACAACCAATTCCTGAAATTAGAGCTTGGGAAACGGATTTAAATGGGAACATCACGGAAGTTGTCCCACTTTCAAAAAGAATAAGTACAATGGGTCCACCGAGCGATGGCTATACGTATTCCTTTGAATCTTATAATCCAAATTATGTAACTAAGGATTGGCGTTATCAGAATCTTGGAACATTCCGCTATCAAAACAGTACTGCTGGTGATGCGTCAATCCAGTATGAACAAACATATACTACTTCAGGAAAGTGGAATGTAGGAGTTAACATTAGTGGAAGTGCAGATATTAAGGCAGCGTTTTTTGCTAAATTAACAGTGAATGTAGGCGGCACCTGGGGCTACGAGAGACAATGGACAAGTGGTACAAAATATGGTGCGAACCAAACTGTAAAACCATACACAACAGTCTTTTTAACAAATTATCAAGTTGCGGCTAATTCGAGCGGGATATTAACTTGGAGAAAATACGCTTCAAGTGGTTCTCAGGTAGGAGTTTATCAGGAGACTGCTGGTGGATATGCGGTATCTATGAACGATGTGAATATCGAAGTTACAAGCACAACGTCTAATTAAAACGATAAAAAAAGAGTAGGCGCATATATACGCCTACTCTTTTTAATAATCTTTCTTAAAACAGCTTTTTCACTAAGGCCCAATGCAAGGGGTACCCGCCAACAAACCGCGTTTGCACTCAAAATTTATTGGGTAATGTTAACTCTCTTCGTATTGGGAATTCTTTCATCACTATCAATTTTTGTTATATCAACAACCTAAATACATTTTTTCATAAATAACTATTAAAAATACTGATCAACTTGTTTTTATAGTTTTACAAGATTAGAATATATTGTAGTAAAAGTAATATTATTACTAGGAGGGATGTATTGATGAAAACATCGTTATTTCTAATCAGTAGTTTGATAATTTCCATTAGTCTAGTAGGTTGTTCGGATAAAACCGATAAACCAACAATCACGGCATCCAACGAAAACATTACAGAAATTAAAAACACACAAAACTACGATGATTTCACAAAATTAATGGAGAATTTTAAAAACAATATAGTTATAAGTGGTTTTTCTTTAATTCCACCAATGAAAACAATTTTTTTAATAGAAAGAGATTTTACATTTAACAAAAAGGATACAATTACTCTTAAAGGTGGAGTTAGTGATTTAAATACAACGCAACAACAATTTATATTTGAAAATAATGATAAATCAATCCAGTTATATGTACGATTCGCTTATACAGAAGTAAATATGGGAAACAACTTGGTTGCTTGGGATTCTACTTCAGGATACGACGGAGCTGATCGTGAATTGTTGGATAGAACTGATATGGCGACTTACACATATAAAAACCTTATTGTTACTGTAACTCAAAATGCAAAAACAACTGCAAAAACTGCTACTACAAAAGAAGCAGTAAAGTCTGTTCTTAATGTGCTAGAAAAGTATTACAGCAAATAGCCTTGAGCGGCGATTTTGATTACGTGGAATAATGCAAAAAAAGGGCTCTTGTTCGCATCT
>NZ_BSDJ01000013.1 GCF_027925525.1 Paenibacillus tyrphae | reverse complement strand
GCGCGCCGCGAGCTGCGCCACGCGCGGCGCCTGCGCGACCAGCGCCGCCTGGCGCGCGGCCAGCGACGCGCGCTCGCGCTGCAGCTCGCGCACGGCGCGCAGCTCCGCGGCGCGGCGCTCGCAAGCGGCGAGCCGCTCGCGCAGCCCGCGGGCGGCTTCGCGCGCTTCCGCGAGCCGCTGCTCGGCCAGCGCCAGCGCCGCTTGCGAGGCGTCGCCGAGCCCCTGCTGCTCCGCCTGGAGCGCCCGGATCGCCACATCCGTTTCCTTGAAACGAGCGGCGGTTTTCGCGCTCAACCGGTCGCCATATGGCTCCAGATGAAACAAACGCTGAAGCATCGCGCGACGGTCTTTGCCCGTTAGCGTCAGAAACTCCGCGAATTTCCCTTGCGGCAGCACGACCGCCCGGGTAAAATCGGCCATCGACAAGCCGAGTATATCCTGAATCTGCTGATTGACCTCGCCCGCCTTGTCGGCCAGCACGACCGCTTCGTCGTCGCGGTATTGAATCAGCCGGCACAGGCTGCCCAGCACCGAGACGTCGCCGCCCCGCTTGAACTGGCGGTCTACGCGGTAGCGCTTGACACCGAGCGCATGCCCCAGCTCAAAGGTAAACGAGACGGACAGCGTCTGCTCCGCCTGGTTCATAATCGCCTGTGTGCCGCCCGGCGCCCGCTCCACCTTCCCGAACAAGGCCAGCGTCATCGCATCGAGCAGCGTCGACTTGCCGCTGCCCGTCGGCCCGAAGATGCCGAAGACGCCTGCGCCCGTTAGCGCGCTAAAATCGATGTCCTGCGCTTCCCGGTAGCTTTGCAGCCCCGCAATTTGCAAATGAATCGGCCGCATGAGCGAGCCCCCTTTACATCTACCTTATTAATATCCGGCTACACCGCCGGATCGTCTTCCTCCGTATGTAACAGCTCCAGAAACAACCGGATCAGCTCCGGCCCGGGCTGCGCCCCGCCGGTCTGCCGCTCGTAGAAGCGGCGGAACAGCTCGTCCATCGGCAGCTTCGTCGCCGACACGGCTTCCTGCAGCGACGCCTCCAGATCCGGGTACACCGGCCGGATATGAATAAACCCGTCCCGGGCAAGCCGCAGCCGGTGCAGCTGCTCCATCGACATCGTCTCCTGCAAGTGAACCTCCAAATCGATCCAAGCATTGGCATCCTTGCCTTCGTCCAGCCAGCGATGCACCTCCGCCAGCCCGCTTTTGGCTTTCCATTCCACAAGCGGACGCCCGCTGGACAGGAAGATTTCCTCCAGTTGGGGAGCCGCACCCGGCTTCAGATCAAGCACTGTAACCGATTTGGCCTGCCCAGCTTCCGAGAAGCTGTAGGCGAGCGGCGATCCGCTGTAGCGGATCGTCGTCTTCTCCGACTTCAAAAATTGCGGCCGGTGCAAATGCCCCAAGGCAACGTACTGCGCCCCGGCTTCCAGCGCCGACGTGTCGACCGTATAAGCGCCTCCGACTTGAATCGGCCGCTCCGATTCCGTTTCCTGCCCGCCGAGCACATACAGATGGCTCATGAGCAAATTGACCGTATCCTCGTGGTAATGCTTTGCCTGTTCCGCGACGATATGCCGCACCCGCTCGGAATAGACGGCCCGCAGCAGCGTCTCGTCGGCCCCCTCCGACAGCAGCTCGCGCAGCCGCGACTCAGACGGATACGGCAGCGCGAACAGCACCGCCCTTTCGCCCGTGCGCCGGATGTCCACCGTATGCACCCGCACTTCCGGTAGACCGACCAGCGTAACGCCAAGCTTGTGCGCGAGCGGGTCGGCGGCGGCCAGCCGGTCGGGGTGATCGTGGTTCCCGGCAATGACGTACACCGGCCGCTGTCCTTGATCCGACAGACGCGCCAGCGCATCGTAAAACAATTGCTCGGCTGCGGCCGGAGGATTCACCGAATCGTAAATGTCCCCTGCCAGCAGCACCAGATCGATCTGCTGCTCCTTCACGAGAAGGGCCAACTCGTCGACGAACGCTTCCTGCTCGGCAAGCCGGCTTCTTCCTTCCAGCGTCCGGCCGAAATGCCAATCTGCCGTATGCAAAATCCGCATAACTTTTTCCTTCCTTCCCTAATCGCGTCGCAATGGGGCAGCGTTGCTGAGAAAGTGGTCAATTGAGGTAATAGGGGTGTATGAATGGGTGGGGTATCTACTTCCGGTCGCTGCCCCACCCCGCAAAGTGAAGTTGAATCAGGGAAGCTTAGTCCGATTACTTTGCAGGGACCCCGGGTCAGCGGGAAACTTGATTGAAGCCGCTTAACAGCGGGTATTTCCCGCAGACAAAGGCGAACGCTATCGCTCCTCCAGTAGATACCCCACCCCCAGCCCCCGTATATTTCGCTATTTTTATAAATAACCACTTTCTCAACACTCTGTGCTTGGCTTAAGCCAAGCCTATGTCCTGCTCCGCTTCCATATTCGACACCCGCTCATACCGTGCTCTGCTTCCACTCGTACTTCATTCACAGCTGCACCACATGAGCGCCATCGAATAAAAAGATATATTTTCCGGTTACCGGCCGCTTCCAGATCGTCTCGACGGCTCTGGCGTACAAGTCAAGCTGCAGCCGGTATTTTTCCGCCGCCCGAAACGGAGAAGCCCCTTTTAACCGGTCCGTCTTGAAATCCACCAGCACGAAACCGTCGCCTTCGTCGATCAGACAGTCGATCACGCCCTGCAGCATCACGATCTCGTCCGACAACCCGCCCCGTTCCGGGCCATAGACGTCGCGCGCAGGCAGCCCGAAGCTGAACGGCGTTTCCCGGTGCACCCGCTTGGCGTGAAGTAAACGACTTCCCAGCTCGCTTTCAAAGAACGTCACGATCACCTCAGGGTCAACCAGACCGCGCTGCTCCTCCGTCAGCAGCTCCCGCTGTACCAGTGAGGCCAGCAGCTCGCGGACGTCGGATTCCGAAGGGAGCCGGTCCATCGGCATATGCTGCATCACGGTATGAAACACCGTTCCGCGCTCGGCCGCATTCGGCCCGCTTCGCTCCATAAACCGCGGTCTTCGGACGATCACTTTGTGAAAAGCTGCGCCGTCCGATCCCTGTCGGGACCTGTCCTCCGCAACAGGTTCTCCGGACTCCGTCCCAACCCCCGGCCACAATGCCGCAGACGGCTCGTCCGACAGCAGCTCAAGCAGCTTCCGGTGCTCCGAATGCCGCTTCAGCTCCGTAACAGACGTTTTGGACAGCACCAACGTCGCATCCTCCCGGGGATAGTTCCAGGACAAGCGCCGCCATACTTCGTGCTCCCACCGCTCCGTTTCGTCGACCGGCTCCAGCCGGACCACCGACTGCCAGCGGGTATCGGCAAAGCTCACCGCCGCCGCAGCCTGGGATATCCCGGCGAACAGCTCCGGCCTCAACAGGCGCACCTGCCATTCGGAGGGCTCGCCGTCCATGAACGACCAGAGCCGATAGTCCAAACCAGCTGCTTCCCGGAGCGGTGCCGCGTCGGGATGCCTGATCAGCGCCGGACCAATCCAATCCAAATAACAGCGCGCGCCCGCCAGCGCATCGTCCGGCAGCGTTAAACGGTCATGCAGGACAAACCGTCCCCACGCGTCCAGCTGCTTCTGCAAATTTTTGACCGACGCGATCAGGATAAGCTTCTCCCGCGCCCGGGTCAGCGCTACGTACAGCACGCGCATTTCTTCGGCCAACATTTCCATTTCGATTTTGCGCCGGATCGCCAGCCACGGCAAGGTCGGATAACTGACCCGCGTGTCCGTCTCCATCAGCTTCGGTCCGAACCCAAGCTCCTTGTGCAGCAAAAAGCTGTCCGTCAAATCCCGCCGATTGAACGCCTTAGCCATTCCGGCGACAAAGACGACGGGGAATTCCAAACCTTTACTTTTATGGATCGTCATGATGCGGACGACATCCTCCTGCTCGCCAAGCGCCCGCGCCGTTCCCAGGTCGCCGCCGCTGTCCTGCATCCGCTCGACAAATCGCAAAAACCGGAACAGCCCGCGAAACGACGTCTCCTCGTATTGCCGTGCCCGGCCGTAAAGCGCCCGCAAATTGGCCTGCCGCTGCGGACCGCCGGGCATGGCGCCGACAAAATCAAAATAGCCGGTTTTCCGGTAAATGTCCCAAATTAAATCGGCCAGCGAGCTTTGCTGCGATTCCAATCGCCACTGCCCGAGCCAATCGAGAAATGTCCGCAGCTTGCGCCGCGTTTCCGGGTTCCGGTGAAATTCGTCCCCCGTCCCATCGCTCTCACAGGCCTTGTCGGCTTCGTGTGCCGCGAACGTTTCGGCGGCCCCAGCTACTCCGCGGTTCGGTTCGGAATCCGCAGCTTCTCTCGGCGCGTAGGCCCTCACGGCGTCGAAGTACGCCCCGTACGGACGGCCTATGCGGATATGCGCCAATTCCTCGGCGTCGAGCCCCACGATGGGAGAACGCAGTACGGCGGCCAGCGGAATGTCCTGATACGGATTGTCGATCACTTTGAGCAGCGACAATACCATTTGCACTTCCACGGCTGTAAAATATCCGGTGCTCAGTTCCGCGTAGGCGGGAATGCCCTGCTGCCGCAGCTCCTCGATCATGACAGGCGCCCATTGCTGAGTCGCCCGCAGCAGCACGACGATGTCCCGGAACTGGGCGTCGCGCATGCCTTTGGCGGATTTGTCGTATACCTGCCGGCGCCTTACGCCGTCCATCCCCATCATCTCGCGGATTTGCCGCGCGATATACCGCGCTTCGAGCTGCACCGTCTCCAGCTCGCGCACCTCGGCTGCCGCATCGTCCGCGGGCTCCTCCGCCCCGGTGGCAAAGCCCTCCGGGGAATCCCCGCTACTCTCTCCCGGCGCCCCGGCGTCCTGCGGCGTCCGGTCGATCAGCACAAGCTCGGCCGCAAATGCGCCGCTTGCCTTTGGCGGCTCGGGATAACCCGCGCCGTAGACGAGTTCCGCCCGCTCGTCATAGTCGATTTCGCCAACGTCTCCGTGCATCAGCTGGCGGAAAATAAAATTCGTGCCGTCCACCACTTGACGGCGGCTGCGGAAGTTGCGCGCCAGATCGATACGCTGCCCCGGCTCGCCGCCATCGGTACGGTAGCTTTTGTACTTCTCCTGAAACAAGCCCGGCTCCGCCAAGCGAAACCGGTAGATGCTTTGTTTTACGTCCCCGACCATAAACCGGTTGCCCGGCGCGTCCTTGGCGATCAGTTGGACAATCGCTTCCTGCACGCGGTTCGTATCCTGATACTCGTCCAGCAGCACCTCGGCGAACTGCTCCCGGTATTCCAGCGCTGCGTCGGAAGGAACGGGATGCTCAGGCAGCGATTCATCGGCGCTGAGGATCTTCAGGCAAAAATGCTCCAAGTCCGCAAAATCGACGAGCCGTTTGCTCATTTTGGCCGTCCGGTACCGCTCGCCGAAATCGATTACCAGGCCAATTAGCGCCTCCATAAGCGGCCGCATCGTCCGCAGCTCCGCCTCGTACTGTTCCGGCGTCCGACCGAACAATTCTTCCTTTAGCTCGCTCAGCCTGTCTTTGACCTCGCCCCGCATGTCCTTCACTTGCTCCTGAAGCGCTTTGTCGAAGCCGTCCCCCCGGCAAGCCTTCAGCTTGCCGAAAGCGGCGCCCTGAAACGCATGATACAGCGGTTCCCACGAGCCTTCGACAGCCAACTCCAGCAGCTCGCCGACGACCGCGCCGTCATCTTGCAGATTGGTCAAATACGGCGCCGGTCCTCCGGGCTGCTCTGCGATCCGAACGGCTTCCCGAAGCCGCGACGCCATAGCCTGAAGCTCCAAGCGGACATACGCAAGCAAGCTCGCCAGCCACGGATTATCGCCGGAAGCGACGGGATGCTCGAACATGCGGACGCACTCGTTCAGCCAATGGTCCGGCCACGGGTGGCTCCGCGAATCGTCATACAGCCGCTGCACCAGCGAGAATAGCGCGTCGTCGTTTTTATCCCCGCTGAACGAATCCGCCAGCCGCCAGAACAAATCGCCTTCCCCGGCTTCGCCGTACCGCTCTTCCAGCAGTTCCTCCAGCAAATCCTGCCGCATCAGCGCGCTTTCCGTTTCGTTGGCGATTCTGAAGTTCGGATCGAGCCCGATCCGCTGGTAATGCCGTTGAATGACCTCCATACAAAAGGAGTGCAGCGTCGTAATCGACGCTTGCGGCATCAGCGCAAGCTGCTTGCGCAGGTGATCCGAGCCCGGATTGTCCACCAGCGCCTTCTCCAGCGCCTCGCTGATCCGGTGGCGCATTTCGGCGGCCGCCGCCTTGGTGAACGTCGCGACCAGCAGCCGGTCTACGTCGAGCGGCTCGCGCTCGTCCGAAATGCGGCGAATAATCCGCTCGACCAGCACGGCTGTTTTCCCGGAGCCCGCAGCGGCAGCGACGAGCGTGGAACGGCCGCGGACGGCGATGGCCTGCCATTGTTCGTCCGTCCATGTGCTGTTATCCGGCTTCGGCATCGTTTCCGTCATTGTTCGTTCCCTCCATTCTCGTTATCCGGCTCTTCCAGGACGTTCTCTTCCTGCGGCTCCGCTGTCCGGCTCTCTTCCGCAGACTGCCGTTTCGCAGCGGTGCGCGGCCGATAAGCCGCTCCTGCGGAGCGGGGAGCGGAAGCAGCCTTTTGCTCCATCACTTCCCATACCCGGTCTTTGCCGATCGGCGTAAGCTGCTTATACGCATTGCCGTCGAGCTGCGTGTCGAATTGGCATACGGAACGGTACGCGCACATCGTGCAGGCCGTCGCTTGGCCCATCCGGTAAGGCGCAATCTCGATGGTGCCGTCCGTCAGAGACGTCCCGATCTCGCGGATCGTCCGCTTGACGTACCGCCGAACGGTGTCCCACTGTTCTTCGGAGGCGACCGACGACGTTTTATAGAAGCTGCCGTCCGTCTTGAGCGCCACCGGCAGCAGGTCGGAATGCCCTCCGGCTTCCGCCAGCCCTCCGTCCATCAGCCGGACCGTATCCGCGTCGGCGCGGAGCAAGCCTCTCATTTTGAACCGCTTCTTCAGCTCGCTGTCGATCTCTTGGGCGGAAAGCCCGTTTCTTGCGTTCAACACCGGATTATGTACATGGAAGTACAAAACGCCCGCCGGCTGCGCTTCGCGGCCGAGCCAGATCGGCGCATGCGTCAGAATGACGTCCAAATACGTGAGCATTTGCAGCGACAAACCGTAATACACTTCGGTCATATTTAACGCCTTGGCGCTCGACTTGTAGTCGATCACCCGCAGCAGCGTTCCCTGCTCGGTATCCGCCCGGTCGATCCGGTCGATCCTTCCCCGCAGCTCCATGCGCACGCCGTTGTCCAAATCGTAAAGCAGCGGCGGAATCGGCTGTCCGCTCCCGAAGCCGACCTCCAGCCCGATCGGCCGGAACTGTCCCCGCCGGGCGTGCTCGCCCAGCATCAGCGCCGCCCGTCCAATCACCTGCTTGAGCTTGCGTGCAATATAGGAATACCGTTTGGAGCTGAGCAAAATTTCACCCTGCAGCTTCGGTGCAAGCGCGTCGACGACAAGCGCCGCCCGCTGCTCGCATTCCGCAGCCGACAAGCCGCCCCAGTCGAACCCGTCGCACTCCGCCTGCTCCGCAAACTTGGTCAATGCGGCGTGAAACAACTGCCCGATATCGGGCGCTTCCAAACGAAAGATTCGTCGTTCCTTCAGCCGCAGCCCGTGAGAGACGAACTGGGAGAACGGACACGCGACGAAGCGCTCCATCCGCGATACGCTCGTCTGGATGCTTTCCCCGTACAGTTCTCGGCTCGTTTCGGCAGTGAGTTCCTTCGCCCGGTTCGAATAAAGCAGCGCCTGCACCATCCGCGACAGCTTCAGGGCGTGTTCGGGCTGGCGGACGAACCAATTGTATACCGACCACCAGACGGCGTTCATCGGAGCCCCGTTCATCCACTGCTTCAACTGCACCATCAGTAAGGACAAGGCTTTGTCCGGGCGGGCGACGTACTCCATTTGTTCGCCGGCGTAGCCGTCCGGCGCCGGATCGTTCAACAGCAGCCGCTCCTGCAGCGACGGGAACATCCGCTTCACCTGCCGGATCACGTCCGAAGGCAGAAGCGACCTTCCTTCCTCGTCGGCCAACGGATAGCTTAGCCATAATCCGTGCGAAGGCGCGCAAAACGCGCAGTAGATCAAGAACGACTCGTCAAGCAGCCGCCTCCGGCTTCCTTCGGCGGTTTGCAGCCCGTTTCCGGCCAACTGTTCGCGCTCCGCTTCCGACAAGACGCCGCTTTCGGGCATTTTGGCGGGCATGACCCCCTCGCTTACGCCAAGCACGAACATGTGCTTGACTTGGCCGGAACGAGTCCGGTCCATGCTGCCGACCAGCACCTGATCGAGGGTGGGCGGGACATGGCCGAGCTTGATGCTTTCAAGCCCCGTGTCCACCAGCTCCGCGAACGTCTCCGCCGTCATCGTCTCGTCTCCCATCAGCTCGGCGAGTTGATCGAACATATCGACGACCCGCTCCCACACTTGGGCGTGCTCCCGCGCTTTCTCCGCTTGTCCGTGCGCGAGGGACGCCTGGCTCCATGCCTCCAGCCGCTCCGGCACCCGAAGCTGCTCCAGCAGGCCGTACAGCGCCTCCACCCGCTGAAGCACCGTCGCTTTCTTGCGCATACTCTCCTGCAGCGACCCGAGCGGTTCCACCACCAGCCTGCGGCAGGCGTTGAGCTTGCGCAGAAACGCCTCGTCCGCCTCGCTCGCCTGCATATCGTCCTGTTCGAGCGTGGTTCGGTACGAATACGTCCAATCCTTCATCCATTTGTATCCTTGAATGCCGAACGCCAGCACATAGTTTTCGAGCTGGTCCAACGCATGCCGGTCGATGATCAAACCGTCCTCCCGCTCTCTTTCCTCCCCGAACGGCAGGAAAAATCCGGTTTTGACCGCGCGGAAAACCGCTTCGTATTTCCAATAATGGTTGACCGTTTCGAGCGCAGAACGAATCAATTCGACGAGCGGGTGATGCACAACCGGCCGCTTATGATCCAAAAAGTGCGGGATGCCGTAGTCGGCAAACGTGCCCGAGATCAGCTCGCCATACGATTCCATGTTGCGGACCGACACGGCGATGTCGCGCCATCTAAGCCCTTCGTCGCGGACGAGCTTGACGACGTCCCGGGCCAGCGCCTCCACCTCCGCCCTGCGGCTGGCCGCCGCCGATATGTGCACGGCCGGTGGCCGGCTGTCCCCCGGCTCGGGCCGGAACGGCTTTTTCACCCGCTCCTCCCATTGCGCCTCCAAAAAGCCGAGCGACGGCGCCTCCCGGAACCTTGCCGGAGGCGAAGACGGCAGGATGATCGTGGCTTCGGTGTCCACCTCCAAGGCATCCAGCCGCTCCCGCAGCGTCTTCATCGTCCGGGCGGTCGGATGGAACAAGTCCAGCTCGTGCGGCTGCTCCCCGTCCGCGTACGGACGGTTCAGGCAGAGCGTCATCGTAACTCGCCCGGCGTACGAAGCAAGCTGCTCCAGGACGGCAAGCTCCTGAGGTGTGAACCCGTGAAACCCGTCGACCCATAGTTCTGCGCCCCGTAAATACGCCGATTCGCCGACCTGACGGGCCAGCAGTGTCAAATAATCCTCCCCATCCAGGTACAGCTTGGACAATTCCGTCTCGAATTCGCCGTACAGCAGCTGCAAATCGTGCAGCTTGTCCGGAAGCGTGCCGGAAGCATCGCCGCCGGAAGCAAAGCGCGACGAATAAAACTGCTCAAGCTGATCGGGGCTGATACAGTACCGTTTCAACTCCGAAAACAGTTCGTTCAATTTATCCAGAAAGCCCGTTTGTCCTGCCGACGCTTGAAAACGGCGCAGACGGTCTTTTTGTTTATGTAAAATGCGGTGAAGCAGCAGTTTTTTGCCTGTTTCATCGATCGGCAGGCGCGAGGTGCCACCCACTTCCTGCATGACGCGCCAAGCAAGGCGCCGGAAGCTGAGCACTTGAGCACGCAGTGTGCCTCCGAGCTCCGGGGAGGACACAAGCGCATATTCCGTCTGAAAGCTGGCCTGCTCCGGCACGAGCCAGATCAGCGGCGCACCGTCCGGCTGCTCCAGCAGCTTCTGTTTGATCGCGTTCAGGCAAAACGTCGTTTTGCCGCTGCCCGCTCTGCCGAGCACAAATTGAAAAGCCATAGTCGCTCCTCCAAATTTCGCTTCAATTCACGTAACTCTACTATTCTACCAAAATGTCGGACATTGCGGAAAAGACAGGTTTTGGTATAGTATAGCACAATCGAATACACCGGAACACCCGTTCCTCCCGGGCTTATCCTTTGGCTGCGGTATCGGCTCGGCAGAATAGGAAAAAACCAGGAAAAGAAACACGCTGCAGGACAGCGCGCTTTTCCCGGCTTTTTCCACGCGATCGAAGCTTGAAGCTTTCTAGAAACGTTCCCGCTTTTGTTGAAAACGGGCAATCGCCTCGTATTCCTCCTCCATGTTTCTCGCGATTTTAATGTAGATGGGCAGAAGCTCATGGTAGATTTCGGCATGCTCCGGTATCGGCTTATGCACATGCGTTGCCCCGACCATCCGGGAAACGATATGCAGCGAATCCGCTCTCCCCGTCGCGTATAAGCCAAGCACGACGGCTCCGAGACAAGAGCTTTCGAAGCTTTGGGGGACGACCACTTCCTGGTCGAAAATATCCGCCATGATCTGGCGCCAGAGAGAGGAGCGGGCAAAGCCGCCGGTAGCATGAATTTTTTTGGGCCGCCCCATCCGCTCCCCCATCGCCAGCAAGACGGTGTACAGATTAAAAATAACCCCTTCCAGCACGGCGCGAATCATATGCTCCTTGCGATGGTGCATCGTCAAGCCGAAAAAGGAGCCTCTTGCATTCGCATTCCATAAAGGAGCGCGCTCCCCGGTCATATACGGATGGAAAATCAAGCCGTCGGAGCCCGGACTGACCTTCTCTACAATTTTCGTTAACAGATCATAAGCGTCGATTCCAAGACGTTTGGCCGTTTCAACCTCCGATGCGGCGAACTCGTCCCTTGCCCACCGGAACAGCATGCCGCCATTATTGACTGCCCCGCCGATGACCCAATGCTTTTCCGTCAAGGCATAGCAGAAGATTCTCCCCTTCGGATCGGTTGCCGGCTGGTCAATCACGGTGCGGATCGCACCGCTGGTGCCGATGGTCGCCGCCACAATCCCGGGCTCGATTGCATTCATGCCAAGGTTGGAAAGCACGCCGTCGCTCGCGCCGACAATAAACGGGGTTGACCCGGCAAGTCCCGTCTCTTCCGCGAAAACGGCTTTCATGCCTTTCAGCGCATACGTCGTCGGGACAAGTCTGGACAATTGATTTCTCGATACCCCGGCAACGTCCAGCGCTTCCTCGTCCCAGTCCAGCTTCTGCAAATTCATTAGCCCGGTCGCCGAGGCGATCGAATAGTCGACCACATATTCGTCGAACAGCTTGGCAAATACATATTCCTTGATCGAGATGAATTTGCCGGCGTTTTGAAACAGCACCTGATGATCGTGGCGAAGCCACAGCAGCTTGGAAAGCGGCGACATCGGATGGATGGGCGTCCCCGTTCGCAAATAGATCTCATGCCCGTTCATGTCCCGCTTCAAGCGTTCCGCCCAGGCGGCGCTCCGGTTATCCCCCCAGGTGATGCAGCGCGTTAGCGGCTTGCCTTCGGCATCAACCACGATGACACTGTGCATGGCCGAGCTGAAGGAGACAAACAGGACTTGCTCCGGCCTCGCGGCGCTTTGCGCCATTACGCGCTTCAACGTTTGGATCACCGCGCGGAAGATGCGGTCCGGGTCCTGTTCGGCTATAGACGAAGTAGGCATATACAAAGGGTATTCCTCGTCCGCCTTGGTTACGACTTTCCCGTTTTCCTCGAATAAGACGGCTTTCGTGCTGGTCGTTCCGATATCAACGCCAATCATATAGGCAGGCTGGCTCAATGAAATCCCCCTCTTTCTTAAACCACGACGCTAAGGAGAAGAATGAAGATCAGTCCCACCACGGATAAAATCGTCTCCATCGCCGTCCATGATTTTAAAGTTTGCGATACGCTCATGTTAAAAAATTCCTTCACCATCCAAAAGCCCGCGTCATTCACGTGGGACAATACAAGCGATCCTGCGCCCGTAGCCAGCACGACAAGCTCCACATTCACGCCCGGATTCAGCACAAGGACGGGAGCGACAATGCCTGCGGCCGTCGTCATGGCAACCGTGGCCGACCCTGTCGCGACACGGATGAGAGTGGCGACAAGCCATGCGAAAAAGATAATGTTCACATGCGCCTGAGTGGCCATCGCGGCAATAGCGCCGCCTACTCCGCTGTTAATCAATACTTGTTTAAAGGCTCCGCCGGCCCCGATGATCAGAATGATCGTCGCGGTCGGGGCCAAGCACTCGCTGGCAAAGCGGGAAATATCCTCTTTCTTGAAGCCCCTCGCAAAGCCGAGCGAAAAGAAGGAGAAGACGACCGCGATAAGCAGGGCGATAATTTCATGGCCGATAAATGTGCTGAACCGGGTGAGGCCGCTCGTCGCCTTCGGGTCGATGATGGTCGCGATCGATCCGATCAACATAAGAAGGACGGGCAATAGAATCGTGAACAGCGTGATTCCGAACCCGGGAAGGCCGCGGTTATCCTTCGCCGCGAATTGCTCGGCCAGGTCGGCCGGCGGCTCTACGGCTAACCGTCTGCCGATAAATTTGCCGAACAGAGGGCCGGCAATAACGGCCGTCGGCAGCCCGACCAGAATGGAGTACAGAATCGTCTTCCCCAGATCGGCATTATAAGCGGCAATGGCAATCATCGGCGCTGGATGAGGCGGAACAAGCCCGTGCACGGTGGAAAGCCCGGCCAGCAGCGGAATGCCGATTTGCAAGAGCGACATTTTCGTCTTGCGCGCCACGATAAATACGATAGGAATCAACAGGATGACCCCAACCTCGAAAAACACGGGAATCCCCACAATAAATCCGACGACCATCATCGCCCAGTGCACCCGTTTTTCGCCGAACCGGTCGATCAGCGTGGTCGCGATCCGCTCGGCTCCTCCGGACTCGGCCATCATTTTGCCCAGCATCGTTCCGAGCCCGATGACGATCGCAATCGTTCCGAGCGTGCCGCCAAGCCCACCTGTAACCGCTTTAATGATGTCCTCAGGTTTCATACCGGCCAAAAAACCTAATAGCAGCGAAGAAATCAAAAGCGTCACAAAAGGATTCCATTTGAATCTGGCGATCAGAACGACAAGAAAAACAATGGCAAGTAACGCCCAAATGATCAAGGTCAAGTTGTGATCAAGACCAAAAATACTGTTCATAAGCAGCTCTCCTTATTATTCATGTGAGCATGGTTCGGTATCCAGAGTATGCCCAATTTATAGCACGGCAATGAATTTATACATGTATACTTGTCGACAAGTGTGGGCAGTGAAAAGCCGCATAGCAGCGCCCTTTAAGGAAACCTGCTATGAAGCGTTTTATGCGAGTCCGCAAAATATTGCTGAACGACGGATTGAATGACGGTGACGTCCTTCGATTCGAGCCCGGCGACAATCGACCGGTGCTTATCGATGACGGACCTCAGTTTGTCCTGGCCCTTGGAGAATACCTCCGCCGTCGTAAGGTACATGACGGTCAGTACGATTTGGCGGATGCTTTTCCACAAATGCAAGATCCTTGCATGCTTGGCCTCCACAACGATCGATTCGTGAAAGGAAAAGTCCAGATACGAAAATTCCTCGATATCACGATGCTTCATCGCCAATTCCATCTTGTCGATGTTCCGTTTCAAATTGTCGAGCAGCGCCTCATGATTTCCTTCGGCCAACCGCTGCTGCGCGAAGCTCTCGATCAAAAACCGGACGTCATACAGCTCTTCGACATCCTGTGAGCTCAGACCGTTCACGACGGCGCCCATTCTTTCCAGACAAATGAGCCCTTCGTTTGACAACGTTTTCAACGCTTCCCTGACCGGCGACCGGCTTGTTCCGAATTCCGCGGCCACCTTATTTTCCGATATGACTTCGCTCGGCTTAATGTTCCCGGCGATAATTTGCAATCTTAATTCGCAAGCCATACTTTCTCCCAAAGACAACCCTTGCAACCATGCAGCAGGATAACGCATGAACAACTCTCCCATACAGACCGTTTTCAATAACTGCGATAAGGTAACGTAAACAAGTATTTCTAGATTTTATCACATAGTTACGAAACGAATCCATCAGGAAAATCGGTCTTACGAATTTCTTACGACTTCATGACCGCCGAATTCATTGCGCAGAGCGGCCACCACCTTGCCGTGGAACGTATCGTCTTCCATAGAGCGGTATCGCATCAGCAGGGACAACGCGATGACAGGCGTGCTAATTTCCATATCGAGCGCCGTCTGAACTGTCCATTTTCCTTCTCCGGAGCTTTTCATGATTCCACGAATCCCGTCCAGCTTGGGATCTTTGGAAAACGCGTTTTGGGTCAGCTCCATCAGCCACCCTCGAATCACCGAACCGTTCGCCCACACCCGCGCAACTTCTTCGTAATTGAAATCGAATTGGCTTTTGGATAAAATTTCGAAGCCTTCTGCAATCGATTGCATCATGCCATACTCAATGCCGTTATGGACCATTTTGAGAAAATGCCCGCTGCCGTGGCCACCGGCATACAGATAGCCTTTGTCGACCGCGATGCCTTGAAACAGCGGCTCAATGGCTGCAAACGCGTCTTGGTCGCCGCCGATCATGAAGCAGCCGCCATGGGCCGCGCCCTCCGTGCCTCCCGATGTTCCCACGTCGAAAAAATGGATACCCCGCTCCTTCAGCTTATCGGCCCGGGCCACCGATTGCTTGTAGTGGGAGTTCCCGCCGTCAATCACGATATCTCCTTGCTCCAGCAGCGGACTAACTGTGTCGATCACCTGATCCACAATCGGACCGGCCGGAACCATAATCCAGACGATGCGGGGAGCTTCCAGCTTCTCAACCAGCTCGTTGACGGAAGCGGAAAGCTCTGCGCCGCGTTCTTGCAATTTCTTTCCCGGTTCGGGATTGACGTCGTACACCACTACCTCATGCTGCTGCTGAAGTAAATTTTGCACGAGGTTAAACCCCATTTTCCCCAGTCCGATCATCCCTAGCTTCATCATTATCACCTCGATAAATATTGTGTACTTGTATACAAGTATTCATGTGTTCAAAAATAATATACCTCTATCCCGTTTGTCTGTAAACTACGAATTGCTCTCCTCCTCTGCCGGGAGAGTGTCGGATTTCGGATCAGCTCCGTCTTGCGCCATAACAAATGCCTTGCCCCTAGAACGTATGTTTGGTAATATTGTGGGAAGATATAACAACGTAATGTTTGAAACGGAGGAGTTTTGATATGATGCCGCTTGCCGAACAAGACTGGAAGCGCGATGCGGCGGACGCCGCCTCCCGCGGCTCGGCTTCCGCCTTAACGGCCGCTCTGGGCCCGGTCCTCGGCACGCTGCCCGATAAACAGGCGCGCGCCGTCAAGCACCAAGCGCTGCAAGTGATCGAAGCCGCGCTGCCCGATCCGAAGCGACTCGTCCGCCTGGCTTCCGGACTTGCGCAATCCGGGGACGAAACGGCTCAGGAGCTTGCCGTCTTTCTATTATCCGGCCATTACACGGCCGCTCCCGACGAGACGGCCGAACAACTGCGCTTCTTGGCCGGAAGCCCGCACGCCACCGTCCGTCGCTGGACGGGCGAGGCCTGCGGAACGCTGCTGGTTAAGCAGTTTCACGCGTTTTATCCGCAGCTGGCCGCATGGTCCGCCTCGCCTCTGCCGCATGAGATCGCTGCCATCGCCCACTCCGTCCGGATCGCGGCCAAAACCCTCAACCCGGCATGGAGCCGGCCGCTGCTGGATTTGACCGAGCTGCTAATGTCGGGCGCCCCAGTCTCAGCCGGAAAAGCAAAAAGCCCGCTCACGCTCGGTGAGGGGCTTCTCGCTTCGTATCCGCAGGAAACGGCTGCTCGGCTGCTCGGCGTATGGATCGCCAGCGCTAAGGAGGCGGTCCGCATCCACGCGACGAATATGTATGCCTCAGCCGCAGCGGCTGAGCATTGGGACCTGCTCGCGCCCGGCTTCGCCAAGCTGGAGCAGGATGTGTCGCCGGCGGTGCGCAGAGCCGTCAATCGGGCCCGCAAGCAGCTGCTGAAACGGCTGCCTCCGGAACAATCCGGCGAAGCCCTTTAGTCCGCTATGTCCAGTCGACCGTCTGGAACGTGCCGGTGAGCGCCGACTCCCGCGCTTTCAGGCAAAGGAGCGCGCTAAGCAAACCGTCGTCGAGCGTGCTGATCGACTCCTCGGTGCCGCGGATCATATTGACGTAATTTTCCGCAATCGCCGCGTCGCCGCCAAAATGGTCTTCCGCCGCGTCGATCTCGTACGTTTCCACCCGCGGCGTGTGATGCATGAATACCTTGACTATGCCGGTCGTAAAGTCGAACTCAACCGTCCCCTTGTAGCCGAGGAACCGCGCGCCGCGGGAGCCTGCTTTTTGCCGGGCGAAAAAGTTTTGCGAGTACGACACATGCATCCCGGTCTCGTAGCGGATCAACGCGCTACCCGAGTCTTCGTTGCCCGTATCTTCGGCAAAGGCGCAGTAAGGCCATTCCTGCTCCATCGGCGTGCCGACCGTGCTCTCGGCGCACGTTTTGTTTTCACCGCATTCGACGCACCGAAGCCCCGCAGGCTTCGTGCCCTTGAAAATTTGCTTGGACGTCATCGCGCAGACGCTGACCGGACGAAGCCCGAGCACATGGTTAATATAGTCGAAATCGTGGGTTGCCTTTTGCAAAAAGAGGCCCCCCGTTTCGTTCTCGTCCCGGTACCAATTGTGAAAATAGACGCCGCCGTACGGAACGTTGTTGACCGCTTGGACATGCTCGACCGTCCCGATTTTGCCGGAATCGATAATTTCCTTCACCAGCTTCACGATCGATGTGACGCGCAGCGGGAAAGAGACGATGACCGGCGACGGACAGGTCTCGAAGCCGCGCTTCAAGCGCAGCGCATCCTCCATCGTCGTCGCGACCGGTTTTTCGAGATAAAGCGGTATTCCGCTCGGAAGCACCTTCAGGGCCATTTCCGTATGCAAGGAGCAGCGGGTGCCGATCAGAACGCCGTCCGGCTTCTCCTGCTCAAGCATCTCCTCGGGCGTCTCGAACAGCCGGATATCGCCCGAACCTTCCGTACCGCTCAGCGCCTTGTCCTTGCGGACGTCGACAACCGCCGTAACCTTGCATTCGGGGTTGGCCTGCCGCACATATTTCAACACCCCGCGTATTCTCGCTCCATAGCCAATGACAGCCAATCTCATGTCTGACTCCTCCTCCAAGCATTCCGTATGTAATGGGTTAGGTTCTCTCCCCCCATTATAGAAAGCCGGAGCGACCGTGGCTTTGTCTTCGAAGCCGCATTTTTTGCAAAATGAGCCCGTCCCGCATCAGCCGGTGACGCTTTTCAGAAGCCCGGAGCCAAGGTATGATGGAGGTAAGAACGAAGCAGGAGACGAAGGACCAGATGAGCTATCAACGAACGCGCTTAAAGCAAACGATTGTCATCGACAACATCATCACAATGTACTATTTCGAATTTGCCAAAAATTATGTTTTCCCGGGCGAGCAGCACGATTTCTGGGAATTGGTTTATGTCGACAAGGGCGAGGTGGAGGTGACAGCGGGCACGACACAGCATCGGCTTCGTCAGGGGATGGTCGTGTTTCATGAGCCCGACGAATTTCACAGCTTTTACGCCTGTGAAGGCACCGCTCCGAACATTATCGTCCTGACGTTCGACTGCCGGTCTGAAGCGATGAAACGGTTTGCGCGGCAAATTGTCCACTTGGAGGATACCGAGCGAAATCTTCTGGCGGAGCTCGTCAAGGAGGGAAAGCATGCGTTCGAATTCCCGTTTCGGTACCCGCTCAAGCGGCGACAGGACGCGCCTGCCGGAAGCGAGCAGCTGATCCAGCTGTATTTGCAGACGTTTCTGATCCGCCTTCTGCGCAGACTGGGACATGCGGAGATGAGCAAGCCGCTTTCGTTTACGGCAAGGGAAAAGGATAACGAAGCGTTGGCCCGAAGGGTCATTGGCTACTTGGAGGAGCATGTGGAAGGAAACGTATCGCTCGGAGAAATCAGCGAGGCGCTGCATGTGGCCAAAACCCGGCTGAAAGAACAATTCAAGCGCCAAACCGGGCTGTCCGTTATGTCTTATTACAATCAATTAAAGATCGGTCGGGCCAAATCGCTGATTCGGGAGAAGACGTACAACTTTTCCGAAATTGCCGCGATGCTCGGCTTCAGCGGGCCGCATTATTTTTCCAAAGCGTTCAAAAAATCGGCCGGCATGAGCCCTTCCGAATACGCTCGTTCCGTCAAAGCCCGGAGTCAGACGGATTCGGAATAGCCCCTGCGACGGCATGGGGAGCAAGTCACAGCTTGCTGTCGGCTTCGCCGGTCATCCATACCGTTTTGTCCGCAGCCGGACGGCGCTTGCCTTCGGATGGCGTCGTCTCCGGAATGCCGATGTACACCAGTCCTACAATGGCATCGGCTTCGCCGAGACCGAACGCCTGCTTCATCCGCGGATGATAGGCCGGCTCCCCGGTCCGCCAGATCGTCCCGAGTCCGAGCGCATGCGCCATCAGCAGCATATTTTGCACGGCGGCGTGCGCTGCGGCAAACTCCTCGATGCGGCTGACCCCTTTCGCCGTGGACGGAGATACGGCGACGGCGATCACCACCGGCGCACGGAACGCCTTGGCCGCCTGCTTCGCCCGCAGCTCCTCCAGCTCTTGCCCGGACATGCCTTCGGCTGCAATATCCGCATACGCGGCGGCCAACGCTTGCCGGCCGCCGCCGGTCATCACATAAAAGCGCCATGGCTCGGTCGCATGGTGGCTTGGCGCCCAGTTGCCCGCTTCCAGTAGCTGCTCGATCACTTCCCGTGCGATCGAATCGCTCTTGACGCGCCCTACGCTTCTCCGGCCGCGAATCGCCTCGGTTAACGACATGTTCGAATTCATCAAATCTGCACCTCCGAAATCATCTTATGAAGAAGCTACCGCAAGGATCATAATACAACGGCCTCACCGCCGTCAAATCTATCTACAAGGAATCAAAAAACCTTAGTGCGGCTGCGCACCGAACTAAGGCTTGTTCCTTGCTGATTCTGTTATCGTTTGCTTCGAACCTCAAAAATAGCGAACTTCAAATAGTTGCCTTCGTCTACCCCGAGAATACGGGGATGGTCCTTGCCGGCATTGCGGAATTCGATCAGACGCAGCGTTTTGCCCGCATCGTGGGCGGCCGCATGGATCGTTTCGAGGAACAGCTCCGGCTTCATATGGTAGGAGCAGCTCGCCGTCACCAAGTACCCGCCTTCGTTTACCAGCTTCATGCCGTGCAGGTTAATATCCTTGTAGCCGCGGCAAGCGCCTTCGACCGCGCTCCGCGATTTGGCGAAGGCCGGCGGGTCCAAAATGACCACGTCCCACGTTCTGCCTTTCGCGGCAAGTGGCAAGGATGTATCGACCTTTCGCTCGCCCGCTTTTCCCCGCTCCTGCCGAAGATCCAAGCCGCGAGCCTGCTCGCGCAAGTAATCGAATGCGTCGGCAACGACGAACTCTACCCGGTCGCCAAAGCCATTCAGTTCCACGTTCCGCTTGGCCGTTTCGATAGCATGCTCGGAAATGTCGAGGCACGTCACTTTTTTGGCGCCGAATTGGCACGCATGAAGCGTAAAGCTGCCGGTATGCGAGAAGCATTCCAGCACCGTCGCGCCGTCCCAATAAGGAAACGTCACTTCGCTGCCGTTCCGGTTGACCGGCACGCGCTTGACCGTCCCGTCGTCCAGCACCCGCTCTTGCAGCTCAATGCCGCCCCGTCGGCCCCAGCCCTTCATGAGCGGTTCCAAAGCGGCCCGGTTTTCCCTCTGGTCGAAAAAATAACCGGTCTTCTGCCCCTGTGCAATATCCACTTCCAGAACGATCCCGTTCTCGCGGATCGTGACATGCTGCGGGCATTCGCCGTATAGCACGCCGGTACGCTGCTCCAGGCCTTCGAGCTGCCGCACGGAGACGTCGCTGCGCTCGTAAATGCCGGCCGGCCGCATTACCTCGACCAACGCGGAGACGACCGCCTCGCGCACTTGCTCCATGCCGAGCGTCAAAATCTGTACCACCAGCACGTCCTCAAACTTGTCCACGATCAGTCCCGGCAGGAAATCCGACTCCCCGTAAACGAGCCGGTACGCCCCTGCGTTCGGCAAAAACCGTTCCCGGTGCTCCTTGCATTCTTGAATCCGGCGGACAAAGTAGGCGTGCGTCATTTCTTCCATCGGTTCGTAGGAAACAATCCGCACGGTTAATTGCGAAGCCGGATTATAATACCCGGTCGCCAAATATTGACCGGCGTGCGTATGTACGGATACGAGCCCTCCTGGCGGTGCTTCACCTTCCACGCGTTCGATTTCCGAACGGTACACCCATGGGTGGCCTTCTTCCAATCGTTTTTTTCTTTTTTTCTGCAATACGACAACAGCCATGGCCGAAGTCCTCCCAATGTTTAGTACGACGAGGTGCCGCTGAGCCCCCGTGTCAGGTCAAATCCGGTCATTGTCCGTTCACTTCGTAGCCCAGTGCATTCAGCGCCTTTTGCAAAACCGAATCGTTGTTTCCGTATCCAGAATGCGTTTGCTGATGCCATGCCTCCAGTGGATGAAGCCATTCGACGCCGCGAATTTCCTCGACCTGCGCCTGCAAGGTGCCTCCAGTCGCTTCCACCAGAAAATAGTGGACCTCTTTGTCGATGACCCCGCCGTTCATGGCGAATTGGTACGTGATCGTCTCCAGCGGACGCACGATGGTTCCCGTAATTCCCGTTTCTTCGAGAATTTCACGCAGCGCCGTTTGCTCTATCGTTTCCCCGGCTTCCATCTTGCCTTTCGGCAGCGTAATTTTGCCGTACCGGTCCTGGATCATTTGCACCTGCACGTCGTTTCCGATTTTGCGAAACACCACGCCACCTGCCGAAATTTCCTTCATCGACATCACCCTTTCCTATTGGAAATCGAAAGGACTTCACCCGGCGGACGCAAGCGGTCTTACCGGCGGCTTGAATCACGGATGCCGCAGGAAGACGCGCCTGCCTATCGTCGAATGAAATCCTTCGTTTTTCAGCTTATACGATCGCTTTAGCCGCTTGTCCCGGAATCGTCTCGGCCGAAGCTCCCGTGCCCGTCGCTCTGGACGGCAGGTGCACGGCTCCCGCTTCGGGGGCGCGGACAAGCTGGCCGCGGCACTCGTTGACTCCGGCTTCGGTGACCTTCACCCGGCATACTTGGCCGATCCAGTCCTCGCTGCCTTCGAACACGAGCTGCAGGTAATTGTCCGAATAGCCCATGAGCAGGCCGCTTCCCGGCTGACCCTTGTAGTCCCGCTCCGGAATGACCTCTAACACTTGGCCGACAAACGTCTCCGCGTAGCTGAGCTGCATCCTCTCAGACAAATCGATCAGCTCGTGCACACGGGCGTTTTTGATTTCCTCGTCAATCTGATCCTCCATCCGCGCAGCCGGCGTACCGGTCCGCTTGGAGTACGGGAAGACGTGCATTTCCGAAAATTTCATTTGTTCCATAAACTGGTAGCCGCGGTGGAACATCTCGTCCGTCTCCCCCGGGAAACCGACGATAACGTCCGTCGTAATCGCGACGCCCGGCATAATCCGGTGGATGTGCTCGATTTTGCGGGCAAATTGCTCCGTCGTATATTTCCGACGCATCCGCTTGAGCACTTCGTCGTCTCCAGCTTGCAGCGGAATGTGCAGATGACGGCACATTTTGTCCGAGGCTTGCAGCACCTCAAGCACTTCGTCCGTAATTTGGCTCGCCTCAATCGAGCTGATGCGAATCCGCTTCAGGCCGTCGACCTTGTCCAGATCCCACAGCAGCTTGGCGAGGCTGTAATCTTCCATATCCTCCCCGTAGCCGCCGGTATGAATCCCCGTCAGCACGATCTCCTGATAACCGGCGTCGACGAGCATGCGGGCTTGATTCAGCACGCTTTGCGGCTCGCGGCTGCGCATAAGGCCGCGTGACCACGGAATGATACAGAAGGTGCAGAAGTTGTTGCAGCCCTCCTGAATTTTCAGGAAAGCGCGCGTACGATCCGAAAAGTCCGGCACGTCCAGCTCTTCGAACGCGCGTGTTTTCATAATATTGCGCACCGCGTTGATCGGTTGACGCTCCTGCTCCAGCTGTTTCACGTAAGGCATGATTTTGTCCCGGTCCTGCGTTCCAATGACCAGATCGACGCCCGGAATCGCCATAATTTCGGCCGGCGACGTTTGCGCATAGCAGCCGGTCACCGCGACGATCGCTTCCGGGTTTCTGCGAATGGCGCGCCGAATCATCTGGCGGCTTTTTTTATCCCCCGTATTGGTCACCGTACAGGTATTGATGACATAGACATCGGCTGTCGATTCGAAATCAACCTGCTCGTAGCCTTCCTGTTTAAACAGCTGCCAGATCGCTTCCGTATCGTAGAAGTTGACTTTGCATCCAAGCGTATGAAAAGCGACGGTTGCCATTTATTGTTCTCCCCCCATCTCTCCGGATTCGTATAAAATGCAAGTAAGTCCGACCATCGCGGCCGTCTCCGTCCGTAGTATTCGTTTGCCCAAACCAACCGCCACGCAGCCGGCCGCCTCCGCCTCCGAGACTTCCCGCTCACTGAACCCGCCCTCGGGTCCTACGATAAGCATCAGCTTGACGCGGCTTCCGTCGCTTCGGTCGTTTCTCTTGGTTACCGCTTCCCGAATCGCCAGGCGCAGCTGCTGCGCATCCTGCTTCTCGTAGCAGATCCAGGAGGCATCCGCCTCCGAAGCCGTCCGCAGCAACTCCTTCCAGGAGAGTACGGATTCGACCACGGGAACGCGGTTGCGGTGGGCCTGCTCGGCCGCTTCTTTGGCAATTTTTTGCCAGCGTTCCAAGCGCTTGCCTTCCTTTTTGCCGTCCAATTGTACGACCGTACGCTCCGAAACGAACGGCAAAAAACGGACCGCGCCGATTTCCGTCCCTTTTTGGATGACAAGCTCCATCTTGTCCCCTTTGGGCAGGCTTTGAGCGATCCATACGTCAACCGCCGCTTCGTTCTCCATCGGCAGACGGTCCACAATATCCGCCGTCACCTGCCGGTCCTCCAAAGAACGAATGCGCACAAGCGCCTCCCGGCTTACGCCGTCGCTCACAATACACGTATCTCCCGGCTTCGCCCGCATCACGCGAATCAAATGATGCGCATCGTCCCCGGTTATCGTAACCACAGCATCCGTAAATTCGTCCGGATGAATGAAATATCGCTGCATTCCGTATCCTTCGCTTCCACAAAAATAGGTTGACCGCTTATACGAGACGTAGAAACGGTCATCCTTCATCATACACTTTTTTCGCTCCAAACGCTAGTTTCCGAAAAAAATTAACCAATATTACCGGAAACGATCACATCCGGATGCCTACCCCGAACATCAGCTTCGCAATGGAATCGAACGCTGCAAAAATGGGCCCCTGCAGGGCAAAGATCGGCCCCAGCGTAACGCGCTGGATTGGCGGGATAAAGAACATCAGCAAAATCGCGTAAAACAGCCACTGCTCGTAAGGCTTGATCTTCATCATGATGCGGCGCGGCAGCAAATCCTCCACAATGCGGTAGCCGTCCAGCGGAGGGAATGGAATCAGGTTGAGGATGAACAAGAAAATATTCATCAGGACCATCCGGGTGAAAAACAGCTGAATCGCCAGGCTTACCCCTTGCGACGTTCCGGTTAACGCGCCCATACGGATCAGCGCGTAGAACAGGATTAAGCTTACGAAAGCAAGCACCAAGTTGCTGAGCGGCCCGGCTAACGAGACGATAATGCCCATCAGCCGGGGCTTTTTGAAATGGCTGCGGTTGACCAGAACCGGCTTCGCCCATCCGATGCCGACGACCAGAAAAAAGATCATTCCCAGCAGATCGAGGTGCACGCGCGGATTCAGCGTGAGCCGCCCCATCGACCGCGGTGTCGGATCACCGAACCGGTCGGCAAAATAGGCGTGCGCGAATTCATGCACGGTAAAGCCGATCAACAGCACAAGGAAAACGAACGGCATTTCCTCCAGCGGGTAGGCGAAAAAATTCCAGCTCATGTCGGCTCACCTACGGCTTTCTGGCAACGAGCACAACCCAATCCTGCTCCTCGGTTTGCTCAATCAATTCGAAGCCGGCCGCGGTCAACGCTTCTTCCACCGCCTGCTGCTTGCTCTTGATAACGCCGGATACGATATAGCGTCCGCCCGACTCCAGCACCTCGTACACGTCCTGTACGAACAGCAGTATAATTTCGGCCAAAATGTTTGCCACAACGACCTGCGCGGGCAGCTTTACGCCGAGCGCTCCGCTTCCGGCTGCTTCCGCTTTGTGCTCATTCAGCACCTGCAGCAGGTCGCTCAGTTTCACGGTGATCTGCTGATCCAGCCCGTTCAGATGCACGTTCTCCGTCGCGCTGGATACGGCCACCGGATCGAGGTCAAGTGCCAGCACGTGCTTCGCGCCCAGCTTGGCGGCCGCAATGGCCAAAATGCCTGAGCCTGTGCCGACGTCGATCACGTCTTCGCCGCCTTTCACGAACCTTTCCAGAGTACGCAGGCAAAGCGACGTCGTCGCATGCGTGCCCGTGCCGAAGGCCATTCCGGGGTCCAGCTCCAGAATCAGCTCGTCCGCTTCCGGCGTATATTCTTCCCAAGTCGGTTTAATCGTCAGCCGGTCCGTCACGCGCAGCGGCTTGAAGTACTGCTTCCATGCGTTCGCCCAATCCTCGTCGTCCACGTCCTTCAATTCGTAGACGGGATTGCCGGTATCGATATCGTATTCCGCAAGCTGATCGACGGAACGCTTCAGTTCCTCCAGAATCGCTTCCATGTCGGTTCCTTCGGCAAAGTAGCCTTTAATGACGGCCCGGCCTTCCGGAATATCGTTCAGCGGTAGCTCATACCATTGTCCGAGCGACGTATCCCTCTTTTTGTTAAGCGTCCCGGACTCCTCGATCGACACCCCGCCAGCCCCAAACTCGTGTATAAAATTCGAAATCATCTCGATTGCTTCTTCTGTCGTATGTACCGTTAATTCATGCCAACGCACCGGGTATTCCCTCCCATATTTTGCTTTTGCAAGCACACGTAAGTCCTAGTATACAACAATTACGGGCGCGGGTAAAACGGCACGGCCGCATGCGAAAAACGGTTCCCCGCATGTCGGACATGCAAAGAACCGTTATCACTGGCTGCGAATGCCCGCGTGCCGGGCTTCAGATGTTGCCGCCCGCCTCGCGAATGACCCGCATCGCTTGGTCGTAGGTCTCTTCATCAAGAACGACCGTCAGCAGAATATCCCGGCGCGTCATGTCCTCCGGGTCTGGTGCCAACAGCTCTCTGCTGCCGTCGGCCATGCCGCTGGCATCCACATCGACGGCGGTCAATATCCGCGCATCCTGACTCATACCGGACCCGCCGAGCGTTAAATAGGCCAATCCCGGGAAATCGCTGTTGCTTAAAGGATTGAACGTCTCCTCCACGCCATGCCCCGGATACTCCCCGAATTGATCGATTTGAATATCGGCGGCACGCAATGCTTTCAGCTTCGGCACACAGCTCTCTGCTTGCTGCCTGGACTGGAAATAAGCCAAGATGCTTTTTTCAGCCATGAGAATTACCCCGCTTCCCTACGATTGCCCTTGTTGTCTCTCATCGGCATCTGCCGCACGCTCGCGCGCTGCGACGTCCACTTGATCCGCCAATTCGGAAGTAAATTCGACGTCTTCGTTCGTGGCGATGGGAAGCTGCCGATTCGCTTGATTGGCCTGACGTTCATTTTCGCTCATGTCAGTTTCCTCCTTCACGTAGTCTATACGGTTTGGATAACCACCTTTTGTATTATCCGCCAATCAAACGGAAAATATGCAAAAAAGCACCGCAGCGAAAAATCGCCGCCGTGCTTTTGTATGCCTCTTGACCCACTTAATCGCCTAAAAATGCCTTTTTCATCCGCTCGAAAATCGATTGGTTTTGCTCGTGCGTATGCTCGCCGCTGAGCCGCGCGAATTCGCGCAGCAGCTCACGCTGCTCGTCGTTCATGTTGGTCGGCGTCACGACGACCACCTTCACGTGCTGATCGCCTTGACCGTAACCGCGAAGCCGCGGAACGCCTTTGCCTTTCAGACGGAAATACGTATCCGTCTGCGTGCCGGCCGGAATTTTCAGCTTCACCTTCTCCGTCAGCGTCGGAATTTCGATCTCGTCCCCAAGCGCCGCTTGCGCGAACGTCAGAGGCACTTCGCAGTAAATATCGTCGCCTTCCCGCTCGAAAAATTCATGCGATTTGACGCGAATCACGACGTACAGGTCTCCCGGAGGGCCGCCCCGCGTCCCGGCTTCGCCCTCTCCCGTCACGCGAAGCTGCGCGCCGTCATCCACGCCTGCCGGAATGTTCAGGCTGATTGTACGCTGCTTCTTGACTTTCCCCGAGCCATGGCACGTTCCGCACTTGTCTTTGATAATTCTTCCCTGTCCTTGACAAGCGGAGCACACCCGGCGGTTGACGATTCGCCCGAAGGCCGTATTTTGCACGACCTCCTGCTGCCCGGACCCGTGACAGACGCCGCACGTTTCTGGCTTCGTTCCCGGCTTCGCCCCGCTGCCTTGACACGTATCGCACGTTTCCGTGCGAGGAATGTGAATGTCGGTCTTTTTGCCGAATACCGCTTCCTTGAATTCGATGGTCAGCGTATATTGCAGGTCGCCGCCCCGCTGCGGGGCGTTCGGGTTGCGCCGCTGGCCGCCGCCGAAGAACATATCGAAGATATCGCCAAAGCCGCCGAAGTCCGCACCGTTAAAGCCGCCGCCCATGCCCTGATTCGGGTCGACATGGCCGAAGCGGTCGTACTGCGCTTTCTTCTGATCGTCGCTCAGTACGTCGTATGCTTCCTTCGCTTCTTTGAACTTGGACTCGGCATCGTCCGCCTTGTTCACGTCCGGGTGGTATTGGCGGGCGAGCTTGCGGTAAGCTTTCTTGATATCCTCTTGGGAAGCGTCCTTGCCTACTCCAAGCACTTCATAGTAATCGCGTTTACTCATCGTTCCACTCCCACTCCCCGGGCGACAAACGGAAAGTCAAAGCCGAATGCCGGCTTTGACTTCCTGCTAACCGCAAGGGTTATTACTTCTTGTTCTCGTCGACCACTTCGTAATCCGCGTCTACCACGTTGTCTTTGCCTTTAGCTGCACCTTGCGCACCTTCGGCGTCTGCGCCGCCTGCCGCTTGAGCCTGCTGCGCCGCTTGCTCATACAGCTTCGTGGAAAGCTGCTGAACGACTTGCGTCAGCTCCTCGGTCGCTGCTTTGATCTCGTCAAGGTTGTTGCCTTCAAGCGCTTTTTTCACTTTGTCTTTCGCCGCATTCGCTTTGTCGATTTCAGCTTGGTCGACTTTGTCGCCCAGATCTTTAATCGTTTTGTCAACGGAATAGACGAGCTGATCCGCCTGGTTGCGGGCTTCAACAAGATCCTTACGCTTGCGGTCTTCGTCGGCATTCGATTCCGCGTCTTTCATCATGCGGTCGATTTCCTCTTCAGACAAACCGCTGGAAGACGTAATCGTAATTTTTTGGCTTTTGCCGGTGCCTTTATCCAGTGCGCTTACGTTAACGATACCGTTGGCATCGATGTCGAACGTAACTTCGATTTGCGGCACGCCGCGCGGCGCGAGCGGAATTTCGCCCAGGATGAAGCGGCCCAGCGTTTTGTTGTCGGCCGCCATCGCGCGCTCCCCTTGCAGAACGTGGATTTCCACGCTCGGCTGGTTGTCCGCGTAAGTGGAGAACACTTGCGATTTCGTTGTCGGAATCGTCGTGTTGCGGTCGATCATTTTCGTAAATACGCCGCCTGCGGTTTCGATCCCTAAGGACAGCGGAGTGACGTCGAGCAGTACGACGTCTTTAACGTCTCCCGTCAGTACGCCCGCTTGAACGGCAGCACCGAGTGCGACAACTTCGTCCGGGTTAACGCCTTTGTGCGGCTCTTTGCCCGTCAGCCGTTTAACGGCTTCTTGAACGGCCGGAATCCGCGTGGAACCGCCGACCAATACGATTTTGTCGATTTGGTTCGCGCTAAGGCCCGCATCGCTCAGAGCTTGACGGGTCGGCCCCATCGTTCTTTCCACCAGCTCGGCGGAAAGCTCTTCGAATTTGGCGCGGGTCAGGTTCATCTCCAAGTGCTGTGGAACGCCGTCCACAACCGTAATAAACGGCAGGGAGATCGTCGTCGTCAGAACGCCGGACAGCTCTTTTTTCGCTTTTTCGGCTGCGTCTTTCAGACGTTGAACCGCCGCTTTATCTTTGCTCAAATCGATGCCTTGTTCTTTTTTGAACTCGGCCACGAGGTGATCGATGATGACTTGGTCGAAATCGTCGCCGCCCAGACGGTTGTCCCCGCTGGTCGCTTTAACTTCGAAGAAGCCGTCGCCAAGCTCCAGAATGGAGACGTCGAACGTACCGCCGCCAAGGTCGTATACGAGAATCGTTTGGTCTTCGCTTTTCTCCATCCCGTACGCAAGAGCGGCTGCCGTCGGCTCGTTCACGATCCGAAGCACTTCGAGGCCCGCAATTTTACCTGCGTCCTTCGTCGCTTGGCGTTGGCTGTCATTGAAATAGGCTGGAACAGTAATAACGGCTTGCGTGACCGGCTGGCCAAGGTAAGCTTCCGCATCGGCTTTCAGCTTTTGCAGAATGATCGCCGAAATTTCTTGCGGCGTGTACTCTTTGCCGTCGATTACTTCTTTATGGTTCGTCCCCATATGACGCTTGATGGAGATGACCGTACGGTCAGGGTTCGTAATGGCTTGGCGTTTCGCCGTTTCGCCGACGACGCGCTCGCCGTCTTTCTTGAAGCCTACGACGGAAGGCGTCGTACGGTTGCCTTCCGGGTTCGGGATAACGACGGCCTCGCCGCCCTCCATGACGGCTACGCAGGAGTTGGTCGTCCCAAGGTCGATACCGATTACTTTACTCATGAGGGTTAGCCTCCTTAATTTCGCTGTGCATTGTATGGGTATACGCTTATCGCGTTCATAATTTATGCTTTATGAGCTCACTTTGACCATGGCAGGTCGGATGACTTTGTCTTTCAGCAGGTAGCCCGCTTGCACTTCTTCCACGACGATGCCTTCCTCGTACTCATCGGATTCCACCTGCATGATGGCTTGATGGTACTCGGGATTGAAAGGTTGACCGACCGCTTCCATCTTTTGCAAGCCTTCGCTCGTCAGCACTTGCTCCAGCTGCCGGAAAATCATATCGATCCCTTTCGTCAATGCTTCGTAATCGCTGCTGCCCTTGCTGGCGGCAAGCGCCCGGTCGAAGTTGTCGACCACTGGAAGCAGCTGCTCGATCAGCTTGAACGAAGCGTATTTGGCAAATTCTTCTTTTTCCTTTTGCGTACGGCGTCTGAAGTTGTCAAAATCGGCTTGCGCCCTCAAAAAACGCTGTTGATTTTCCTCAGCTTGTTTTTTGAGTTCTTCCACTTCCGGATAGACTGCCTCCTGAGCCTCCGATTGGCCGGTTGCCTGTTCCGTGTCGGCAGCGCCTTCGGCCGATGCTCCGGCGTCATATGTAGCTCCGGCTTCTTGCTCGTTGGTTTCGACGTCCGTCTCCGGGCGTCCGTTTGCTTGCTCTTTTTGTTCCGCGTTCAATTGTGTCACCTCCTTAACCGAATCGGCCGTCCGGCCACTCTATCTCTACTTATTGTAACCATCCCTTGCGGCCGGGAAACGCCCGGCGTTGCTTGAGCCCTACTCTTCCGTGCGTGGGCGCATCTTAATGACCGTGTGGATGCGAAGCACCGCGCACGCTACCTCGCCGGCAGCCTGCAGCGCATGCAGCTTCACCTCCGCCGGGTCGACGACGCCGGCGGCCATCATATCCGCGACGCTTCCGGTATCGCAGTCGATGCCGAGCGCGTCGTTGCCGGAAGCGATCTGCGCCGCCTTCACCTCTTCGACCTTCTCTAGAGGGTTGTAGCCCGCGTTTACGACGATTTGCGCCAGCGGCTTGCGCAGCGCCTGCGCGACGGCGGCGATGCCGAAACCTTCCATGCCCTGTACCGTCTCGCGGTGCCGGTCAAGCTCATGGGCGACGGCCATCTCGGCCGTCCCGCCGCCGGGCAGGCAGCCGCCGCGCAGCGCGGCCTGCACGCTTGAAGCGGCGTCGCGGGCGATGCGCAGCCGCTCGCCGACCACCTCGCTCGTGCTGGCGCCCACGACGATGGATACTTGCGTGCGGCCTTTGCCTTCGGCCATCCGCACGCTTTCCAGCCGCTCGTCGTAAGCGACGTGCCCGGCGAACCCGAGATAGCCCGCCAGCTCCGAAGCGGGCTTGCGCAGTCCGCCGCGGCGGATCGGCCGCGCGCCGGTGTATTCGGCGATGCGGCGAAGCTCCGCGCGCGGCAGGCGCTGCAGTACCATGATCCCATGGTCGGTGCAGAACTGCTCCGCCTCGGGATCGACGGCCCTCTCCGAGGCCACGAAGCCGACGCGTAACTCGACGAGCTTCTCCAAGAGCGCGCGGAACTGCTCCCGCAGCTGCGTCTGCTTGTGGAAGCCCGCATCGGTCATGAGCGCTTCCTCATCGACCGTCTCCGGCTCGAACGCATCCTGGAACAGCAGCACCTGCGCCGTATCCGGCGGAAAATCAAGCTGCGCATTGGCCGGCTTTTTGTTAATCAACAGACCCGGCCATACTTCATTCGCCGCTTTTCCGTGCGACATCACGACGTCGGAGAAGCGGAAATGTTGCTCCTGCAGCTTCGCTGGGCCGAGACGCTTCGCCCCTTCGACGATCAGCTTGGCGAGGTCGGCGTGCTCCCGCCCCGCAATGTACGCGATCCGGTACAGCAGCGGATCGCTCATTCCTTCCAACGGGCGCGCCCGGCGGGCCAGCGACTCCAACGCCGCGGCCACACCGTCCTGCACCCCGCGGACGACCTTCGCCACCGGTACGCCCCGCGTGACCTGCGCTACGCCTTCGGCGACCAATGCGCCCGCCAGCACGGTGGCCGTCGTCGTACCGTCCCCAACCTGATGCTGCTGGGAACGGGCGACTTGAATGAGCAATCTTGCGGCGGGATGGGTGACGTCCATCTTTTCCAGAATGGTCACGCCGTCATTCGTAATGACGACTTCCCCTTGCGTCCCGACCAGCATCGTATCGAGCCCTTTTGGTCCGAGGGTTCCTTCCACCGCCGAGCAAATGGCGCGGATCGCATTCGCGTTGTTCCGCAGCGTTGCAAACGCCTCTTCGCCTTCTTGGCCTGTCGGCTTGATTTGGCTCATTTGTACCAACGCCCCATCAACTGATTCAAATCTTTCGTCAAATGATCGAGCAGCTTGATGACTTTACCGTAATCCATCCGTGTCGGTCCGAGGATGCCGATCGTCCCGAGCAGCTGCCCGTCCATCGAATACGAAGCAGTGATCAAACTGCAATCGTTCACGGCTTCCAGCTTGTTCTCGCTGCCGATCCGCACCTGTATCCCGTCCGTTTCGCCGGTTCCGTCAAACAGCTGCACCAGCTTCGGTCCTTCGGCGAGCAGGTCCAGAATGCTTTTCACTTTATCGACATCCTTGAACTCGGGCTGCGTCAGCATGTTCGTCGTGCCGCCAAGGAATATCCGTTCTTCCTCTCCGCGGTCCATCACATGATCCAGCATGAGCAGCAGCTCTTCGTAACCGGAGACGTAGCTGCTCAGCTCCGAGGCGATCTCCGTGTACAGCTTCGACTTGAAATGAAGCAGCGGCACGTTCTTGAGCCGGGCATTGAGCACGTTGACGAACTTCTCGATCTCCGACATCGGAACGCCTTCGGGAATCGTGACGGTCTTGTTCTCCACCTGTCCGGTGTTGGTCACGATGATCGCGACAGCCGTCCGCTCGTTAAGCGGAACGATCTGCAAATGCTTCATCGTCGTGCCCAGCATCTCCGGTCCCATGACGATGGACGTATAATTCGTCAGTTGAGACAAAATTTGCGCCACATGCTGGATGGTACGTTCCATCTCCTGCATTTTTTCGGCAAAAAACTGCTTGAGCATGTCGACATCCTGAACAGGAAGCTGGTTATAATGCATCAGATGATCGACATAATATCGGTAGCCCTTGTGGGAAGGAATCCGGCCGGCCGACGTGTGCGGCTGCTCCAGAAAGCCCATTTCCTCCAGGTCGGACATTTCGTTACGGATGGTGGCGGGGCTGAATCCCACATTGCCGCGTTTGGATATGCTGCGGGAGCCGACCGGCTCTGCAGAACGGATGTAATCATCGACTATGGCGCTTAAAATATGACGTTGACGTTCGGTTAGCACACCAAGTCCCCCCTTGCTTTTTTTCGGCTGAATGGAGGATTGACTCCGTGAAAGAACTGCAGCCTCCGGCCGCTGTTGAACTCGGGTTCTAATTGAACTTACCTGTCGGTAAGAACCCGAGTTCAAAGGCGGCACGTAGACCGAGCGTTTTCCTTTAGGAAAACGACTTCGGAAGCATAAGCCCCGGCTGCAGTTCTTTCCTCCGTCAAAAACATATCAGCCGAAAAACAAATATATTAAAAGAAATAAACCAAGGCATACCTAGCTCGCCTTGTTTTTCAAACATCTAAACTGCGCTTTCGTTAGCACTCCGTGCTAGTGAGTGCTAAGCTAATACAAAAATAACAGACCCATAGGGTCTGTGTCAAGTCAGTCGAGCCGTTTCAGGACGGCGATTTCGTCGCAGCAATGCTGCTTTTTGCAGTGGATGCAGTCGCGCCATACCTTCTCGGGGAAGATCTCCTTCTCGACAACGGTAAAACCGTTTCTTTCGAAGAATGCTACCTCGTAGGTCAGGGCCATCACTTTCGGGATGCCCTGCTGCTTCGCTTCGTGCAGCAGCGAGCCAACGAGCGCCTTGCCGATGCCTTGACCTTTGTATCCGTCCGAAACGCCGAGCGACCGGATCTCGACCAGATCCTGCCCGAGCCTTGTGAGCGAACCGCAGCCTACAAGCTGGCCGTCGATCTCCGCTACGACGAACGTATCGAGCTGCACAGACAGCGTCTCCTTGGTACGCGGGAGCATAATTCCTTTTTCAGCATAGCCTTGAATAATGTCGTATAATGTGTCAATGTCCTGCGCGGTCGCTTGTCTGCAGGTCAACGTCGTCGTCATAGCGGTTCCCACCCATCGCCTAGTAGTATCTCATGTAGAAAATGATATGAATAAATATACAACAAGACGTATAAAGGATCAACCTATTTTTGACGTATTTTTTACGGCTCCCAAAAATTCGCCGAACACTTCGTTTCCAAGCAGTACGCCCCGCTCCGATAGCTTGTATCCCCCGCCGCTCGCCTCCAGCAGTCCGAGGCTGCAATGCCGCTGGAGCACATGCCCGAACACGTCTTCCAGCTCCATGCCGAACTGCTCGTTAAAATCCGCCTTACGCACGCCGCCGAGCATCCGCAGCCCAACCATCATGAAATCTTCCATCGCTTCATGAACTTCCACCGCGCTCTTCTCCAGCAACGGCAGCCCGCTGCGCGTCGCGTCAATATAAGGCTGGACGCCTTTAATATTCACGTGCCGCTGACCATGAACGTAGCCGTGAGCTCCGGCGCCAAGGCCGTAATAGCTCTGATTGCGCCAGTACATCGCGTTATGCCTACTTTCGTACCCGGGTCTGGCGAAGTTGCTGATTTCATACTGCCCGTAGCCGGCCGAACGCAACCGCTCCATAATCAGCAGAAACATGCCGATTTCCTCATCCTCTTCGGGCAGCGGCAGCTGTCCGCGCTCATAGAGCGTGTGGAATAGCGTATTCTCTTCCACCTTCAAGCTGTAAATGGAGTAGTGCGGCAGGTCCAGCGCGAGCGCTTCCTTCAACGTCGCTTCCATTACCGCCTTGGTCTGCTTCGGCAGGCCGAACATCAGGTCGATGGAAAGGTTCGTAAATCCGGCCTTCCGCGCGTTCTCCAAGCTCCGGTACACGTCGTCGGTATTGTGGATGCGCCCGATACCTTCAAGCAGCCCGTTGTCGAACGACTGCACCCCGAAGCTGATCCGGTTGACGCCCCCTTCTTTCATCGCTTGCAGCTTCTCCAGATCGGTTGTGCCCGGATTCGCTTCCATCGTAAATTCCAACTGTGGCGACCAGACCGGGAAATAAGCGCGGACGCGGCGCAAAAACACTTCCATCTGCTCCGGCGTCAATACCGTCGGCGTGCCACCCCCGACGAAGATCGTCTCGATCTCCCCCGGCGGGACTGCCTGGACCGTCCGTTCCATCTCGCGCTCAAGCCCATCCAGGTAATCCATGACGGGCTGGCCTTTTAACACGTAGGAGTTGAAATCGCAATAGTGACATTTGTTCGTGCAAAAAGGGATATGAATATACACCGCTTGGGGTGTCTGGGTTCGCTGCAGCATTTAGGTTCCCCCTAATGGCAAAAGCAGGCGTCCGGAACTCCGAAGCACCTGCCTGCTTTTTTCTTAGTTATCGTCGATCTTCAATACGGCCATAAACGCTTCCTGCGGCACTTCCACGCTGCCGACCTGCTTCATGCGCTTTTTGCCTTCCTTCTGCTTCTCCAGCAGCTTCCGCTTCCGCGAAATGTCGCCGCCGTAACATTTGGCGAGGACGTTCTTGCGCATCGCCTTCACCGTTTCGCGCGCAATGACCTTCTGGCCGATCGCCGCCTGCACCGGCACCTCGAACATTTGACGCGGAATGAGCTCCTTCAGCTTCTCGCAAATGATGCGGCCGCGGTGAAACGCCCGGTCGCGGTGCACGATGAACGAAAGCGCGTCCACTTGCTCCCCGTTCAGCAGAATGTCCATTTTAACCAAGTTGGAGCTCTTGTAGCCCGACAGTTCGTAATCGAACGAAGCGTAGCCCTTGGTGCTCGATTTCAATTGGTCAAAGAAATCGTAAACGATCTCCGACAGCGGAATATCGTAAGTGAGTGTCACACGGGTTGTGTCGAGATATTCCATATTGATATATTCGCCACGCTTGGATTGGCAAAGCTCCATGATGGCGCCGACATAATCGTTCGGTACGATGACGGACGCCTTGACGTAAGGCTCCTCGACAAAGTCGATTTTGCCCGGCTCCGGGAACAGCGACGGGTTCTCGATATTCAGCACGGTGCCGTTCGTCTGCGTCACGCGGAACACCACGCTCGGTGCGGTCGTAATGAGCGGAATGTTAAATTCGCGCTCGATCCGCTCCTGGATGATCTCCATGTGGAGAAGCCCCAAAAATCCGCAGCGGAAGCCGAACCCGAGCGCAGTGGACGTCTCCGGCTCGAAGCTGAGCGACGCGTCGTTCAGCTGCAGCTTCTCCAGCGCTTCGCGTAGATCGTTGTAATCGCTCGTTTCGATCGGATACAGTCCGCAGAATACCATCGGGTTGATCTTGCGGTAACCCGGCAGCGGCTCAGGCGTCGGATTTTTGGCGTCCGTAACCGTATCCCCGACCCGGGTGTCGCCGACGTTCTTGATCCCGGCGACGATGAAGCCGACATCGCCGACCTCCAGCGAAGGAACCGAGCCCATGCGTGGCTTGAATGCGCCGACCTCAATGACCTCGAACGTTTTGTCCGTCGCCATGAATTTGATTTTCGAGCCCGCTTTGATCGAGCCGTCGATGACGCGGACGTACACAATAACGCCCTTATACGGATCGTAGTGTGAGTCGAAAATCAGCGCCTTGAGCGGGTTGTCCGGATTCCCCGTCGGTGCGGGAACCTTCTGTACGACCTGTTCGAGAATCTCCTTGATTCCGATGCCGGCTTTGGCGGAAGCCAACACCGCATCGCTGGCGTCAAGTCCAATCACATCCTCGACTTCCTGCTTCACCCGTTCCGGCTCGGCGCTGGGAAGGTCGATTTTGTTGATGACCGGCAAAATTTCCAGATTGTTGTCCAACGCCAAGTAAACGTTGGCAAGCGTCTGCGCTTCAATCCCCTGCGCCGCGTCCACGACGAGCAGCGCGCCTTCACAGGCGGCAAGACTGCGGGAAACCTCGTACGTAAAGTCGACGTGTCCCGGGGTATCGATCAAATTCAATATATATTCTTCACCGTCGTCGGCCCGGTAGCTAAGGCGAACCGCCTGCAGCTTAATCGTGATGCCCCGCTCGCGCTCCAGATCCATCTGGTCAAGCACCTGCTCCTGCATTTCACGCGACGAAAGTGCGCCGGTATATTCGAGGATGCGGTCTGCAAGCGTCGATTTCCCGTGGTCGATATGGGCGATGATACAAAAATTTCTTATTTTCTTTTGTCTGGCTTGGATATCCATCGGCAGCTTTACCCTCACTAACCTGCAAATTTACAATACTTCTAATTATAGCAGTTGTGACGGCGGGCAGCAATGGACACCCCTAAACTTCCATCTCCGTCCCGTTCCCGAAGACGGCACTTATGGACTGATCGCTTCAAATATGGAAACGACGAGACGGATGCCGTGATACGCCGCAATCTGCAGCAGCTCTCCCGTCTTGTTCCCGACACGGTTGATGCTCGTGTTCGCAGCCGGATCTTCCGGCATCGCCGGCTTCGCTTTGGCCTCCGCAGGTCGCTGCGCATGCGGCTTGGGCTCCGGCCCCGCTGCATGCGCTCCGGCGCCCGGCTTCCCTGCTGGCGCAGCGGTATACGCATGCTGCTTCGCCTCTCCGGCTCCGGCCTGCGGTTTAGTCAGCGGGCCATGAATCCGCTCGGTTCCCTGCGTGGCAAGCGCGACTCCGAAAAAGATGCAGAAGGCCATCGCCAATCCTACGGCGCCGACTTTGACGAACGCATTTCCTCTCACCGCGCGCTCCTCTCTTTCTTGCCGGGGGTTCGGTACGGGCCGTTACTGTTTCCCGTCTTTCCCGTCTGTAACCGGCGCATCGACCTTCTCCGCATTCAGGATCACTTCGGAAACCGCTTTGGCCAGCGCATCCACGGTGCGGTAGCATTCCTCCAGGCTGTTGTCCACGCCGCCGACTTCGATCAGCACGCTGTTCGGGGAGAAGGTCTGATTGTAGACGCCGTTGCCCTCGCCGTTTTTGGCATGAATGCCTTTGGAGAGACCGGGATACTTCGCTTCGAGCACGCGGTCGATCTGTTCGGCGAACTCGTAGTTTTGCTTCCAATTGGGATTTTTGCCGCCGATGATAAAGTAGATTTGCGCATAGTTTTTTCCGTTGATCGTCGCCGTCGTCTTGTCGCGGCGCTGCGAGTCGCGGTGAATGTCAAAATAAAATTTTAGGTCCGGGTGACCGGATACGGCCTCTTCCAGCGTTTTGAACGAATATTTGTAGGAATAATAGTAGTTGAAGCTTTTTTCGATGGCCGGATAGTTTTTATCGGAATGCACGGCGCCGATCCCTTCCTTTTCCAGCATTTGGGCGAGCCGCAGCCCGACCAGCGTTACGTTCCGTTTTGGGTCGTACGCCTTGTCCGGATCTCTGACGCCGGGCAGCTCCGGCAAATACGATTCCTGATTGTGCGATTGATAGATGAAAGCGACGTTTTTGCCGGCCATTCTCGGTCCTTCGGCCGCAGGCAGCGGGATAGCCGGACCCTGCACTTTTCCGTCGTCGACCGATTTCGCTCTGGGATTGGCCGTGATCGAGCCCGCTTCTCCCAGATCTCCGCGCTGGAACACGTCGGATTTGGGGCCGTAGTCCTCGGGAGAATCGATGACGAAGCCGTCGGCGCCGCTCAGCAGCACGGAGCGCTCCTGCGACAGCCCGGGCACCTCGCGAGAAACAAACGTTTTCGGATCTTTCGGGTTCAGATCGGTAAACAGCGAGAACAGGAAGCCTGACACGTTCGATTGCGAAAATGTAAACGACTTGCGGTCCTGCTGCAGGCCCGGCACCTCCATCCCCATCATATCCATGAAGAAACGGCTGGAGACGGATGCCGCCAGTCCCTTCATCGACGTGGAAGGGGAAGGGTTAGAGACGGTCGAATGCACATACCCCAGCAATCCGATGGCTATAAAAAACAACAGACATCCTGTCATCAGGATGGTAAACGTCCTAGTGTACATGCCGATGGCTTGTCCCATTTTCCGGTACCTGCTTAAATTGACGGTTACGGCCGGCCACTTCATGTTCCATTCCTCCTTGTTCGGCTTCTGGTGCATCTTCGGCTGAGCAGGCACCCCCGGCACTTTTTGCCGCCGGGAAGTATGTCCGCTTCTCTATTACCAACTCTATGAAGCCGCGCTAGAAGATAGAACCTGAAAATCATAGAGCATGAGCAAATTTACCGGCGCAATCAAAAACGCCCGGGGCGGAGGATCGTCATCCTGCCGTTCCCGGACGTTCGTTCGGCTTAATGCGTATATGCGGACACGTTGCTCGTATCGACCGCCTCATGCAGCGCGGCATTCAACCCGCTGGCAATAATATTGGCGATGTCTTCGATGAACTGATCGATCTCCTTCGGGGTGACGAGCAGATCGTGGCCGAGCGGATTCAGCACTTCCTTCACCAGCTGCAGCCGCTCCTGCTCCTGCATATTGTCGAGAAGACCGAGAATATGTCCGGTGTTCGTCGTCTGCTTGCGGAAATGGTTATGCATCATATCGAACGCATTGTTCACGATCGTCGACGCATAGACGACGGTCGGCACGCCGATGGCGATAACGGGCACCCCAAGCGTATCCAGCGTCAAGCCTCTGCGCTTGTTGCCGATGCCCGACCCGGGATGAATGCCCGTGTCCGCGATCTGAATCGTCGTGTTGACGCGTTCGAGTGAACGGGATGCCAGCGCATCAATGGCGATGACCAGATCGGGCTTCGCCTGCTCCACGATTCCCTGCACGATCTGGCTCGTTTCGATCCCGGTCGTCCCAAGCACGCCAGGCGCCACGGAACTCACCGGACGATAGCCCGGGCTGACCTGATCCGGCATCAGCTCGAAATAATGGCGGGTCACCATAACATTCTCCACGACCATCGGTCCCAGCGCATCGGGGGTCACGTTCCAGTTGCCGAGTCCGATGATCAACACGCTCGCCTTCGGCCCAATATTCAGCTTATGCAAAAATTTCTCGAACTCCTGCGCGAATATTGTGGCTACCCGGTCCTGCAGGTCGCTGTCTTTTTGACGCAGGGCCGGCACGTCCAAGGTTATATAATGACCCGGGAGCTTCCCCACCGCCTGGGAGCCCTCCTGGGAAGTAATATCGATCACGCTGACCCGGACGCCTTCCTCCTCGTACTGCGTCCGCTCAATGCCCGGTATCGTCATGCCGCCGGCCGATGCCAAATCGTGCGCCTCAAGGGCCAGATCCGTCCGCACGGAGTAAGCGCTCAAATCCAATCCCATGCTCTCGTCTCCTTTCATTCTGGCTCGCCAAGTTATTGTGTGAAAAAGCCAATTCCGTTATGCAAAAGTTTTACAGGCTCGGTCCGGCGTTTCTATTGCATTTTCATATTGCCCATGTTAGAATATTAAGAGTTGTCAACAAAACATGACCTATGTTTTTTTGCAAGTTGTGGTAGGAGGTGAACGTCATGCCAAACATTAAATCCGCGATTAAACGCGTGAAAGTAAGCGAGAAGCGCCGTCTTCGCAACGCTTCGCACAAATCCGCGCTCCGCACGGCTGTAAAAACAGCTGAAACTGCAATCGCAGGCACCAACGTGGAAACGGCTAAAGCCGCTCTGATCGCTGCCAGCAAAAAGTTGGACAAAGCAGTGACCAAAGGATTAATCCATAAAAATGCCGCTGCCCGCAAAAAGTCCCGTCTCGCGAAAAGACTTAATGCTCTTTCCGCTCAATCGTAAGGTACTTAAGCGGCGTTGCAGCAGGTACGAGGCCTTGTCTTCGTACCCGTTGTCAACAACATACATGCGATAAAGAAAGACCTTCAGGCCATTCGTCCTGTCGGTCTTTTTTATTTACATGAAGGAGCTGCTCGTATGAAGAAGGTTCTCATCGTTGGAATCGTAGCTAGCGGCAAGACGACCTTGGCGAAGCGGTTATCCCAGAAGATGAATGTTCCTTGGTATGAGCTAGATGGTATCGTTCATCTTCAAACGCCAGCCGGGCGGTATAAACGTACAGCGGATGAGCAAGTCGAGGTTATTAGGGAGATTGATAAAAGCGGAGCTTGGATATTCGAAGGAACGGACCGGGAATCGTATCAATGTTTATTTGATATGGCGGACACCATTATTTTTCTCGATACGCCGCTGTGGAAACGCAAAATCCGAATATTTACCCGGTTTCTTAAACAACAACTGGGGATTGAAACGTGCCATTATCACTCGGATCTTACGATGTTAAAGTTGATGTATAAATGGACGCGGGATTTTGAAAGCAACCGAGCAAGCTTTGAATCCAAGCTGCAATTCTATCAACATAAAGTTATACGATTATACGATAACAAGGACTTGAGCTTTGTAAAGTAAACACAACAAGAGCATGGCCGCCCCTTCCCGGAACGATCATGCTCTTTTCTTGTATCCTTAGGACGCCAGCCGCAGCAGAAACATTTCCAAGCCTAGCACCTTGTCGATTTTCCCGCTCTTCATCCGGTAATCGAGATCCGCAAGCTGCCGCAAAATGTCCGCAAGCTGCTTCAATTCGAACTTGTTCGCCTGACCGGCCGCAACTTTCACGCCGTACGGATGCAGCCCGAGCTGGCCGGCGATTTGCTGCTGCGAATAGCCCTGCTGCATCAAATCCTTCACTTGGAACATAATGCGGAACTGCCGGGCAATCAGCATCACAATTTTGATCGGCTCCTCCTTGCGGCGGATAAGCTCGCTCAGCATCGTAAACGCCTGATCCAGCTTAACCTGAACGATATGCTCAATCAGCAGGAAAATGTTCTGCTCGATGCTTCTCGTGACGAGCTGCTCCAAATCTTGGGCTTGCAGCGTTCCTCCCTGACCGACGTAGAGGGCGCATTTCTCCACTTCCTTGACGAGCGCCTGAAGACTGGTGCCCGTGTACAGAATGAGCTGCTCCGCGACCCCGGGACCGAACGAAAAACCGGCTTTTCCGGCTTCCTGATTAACCCACCCCGTCAGTTCGTCCGCAGACAGCATGGCGCACGGAACAAGCGCATCGGCTTCCTTCAGCGCCTTGACGATCTTTTTGCGCTCGTCCAGCTTGTCCGCCTCGACCGTAAAGACGATAATGGAGAAATCCGCCGGGGCTTTCAAATAGTCCGCGAGCCGTTCGAGCGAATGCTCCACTTTGCCGCTTTCCTTGGCGCCTGTCAGAAACAACGCATTCGTCGCCACGACCAGCTTGCTCGGCACCATAAAAGGCAGCGTCTCCGCCTCCTCGATGACGGCGTCGACCGGTGTTTCCGTCAGATCGTACCGCGATACGGCAAACGCTTTATGCTCCGGCTCGATCAGCTTGTCCGTCAACCGGGCGATCAGCTCCTGAATCAGATAGCTTTCCGCCCCATAGGCTATGTATACGGGCTTAAACTGCCCCTTGCTGATGTGCTTCATCGCCGTTTTGTAATCCATCGTGCCGCCCACCGTTCCTTCCCGCTCTGCTTTACGTCCTTCATGATACCAACAACAAAGGGATTACGTCAAAGCCCTAAGGCCCGACCTAATCCCTTTGCCCGAAACGCATCTATATAAACATCTGCCAGGCAAGCTCTAGAAACCGGCCCACAGATGGTCATACGACGTGAATCGTCTTCCGACTTAATCTATTGTATATATACGTGAATGTACGCCGTGGGGTGCAACAGTTCTCTTTACCAATATGTTAAACTTTCATGAACTTGTTGAAACCCGTTTTCGGTTACGGCTTGCTCGATTTGACTTCCGTTTCGTTCTTGGCTTTGAGGTCGATGACGAACGTCTTGGACTGGTCGGACATGTTGACCCGGTACGTCAACTTCCCGTCACCAGACCATTCCACAAGTTCGATGCGATCCGCCCCCTTCCAATTGTAGCCGGACGCGTACAGCTCCTTGCCGTCTTTGTCAAAAATAACAATTTGCTCTTCCCGGACCGATGCCTTATACTTCCCGTCCGAGGATGCAAGCTCGTGAACTGCAGGCTTTGAGTCCGGCTTCGCGGCAATGCCCATAGGCGAGCCGCCTTGAGCGGAGCCTTCCAACGTCGGCTGATCCATCGCTTCGGCACCGCCCGCGTTGGCCGACTCGGAGGTAGCCGCTTCTTCTTCCGAAGGCTGGGTTGGATCAGAGGCGATGAAGCCCTTGGCTTGCTCGCCACCGCCGTTCTTCGGAGCTACCGTCTGTTGACCGCCACGGTCTCCGGACGGAATCCCTTTTTCCTGTTCCGGAGGAGACGCGGGCTGCTGAGAAGGCACCGCTGCATTATCGCGTCTCTCGGCCGGAGCCTTCGGCAGCTGCTCCTGAACGGGATGCTCCGGTTCCGCCGTCTTGTCCCCGCTTCCAGACGTCTGCTGTCGGGGTACGGCAGTCTGACTTGCGCTCCGGTCCGCATCCGCTGCATCGGAGCTTCTCGATTGGACAGCAGCTTCCTTGTTGGCGTCGCCGCTTCCTGCCGACGAAGCTTGGGGCTTGTGCTCCTCGGACACCGCTTTGTTATCGGAGACGCCTGAGGGAAGAGATTTATCCGCCTTGCCCCCCGCCTGCGCCGCTGGCTGGCTTTTCGCCGTATCGGTCGCTTGACTGGCCGCAGCATTTTCCAATTTCTTATCCGTCATCGAGAGCAGCAATCTTCCCGCGTCCCCATCAGGTTTCGACTGGTGCTGGAACAGGAAAAATCCGAACACGAGCCCGGCCGCCACGACGCCGCCGAACACGGGGAAAGAAATCCATTCCCGCACATTTTTGCGCCAGCTTCCCCAGGTCGGACGTTCGTCCGCCGGAGCGTCGACGATCTTCGCCCGCAACGCTTCCGTCTCGCGCTCTATTTTGTCGGAAGCGGCGTAAGCGGCATCCGGTACGGCTCCTGCCGCTTCAAGCTGCTCCAGCTTCGGCAATATGGCATCGACCAGGCTGAATGGCGGCGTTACCTTGGGCAAGCTCTCCAGCTCGTTCGATAAATTAACAAGACGTTCGAACAATTCCGTGCAATCCGGACACTGCTGCAGATGCTGAAGCATCCGGCTGTACTCCGTTTCATCGAGATCCCGGTCCAGGTATCTCTGCATCAGTTCGATCACCTCTTGACACATCATCCCCGTACACTACCTTTCCGTAACGATTCGTATATCCTCTTCATGCTGCGCCGCTTACCCTCGAACCGCGTCGCCGCTTGGCTTTTTGTACTCCCTCAGGATGGTTTGGAGCTGCTGTCTTGCCCGGAACAAATAAGATTTCACCGTGTTGATCGGCAAGTCGAGCGATTCCGCTATTTCATTGTAGGAAAAATCCTGCAAGTATCGAAGCACCACGACGGACCGATGGTGCTCGGGGAGCTTGTCGATTGCATCTCGGATGTCCTGAGCGATATACGTAGACATCACTTCGTCTTCCACCGTTTTATGGTCGGTAAAGCTCAAATCGTGCTGCTCGATCGAAACCGTAGGCTTGGCCCGGCGGAATTTATCGATGCACAAGTTGGTCACGATGCGCTGCACCCACGTTTTAAATTGAGCCTTTTCTTCGTAGGAGTTGATCTTCGTATAAATTCGGATTAACGCTTCCTGAGCGGCGTCCATCGCATCCTGCTCATTGTTTAAAATGTAATAAGCGGTACGGTAGACGTGATTTTCAATTTCGCGCAATAGGGTAATTAGAGCGTCGCGATCGCCCGACTGGGCAGCCTTGATAACTTCAGGCGCTACCACTGGGATCCCCCTCTCTTGCAACCTTATAAACGAGTGCGTCGGGCAAAATGTTGCACCCGGAACACAACTCTATCAGCATATCAAATTTTGACTTCAAGGTATATAGAATTTGTCAGGATTGAACACCCGACTCATGTCGTTCAATTATACGTGTACGGGGCTTTTTTGTTTCGTGGCAAAAAAGATCGGATTCCCCGCGGCTCCCGGCTGACGATACCCGTTAAGAGTCTCGTACTCGGGGATTCGCTGAGAATCCGATGATGAGTTCAAGTATAAAGCAAACGCGTTGCCTTGCCCGCGGTCTATTTCACCGTTTGACTGCCGATGTTCGGGCCGTCTTTGTTAAAGCGCCCTTCCCCTTACGTCCGGCCGGAAAAATCGTAGCGAGCGCCCCGGCGCACACGATCGAGGCTGCGCCGATTAACGCCCCTTGGTAGTGCCCGCTGCCCGACACCATCCAGCCTGCGGCGATCGGACCGGCCACCTGCCCGGTGCCGTAAACGGCGGTGAGGACGCCGACAAATGTTCCGGAATCGGCCGGCATCCGCTGCCGCGTCCACGAAATAGTCAGCGTCGTGACGCCCATGAACGTAAAGCCGAACAACACGGCCCCCGCAAGTACGCCCGGCCAGGCCGGATAAATGACGGGAAGCGCGATCCCGACCGCTTGGAGCGCCATGGCCGCGAATAAAGCCGCCCTGCTGCCGACCCGGCCCGCGAGCAGGGACCACAGCCAGCAGGAAGGAACGGCCGTCGCACCGGTCAAAATCCAGCTCCAGGCTGAAAAAGACTGCATCGCCGGAAGCTGCTGCACGTAAGCGACCAGAAACGTACCGGTCACGATGTAGCCGAGCCCTTCCAGTCCGTAGACGATCAGCAGCCGTATTTTGAAGCTTGTCAGCGAACCGCGGTCCTCGGGGACGGATGAACCTACGCGGGCCCCGGCCGCCGCTGAACCCGCCGGTTCCCGAAGCTTCGTCCACGCCAGCGCCAGCAAAACGGCGCATATAAGCGCCATGCCAAGCCACGTGCCGCGCCAGCCGTACTGCTCATGCAGCCAAGGGACCGCAAAGCCGGTCGAGGTTATGCCGAGGCCGACGCCACTGTAAAAGAGCCCCACCGCATGATGAGGCTTCGACAGCCCCGCCAAGCCGTCCATGACCAATCCGGACACGTAAACGAAGATTACGGCGCTTGCGAAGCCGGAGACGAAGCGCAGCACGAACCAAAGCGCATAGCTGTCCGCGATCCCCATCCATGCCGTCGTCGCCACGCTGACGATAAGCGCCAGCTTCAGCCGGCTCAATCTGCTCTCCTTCCGAGCCTTCAAAGCAGTCATAATCGCACCGGCCAAATAACCCGCATAATTCGACGACGCCAGCGCACCGGCGCCCGCCTCGGAAAACAGCTGCTGCTTCAGCATCAGCGGAAGAATCGGCGTATATGCGAACCGCCCGACCCCCATTGCGATAAAAAGAGAAGCGATTCCCCCGCCGACCAATAATAGCGAACGCTTTTTTTGCTCGTTCATCCTGATCCCTCCGCTGTCTCGTTCAACAAAACGTTATTGTCTTGTCTATCATAGATGCAACCTGATATCATGTAAATAAAATGATTTTGATATTATGTATCATTTTTTCATATACCAAAGGAGGCACCGATCATGCCGCTGGATACCGCAGCTCTTCAAGTATTTCAAGCCGCCGCGCGGAGCGGCAGCGTCTCCAAAGCCGCGCAGCTGCTAAATTACGCGCAATCCAACGTCACCACGAAAATCAAGCAGCTCGAAAAAGAGCTTGGCGCCCCGCTCTTTTACCGGCATAACCGGGGCATTACGCTGACTTCTGCCGGCAAAACGCTGCTTGAGTACGCCGACAAAGTACTGCGTTTATTGGAAGAGGCGCGCAAAGCGGTTCAAGATGCGTCGACGCCGACCGGGCCGTTGTCGATCGGGTCGATGGAAACGACCGCCGCCGTGCGGCTCCCCCACCTGCTTGCAGACTATCACCGGATGTGCCCGGAGGTCGATTTGTCTTTCGTGACGGGACCGTCGCAGCAATTGATTCAGGCGGTGCTCGATTACAGCTTGGACGGAGCGTTTGTCATGGGACCCGTGGAACATCCGGAGCTGATGCAGGATTCCGTCTTCGAGGAAGAGCTTGTCCTTGTCACGGACGCATTGCATCCGCGTCTTGATTTTCCCAAGGAATTGACGGGCCGTACCGTTCTCGTATTTCGTTCCGGCTGCTCCTACCGGGCCAAGCTGCTTGGCTGGCTTCAAGAGGAAGGCGTCATGCCCGTCAAAGTTATGGAGTTCGGCACCTTGGAAACGATTATCGGCTGCGTTGCCGCCGGACTTGGCGTCTCGCTGCTTCCCGAATCGATCGTGCGTAGCAATACCAAGGAAAGCCTCGTCCGATCCTTTCCGATCCCAGAGCGGTACGGACAGGTTCAAACGGTATTTATTCGCCGGAAAGACGCCTATTTGACGCAAGCCTACAAGGTGTTTCTCCATGAGATCAAAAACCGCTTCCTTGTGCCGCGCGGCCCCAGCCAGCCATCTTAGATTAAGATGTAGGGTATCTGCTATTGCGATTTTACTTGATGAAGCGGATTGCTTATGATGAAAACATAGCTGGTTTGGATATGCCGTCATAGTATTGGAAGGAGTGCTGTACCATGTTTTCTACCCCGATGACAGAACTCGTCGGATGTACCTATCCCATCATACAAGCCGGCATGGCCGGGGGGCCGACGACGCCAGAGCTCGTAGCCGCCGTGTCGGAAGCCGGCGGTCTGGGGACGGTTGGGGCCGGATATCTCTCGCCGGAACAAATCAAACGCGCCATCAAGGACGTCCGCCGTCTGACGGAGCGCCCTTTCGCCGTCAATTTGTTTACCCCTGAATCGTTCGGTCCGCCTGGCGAGACCGCAGCGTGCATGAACGAGTGGTTAAACCGTTACCGGGAACGGTTTAAGCTTGCGCCGGGGACTATGCCCGCTAAGTTTCAAGAAACATTCGAAGAGCAGCTTCAAGTCATTCTGGACGAACGTGTGCCTGTGTTCAGCTTTACCTTCGGCATTCCTTCGCCGGAGCACATCGGCAAGCTGAAAAGCGAAGGCATTAAACTCATCGGGACCGCGACCACGGTTCGCGAAGCGCTGGCGCTTGAAGCGGCGGGGATCGACCTTATCGTCGCCCAGGGCAGTGAAGCCGGCGGACACCGCGGCACGTTCCTTGGCCGTTACGAGGACGGACTGGTCGGAACGATGGCGCTTGTGCCTCAAATCGTCGCCCAAGTCCGCACTCCCGTTATCGCCTCTGGAGGCATTATGGATGGCAGCGGAATCGTCGCCAGCCTGGCGCTGGGCGCTTCCGGCGTACAGATGGGTACCGCTTTTCTGACCTGCGACGAAAGCGGCGCCCACGAGCAGCATAAGCGGGCCATCCTTCAAAGCGGTGAAGAGGATACGACGGTGACCGTCGCTTTTTCGGGAAAAGCGGCCCGTGGGATCAAAAATGAATTTATTTCGGATATGAAGCAATATTCGGGCCCCATTCCCGAGTACCCTATCCAAAATAAATTAACGCAAGACATTCGCAAGGCCGCGACGAACGAAAATAACCCGCAGTATATGTCGCTCTGGGCCGGGCAAGCGCTGCGCTTGAATAGGTCTCGATCCGCAAGCAAGCTGATCGGCGAATTGATGAGCGAAGCAGCCGGTACCCTGCAGCGGCTAAGTCAATACAGGAAAGAATAAAAATCGTACCCTGGCATACAAAAAAGAGGCTTCTTCCAAGCAGATTCACGTCTACTCGGAAGAATGCCTCTTTTTAATTTACATCAAATCGTTGCTGCCGTTCGCTTTGGCTCGCGTTCTTGCTTCTCCATTCGGATACAACGATGCCGGCAAAAATAAGTCCGATGCCGAGCCACTGGAGCAAGCCGGTCCGCTCATGAAGCAGCAGGCTGGAGCACACAATGACGACGGGCAGCTCGATCGCCCCGATGATGGAGGCTACGCCGGTACTGAGGTGCGGGGCACCCTTGGTATACAAGTATGGCGGAAGGATCATGCCGAACAGGCTGAGAATGATCGCCCATCCCCACAAGCCGTTCGTCAGCGCGCCGCTCCACAGAAACGTCGGCGGATAAATAAGCGACACGACGATGACCGCTCCCGTCAGCATCCACGAGCTGCGCAAAATCGCAGGCACGTCTGTCGCAACCCTGCCGCTGAAATAGACAGTCAGCGTATAGCTTGCGGCCGCAAGCAACCCGAGACCGATACCGGTCCAGCTGAGCTGAGGCACGCTGCCTTCGAGAAAGCCGGAGGCGAACAGCGTGCCGGCCAGCACGATGACAACGCCGATGAGCTGAAAACGGTTGGGCGCTTTTTTTTGCAGCAGCCAATCCGCGAGCAGCCCCATCCAAGTGAACTGGAACAGCAGCAGCACCGCGAACGATGCGCTCAACGTTTGCAGGGCGTAGTAGTAAAACACGCCGGTAAGCCCCGTAAACACCCCGCTGCCGAGCAGCTTCAGAAAGACGATCCTCGGCATCTTCTTCATGTAACCCCAGCAACGGATGCTCAGAAGCCACAAAGCCACAAAGCCGAACATCACTTGGCTACCCGTCACTTCGGCAGGCGAAAAGCCGTCCTTATACGCCAGCTTGACGCAAGTGGACAGTATCCCGTACGATGCAGCGCCGGTCAGTACCAACAAGCTAGCTTTAAATCGCTGCGAAAATATCATAACCGATCCTCGGTTCTAGTTAACCCTCACCCACCCGCGGTGGCTCTGGCCGTTAAAAGCAGAAGCCCCACAAACAAAAAATATAGCAAACTCTGGACCGAGTTTCAAGACTTGTTTTTTATAATGAACTGACTGCAGTAAGTTTCCTGTTTGAAAACAGCTGATTATGTGATAATATTACCGATATGTTTACCTGACCAAGGTAAGGTAAATGAGTCATAAAGCCAAGGTGGGTACGATGAGCCGAAGAGAAGAGATCAAGAAAGCCGCCATAGGGCATCTGCTGCAATACGGTTACGAAGGCACGAAGCTGGCGGACATTGCCCAAGAGGTAGGGATTAAAAAGCAGTCGATGTACGCTCATTTTGAGAACAAGAAAGATTTGGTCGTGGAAATCCACGAGGACGCAACGAAGCAGGAAATTGCCTACTTGACCACGTTTTTTCACGAGCATAAGGGAGAGCCGCTGCAGGCGCTGCTGCGCACCTTCGTTAAAGAGATGGAAGATCGATACGCAACCAACCGGAATGTGAAGCTGATGTTTCTGATGGCGTTCATGCCTCCCGAGCCACTGCAGGAACTATGCATTACTATGTACGAATTGTATTCGCATCATTTGCTTCATCTGCTGGAGCTTGCTTTTCAGCTCGATTCGACCACGCAGGTCCATCCGAAGGAAGGCGCGCTCGCCGTGCATACGATTTACGAAGGCTTGACCGCCAAACTGATATTCGGCAGCCCGGATTATTTTATCCATGCGGCCGAAACAACCTTTTCCCTATTATGGAAAGGAATACTTAAAGAAGATCGTTAGAGGTGTATGATGCAACTTGAAAACAGCAAGCTGACAGCTCTGGAATCGGATTCCGTAAGCAAAGTATTCGTCCGTTATTTGGTTCCGTCGGTTGTCGGTATGTTTATGATGTCCATTAACGTCGTGATTGACGGCATTTTCGTCGGGCAGCGGCTCGGCGAGGTGGCATTGGCGGGGGTCAATGTCGCCTTTCCAGTATTTTCGATTTATTTTGCCATATCGCTGTGGGTTGGCATCGGCGGCGCGGCATTGTATTCCAGATCGTTAGGCGCCAAAAATGCGGAACAGGCACGCTCGATTTTTACTCATTCGCTTACGCTCATTTTCAGCTTGACGCTCTTGCTGGCGGGGATCGCTTATTTATTCCGTGAAAAGCTGGCGGTGTTTCTCGGAGCCAATAACGAAACGATGCCTTACGCGATGGAATTTATGACCGTGCTGCTGAGCTTCGGCTTTGTCGTCACCGTGCAAAATGCATTCAGCATCTTTGTCCGCAACGATGCCAATCCGAATCTGGCGATGATTTCGCTGCTCGTGACAGCCGTTTGCAATATCGGGCTAAATTACGTGCTGTTGTTTGTCCTCGACTTCGGCGTAGCCGGGTCCGCATGGGCGCTGATCGGCGCATCGGCCATCGGGGCGTGCGTGCTGTTCACGCATTTTCTGCGCAAGGACAGCACGCTCCGCTTCGTCAAGCTGCGGTTGTCGTGGAAGCTGGCCAAAAGCACGTTCACGATCGGCTTTCCGAGCTTCGTCGCAGAATTGGGTATCGCCGTATTTACGGCTGGCTACAATATGGCTATGGTCCGGTGGGCGGGCACGTTAGGCGTATCGGCCTTCTCCATCCTGAATTACGTGCACAGCGTGGTGCTGATGCTGTTCATTGGCATGGGATCCGGCATTCAGCCGTTGATCAGCTACTATCGGGGTGCGAAGCAGCATGCCCGGGAGCGGGAAACGGTCCGCATCGCCGTGAAAACGTCGATCAGCATCGGGTTGGGCGTGTTTCTGATCGGTTTGCTTACGGCCGACGGCATCGTCTCCTTGTTCGGTTCATTTACCCGGGAGGTTCAGGAGCTGGCCGCTTCCGGCATTCGTTTGTTTTTCATCGGCTATCTCTTCATGGGCGTCAACTTTGTCATGATGACGTACTTTCAATCGACCGATCAAGTCAAAATGGCGACTTGGATTACCATTGCGCGCGAAATGTTGATCATGGTCGCCCTCCTGTTTACCCTGCCCCATGTCATGGGAACGACCGGCATTTGGCTCGCCATCCCGCTTTCGGAGCTGATCGTCGTCCTGACCGTGTATGCTTATATCCGCAGGCGCTCCCGCACCGTTACTTCGGTGAATGCTGCATCTTAACACAAACTGTTAATTTTTACCTAATTTCCGCTTCGTAACAGCCGCTTGGCCCATCATCGCATGGACCAGGCGGCTTTCTCTGCATTATGGGGTGCAGTAGGCGCCCCTGTTCCTGTTACCGCCATACCTTTAAGGCCGGAGCTTCGTTCGCGTATAAATCTTTCCGCCCCGCACGGTCATCTGCACCTCCCCGTCCCTGTCCGTCCGCTGCACGCTTATGCCGTGCGACGTCAGCCGCTCAAGCACCTGCCGGTTCGGATGCCCGTAAATGTTGTTCGCCCCAGCGGAGATGACCGCGTGCTTCGGCTGCCAAGCGTTCAGCCACTCTTCGGCTGTAGACGATTTGCTGCCATGATGAGCAACCTTCAGCACATCGACGGGTTTATAGGCTACAAACATCTGTGCGGCCGCCCCAACTGACGACGCTGCTTCACGAGCGACAGGAGCCAGCGCCTCTTCTTGAGCGAATCCTCGTGATACCGAAGACCAGCGGTCAAGCAGCTTTCGCTCCTCGGCCTGTCCGATGTCGCCTGTGAACAGCCAGCGGGTGCCCGCCATCTCCATTAAAAACACGACGGAGCTCGGGTTTTGATCCTGCTCCACACGCACGCCCTCCCGCTCTCCCTCCGGCAGCGGATACAAAAAATGAAGAACCGTGCTGGCGTCGACTTGCAGCGTATCCCCCGCCTCGACCTCGACCAGCTCCGTTCCTTTCTCCAGTGCGGTTTGAAACAGCTTTTTCACGGCCGGCAGCGGCTTCAACGTCCCGTTGAACAAAAACCGCCGCACCGGAATGTGCTCAAGCACCGCCTGCAAGCCGCCGAAATGATCGGCATCCTGATGCGTCAGAATAAGCTCGTCGATTTGCTGCACGCCGCGTTTTTTGAGCAGCGGCACGAGCATTTTCCGGCCCACTTCATAAGGGTCTCTCCGCTCCTTCCACGCATCTCCCGGTTTGCGGAAGGAAACCGTTCCGCCCCCGTCCACCAAGATCGTATGGCCTCCCGGCAGCGTCTGGATCAAGATACTGTCCCCCTGTCCCACATCCAAAAACTGCACGCGTCCCTCCGCTGTTCCGCGTTCGGGATCGTAGCCGTACCAGAGAAGTCCCGCAAAGCCGAGCAAACTGGCGGGCAGCAGGACGTAACGGTTCATCTTTTGCCGGTTTAGGAACGGCAGTTTATTCGTTTTCACCCCGTAAAGCATCGGCTCCGGGGCACCCCCTTCGTCCTTGGCCGCGAACGGCTGCAGCAGCACAAGCACCGCGCACAATAGCCCGTAATAAGCCAATATCCATACCGGCGAAGGGGTCGGCCAAATCGTTTGAACCGCATCCGGCTTGCTGGCTTGTTCCACCACGTAAAACAGAAGCTCGTTCGTCTTGGCAATCAGCCACCCAAGCCAGCCCGCTCCGGTCCCCCAGACGAATCCAATCAGCATGGCCGCCGTTCCGCCCGGCATCACCCATGCACTAAATGCGGGAACCAGCGCAAAATTGGCAACAAACGACATTAGGGAAAATTGGTTGAAATAATAAATCGACAGCGGAAACGAGATCAGCTGTGCGACTAGGGTAATCGAAAGCGCGTCTCTCAGCTTCACATGCTTTACTGGTAGCAGCTTGTTCATTTGCGGAACGCCGAGAATGAGGCCGAGCGTCACCAGAAACGACAGTTGGAAGCTGACGTCCAGCAAATAATACGGATTCCAGACGAGCATGCCAACTCCCGCGATCAGCGCGATGTGGAGCCCGTCCTTGAGCCGGTTCCGATAAGCGGCATACAAGCCAATCATCGCCATCAGGCCGGCGCGGACGATTGAAGGCGAAGCCCCGGTGACGACGATATACAGCGGCATGAGCGCAAGTGCCGTAAGCAGATACGTTTCCCTTGTCAGTCCGAAGCGGCGCAGCAGCCAGATCAAGCATGCCAGAAAAATAGCGACATTCAAGCCGGAGATCGCGATAATATGGGTCAAGCCCAGCCGGGAAAACCGCTCGAATTGCTGCGGTTCGATCTCATCCGTCAGGCCGATCAGCATGCCTTTCATAAAGCCGCTTTGATCCGGAGGAAACAATTGGTCTACCTGCCCCGCCAGCCGGTCCCGAAAGCGGTCGATGCTGCGCATGGCAAGCCATCCGCCCCATTCCCCCGATTCCGGTGGCGTCACGACGAGTCCTGCTGTCCCTTTTGCCGTCATCTGCCAATGAATATGCTGCAGCCGCAAGTAGTTCCGGTAATCGAAGCCGCCAAAGTTACGCGCTTCCGCCGGGCGGCGCAGCGTTCCGTCCAGCACGATCCGGTCGCCCCGCTCCCAACGTCTGGCCGTCTCCTGCTCCTCCCGGGCAAGCAAACGGATCGAAAATTGCATCCGCTCGCCTTTGCCGCCATTTTCCGGTACACCATTCTCAGGAATCGCTATGGACTCGGCTTCCGCTTGAAAGGAAACGCGGTCCCCATCTACCGAAACCGGCGTCACGATCCTCCCTTGAAAATGCACGCTGCTTACTTCTTCGGTCTGTAATTCGACCAAGCTCCGGTTTCGGGCATCATGGTCGCCGTATACGCCCGCTGCAGCCGCGACGATCAACAGACTACGGAGCCAAACGGTCCCCTTTGGCCTCATGATCATCGCGGCGCAATACAGCATTCCTGCAGCCATAGCCAGCCACAGATTCATCCATGGCAGCCGCACGATCACAGCAATGGCATAGCCTATCCCCCAACATACCGCAAACGCTACGATCGGTCTTTGAGCCATCCGCTCCTCCTTCCAGCAACAAAAAAAGAACCTCTTCCGGGCGCATGCCTGACGCACGCCCCAAAAGAGGTTCTTCCTCCTAAGCTTTGGATCGTTCTAATTTTTCACTTCGCTGACCGTTCCGGCCGGCGGATCGTAGTTTTCAAGCTGCCGGAACGTCATTCCGCGCTGCTCCATCAATGCTCGCACCTTGTCGTTATCTTTCGGATACGGCCGGTGGAACACGATTTCCGACACGCCGCTGTTCGCAAGCATATTTGCGCACGTCCAGCACGGCTGGTCGGTCACATAAACAACAGACCCTTCGCGGTCTTCGCGGTCTGTAAACAGCAGCAGGTTTTGCTCTGCATGGATCGTCCGGATGCAGCGCTGCTTCTTGACCACCTGCTCCTTGCCGTCCGATGCGACCAATTCGTACTCTTCCACGAGCATGCAGCCCGCTTCCGAGCAATCCGGCACGCCCATCGGAGCACCGTTGTACGCCGTGCCGAGCAGCTTCTTCCCCTGCACCAGGACGGCTCCAACGTGCCTTCGGCTGCATTGGGAGCGGGTGGAAGCCATATAGGCGATATCCATAAAATACGTATCCCAATCTTTACGTGCCATCATGCTGATTCAAGCTCCTTTGTTTTACGGCTCTATTTCTGGCTTGCTTGGATCGCTTGATCCAAATCATAAATAATGTCGTCGATCGCTTCCGTGCCGATGGACAGACGAATCATCCCCGGCGTTACGCCCGCCGCCGCCTGCTCCTGCTCGCTAAGCTGCTGATGCGTTGTGCTGGCCGGATGGATGATGAGCGACTTCGAATCGCCGACGTTCGCCAAATGGGAGAACAGCTTTACCGCATTGATCACTTTGCGCCCTGCTTCCACACCGCCTTTGATGCTGAACGTCATGATCGCGCCCTGGCCTTTAGGCAAATATTTTTTCGCCAGCTCATGCGACGAATGGCTCGGAAGACCCGAGTAGCTTACCCAATCCACAGCTTCGTGCTTTTCCAGGAATTCGGCAACCTTCTGCGCATTGAAGCTGTGACGCTCCATGCGAAGATGAAGCGTTTCGAGCCCTTGCAGCAGGAGGAACGCGTTGAACGGCGAGATCGAAGCGCCCATGTCGCGCAGAAGCTGCACGCGTGCCTTGATAATATAAGCGATCGGCCCGACGGCGTCGGTATAGACGACTCCGTGGTAGCTCGGGTCCGGATCGGTCAAACCGGCAAATTTGCCGCTGGCTTTCCAATCGAAACGGCCGCCGTCGACGATAATGCCCCCGATCGAGGTGCCGTGCCCGCCGATAAATTTGGTCGCGGAGTGAACGACAATGTCCGCTCCGTGTTCGATCGGACGGCAAAGATACGGGCTCGGGAACGTATTGTCGATAATCAACGGAATGCCGTTCTCATGCGCAATAGCCGCTACGGCAGCAATATCGAGCACGTCGCCCTTAGGATTGCCGATCGCTTCCGCGAACACGGCTTTCGTCTTAGGCGTAATAGCTTTCCGGAAATTTTCCGGACCGCTCGCATCAACGAAATGCACTTTAATGCCGAGTTTCGCCAGTGTATTTGCAAAAAGATTGTAAGTACCGCCGTACAAGGTGGACGATGAGACGATCTCGTCGCCCGCTCCGGCAATGTTAAGGATCGAGTATGTGATGGCCGCTTGGCCGGATGCCGTCGCCAGAGCCGCAGCTCCGCCTTCGAGCGCAGCAACGCGTTTTTCGAACACGTCGGTCGTCGGATTCATAATGCGCGTATAGATGTTACCGAACTCTTTGAGAGCGAATAAATCGGCGGCGTGATCCGTATCGCGAAATCCATAGGACGTCGTCTGGTACAAAGGAACTGCTCGGGACATCGTCGTTGGGTCAATCTCCTGTCCTGCGTGAACGGCCAACGTTTCCAAAGAAAGCTTGCGCTCATCTGACATACTGCATCCTCCTTATAATCAACAGAAATGATGGATAATCGTACCTATTTTCGCACATTCCGCAGCAAAACGAAAGCTTTCTCCGCAAAACATTCAAGACATAATTGCACAGCCTGGCCGATTCAAGGCTCCAACGTGACGAGAGGCTTTATTTTTTGCAGCATTTTTTCGCCGATTCCCTTCACTTCCAGCAGCTGGTCCACGGATTTGAACGAACCGCCCAGCTTCTTGCGAAGCTCGACGATCGCTTGCGCCCGGCTGGCCCCGATTCCCGGGAGCTCGTCCAGCTGTTTGGCGGTAGCCGTGTTCAAATTGATTTTGCCCGAAGCGCTCTCCGCCGGCTTCCCGGCAGCGGCCTTCGCCGAATCGGAAGCCGCCCCGACGGCGGAAGCTTCTTCCGGTGGACTACCCACCGCGGTAGGCTTGGACGCTGACTCTGCGGAAGCCTTCTCCGCGACCGTGTTCTCTTTCGGCTCCGCCGCAGGGTTCTTTTCATCCTTCGCTGCCTTCGCCTCGCCCGGAAGCCCATTCGCCTGTCTTGCTTCGTTCTGCTCCTGAAGCAATTTTCTCATTTCTTCGTCCGCCGCCTTAAAGCCCGCCGGTATCCCCTCAGAGGTCCAAGGACGCCATAGCAGCAGTACAATGATAATGCCAGCGACGAGCACCAGGCCGGCAAGACGAACCAAAGCTTTTTCCGAAAAATGGGGCATTGCTCCACCTCGTTTCTGCATCGAATCTTGATCGAATCTTGATCGAAAAATCGAATGCATGGTTTTACGATCTGTCTCATATACATGAAAAAGGCTGCAATCCAATCAGGGGGGATGGTCATGCAAATCGGATTTATCGGAACAGGCAGCATGGGCAGTATTCTCATCGAAGCGTTCATTCAATCCGGCGCAGTCAGCCCGGAGCATCTTGTTGTGACCAATCGCACCGCCCGCAAAGCGGAACAGTTAGCGGAAAGCTACCCGGGCCTGCAAACAGCCCGTTCTAATAAGGAAGCTGCATCAGGGGCCCAGCTTCTTTTTCTATGCGTCAAGCCTATGGAATTTAAAGCGGTCATCGATGATATCCGGGATGTTGTCGCTCCTGAAACGGTCGTTGTCTCCATTACAAGCCCGGTGCAAATTCGTCATCTGGAAACACTGCTTCCCTGTAAAATCGCCAAGGTCATTCCAAGCATTACCAACTATGTGCTCAGTGGCGCGACACTGTGCATTTACGGAGAGCGGATGACCGACGAGGATCAGTCGCGGCTGGAGCTGCTGCTCTCCCACATTAGCGCCCCTATCCGCATCCGCGAGGAGCATACGCGTGTTTCTTCGGACATTACAAGCTGCGGCCCGGCGTTTCTGGCCTTTTTCGTGCAAAAATTCGTCGAGGCCGCCGTTGCCGCCACCGGCATCTCCGAGACGGAGGCTACGCAGCTTGCGGCCGAGATGACGCTCGGCACCGGCAGGCTGCTAACCACTGGAGGCTTTACGCCCGCTTCCCTGCAGCAGCGGGTGTCCGTTCCCGGCGGCATTACCGCGGAAGGTCTCCGCATAATGCAAAAAGAGTTGTGCGGGGTCTTTGACGACCTGATCCGCACAACTCACGCTAAATACGATGAAGATGTGGAAAAGGTGAAAGCCCGGTTTTTCAGCCCGTAGGCCGAACAGAACGCGATGCTTTCACGTCCTTTTCCGATATGAACCGCCGTGCTCCGATTCCGGAGTGCGGTTTTTTGTTTGCCCGACGCCGCTTCTTACCCTACGACGATATTGACAAGCTTGCCTTTGACGGCAATCACCTTGCGGACGGTTTTACCCGCCATAGCTTCTTTGACTTTATCCAAGCCAAGCGCCAGCTCCTGCATTGTCGCTTCGTCGGCATCCGCCGCGATCGTGGCGCGGTCGGCGATTTTGCCGTTCACTTGGATGACGATTTCCACTTCGTTGTCGACTGTCCACGCTTCGTCGTATACAGGCCATGCCTCATAAGCAACGGTACCGGAATGACCGAGCTTCTCCCACAGCTCTTCCGCCAAGTGCGGCGCGATCGGAGACAGCATTTGCACGAAGTTTTCCATCGCCGCTTTCGGCAGACGGTCCGTCTTGTACGCTTCGTTGACGAAGATCATCAGTTGGCTGATTGCCGTATTGAAGCGCAGCGCATCGTAGTCTTCGGTGACTTTCTTAATCGTGCGGTGCCAGGTCCGTTTGAACGCTTCGCTGCCCGCATCGCGATCTTCGGTAATTTTCGCACTCAACCCTCCGTCTTCGCCGACGAACAAGCGCCATACGCGGCTCAGGAAGCGGAATGTGCCCTCTACGCCGTTCGTATTCCAAGGCTTCGTCGCTTCCAGCGGCCCCATGAACATCTCGTACATGCGCAGCGTATCCGCGCCGTATTCGCCGACGATTTCGTCCGGGTTGATGACGTTGCCGCGCGATTTGCTCATTTTCTCCATATTCTCACCGAGAATCATTCCTTGGTTAACCAGCTTGTAGAAAGGCTCCTTCGTTTCTACAACGCCGAGGTCGTACAATACTTTGTGCCAGAAACGGGCATACAGCAGGTGAAGCACAGCATGCTCCGCGCCTCCGATGTACAGGTCAACCGGCAGCCATCTGCGCTGCAGCTCCTTGGAGCAGATCTCGTCCTTGTTCTTCGGATCGATAAAGCGCAGGTAGTACCAGCAGCTTCCCGCCCATTGCGGCATCGTGTTCGTCTCGCGGCGCGCTTTGAGGCCGGTCTCCGGATCTACCGTATTCACCCAATCCGTCACATTGGCAAGCGGCGATTCGCCGGTCCCGGAAGGCTTGATTTCGTCCACCTCCGGCAACAGCAGCGGCAGCTGATCTTCCGGTACGGTTTTCATCGTACCGTCCTCCAGATGGAGGATCGGAATCGGCTCGCCCCAGTAACGTTGGCGGCTGAACAGCCAGTCGCGGAGACGATAGGTGACTTTGCCTTGGCCTTTGCCGTTGGCTTCGAGGTGCTCAATCATTCGCACGATGGCTTGCTCGTTATTCAAGCCGTTCAGGAACTCGGAGTTGACGTGCGCGCCGTCGCCGGCGTACGCTTCCTTGTTTACATCGCCGCCCTGCACCACTTCCACAATCGGAAGGTCGAACTGCTTCGCGAACTCCCAGTCGCGCGGGTCGTGCCCCGGCACCGCCATGATCGCGCCTGTTCCGTATCCGGCCAGCACATAGTCGGCGATCCAGATCGGCACCTTGCTGCCGTTGACCGGATTGACCGCATAGGCGCCGGTAAAGACGCCTGTTTTTTCCTTCGCAAGATCGGTGCGCTCCAAGTCGCTTTTGCGGGCCGCACGTTCCTGATAGTCTTGCACCGCTTGAGCTTGCTCCGGCGTCGTAATACGGGCTACGAGCTCATGCTCGGGCGCCAATACGCAATAGGTGGCTCCGAACAGCGTATCCGGACGGGTCGTGAATACCTTCAGGCTATCGTTTCCATGTCCGTCGATGGCAAACGTCACTTCGGCGCCCGTAGACTTGCCGATCCAGTTGCGCTGCATATCCTTGATGCTTTCGGACCAGTCGAGCTCCTCAAGATCCTCCAGCAGGCGCTCCGCATACTCGGTGATTTTGAGCACCCATTGGCGCATCGGCTTGCGGATGACCGGATGGCCGCCGCGCTCGCTCAAGCCGTCGATGACTTCTTCGTTGGCCAGCACCGTTCCGAGCGCCGGACACCAGTTGACCGGCACTTCGTCCACGTAGGCAAGACCCTTTTTATACAGTTGAACGAAAATCCATTGCGTCCATTTATAATATTCGGGATCGGTCGTGCTGAATTCGCGGTCCCAATCGTAAGAGAAGCCGAGCGACTTGACCTGTCTGCGGAAATTATCGATATTGCGGAACGTAATGTCGCGCGGATGCTGTCCCGTATCGAGTGCATGCTGCTCCGCCGGCAAGCCGAAGGCGTCCCATCCCATCGGATGCAGAACGTTATAGCCGCGCAGCCGTTTATAGCGGGATACGATATCCGTCGCCGTATAGCCTTCCGGGTGCCCGACGTGAAGTCCTGCTCCGGAAGGATACGGAAACATGTCAAGCGCGTAAAACTTCGGCTTGCTCTCGTCGTCCAGCACCTTGAACGTTTTGTTTTTCTCCCAATATTGCTGCCATTTCGGTTCAATCGCCAAGGGGTTGTACCCTTGCTGTTCTCTAGTTTCCTGTGCCATATTGTGTAGACCTCCTTCGATTCAAACAAAAAAGCCCTCATCGCTAGCGCAACGCTAGGGACGAGAGGCTTATTTCCCGTGGTACCACCCTAGTTGACTCAGGCATGCTTTGCCCGGGTCCACTCTCCCCTTAACGCGGGGGACGTTTGCGGCTGTGACCGGCGAAGCTTGCGCTCGGTTGCGGTCTTTTGGCCTAACGGCTCGAAGATGAGTTCGCTGCCCGCTTCTACCGGTTCCCACCCGCCACCGGCTCTCTGAAAGAAAGCGCTGCAGTTACTAGTTCTTGTCACGGCCTTTTGCATATATGCTCCAATTAGGTTTCATTATATGAAAAACGATTCCTCCGTGTCAAGCCGGGCCCCTGATTTTCCCGAAGCTGCGGGATAAATGCCGCCGGGCCAATCGCAACGGGCCTGTCCCGGTTACATCCTCCACAACTTGGCCATACTTTGTAATAAAAGTTTTCTATTCAAAGCTTCGGAGGATGAGCCGTATGAAAGGATTCGTCAACGGGGTAATGCTGTCGCTCCCGCTATGGGGGATGATCCTGTGCCTGCTGCAACTGATTATCCATTTAACGCGTTAACGAGATGCGTCCGCGTCCGTTTATCCCACTTCAAGCTCAGTCCCGCGGCTTCACAGCCACAAAAAACGCTCGCTGCGTATCGTCCGTCGGCGCTTCGAACGAAAAGTCGGCATAGCATGCTGTCTCGGAAAATCCGGCCGCACGAAGCCGCTCCTGCACCCAATCGAGCGGATACGCCCGCTGCACATGCAGCTCCTCGATCCGGTGATACCGCTCGGTAATGGCGTCGTCAGACCCTTCCGCCCATGTGTCCCCTTCCCGCACGAACAATGTCAACTCATGCTCGATTTCGCAGCGGCCCGGATCGAAATCGCAGGTCCAGATGTAGGCGACGTCGTCATCGTTCAGGAAAAACGGCTGCGATTCCGCGTAGTTCTGAAGCTGGCTCTGCGTGTGCATGTCGAACACGAATACGCCGCCCGGAGCAAGCCCGTCGTATACTTGCTTGAAGGTCCGCTCGATGTCTTCTTCCTCCAGCAAATAGTTCAAGCAATCGCAAAACGAGATGACCGCGTCCATCTGACGGCCAAGCTCCCATTCGCGCATGTCCTGCTGAAGCCACATCACGCTTCCGCCCGCAGGAAAAGGCTTGCTCCGCTGGGCGTTTTCCGCTTTTTGACTGGCCATGGACAGCATATCCTCCGACAGATCGATGCCGACGACCTCGTAGCCGAGCTGCGCCAGCGGGACGGCTATGCTTCCGGTGCCGCAGCCCAAATCGACCACGCTTCTAGGCGTGCCAAACTTATCCCAGCATTTCTGCGCAAAGCGGAGCCAATCGTCGTATGGCATATCCTCCATCAGCCGGTCGTATAGATACGAAAATTGTTCGTAAGCCACGGCTTGCTCCTCCTTCACCGAACAGACAAAGGCCGGCTCCGAACGACCTTCATTCGGATGCCGGCTGCGATGCCGCTTCTTTTTTCAAATAGGTCCAGCTGCCTTCCTGATAAACCAGGCCTTCCTTCATCAGCTTGCCGATGCCGCGCTTGAAGGCGGACTTGCTCATGCCGAACCGCTGACTGATCAAATCGGCCGGGGTTTCGTCCGAATACGGCATCGCCTGATTCGGGCGCTCTTTAAGGAAAGCCAGCAGCTTCTCCGAATCGGTGTCGCGTCCGACTTCCTTACGCTCGCGCATCGAGCAGTTGACGTTGCCGTCCTCGCGCACAAACGTGACGCGCACCTTCACCTGTTCACCGAGACGCAGCAGCCGGCTTCTCTCGGACGCATGAATGAAGCCGATGACGCCGAAGCCGACCACGCCGCCGTCGCAGACGACGAACGATCCCATTTGCAGCGGCTTGTAGACGCGGGCATCGACCCAAGCGTTGCGCCAGGTTGCCGGAGCATCAAAGCACAGCCGTTTGAGCCGGTCTTCTCCGGCGACTTTGGCTACAAGCCGTCCTTGGCGGTCGTGCGCGAGTACGACGAACACGCGGTCTCCGACTTCGGGACGCAGCTCCTTAAGCTCAGGAAGCTCTTTAAAAGGAAGCAGCAAATGACGTCCGAGCCCCATTTCGAGAAAGCAGCCGAAGCGCGGATGAGTGTCGACCACTTCGAGAAGCGCGACTTCTCCGAGCGTCACGAGCGGCTTGCGCATCGTCGCCGCCAGCCTGTCCTCGGTGTCGTGGAACAGGAATACCTCAACCTGCTCTCCCGGCTTCACTTCCCCGGCGGCTTCGCTGTAATGGAGCAGCACGTCCTGTGTGCCGTCCGTCAAAAAATAACCGTGCGGCGACACTTCCCTCGCCACGTCCAAGCGTCGGATCGTTCCGGCTTCCAGCCTCATACCCGTTCGACCACTTTCGCGTCGGACCACAGCCGCTCGATGTTATAATATTCGCGATCGTCGCGGTGAAACACGTGAACGACGACGTCGCCCAAGTCGACAAGCACCCAACGGGCCGTGTCCATGCCTTCGAGGCCGCGAATTCGTGCGCCGCGCTCTTCCGAACGCTTTTTAATCTCGGTCGCGATCGCTTGCACCTGCGTTTCGGAATTACCGTGGCAAATCACAAAATAATCCGCGATCAAAGAAATCCCGCGCAGATTCAATGCCGTTACGTCCATCGCTTTCTTGTCTTCGGCCGCATCGACCACAAGCTGCATAAGCTCATCCGGTTGAATGGTCATATCGTTTCCTCCTGTAAATGAATCATACCGTTTCTCCCCGCTCCTCCAGCTCCCGGATCAGTCCGTTGCGAGCTTCGAAGGTCAGCGGATAAATTCGCTTGCCTTTATCCAATAAAAAACGGATCGTTCCGTCAAATCCGGTTATAAGTGCCTTCTCTAAACTATGTTCGGCGTTTTGGCGAATATTATGCACGCCCGGAAAATCCCGACCCGGCTCCATGTAATCCGCCAGACAAACGACCTTGTCCAGCAGTGTCATTCGCGCCCGCCCCGAGGTGTGATAACGGATCGCATTCAGCACTTCCTCGTCGCTTACGCCGTACTGCTCCCGGGCGATCCAAGCGCCCGCATGGGCATGCCACAGCTCTTTGTCATAATCGAGCAAATCCTGAGGCAGACCGTTCTCGCGGATGATGCGCGCTTGCTCGTCCACGCGCCAATATTTGCAGACATCGTGGAGAATGGCCGCCAGCTCGGCTTTGGCCGGGTCCGACCCATAGCGCTCCGCCAGCCGCACCGCCGTTTCCATGACGCCAAGCGTATGGTTCCAGCGCTTCTCCGGCATCTGGGAGCGAACTGATTCGATCATTTCCTCACGCTTCATACAAACGGTTCACCTCGATATAATGATTTACCCGGTCCGGGACCATGTAACGCACCGACCGTCCCGAAGCCCGACGCTGCCGGATTAACGTGGACGACAGCTCGATTTGCGGCATCGGTACAAGCTTCACCGCCTGCCGAATGGCATCGGGTAGCCCCTCGTAGCCCGTTTCGTAGCCCGGCCGCTGCAGTCCGGCGAAAGTAACCAGTCGGGCTAGCTCGTCGATCTTATACCACTTCGGCAAATATCGGACCATATCGGCCCCGATAATATAAGTAAACCGATAACCGGGATGCTGCGCCCGAAGCATCGTTACCGTCTCGATGCTGTACGATACGCCGCCTTTGCGCAGCTCCATATCCGAAGCCCGGAAGTGCGGGTGCCCTTCGACGGCCAGCTCGACCATCTCCAGCCGCTGCCGCGGGGAAGCCCCGGGCGCCTGTTCTTTATGCGGAGGCACGTTCGTCGGCATAAACCATACCTCGTCGAGTTCCAGCCTCTCGCAGACGCTTTGGGCGGCAATCAAATGCCCGATATGAACGGGATCGAAGGTGCCGCCCATCAGACCAACCTTCATCCGGCATCCCCCTTTTTTTAGCTGAAATGCCACTTCTACCGCCGTAAGCTTAAACCGGGAGCTCGATCGTCTTATGCTCGCGGGATTCCTTGTAGAGCACGATGATTTTGCCGATCACTTGAACCAGCTCCGCGCCGGCACCCTGCGCCAACTGCTCGGCCACTTCGCTCCGGTCCTCCATACAGTTGTTAAGCACAGTCACTTTGATCAGCTCGCGGACTTCCAGCGCCTCGCTGATGTGTCGGATCAGATGATCGTTTACGCCTCCTTTGCCGACCTGAAAAATCGGGTTCAGATGATGCGCCATCGAGCGCAAATACCGTTTTTGTTTGCCTGTTAACATAGTTGTTATTGATCCTCCTCAAGTGGATACCCTCCTAAATCCTCCCTAGTAGGGAGGACCCCAAAGGGCTGCGCCCTCTGGACACCCGAAAGGGGCGTGCCTGCTGCGGGGCCGGCGTTGAAGGGACGTTCGCGCAGGAACGCTTTCGTCCCTTCGGGACACGCTCGCATGCGGCGTTCTCTCCATACGTATGCCCGGGGTGCGCTGTGTTGCGTCGTGCGGTTTTTGTTGGACTGAGGGGAAGGAGCCGCCTCATGACGCTGTCATGAAGCTCTTGTTCGGCGCAAGGCGCAAACCGGGGCGTCAGGGGCTCATGACCTTGTCATGAAGCGCCCTGGACGCTTTCTAAAACCCCAACAAACCCAAAACCCGCAAAGTAAACCCTTGCCAAATCCGTGCCTAACCGAAACGCAGGCGTTCTTCCAAGTTCTTCAAAAATTCTACTGCACCGACTCCATAAAAGATTGTTCCACCACTTCGCGCATGGCGGCGATTGGAGCAGGCTGGCCGGTCCAATATTCGAAGGCGTACGCGCCTTGATATATGAACATGCCGAGGCCGCTGTGAATGACAGCGCCGCGCTGATCGCGGGCTTCGCGCAGGAAACGGGTGATCAGCGGGTTGTACACCAGATCACTGACGACCGTCTCGGGGCGAATTAATGAGATGTCCATCGGAACTTCGTCCACGTTCGGATGCATGCCGAGCAGCGTGTTGTTGACGATCAGAGCGGCCTCTCCGGCCAGCTTCGGAATCTCGTCCAGGCCGTGCCCGGATACGCTCCCGAATTCGCTCATCGACGAAGCGAGGTCGAGCGCCTTCTCCTTCGTGCGGTTCGCGATGTAGATGTGCTCCGCTCCTTCGCGGGCCAGCGCGTAGCCGACGCCGCGCGCCGCTCCCCCTGCGCCGATCATAAGCACCTTGCGACCCTTCAGCGAGATGCCCGTCTCTTCGCGGAGCGAACGCATATACCCGATGCCGTCCGTATTGTAGCCGATCAGCCGGCCGCCTTCGTTAACGATAGTATTCACCGCTCCGATGGCGCGGGCTCCTTCGTCGATTTCGTCCAAATAGGACATGACCTCGACCTTGTGCGGAATCGTCACATTGACCCCGCGGAATTGCAGCGCCCGGATGCCGGCCACCGCGTCCTTCAGCGTGCCGGGCAGGATGTGAAACGCTCCGTACGCCGCATTGATTCCCGCCGCTTCGAATGCCCTGTTCAGCATGATCGGCGATTTGGAATGCCGGATCGGATCGCCGAACACTCCGTACAAAATCGTGTGGCTGTCCAGTTTATGCTTGCTCATTCTCGTCCGTTCCTCCCGCTCCCCGCTAGATGACCGATTCCCGAACCGCGACTTTCACGCCTTTCGGCACGTGGATGACCAGATCCGCTCCGGCAGTGCCGTTTACTTTGATCCAGCCGAGGCCCGAGACCGAGACGTCCAGATTCGCATTCTTCGGAATGCGGATCGGATGCTTGGTCAGCTTGGGTAACTCCTCCAGCTCTACCAGGCTTGGCGGCGACAGAAGCACGCCCCGGTGCTCCTCGTACAGCTCGTCCGCCCGATCCAGCTTCGTCCGATGGGCCTGGAGCGCGTTGGAAACGTAGAACGTGAACGATTGCCGTTCGCCCTGTACGAAATCGAAGCGCGCCAAGCTGCCGAAGAAGATCGTCTGTTGATCGTTCAATTGGAACACCAGCGGCTTGATCGGCCTGTCCGGCATCACCTTCATCAAATCTTTCTTGCTGACGAGCTCCGTCAGACGATGCTTGTACACGATGCCCGGCGTATCGATGATCGAGGCGCCGTCGTCCAGCGGAATGCGCACGAGATCAAGCGTCGTACCCGGATATTGCGACACCGTCAGCTCGGCGTCCAAATCGCTGTAATCGCGAATAAGCCGGTTGATGAGCGTCGATTTGCCGACGTTCGTCGCCCCGACGACATAGATGTCGCGCCCTTTGCGGTGCAGCTCCAACGCTTCGATAACCCGCTCGAAGCCCATATTTTTTTTCGCTGAGCACAGGACGACTTCCACGACCCGAAGTCCCGCTTCCTTCGCCTGTCTCTGCACCCAGTTCACGATCCGGTTGTAATTCGTCACTTTGGGAAGCAGATCGATTTTGTTCACGACCAGGATGACCGGGTTGGTGCCGACAAACCGCGCTAGACCGGAAATCATACTGCCCTCGAAATCGAAAATATCGACAATGTTCACGACCAGCGAGTCCGTTCCCCCCACATGGGTGAGCAGCCGCAAAAAATCGTCCTGATTGAGCGTAATGCCCGAAGCTTCATTGTAATTCTTGATGCGGAAACATCGCTGGCAAATGATCGGCGTGCGCGCAAGCGCTTGAGCCGGGACATAGCCGAGCTGGTCCGGCTGCTCCGTTTGGAGCGCTACGCCGCAGCCCGCACAGCGGTTGGTTTCGGAATGTTGATTGTGGGCCGTCATACGTTCCCTACCTTTTCATTATAGTTAATGCGGCCTTCTCGATCCTTCGGTTTACCTTCGTAAAAAAGCCCTCGTCCGCAAGAGAAATCGGCTTGACGAGGATGGTATAAAGCCCCATCCGGTTGCCTCCCAGCACGTCGGTCAGCATCTGATCCCCGATGACTACCGTCTGCTGCGCCCGCAAATTCATGATGCTCATGGCTCTCCGGAACGCTGCGCTTGTCGGCTTACGGGCACGATAAATGAAAGGCAGGGACAGCGGCTCGGCGAACTTGGTAACCCGGTTCCGCTGGTTGTTCGACACAATGACGACCTGAAAGCCGATTTGCCCCACGACTTTCAACCAATCCAGCAACTCCGGCGTGGCAAGAGGCGCTTTGGCTCCTACCAGCGTATTGTCCAAGTCCGTTATGATGCCGCGGTATCCCTGCTCCCATAACGCTTGAAGATCTATGTCAAATATCGTGTTGACTTGTTGACGCGGAATTAGCTTTTTCAGCAAAGAATTCACCTCGAAAGACATTAGGCTGTATACGTCAAACTATACCATAACTGTCCATTTTGTTGCAAAATAGCGAACAAAAAAAGCAAACCGCCCTCCGCAAAGGCGCGGTCTGCCGATCATTTACATTTACATCTGCGAACGCAACCGTTCGACGATTTGGTTCGTTTTCTTCCAGTCTTCCTCGGTGATCTCCGCTTTTCCGTACTTCGCCTTCTCGAATACGTGAAGCACTGCCTCCAGCTCTTCACTCATCCACCGGCTCTGACGAGACCAGCGGCGCACCGCTTCGCGCAGCGTCTCGTGCTCCTCCCGCACATACCCGTTGCGCCGGAAAATGCGCAGCAGCCGTTCGCATTCCACGATAACCTTCTGCTTCAGCAGCGAAGCCCGGCGGCGACGAGCGCGTTCCTTCAACAACTCGACCACCTGCAACTTCCAGGCGAGGAATGCGGCAACGACGATCACAGCAGCGGCAATGCTCCACGCGGTCACATGATGCGTTTCAACGGCAGGTTCTGCCGGCATCGTCTCCGGCTTCGGAGCAGGCTGCGGCTCTACCGGCGAAGCGGACGTTTCTTCCAGCAGTACGGCGCGCGGCATCGCGAAGCCTGCCGTCGGCTCGAACGGAATCCATCCGTAGCCATCGAAATAGACCTCGACCCAGGAGTGGGCGTCGGAGTTACGTACCGTATAGACCCCGCCGCCATCCGGGTCCATCAGCAGCTCGTGGGGGGCGAAGCCTTGCAGCTCCGTCTGCTGAAAATCCGGCGTCCCCGACGCATAGCCTTTGACCCAGCGCGCCGGCAGCCCAATCGAGCGGGACAACACCACCATCGCGGTAGAGTAATAATCGCAATAACCTTCTTTAATTTCAAACAGGAACCGGTCGACAAAATCGCGGCTCTGGCCCCTGCTGATGTCGGGTTTGTTCGTATACGGAAAGCTCGTCTGCAAGTATTGCTCCAGCTTCTTCGCTTTGTCGTACGGACTGGCCGCATCCTTTGTCAGATCCGCAGCCAGCTTGCGGACCCGTTCCGGCACGCTGCTCGGCAGCTGGACGAATTCCGCCATATCCTGCTTCGGCGGCACAAGAGGCAGCTTCCGCAGCGCTTCTTCGTTAACAACCGGCATTTGCGACACGATCGTATACGTTTGCGGGTACGGCTGGCGCTCGCTGTAGCGGATCTCGGATTGCGGAGCCGACCATTGCAGCGGGTCGAAGCCGTTTTTGGCGCCGTTCAGCCCCATCACTTTCTGGATGGAGTAGGCTCCGAACAATACGGGATACTGCTGCTCCGACATCAGCGTGACGGTTTGCTTCACCTCCACCGTCTTCGCCTTGGAGCCGGTCAACCGGGCGTCCGCCGGAAGCGGAGCCTCGGGCCTGACCGCGTTCCACGGACCGCGCCGCTCACTGTCGCTTTCCTCCCAGCCTTTGCCGGTATAGTGCGAACGCGTCTCGCCCCGCCAATAAGCGCGGTGATCCGTTTCTACCCTCATAACCGGTGTATAGTCGAACCGGAAGCCGCCTCCCAGATTCGCATCGCTCCGGCTGTAGCCCGACGAGGAATCCATCGCTTCGCTGGGGGGGACGGTAACACCTTTGCCTGTGGTGAAAGCCATCGGCTCTCCCCGGGATGCGCGCCAAGCGGTATACGGGTCGGTCAGCATCGGTCCGACCTCGGGCATGAGCGATCCGGCAAGCACCGTCACCCCGATCAACGAGGCGACCGTCATGGCGATGGAAGCCGGATATTCCGCTAAATGCCGCCAAGCGGTCGGATCTTTGCGCCGCAGCTGCGCGAAATGATTGAGAATAAGGAGCAGCAGCCCGCAGCCGACGATCGCGGCCACTTGCGGCCACAGATAGATGGACGAGAACGAATCGCGGATGCAGAGCGCAAGCACGCTGACCACCAGCAGAATGTATACCCGCCACTTGACTTCCACCCACCAAATGAGCGTCACGTAAACGACCCAGGCGCCCATGCCGAACCACAAATACGGCGTAAGCTCGTACAGGTTCAAGAACAGCTTCGAGCCCACAAAGCTGGACGCCTTCATCGGCGCGATCACTTCAAATTGCTCCAGCACGAGCACGTTGATGACCACGATGGAGACAAGCTGCAAAATACCTCGCACGATCCAATGCAGCCGTGTCAAATGCTCGAACGCAAAGACCGCCAGAAGCGTCAACTTCACGATGGCGACCGTCTCCGGGAGCCAGAAGCCGTCTTCTTTGGCGAACCAGTACACGAACTGGAGCAAAATCAAACCGGACAACAACACCGACAAGCGGTGCGGCCATTCGTCCCACAGCAGACGCTTAAGCCACATTCGCTGCTGCTTCATCCCTTCCGACCTCCCAACAGTCCGGGCAGCTCCGACAGCTGCCTTACGGCATAGCAGGGAATGCCCCGGGCATGCAAATCCTTGACCCAGCCCTCTTTGCCGCGGGCGGCGCCGATCCAGAGGTGGCAAGGATTCATCTGCTGCTGCTTCAGCCAGGCCAGCACCTGCAGCATCGGTTCGCCTGACATCGGGCTGATCAGCGTCACGAAGCTGCCGGGGACCAGTTGATGCACTTTCGTTTTGAGCACATGGCGGATGTCATGGGCGCCGTCGGCCTCCACATCGATGAAATGCTGCTGCGCCGCCTGATACAGCGTTTGCCCGGTCTTGGGTTCAAAATAGACGTCGTCTGCGCCTGTGGAAACAAGCCCGAGCGCAAGCCCCCGTTCCGAGCCGTACTGAAACAAGGATGCGGCTACGGATACGGCCAATTCGAACTGATCGGGGTCCCCGTAGGCTTGCCCCGCCCTGTCGAGTATCAAGTACGATTTGGGCAGCGATTCGCGCTCGAATTCCTTCGATTTCCAAGTGCCGGTCTTGGCGGTCGCATTCCAGTGAATGCGGGATAGGCGGTCTCCGTAAATATATTCGCGAACCCCGTTGATCTGCGTCGTCTCCCGGACAGCCCGGGTCGTGGACGAGTGATGGCTCGTTCCTTTGATCATTTGGTTGTACTGCTGCCATTCCCGGATCGGCACGGTCTGCGGCAGCACGGCGATGCTCTGGGGCAGCTCCAGACTGCCCTTGTGCTCGAACAAGCCGAAGACGTCTTCCGTCACGCATTCCGTCTGTCCGAACGTATAGCGGCCCCGGCGCATCGCCGGAGTCCGGTATTCCCATTCCGCGCGCCGCCGCCAGTCGGGAACGACCGTTGCTTCAAACGTCAGCTCGCGCCCGCTTTTATGGTACAAGCGATCCTTGATAAACAAATAGGGGATCGGCCATATGCCCGGAATTTGCAGTTGAATCGTTATCCCAAGCGAGCTGCCCGCCGGCAGCAGAGAGCCGTAATCGCCGCCGGACAGCGTGCGTACCCCTTGGGTCCGCTTAATGCCGCTCCACTGCCCCAGCAGCAAATAAACGCTCAAAATCGTCATCATCACGAACAGCATTAAAGCGAGCTTGCCGCCCTGAAACAGCAAGAAGCCGAGACTTCCGGCAAAAGCCGTCGCCACCGCCCAAAATTTGCGGCTGAACCGTAGCCGGGACGGAAGCCTGTGAGCGAAGGAAGGTTTCATCATGCTCACTTCTCCCAACGCACCGGCACTTTCACCTGCTGCACAACCGATTGCAGGACGGATTGCACCGTAGCCCCCTCCATCCGGGCTTCGGCCGTCAGCAAAATGCGGTGGCCGAGCACGTACGGCACCAAAAATTTAATATCGTCCGGGATGACATAGTCCCGCTCCTGAATTAATGCAAGCGCTTTGGAGGCCTGCACGAGCGCAAGTGTCGCCCGCGGGCTGGCGCCGAGATAGATCGAGCCATGCTCGCGCGTCAGACGGGCGACAGCGACCAGATAAGCGGCTACCGCTTCGTCGAGATGCACCTGCTTGACCTGCTTCTGGATCGCCAAGATTTGCTCGCTGTCCGCAACCGGCTCCAGCTCTTCGAGCGGATGGACGACGCTTTGCGCCAAAATCATCTTCGTTTCCGTATCCGCATCCGGGTAGCCGAGACTGAACTTCATCATAAACCGGTCCAGCTGGGCTTCCGGCAAAATGTACGTACCCTCGAAGTCAATCGGATTTTGCGTTGCGAGCAGCAGGAAGGGCTTCGGCAGCTCGTACGTTTCCCCGTCGACCGTCACATGGCGCTCCTCCATCGCTTCGAGCAGCGCCGATTGCGTCTTGGTCGTCGCCCGGTTAATTTCGTCCGCCAGCAAAATATGCGTCATGATCGGTCCGGGACGGAAAATAAATACCTCGTCCTTCGGATGATAGATCGAAACTCCCGTAATATCGGTGGGTAGAAGGTCGGGATTGCACTGAATACGGCGAAACTGGCCGCGGATCGATTTGGCAAGCGCTTTGATCAGCACCGTCTTGCCGGTGCCGGGCACATCCTCAAGCAGCACATGGCCTCCTGCCAGCATGGCGGTCATCAGCAGCACAATCTCGTCCGTTTTGCCGAGGATGCAGGATGCCAAATTCGCTTGTATGCGCTTCAAGGCTTGAATATCTTCTCGTATCATCGTTTCCATCGTCCGGGCCTCCTCGAAAAGTTATCGTACAAAGTATATACGTAAGAACGGGAAATAAAGTTGTCAAAAATGGTTCCATATGGGGAAAATAACGCCAAATTGCAACAAAATGTAACAAAACCAAAACGATCGTCAAGGAAAACGTTATTTCCTTATTGTACAGGATTCAAAAAACGGCGTATACGTGTAAAACCGATGAAATTGTTCGGCGAAATGCAAAAAACCCCGGAAAGTCGCCGGGGCACGCGCGGACAGGTCGGTTCGTGGAAAATGTTAAAATCCCGCTCAGCCTTGCGGTCTGAACACGAGCGCCGCAAGAAACGAAAAGATGATAGCCGCCGAGATGCCCGCGCTCGTCACCTCGAAAATGCCGGTAATAATGCCGACGACGCCGTGCAGCTTAAGCTCGGCTAACGCGCCGTGGACGAGCGAATTGCCGAAGCTTGTGATCGGTACGGTCGCCCCCGCGCCGGCAAACTCGATAAACCGGTCGTACAGGCTCTTATTGCCGATCGGAATGCCGTCGACAATCGCTCCTGCGACGACCAGCGTGCTCATCGTATGCGCGGGTGACAGCCGCATGACGTCAATCAACAGCTGCCCGATCACGCAGATGGCCCCGCCGAAGATAAACGCCCAAACAAACTGCATCCAATCCATAATCTAACGCACCTCGCTTTCGATCGCTACCGCATGGGCGATGCAGGGAATGCTTTCTCCTTGCTGGAAAGAAAGCGGAGACAGCAGCGCTCCCGTCGCCACCACGAGCACCCGCTTCAGCTCCCCCTTTTTCACGCGCTTCAAAATATGACCGTAGGTGACGACGGCGGAGCAGGCGCACCCGCTGCCGCCGGCCTGCACGTTCTGCTTCTCCCGGTCGAAGATCATCAGGCCGCAGTCTTTATAGGACGTTTGATGTATCGGCACCTTGTGCTTCTCCAATAGCTCGCAGGCGATTTCGTAGCCGACCTTCGACAAATCGCCGGTCACGATTAGATCGTAGTAGCCCGGCTCCCGCTGAAAATCGCGAAAATGCGACTGCAGCGTATCGACCGCCGCCGGGGCCATCGCAGCCCCCATATTGAACGGGTCCTTGATGCCCATGTCGATGACGCGGCCGATCGTCGCCCCGGTCACGACCGGTCCCGGGCCGTGGTTCCCCACAACGGCGCAAGCCGCGCCCGTTACCGTATACTGCGCGGTCGGCGGCTTCTGCGAGCCGTATTCCGTCGGATAGCGGAACTGCTTCTCCGCCGTGGAGTTATGGCTGCAGGTGCCGGCCAGCACATGATGGCCGAAGCCGGAGTCCACGATCAGCGACGCGACGGCGAGCCCCTCCATCGAAGTCGAGCAAGCGCCGAAGATGCCGAGGTACGGGATTTGCATCGTCCGGACCGCAAAGCTGTTGCTGATAATCTGATTCAGCAGGTCGCCCCCGACATAGAACTGGATGTGCTCTTTGGTCAAGCACGCATTTTCGATGGCCAGTTTCGCCGCTTCCTCCAGCATTTTTTTCTCGGCCTTCTCCCAGCTGTCCTGTCCGATCGTCGAATCCGCGTGCACGATATCGAATTCGTTGCCGAGCGGTCCGTTGCCCTCGTCCGGCCCGACGATCGTAGCCGTCCCCCGGATGACCGGCCGCTTCTTGAATTCCCAGCTTTGGGCTCCCTTCAGCATCTCATTTGACCCCCAATCCGAACAGCCAGTGGATGAGACCGATCACAAATGCGGATACCGTCCCGTAGACGATAACGGGACCTGCCAGCTTGAACATGTTGCCTCCGACGCCCAGCACGTAGCCTTCGCTTTTATGCTCCAGCGCCGCGGAGCACATCGAGTTGGCAAATCCGGTGACGGGGACGGCTGAGCCGGCTCCCGCCCATTGGGCGATTTTGTCGTATACGCCGAGGCAGGTCAGAACGACGGACAGGAAAATCATCACCGCTACCGTCGGATTCCCCGCCGTTTTTTCGGTAAATCCGAACCAGTAAATAAAAAATTGGGAGACGAATTGTCCGATCAGACAGATGAACCCTCCGGCAATAAAAGCGCGAATGCAGTTTTGGAGCACCGGACGCGCCGGCTCTCTCTTTTTCGCGAATTCCTGATATTCCTGCTGGGTCCAGGTCAATTTTTTCATTTTGGACTTTGTGGTCATGCTCGCTGCTCCTCCCGCATGGTTTTATCGCTTCAACAGAGGCTCGGCCTGCTCCAGGATCCGGTTCATTTGCTCCGCGCAGCTCTCGTATACGTGCTTCGCGCCCTCGTTCTTAACCGCGAGAGCGTAAAGCGACAAATCCGCTTCGCATTTCTTGAGCGTTGCAAACAACAGCGGCTTTGACACATCGTCAGGCACCAGAAGCATGTCATCGTACAAATCGACGTGCAGCCCTCCGTAGGCGTCCACTTGACCGATGAATACGTTCTCCAGCGTCACGCCGATTTTTTCCAGCTCCGTGAACAGCCATTCCCGGCTCAGTCCGGCTGTGGCCAGCGGCTCGTCCATCATATTGCCGTCGATAATGACCGCTTGCGACTCGCGTTCGGGCGCCGTTTTGATTCCAAGATGCTTCGCCGTGAGCGGTTGATTTTCTTTTTTCAGCAGCACGCTGACTTCTCCGCTCGGTTCCAGCATGGCAAACTCCACGTCGGCCACGTTAAATACGCTTTTGGCCCGCAACTGCTCCAGCAACTCGTCGGCGGTATAGCGTTCTTTCTTCAGATTGTCCTCGAGAATTTTGCCTTCCTTGATGAACACCGTTCCTTTTCCCTCGAACCATTCCCGCAGCCGCTTGCTTTTGAGCGTCAGCATCTCCAGCAGCAGTGGAACCGCGAACCAGAGCAGCAAGGCGATAAAGCCGTGCATGTAGTTCGCTTCGACGTCGGTGGACATAAAGCCCGCAACCTCGCCAAGGGTAATTCCCGTTATGTATTCGAAGAAGGTCAATTGAGATATTTGCTTTTTCCCCAAAATTCGGGTCATCAAAAACAAGATCGCGATCGTCAAAAGCGCCCGAAAAAAAATGTGCATCCAATCCTGCAACGAATCCCTCTCCTTTTCCGTGCGAGCTTAGCTTTCTTGGTGTAACGAGATCAATTAAATTATTTGCCGAAACGGAAGAGTTATGGCAGGTAGTTATTTACATTCATTAGCTGCTTCTTAATCGCGCACATTATCGTTAGTGGAGGTGATAATGATGACCGTGGCAAGCCAAGTAAAAACGACGCTGGCTTCGCTGAAAAGCGCGCAAGCCAGCTTGGAAACGTTCGCGCTGAGCACGCAAAATCAGGAAGCCAAGACGCTGTTCCAAAATTGCGCACAGCAAACGCAGCAGATCGTTGACCAAGTCAGCTCGCGTGTGCAGCAGCTCGAAAATGAGGAGCCCCAATATAAAGGGTTTTAAGCCATGACGAAAACAGCCCGGTCCGTTTCTCCCAAACGGCTCCCGGGCTGTTTTTACTGCGCTTTATATTCCCGCGCCAGTGTTCGTGTGCAGCGATTCGTATCAGGCCAACACCACCAAAACGATCAGCAGCAAAATAAATAAGATCAGGATGAGCAGCAAGGAAGTGAACAATCCCATCGGCATTCGCCCCTATCCGAATGGTTTGCAATCGTCCCTTCATGCTATGCCCGGCTAAAATAAATGGCACGGGCATAAGCCCATCTCTATCCTAAAGCCAAAATAAGTGCTATAATTAACCTAATTGTTCACGTGAACATTAATCGATTTTCGGGAGGACTACCGATATCATGACGATTGCAACCAAGGAGCAGTTGACCGCTTTTGTGACCGAAACGGTGCGCACCACCCCGGTCACCGATATTCATACCCATCTGTTTGCCGAATCGTTCGGAGACCTGCTGCTGTGGGGAGTAGACGAGCTGCTGACGTATCATTATCTGATCGCCGAAACGTTCCGTTTCCGCCCGGATTTGTCTTACGACGCTTTCTGGCAGCTCTCCAAACAGGAGCAGGCCGACTTGATCTGGCGGACGCTCTTTATCGACCATTCGCCTTACAGCGAAGCGTGCCGCGGCGTCGTCACGGTATTGAGCCGGCTCGGCTTCGATCTGTCGAAGCGCGACCTGGAGGAGTACCGTGCGTATTTCCGCAGCGTCAGCGCCAGCGACTACATCGACCGCATTTTGAAGCTGGCAAACGTGAAGACGGTCGTGATGACCAACGATCCGTTCGATGCTTACGAGCGCGGGAAATGGGAGTCCGGCGCAAGTCAGGACCCCCGCTTCCTGGCCGCACTGCGGATCGATCCGCTGCTTAATCTGTGGGACAGCTCCTGGAGCAAGCTCAAGGAGCAGGGCTACGAAGTCAGCGCCGACTTGTCCGGCGGCACGCTCGCCGAAATCCGCCGTTTCCTGAAGGATTGGATTGCCCGGATGAACCCGCTGTATATGGCCGTTTCGCTGCCGAACGATTTTGCGTATCCGGAGGATTCCGCGCGCGTCCGCATCATCGACGAATGTATCGTGCCGGTTGCGCGGGAAGCGGGAATACCGTTTGCGATGATGATCGGGGTAAAGCGCAAGGTCAATCCGTCCCTGAAGGATGCTGGCGACAGCGTTGGCAAAAGTGACATCGGCGCGGTCGAGCGAATCGTCAGCAAGTATCAGGACGTGAAATTTCTGGTCACGATGCTGTCCCGGGAAAACCAGCATGAACTCGCCGTCACCGCGCGGAAAAACCGCAACCTGCTCGTATTCGGCTGCTGGTGGTTTCTGAACAACCCGAGTCTGATCGAGGAGATTACGCGGATGCGTCTTGAGCTGCTTGGCGGCAGCGTCATTCCGCAGCACTCGGATTGCCGTATTCTGGATCAGCTCTTGTACAAATGGGATCACTCGCGAGCGATTATCGGCAAAGTGCTCTGCGATAAATACGGCGACCTGTTCGACGCCGGCTGGCGGCTGGAGGAAGAGGAAATCCGCCGCGATATCGAGGATTTGCTCGGCGGCGTATTCTGGAAGTTTCTCGGCAAGCCGGACCCTGCGGCCTAATTTCGATTCTTCGCTCATTCTAAGAGACGGCCTTCTGCGCGGCGCAGGGGCCGTCTTTTGCGTACGTCAGACGATGTTGGAATCTTTGTTTTTCCCTTTCAACAGATCGCCGGTCCAGCCCTTCCAATGCATCCAAAAATAAACGGACAAAGTCAACAGAACAATGGCGGAGATAGCCAGCGCATAACCGAACGGCAGCTCAAGCTCGGGCATGCGCTTGAAGTTCATGCCCCAGATGGAGCCGAATACGGTAGCCGGGGTGCAAATGACGGAAAATACGGTGAGCGTCTTCATAATTTCGTTGCCCCGGTACGTCGCGATATTGTTGTCGATATTCAGCAGAATGTCCAGCTCGGTGCGATAGCGGTTCAGCCGGGAATGCAGCCTTTGGAGCAGCAGCTCGTTGTTGTCGTACTCGTGGCAGGGGCTGTCTTCCGCCCACCCTTTGGCGGCTGCGTGAAACTCTTCGAGCGGCTGAAGAATGCGGTGCCAGTCCAGCACTTCATACTGAAGATCCATAATTTCATCCAGCACCTTCGAATCGTTGCTGCGCTTCATCCGGCCCTCCAGCTCCTCCAGCTTCCATTCCAGCTCTTCCATCTGCGATAAAAACGTCAGCGCCACTTCTCCGATCAGCATGCAGAACCCTTGCAGCGCCGTCCGGCATCGGTCCATGCACGAAAGCATATGCTTCTCCTGTTCGTCGTCAAACGGGTACAGCCCTTCCTGCAAGGTCAGCAGCTCCGATTCGTCGACCCGATAAAACATTTTTTGTTGCCCATTCTCGGGATGCAGCGAATAAACGATAAAGCCCTGCAGCAGCTTCGCAGTCCCCCCGGAGCGAACCCGGGGTATCCCGGTGTCCTCACGGGCCGTCATCAACGTCCACGACCAACTGGCGTTGGAAAACCGAACGGTACGCTGGTCCATAAAGCTTCCTCCATTCTGGCAAACGTTCTTGTTTCCTCATTAACCTTTTCCCCTGCGGCCTGAAACCGGCGCTGATTCAGGCGGAGACGAGCCGGGTAAGGAAGCATGAAACGAGAAACGGACTTACGGTCCGCTGGACAAAGGAGGCGAACATCCATGTTATACTGGTCGTTAGTTTTTCTCCTCGTCGCCGTGATCGCCGGTATTTTCGGATTTTTCGGCATCGCCAGCGCAGCGGCGGGAGTCGCCAAAGTATTGTTCATTATCTTTCTGATTTTGTTCGTAGTCACGCTGCTGATAGGCCGGCGGACGAAGGTATAGCGCAAGTCCTTCAGCCGGATTCCCGGGCAGACGGGATGACAAAAAACTTCCTGCACCGTAAGGGCTGGAAGCTTTTTGTCATGTCAGGAGGGCGGTATGTCTGCGCGGCCGTTGGCGGTTAGCCGTCAGATGTTATTTTTTGTTTCTGCTTTAGTAAATGCAAACGCAGCTGCCGAGGAAACGGACAACAATGGAGCGCTGCAAAAAATCCACGTTTCTATCGGACGGGAAACAGGAAAAAGGACCCCTTGCGGAGTCCTTTCCAACGGTGAATGATTTTGGTATTTTGCCTTGAACCTCGTTTAAAGCTCGGGTCTTACCTTATTCACGATCGCAGTACGTGTACTACTCTAACGTGTCTTTGGCACATCCCTCCGCTTCTATCTCGATTCGGAAGCAACTTCCCCGGTATTTCTCGTTGAACTGTTCAACGGAACCACACCTCTCTTTTCACCGTTGATTATAGCATGTACCGGCCACGACGTTTTTATGCAATCCTTTTTAAAAAAAGTTGGGCAAGCCCGTCAATCCCGTATGATGACCGCCGTACCGAGCGGGATGTGACGGTACAGCCATTCAACGTCTCTATTGTGCATGCGGACGCAGCCCGACGAAGCGTTGCTTCCGATTGAGTACGGCCGGTTCGTTCCGTGAATGCCGTATTGATACCCTCCGGAACCCGGGACGTTGATTCCCATCCAACGCGTCCCCAGCGGATTCCGCGGGTCCCCTCCGGGAATTTGCTTCCGCACGTACCACGGCTTCACGATTTTGGTCACAATATGGAACGTCCCTGTCGGCGTCAAGCTCTTCGTCCGTCCCGTCGCAACGGCAAAGCTGTAGGCCGCCCTCCCGTTCACGATGACGGTCAGCCGGTTCTCCGATTTATCGATCAGCAGATATACGCCTTCTTCCTCTAAACCGGGCGGGGGCGACGTCCCCGTGGAAGATGCCGGGGCCGCTCCCAGTGCGCTTCCTGCCGGCCAGGCGCCGAACAAAAGCATCAGGAGAAAAAGGGATATTCTCAACATCCATCATCCTTACTCTTTCGTGATGAAGTCACACGCCGTTTTAGTGTGCTCCAACGCGCAAGCTGCCTATTCGCCCGTTTAGACCGTTTCCCGGCGTCCGTCAGATCCGGCATACGTCAAGCGGACACTCGGCACAGCGGACCATCGCCTGAAAGAAGGACAGATTCGTGACCACGAATCTTCCGTTTTCCGATTCGATAGCCCCGGCTGCTTTATATTCGCTAAGCATCCGGTTGACTACCTCCCGGGTCGAACCGATCATGCTCGCCAGATCGGTATGCGTCAACTTGATCGTGATGCGAATTCCCCGTTCATCCTTTTCGCCATAAGAGTTGGTTAAGCGGATCAAGGTGGAGGCGAGCGCGCCGTTCTTGCCGAACAGCAGCAAATCCCGGAATTTGGACTGCATGAATCGCTGCATCTGACTCATCCATTTCAGGAGCTGCAGCGCCATATCGCCGTGCTTCCAGATGAGGACTTCCAAGTCTTTGATCAGAATGATGCCAAGCGACGCATCTTCCATCACAATGCCGTCATAGCCGTAAGACTGCGGTTCACAGCTTCCGAACTCGCCGAACAGATCGCCAGGCTGCGCCACTTGGAGAATGAACGCTTTGCCGTCCTCCGTCGATTTGCTCAGCTTCACCGTACCCTTTTGAACATAATACAGCCTGTCCGACGTATCCCCTTCCCAAAATAAATAATCGCCCGCCGCCGCTTTTTTCGGGTACATGATTTGCGACAGCCGTTCCATGTTTTCATCCGATAAAAACTGCGGAATATGATGAGCGGCTTCCGGCGTCGTTCGATTAGCGGTTCCCATATACACCATCCTTATCCAGGAAATCTCCCGGCTCCTTATGATAATGATGGTATCAGATCATTATTAGATAAATGTTAGAATTCATTTAGACGTTTGTTTTATTTGCAAAACATCGCAGCGAGCGTCAATGCAGGCTGCCTTTGCGCAAGCCGGAGGGCGGGCAACCGAACCTTTTCTTGAAAGCCCGTTCGAAATGCGTCAGCGTGTTAAAGCCGGAAGCGTGGCACACTTCCGTCACCGGCAGGTCGCTTGCGGCCAGCAGCGACTTGGCAAACGTCAGACGCAGCTCCTGCAGATAGCTCTGAAACGGAATACCGCTCAGTTTTCGGAACGTATGGCTGAAATAATTGGGCGTCAGCTTCGCTTGCCGGGCGGCCTCCTCCAGCGTCAGCGCTTCCCGAAAATGATGGTGAACGTACATGAGCGCTCTCTGCATGCCCGGGTGCGCCGATCGTAAAGCCTCCCGAATGCCGGGATCCGACGGCCTGCAATCCTGCCGGCACTGCCGCACAAGCCCGACCAGCATGCGCGCCAGCGTCGCTTTAATCATCAAGCTTCCGCCCGGCCGCGGATCGTTGAATTCGTCAAAGACCCGATCAAATTCCGCCTGCATGCCGCTTCTCTCCGCAGCGCCGAGCCTTGCCTGCAGCTTCAGATCTCCGGGAAACAGCAGCTCGCGCAGTTCGTCCGTCAACACTTCCTCCAGAAAAACGAGGTTGAGAATTTCCATCGTTTCTCCTGGAGGAAGCTCGATTTCATGAAAGTCTGCGGGCGTCAGCAGAAACATACTGCCGGGTTCAAGTCCGTGCGGCTCTCCGTTCACGATGTTGGTTCCGCGACCGGACCGGACGAAGCACAGCTCGTAAAATTCGTGCCAATGCAGGTCGACGCGTCCCGCAACCGATTGACGATAAACATGAAAAGGAGCGTTCGGCGCCACATAGTGCACACTCCGCAACCGCTCCGGTTGTTTGGGTCCCATGATGGCCCTCCCGCTTTACATTTAATTTACAGTATCATTATACAGGAACGAACGGGTTGCCTGCGATGTCTTTGCCGCGCGCCAGCCATATTTTGAAATTCGGATTTTTCTCGGGCAGCACCTTCAATTCCGTGGAAAAATAACGCATCGTATAGCCGCAGCGGCGATACGGGCTCGTATTCGGGGCAGCGCCGTGAATAATCCGCGAATCGTGCAGCGAGCATTCGCCCCGTTCCAGCTCGAAGTATACTGCATTTCGGTCGTCGATCTGTTTAATTTGTGTCGGAAACAAGTTCCGTCCGCCGTCCACCGGCTCGTACTCGGAAAATCCGTTCCGGTGCGTGCCGGGAATAACCCGCATGCAGCCATTGTCGCGGTTGCTGCGGTCGATGGCCAGCCAGACGGTGACGATTTTGTCGTAGCCGCTGAGCCGCCCATTCCAATACGCCGAATCTTCATGCCACGGCGTCGCCCGGCCGGTATACGCATCCTTGCATATAAAATGGCTGGACCACAGCCCGATATTCGGACCGATCAGCGGCTCCACCAGGTCCAGCACCTCATCTGCAAGCAAAAACTTCAGCAGCCGCTCTTCGCGAAAATGCGGCGTATCCAGCTCGTCGGACAGCTTGCTCCCCTTTTGCGCCAACTGCTCCTCGAATATGGATGTCAGCTCCTCCAGCTTTTCTTTAGAAAACAATTGCTTGTGATGAAGCAGATAGCCGTTCTCGGCATAAAACGAAACCTCTTCTTGGGTTAACAAACTCATGAGTAACCGCCTCCTGTCAGCGTTACGGGTATATCCTGACTATAGGCCCCGGGAGCGGAATTGGCTCATCGTTTGTTACGGAGAAGTACGCATATCTTCCGATGGCATCATGGAAATTTTACAAAAATAAGCATAAAGCTTGAAACTTTTTGAAGATCTGCTGCGTCTTAGAAGAAGTGAGTTGGCAGTTCATGGTCTTTTTTCCATGAGCGAAAAGCAAAATTCGAGGAGGCATTCAAAGAAAGATGAAGAAACGAACCGTAGTTACGGCGGCATTGGCTATGCAGCTTTTCTTATGCACCGGGGCCTTTGCTTACGAGAGCGAATTTACGAATTCCAAAGCGGCGAACGCGGATTTGCCGGCCAAAGCAAAATTGGAAGCTTATAAAGTCGGGAAAGACTTCATGACGACAAAGGTTCGCGCCGAGTGGACCAAAGAACAGATTCAAGCGTTTCAAAGACAGGGCATTTTACGCAACATTCCTGCTCTGGCCTTTCAGACGGATGCCTCCGATGCTTTGAAGCCCAAGGTCATTATGACCAATCTGCCCGGAGTCAAGGTCGATCTGAATACCGGAGGAGAAGATGCGGGAGACGAAGTCATCGTATCGATTCTGGGCGGAGACCGGCTGAATCCGGACAAATCGTACACCTTGTACACAGGGTGGAGCTCCCGAGATGGCAACGATAAACCGAGCCTGACCCTGCACACGCTGCAAAGATTCGGCCAGCCCGGAGGCACGATCAACGATTTGTCCGATACCAAGGATCAGCTCGCCCGCATAGAGTGGAAGCAGGTCAATGAGACGAACCCGAATTTCAAAGCGGCTCCGGCCGATTTCAAAGTTTCTTTCCCATCGCATGCAGATGAAAAAAACATTAAAAAAGTAAAGGGCGAATATACGGGCATTTACTCCAAGGAAACGTTGGAGCAATACCGGAAGGCCGCTGCAGAGCGGGTGGACATCCTGTCGGAGCAAAGCATATGGCCGTTTGCCGCTACCTTTAAGAAATCCACCGTCACGGATCCGAAAAAACTGGCTGAGCTGTATAAGCTAAACATTTCCCAGGTTTATGCAATCGGAGAAACGGCGGACGGGGAGGAATTTACGGTTATCTGGTTTGGCGACGATCTGAAAGATTTGTCGCTGCTCGAAAAGCATCCCGGATTCACTAAATTTCACATCATCGAAATTGAAGGCCGGGCCAGCGGCGACTCGCTGAGAAGCCTAGCCCACAGCTCTAGCGTCAGTCTGGTCGAGGTGGCGGATAAAGATCGGCAGCCGACAGGGATTTACTGGCTGGACCAGCTTTCTTCCGCCTCGAAGTAACGGGCTTTCATCCTTGCAAGTCCATGCAAAAAAGGGAGCCACAAAGTGACTCCCGCGAATAATAGAACTGCGGGCAGGCCGACAGATGTCGGTTCTGCCTTTTTTATAGTTGCGCTACCCGATCCGTTCGACGACGACTTCGCCCAGCAGCCGCTTGACGTCCTCCGGTTCGACGTAGCCCGCTCGGGCCGTCAACGCGTTCGCCGTCCCGGAAGCGGTCGCCAGTCTGAGGCACTCCTCGACGGGTAGCCCTTGAGCCGTGCCGATCGCCATCCCTGCCACGTAAGCGTCTCCGCTGCCCACCGCATTCACCGCGTCGACCTTCGGGGCGCGTACCCGGTAGCAAACGCCGTGAAAAGCGGCCAACGAGCCTTGCGCTCCCATCGATATGCTGATGCAAGGAATGCCGGTCTCGTTCAGCCGCAGCAGGCCTTGCTTTAGCGCGTTTTCATCCTCGATCGAATGGCCGAGCCATTGGGCGACTTCATCCTCATTCGGCTTGATGAAGTAAGGCTTTGCTTCCGCCCCCCGCATCAATGCTTCCCCGCTCGTATCCAAAAATACGACGGCGCCCTGCCTTTGAACAATCCCGATCAATTCCGCATAAAAGGACTTTGGCACGCCGGCCGGAAGCGAGCCGCTGAAAGCGACGACCTTCGCCCGCGCAGCAAGCTGCGCAAGCTTTTGCCGCATAGCCTCCATCTCCTGCCCGGCAATCGTCGGTCCCGGCTCCAGCAGTTCCGTTGAGACGCCGTCTTGATCCATGATGTTCAGACAGATGCGGGATTCGCCTTCGATCTTCACGAAGTCGTGCGCAATGCCCTGCCGCGTCAATCTGCGTTCAATAAAATCACCGTTGCTGCCGCCGGCAAATCCGGTCGCGAGCACGGGAACGCCTTGCAGCGCGATGACGCGGGCGACATTGATCCCTTTGCCTCCCGGCTCCGCGTACACGCGATCTACCCGTGAGACTTGACCTGCGGCCAACGCAGGCAAATGATATGTCTTATCGATGGCCGCATTCAAGGTGACGGTAACGATCATCGGAGATCTCCGGCTTTGCCGATGCAGCCGACCATCCGCATTTTTTCAATCGCCGCTTCCTTTACGGCTTTCTTGGCCGGAATCATATATTTGCGCGGATCGTTCTCCTGCGGATTGTCCGCGAACACGGCCTTGATCGCGTCGGAGAAGACGATGCGGATCTCGGTGGCGATGTTCATTTTGGCCATGCCGAGCGAGACGCAGCGCTTCACTTGCTCTTCCGGAATACCGGAGCCGCCGTGCAGCACGAGCGGCACCGAGACGATCTCGGCAATACGCCGGATGCGGTCGAAATCGATCTTCGGCTCGCCCTTGTAAATGCCGTGAGCCGTGCCGATCGCAGGCGCCAGCGTATGAACGCCGGTCCGCTCGACGAATTCGGCGCACTCCTGCGGGTCGGCCATCAGCGCTTCGTGCTCGGCCACGACGATATCGTCCTCCACGCCGCCCACTTTGCCGAGCTCGGCTTCGACGTTGACGCCGGCGGCGCGCGCCACTTCGACGACTTGCTTCGTCAAGCGAACGTTTTCCTCAAAAGGCAGCATCGAAGCGTCGATCATCACCGACGTGTATCCGGCCCGGATGCACTGCACGATCGTCGCAAAGTCCGTACAATGGTCCAGATGAAGCGCAATCGGCACCCGGGAACGGTTGGCCGCAACCGTAGCTGCCGCCGCAATATAATCGGGACCGAGATGCTTGACCGTCCCTACCGTCGATTGAAGAATTAAAGGCGATCCGGTTTCTTCCGCGGCGTCGACGACCGCTTGCAGCATCTCCAGCGTATGCACGTTGAATGCGCCGATTCCGTAGCCGCCCGCGCGGGCCGCTTCAAGCAATGAGGTGGATGATACTAATGGCATATCGATGTCATCTCGCTTCCGGCTAAATTTTGACCACTTGCGTCAGGTTGCGGGGCATATCCGGGTCCACGTTGCGTTTCATGGCCGTATAGAAGCCCAAATATTGCAGCGCCGGCAAATAAAGCACCGTGCGGGCATCGTCGCTCATCTCCGCTCCGCCGACTTCGAATACCGCATCCGCGAACGCAGTATCTTCTCCGGCCTTCGCCGTGATGAGCAGCACGAATGCGCCGTACTCCTGCATTTCCTTGGCGACCTTCAGCTCGTAATCGCGCGCTTTCTCGGACAGCAGCAGGCAGACAAGCGTGCCCGGCTCTACAATTGACTTGGGACCGTGGCGGAACTCCAGCGTACCGTATGCTTCCGTCCAGATGTAGGACATTTCTTTGATTTTCAGGCTTGCTTCCAGCGCGATGCCGTAGTACGTGCCCATGCCGAGGTAAATAACCTTGTGAAAATTGTTCTTGTCGACCAAAGGCTTAATGAAAGCGTCGGCGGCTTTGACGACTTGATCGTCCGTTTGCGCGACCGAAGCAAGCTGCTCGAACTGATCCTGCTTGCCCGCCGCCTTGGCGATCGCCGCATGCATCAAAAACGTCATGCTGCTGAACGATTTCGTCATTACGGTGCTCGTTTCTTTCCCGAGCGGGGATACCAGGCAATCCGCCAGCTTTGCCATGCTGCTCTCTTCGTAGCAGGTGATGCCAGCGACTTTCACGTTAGAGAGAGGCTTCACGGCTTCCAGCGCCAGCAGTACCTCCGTCGATTCGCCCGATCTCGATACGCCGATAACCAAATAATTGCGGTTCGGAGGAAGCGTCTGCTCGCGGAACAGGAACACCTCCGAGGAAGGATACGCCGTTGCGCTTTTGCCCAGCCACGCCCGGTAGACGGACGCCATCGCCAGTGCTTGATAATAGGATGAGCCGCTGCCGATGAACACTGTCTCGTCCGTTTCCGAATCGAGAAGATGCTTTTGAACCCAGTCTCCCTGCTGTTGAAGCTGTGCAAGCGCCGCATTCAGCGCCTCCGCCTGTGCCGAAATTTCAGGATACGTATATTGACCGAATGGCTTCACAATATTACCCCTTTCGTCTTATTAATGATAATATAAATCATAATTTTGATTTTTTCAATCATTTTATTTGAATACTACAAGCTTACGGGAACGAAAAAAAGCCGGAGACATGAGCTGTCGTCCGGACTGTACGGGAGCTTTGTGTCCTGCCCCGTTTTATGAGCCGCCATCCATTTTAGATTTCTTATAAGCTAGCGGTGTAATCCTCATGGACTTACGGAATTGATCGATAAAGTAGCTTGTACTATTAAATCCTACATGGTAGGCGACTTCCGTTACATTCGATTCCGCTTGCTGCAGAAGGACTAGGCTTTTTTGGATTCGGTATTCCGTTACGTAGCTTAGCGGCGTCGTCTTCAGAATTCGTTTGAAATAGCGGCAGCATTCGGACCGGCTCAACTGGCCGGCTCTGGCGATGTCATCGAGCTTGATTTTTTCAGTATAATGGGTATGAATCCATTGCAGCATGTGCTTGATCCGCTGACTTTTCTGCATTTCCGTCCGGTCGTATTCCGGCTGAAAGCCATTCTTAATGAGGTTTTGCCAAATTAACGACAGTTGCACGGTGATACTGATTTCATAGAACGGCGGTTTTTGCTGAAGTAATTGATGAATGCTCAGAATGGCATCCAAACTATTTTTCCCCCAAGGCTGACTGGGATGCAAATGTAAGTATGAAAGATTTGTCGCTTGAATATATGGATATACAAAGGTCGTGTAAAGCTCTTGCGATAATACGAAATGAGGAGAAACGTTCAAGCAAATGTAGACGCAGCCCGATTGAGCCTTATCTTCCGCCATGTGCAGGCAGCCGCTATTGATAAACAAGCCCTCGCCTTCCCGAACCGTTACGCGATCTTCGTTGATTTGAAAAAGCGCTTCTCCTTTTACAATCAGCACCAGTTGAATTTCCTCATGCCAATGAAGCGGGATATAGCCGTGTATATTTTGATGAATCGTCGTTTCGTAGCAAGCCATCGGCAGCACAACCGTCCGGTGCTCAGTCAGCTCCTTTAAGCTTCGGTCAATCTTGAAATTTTTGATTTGCATGATCCGACCTCAACATACTTATATTTATTTATCCGATTCTAATATCTTTAAAGCCTGCTTTCCTCTATTATAACACTATTATTATATTTTAAGGTGGAGACTCGTTCATGGACAGACCTGCTAGAAGAAGAGGATTGTTTCTCGTGATCACCGGAGCGGTATTATGGGGAATCAGCGGCACCGTGGCCAAAAAGCTCTTTCAACACTATGCCATCGAGGTCGATTGGCTGGTGACGACACGATTGCTCGTCGCCGGTATATTACTCTTAGCCGTGCAATTTTGCACAAAAGACCGCTCCCAAATATTCGGTGTCTGGAAAAACCGAAGGACGGCCCTTAAACTGGTCATTTTCGCGCTGTTCGGGACGCTTGCGGTTCAATATACGTATATGGCTTCGATCCAGCACGGCAATGCCGCCGTCGCTACGCTGCTGCAATATTTGGCGCCGGTCATGATAATTGTCTACTTGATCCTGAGAAAACAGACGGTTTTCACCCGACAAGATCTGGTAACCGTTTCCCTTGCATTAGTCGGCTGCTTTTTGTTGTTGACGAACGGCTCCGTCTCCCAGCTCTCAGTACCGATGCCTGCGATCGTCTGGGGAATTTTATCGGGGGTAACGCTGGCGTTTTATACGGTATATGCGGTTCCTCTGTTGAAGCAATACGATTCGCTTGTTATTGTCGGCTGGGCGATGATCATCGGAGGCGCCGCCTTGAGCTTTATCCATCCGCCCTGGCAGGCGGATTTTGCCGGTATGCCGCTTGAAGCCTGTTTATACTTGGTCTTTGTGGTCATATTCGGCACCATGCTCGCCTTTTGGTTCTATATCGAAAGCTTGCAAAGTCTTTCGCCCAAAGAATCGAGCCTCGTCGGCAGTCTGGAGCCGCTGGCCGCTGTGTTAACCACGGTGCTTTGGCTAAAAGAGCCGTTTGGATATTTTCAGTGGATCGGCACGTCCTGCATCATCGGAATGATTTTATTGCTGGCTTTGAAAAAAGCCCCTTCAAAACAAAAAACAAGCGCCGCCGTCTAATTGAGACAGCGGCACTTGTCGCCTAACAACCGACCGGACGGAAGCGTCTGGTCTTTTATTTCTTCTCTTCGTCCCGATGCGTTTCGAGCAGCGATGCGCCCGCGATGCCCGGATTCGTCATTTCGTACGGGTCGAGAATCAAGTTCAGCTCGTCTTCGCGCAGCACATCGTACAACAGGCAGAGCTCGCGGACCGAGCGGCCGGTTTCAATCGCCTCGCGGGCGATTCTCGCCACCGGCTCGTAGCCCAGATGCGGGTTCAGCGCAGTAATGACGCCGACGCTCCGCTCCACGTACTCCTTGCAGCGTTCGATGTTCGCTTGGATGCCGTCGAGGCAGTATTTTTTGAACACCTTGAACACCTGGCTCATCATGCTGAGCGATTGCAGCAGGTTAAACACCAGCACCGGCTCCATGACGTTCAGCTCAAGCTGTCCCGCTTCGGAAGCCAGGCAAATGGTATGGTCGTTGCCGATTACCTGGAACGCTACCTGATTGACAACCTCGCACATGACCGGGTTCACTTTGCCCGGCATGATCGAGGAGCCCGGCTGACGCGCCGGCAGGTTGATCTCGGCCAAGCCGGTGCGCGGCCCCGAAGCCATCAGCCTCAGGTCGTTCGCCACCTTCGACATGTTGATCATGCACACCTTCAATGCGGCAGACACTTCCGTATAGGCGTCAGTGTTCTGCGTCGCATCGACGAGGTGCTCCGCGCTGACCAGCGGGAAGCCGGTCAATTCGGCCAACAGCTCCGCCACGCGCTTAATGTAGCGCGGATCGGCGTTCAAGCCGGTGCCGACAGCCGTCGCGCCCATATTGATCTCGTACAAATGCTGCCGCGTCTGCGTAATCCGCTTAATGTCTCTCGCGAGCACCCGGCGGTAAGCTTCAAACTCCTGGCCGAGGCGGATCGGTACGCCGTCCTGCAGGTGCGTCCGCCCCATTTTGATAACGCTATCGAATTCCTTCGCTTTGGCCTCGAAGCCTTCGTGCAGCTCGTTCATCACCTCAAGCAGTTGATCGAGCAGCGTCAGCACGGAAATATGAATCGCCGTCGGGAAGGCGTCGTTCGTCGACTGCGCCATGTTCACATGCGTATTGGGACTAAGCGTAAAGTAATTGCCCTTCTCGCCCCCGAGCAGCTCGATGCCCCGGTTGGCAATGACCTCGTTCGTGTTCATGTTGATCGACGTGCCAGCCCCGCCTTGAATCGGGTCTACAATAAATTGATCGTGCCATTGTCCGGCGATGATTTCCTCGGCCGCCTGAACGATGACCTTCCCAAGGTTCGGATTCAGCTGTCCGATCTCCATATTGGCAATAGCCGCCGCTTTTTTGACGGTCGCCATGGCGACAATCAGCTCTTTATGAATCCGGTATCCGGTAATCGGAAAGTTTTCTACGGCCCTCATCGTTTGAACTCCATAATAAGCATGGACCGGTACTTCCTTCGTGCCTAAAAAGTCTTTTTCCACCCGATATTGCGCGCTGGTCATGACCTGTCTCCCCTCTATGGCTGCGATAACTTACAACGGGATGATCTTACAAGCAATGTCATCTCCATACGTTATTGTATCTCAATTTACCATCGGTTAAAAGGGCTTGACATCGGAAAATAAAACGTTTCCATGCTTGTCCCGTCAACTTCCGCTAATCAGTTGGTCCAGCTCGTCCCTGGACGGCAGGGCGGGAATCGCTCCCTTGCGGGTCGTCGTAAGCGCGCCGGCCGCATTACCCGAGCGGCAAACCTCGCCAAGCTCCTCTTCGGTCAGCTCGTCGGGGCGCTTGCCGTATTCCATCAAGCGGAACAGCGCGCCGGAGAAGAACGCATCGCCCGCGCCGGTCGTATCGACGGCTTTCACCGCGAAGCCCGGCACTCGGCCCGTCCGCTCGCCCTGACGGTAAAAGCTGCCGTCCGGTCCAAGCGTCACGAACATCAGCGGAGTGCCGTACTGCTCCTGGAGCTGCCGGGTACCCGCCTCCAAGTCCCGCTCGCCGGTCAGAAAATGCAGCTCCTCCTCGGAAAGCTTCAGGACGTCGCTGTAAGTCATGCCTTCCAGAATGAGCGCCTTTGCACGGTCCAAATCCGGCCACAGCAGCGGACGCAGATTCGGATCGAAGGAGACGAGCTTGCCTTCCCGGCGGGCATAGGCAGCCGCGCGCAGCGTCGCCGTAGCCGAGGGCTCGTGGGTCATCGAGACGGACCCGAAATGAAACAAGGCGGCTTCCCCGATCCGCTTCCAGTCGATTTCCGACTCCTGCAGCAGCATGTCCGCCCCAGGATTGCGGTAAAAGCTGAAAGAACGGTCTCCGCTGGCATCAAGGCTGACAAAGGCCAGCGTCGTACCGGCTTCTCCGGTAAATACCATACCGCCCGTATCCACCCCGTGCTTCTCGAGCTCCCCCGTCAAAAAACGCCCGAACGCATCCTCGCCGACTTTGCCGATAAAAGCCGTCCGTTTGCCCAGCTTAGTCAGCCCTGCCATCACATTGGCCGGCGCGCCGCCGGGGTTTTGCTCGTAACGCGGCAGCCCTTGCTCAGACACCCCCGCAGGCGTAAAATCGATCAGCAGCTCGCCGATGGCGACGGCATCTAATCTATTCATGTCCATCCTCCGTCCATTTTATCAAATTCCGATCGGTTCGCGGAACCGGCTTCCGGCTCCGCAGACGTTTAATGAAAACGTTCCATTCCTATTGTAGTCGGAGGGAAATCAAGCCGTCAACGAACAATCCGCGCGCCTTAAAAAAGCAAAAACATGCTTCTTGCCTGATCCGGCTCCGGAAGCTCCGCACCGAGCAGCTTCCCCATGATGCCGACGATCGCGCCGGCTTTGACGCGGATCTCCTCCTCGGTCCGGTCAAAAAAGCCCGGATCGAACATGAACAAAATCGCCGTAAGCATAAACTCGGCCGTTTCCGCCGGATACTCCACCCGAAACAAGCCTTCCTTTGCGCCCTGCTCAAGGATATGCGCGATCGGCTGCACCATCTCGGAAATTTTCCGGGACACGAACCGCTGATGGATCATGGCGTTGCTCTCGTGATGCAGCACCTGCAAAAAATCCCGGTGATTCGGCAAAACAGCCGGACGTTCGAGCAGCGCCGCCACCAGCTTCCGGTCCGCGGCCACTCCGGGCTGCCCGGCAATCGAATTCACATATTCCATTTGCTCTAACAGCGAACGCTCGATCAGGGCGAAGATGACGTCGTCCTTCGTTTTGAAATAGTAATAAAACGTCCCTTGAGCGACCCCCACCTGCTTGACGATGTCGCTGACGGACGTCCGCTCGACGCCCTTATCGCCGAACAATTGCACGGCCGCGTCCAACAGTTCGTTCCTGCGTACTTCAGGGTCCTTCGTTATTCTGGCCATAAGTCGCACTCCTTTGCTAATTGAGGGAAATGCTCGCTTCTCGTTTTAGGGTAATCTCCATAACTTTATTTTACTTATTGACTGACGATCGGTCAATAAACTATAATGCGTAATGTACTAAATTGACTGGGAGTCAGTCAGAAGTAAAAAGGAGTGATCTCATGAAATCCCGCATCATCTTGTATTTGATCGGCTTCAGCGCCTTTGTAGCGTCTTTGGCGCAAAATTTGTACTCTCCGCTGCTGGTGGAGGTCCAGGAAAAACTGCACACGACGCAAGCAATGGTCAACCTGACCGTTACCGTATTTACCGTAGCGCTTGCAGTCATGCAGCTTGTCTTCGGTCCGCTGTCGGACCGGAAGGGCCGTAAAATCGTCCTGCTCCCGGCCGTCGCCGTCTACACGCTGGCCTCGCTCGGCTGCGCCTACGCCGGCTCGGTTGATGCGCTGCTCGCCTTCCGTCTGCTTCAGGGCATCGGTGCGGCGGCCGTTCCAGTTGTGGCGGCAGCCGTAATCGGCGATGTGTTCGAAGGAAAGGAGCGGGCCCAAGGGATGGCGACTTACCAGCTGATGCTCGGACTGTCTCCTGCCGTCGGACCATGGGTCGGCGGCATGATCGGCGGCCGCTACGGCTATGGAAGCGCGTTTTTGCTGCTGGGCGCCATATCGCTGATCCTGCTTGCGGCCAACGCTTTCCTGCTCCCCGAAACCCGGCCGAAAACAACGGCCGTGCGCAAGAGCCTCGATTGGAGCTCGTTTATCCGCCTGGCCCGCCATCCCCGGGCGGCTGCCCTGCTGACTGTCGGGTTCGTGCAATTTTTGGTCTACTTCGTCTTTCTCGTTTACATTCCGATCATCGCCCATCACCGCTACGGCTACGAGCCGGCGCAGACGGGAACGCTGATGCTGCTCATGGCACTCTGCTCTATGATTGGAGTCAAGGCTGGAGGATGGGTCCAAAGCCGGTTCCCCGGAGATAGCGGCTATTTATGGGGCTGCGCGGCCAACGCCGTGACGGTGCTGCTGTTCGCTTTCACGGCCGGACTGTCGCTGCCCGTGCTGACTGCCGTATTCTGCTTGTTCGGCCTGACGATGGGGCTTACCATGTCGATGCCGGCCACGCTCCTTACGGAAATGTTCCCCGATGACCGCGCGACCGCCGTCGGTGTCTATAACTTTGTCCGCTATCTCGGCATGGCGGCAGGCCCGATGCTCGGATCGCTCCTTTTTATGGGAGAAAGCATTCCGCTGCTGTTCGGCGTAAGCGCCGTATTATACCTCGGCGGAATCGCCGTAGGCGGCCGTCTCGCCGTCCGCAAAGCAGGCGCAGCTTCTTCCTGAGCGCAAAAGGCAAAAAAGCGTCCGGTGATGGACCGGACGCTGAGCTTGTTGAGAAACCCGCTTCGCGTATAAAATTCTCCGCATACGCCGGTGGGGTATATCCCTCCAGCCGCTCTTGAAACCTGTGAATTTGATTAGAATTAGCGGTATTTTCACAGGTTTCAAAGGCGGACGTAAACTCTTACGAGATATACCCCACCTCTATTTTGTCTGAGATTTTCTACTTCTAGGGCTTCTCAAAACTAGAGCGTCCGGCGATGCACCGGACGCTCTAGTTTTGCCGTTATAGGCTTTTCATAAATTGATAAATCTTGTCCTGCATTCCCGGAAGCCCTTCGTGTCCAAAGTCCGGGTAAATTTCCAGTTGTACCGGCGACGTTACTTTGTTGATCGCGGCAAACTGGGTGGAAGGCGGACAAATCGGGTCCATCAGCCCGACGCCGATCAGCAGCTCCGCCCGAATGCGGTGCGCCAAATGCTGGATATCGATGTAGCCGAGCTTGGTGAAAATCTCGTCTTCCCGTTTATGCTGCGGATCAAAATGGCGGAAATACGTGCGCAGCTCGGCATAGGCGTCCTTGGCCAAGTCCATCTCCCATACCCGCTTGTAGTCGCTCAGGAACGGATATACCGGCGCAGCCTTGCGAATCCGCGGCTCCAGCGCCGCGCAGGCCATCGTCAAGGCGCCACCCTGCGACCAGCCCGACGCCCCTACCCGGTTCTCATCCACCTCCGGAAAGCTCATTACAATGGAAGCCAGCTGCGCCGTATCCAGGAAAATATGGCGGAACAGCAAACTGTCCGGCTTCCCTTCCAAGCCGCGGATAAAATGACCGTGATGCGTCGTCCCCTTCACCCCGCCCGTATCCTCCGACAAGCCGCCTTGACCGCGTACGTCCATGGCTGCCACCGAAAATCCCAGCGCCGCATACTGCAGCTTATCCTGCCAATCGCCGGAATTTCCCGTATAGCCGTGGAATTGGAGCAAGGCCGGATGCGGACCGTCGGTTCGGGTCGGGCGCACATATTTCGCGTGAATCCGCGCGCCCCGGACGCCGGTAAAATACAAATCGAAGCATTCCGCGAACGGCGTCGTGAACTCCGACGGCACCAACTCGACCTGAGGATCGGTCGCCCGCATTTCCTGCAGTGCGGCTTCCCAATAATCGTCCAGGTCGGCGGGACGCGGATTGCGTCCTTGATACGTTTTCAGTTGATCCAGCGGCATATCCAACAGCGGCATCGTCTCATCATCCTTTTTTTCACAAAGTATGGATTCCACTTCTTATTCTCAATGTAATTCAGGACGGCCGGAATCTCAAGTCTCACCTCGGATTCGATCTTGTCTTTTTTCGAGCCCTTCGGCCCGATACCGATCGATTATAATCGTTTTTTCCCGTTGACAGTACGAGCTGCCCAATGGTACAGTGACATTTGTAGATTATTTCCAAGAAAGGATGGCTGCCAAATGATGCTGCTCGCTAGAGACCGAAAATTTCGCGCACATCTTCAATACAACCGGATTGTTCGGTGCAGCCACTCCGCGCTGGAATCGTAACGGCTCGTTCGCCGTTCCGCGAATTTCTTCCGTACACGCGGCGCATGGTTACGCACCCTCGTAATCGTGCGCCTTTTTTATCGGTCCGCAGCACTTAGAACCCGCATATGGTGTTTGTTGCGAACTGATAAGATAAGCATCCTTGGATACGGATGCGCTAAGGCATATCGCTTACGAGCGGTATGCCTTTTTTGGCGTCGTTTTCCAGGCGCTGCCGCATAACCATTTTTAGAGAACCGGAAAGGAGTAAGCTCGCATGTTTATCGTATTGAAAAAGCTGCGCTGGTTTTTCGCCATGCATTGGAAACGATACAGTTCCGCGATTCTGTTGCTGCTGATCGCCGGAATTCTGGAGGTCATCCCCCCGAAGCTGATCGGCTATTCGATCGACGGCATTCATCAAGGGACGCTGACCGACGCGCAGTTTTATCAGGTGCTTGGCTTTTGGGCCGCAGCGGCTCTATTGTGTTACGCAATCACTTACGTCTGGATGTATCAGTTGTTCGGAGGAGCCTTCGTGCTGGAGCGGCTGCTCCGCTCGCGTCTGATGCGCCACTTCGCCAAAATGACGCCGACCTTCTACGAACGCAACCGGACGGGCGATTTGATGGCCCGGGCGACGAACGATCTGCATGCCGTCTCGGCGACCGCAGGCTTCGGGATTTTGACCCTGATCGACTCCAGCCTGTACATGCTGACGATCTTGACGATGATGGCGGCGTTTATCAGTTGGAAGCTGACGCTCGCTTCCCTGCTGCCCCTGCCGGTTATGGCGCTGCTGATGGGCAGTTTCGGCAAGCGAATCCACGAGCGCTTCACGAGCGCGCAGGACGCGTTCGGCCAATTGAACGACCAGGTGCTGGAGACGATCGGCGGCGTTCGGGTCATCCGCGCGTTCGTGCAGGAGAAGGCCAGCGAGGAACGGTTCCACCGCACTTCGGACGACGTGTTCCGCAAAAACATCGCTGTCGCCCGCGTCGATGCTCTGTTCGATCCGACGGTGAAAATTTTGGTCGGCATCAGCTATTTGATCGGATTATGCTACGGCGCTTATCTGGTGTTCCACAACGAAATTACACTCGGCGAGCTGGTTTCGTTCAACGTGTTTCTCGGCATGCTGATTTGGCCGATGTTCGCGATCGGCGAGCTGATCAACCTCATGCAGCGGGGCAACGCTTCGCTGGACCGGGTCAACGAAACGCTCGCCTACGAGCCGGATGTGGAAAGCCCGGAAAATCCGGTCCCGGTCGACGTGCCGAAAAGCATCGTATTCGACCGCGTGACGTTCCGTTATCCTTCCTCGCCGATCGATAATCTCGTCGATATCTCGTTCAAGCTGGAGCGCGGTCAGACACTCGGAATCGTAGGCCGGACGGGAAGCGGCAAAACGACGCTGCTCAAGCAGCTTCTGCGCGAATACCCTTCCGGTCAGGGGGCGGTCCGGCTGTCCGGCGTGCCTGCGGACTGGATTGATCCCGATACGCTCCAAGGCTGGATCGGCTATGTGCCGCAGCAGCCGATTTTGTTCTCGCGGTCGATCCGCGAAAATGTTACGTTCGGCCGCAGCCATGCGGACGAATCGGAAGTGCAGCGGGCGCTCGAGCTGGCCTCGTTCGCCAAGGACGTGCACTTCCTGCCCGAAGGTCTGGAGACGCTGGTCGGCGAAAAGGGCGTCGCCTTATCCGGCGGCCAGAAGCAGCGCGTGTCCATCGCCCGCGCCTTGATCGTCGATCCCGAAATTCTCATGCTCGACGATGCGCTGTCGGCGGTCGACGCCAAGACGGAGGCGGAAATCATCGCGGGCATTCGCCGGGAACGCGCCGGCAAGACGACGCTGATCGTCACTCACCGGCTGTCTGCCGTCCAGCATGCCGATTGGATCGTCGTACTGGACGAAGGCCGGATCGCGGAAGAAGGCACCCATGAGCAGTTGCTTCAGGCCGGCGGCTGGTACAAAGAGCAATACGACCGCCAGCAGCTCGAAGCGAACATCGGGGCGTAGATTCCCCGTTCAAAATAAGCCTGGCGGGCGGAAACGCACAGGAACAGCGATCCGTCCGCACAGCGGAAACGAAGGTGATTCCTCATGAAACATACCGGTATCCGGTTATACCGCTATGCGGCGTTGTTCAAGCGGCCGATCCTTATTGCGCTCGTCCTGCTGACCGCAGCCGTCTGCGCGGAGCTGGCCGGACCGCTTGTCGCCAGACAAATGATCGACCGCCATATTCTCGGCGTGGAATACCCATGGTACGAAGCCGCCGCAGGAGGCAAAGACACCGTCGTCTACGACGGCAAAACGTACAAACGGCAAGACCGCTGGGCTGAAGGCGAAACGAAGGGGCGCGAGGTCCGCGTGCTGCAGGTCGGACGCAGCTACTATTTCGTCGACGGCCCGCTCCGCTTCGACGGTCAGCGCAGCGTGCAAGGGAATGAACTGACGGTGACCGGAGACGGCGGGCAGGCCGTCTATCCGGTGCGGGAGCTGACGACGCCGCAGCTCTACGCCTTTTACGAACCCGAATTCGGACGGCTCGTCATACTGGCGGCCTGTTATTTCGGCTTGATCGCGCTGAGCGCCCTGTTCGCTTACGGGGAGAAATACCTGCTGCAGACGACCGCCAACCGGATCATTCAGACGATCCGCAAAGACGTGTTCGCTCAGGTCGGACGGCTGCCCGTCCAATATTTCGATAATCTGCCTGCGGGCAAAGTCGTCTCGCGCATTACGAACGATACGGAATCGATCCGCGAGCTGTACGTCAACGTGCTGGCGAACTTTTTCTCCGGCATCGTCTATATGGCGGCGATTCTCGGCGCGCTGTTCTTTCTCGACGTGAGGCTGGCGCTGATCGCGCTGCCCCTGGTGCCGATCCTCTACGTGTGGATCGTCGTGTACCGCCGGTTCGCTTCCAAATACAACCATGCGATCCGGTCCAGACTCAGCGACATCAACGGGATGATCAACGAAGCGATTCAAGGCATGCCGATCATCCGGGCGTTCCGCCGGCAGAAGGAGACGCTTGAGGAGTTCGAGCAGCTCAACGAGCAGCACTTTACGTACCAAAACAAGCTGCTCAGCTTAAATGCGATTACCTCGCACAATCTGGTGGGCGTCGTCCGGAACGTTATTTTTCTGACCGTCATCTGGATGTTCGGCGGCGGCTGGCTCGGTACGCTTGTCACGGTCGGGGTGCTGTACGCCTTCGTGGATTACATGAACCGGATGTTCCAGCCGATCGTCGGCATCGTGAACCAGCTCAGCAACCTGGAAACGGCCCTCGTGTCGGCGGAGCGCGTATTCGAGCTGCTGGACGAGAAAGGAACCGAGGTGGCCGAAGGCAAGCTGGAGCGTTACAAAGGAAATGTCGTCTTCGAGAATGTCTCGTTCGCCTACAAGCCCGGCGAGGACGTGCTCAAAAACATTACGTTCCACGCCCGCTCAGGCGAAACTATCGCGCTTGTCGGCCATACCGGCTCCGGCAAAAGCTCGATCCTGAACCTGCTGTTCCGGTTCTACGAGGTCCGGGAAGGACGGATTCTGATCGACGGCCGGGATATCCGGGACATTCCGCAGCAGCTGCTCCGCCAGCATATGGGGATCGTGCTGCAGGACCCGTTCCTGTTCACCGGTACGATCGCCTCGAATGTCAGCCTGGATGATCCTTCCATTACACGGGAGCAGGTGGAGCGGGCGCTTCGCGATGTCGGAGCGTACGAGATGTTCGCCGCCCTGCCCGGAGGCATCGACGAGCCTGTCATTGAGAAAGGCAGCACGCTTTCGGCCGGTCAGCGGCAGCTTGTTTCGTTCGCTAGGGCACTGGCGTTCAACCCGGCGATTCTCATTCTGGATGAGGCGACCGCCAGCATCGACACCGAAACGGAAGCCGTCATCCAAGCAGCGCTGGAGGTGCTGAAGAAAGGCCGGACCACCTTCATCATTGCGCACCGGCTGTCGACCATCAAAGCCGCCGATCAGATCCTGGTCCTCGACCGGGGCGAAATTAAGGAAAGCGGGACGCACGACGAGCTGATGCGGCTGGGCGGAAGGTATTACCAAATGTACCAGCTGCAATCGGGAGAGCTATCGGCGGAGGAAGCTTCCGAAATCAGGACCTCCGAAGGAGAAGTTCAGGGGCCGGCTATGGTATAATATGGTCATCACGCTTCGAGGAGGTACGATATGACCTTTGTCTTTATCCTAGTCCTTGTTGTTATCGTAGTATTGATCGTTGCCTCTTCTTCCAAATCGGGAAAAACGAACCGGCGCCGGCCCGTGCCGGGCCGCGGGACGAGGCCGCCTGTGCGAAAGTCGGCGAAGCCGGATTACCGAAGCGAGCCGATGCCGGCCGGACTCGGACTTCAGCCCGGCGTCCCGCTGAAGCCGGCTGCAGACCGGCTGGAGCAAGCGCTGCAAGCGGAATACGGCGACCGGCTGCGGAAGCGGGTGCTGGGCAAGTATCCTTCCATGAGCGAGGCCGAATACGAATGGAAACTGCTGGAGCTGAAACGATACTTTTTGATGACCGCCGTGCTGAAAGAAGTGCCGATGTTCAGCGAAGCGGTCGACGACATCTGGCACGAGATGCTGATGTTTACCCGAGAGTACCAGCGCTTCGGGGAAACGCTGCTCGGCGCGACGATTCATCATGCGCCGCATACGAGCGGTACGCCGGACCCGGGCGGGCGCGCCTGGTTCGATTGGGTATACGCCCACTTGTTTACGGCCACGCCGTTTACGGGGCAAATCTGGGGCAGCTTTTTCCGCTATCCGCTTGATCGGCAGCGGATCGACCGGCTGAGCTCGGAGAGCGAGGAGGAGCTTGAGCAGCTTTGGTTCAACCGGAAAGCGGCGGCCCAATTCCCTGAAATCGAGCAAACGGTCCGGTGGTTAATCGAGCAAGCAAAAGATCAGCTGCGGCAGGCTGCGGTTAATCCGACTTATGCGGAGCGGCCTTCCGAGTCGCACGGCCCTTCCTTGATGCCGTACTTGGCCGGCGCTATGCTGTTCTACTCGGTAACGGAATTTACCGGCTTCAACGAACAGATGCAGGAGCTGCTGACCGAGGAGGAAGCCAAACGCGAGGCGGGGCAGCAATCGGGAGCTTCGTCCTCCTGCGCCTCCAGCGGCTGCGGCAGCGGAATCTGGTCCGACAACGACAGCGGCAACGACGACGGCGGCTCATCCGGCAACTGCTCGTCCGGAAGCTGCTCGTCTTCGAGCTGTTCGTCCTCGAGCTGCTCCTCCTCCTCAAGCTGCTCCTCTTCGTCCAGCTGTTCTTCCGGCTGCGGCGGCGGTGGGGGCGACTGAGCCATAGTCAGAAAAAAGCCAAGGGCCCTTTTTTGGGCCCTTTAGCTTGTTCACTTTTCCGCTGAGATGATTAAAAACATAGGTCTTCGAAGCTCGTCTTGCATGTCAGGCTCACTCTTTAACATTTCTTCGGAAGGAATCGGTTCCTTGACTGCTCTTATCCTAAAGCCTGCATCAATTAAGTCGTTGATATAGGTGGAAAGCGTACGATGATATTTGATTACGTTCTCCGTTACAAATGTCGTTTCACGCACACCTTCCGAAGCTTCAGCAGATCGCAGGCAACGGCAATATTGCCGTTCGTAAACTTCGTGGTGTAGCTTTGAAGGGGATTGCGTTTGCTCTTGAAACGAGGCGGATCGTTTTGCTTTCGAAAGAAGCGATCAAACGCATCGGCCAGGCTGCGAACGGCGGATTGCAAAGCAATGCTGTCCACGTCCTTCAGCCAAGGCCATTCCTTTTTCAACGCTGGCAGCCCCAGTTGCACAGGTCTGGTAAGACAAGCCTTTGCCTGTTTCTTGGAAGGTGGCGTTCCACCTCGCAAGGAAGTGGTTAAAGACAAAGCGAGCGCATCCAAACATCTGGTGGATCAGCGTCGTTTGCTCCTCTATAGCACATATGTTCTCATGTATATACAAGAGATGCTGTTTCATCTCCCCCTTGTCGAAGAGGGAGTCTTCTCAGCCTTAACGATAAAACTAAAAGCCGCTTGACGCGACAAGGAAGAATACTTTATAGATGGCATAGCGAATACCCGAACCGCTGCCCGCTCAGCCGGCTTAACAGCTCGGCCGTCCTCTCTCCGTCCAGCAGCCCCGGCTGATCTATCACAAGCACGCAAGTGCCCGCTCCGAGCGTATGCTGAAAGTCCAAATCCCAGAGCCCGCAGGGCCTTCCCGTTTCGGGATCATGCCAGACTGCAGAAGGGTCTTTCACCCAGGTTTCGATAAAAGAGGACCAGTCATCCACAGTTTTGCCGCTGTCCCTTAGCGTGGGCTCACAGAAATTTTCGCCGGCATGCACGGTAATGGATTCCCCATAATCCTCAAACCAAAGCCCTTTGCATTCCCCATATCGGATAAAGGTATCGCTTTCGTCGAAAAAGCCGGCGGCTTCTGGCTGCTCTCCCGCACAAAACGCATAATACAGCGGACCGGGGGCATAGCGCGTTCCGGTATCGAACGTAAAATTAGGGGAAATCCACCCGTTATCGCGTAGCTCTTGAATCAGAACCGGTACGCTGAGAGCATCGCCGTCATAATAACCCGCCGGGGTACGCCCTCTTCTGCGGTCATGGGCAAAATAATAAGAATGCGGCACAATACCGGCTTGCTTCAGACCGTCGATGAAGGAACGCAGGTCCAGCGGATCGGGAAAAATGATGCCCGCTTCATACAAAGCTATGCCGTGCTCCTGCACGGCTATGCGCTGCCAGAGCTCCCATAAGGTCGTCTCGGGAATGGCATTGCCCTTAGGCTCCTTCCAGAATCCGTAGCGCAGCAGCTCCCGCTGCAGCATCTGCAAATCCGGCTTTGGCAAAAGCGGATCGCAGGGAAACAAATACATAAAATGTTCTGACATCGTCTACTCCAGTTGCAGGTTCATTTGATTTTTTGCTTGCCTGCTGACAATGATGCACAGCTTTTATTCTAGCAGCTCCTCTGTCATTTTATCGAACAATCTCCTTTCAGTCCATGACAGCCGGGAGTATGCACTCCCGAATCAGTCTACGATATCAAAGGGTCGTTCGTCATTTCACGAGCTTTTTGAAGCATTTTGTCCGATAGACCCACATCGATCACCGAACTTGCTTGCTGCCTCGCGGGAATATCGGCAATGCCAACTGAAACCGCAGCCCAAATCAAGTACGCTTTTATTTCGCAAATCCGGTATTAACGGTTTTAATACATGCCATTCTACTCTGCTTCAAGTCCTTTGACCGATCTTTGCATTTTTTCATTTTTTCATAGGCGGAAAAGAAACTCACATCATCATACTTGTTTTGTTTCATTGGCTACATCTCCCCTCCCAATAACCGAGCGCTTCACCGACGCGTACCTTGCCGCCGACATCGAGACCGTCGCGGAACGCGAAAGCTTCCTTCTCAATCAGTAGTATAACCGTTGAACCGAATTCGAAGAAGGCCAACTCCTCTCCCCGGTCCAACCGGACGCGCAGCGGCTCCGTATACCGAATGCTGCTGACGTTCATCGCTCCCACCTTGACGACCGTCGCCATGCCGAAGCGGTGCCTGATGCACGTAATCAGCCGTTCATTGCGGCTCAGTACCTTGGGCATACGAAGCAGGCTGCGCTCGTGAACCGGATAGACCGTTCCCGGGATGCGGCGCGTGGCGGTTACCTCTCCGGTAACCGGGGAATGGACGCGATGATAGTCGGCCGGGCTCAAATACAGGACGATAAAATAGCCGCTGTGGTACCGGTCCTTCATGGGCAAATCATGGAGCATCTCGTCCAAGCCGTATTCTTGACCCTTGACCATAAAGCGCAGCTCGTCGTTCATCGAACCAATGCCGGTGACGGTGCCGTCCACGGGGCTGACCAGCGAATTGGCGTCGGGAGCGTCGGGGCGCAACCCGGGTTTTAACCGACGAATAAAAAAGTCGTTCAGCGATTCGTAGGCGTCAATCGGTTGTTCGGCTTCCTCGACCCGGATGCCGTACGTTTTCGCAAAGCGCCGGATGAGCCGACGGCTAGCTTTCGACTTGGTAAACGAGCCGATTCGCTCGGACAGCCATTTGCGTGACGACAGCTCGGTTAGCAAACAAAATAAGTGCCGATTCAATGGGTTCATCGCCAGCCTTCGTTATAATAAATACGCTAACGAGACGAATTATAAAGGCAGCGGGCAGTTGCATCAATGACGAATTTCCTATCGTTACGATAGGTGTGCCGAATGAACGAATGGATGAGTCAGAACAGCCCCAAGACGGTATCCCAATAGTAACGGACCGGCAGCGCAATGCAGAGCAGCGTCAGTATGTAGCGGAATCCGGTTTCCATGAACGAACCCGTTTCGATCGCCATAAATTTCGGCAGCAGCCGGAATTTGAGCTTGATCGGCCACAGCAGCTCGACTCCCTGCTCGTTGAACAAATCGATGAAAGCATGGGACGCGTAAGCGAGCAGAAAGCTCCAGAAGAACAGTTCCGGAAGCGGCAGCAGCAGCGCGGCAATGCCGCACAGGAACAAGACGGAGTGCGTCAGCGTCCGGTGCCGGACGTCCATGAGCCGCAGTACGAAGGACAGCGGAAAAAATACTTTGGCCATCGTCGATCCCGGTTTGTCGATGTCGGCCAAAGGCCCTGCCAAGCAGCCAAGCAGAAGCGCAGCGGCGGTTTCCCAGGACAGAAGCGGCACCTGGAAGTGCAGCAGTACCCCTTCCGCGGCCAGCAAACCGGCGACGCTGTGCGTTTTTTGCAGCATTCTTAGATCCTCCTCGTTATTCTGTGTTGTTGCGGCCCGGTCAAGAGCTTTCCCATTATACCAAACATATGATCGCATTTCTATATCTCTCTTAACCGGATACAAATTCGTTCGCTGACGGACCCTTTTTTCCGTTCCTCCCGCGCCTTCCTTTCGCAATTGTTAAGAAACCGTTAGCGCATGCGGTCCAAAACGCCGGGACAAGCTAATTTTTATCTAACCGAAAAATGCTAAAATTTTTTTGCCCGGACCTGAGGAATTTGTCGAATCCGGATCGTCTATAGTAGAGGACGCTGGCGATGCCCGATTCGGAGCTTCGCGCCGTCCGTGCATTTTATTTTCATCAGGAGGCTGCTTTATGCAAAAATTCATGCTGGTGCTTGCCGTTGTATTCGCCGTCAACTTTACCGCCACAGGCTCGACGCCTGCTACGCGCGCAGACAACAGCGGCCTCGTTACCGCGCACCGCGGCAGCTCGCACGCCGCGCCCGAGAACACGGCGAGCTCGATTCGCCAAGCGATCAAGGACGGCGCGGGCTATGCCGAGCTTGACGTTCAGGAGACAGCCGACGGGGTAATCGTGCTGATGCACGACGATAGCGCCAAACGGACGACGGGAATCAACAAGCCCATGTGGGAAATCCCATACGGCGAGCTGCGCCAGGCGAGCGCCGGTGATTGGTTTCACCCGCAATTTCGCCAAGAACGCGTTCCGACGTTGGAAGAAATCATCGAGATCGCCCAAGGCAAAATCAAGCTCAACATCGAGCTTAAAAATAACGGCCATCAAAAACGGCTGGCCGAGGAAACCGTCAACATTATCGAGCGCCGAAAATTCACGGCGGACTGTACGGTAACTTCGTTCGATCCTGCGCTTTTGCGCAAAGTAAAACAGCTCAATGCCAGCATTCGAACCGGCTTGATCGTGGGGCAGCAATTCGCGAACCGCGAAGCGCTGTTTACGGACCGTAACTACGAAGTACTCAGCACCGCTTATCCTTTGGTCGATGAAGAATTTATGCGTCTCGCCGCGCAGCATCGCAAGCAAGTGTTCGTCTGGACCGTCAATGACAGGAAGACGATGAACCGCATGCTGAAGCTCGGCGTCGATAGCATCATTACGAACGAGCCCGCACAGTTGGTCGAGCTGCTTCGCCAACGCCGCGCCAAGTCCTAACTCCCGAAGAACGTCAAAACCCGCCTTGCTGCGGTCCGTCCGGACCCGAGGGCGGGTTTGTTTTTGTTTTTAAGCTTCCGACGTGGTTATGTCGCGCTCTTGCGAATAACGAATTCGTTCTCCAGCATCGTCCAGATACCGGGATCCTCCATGCCGAGTCTCCATAAAGCGAGACCCCGGATGTCCAGACGATGGGCCAGCTGCATTTTCGACCGGATGCTGGCCGCATTTTCAAACCAAACCTCGTGCTTATTGCCGGACTCATCCGTATAAGCGAACATCGGCGTCTGCGTTTTCTCGTCGAAGATGACTTCTTTGTTATATTTTCTCGCTAAATTCATCGCCATGGCATAGGTCGCATACGTGTTGCGCCCGGTCGTCAAGTTAAAATCGAAGCCGAATACCGACACGGCGGCCGTAATTTTGGAGGCGGGCATTTTGGTCAGCGCATATTTGACCACGCTTTCCATCCAGCCGATCGAGACGACGGGCCCCGGACCGCTTCCCGGCCAGCCATGCTCGTTGTACAGCATTAACACGAGCTCGTTAACTACCTGGCCCAGTACGGAATAGTTGAACGGCGCCGAGAACGGGTTCGTCGGTTCGTCCGAGGTGCGCGAAGGCGTATCGACGGAATAAAAATACCCGTGATCGTGCAAAGTTTTGCCGAGTTCCCGGTAGAAGGCCGAAAGGCGCTCCCTGTCATCGTAACGGACATCCTCGAAGTCAATGTTGACCCCGTCGAAGTTATAACGCTGGATCAGTGCGATCACGTTCGAGATGAACGCCCTCCGCGTATCCGGTGTCGCCAGCATCCCGTGAATGACTTCTTTGTTGACCTCCTGATGCCCTCTTTCGTACAGCAAATTATGTACCGTCGGCATCATTTTCACATTATGGCGATGCCCGTAATCCACGACCTGCCGCATGTAGACGTCGGTAAACGTTGCCGGAAATTTCTCGATTTCCGTCGGACTGGCCCGGTTGATGCGGAAATGAAACATGCCCACGGCAGACAGCTGCGCAGTATGCTCCACAAACACTTGATGCGAGCTGGGAAGCGTCGGTCCTTCCCTTTCCGTGTAAAAGCCCAGCACCTGCTGCACCGGACGTTCCCCGCCGTGGGGAACGACCCTGACCAGGTCTCGGAGCACCCAGCCGATCCGTCCGTCGTACAGCTGCACCTGCACCCAGTCGCCTTCGATACCTGTCACCGGCAGTCTGGCTCCCCGGTCCATCTGGTCGATGAGCGGCGAGGTCGTTCCCGGATACTTGCGGATGTTCACCGTGTTGACGTTAACGATGGCCTCCGTATAGACGGGAATACGCAGCCTTTGTCCGACCTGCAAAGCCGTTGACGTCAATCCGTTTAAAATCATGATCGCCTGGTACGTCGTCCCGAATCTTCGAGCGATCAAATAGAGGGAATCCCCTCGCTGAACGACATATGTAATCATGGTCTTCTCCTTTGCGAAGCATGTTACTACTATTCGTATTCAGCCGAGGGACGCAATACGATCGGTGCGCATAAATTTTTTGAACGGGTTAAATAAAACCGCCGTTGACGCGCAGCGTCTGGCCGGTGATCCATTGGGACTTGTCGCTGACCAGCAGCTCGACGGCATCTGCGATGTCTTCGGGTTCCCCTATACGGCCGAACGCATTGAGCTTTTTCATGCCCTCGATCTGCTCTTCGGTTTTACCTGCCGTAAAAAGCTCCGTATTCACAGGGCCGGGAGCTACCGCATTAATCGTAATTTGTTTGGTGCCGAACTCCTTCGCAAGCTGACGGGTGAATTGTTCGACCGCCCCTTTCGTGCCCGCATAGACGCTGTACGTCGGAAACATCTGCCCGACGATTGAAGTCGAGAAGTTCACGATTCGGCCGTTGTTTTCCATATGCTTCATCGCTTGCTGGCATGCAAAAAAGGTGCCTTTGACATTCACGGCGAACTGCTGCTCAAAATCGCTCTCCGTCACATCCGAAAGCGGTTTGTTGAGCATCAGTCCGGCGTTGTTGATCAGAATATCCACCTTCCCGAATTCGGCGATCGTTTGGGCAAACAATTGTTCGATATCGCTCACCTTGCCGAGATCGGCGCGAATGGCGGTCGCTTGACCGCCATTTTGAACGATGCCCACCACTACTTCCGCTGCCTTCTCCGGGCTCCCGGCATAATTGATCGCTACCTTGGCCCCCAATCCGGCCAAGCGCTCGGCAATGACGCGGCCGATTCCCCGCGACGATCCGGTAACGATGGCTACTTTACCTTCCAATGGTTTCATACGTGCTTCCCTTCTTTCTTAGTCGTTGGTTTTGAGGCCTTGCTCGATCAGAGCCCACACATCCGAAAACTCGGCGTCGATCGCCGGGCTTTTCCATTCGTAAGCGTGGGCCGGATGATGAAACCGCGCCGTAGCGTAAAAGACGGCGCGGGCCGACCGTTCGGGATGGTCGGACTTCAGACCGCCGCGGAGCATGATATCCGTCAGATGCCCGACAATACAGCCAATGTGCTTGGAGATGAGTTCGGCGGATTCATCCGATACCTTGGCATACATGGCAAACAACGCTTCGTCTTCACGGGCATAGTGCCGCTTTAGCCGGACGAGCGTCTGAATATACGCGTGTACATGTCCGACTCCGTGCAAAGAAGAGTCGCGACACACGTCCGCAAGCGGCGCGATGATCTTCTCCTCCAGCCATTGTTCCGTCGCCGCTTCGAACAGCTCCGTCTTGCTTTTGAAATGGCGGTAAATGCTGCCGTGACTGACGTCTAACGCTTTCGCCACGTCCGTTACCGAGGTTTTCGCCATCCCGTATCGTCTGATCGTTTCTTCCGTTGCCGCAATGATTTGTTCCTTTGTTAACACGTCCGAGGATTTTTCCATGAAAACACGACCCTCCTTGCCATTAGAATAGCAAACTTCAGTGACAAATGACAAATTTTATTTTTTGTCAGTCATTAAGCATTCGCCATCTCTTAGCCATCCGGCTTAATATTGGTTACCGCAACTGGCGCCTCTGATCGAATCGCTGGAGGAAACGACGATGGCGTTCAAATCCGCTTCCCTGCCCAGTCTTCGAACGATCCGAATCGGGTCGGCGCATGAGTTTTATATGGAAAAAGTCATCCCTCTGCTGCCTCGATTCAAAACGTGCACTATCTCCACTTTCGGAACGGCCGATCCATTGCTGGAACTGTTGAAGGAAGATAAGGTGGATATCGTCATTACTTCCAAAAAGCATGTGACCCCGGGAATCGAGTATGTGAAGCTGTACGACGAACAATTTGTCGTTGTCGCCCCTGCCCGGCTGGAAGTGCCTGAAACGGATAATCTGAAGCTGAGAGAACAGTGGCTTGCCGCCCAAAATTGGATCAGCTACGGCTTGGAGCTGCCGATTATCCGAAGGTTTTGGAGAGAGCATTTTAAAAAACGTCCGCTGATTAAACCGACCCACGTCATTCCCAATTTGCATATCATTTTGAAGACGATCGAAATCGGCGAAGGCTTAAGCATGATGCCTACGTATATGCTGGAAAAATCGATAAACGAGCGAACCAAAGTGATCTACGGGGATTTAACCGTAAAAAACGAGCTGTTTTTCGCCTATAACATGAAGCATAAGCATCTGCCCCAAATTCAGGAGCTAATGCAGCTTATCCGTGAAAGCGATCTATAAATAAATTTATGAATGAAGTACAATTTCATAATTTGTTTTATGCCTGATTCGGATTTACAATGTAGACTATCGATTTCAACCGGGAGGAAGGCCGACACGTGCAAAATCACCTTCCTTACTTATAGGGAGGGACTTTTCTTGAGATCGCATAGTTTAACTAATCCATCGAGAGCGGCATCGAGCAAAAGCTCGACCATGGCTTTATACGCATTAACGGTGGGTGCATTTGCCATCGGAATGACGGAATTCGTCATCATGGGGCTGCTGCCGGAGGTGGCGGCGGACCTTCAAGTCTCGATTCCGTCGGCCGGCCTGCTCATTACCGGCTACGCCCTCGGAGTGGCCCTGGGCGCTCCGTTCATTACGATGGCTACGCACAAGATGCAGCGCAAAGCGCTTCTGCTCCTGCTTATGGCCATCTTTATCGCCGGGAACGCGCTCGCCGCGCTTGCGCCGAATTACGCGGTTTTGATGCTAGCCCGCATTGTGGCGGCGCTGACGCACGGCTCCTTTTTCGGTGTCGGCTCCGTTGTCGCAGCCGAGCTGGTTCCCAAGGAAAAGCGCGCCGGTGCGATCGCCATCATGTTCACCGGACTGACCTTGGCGAACATTCTGGGTGTCCCGATCGGGACGTTCCTGGGTCAAACGTACGGCTGGCGAGCGCCGTTCTGGGCCATTACCGCGATCGGCTTCGTGGCGCTGCTTGGCGTCATTGTGCTGGTGCCCAAGGTGAAGGCGGCCCCGTCGAGCCTGAGGCAAGAGCTTGGCGTGCTGCGCCGGCCTGCGGTTCATGTGGCGCTGCTGATGACGGTGTTTGGCTTCGGAGGCGTGTTTACGGCCTTCACTTACATTACGCCCATTTTGGTGGACATTACCGGGTTCTCGCCGGGGTCGGTATCTTACATTCTTGGTTTGTTCGGCCTCGGGATTACCATAGGCAATATTTATGGGGGAAAATTGGCGGACCGGAATCTGCTGCCCTCGCTTACCGGGATTCTCGTCCTGCTCGCAGCCGTTCTCGTCCTGTTGGGGCTGACGGATCATGTTAAGATCTTGACGTTGATCACGGTATTTGTTTTTGGCGTAGCCGCATTCGGGACCGTTCCGGGGCTGCAGCTTCATATGCTGAATACGGCGAAAGAGGCGCCTACTCTGGCTTCTACGCTGAACATCGCGGCCTTTAACCTCGGCAATGCCTTGGGCGCTTATCTGGGGGGCGTGGTCATCGACACGCAGCTTGGCGGAGGGCTTCCCACCGTTCCATACGCCGCCTCTCTCGTGACGGTGGTCGGCATTTTGTTTACACTCTGGGGCATTCGGCAAAGCAAAAACGCGGCAAGAGCCGGTTTCAAGTAAGAGGGGAAAAATAGCGTGATTTTGACCGAAATAGAGAAGCATACGTAGGTGGGGTATCCACTGGAGAAGCGATAGCGGCCGCCTTTGTCTTCGGGAAATGTCCGCTGCTAAGCGGCTTCTAATCAAAATTTCCCGAAGACAAGAGTGGTCGGAAGTGGATACCCCACCCCTTCATTACCTCTATAATCCCGTTTGACCACTTTCTAAAAAAGCTCAGCCCGGTACCTCAAAGGTACCGGGCTTCGTTTGCCGCGCAATGCGATATACATCCTGCACTTTTACATTCGTCGGCAGGCGATTAGTTTTTCCGGGAGGTTAATTTGGCTTGCGTAAACAACAGCAAATAATCGTAGCCGCCCGCTTTGGAGTCCGTGCCAGACATGTTGAACCCGCCGAACGGATGCACGCCGACCAAGGCGCCGGTACATTTGCGGTTGATGTACAGATTGCCGCAGTGCACCGTCTCCAGCGCTTCCTCGATCCGCTCTTCATCCGAGGAGAAGAAGGCGCCCGTCAAACCGAATTCGGTATCGTTGTACATCGCAATCGCTTCTTTCCAATCCTTCGCTTTGCCGATGGCGAGCACCGGTCCGAAAATTTCCTCTTGCATGATCCGCGCTTTGCCATCCACGTCGGCAAATACCGTCGGCTCGATATAGTAGCCGTTGCCATGCGCTTTGCTGCCTCCGGCAAGCAGCTTGCCTTCCGTCTTGCCGATCTCGATGTAGTTCAAAATTTTATCGTAGGAGCCTTGATCGATGACCGGCCCGACCGGCGCATTGGTTTCCGGCAGCCCGATTTGCAGGGCTTTCGTCAATTCGACGACCTTCTCGACCACTTCGTCGTACACGGACTCGACGATAAACGCGCGCGAGCCGGCCGAGCATTTCTGGCCTTGGAAGCCGAAAGCCGAAGCGACAATCGCTTGGGCCGCCGCTTGAAGATCGGCCGTTTCGTCGACGACAATCCCGTCTTTTCCGCCCATCTCCGCAACGACGCGCTTGATCCAGATTTGCCCCGGAGCCGTCTCCGCCGCCAAGCGGTTGATGCGCAGCCCGATTTCCTTGGAGCCGGTGAAGCTGACGAAGCGCGTTTTCGGATGCGTCGTCAAGTAATCCCCGACTTCCGCGCCGCTGCCCGGAATATAGTTAATGACCCCGGCAGGCAGTCCCACTTCTTCCATCAATGCCACGAATTTATGAGCAATGACCGGCGTCGTGGACGCAGGCTTGAGCAGAACGGTGTTGCCAGATACGACGGCGGCCGTCGTCATGCCTACGCAAATCGCCAGCGGGAAGTTCCACGGAGGAATCACAACGCCGACGCCAAGCGGAATGTACGTCAGGTTGTTCGTCTCGCCCGCGATTTTCGTCAAAGGCTGGGTTTCGTTGATACGGCTCAGGCGCAGCATTTCCCGGGCATAAAACTCGATGAAGTCGATCGCTTCCGCAGTATCGGCATCGGCTTCCGCATAGTTTTTGCCGGATTCCAGAATCATCAGCGCGGAAAACTCGTGCTTGCGCTGACGCATCAGCTCCGCCGCTTTAAACAAATAGTCCGCGCGCTCCGCAGCAGGCACCCGCTTCCACGATTCGAACGCCTGCAAAGCAACCTGCATCGCCTCTTCGGCCAAAGCCTGGTCGGCTTTACTGACGCGGCCGATCACTTGATCCTTGTCTCCCGGGTTAATCGATACGATGCGCGCTTCAGTCATCACTTTTTTGCTGCCGATATGCAGCGGATAATCCCGGCCAAGCTCGGCCTTGACCTTGGCAAGTGCGGCTTCCATTGCCTTCTTGTTCTCTTCCTTGCTGAAATCCGTAAACGGCTCGTTTACAAACGGGCTTACTTTTGTCAACATATTCATGGATAAGTCCCCTTTCAAGGATAGGAATGGTTTATTTAAACATATTTTTCAGGACAAACCAGACATTCGCCGGACGTTCCGCCAACCGCCGCATGAAGTAACCGAACCAATCGATGCCGTACGGCACGTAGACGCGCACCTTGTAGCCTTCTGCGACCAAACGGTTTTGCAGTTCTTCACAAATCCCGTAAAGCATCTGGAACTCGAAGCGGTCGTTCGGGATGCCGTGCTCTTTGACAAGCTGCTTGGTAAACGTGATCATGTTCTCATCATGGCTGGCAACCGCGGTATAGTTCCCGTTCAGCAGGTGCATCTTGATGATCTTCTTGTAATTCTCGTCGACATCTTTCTTTTCCGGAAAGGCCACCTTCGGAGACTCCTTATAGGCTCCCTTCACCAAGCGCAGATTCGCCCGGAGCTCGTTCAAATCTTTGATATCCTGCTCCGTGCGGAACAAGTACGCCTGAATCACGATACCGACGTTGTCGTAGGTCTGACGAAGCTCGCGGTAAATATCGAGCGACACTTGGCAGTGGGCGTAATCCTCCATATCGATGCGCACGAAATTGCCGTATTCCCGGGCTCTGTCCAAAATTTTGCGCATGTTGCTCATGCACAGCTCTTTGTCGATATCCAACCCAAGCGACGTCATCTTCAGGGAAAGATTGGACTGAACGCCCGATTCCGCAATCGCATCCAACGTGCGCAGACACATTTCGGTCGATTCCATGGCCTCGGCCTCGGTGGAAATAAATTCGCCCAAATGGTCCAACGTGACGACCCGACCGGACTGATTCAGCTTGCGAACCACTTCAATCGACTGCCCGATTGTTTCGCCTGCGACGAAACGGGCCGCGCCGAAGCGCAATCCATATCTTTTCGCCAATTGATTTGCGGAGCGGTTCTTTCCTATCGCTTGAAACATATTCCGCATGAGCACTTCCATGGACACCGAATCCTCCTTCTAAAACCATCCATTGTTGTCGTATGAAAGCGTTATCTGTATTTACACTATACAACCAAAAGACAAAATTGTACACACATTTAACAATAATTTTGTTTATTTTTAATTAACTTGTCTATTTTTGAACACTTTTAGGCTTAATTCGAAAATAAATCCCTACGCCGAGCATGGTTAAAAGCCCGCCGGCCGCCTGAAGCCAGGTAGGCTGTTCGTTCAATAACAGATACGCCAAAATGATTGCCAATACCGGTTCGCCGATGACCGCCATGGACACCGTCGTCGCGTTCACGTAGGCTAACAGCCAATTGAACAGCATTTGCCCCATCACGGTAGGGATCAGCGCCAACAGCACAAAGATACCCCAGTCCGTCGGCGTATAATCCGTAAGTGTATAACGATTGAACACATTGAACATAAACAGCAGCAAGGCGGCAATGACAAAAACAAACAGACTGTACAGCATGGACGGGATTTCTTTCATCAGCTTTTGCCCCGCCATCAAATAGAGCGAATAGCTGAGCGCTCCCGCAATCGACAGCAGATCGCCGTAAAGAGCTTGCCCGGAGAAGCCGATATCTCCCCAGCCGATCAGCACCGACCCGACCAAGGCGACGATCAAGCTGGCGACGCCTTGAACGGAGGTCCGCTCTTTAAACAGGAAAAACGAACCGATCATAATAAAAACAGGCTGCAGCGTCAACAAGATCATGGAGCTGGCAACGGAAGTATGCTTTAGCGACTCCATCCAGAAAAGGAAGTGCAGACCCAGAAACAAACCGGACAGCACCAGCAGCAAGCCGCCCTTGACGCTCCAGGAAAACCGGTCGCCTCCCGTTTGCTTCCACGGCCTGAACGGAAGCAGCAGCACAATTGTGAACAAAAGCCGGTACATGCCCATGATCGAGGCAGGGGCCGACGACCATTTAATAAAGATGGAAGATAACGCAACGGAGAATACCCCGACAAACAGCAAGGCATACGGCGATACGGGCAGGCTGCCGCGCTTCGTCGTCACGGCCGGTTGGGACAACCGTTCCTCTAGAGGACGAGCCATCAATGGACACCAAGATAAGCCTTGACCACGTTGTCGTCCGCAAGCAGGTTGGCGGCGCTGTCTTCCATCGTAATGGAGCCGGTTTCCAGCACGTAGCCGCGATGCGCCAATTTGAGCGCCGCCTTCGCATTCTGCTCGACCAGCAAAATCGTCGTGCCCCGCTGCCGGTTGATCTGTTTGATGATCTTCATAATGTCGATGACGATGATCGGGGCAAGCCCCATCGAAGGCTCGTCGAGCATCAATAGCTTGGGCTCCGACATGAGCGCCCGGCCGATGGCCAGCATCTGCTGCTCCCCGCCGCTTAACGTTCCCGCCATTTGCTTGCGGCGCTCGGCCAGCCGGGGGAACATTTGAAAGACCATGTTCAGATTTTGCGCCAGCCTCGCCTTGTCGCTTTTTTTGATGAAAAAGCCGAGCTCCAGGTTTTCCGTCACCGTGAGGCCGCCGAACACCCTCCGCCCCTCAGGCACATGCACGACGCCCATTTCCACGATCGTATGCGGCTCTTTTTTCGTCATATCCTCGCCCATAAACGCGATGCTGCCTTGAGCCGGGCGGATCAGCCCGGATATCGTTTTCAGAATCGTGCTTTTGCCGGCGCCGTTGGCCCCGAGCAGCGCGACGATTTCACCTTGCTTCACCGTAAAATCAACGCCGCGGACCGCCTGAATTTTGCCGTAAAAGGTTTCTATGCGTTTCACATCGAGAATGGTGCTCATACCGCCTCATCCTCCTCTTCTTTGCCCAGATACGCTTCGATCACCCGGGGATCGTTCAGCACGTCCTGCGGCGTACCTTCCGCCAGTTTTTGCCCGTAATTCAGCACCATGATGTGATCGGACACTTTGTTGATCAGTCCCATATCGTGCTCGATCAGGACGACGGGAATGCGGTAAGTCTCGCGAATTCGACCGATCAGACCGATCAGATCCTGCTTTTCGCTAAAGTTGAAGCCCGCCGCCGGCTCGTCCAGAAAAAGGATTTTCGGCTGAATCGCCAAGGCACGCGCAATTTCCAGATAACGCTGGGCGCCGTATGGCAGGTTCTTGGCAAGCCGGTCGGTGTACGCTTCGATCCCGACAAAACGGATACACTCCTCCGCCACCTGCCGAATCCAGGCTTCCTCCTTGCGGTGACCGGGCGTGCGCAGCAGCGCTCCCAACAGCCCTTGCTTCGTTCTGGAATGCATGCCCGCCATCACGTTCTCAAGCACAGTCAGGTTCGGAAATACGCGCAGGTTCTGAAAGGTGCGGGCCATGCCCATCGACGTAATACGGCTCGGCTTCTTCCCGACGATATTCACGCCGTCGAATAAAATTTCGCCGCGCGTCGGCCGATAAAAGCCCGTAATCATATTGAATAAGGATGTTTTCCCAGCCCCGTTCGGCCCGATGACGCTCATCACGGCATTGTCCGGAATGTCAAAGCTCAGATTGTTCACGGCCGTCAATCCGCCGAATTGGAGATGCAGATTGGAAATTCGCATGTTCGCCATTTAATCTCACCTCGGATTGCTTATTCTTTACCCCGGCTCTCGGGAACAAGTCCTTGCGGGCGGAAAATCATCAGGATCACCAGCGCAACCCCGAAGACAAGGAAACGGTAGCGGTCGATATCCACATCCAAATGAATGAGCTTATTCAAATCCCGAAGCGACTCGGGAAGAACGATGACGATGATCGCGCCGATCACGACGCCGGAAATCCGCCCCAGACCGCCAAGAATCACGGCCAGCAAAATCATGACCGACTGCATGAAGTTGAAGCTTTCGGGCGCTATCGCTGTCATTTTGACCGCAAATACCGCGCCGGCCAGGCCGCCGAAAAAGGCTCCTACCGAATAAGCGGCCAGCTTGCTGCGCACCCGGTTAATGCCCATCGCCTCCGCCGCGTCCTCATCCTCCCGGATGTAAGCCCAGGAGCGCCCGATTCTCGATTGCCCGAGCCGCTTGGAAGCCACGATTGCAATGACCGCCAAAATCAGTATAGCCCAATAGCAGTACGTCAGGTTGTTGATCGTAATGCCCATGAAGGTCGTCGGAGCGGGAAACGGGCTCAGGATACCGTAAATTCCGGACGCTCCGCCGGTAAATTCGAGATTTTTGGCCGATATTTTGACAATCTCGCCGAAGCCCAGCGTGACGATCGCCAGATAGTCGCTGCGGAGCCGGAGGGTCGGCGCCCCGATAATAAGTCCGGCCACGGCGGCGAATATTCCGCTAAGCGCAAGGGCCAGAAAAAAATTCATATGAAACTGCGTCATGAAAATGCCCGTCGTATAGGCGCCGACCGCGAAAAACGCGGAATACCCCAGGTCGAGCAGCCCGGCGTAGCCGACCACGACATTCAGTCCGAGCCCGAGAACGATATAGAACACGGCAAGAAAGCCGACGTCCAGCCAATAAGGCCCGGCGAAGAAAGGGAAAAACGCGGCCAGCACCATCAGCGCCGCGAGCGCCGACGATTTGGCATTGATTTTCGGACGGTTTAAAACAACGGTTTGCTTCGTCGCATTTTCCATACCTTTACATCCTTTCCGTCACTTTTTGGCCCAAAATGCCCGTCGGTTTGACCACCAGCAGAGCGATAAGAATGAAGAATGCAAAGACATCCTTCCATTCGCCGCCGAATTGGTACGTGCCGACCGTCTCCAGCACGCCCAGCATCAAGCCGCCGAGCATCGCCCCGCGAATGTTGCCGATTCCGCCGATGACGGCGGCCGTAAAAGCCTTCATGCCAAAAATAAAGCCCATCGTAAACGTAAGGCTGCCGTAATAGCTTGCATTCATCATGCCGGCGGCCGCAGCCAGAAAAGAACCGACGAAGAACGTCAACGAAATCACTTTCGTCACGTTGATGCCGACCAGACTGCTGGCCGTCTGATCGATCGCAATCGCTCGCATCGCCTTGCCGTAAATCGTCCGGTGGACGAACAGCTGCAAAGCGATCATCAGGAGCGCCGAAACGGCGATGATTCCGATCTGGGCATACGTAATTTTGGCACCGAGGAGCGAGAAGCCTGTCGTCGGCAGCGTCACGGGCATAATGTAGGGCTTGGCGCCATATGCCGCCATAATCGTATTTTCAAGCACCAGCGACATGCCTACTGCGGTAATCAATATCGATAAACGGGGAGCCTTCAGCAGCGGCCTGTAGGCGATCCGTTCGATTCCCATCCCTAAAAATCCGGTGACGACCATCGCGATGAGAAAAGCCAGTCCCATCCCCAGCAAGCTTTCTCCTGTACCGGTCAGCTTGGCCAATACCGTGTAGCCGACAAAAGCGCCGACCATGAACAAATCGCCATGCGCAAAATTGAGCAGCTTGATGATGCCGTATACCATCGAATAACCGAGCGCAATCAAGGCATAAAAGGAACCTACGATCAAAGCGTTAATCAACTGCTGCACAAAAATGTCGGTGGTAAGATGAAATTCCATCGGACCGCTCCTTTTCGAAAAGATACGCGGCACGATCTTCACATGCCGCGCGTTCAAGTTTCAAGGTTCAGGCTTACTTCGAAGGAGCAAATGTGCCTTCTTTGACTTGCAGTACGACAAAGTTGGACTTCGTCAACGTGCCTTGCGGGGTAAAGGAAACTTGTCCGGTGAGCGTTTTTACATCGGTTTTGGCCAGGGCTTCGGTAATCGCCTTCTTGTCGGTAGAGCCGGCGCGCTTGATGGCATCGGCTATCACCTTGATTCCGTCGTATTGCAGAGCAGAGTACGGACCCGGCTCCTGGGAGAACTTGCCTTTATAATCATCGAGGAACTTCTTGGCGTCCGGCAGGAATTCCGCCGTCGGACTGTTGGTGATGAACGTGCCTTCAGCCGCATCTTTACCGGCAATGTCGATCAGCATCTTGTCGTTTGCTCCGTCGCCGACTCCGATGATGCCGGAAACGCCTTGCTGCTTGAACTGCTTAATGAACAGGCCTCCGCCCTTGTAGTACGCCGTCCAGTACGTCGCGTCCGGCTGCGCTTGCTTCAGCTTGGAAACCAGCGAGGAGAAGTCTGTTTCGTCCGGGTTCACGGCGTCGAATACGACGACTTTCGCGCCCGCGCTCTCCACCTGCTTCTTCGTCACTTCCGCCAAGTCTTTGGCGAAAGCGGAGTTATCGTGAATAATCGCAATTTTTTTCGCTTGTTTTTGGTTGACCATATACTCCGTCGCCATTTGCGCCTGGTGCACCCCGGTGCCGTTGATCATGAAAATTTCCGGAAATTTCTGATCGGCGATTTTTTGCGAGTTGGCCGCTGTAATAACCGTCGGGATACCGTTTTGATGGAATACGCCGGTGGCCGGGATCGCCGCGCCGGAGCAGTACCCGCCGACGACGGCGGTTACGCCTTCGGATACGAGCTTGTTGGCGGCAGCCGTAGCCGTCTGCGGATCGCAAGCGTCGTCTTGGGCGACAAGCTTGATCTTGCTGCCGTTAATCCCGCCGGCGGCGTTGATCTCGTTGGCCGCCAACTCCGCCGCCTGCTTCATGTCCTGACCCATTTTGGCCTCGTTGCCGCTTAACGCGAACATCATCCCGATTTTAATTTCCTTGCCCGAGGCCGCCCCATCCGTCGAACCTGCTGCAGAATTCGCTCCGTCGGAATTCCCTCCACATGCCGTAAGCGCTAACATTCCCAAGATAACGGTTGCAATTCCAATCGAAGTTTGCTTTTTCATCGTTCTAAACGACCTCCCGAGATTTCATCTTTATGAAGCAACCGCTTTCACAAACCAACTGTAACGAATACGTTTCTCTTTTTATCTATCGTGTTCTTCGTTAGGTCGATCGTGGCTGTTTCGCAGCAATTCGCGCCGCGAACGAAGCGGATAAAGCAACAATGGGCAATAAGCGTGAATAGATAGTTGATTTGATAGCAGGTTGTTCAACAGACGGAGTGTAATAATTTATTACGCGCATGGAGTTTCGAATCTGATGAATGGACGTTTAACTAATCTTGTTGGGTCACCGTCGTCTTTCGGACGGCATGAGGAGCTTGAGCCGATGCGTTGAAGATGCGAGACTTTACCAAAACTTGACCTTTTCTTTATGAAAAGACATCGTTCCACAAAAAGTGTTATTTCCTCCCCTTTTCAGTGTCAAATTTGCTTACACAGCCGATTATACACACGCGTTTTCATTTTGTACATACTTTTGACAAAAAAAGTTTCGATGCTTGCTTTTATGTTCAAAAATGAACATATGTTGCATGAAAAATAATCCAAACGGCCGCTTGCATTCAGTTGTAACCCGTTCTTTTTCATGTTAAATTTAATTTTGAACACTCCCACCACCTGCGCTAATGGCGCTGAGGTGGGGGATTCTTGCGAACAGAGAAGCATCCTTCTCTTCTTGAGCAAGCGATCCCTGCGGTTCCCGCAGTTCAGTTGGCCTTCGCCAACAAACGCAGTCCTTCTTGCAAGATGCGAGCATCTACCTCCTTTGGTGATTTCATGACAATTATAGCACATATGTTCTCATGTATACACAAGAGATGCTGATTCATCTCTCCCTTATCGAAGAGGGAATCTTCTCAGCTTAACGATAAAACTCTTGCGAGGCTGCCTATGTTCAATGCTGAACAATTACCTATTCATCGACAACTGCATATGCTTCCTCTTCGTTCGACAATCGGCGAAATTTCGACACACTTGCATCAGAACGCCGCTGTCTGCATCCTGAAGGATAACGGCGCTTACTTGTTTACATCCGGGGACCTTTGGCTTTTCGAGCACGGGCCCGACAAAACGCTCGACGAATTGCCCGGCAGCCCGAATTTGCTGTCATCCGTTCTCCCCTATTCGGAAGCCGCCGCCGGGAACTATGAATGCTTCATGCGGCTGCCTGCCGCGACCCAGCGGCCTGTCGTTTTCCGGGAAGCGGACGGCACCGTGGTCGGCTACAGTTATATGGCCGAGCTGTTAGCATTCGTTTATAAAGAACAGCAGCGGCTTGCCTCCTACTTCTTCACGCTGGCCGAAACGGTAACCGATGCGGTCACGGTCGTCGACCAAACCGGTACGGTGATCTGCTGGAATACCGTCGCCGAAGAGACGTACGGCATCGCCAAGAAAGATATTTTGGGAAGACGCATCGGCGAGCATTTCCAGCCGGAAGCGCTTATGGTGCTCCGGATGCTGGACGAGGGCAGGATGATCCGGAATACGTATCACCGCCCGCGTCCCGGCAATCACGTGCTCGTTAACGCTTCTCCCGTTGTGGATTATAACGGCCATATTATCGGCGGGATTGCCACGGAGCAGGACATCACCCAATTGGTCCGTCTGAACGACGAGCTTTCTTCGACCCATATGGCACGCTTTGACGAGCAGACGAGCCAGGAGGACCCCTTTTCCTTCATCAAGGGCAAAGGCGAGCTGATCGGCAATGCGATCCGGCTGGCGCGAAAAGTGGCCGGGGCCGAAAATCCTTTGCTGGTCATTGGGGAAGCCGGTGTCGGCAAGGAACAGCTTGCCCAGGTGATCCATCAAGCCAGCCCGCGGGCCGACAAGCCGTTCATGACGCTGCATTGCGGTTCCGTTCCGACCGGATTGCTGGAAACGGAGCTTTTCGGCTTTCAGGGGGGCGCCTTCTCGGGAAATCCGACCGGCAGCGCCGGTAAATTGGAATTGGCCGATCAAGGCACGCTGTTCCTGAACGAGATCGACCGGCTGCCGCTCGACATTCAAGCGAAGCTGTCGCAGTATATTCAGACGCAAACGGTCGTCCGGACGGGCGGGACCGTGCCCATTCCGGTGCATGCCCGCATCATCGCGGCAACCGATCAGGATCTCCAGAAGATGGTTGAAAAGCAGCTGTTCCGGTCCGATTTATATTACGCGCTGAACGTCATTTCCATCGCGCTGCCCGCGCTTCGCGAGCGAAAGGAAGACATCCCTTCGCTTGTTCAAACGTTCGTCAGACAATTCGCGCTGCAGTATCAAAAGCCGGTTCCGCAGCTCGATCCCGAGGTCATGCTCGCGTTCTCCAATTATGATTGGCCGGGGAATATTAACGAGCTGATGAGCGTCGTGGAGCGATGCCTGATTCTCAGCGAAAACGAACGCATTACGATGACCAATCTCCCTCCGCATTTGCAAAAGGAGCAGCCGCACTTGGACAAGCCCAAAGCGGAGCAGCCTGACCAGCAGCTGCGAATATTGAAAACGCGGAATACCGAGGAAGAGGAAAAATCGTTAATCGAAGACGCCTTGGCCAAGACGCTCGGCAACAAGAGCGCCGCAGCCAAGCTGCTGGGCATTTCCCGGGGTACCCTGTACAACAAGATGAAGGAGCTTCATTTGGGATAACCCGGCCACCGGCTGAAAAATAATAGCGGCAACCTCCGAGGGCATGACAATGCCGCCCTGCGGGGTTGCCGCTTTTGCCGTTTTTGCGTCAGGCTTGGTCTTCCTGCCTATACAGGACGGAGCCGAGTCTGAGCCAGGTAGCGCCTTCTTCAATCGCCACTTCAAAATCGCTGGACATGCCCATTGACAAGTGCCGGACTTCGTACCCGAGCGCGCCCGCTTCGTTCAGCTCGTCGCGAAGCCGCCGCAGCCCGCGGAATACGGGCCGGGCCGCTTCGGCATCCCGGTCCAGCGGAGCCATCGTCATCAAGCCGACCACTTGCACGGCGTCCAGCTTGGACATCTGCCGCGCGAACGGAACAAGCTCCTCCGGCGGCAGGCCGTATTTGCTCTCTTCCCCGGACACGTTCACTTGAATGAAGCAGCGGACCGGTTCGCCTAAAATGTCCGCTTTTCGCTGAATTTCCGTCGCCAGCGACATCCGGTCGAGCGAATGGATATACGCGAACTTGCCGACGACGTCCTTCACTTTGTTCGTTTGCAGATGGCCGATAAAATGCCAGATGCCTTGACCTCCCAGCGCCTCCCATTTCGGCTGCGCGTGCTGCCAGCGGTTTTCGCCGATGTGCGTCATCCCGAGCTGCAGCATCTTCGCCGTCAAATCGGCGGAGCCGTATTTCGTGACGGCGATGATCCCGACGTCCTCCCGGCGCCGGCCCGCGCGAAGGCAAGCAGCCTGAATGCGGCGTTCGACCGCGGCCAAATTAGACGATATGTCGTCCATCGACTGTCCACTCCTTCCCCATGGATTCCACCGTTTGCCTTCGCCGCTAATCCGCAAAATACGCCTTGGCCCGGTACAGCCCTTCCGCCAGCCGGTCGACTTCCTCTTCCGTATTGTAGGCAAAAAAGCTCGCTCGGGCGGTCGCTTGCGCCCCGAGCCGTCTCATCAGCGGCTGGCAGCAATGATGCCCCGCCCGTACGGCCACCCCGTACGCATCCAGCGCCGTCGCCAAGTCGTGAGGGTGAATGCCGTCCAGGTTAAAGGTCACCATCCCGATGCGCCCCTCCGTCGGGCCATAGATCGTCAGGCCTTCGATTCGCTTCATCCGGGCGACGGCATAAGCGGTCAGCTCCAGATCGTGCTTCTCGATCGCATCCATGCCGATTTGCTCCAAAACGTCGATCGCCGCGCCCAGGCCCACCGCTCCGGCAATGATCGGCGTGCCTGCTTCGAACTTCCACGGCGCCTCCTTCCACGTCGCTTCCCGCAGATCGACATGGCCGATCATCTCGCCGCCGAATTCGACCGGCTCCATCGCCGACAGCAGCGCCCTTTTCCCGTACAGCACGCCGATGCCGGTCGGACCGCACATCTTATGTCCGGAGAACGCATAGAAGTCACAATCCATCTCCTGCACGTCCACTTTCCCGTGCGCGACCGCCTGCGCTCCGTCGACGAGCAGCTTCGCCCCGCACCGGCGCGCAATCTCGGCGATCCCTTTGACCGGATTGACGGCGCCGAGCACGTTGGAGATATGGGAGACGGCGACGATTTTCGTCCGGGAAGTCACTGTTCTCGCCACGTCCTCCAGCGAGAGGGTGCCGTCCTCCTGCAGCGGAATATAGTTCAATGCCGCCCCTGTCGCCTTGGCCGCCTGCTGCCATGGGATGAGGTTGGCGTGATGCTCCATCGGCGTCAGGACGATCTCGTCCCCTTCCCTGCATATCGCCCTCGCGTAACCGGCGGCGACCAGATTAATGCTCGCCGTCGTCCCGCGGGTAAAGACGATTTCCCCCTCCGAGGCGGCATTCACAAAACGCGCAACCTTGGCGCGCGCCCCCTCGTACGCTTCGGTCGCCCGCGAGCCAAGGGTGTGCACCCCGCGATGCACATTCGCGTTGTCCCATTCGTAGAAGCGCTTCAGCGCTTCGATGACTTGAACCGGCTTCTGCGCCGAAGCCGCGCTGTCCAAATACGTCAGCGGATACCCGTTCACCTGCTGCTTCAAGATCGGAAACCATTCGCGCAAGGCCGAAACGTTCATCCGGCTCCCCTCCTTTTCCTTTAAAAAATCGCGTTCGCTTCGACGATGACCTTGACCTCGCGCAGCGTCAAATCCTCCGGTCCCTTCACCGGAAGCCCGACCTCCAGATGGTCGGCGATATAATCGATATGCCGCTCACCGATCACTTCCCCGGGAAGCAGAATCGGGATGCCCGGCGGGTACACGTAGATCGATTCCGCGATGATGCGGCCGGCCGATTCCCGAAACGGAATCTTCTCCGTATCCCCGTAGAACGCATCCCGCGGCGTTAACGAGAGCTGGGGAATATCCGGCAGACGGATGTCGCGCTCCGCCGCTTGGCTCCCGCTGCCCCGTTCCCTGGCAAGCTCCTCCAGCGACCGCAGCAGCACGGCAATCGATTCCTCCGTGTCCGCCGGGGTGATCAGGCACAGGATGTTGTACAGGTCGCTTAGCTCCACCTCCAGATTGTGCCGATCCCGCAGCCGATTTTCCGCTTCGTACCCTGTCATGCCGAGCCCCCGTACATGGATCGTCAGCTTGGTCGGGTCGAAATCGTATGCCGTCTCCGTCCACAAAATCTCCTCGCCGAAGCAGAACAGCCCGGGAATCTCGTTAATTTTCCGCCGGGCCTCCTGGGCCAGCCGAATGGTCCGTTCGGCCATTTCCCTCCCGCGTGTGGCGAGATTTTTGCGGGCGGCATCAAGCGATGCGAGCAGGATGTACGAGGTCGACGTCGTGGTCAGCATGCTGAACAGCGTCTGCGCCCGCTTGACCGAGACGAGCCCTTCCCGCACATGCAGCAGGGAGCTCTGCGTCAGCGAGCCGCCGAGCTTGTGCATGCTGGTCGCCGCCATATCGGCTCCCGCCTGCATCGCCGACATGGGCAGCTTGTCGTGAAAATGGAGCAGCGCCCCGTGCGCTTCGTCCACCAGCACCGGAATGCGGTAGCGGTGGGCCGTCTCGACCATCGCCTGCAGATTCGTGCAGACGCCGAAATAGGTCGGATTGATCACAAGCACCGCTTTGACGTCCGGATGCATCTCAATCGCTTTTTTCACCGAGCGGACGGAAATCCCGTGGTCGATCCCAAGCTTCTTGTCCCGCTCCGGGGACACGAATACCGGCTTGGCCCCGGAAAAGATGATGGCGGACAAAATCGATTTATGCAGATTGCGCGGAACGATGATTTTGTCCCCCGGACCGCAGACGGTCATAATCATGGTCATAATGGCGCCGCTCGTGCCCTGTACCGAGAACAGCGTATAATCCGCCCCGAAGGCAAGCGCCGCTAATCGCTGCGCCTCCCCGATGACGCCCGTCGGCTGGTGCAAATCGTCCAGCGGCGCAATATTGATCAGATCGATGGACAAGGCGTTGTCGCCGATAAACGATTTAAAGCCGCTTTCCATCCCCTCCCCTTTTTTGTGCCCGGGGATATGAAATTGGTGCGGCTGTCTTTGCGCATGCTCCAGCAAGGCGGAAAACAGCGGCGTACGCTGATGATCGATCATGAAGATTCCCTTTCTTTCTCTCTGGATGATATACTTACGGAGTCCAGTATAAGCCCGCCAAATCTATCGTTCAATTCAATTATTCGTATCATAATCATAGCTTGAACCTATCGTTCAACCGTTTTGTATGCCGCAGCAGCCTTGGCCGTCCGGGTGTTGTTTGACCTCGCGATCATTGTTGCAGTATCATGGTATATTGTAATTAAAAGAATAGGGTTAATCGGAATGAATGGAGGAATACAGATGAGCCGTATCGCGAAAAACTTAACGGATCTGATCGGGAATACCCCTTTGCTGGAATTGTCCAATTATCATAAAAAACAAGAATTAAAAGCGACCCTGCTGGCCAAACTGGAATTTTTTAACCCGGCCGGGAGTGTCAAGGACCGGATCGGCTACGCCATGATCATCGACGCGGAAGAGCGGGGGCTCATTCGCCCGCAGGAGTCCGTCATCATCGAGCCGACAAGCGGCAATACCGGCATTGCCCTCGCTTCCGTAGCGGCGGCCCGGGGCTATAAGCTGATCCTGACCATGCCGGATACGATGAGCCGGGAACGGATCAATCTGCTGAAGGCGCTCGGCGCCGAAGTCGTATTGACGCCGGGCGGCGAAGGGATGCTAGGCGCGATCCGCAAAGCGGACGAGCTGGCGGCGGAAACGCCGCATTCGTTCATCCCCCAGCAGTTTAATAACCCGGCCAATCCGGCGATCCACCGGAAAACAACAGCTGAGGAAATATGGGCGGACACGGACGGCAAAGTCAATATTTTTGTCGCAGGAGTCGGGACCGGCGGAACGGTGACGGGCGTCGGCGAAGTGCTGAAGCGCCACAATCCGGCCGTACGCATCGTTGCGGTGGAGCCGTACGATTCGCCCGTGCTGTCCGGCGGCAAGCCGGGACCTAATCGCATTCAGGGACTGGGCGCGGGCTTCGTGCCGGAAGTGTTCGACCGGTCCATTGTCGACGAGATCGTCAAAGTGCGCACGGACGACGCTTACCGCACCTCCAGACTGCTGGGGCAGCAGGAAGGACTGCTGGTCGGCATGTCGTCGGGCGCTGCAGCCTTCGCCGCTACGGAGCTGGCGATCCGGCCCGAGAACGAGGGGAAAACGATCGTCGTGCTGCTGCCGGATTCGGGCGAGCGGTACTTGTCGACCGACCTGTATCAGGAAGAATAGCTGCGCATCATAAAGAAGACGTACGCGGAACGATCGCCAAAGCGATTGCGGTTCCGGCGCACGTCTTTTTTAATATCAAAAGGCCTATTTGATTACAAGAACGGGAATCCGGGCATGCTGCACGACATGATGGCTCACGCTTCCGAGCACCCATTCGTTGAGGCCGGACAAGCCTCGGCTTCCGATCACGATGAGATCCGCCCCGATCTCCCCTGCATAATCCAGAACGGAGTCCGCGGGCTGGCCTTGCAGCAAGCTGGCTTTCGCGTTCGGAAGCCCAGCGATTTCCCGGTTCGCTTGGTCGATGAGAGATTGCGCATGCTGTATGTACTCTTCTTCATAGCTTCGCGGAGGAGATACGACCGCTTCGCCAATGACGACAACGGGATGATGCAGCACATGGACGACCTCAAGCTTGGCGTTCGACTCTCCCGCCAGCTCTTTCGCTTTGGCCAAGGCTCTTTGGGACAGCTCGGAACCGTCGTAAGCAACCAATAAACTTGTAAACATGGCAACCATCCTTTCGGAAATCGATAGCAGGCAACATCACAAGTATAGCACACCTGACGGACAAATTAGAAAAGCTTGTCCCATTCCCGCCATCGGCTTGACAGCAGAGCCGGAAGCAGGCTACCGTGAAGCCTCTTTATAATTCCGACTATTCCAAAATGATTTGTGTGGTAAGCACGGACCTCTTGTTCTATAATGGATTCAGACCACGATACAAGCTTGCATTTTACACACAGGAAGGGGCTTTTTCGATTGACAGACCTCGCCAGGCACATTCAAGGGCAGGAAAAACTCGTGCCCGATTTTCACGAGCATTTAAAAGTCATTTTACTCGGGACCGGATCGCCGCGGGCGGTTTACGGGGTCGCCAAACCGGGGGTGGCCGTGCTCGCCGGCAGCAAAGTATTTCTCGTCGATTGCGGAGCGGGAACCGTCGGCCAGCTGCTTCTGGCCGGGATCATGCCCCAGCGTATTTCGGACGTGCTTTTTACGCATCACCACAGCGATCACAACTCCGGCTTTTTCGACGTGTTCATCAGCAGTTGGAGAACGCACGTCGTCCCGGGCGCCGTCTACGAGAATCGCACGGTGCCGATGCAGGTGTACGGCCCGGAAACGACCCGGGACATTATCGGTAAAATGGAGGCGTCGTTCGCCTTCGACGTCGATCTGCGAATCAATTACAACAAATCCGCCTCGGGCGGCTCGCGAATCGAGTATCACGAATGCAACGAAGGCGTCGTATACGATCGGGACGGCATCCGGATTACGGCCTTTGAGGTCGACCATCGTCCGGTATACCCGGCCGTCGCCTACAAATTCGAATACAACGGGCAAGCGGCCGTCATCTCGGGAGATACACTTCCGGTAGACAATATGGTTCATTACGCCGAAGGAGCCGACCTGCTCGTTCACGAGGCTTACAACAAGGAATGGCTAGACGCCCTGATTGCCATGTACCCGGAGCAGGCCACAGGCCTCGGCAATCCGGCGAAATACCATACGACGACGCTGCAAGCGGCCGAAATCGCCCGTCAGGCGAACGTCAAGCATCTGCTGCTCACCCACCATATTCCGGCTCCGGCCAAAACGCCGGAAGCGGAAGCGGCCTACATCCGGGGCATGAGCGAGATTTATGGCGGACCGATTACGGTGGGCCGGGATTTGATGGAGGTGGATCTGGGCGAGCCCTTGTGAAAGCCCGAATAAATGCGGCGCCGTTTTCAAGCGCGCTTTAAAATGCCTTGCCTTCTCAGCTCGCGGATCATTTGCAAGGCTCGCTGCTTGTAGGAATGCTTCTTCACGGCCCGCAGTCCGGCTTTGCGGATCCGATCGCGCTGTTCGGGATGATTTAAATAGTAGCGGACCAGCCTCATCGTTTGCTGAGGCGAGGAGGAGACGGCCAGATGTTCGCCGGGCTTAAACAATCGTCTGATCTCCGGCGTATCGCTAGTGAGAAGAAAGCCACCCGAACCGAGAATTTCATACGTGCGCTGCGTCACCTGGGTGAGCTTGTTTTGCAATCCGATATTAATTTTTGCCGAGCTGTATACTTGGTTTGCTTTGGGATAGGGCAAGTAACCGTGAATCCAGCTTTTGGGGATGTGGGTGCCGAGAAACCGCTTCATTTCTCCCCACTTTCTCCCCCAAAAATCGATGCGAATCTTCTGCCGGACAAGAGGGCTGATTAATTTGCGGAGCGATTGCTTGCGGTAATGCTTCGGATACTTGACCAGATTCCGGGGATACGCGTTGGCGACAACGGCGATGCTGCACCGGTATTTGCTGCGGGCTTTGACGGGTCTGTGCACCTTGGGATGATAACCGAAATCCAAGTGTGCGGACCGGATGCCCATCCTCCGGTAATCCTTCACTCGGGAACGGCAAATGGTAAACACAAAATCCGGCTTCACGGCCCGGATATACGGAAGGGTAAAATATTCCGTATGGGTCGGGTCCTCTGTCGCCCAATATACATGCGGAATTCCCGATCTCCCGACATATTTTCGAATCCACTTCCGGTTGTGCTGCCTGTGCTCAGGGGTCCATCCGAGGGAGACAATGAGATGAGGCCGGAAACGGGCAATCTGCGTTTGAAGGCTCCTTGGGGTCAAGGGACCGGATATTTTCACCTGATGTCCCACGTCACGGAAGCCGTTCGGGAGACCGTGAATCCACATCGGATGGCTTTCCAAAAATAATACGCGCATAGTCTGCTCACCTCTTATGGTCGGAATTGGCAGCGAAACAATGCCTTCGATAGGGTACCGAATGTAAAGCCGTTCCGCTTTAAGCTCCGTCCGAATCGACGTTCCAGTCAAAATGCCGGTAGCCTGCCTCTCGCATCCTCTTCACCAGAAGAGGCATCAGCCTCCTGCCTCCATATTTCCGGCTTACCCGGTTATTGGTTCCTCCGGGAAAACGAAGAATAGCCGCCGGTCTCTTCCCCGTAACGCGCACCAGAAACGATTCCAGCCGGCGGAAATCTCTTACATAATCGTCTACCGAACGGTAAATCAAGCGGTAATCGTGCGAAAAGGAATGATTGCCGATCGCGTGGCCTTCCCGTACCATTCTCCTGTACAACCGGATAGCGTACCTCGCCCGATTGCCGACGACAAAAAAGGTCGCCTTCACCTGATGTTGGCGGAGCAGGTCAAGAATAACGCCGGTATTGCGGAACGGCCCGTCGTCAAACGTAAGAAAAGCGACCCTGCTTCTCCCACTTTTTTTCCATCTATTGCTCCCCCCTTTAATGAGAAAACAGGATCAGCGGTTTCCGATAATGCCGCGCCGCCGCAGCACACTTAACAACAACCTCGCCCGGTGCGTATAGCTATGCTTCGCAATCGCCTTTCGGCCCTGCCGCCGGATACGCTCCCGTCCCGCGGCATCCTTCAAGTAACGGCGTACTGCCCGGACGGTTTGCGCCGGTGAAGAAGTCACGGCAACCTCGTATCCCGGCTTCAGCAGCTTTCGGACCCCCGGCGTATCGCAGGTAAGCAAAAATGCTCTCGAGCCCGCAATTTCGTAGGTGCGCTGGGTGACCATGTCCCGGTAATTTTGCAGACCGAGGACGATTTTTGCCGAGCTGTATACCTTGCTTGCGTCCTTGTACGGCAAATAGCCGTGAATCCACTGACGCGGAATGCGCCGCCCCAGATAGCGCTTCATTTTATCCCAATCCCGTCCGTAAAAATCGACGCGGAATCCGTGCTGCAACAAGGGGCGGAGGAGCATCCGGATCGCCTCCCGGCGAAAATGCCCCGGGGCCTTCTGCAGAACCGACGGATAGGCGTTAGCCACGACCGCAATATCGCACGCATATTTTTTCGAAGGCCTCACCCGGCGATGAAGGCTGGGATGAAACCCGAAATCCAGATGAGCGGCGGCGATTCCCAGCTTGCGGAATTTCCGGGCCGTTTTGGCGGAAATCGTAAAGACGTAGTCGGGCCGCATTCTCCGGATGAGCGGAAGAGTGAACGTCTTCGTAAAATGAGGATCTTCCGTAGACCAATAAACGAGCGGGATCCGAGCGGCCTTGGCGTATTTTCGCATCCATATTTGTTTCTTTTTGGTATGGTCCGGCCCCCATCCGACATTGACGATCAGATTCGGACGGAAGGAAGCCAGGATGGCGGGAATGCGGCGCTTCGTCAGCGGTCCGGACATCCGTACGGTATGCCCCAGATCGCGCAGTCCATCCGGCAGACCTCTGGACCAGATCGTTCCGTTCTCGAAAAAGAGAATTCTCATACTCGGGCTCCTTTCGTTGACATCCATCATGACAGACGCACGGTCAGGCTGTCCCCCGCGTGGAATATAGTATTGGTATAAGGAGGGATTCCGTGAAAAACCGCGACCAAGCGATTTATAACATCGAAACCAAGCAAAAACGGGTTGCCTTGACGTTCGATATCGGATGGGGCAGCAAAGTACCGGGTCCTGTGCTCGGTATCTTACGGAAAAAGAAAGTGGCTCAGGCTACCTTTTTCCTTTCCGCTCCATGGGCGGCCCGCCACCCCCGCCTTGCCCACACCATCCGCTCCAGAGGCTATGAGATCGGTTCCCATGGAGACCTGCATGTCAACTATACCGGGCATGGGAACCGGTGGATTCACCGGCAGGTGAAAAAGGCGGAGGGCGTCATCCGGAAGGCAACCGGGGTGAAGCCCGTTCTGTTCCGGCCGCCCAACGGCGATCTGAATGACCGCGTCGTAAGAAAGCTGCGAAGGCTCGGGTACCTGACGGTTCATTGGAGCGTGGATTCGCTGGATTGGAAGAAGCCGGGAGTGAATGCCATCGTACGGCGGGTGCTGAACGCCGTGGGACCGGGAGACATCGTCCTGATGCATGCGAGCGATTCCGCCAGCCAAACGGCGAAGGCCTTGCCGAAAATTATCGACCGCTTACGTGCAAGAGGCTACCGGCTGCTTACCGTATCCAACCTTCTTGCGGGCCGGCCCCGCGTCCATTCCGCAGCCCGGTCCCGCCCCGGCCGCGCTGTAGAATCCCGCGTTTCCTCAACACGCGCAAAATATACTGCGCACGATGCACGTAGGCGTGCGGAGCGGCAGCACGCACCGCGTTGCGGCGTATGCGCTCGCAGGCCCCGGGCTGCCGGGCATATTTCCGGATCAGGCTTCGCGTCATCTTCTCGGAAGAAGTGACGAGAAGATCGCGACCGGGGCGAAACCATCGGCGTATTTCGGGCGTGTCGTTTGTAACGATAAGCCCTCCCGAAGCCAGAATTTCATAAGTGCGTTGGGTGAGGCGGTCCCCCGCATTTTGCGGACAAATGACAAACTTGACCGAGCTATATACCTTGTTCGCTTTCGGATAAGGGATACATCCGCGAATCGATTCTTGGGGGAGGCGCGTTCGGAAAAAGCCTCGCATCTTGTTCCAATAGCGTCCGTACAATGCAACGTCAAGGCCGTTCGCCAAAAACGGGTTGACCAGCGTGCGGAGAGACTTGAACCGGAAATGGCCCGGTTTTTGCCGGTAAAGCTGTATATAGCCGTTGGCCACGAGAGCCGCGGTACTTCGGTATTTCTTGATGGCAGCAACTCGCTTATGGATGCCGGGATCGTAACCGAAATCCAGATGGGCAGCCGGAATGCGCATTTTTCGGTATTCTTTCAGCGTAGGCCGATGAATGGTAAAGACAAAATCGGGCTTAATCCGCCGAACCAAAGGTCTGGAAAACTTCCGGTGATACCCGGGGTCTTCCGTCGCCCAATAAACGAGGGGAACTCCGGACTTCCGGACAGCCTTTGAAATCCGCAGCTGCTTTTCAGCCGTATCATTGGCCGGCGTCCATCCCATGACGATGACAAGATGGGGGCGGAAGAGGTCGATTGCCCGTTTCGTGTTCGCGTCCGGGAAATAAGTTTTGACCTGATGGCCTAGCTGCCGAAACCCGTTAGGCAAACCGTGAACCCACATCGGATGATTTTCCAAAAATAAAATTCGCAAGCGATGCCCCCCTTTCAGAAAGGAACGTATTCCTATCTATGCTATGTAGCACAAGTGCCGGGGTCATGTGCGAACGCCCTTTGGCGCAAAAAAACGCAACCCAAATTTGAACAACGCAAAAATGCCGGCCTCTCCTGATTGAACGGAGAAAACCGGCATTTTTCATGATTTATTCGACCCTACGCGGACAGCGCCGCGCAGATCAGCTTTCTTTCAACTTGCGCACTTCCTCGATGCTCGGATAAAAATCCGGGCTCGCGCTCAGCAGCCAGTTGCGGTGCTGCTTCGCCGTTTCGTCCTGCTCCGGCTCGCCGTACGGCCACTCTTCCCCGATGCCGACGGCATAATCCTTCATCAGCATGAGCAACGCGGCGCTCCATTGGCGCGTGCCGCTGATCGTCGGCACAAGCGGGTAATATTCGTCATGAGCGGCGCGAATGAGCGCATGCGACACTTCCTGCAGAAGCGGCGGAACCTCCGCCTCATCCAGCTTCTCGACAATCTCGGACGGCAGTTGGACCTCGTCCGTCGAAGCGTACTGCTCGTACACCTCCGGCGTCACGAGCCCCTTTTCCTTGGCCGCCCACAGCTTCACGCGGTCCAGCGCGGGCTTGTAAACGGCCGGAACGGAAATGGTCAGCTCCGGCTTCGGGTTGTCCAAGTCGACGACGAACGATTCGTTGAACTTGTACAGCTTCGCATTGCCGCGGACGCCAAGCCAGCGGAGCGCCAGCAGCGCGTGCGTCCGCACCTTCGGCTCGATGGCGACGTTCCGGCAGACGCGGCGCAGCAGCTTTTCGCTTCGCGTGTCGGGCAGCATGCAGAGCAGGCGCACCGCCGAGAGCGCCGAGTCCTTGTCCTCGAGCCACCACTGCAGTTGCTCGTAAATCGTATCGACCGGCGCTTCCAGCAGCCAGTCCAATTGAATTGGACGCGCCGCGTACTCTTCCAGCGTCAGCATGCCGCGGCTGTGCAGCGATTCCGCGCCGTACTTCGCGACAAGATCCTCATAGGCTCGCTCCGCGTCCTCCGCAATTTCTGTGAACGCCAGCTGGTCCTTTTCGGGGATGCCGTTGAATTGCACGATCCGGCGCAGCCATTCGGCCAAAGCGCACGGATTTTGCTGCCACATCATGAAGACGAAGGTCAGCAGGTCGCGGTCGAAATCCAGTCCCGGCTGCAAAGCGAAGCGGGCGAGTGTCGTGCGGATCTCTTCCTCCCGGCGCATCAAACTCAGCGAGAGAATGAGTCCGTTCCACGCGTTTCCGTTGAATTCGTTTTCTTTTATAGCCCGATAAAAGCAAAAGGCGGCCGCTCCGTACGATTCCATCTGGAGATGATGGCGGCCATACCCGGTAAGTTCGTCGTTTCGACTCATGTTCTACCCCCGTGAAAATATGGATATCCCCAATATACTGGGAAACGGGCGCAGACTCAAGTTTTTTTGCAAAGTTACCCGATCTCAATCGCGGCAGCTCCCGCCCGACGTCGTCCGGATGCTGCCACTCCTCCCGGTCTCCCAGGCAGCCGCAGACGAATTCCGTCTCCCCAAGCGCACCCGCTTCCGGTAATGCACCGTGACCGAACACCGCGAGCGCTCCTCCCATGTTCCTGTTCGCAAACGGACCTCCGGACCTGCGGGCAAACAGATCTGCAGACGCGTCACAAACCGAATTCTCCGGTGTATCATCAAGACGTCGCCATCGATCAAAAGATCTGAGATTCGCCGTGCCGGTCGGAATTCCCTATCACATGCCCTGGCCGAACAAGAAAGGAGCATTTCACCATGCAGAAAACCACCATAAATAACATGGCTAGAGCCCCAAAATGGAACGCTTTCGAACGCTTCACCAAGAGAGCCGTTTGGCCTGCTTACGCCGGCTGCGTCTGGGCGCTCATCTATGCGGTGTTCGTCCGATTCTATCAAGCGGCCGGAGGAGCTATAGGCATGTCGGGGCAACCCAGAAACCCGGAGCTGGGGTTTTATATGGCAAGCTATCTTGCGGGCGTATCGATCATGATATGCGGATTTATACTGGTTGGGCTCGTCAAGCCATGGGGACGGACCGTTCCGGCATGGGTGCCGTGGATTGCGGGGAAACCGGTCCACCGAGCGATTATTTTAATCCCTACGCTCCTTTGCACGGCCTTCTTGCTTGCGCACGGAGCGGCCGGAATCGTCACGAGAGCCCTTTTTCTAGCCGGTATCATCGCCATTAACCTGCCGGAGCATCACTGGATCGACATAGATCTGCACGACATGGCTTTATGGGATCTGCTGGCTTACGAGCCTTGGTTTCTCATTATGGGCCTATTGTCCGGCTTAACGGCCGCTCATTACGCGCAGGCTTCCGGTGTTTCGTTGCCCGCTTTGAGACGCGGCACGGCGCTTTACTTGATGTTCGTCGTCCTCCTGACCACGCTGTTCGTGTGTGCTATCGCCTTTGATTTTGTCGATAAAATTAGCTTTTAACCGCCTGCAACGCCGGGAAAACGCCGCCGCTGAAAAAGTAGCTGCTTTCTTGTCCGCCTTTGCCGTACAAGGTTTTCACAGCAAATTTGGCATTGACAACGAAAACAAGCCCGGATTATGATACATATGATTGATATTCCTAGTATTTCCATCGAAATTATTAATCATCGACCAGTCCACTGGAGAGACATGATTGTGCCATGCCCTTCGAAGCTTTTTCGCTTCGGCGCCTGGTGCATTGATGTCTTTTTTATGATCTCATTTATTTCATCTGCCGCGGAGGGATTAACATGTCGCTGGACAACATCGAAATCGACGAGCAATGGTTAAAGGAAATCGCCGAGTTTCCCTTGGTGGAAGCGCTGTTCGGCCACCGTTCCCGGCGTTTTTTTCCGGGAAGCGGAAATTCCGGACGGAGCGCTCGCTTACAAATCCGAGCACGAGCCGCTGCCGAATCCGACCGGGTTCGAAGGCGTATTCGTCTCGGACACGCCGCCCCATTTCAAAGACATGCGCGCCGCCGTGGCACATATCGCGCAGTATATGTACGACACATTCGGCAAATTCCCGGCGACGGTGCCGTCCGTGTACTCGCTGATGTATTTGCAGACGCATCATCTCGATTTAGACTATTACGACAAGTTTTTCGGGCCGCACTCGTATTTGCGCACCCATGCGGAGCATCTGGAGAAGCGGCACGGCATCAAGCGATAAAGCTCCCCAAAACAAAAGCTGCCCCCCTCCGAGCGCACACCGAATGAGCGCCAGGCTCCTTGAGGGGGCACCCTTAATTTTCTTCTGGGAAAATTTTGCAAAAACAACTGTTTTGCCTTATGATCAATAAGTATAATCCGATCATATCCATTCGGGAGGGACACGGATCATGTCGTCAACCCGTCTGCTTATTTTGGGCGTTCTGCTCAAACGTCAACCGATTCATGGATACGATGTGCGTAAGGAGCTGGAGATTTGGCATGCCGGCAAGTGGGCGAACATCGCTTACGGGTCCATCTATTTTGCGCTGAATAAAATGGCTTCCGAAGGGCTCGCGGAAACGGCCTCCTCCGAGCAAATCATCGAAAATAAAAAAGGGCCTGCCCGAATCGCTTACCAAGTAACCGAGAAGGGAAGACAGGAATTCGGGCGGCTGCTGGATAAGGCCATATGGGAATACAAGCCGGAGTTCGATTCGTTCCACATCGCATTGATGTTCATGAACCGCATTTCGAAGGATCATCTGCTCGGCGCCTTCCGACACCGGATCAACCTGCTCCGCGCTGATATCGAAAGCTTTAAAGCCACCGCCGATTTCAACCTTTTTCCTGCCAATTCTCCGCATTATTTAAGCGAAAATTTGCGACTCTTCTCGGCGCGTCTGGAAGCCGAGCTGCACTGGATCGAAGGCATGGTCGGCAAACTTGAGCAAGGCTTGCTGTTCTGAACCGAACTTATTTTTGCTCTTTTGTACAATATTTCATAATCCGTTGTATTCCCTATCGAAACGATCAAAAAGGAGCGGATGCGATGAACAGCTCCCCGCATCCGGCGTCCTGATAAAACCCTCGTTTGCCCAACGTTTGCGTATGACCCTATTGCATCGTCAGCCGGCCGCAGCGATTTTCCGCCGGCTGGCGGCTTGAATCCTCACAGCCATGAAAGCCGCGATGAAACAGGTTAAACCCGCCAACATAAACGGCAGCGTATAGCTGCCCAGCCAATCGCGCAAAACACCCGCGGAATAGGCGGCCGTCGACGCGCCGATCTGGTGGGCGACCACAACCCAGCCGAAAATCATACCCGCGCGCTCTTTGCCGAAAGCATCCGTCGTAAGCTTCACGGTCGGCGGGACGGTCGCGATCCAATCGAGGCCGTAAAACACGGCGAACACAAGCAGATGCGTCGGACCTAGCCCCAGCGCCTGAGGCAGGTAAATAAGCGAAAGCCCCCGGAGCGCATAATACCAGAACAGCAGCCACCGGTTGTCGAAACGGTCGGAGAGCCAGCCCGACAGCGTGGTGCCCACCAGATCAAAAACGCCCATCAGGGCGAGCAGTCCGGCCCCGGTCACCATTGAGATATCGAAATCGCCGCAGGCGGGAATCAAGTGCGTCCCGATCAAGCCGTTCGTCGTGAAACCGCAGAAAAAGAACGTGCCCGCCAGCAGCCAAAAGGTTAAGCTGCGAGAAGCCAAACGAAGCGAGATTAGCGGCTCCAGAAACAAGTTTCCGCGAAACGGACTCGGCTTCACCAATTGTTCCTCGCCATAAGGCGCGGCGCCCACCTCATACGGATGATTCCGCATCCAGATGACAACAACCGGCAGCAATATCAGGAGGGCGGCTACTGCCGCATAAGCGGAATACCGCCAGCCGAGCTCCTCCGTTATTTTGGCAAGCAGAGGCAGGAACAGCAGCTGTCCCGTAGCCGCGCTTGCAGTAAGCATTCCCACGACGAGCCCTTTTCGTTTGACAAACCACCGGTTGGCTACCGTTACGCCAAGCACGTTGGCGAGGGTACCCGTCCCGATGCCCGCCACGATGCCCCATACAAGCTCAAACTGCCACAAGGAAGTCATGAAGGGGGTCAAGGACAGGCTCACGGCCAGCAGCAGCAGCGAGATCGCCATCGTCCGGCGAATCCCCAGCTTTTCCATCCATGCCGCCGCAAAAGGTCCGATCAAGCCGTACAAGAGAATATTGGTCGCTACGACTGTCGATATATCGGAGCGGCTCCAGCCAAACTCTTCTTGAAAAGGCAGCATAAAAAGGCTTGGCACGGAGCGGATTCCCGCCGATATCAGCAAGGTTACGAACACGATTAGGACGACGATCCACCCATAATACATTTGGGATCGCCCCGATCCGCTTTTCATCATCATCCACCCTCCTTGTCAACAAAAATGCGTTCTACCGTTAACCCCTTTGCAGGGTATTATTACGATACGACAATTCGCAGCATCGGTAAAATTGAAATTATCGAACCAATCCATTGATTTTTATGATAGTATGGAACCAGACCTCACCGTAAGGCTGGTGTAATCATGGAAATACGTCATTTTATCACGTTCAAAAAAATTATCGAATGCGGCAGCTTCACCCATGCGGCCGAGCAATTGGGATACACCCAATCCACCGTCACCTCGCACATTCAAGCGCTGGAAACCCATTTGGGCGCCCCTTTATTTGACCGGCTGGGACGAAAAATCCGCTTGACGGAAACCGGCAGCCGCCTTTTGCAGTATTCGCAGGAAATGTTGAAAACGTATGAGAAAATCGAAAATATGGCTAACGAAACGGGAGAGTTGAAAGGTGAGCTGCGGATTGCCGCTCCGGAATCGCTGACCGTCTATCGCCTGGAGCCGGTTTTAAGAGAGTATCGAAAACGATTTCCGCACGTCAGCATCAGGCTGAGTAACGCGACGTGCGGAGCCAACAAAAGAGCGCTGCTGAGCGGGGACGCGGATGTCGCCTTTCTCATCGTTCCGGAGCTTCAGGAGAGCGATCTGGTCGTGCATCCGTTAGCAGAAGAGCCGATTGTCATCATCGGAAGTCCCGATCATCCGATCACCACCTTGGACAGCCGTTATCACAACCGGACGCTGGAGGAATGCCTCATTGCCAACGAGAGGGATTGCAGCTACCGAACGATGTTTGAAGAGTATTTGCGAGACAGGCACATTACCCCCTCGCACATTATGGAGCTCTGGAGCATCGAAGCGATGAAGCGCTGCGTCGCCAGCGGCTTAGGCATCGCCTGCCTGCCCCTGCTGGCCGTCATGGAAGAGCTGCGCGACCATAAACTCAGGCTCATTCCGTTCGAAGGAAGCTTCAGAAAGGTTTTCTCCCAAATGATTTATCACAAAAATAAATGGCTCTCCCCGGCCCTGACCGCGTTTATCGAAATCACGCTGAGACATGCGAAGGACTGGTCCTACGAAGAGTACGCAGGTTAAAGCTGTGCGCGCAAGCTCAAAAGCCTCATACCGGTGATATCGCCGGTCATGAGGCTTTTTGCATTTTATGTCATATCAAGCTTTGTGCGAAAATCCTGAGCCGGTGCCGGGGCTTCCCGCTTGCTCCAATTCCCGTTCACGCCGCAAAATGTCTTCCATCGACGTATTCAGCGCAGCCAGCGGACCGGGGAAATGATTTTTGTAATAGGCCACATCCATGATCACGAGCAGGAGGAGCATGGCGGCGAGCGCATAGCCGGCCGTTTCGTTCGGCGGAATCACCATGACGATGCAGATGAAGACGATCCAGATCAAGGCCACCACGGACACGAAATCGCTGTATTTGCCGAGGTTCCAAGGGCCGAGATGCTTTTCCTGAAACCGTCCCTGCGCCTTCGCCCGGAGCTTCAGCCAAATCGGGATGCCGTAGGCCACGTACAAGCCAACGACGCTGACAGCTGTCAGAAACGCGATGGTTGTATAGGCCGCGTCCGGGTTGACCGTCTTGATGATATAATCGACGAATGCCAGCAGGAACGAAAGAATAATCGCAAGCCAGATCGCTTTGGCCGGCGTGCGGAATTTTTTGGAGATTTGCGCCCATTGGCCGCTGAACGGCATGCCTTTGTCGCGCGAGAAGGCGTACATCATCCGGGAAAACGAAGTAATGGAGGACAAGCCGCAAAACCACATCGCGGCGGTAACGAGCCACAGCACGACGGAACCGAATGTGCCGCCTAATGCTTGGCTGATCACATAAATAAACGCGTTCTCCGAGCCAGCGGCTGCGGCGGCGTCCTTGATCGAGAGCGTAACGAACGCGAGCATCAGGAAGCCGATGGCAAACGAATACGCAACCGAGGTGAAGATGCCCCAAGGCGCGCGGACGCGGGGATTGATCGTCTCTTCAATCGTATGGGCGGAGGCATCGTAGCCCGTAAACGTCCACTGCGCTTGCAGCAGCCCGATCAGAAAAGCGAACAGGTAAGGCTTGTCGGAGAACGTCTCGCCTACTTTGAACAAATAATCGACGCTGTTCAAGCCGTTTTTTGTAAAAAAAGCCAGGGAGACGACAAGAACTGCGACGATGATAATGTGGTACCAGGCGGAAAAATCATTGAGCTTGGCGACGATGCGGATGCCGATGTGATTGAGAATACCGTGGGTAAGCAGAATGACCGTGAAGGCGATGAGGACGGTCGTATTGTTGGAGTTGTAGCCAAACACGCCGCCAAGCAGCGGATCGGCGAAGAGCGCGACGGAGTAGTCGATCCCGGCAACGATGCCGATCTGACCGATCAGATTGATCCACGCCGTGTACCAGCCCCAGCGCTTGTTTTTGAGGATGGCCGCCCAGTGGTACAGCGCCCCGGCCGTCGGAATTGCGGAAGCAAGCTCCGCCATAGCCGCAGCTACGAACATGACGAACAGCGCAACGATCGGCCAGCCGAAGCCCATCATGCCCGGCCCGCCGTACGTTAAGCCGTGACCGTATAAAGATACCGCGCCAGTCAGGATGGAGATGATCGAGAACGAAATCGCAAAGTTGGAAAAACCGCCCATGCTGCGCAGCAGCTCCTGCGCGTAGCCGAACTTGTTCAAGTCTTGTTTGTCCTTGTCGTGATGATGGAGATGTTCGCTCATGGTTCCCAGCCTCCTTCATAAGGATAACAACAGGATGACAGTGGAAGGTCCGGTCCGGTCGGCTTATTTTCCGAGGAAGCTTTCATGCTCGCTTTCGTCATAGGTCCGAATGCTGTTTCCGGCAAGCCGGACAATCCACAAAGCAAACAAGCAAGTGACGGCGATCAATACGATTCCGATCGTCATAGCCATGCAGTCTCACCTCCCTCCCCGGCGCGTTGGATTGGCAAGCTCTCTTTCACGGTTATGCGGGTTCGTCTGCGAACATACCTTTTTTGGAAGCGTTTTCCTTTTAGATTTCCAAGCGGACTCCGCTTGCTTGCTGTTCAATCATTTTTTTCAGGATCGTGCCGATGTGGGCGCCCGCTTCGACCGGAGGCGTGCCGCCGCGGTGAATGTTGGAGACGACGGTACGGTCGCTTTCCACCGTTCCTTGCCGTGGTCGGAAGCACATATAGGCGCTCATCGATTTCGATGACACCAGCCCCGGCCGCTCGCCGATCAAGAGCACGAGCACCTCCGGCTGCAGCAGCTCGCCAATCTGGTCCATAACGGCAACGCGTCCGCCGCGCACGAAAAACGGGGTGCCGGTTTTCAAGCCGTAGGCTTCGAGCGAATCCAGCAAGGACGGATAGACGTCGCGCAAATTGGCATCGACCGCGTTCGCGCTCAAGCCGTCCGAGACGACCACCTGCACCTGCGGCTTCATGACGCACTTCTTGCGGATCAGCTCCACCCCCTCGTCTGTCACGATCCGGCCCATGTCCGGGCGCTTCAAATAATTTTCGGTGTTCCCGTAGCGCGTCTCCACGGTAAACATGCCGAATTCGTCCAGCACCGCTTGATTGACCTCGCCATAAATGGAATCGACGGCGGCGGCATGATCGCAGCGGAATTTGAGGATTTCCCGGGTCAACGGCCGCGTTCCCGCCCGCCATACGCCGATCCGCGCAGGCGTGTTGGCCAGCAGCTCGTTCATGCCTTCGGCCCACTTCGGATTCGGGACATTATGCGACGCCGCATCGCCGAAGCCGAGGATACCGGGCTCCTCCGCAGGGGACCCGGCGTCCGTCACAGGAGATTGGCGCGCATGCTCTTGGCTACCGCCTCCCGTGCCTGGGGCCGTGTCTTGCTTTGAATCGCCTGCTTCCGTTGTGCTTTTAGGAGCCGGCGCATCTTTTTTGTCCGGCAAGCCGACCGTGCCAAGCTTCTTCTCCAGCTCCGCCATCACTTGATCGACAAGCCGGTCCAATGAAATGGTCATCGCTTCTCTCCTCCTCTCGCAGCGCTATACGAATGGTTACATAAACAGTGTCGGGTCCCCGGCCAGCGGGGTCAGGCGTCCGTTTTCCATAATGCCCATCTTGACCAGCCAGCGCTCGAATTCCGGCGCGGGGCGGCGCCCCATCATTTCCCGCAGCGTGGCAATATCGTGGAAGCTGGTGGACTGGTAATTCAGCATGCAGTCGTCTGCCATTGCCACGCCGATGAGAAAGTTGACGCCGGCGGAGGTCAGCAGCACGGACAAATTGTCCATATCGTTCTGGTCCGCTTTCATATGGTTCGTGTAGCAGACGTCCACGCCCATCGGCAGCTGCTGCAGCTTGCCCATGAAATGGTCTTCCAGTCCGGCGCGGATAACTTGCTTCGAATCGTACAAATATTCCGGTCCGATGAAGCCGACTACCGTGTTGACCATGAACGGGTTATATTTCCTGGCGAGCGCGTAACACCGCGATTCGAGCGTCACCTGATCGATGCCGAAATGCGCCTCGGCGGACAGCTCGGAGCCCTGCCCCGTCTCGAAGTACCACAGATTCGGACCGGTTCCCGTCCCGTCGCGACGGATCAGGTCGTCCGCCTCGTCGAGCAGGGCGACATCGATGCCGAACGCTTTGTTGCCCGCTTCGGTGCCCGCCAGACTCTGGAACACCATGTCGGCGGGAGCGCCCTGCCGGATCGCCCGCATCTGCGTTTTCACATGCGCGAGCACGCAGTTTTGCGTTGGAATCTGCCACTTGGTCATCACTTCTTTGGTCGCGTTCAACAGCTCCTTCACGCTGTCCGCCGAATCGATGACGGGATTGATGCCGAGGACGGCATCCCCGATTCCGTAGCTTAACGCTTCGAACAAAGACGCTTTCATGCCCTGGATGTTATCCGTCGGGTGATTCGGCTGGGCCCGGCCCGCAAGCACGCCCTTCTGCCCGATCGTAATGTTGCAGTGGGTTGTCACTTCCATTTTGGACGCTGCCTGCATTAAATCGAGGTTGCTCATCAGCTTGGCGGCAGCAGCTACCATTTCGCTGGTAAGCCCCCGGCTGATGCGGCGTATTTCGGAGTTGCCCGTCTCGTGCTGCAGCAGCGTTTCGCGCAGCTCGGCTACGGTCCAGTTGCGGATTTCCGCATAGATCTTCTCGTTGACGCCTTCCTCGATGATCCGTGACACTTCATCGGTTTCCGGCGGCAGCAGCGGATGGTTGCGAATGTCCGCCAGCGTCAGCTCGGACAACACCAGCTTGGCCGCCATCCGTTCCTTGGCATCCTCGGCCGCAATCCCGGCAAGCTGATCTCCGGATTTTTCCTCGTTAGCCTTGGCCATCACGTCTTTTAAATCGCGAAATTGAAATGTTTTGCCGAGTAAAGCGGTTTTCAGCTTCAATGTCGGTCCCCCTCTCTGCCATGAAACGCCAGCGTCTTGACGACCACGGGAATCATAATGCCCGCAATCGGTTCCCCTAAATCGATATAGTCGCCGTGCTCGACCTTGATCTGATCGATGCACACGATCTTCGTCCGTTCCTTTAACCGTTTTTCGAGCGATTGGCCGAGCGCCTTGGCAATGTCGGTGTCGCAAACGACGACCATCACCCGGCTATCCGGAAAATAATCGGCGAAGCTTTCGCTCAGCCGGTCGGCCAATCGCTGAAGCGAGGCGTAGCCGCAATGCTCGAGCCCGGCCAAAGCCAGCGCGAACGGCGGCGAGGCGTCCCGCTCGAACAAGGCTGCGCCGCTCTGCATCGTCTGCCCGACGGCCTCGGCAAGCGAGGCCGGCTGTTCGAGCAGCGATAGCGTCAGGTCCAGCTTGCATACCGGGAGGTTGCGGATCGGCAGCAGCGTAGGGTCCAGATGGACGGTAGCTCCGCTGATCTCCGTACTCTGCATGCCTGCTCCGATAACCGTCGCCCGGACGGTCTGATCGGGCACCGCCAGCCGGATCGGATACCGCGTGGCGCACGCTTTGAGCGTATGCGCCAGCAGCGGTCCGATATCGCCGTGCGTGGCGGCTTCGGCCAAGCTCTGCGGCTTCGCTTCCTCCATCAGCCGCCCGATACCGCCGGATACCGTCCATTCTTCGATTGGCGGCACTTGCGTCAGCGGAGCGCCCAGCGTCAGCTTGCGAACCGCATCGCGCTCTTCGGGAGCCGTCATGCCCGCCAAATCGTCGAGCATGGCGAGACTCATCGCCCGGCACAGGTCCTCAAGCAGGGCGTAGCTGACCGTATGTCCCGGCTCCAGCCGATATCCGGCAGCCTCCAGCCACGGGCGGATCGACGGCGAGACGCTCGTCACCGTTCCCCCGGCGTTCAGCTCGATCAGGCGTCCGCCGATATGATACGTCACCGTGCCGACCGCTTTTCCCCGGTAAAACACGGCCGCATTCGCCGTCCCTCCGCCGATGTCAATATTGACGACAGCGCCTCGCACCTCCAGCGAGCGGCGGTCCGCCCCGGCGCCTTTGCCGGCCAGCAGCCCTTCGAGATCGGCTCCGGCCGTCGCGACGACGAAGTCTCCCGACCGCTCGGCCAGCAGGTGCACGATCCGGCGCGCGTTCGCTTTCGTCGCTGTCTCGCCGGTAATGATCACCGCGCCCGATTTTAACTCTTCCGGACGGACGCCGGCTTGCTCGTATTCTTCGGTCAGGATGGCCCAGATCCGCTCCGCGTCCACCTCATCTTCGCCGAGCAGCGGCGTGCTGTGGATCGGGCTCGCGTAGATCAATTCCCGCTGCGCGATGTCAAAACGTGGAAGACTGAGCGCGCCTGACGTCCGCACCAGCTTCAGACGGCTGACGATCATTTTAGTCGTGCTCGTGCCGATATCGATGCCTACGCTGGTAATCCATTGTGGCTCCATGCGTCCGCTCACCGCTCTTTCAAGGACCGAACCAGCGCTGCGGCCCGTCCTTCAATATTCCATCCGCCAGCTTGATCAGCGGCATGCCTTCCGCCATCGAGGTGGCGCGCATTTTCCGGTACGCTTCTTCTTCATCCAGTGCGAAGGTTTTCATGACGATCCCTTTCGCTTTCTCGATCCGTTTCCGCTCTTCGATCGACTGCTTGAGCTGCTCCAGGTCTTTTTTGAGCGAGTCGATCCTTTCTTTCTGGCTAAGCGCAATTTCGACCGCCGGGATCAAATCCTCCTCCGACACCGGTTTGACCAAATAGGCGGCAACCCCGGCACTGCGGGCGTCCTGCACCAGTTCTTTCTGGCTGTACGCCGTCAGCAGCAGGACCGACGTTTCCGTGTCATGCAGACTGCGAATGATGCGGGACGCTTTGATGCCGTTCATCACCGGCATTTTCACATCCATAATGACCAGGTCGGGCTTGAGCGCGGCGACGAGCTCGATCGCTTCCTCGCCGTTCTTCGCTTCCCCTGCCACCGCATAGCCTTCTTCCTCCAGCATTTCACGGATATCCATTCGAATGATCGGGTCGTCATCCACGACGACGATCGAGTTCTTCATCCTGACACCTCCTCATAAGTCCGACGAATATGATTAGCCGCTTGATCGGCGGGCGTTTAGACCGGTTTCGGCTCGGCCGGGAAAAGCGGGAATGTAATCGTAACCTGCGTACCTTCCCCGGTGGAAGCCATCTGCAGAAGGCCTCCGAGATTTTCGCGCACGAGCGTTTCCGTAATTTTCAACCCGAGATGGCCTTTGCGGGCGCCATCGCCCATGACAGGCAACCCGACACCGTTATCCGCTACCTCCATGCGGACGATCTGCCCACTGCAATAAAGCGAGATCCGAATGTCTCCCTGCTCGCGGTCGACGAACGCATGCGTCACGCAATTTTGCACGAGCTCGTTGGAGACAAGCGCCAGCGTGGTGGCGATGTCGGACGGTAGGGTCAAGGTGTCCCCTGAAATGGAGATACGGATCGCTTGATCCGGCTTGACCGTGGAGGAGACGACGTTCTTCGCGATGCGGTCCAGCACATCGTTGAACTGGATTGTTTCCAGCCCGTCATAGGCCAGCATCTCGTGGATGACGGCAATGCTGTTGATGCGGTTGATGCTGTCGCGATATATTTTCTCGACCTCGTCCAGCTTCGTACGGCGCATTTGCAGCCGGAGCAGGCTGGAGACGGTTTGCAGATTGTTTTTGACCCGGTGGTGAATCTCCTTGATAACAGCCGATTTAATGACGAGTTGCTTCTCTTTTTCCTTCAAGTCCGAGATGTCCCGGATCAGCATCAGCCCGAGGGCTCCCTGCTGCTGCCGGTTGATCGAGACGGTTTTCAGCTCCAACGCGACGTGCCCGATCACAAGCTCCTGACGGACGATGCCCGTTGGCGCAAGCAGTGAGGCGCGATCAAGCTTGCCGTAAAACAGCTCAACCAGGCTTGAGCCTTCCGGCGCGCCGCCGTGCCCGATCTCCTGCAGCATTTGCCGGGCTCGCGGGTTCGCATAAGTGATATGCGCCTGCCCGTCGAACAACACGATGCCCTCGTGCATGAGCGATTGGACGCTGCTTTCCGACAAGGCGACCGCAAGCAGCGTTTCACTGAGCTGCTCCGTCGTTTCCCGCAGCCGCTCCACATTTTTTTCCTGCTCGACGATCTCCGAAATGTCCTGCTCCATGATTAGCACGCCGATCACGCGGCCGGTTTTGGCCCGGATCGGAACGACATTTTGCCGCATCGCAATCTGCTCCTGGGATATTCCGCGAGAACCGATGACCGGCTGGCCGGACAGCAGGCAAAACATGACGGCCGGCTCGTTGTGCGCATAAGCGTGCATCCCCACCACTGACGAGTGGTAGAGCGACGGGGCCGTCGTCGGCCTAGCCTCGGCTACGACGAGCGCCGTGCCTTGATCCGCAAGCGGACAGTCGATGAACACGTCCGACTGGAACACGTCGGCGAACAATTGCAAATGTCGCGACAAATCTATAATAACTTCCACTTCTTCTGTAGATAAAAGGGTGCGCTCCGCGCACAGTTCGGCAATCGATGGCATAAGCAATCCCTCACGACGTATCGATTTGTACATGCACCGATTTTATTGTCACACAAACCGCGCTGCGAAGAAAGCCCTTACACAAGGTAAATTTCTTCCTGTAACCTGCGCTTGCCGGTAGGTTTCCCTTTCGTACCTATTGCTACACGCTCGAAGCTACCGGTTCACGATGCCCAGCAGCAGCTCCTTCAGCTCGGCGATTCCTTCGCCGCCGGCCGCCGACGTCAAGAGAATCTCGCCTTTAGGCAGCGATGACCGGAGCAGCGAGACTGCCCGGTCCAGATTGGCCTTCGGGTGATCGATTTTCGTAACGGCCCCGATGGCCGGAATCGGAAAGCCCCCTGCAAACCCGGGCGGAAAATAGTTCCGCTCGCGGGTCGCGTCCTGTATGAGCAAAATCGCCGCCGCTTGATGCGATGTCGCCATCAGCGAACGATAGTAGAGCGGATTCTCGCTGTACTCGCCCGGCGTATCGATCAGCCAGTCGTGGAACACAAGGCTTTGCGTTTTAACCGCCGCTTCCTGCTCGCCCATCAGCGCTTTGACCAACGTCGATTTGCCGGCGCCCACGGCGCCGATGATCATGACTTTACGCATGGCTTACGACCTCGTTAAAGGAGCGATTGAAAATTTCAGCTTCTCGTGCAAAAATTCGTTGACCGATTCGATGGCCATTTCGACCGCGGATACGTCGCCCACGATGACTAGAGATCCGGTGAAGCGATCCAAGTAGCCGATATCGACGTTCGCGGCTTTCGTGGCAATATCCGCCGCGATGATCGCCGTTTCCGTCGGCGTCAACGTCAGAATGCCGATCGCGCTCGCCTTCTCGATCCCGAGCTTCGTGTACAGCACGGGATCGGGGTTGGCTATGACATGCGCGAGCGTAAGCTGCTTGCCGGGTACATATTCCTGAATGACCCGCTGTTTCTCCTGTTCCATACGCCTCCTCCTAACCGCCGTTGTCGTCGCCGACTTCGAAGCTGTCTACAATGCCGACGATCATGGCGTCGATGGGCACCATTTTACCGCTGAACAGCACGCGGGCCGGACTTCCCCGGGACACGATCACATTCTCGCCGACGCCCGCTCCGATGCGGTCTGCGGCGATGACCGGCTGCCCTGCTTCGCGGTCTTTGAAATCCATCGGCTGAACGACCATCAGCTTCAGGTTGTCCATGCCCTCTTCCTTCTGCGTGGCCCACACGCTGCCGATCACTTTCCCCATAAACATAGGACTTCACCCTTTACTCCGCATACTGGACCGCGACGTCTTTCTCCCTCAATAAATCCGCCGCCAGTGGCGAAACGATCGTTCCCTTGCCAAGGATCAGCTTCCGCACGTCCGGTGCGGTATCCGTCTGCCGCTTCACCCATTCGGCGGTCAGTAGCTTGCCTTCGAACACGGCGCTGCCTGCGACTGCCGTACTGCCGTTCGCAGCTCCGGCTTGAGCACTTACCGGTTCCGGCGATGATACGGCGTTAGCCGACGCCTCGCTCACCGGCTGGCGCTGCGTCACGCCGCAATTGCGCACCACCGCTTCCGCCAGCAGCTTCTGCGGAGCGAACTCCGCACCGAGGGCCGCAAGCTCGCGCTTGTAGCGCTCGAACAGCTTGGCGTAAGGCTTCGGCAGCGTCAGCGTTTTCAGCGTACGCCGGTCCGCCCGTTTCAATCCGGGTATATCGTCCCCGATCAGCACGAACTTATTCAAGACGAGCGCGGAAAACAAAATCTCCGCCTTCACCGTCCCTTTCAGCCCCTGCGCAGCACGCGCGGCGTTATCCACATCGATCTCGGGAATGACGATTCCGTCGTATTCGAGCGGCAGCTCCAGCGGCGCGGGCGCGTATTCGTCGGCGGCGATGATTTTGCCCGGACCGGCGCATTCGATTTTATGCAGGCCGAGCCATGAAGATGTTTCTCCGTCGAGAAACAGCATATCGTAGCAAATGCCGCTGTTTTTGAGCAATATAAAATGATCCGTGAACGCTTCGTGCGCGGTGCTGTCGCAGAACAGATACAGCACTTTAGGCTTTTTCGCCTGCTCCGCCTGCATCGCCTGCACAAGCTCACGGACGATCGATTCGATCATCGGTTTGATCTCCATGCTTCGCTACCCCCTTTCCGCACGCGTGAACACGCCGTTTTTGCCGATCATTTGCACCGTATCTCCGGTGTTCAATTGAGCGGCGTTGGCTTCGTCCGTATCGAGATGAACGTCAAGCGCATAGCGAGGGTTCACCCGGACCACAACGTCCGTAAACGCCAGCGGCCGGTCGCCGCGGGTCTGCAGAATGATGCGGTCCCCGTCAGACACCTCAAACCTCTGGGCGTCGTCAGGCGACATATGGACATGGTTTTTGGCGACGATCAAGCCCTGCGTCAGCACGACCGCGCCCTTCGGGCCGGCCACCGTAATGCCGGGCGTGCCTTCCAGATCGCCCGACAAACGGACAGGAGGCTTCACGCCGAGCGCAAAGCCGTCCGTCCGGGATATCTCCACCTGGGACGTCCCGCGCGAAGGTCCGAGAATGCGCACGTTCTGCAGAACGCCCTTCGGACCGATCAGCGTGACCGTTTCCTGCGCGGCAAATTGTCCGGGCTGCGACAGCTCCTTCAGCGGGCTAAGCTGGTAGCCCTCGCCGAACAGCGCCTCGACATGCTCCGGCGACAAATGCACGTGTCGGCCCGAGACGCCGACGGGAAGGAGCGGCGCTTCAGGCGCCGGCTCCGCAGGCAAGGCCGCCGGAGCTTCGGCCTTCAGACGCTGAATGGCGATGCCCCGGCTTTTCAGAAAATCATTGGCCGCCGGCGTCAGCAGGTCCCCAGCCGCGATCGGATACGGATTCGGGAGCCCCTGCGCCAATCGGCTGCGTAGACTCGTTTCCGTAATCAGCGCCATAGGGATTAGCCTTCAAGCTTCGGCAGAATGAATTCAATATCCGTGTGAGGACGCGGAATGACGTGTACGGAAACCAGCTCGCCGATTTTTTCCGCAGCTGCCGCGCCGGCATCCGTAGCTGCTTTCACTGCGCCTACATCGCCGCGCACCATGACCGTTACCAAACCGCCGCCGACATGAACTTTTCCGATCAGCTTAACATTTGCCGCTTTGACCATTGCATCTGCTGCTTCAATCGATCCTACGAGTCCTTTCGTTTCTACCATTCCGAGTGCTGCCAATTCTCCTGCCATTGTCTATTCCTCCCTGGAATAAAAAGTAGTTTATGATGCAAAATGGAACTTATCCGATTAACTTACCGAGTGAAACTTACTTGGCTTCCAGTTGTAATTCAGATAGCACGCTGCGGACGATCTGCAGAACATCCTCCCGCGAAATCCCCGGATTGCCGGAGACTTCCGGCTGCAGCTTTTCCATCGTCCGCTCTACCGCCTGCGACGCCGCGGGGGCGATATCCATCTCGCGGATGCCGAAGGCGACGCGCTTGATGTTGAGCAGATGCTGCGGACCGATGTTGTCCGACGTAATATTGTTGCCGAACGAGCCGCACCCCAGCGTAAACGACGGCGTAATGCCGGTCGTGGCGCCGATGCCGCCGAACGTCGTGCCCGAGTTGACGACGATGCGCGAGGCCGGCTTCTCCAGCCCGAACGCTTCGATGACGGATTCGTTCTCGCAGTGAATGCCGAGCGTATGCCCGAGTCCGCCGAGCTCCAGCAGTTCCATACAGCGGCTGCAGCCCTCCAGCCAATCCTTGACGGTGTAGAGCGCCAGCACCGGGCTTAGCTTCTCTACGGAGAACGGATACGCGTGTCCGACGCCCGTTTCTTCCGCAATCAATACCCGCGCCTCCGGCGGAACGGTAAAGCCCGCCATCTCCGCGATCACCTGCGGCGACCGGCCGACGACCTTCGGGTTTAAGCCTTTGCCGATCGTCAAAATCGAGCCGACCTTGCGCTTTTGCTCCTCATCCAGAAAATAAGCGCCCTGCCGTTTCAGCTCTTCGACGAGCTGCGGCTTGATCGACGCGTCGGCGACAATCGCCTGCTCCGAAGCGCAAATTGTGCCGTAATCGAACGTCTTGCTTTGCAAAATCAAGCTGACCGCGCGGGACAGGTTCGCGCTGTGATGCACGTACACCGGGACGTTGCCCGGCCCGACGCCATACGCGGGCTTGCCCGAGCTGTAAGCGGCCTTGACCATCGCCGTGCCGCCGGTCGCCAGGATCACATCCGTCCGCTTGTGCCGCATCAGCTCGTTGCTCGCCTCGACAGAGGGCTTCGACAAGCAGTGGATCAAGCCGACGGGAGCCCCCGCCTTCTCCGCGGCCTGCCGCATCACCTTGGCTGCTTCCAGCGAGCAGCGCAGCGCCGACGGATGCGGGCTGATGACGATCGCATTGCGCGCCTTCAGCGCGATCATGCACTTGAACATGACGGTCGACGTCGGATTGGTCGACGGGATGATCGCGGCGACGACGCCGACCGGCTGCGCCACTTCCCACACCTTGCGCTCTTCATCCTTGCGGACGATCCCGACCGTCTTCATGTCTTTCAGCGACCCGTAAACGTTTCGGGCGACGAAAAGATTTTTAGCCGTTTTATCGGCAACTTTGCCGTACCCGGTCTCTTCCACGGCCATTTCGGCCAGCCGTACGGCTTCCGCCTCGGCCGCCCGGGCCATCGCAGCGACGATGTCGTCAATCTGCGATTGGGTCATTTTTTCCAGCAGCTTCTGGGCTTGACCCGCTTCCTGCAGAAGGCTGCGCACTTCCTGTATCGCCTGCAAATCGGCGTCCAGTTTCATATCGGGTTCTCACTCCCTTCAGTCCTTCTTCTCCGTAAGCAACCGGATCAACTCGGCCTTCGCCGCCGTGTTGATACCGGAAGCGTTCAGTGGGAATCCGGGGGTGGTACGGGCCAGCTCGCGCAACTGCTGCAGCGAAAGCTTGGCCAGCGCCTCGGCGGATTCCCCGCCTTCCGTCCCGGAAAGCTCCGCCGCTTCGTCCGCTGCCGGCTCGTCGGCAGCCGGTTTCGGCTCCGCCGGGGCGTTCTTCCGCCATATGCTCTCCAGCATCGCCGAAACGGAAAGATCCGGCCGCGGAATCACATGCGTTCCGACCAGCTTGCCTACCCTGCGGGCTTCCTCTCCGCCTGCCTCAACCGCCGCTCGAACGGAGGCGACATCTCCTACGATATATACGGTAATGAGTCCTGCATCCGCTTTTTCAAACGTCATAACCCGGACGTCCGCCGTCTTCGCCGCCGCATCGGCCGCAGCGATCAAGGCGGGTACGCCGATCGTCTCGATAAGTCCCAGAGCTGTCATTGACTGTGTCATCTCCATTACCCGCTTTCGTTAACCAGATTATTTCGGGTCCCGCGCGACGCTGAGAACCGCATCGGCAAAAGCGCTCGCCGCCGCGGTACATGCGGACTGGCTGCCCGTCAGCAAGCCGCCGCCGAAGTTCGTCTCCGTCGGCGGGCCGTAAAATTGGCACAGCCTGACGTCCGCCGCCTTCAATGCGGCATCCAAGCCGTACACCGCTTCGAGCGGCGGCGCGATTAAATACGCGAGCGGCTCACCTTCGGCGATGCCCGCCACCTGGGACAAGTAAGAACCCGTTCTCGAAATGACGTGAGCATAATACGCATGCGTGCCCTCGCTGTTCAGGGAATAAAAGCACGCGCCGTTCTCCATCAAAGCGATTGCCGCATCCAACCCGCTCTTCACCTCAGCCGGCGTCCGGCCGCCCAGCATCCCGATAAATTCCCCTGACAGCGGGCCCGAGGCATGCGCCGACCCCGCGTAAAAGGAACGGGCATATACCACTTCCACCGCCGCCTTCTTGGTCGCCTCGTCCAGCGCCGTATAGCCGACGTCGTCGATACTCGACGTTAACATCCCCAAACTCCGGATCTCCGGCTTCAGTTCCAACTTCCGGGCCAGCTCCGGGTCCACATTCGGAATGATACGGACGGCCAGCGGCACGGCTCGAATCGGCTGCTTCACTTGGTTCACCTCCGCTGCATACATTCAAAAGACGACAAAAAGGCGCCCCGGAGCGAAGAATGCGCGAACGCGTTCTCCGATCCAAAGGCACCGTTGCCTTCATGCTATTTTTTTATTGGTGTTCATGATTGAATTGTAAAACAAATCACTCGATATTGCAAGCGCTGTCATCGAAGTGGGCCATCTCAATTTTTACCTCGACCGCTCAAACCGGCTTATTCGGCCTTTTTTCTTCTCCCGTTCGGCCGCCTCGTCCTCAAGCTCGGACATCCACAACAGGCCCATAGATAGCGCAAACGTTATGCCCACGAGCGCGATGCCAAGCATCAGCTCACCTATAATTTGCAGATACAGCAGCACGGCGGCGGAGACCAGCATGCAGCCGAAGATGACCCATCCGATCCGCCGTGCCGTGATTCGCTTCATTTTTGTTCCTCCCCCCGTTCCCGAATCTCCATACTACAGCTTATTCGGGGGAAAGGGGCTTTAGAAGTATATCAAAGCTTGAAGGCATTCACCTGCCGCTGAAGCAGAACGGACATTTCCTTCAAATGGCCCGAAGCACTGGAAATCTCCTCCATGGCCGCCAGTTGTTCCTCCGAGGATGCCGCCACATTCTGCGTATTGTCCGCGGCCTCTTGGGCGATGCGGGCGAGCTCTTCCAGGGAAGCAGCGACTTCTTCGGTGCCTGCCGACATTTCCTCGGAAGCCGCTGACACCTCCTGCACTTGACCGGCCACCTGCTGAATAGCATGCAGGATGCGTTCGAACACTTCGCCGGCTTGCCCCGCGGCCGCCGTTCCTTTGGACGTTTCGTTCACGCCCGTTTCCATCGAGGCGACCGCCCGCTTCGTGTTGGCTTCGATCTCCCGCAACAGAGCGGCAATATGCTCAGACGATTCCTTGGACTTCTCCGCGAGCTTCCTCACCTCGACGGCGACCACCGCGAACCCTTTGCCGTGCTCTCCCGCCCGGGCCGCTTCGATGGACGCATTGAGCGCCAGCAGGTTCGTCTGATTCGCGATATCGGCAATCAGCGTCATAACCTCGCCGACTTCCTCCGAGCGGGTCCGCAGTTCGTGGATGACGCCGCCAGTCTCGGTCATGACCGACTCAATGCGGTTCATCTGCGCGACCATCTGCTGCACGACCTCGTTGCCCTGCGCCGCATCCCGCGACGTCTGGGCGGACAGATCGGCAACGACGCCCGCCGATTCGGCAATCCGTTCGATGCCTGTAGCCATCTCCACCATCGCCCGCTTGCATTCCTCGGCGCTCTGCAGCTGATTTTCCGCACCGGCGGCAACCTCTTCGACCGCGCGGGCCGCTTCGCCGGTCGCCTCGGCCGTTTGCTTCGCGCTGACGGTCAGCAGATCGGACGATTCCGCCACTTCGTCGGAATGGGTTTTAATACTGCCCACCAGCTTGCGGATACTTTCGACCATATGGTTGAAATGCTCGGAGACAAGTCCGATCTCGTCGCGTCCGTTCACCGGCACGGAAACGGACAAATCCCCTTCGGCGGCAAGCTTCGACACCTCCGCCATCCGTTTGAGCGGACGGACCGTTCGAATCAGCAGCCAAATCATCAGCCCGATAAACAAACCGCCAATGGCAAGGCCGATCAAAATATTGAGCAGCAGCGCGTGGTTTAAATCCGATTGAATCAGGCCGTAGTCGAAGTCGAGGCCGAACACGGCGACCGTCTCGCCCTTATCCGTCCGAATGGAGCTCAGAATGGAAATCCACGTGCCCGAGGCATCCGTATACACGTCGGTCATGCCTGTCCCCTTCTTCAACGCATCCTCATACGCTCGCTGAAATGAAGCCGACAGCTCGTAATCCTCCAAAACCTTCGCTCCGTGTTCGTTCAAGGTCCGATTGGCCTGCATCATCTTCGCATAGTGCTTATTGTCCTTCGTCGTCATCTCGGGTGACATCAAGTAGCTGTTGGTAACGACACTGCTTGTGAGCATTTTCTCCAGCTGCGCCTGAATACGAACGTTCGCCGGGTCGGCCATATACTTGTCGTAGCCGAGCGACATCTTTTGTCCGGCCGCCTGGATATCTGCGCTCTGCAGCTCCAGTTGAGCGTCCATCGCCTCTTCAATATACAATAACGATTCGAAATACATGGTTCTTTCCCGAAGATACGACATCGAGGTAAATGCGGCCGACATGATGATCAGCAGGACGACCAGCACCCACCCGGCTTTCACGACTAAACTGCGATTTTTCATAGCATGCACTCCTTCATCCGTTGAACTATACTGCTCTGGTCCGCCGAGCCTACCGTGCGGAGCAGCGCTGTCGCTTAGTAATATTATCGTTGGGAACCGCCCTTAACTTTAGAAAAATTATACAAATCCGCAAAACTCCCGGAGCGAATCGCTTACTTGGCTCCGGGACCAACGCAAAAAGCCACCGGTTTCCCGGTGGCAGGCAATTTATTGTTGTTCTATGGTCAGCAGTTTCTGGCCGATTTAAGCGAAGCTCTCGGTGCTGCGTTTGGAAGAATCGTCCGATTCCCGCGCCCGCTGTGAGGAGAGGCTTTTCGAGTTGAATTCGCGAACGCGCCGGTCGTTATCAATAGATATGAACAAGCAGACGCTTCCCAAGATAACCAATGCGACCGTAGTAATCGGAAGTAACAGATCCATCCTTTTCTCTCCCTTGTCTTCCCTGTGTAAAAATGATAATCATTATCATTATTGTAGCGTATTTTTACGAAATTACAATGGTTTTTTATGACCGCCGGAAAGACAGCTGGAATTCCCTCGGAACGCAAGAAAAAAGCCCCCGTCTTTCGCGGGGGCGACGAATCCGGCCGCAGCCGGAACGGTATAATATGCATTCGCTTAGGAGCGAAGCAGCCGGAGTCCGTTCAAAATGACCAGAATCGTGCTTCCTTCATGGCCTACGACCCCGAGCGGCAGCGGAATTCCTTTGAAAAAATTCGCGGCGATCAGGAAGGCGATTACCGTAACGGCAAAAGCGATGTTCTGCTTGATGATCCGCGTCGTGCGTCTTCCCAACACAATCGCTTCCTTGATTTTGTCCAAATCGTCGTTCATCAGCACCAAATCGGCCGTTTCCAACGCCGCATCGCTGCCCGCCGCCCCCATCGCAATGCCGACGGATGCCGCGGCCAAGGCCGGAGCGTCGTTGATCCCGTCTCCCACCATAGCGACGTGCGTGTACTTCTCCTTCAAGGTTTTGACGATGTTCAACTTGTCTTCCGGAAGCAGCCCGGCATACACCTGATCGATCCCGGCCTCTTTGGCTATCGCCTCGGCTGTCAGCCGTTGATCTCCCGTCAGCATGACGACTTGCACGCCCAACTCCTTCAGTTTGGCGATCGTCTCCCTGGTTTGCGGTCTGATCGCGTCCTGAAGAGCGATCATTCCGGCAATGCCGGCGGCGTTTTGAATCAAAACGACGGTTTTGCCTTCCTGCTCAAGCTTGCGGACATCGGAGAGAACCTTCTCGTCAATCCCGGCTTCTTCGAAGAAGCCGGGCTTCCCAATTTTCCAGAATTCCCCCGCCAATCCGGCTTGAACGCCCCATCCGGCCAGCGCCTGAAAATCGGAAGGCCGCTCCAGCTCCAACGACAATTCTCCGGCCTTGTCTACAATGGCTTTGGCGATCGGATGCGTGGACAAGCTTTCGATGGAAGCCGCGATCCGCAGCAGCTCCTCTTCGCTCCAAGCTTGGTAAGTGAGAAAATCCGTCACTGACGGTTTTCCGTACGTCAAGGTGCCGGTTTTGTCGAACGCAATGGCACGGATGTGCGATACGCGCTCCAAGTGGGCGCCACCTTTAAAGAGCAGCCCTTTCCTTGCGCTGTTGGATATGGCGGAGAGCATCGCCGGCATGATGGAGGCCACCAGCGCGCACGGCGAGGCTACGACCAAAAACACCATCGCCCGGTAAAGCGTATCGTTCCAGCTCCAGCCGAACAACAACGGCGGGAGCGCGATGAGAAGCAGCGTTACCAAAATGATGGCTCTGGCATAAATGCGTTCGAAGCGTTCGATAAACCGCTGGGATTTCGGCATTTCGCTTTGCGCTTCTTGAACGAGGCGGATGATCTTCGAGAAAAGCGTCGACTCGCTGGATTTCGTCACTTGCACGAACAATGCGCCCTGACCGTTCAGGGTGCCGGCGAACACTTCGTCCCCCGCCGCTTTATCCACCGGAATGCTTTCACCGGTAATCGAAGCCTGGTTGACGGCCGAGCTTCCTTCCTGGATGATCCCGTCGGCGGGCAGGCGCTCGCCCGGTTTGACCAGCACCAGATCGCCAATCCGCAGCTGTTCGACGGGAACCCGCTTTTCCGCCCCTTCTTCCCACACGATGGCCGTCTCCGGCTTTAAATCCATTAAGGATGAAATGTCTCTGGAGCTCTTCTCCATCGTGAACGTCTCCAAGGCGCCGCTGAGCGAGAAAATAAAGATCAATACGGCGCCTTCCGTCCAGTAACCGATGCTGGCTGCGCCGATGGCCGCGACGATCATGAGCAGGTTGACATCCAGATCCTTTTCGCGGACAAGCGTGAGCCATCCTTCCTTGGCCTTGACGAATCCTCCGATCAGAAAAGCGAAGCAGTAAAGCCATATCGAGAAGGACGGGGACGAGTGCCCTGCGACCCAGGCGGCCGCAATCAAGACGCCGCTTGCCAAAGCGGCAATCGCTTCGCCGTAACGCGACAGCATGGAAGCGATCGTGCCTTTCTTCATCTTTACTTCCGGTTTGTCGATAGGTTGAGCAGCATCTGCCGAGTGGACCATGTTCAGCAACTCCTTTTTCATTGAGAATGACTATCGTTTTTATTCCCCTAAAAATGACTCATGCTGTTCCCTAATAGGGAACAGCATGGAAGTGAGAATGATTTTCATTTTTGTATTGGTGCATCATTTTTGTGTCGGGGCAATTTTTTAAAGTTATTATAAGTCTGCGGCCTTCGAAAGTAAAGGGTTATTTTGCCTTCATTAATTCCCTTTGCGGGAGGCGGCGCTCAGCTTTGATTTACGTAATTGTTCAGCACAAGCGAGGCCGCGCCGATGACGATGGATCGCTCCTTCAGATCGGAAGCGAGGATCTTGAATCCACCGCGGAACGGCTCCCACACGACCTGTGCGCACTGCTCCTCGATCAGAGGGACGATATCGCTGTAATTTTCCACCATGTTGCCGCTCAAAATGACGGCGTCGGGGTTATACATGCATACGATATTGTTAATCGCAATGCCGATATACAGCGAGGTGCGCGAAATAATTTCCTTCGCCCAGCTCTCGTCGCTGCGGGCCGCTTCGAACAGCTGTCCGATATCGCCGATCTCGACGATCCGGTTTGCCTCGTGCAAAATCGCCGATTCGTCGATGTACGTCTGCAGGCAGCCCCGCTTGCCGCATTCGCATAAATTGCCGTTCGGATCGAGCGTCGTATGTCCGAGCTCTCCGGCGCTGTTGGAGCCGCCGCGAAAAATCTCCCCGTCGATGATAAGCGAGGAGCCGACCCCGGTGCCAAGCTCGATCAGCGCCGTCTTCTTCGAGCCTCGGGCGGAGCCGCACAAGTATTCGGCCAATATTTTGACCTTCAGGTCGTTGTCGGTCACCGTATCGATCCCCGTCCGCTCCTTAATATGGGCGGCAAGCGGCACGTTTCTCCAGCCCAGCGTCGACGAATACTGAACAACCCCACGCTCGTGGTCGATAACGCCGGGCACACCGATGCCGATGCCGATCATCTTCGAGCGGTCCAGCCCCTGCTCCTTCACCAACCGGTTGATCGTGTCGGCAATAAGTTCGATTGTACGGTCGGCTTCCGTTTCGATGGCGGTATGCCCGACCGGAAGCTCGTACAGCAGCTTGCCGCTGAACTCCATCACGCCGAAGCGTACGATCTTCTTGCCGATATCGACGCCGATCGAAAAGACGGCCTGCGGATCGATATCGAGCATAATCGCCTTGCGCCCGACGCCGCCGGACGAAAGCTCCGTTTCCCGCACGAGCCCCTGCTCGCACAGCTCGCCTACAATACGCCCGACGGAGGTCGGACTGAGCTTGGTAATCTTCGTGATTTCCGCCCGCGAAATGGGCCGTTTTTCCTTAATAATATCAAGGATCATCTGCTTGTTGTGCTGCCGGATGACGTCTTGATCATGCTTCACAATTTTTTTCATACGCCAAAACCTCTTTATTCCACCCATGTTAATTAGAGTCTTAACAAGCTCAACTACCAAGTCATTGCAAGACATAAAAATGTGGACCGCCAAACTGAAAGCGGTTAAAATTCATTGGACCTCTATAATTAATCCATTGGTGTTAATAATTGAATCATAGCATGGATTTTTCATTTGTCAATATTTGTTTGTAAATCGTGGAAGATGTCAAAAGGCCCCAGCCCTAAGCGATGATGAAACGATGCCTAAGACTGGGACCTCTTATTTTATCTCGTAGGCTTCCGGTCATGCGGGGAGCGGACACGATCCTTGAAGCAGCTTCAACCGGGCGCGGTAAAGCCGGCTCCTCACTTCGCTCCCGTCGACGTTCAAAAGCGAGGCGATCTGCGGAATCGTGAGCTGCTGGCAATACGTAAGCGCCATGACGATACGGTTTTTTTGGAGATAAAAAAAATCGATCCGGATCCCCGATAAGGGAACCGGACCGATTGGTTACGGCGTTGCGGCTAAGTCCTCGCTTAATGCAAAGTCGACAGCACATTCCGCATGGATTCTAGTGGTATCGTACAGTGGGATACGGCAATCTTCCTGCGATACAAGCATCGTGATTTCCGTACATCCAAGAATAATGGCTTCCGCTCCTTGTTGGCTGAGACTATCCATGATCCTTAAGTAAGATTTCTTGGATGCTTCGTTCACGATTCCAAGACAAAGCTCTTGATAGATGACGTCATGTACAATCTTTCTATCCGCTTCATTGGGCACGATAACTTCAAGCCCGAACTTTTCCGTAAGTCTGCCTTTGTAAAAATCTTGTTCCATCGTGAAAGAAGTCCCCAGCAAAGCGACTTTCTTCATGCCATCCTTCACGATTTCTTGCGCCGTTGCATCTGCGATATGAAGCAGCGGGATCGAAACCGATTCCGCCACTTCTTGTGCCATCTTGTGCATCGTATTGGTGCATATGACGATGACATCGGCACCGGCCGCTTCCAGTTTACGCGCCGAATCGATCATGAGGTTTGTAGCTTCATCCCATTTCCCTTGATGCTGAAGCGTCTTGATTTCTTGGAAATTGACGGAATACATGAAACTTTTGGCAGAATGATGCCCGCCCAGCTTTTCTTTTACGCGCTGATTGATGATTTGGTAATAGAGCAAGGACGACTCCCAGCTCATGCCTCCAATAAGACCTATGGTTTTCATCAGATTAAGCACCTCTAACTATGGTTATCGTTTACATGTCCCCTCAACATCTTAAATCTTACTTCGCCAATGAGCAAGATCGTGCCGTTGATTGCTTGCTGTAACCGCTTTTGTCTTGAAGGCCGAGAACAAATAGCATCCGATGATCACCACGCAGCCCCCGATTCCTTGGATCCACGTCATTTGTTCCCCTAAAAATAAAAACGCTAAAATCACCGTGAATACCGGATTGAAATTCAGAAACATCCCCGCTGTGGTCGCGCCCAGCTTTTGGACCCCGATATTCCATAACACGATACAGACTACGGTAGAGATCACGCCTGTATATAAAATCGATTGGATAAACGAACCGTTGATATTGGACACGGTGAAGTCGAAGAAGTTAAACGGAAGAAGAACGATAAGCCCAAATATCCCGGAGTAAAGCGTAGACTTCATGGGTGATGTGTTGTTCTTCATAGCCCATCTGCTGCAAACGGAATAAATCCCCCATACGCACACAGAGCCCATCATCCATAAATCGCCAGTATTAAAATGAAAAGATAGCAGCAGATCGGCAGTTCCTTTGGAAAGAACAAGAATGACGCCAACCAGCGAAAAAAGCATAGAAAATATTTGTGACATGTTAATTCTTTCTTTTAGAAACAAAAAGGAGCAAACGGAAATCGAAATCGTATTTAATGCGGAAATTAATCCGACATTCGTCGCCGTTGTCCGTTCCAACGCCATAAATTGAAAAAGATTAAATAGAACGACGCCCGTAATTCCCATGAAAAACAACGGAAGAAGGGCAGCCCGCGAGGGGAGTATCGTTTTTTCCTTCCACCAGACGATGGGGAAAAGACACATAACGGCAATGATCCATCGAATGCTCGTCAACGTCATCGGAGAGGCATGACCCACAAGCGATTTTCCGACGACAAAATTTCCTCCCCACAGCAAGCTTGTTAATAGCAGCAGCAAAACGTACCTATTCGGCATGTCATTAGCTCCTTTACCTTTTCGCCGTGACAGCGAAAAACGGAAGCCATTGTGCACAATGACATTTACATTCGAATTCACTAACGATCATATCATTTTTATTGATCGGACTGTAGATCATTTTGTAAGATATAGATAAATCAAAATAATATAAGCTAAGAATGCCGTCTTGTTGAATTATATTCGTTTTCCAAATCGAAACCTTCCTGTTTTCTGAATATTGTAAAGGGAGAGAAGAATCGCATGGAATCTTTTGTAAGCAAAGTCCTGGACGAAGTGGATATTCAAATTTTGGATTTGATGCAAAAAGAAGCACAGTTAAGCAATGCCGAGCTGGCAAGGCGGGTGAACTTGTCTCCGCCGGCTACGCATGCGAGGGTGAAACGGTTGGAAAACGAAGGGTTTATCGAGCGTCAAGTCGCGATCTTAAACCAGGAGAAGCTTGGCTTTGATTTATTATGCTTTGTTTTTATGAGCACGAATATCCATCAAGCCGAACAACTGGAAGTGCTGGAGAAGGCATTAAGCTCCATGCCTGAAGTATTGGAGTGTCATTGTTTAACGGGAGAGTACGACTATCTTTTAAAGGTAGCGAACAAAGACCGCAAGGAATTGGAAGGCTTTATCCGAAAGCTGAATAAGCTCGGCATCGCGCGAATTCAAACGAGCCTGGCGTTAAGGGAAATTAAGTATTCTACCGTTTTGCCTATAGGGAACAATTAATATGTCAAAAAGGTCCCGTCCCAAGCCATGATTGACTGAGGGCGAGACCTTTCATTTTTACACCTTTCAACAAACCTAATTCTGCTTTCCAAACTCCGTATTCAAAGACAATCTGTACAATTGGCCGCCACTTGTAAAGTTAGCTACGATGGTATCCTTGCCCTCGCTGCTGAACGTATAGTCTCCCCAATCGTCATCTACGGTTAGCGTGTAGCCTGTCAGATCGGTTCCGTAAATTTGTTGAACGGCAGCCTGTACGATAGCCGTAGCTTGTTCCTCGGTCAACGATTTTTTCGTTTTGTCGCCCTGTGCCTTCAAGAATTCCACCCGGTACACTTTTCCCGTTTTGGCGCCGATCGTTGCAGACGCCACCCGCTGCTTGCCGTCTTCATCCATGCCTAACGCTTTGTCATTTCCGGTTACAAGCCGCTTCAATTCCCACACTTCTCTTTCATCGTCACGCTGGAACTCGGCATCGGTGAAAGGCTGATCATCCACCTTCGCCAGCAGCCCCACCGCCTGCTCGGCCGTCGAAACGGCCTGCGGATCGACATCCGCCAGCTTATATTGGAGGAAAGCGGCTGTCGCTTCATTCTTCCCGGCATCGACCCTTACAAATTGGCGGTCGTTCGTGGAAAAATGGAAGTCGCTCGTACCCAGCGTCTCATCCCTGAAGAAGGAAGCCTTCTCGAACTTCACATCCGCGTTCCCGTACAATTGCCGAACAGCAGCTTCCGCCGTCGGCAAATATTTGGCATACTTCCCCGTCATTTCGGCAAGCTCGAAGTTCACGCTGACCGTCAGCACTTTGTTCGAGTCGGCGTCGACCGTGACAATCGCATCGCGGGTTTTCGACTGAATGATCCAGCGTACTTTTTTCGTATGATCGTCTGCAAAATATTCGTACTTTGACGCCTCTTCCAGTTGGAACGATTTGCCGTTGCCGTATTGCTCGACGGCTTTTTGGGCTGCCGTCACATAGCGCTCGTCCACCTTTGCGATCTGGATAAGTCCGGGATCGTGGAAAGGCTTCTCCACATTTGCGGCGATTGCCGGTGTTGCGGAAAGGATGCTTAAAGCAAGCATCGGTGCCAGTAATTTTTTTGTCGTTTTCATAGAAAATCCTCCTCTTTAATCGCTCTTGCCTTGCTCGGATTCCATTCGGTATTCCCAAAACTCGCCTTTGACCTTTGCTTTGACGGTCGCCGGACCGGCGGCTTCCAAAGCTTTCTCCGCCGTATAGTACGGGGTCGCGAAGAGCGTGCGGGCTTTCGCCTCGTCTCCGTAGATATCGTCTTTATAGGTTAAGCTGACATCGCAGCGTACGCTTGCTCGGCGGCTGCTTTAATTTGCGCATTCACCTCCTCGGGAGAATATTTTAAGGCAGCTTTCGCAACTCCCGCATCGCCTGCTCCGCCTTTTGCCGCAGCGCCCCGTCCAGCTTGTCGTACGCATAATGGCGGCGCAGAATAAACGGCTCGCCCGTAGCTTTATCTACGATGGCCATGGCGGCAGCGCCGGATCGGAAGACGGTTCGAGCGGGATGCTCCAGCTTACCGGATTGGCCTTCGTATACCGGTTGTAGGTTATCGTCACGCGATCGGGAACGGCAGCGCCGTCCTGGAAGAAAAACAGCGTACGGTTGCGGTAATTGCCCTTCTCGTCCTGCGATAGCAAAGCCACCTGTTGCCCGGGAATCATTTCGCTGCCTTGGCCGTCTTGCAATGCCCACTTCAAATCAAGCGTATCCACGCCAAGCTGCTGGTCGGCTTCAATGACCCACCCTTTCCCCTGGAACACTTCACGGCCGTCGGACAAGCGCTCCTTGGCTTCCTCTGTTTTCATACGCGCCGTAAAGGCCAGCTTTTTACCCTCGGCCTCCTTTGTCAGAGGCAGCTTCATAATTTCCTTCGGGTCAAACGAGACGGAAAAATCCTTAGCCATTCGCTCCTCCGTGTATACCGTCGTTAATTCCAGCTTCAAGTTCTTGGCTTCTTGGAAGGGCAGGAACGCATGCCAATAGCGCATTTTCCCGCTGCTGCCCTGCCCGATTGCAAATTTCGGGATGGCGTTTTTTCTTCCAATGGCCAGGTCGGCCCACCGCACATAATCTTCCGCAGCAATCACGCGACCTTGCCCGTCCTTAATCTGGTAACGGAAGGAAGGATCGGCTTGATACGATCGTTTCCACTGCTGCGTTTCATTGACTTGAACAAGCACCTCCGACTTGCTCGGTCCGTGGCGAAGCTGAAGGAAGTCGAGACTGAATCCCAGCGGCGATTCATACCGTTTGTTCAGCGGGATGATCGCAGCCGACGCTTTCGCCTTCGCCAGATCGATCGGCACGTTCAGATGCCATTTCCCCGCCGTTTCTCCGATTTGATTGATATTGAAATCGATGAAAAGCTTGTTCGGAAGGTCGGTCAAGAACTTCACGTCTTTCCCGGGCGCGACATCATCCAGCGAAAGGTAAAGCATCCTGTCGTTCCCGACTTTTTGCCAGTGCCGGCTAAGCTTTAACTCCTTGCCGTTCTCATCCGTAAACGTATATTCGTTCACGTACGGGTCTTGCGCGGGATCGGTCGGCGTAAAGTTCTCGAACAGCAGATCCGTATCCAACGGCTTTCCGTCCTTTTCCAGACCGTACACAATCGACAGGCGGAAGACGTCGTTCACCACTTCCTTGACCTTGAGCGTAATGCCCTGATCCGTCACCTCGCGGTTTACCGGCTCGGCAAAGCCTTCGTCCGCCGCTTTCTTCAAGCCCTCGTCCACGTTGTAAAAAGTAAATAACGATTTGACATACGAAGCGAAGGTCGGAGACGTGGCCGCCCCCAAAGCGACGATCAGACCGGCGCTCGCCGCAGCGATGGCCGCCGTCTTGGCCAGCTTGCTTCGCCAAGTGCGAAGTCCAAGCTCCCGTCGGGCCTGCTCGATTCCCAGCTTGCTCCGCTCGCGCAGCTCCCGGGGAATTTCGATGGATTCGATTTCTTCCGTCACTTTGTTGCTCATGAAATCTCACCTCTCGTTAAACGTTGCCGGAGCTTGTTCAAGCCTCGGTACAAGATCGTTTTGGTCGAGCCAAGCGGCAGATTCAACAGCTCAGCAATCGATTGAATCGTATAATCTTGGTAATATTTCAGCATAATGACGCTTTTCTCGTTCGTATCGAGCTTCTCGATCAAATCGTTCAGCGTCAGCGAAAGGGCAATCTCCTCGTCGCCGCCGTCGTCCCGGCCCCCGCTCAATTGTTCCGCATCTTCCGATTCGAACGGAATGATCTTGTTCCGCTGCCGCAGCACATTCATGGAACAATTCATCGCAATTTTGATCAGCCATGTTTTAAAATATTGCGGCTCTCTCAAGCTTTGGATCGATTTGAACGAAAGATAGGCGGTCTCTTGCACAACGTCCAGCGCGTCCTCCTTATTGCCGACGTGGACGTACGCCGTCCGGTAAATCGTCTCTTCGAAGTTCTGGAACAATTGCAAGTACGCTTTGTCGTTGCCCTTCTGCGCCTTCCTGACTAGCTTTTCTATATCCATGCGGTTACCCCCGGCTCCTTGCCTTTTCATACTATTAGACCATCGGCAGATGCATTTGGCTTTCGATAGGTGAAAATATTTTTGCGCTCTTTGTTTTAGGCGGTTCGTTGACTTGTTCCCATAGGACATGATAGGTTGGTCTTACCCAATTTATGGAGAAAAAGGCACCGAAAAGAGGTCGATGAACACGTACACGATTCTGATTGTCGAAGACGACGCCAAGCTGTCCGGGCTGCTTTGCTCTTACATCACGAAGTACGGCTTCGAAGCCAAGGAAACCGACAACTTCGACGATGTTCTGGCAAGCTTCCGCTCATCCGGCGCCCATCTGGTGCTGCTCGACGTGAACCTTCCCAAATACGACGGCTATTATTGGTGCCGGCTTATTCGCGCGCACTCGCTCTGCCCCATTCTGTTCATCTCCGCCCGGGAAAGCCAAATGGATCAGGTCATGGCGCTGGACAACGGGGCGGACGACTATATTACGAAGCCCTTTCATTATGAAGTCGTCATGGCCAAAATCCGCAGCCATTTAAGAAGAGCCTACGGTTCTTATTCCGCGGGACAAGGAGAAAGGAAGCTCGAAGCGCAAGGGCTCGTGTTATACCCGGAGCGATTCGTCGTGATGCGCGGAGAGGCCGCAGCCGAGCTGACGCAGAAAGAAGCGGTTTTGCTGGAAGCGCTCATGAACAAAGCGGGACGCGTCGTCAGCAGAGACCGGTTGCTCGATCTGATGTGGGAGGAGCACCATTTTATCGATGACAATACGTTGAACGTCTACATCACACGGGTGCGTAAAAAGCTGAAGGAGCTAGGCGCGGATCAAGCGGTGGAAACGGTCAGAGGGGCGGGATACCGTCTGGGCTCCGCGATCGGAGGCGCGGGATGAGGCTGTTTTGGAAGGAGCACGTTGCGCTGCTGCTGTTCTATTTAGCTCAGATGCTGCTGGTGCCTTTGCTGTATTGGCTTACGGGCGAAGGGCGGCCCTTGGCGATCGTGCTTTACGGGATGCTGCTCAGCGCCTCGGTGCTGGCGGTCTATTTGGGCTACCGCTATGCTAGCCATCGAGAGCTGTACCGGCAGCTCAGCCATCCGCCCGCAAGGGGAAGCGAAGGACTCGTGCCGATGGGAGAATCGCCGCTCCCCGAAGCTGTCGGCGGGCTTCTGGGCCGCTACGACCGGTATTACCGGGAGCAGTTGCACCACCACCGCAGCGGCATGGAGCAACATGTCGTCTTCATCCACCGCTGGGTGCACCAGATGAAGACGCCGTTATCCGTCATCCAGCTTACGGCGCAGGAGCTCGACGGCGCAGCCGCAGACAGCATCATGGAAGAGCTTGAACGGCTTAGAAAAGGGCTGGAGATGGTCATCTACACGTCCAGGCTTGAACGTTTCGAGCACGATTTTATGGTCGAAAGGACGCCGCTGCGGCAAGTCGTCAACCAAGCCTTGGCGGAGAATCGCCGGCTGTTCATACGTAAGGGAATTGCGCCGAACATCCAACTGGATGAAAGCCTGGCGGTTTACAGCGATCCCAAATGGCTGCAGTTCATGGTGGGGCAGCTTCTCATCAATGCAGCCAATTATACAGAGGGCATCGGCAAAAGCGTCTTCGTGCACGCGTATGAGCGCGAAGCGTCGACGATCCTGGAAATTCGCGATGAAGGCATCGGAATTGTCAAAGAAGACTTGAACCGCGTATTCAATCCGTATTTTACGGGCGAACGCGGACGGCGGCATCACGAGTCCACGGGAATGGGCTTGTACCTTGTTCGGGAGGTGTGCCGACGGCTCGGACATCAGGTTGAATTGGAATCGGAGCCGGAGGTGGGGACCGTCGTGAGGCTCCGATTCGAAGCGCGGCCGGCGGCACCGAACATAACCTTAAACGAAATGTAAGCTCCGGTTAAGCTAAATCCATAGCAGGACGACTCCTTCTCCTGTACATTAGGGAGGCATAAGAACATGTCAGGAGGAACCGACGATGGGCAGCCCTATTCTAGAAGTGGATCGAATCACCAAAAACATCGGCCAGCGCAACGTGATCACTGAATGCTCCTTTACGCTCGAAAAAGGAAAAATATACGGGTTTATCGGACCGAACGGAGCCGGAAAAACGACGATGATGCGCATGATGACAGGTCTCATCCGGCCGACAACCGGTCACATCCGCATCGATTCGTTCGATGTGCAGACGCGGCGCGTGCAGGCCATGTCCAAAGTCGGCGCGATTATCGAATCCCCGGTCTTTTTCGAATATATGACGGGCAGACAGGTGCTGCGCAATTTATCGCGTCTGCACCCGGATATAACCTCTTCCGACAGAGAACCGCATATCGAGCGGCTGTTGCACACGGTAGGGCTTTCAGGCCGGGGCGACGACCGGGTAAAAGCCTACTCGCTCGGGATGAAGCAGCGACTCGGGATCGCCCAATCCTTGCTTGGCAGCCCGGAGCTTTTGCTGCTGGACGAGCCGTCGAACGGTCTTGATCCTATGGGCATGCGGGAGCTGCGCGATCTTATCGTCCGCTTGCGCGATTCGGCGAATTACGCATTCTTCATATCCAGCCATCTGCTTGACGAGCTCCAGCGAATGTGCGACGAGCTTATTATCATTCGGGAAGGGTCCATTCTTTGGAAGGGGCCGACCGAGCAATTGGTCGCGAACGGGCAGCGGCTGGAGGACGCCTTTATGGAGCTGATGTATTCATGAGGCCATTGATCTACAGTGAGTTTACCCGATTGTGGAGCCAAAGGTGGCTCTGGTTAGTCGTCCTCGCCGCTCCCTTCCTTGCCTATTTGCAAGGGAGCTATTTGTTATGGATAAGCTCGTTAGGCAGCAGCATATCTTCCGTCTTGTTTCTTTTTCAAGGGCTTCGCGAAATGCTGTTTTTGCCGTGCAATATTGCCGTCGCAGCGCTTGCGGCTGCCGTCTATACGGAACCGTTTCGAAGCGGGCAGCTGCGCCTTCTATTTTTACGCCGGTTTTCCAGAGGGCAAATCTTTTTTAGCAAGCTGTTCGTCCTCCAAGCCTCCATTCTGATTCTGCTGATCGTTTTGGGAATCTCCTTGGCGGCGGTCGGCATGCTTCGCTTTCCGCAAGAGGAAGCCGGCCGGTTCTGGCCCTTGATCGGCTACGCGGTTGTGTACTATCTGCTCGCATACGCCACTCTGGCCGGAATTAGCTGCCTCTTCTCTTTTATCGCGATGTACAGCAGGAATGTGACGATTGCCCTGGGTGTATGCATGACGTATATTTTGGTATCGCTCTTGTTTGACGGCCTGTATTTGAAAGTCGCTTCGTTGTTTGCGGCCTGGCCCTATGTGCGCGACCTGCTCGCTTATATATGGATTCCCTACATGCAGCATACCGGATTAAACGAAGCATTATCCGGGAACGCGTCCGTAATTTGGGCCATTCCCACCCTATTGCTATTGCATGCGGTGATATGCAGCGCCATCGCTTATCGCCGCTTTGTCGCAGAGGATTATATGTATTAAACTAAGGAGGATATCGCATGTTCGGATTATGGCTGAGCGAAATGGAACGAATCTGGAAACGAAAACAGATGCTCGTTCTTGGCGGTATTTATTGGCTGCTATGGATCTTCAATACGAGTATGCTGTACAGCAGCGGATGGGGCGATTACCGGTTCGGAGGGCGCGAGCTGCTGCATGACTTAAATACGCCGTGGTTCGCGATGGAAGGGATCTCGCTGCTGCTCGTTCTGGCGATTTTCCCGATCCTGTTCGTGGACCATTTGGGCGGCGAGATCTTTTCGGGAGCGTACCGGCTCTACATGCTGCGGGCCTACAGCCGTTTTCAGCTCTGGCTTGCAAAGCTGCTGGCGCTGGCTTCGACGGTTCTGATTTTTGTCGGAGTCACCTGCTTCATCTCGATCATTTGCGCCCGCCTGTTCTTTCCGCATAGCGAAACTTTCATAAAATACGGGGCGACTGAGCCCGTAGGCTCGGCGGAGGCCTTGTGGTACACCGTGGCGTTTTACTTGCTGTTTGCGCTCGTCTGTCTGGCGAAGCTTCTGATGTGCAGCATGGTATGCCAGTTCGTACCCCGGCCGCTGGTCGCTTTTATCGTGCTCTTCGTCGGTTCGATAGCCATGATCTATGCGGTCAATGAGCTCTCGATTTATTTCGACCCGTTTTACCCAATCGTTAGAGCGCTCAGTCCGGACGGTTCGCCGAAATTTTGGTTTTATTTGCTCGGGTCGATGGCTGCTTTTGCGGCAGTCAGCCTACTGCGATGGCAGAGAAAAATCGTTTAAGTCAAGGGGATCGTATGAAATGAGCATGGTTTACGTAAACGGACTAAACAAAACATACCCGGGCCATATCGCCACACAGGCCCTCACCGACATTCACCTGACGATTGAAAAAGGGGAATTCGTCGGCATTATGGGACCTTCCGGCAGCGGAAAAACGACACTACTCCATATGGTATCGACCATAGACACGCCAAGCTCAGGGACAGTTCTGATAAACAGCACCGACCCTTATCAAATGAAGAGAGACGAATTGGCGGTATTCCGGCGAAGACAGCTCGGATTCGTCTTTCAGGATTTTAACCTGCTCGACACATTGACGATTGCGGAAAATATCGTGCTGCCCCTGACGCTCGACAATAAGCCGCTCGCCGAGATGGAAGCCAGACTGCAGCAGGTCGCCGGCCGGCTAAACCTTAGTGAATTTTTGAACAAACGACCCTACGAAATTTCGGGTGGCCAGCGCCAGCGGACCGCCATAGCCCGGGCAATTGTCACGTCTCCGGCGCTGCTGCTTGCCGACGAGCCTACGGGGTCGCTCGACTCTAACGCCTCCCGCATCGTCATGGAATCGTTGGAAAGCATTAACTGTCACGAGCGGACCACCATCATGCTCGTGACGCACGACCCGGTTGCCGCCAGCTACTGCAGCCGGATCGTCTTTATTAAGGACGGGCGGCTGGCGGCCGAAATTCACCAGGGTGACAATCGGCAAACGTTTTTTCAAAAAATCATCGACACGCTGTCCTTCTGGGGAGGTCATACGCATGAGCTTTCCTCAATTCGCGTTTAATAATGTCAAGCGCAACGTGCGGGCTTACTTCGCCTATTTTCTAAGCAGTGCCTTTATGGTGATGATTTTTTTCTCGTTCGCCGTCTTCGTCTACCATCCCGACATCGAGCAGCTTCCGATGGGACCGCTCAAGCGTGCGGTTCTGCAAATTTCCGAAGGGGTCATCTTCGTCTTCGCCATCTTCTTCGTGCTGTATTCGATCGGCATGTTTTTGAAATCCCGCCAGCGGGAATTCGGACTGCTGCTTCTGTTGGGCGCTACATCAAGCCAGATCAACCGGCTCGTCTTTATGGAAAACATGCTGATCGGCGCCGGTTCCATCGTCACCGGGATCGCCGGGGGACTGCTTCTGTCCAAGCTGTTCCTGCTGTGCGGCACCAAGATGATGGAGATCCCGGAGCTTCCTTTTTATTGGCCTGCAGGTGCGATATGGCTTACCACCGTTTCTTTTTTGCTGCTGTTCACGGGCATCTCGCTGTTTACTTTATTTTTCATCCGCAAAAGAAACGTCGCGGAGCTGCTGCAAGGCAGTCATCAACCGAAAAAAGAGCCGAGAGCTTCGCTCTTCCTCACGCTCATTGGGGTAACGCTGCTTGTCGTCGGCTTCCTGACGCTTTATGGGGGAAAGCTGTCTCCCAAGCTCGTCCTCCTTGCAGCGGCGACAGGGATCGCGGCCACCTACTTTTTTTATTCTCAGCTCTCGGTGCTCGTCATCCGTCTGTTGAAGCGAAGCCGCAAGGCTTTATGGCGAGGGACGAACCTGCTCTGGGTATCGGAATTGGCGTATAAGATGAAAGATAACGCGCGGATTTTGTTTCTCGTCACGGTAGTCACCTCCATCGCCAGTATGAGCGCAAGCTTTGTGCTGGCCGTTGGCGAAACGAATCGGAAGGAATACGAAAACAATCCTTTTGCCATCGAATACTACAGCTTCGACGAGCGGCATACGGAACAAGAGTTGGCGATAATTAACGAACTGCTGGACGGGGAGGGAGTGTCTTACCGGTCTGTTAAGGTGGAGAACCTTTACCGGCGAACGGTTCACGACGCGGTTCCTTCCGTCGAAATCATCGCCGCAAGCCGCTTCAACCGGCTAGCGGCTGCGATGAATCTCCCGGAAGCGGCGCCGGATAACGGCGAAGCCATCCTGATAAGCGGCCCGGCCCAACCGTCGCACGGCCATATGACACCGGGGGACAAAATCACGCTCGATTCCGGTCATACGGTGTCCGTTACGAAAGTTTTCGAACGCGAAGCTTTACCGTTCATGAGCTGGGCAAGTATTGTGGTCGTAAATGACAATTCGTATCGCACGATACAAGGGGAAGCCAAGAGCAGCGTCCTTTTTGTATACCATGTGCCGGAGTGGAATAACGGAGCTCCGCCCGCGACGGACAGTCCCGAGGCCGTCATCGGAGCCAAGCTGAAGGAACGGCTGCAACAAAATCGTGAGCCGCATGGAAGCTCAAACTCTTTTTCCATCCGGATCTGGAGCTATCTAAGCTTAAAGCAGGCGACGGCCTTATTCAGCTTCATCGGGATTTTCATCGCCTTCCTGTTCTCCGTATCGTCCGCCAGTTTTCTGTATTTTAAGCTGCATACCGAGCTTGCTGCAGACAGCAAAATGTATCATGCGCTTTCCAAGATCGGACTGAGCGCTTCGGAGATGCGAACATCGGCCACGCTGCAGATCGGCTTGCTGTTCTTTATTCCTATCGTGATTTCCACCGTGCAGACGCTGATCGTGATGCGGCCCGTTCTCAACACAATGTACGTTTATTTCGTATACAAGCCCGTTCTCATTGTCTCGGCAGCGTTTCTGGGCGCCCAGACTGTATATTTTTTTCTGGTCCGCTCCCGCTATTTGCACCGTTTGAAAAAAATGATGGTTTGACGAATGCCGGACAAACGAACGAAAGCCGCCTCCCGGTAAAAAAGCCGGGGGCGGCTGCCGATTCAATACGCCTTCAAAATTTCCTGGAGTTTCAAAGCCAAGCCTACACGCCCGTCCACTTTGAGCGAGCCGAGCATGAACGCCATCGTCGTGTTCAAATCGTTGCGCAGCAGCTTAACGAAATTAGACGCCGACAGCTTGAGCGTGCAGTCGGCCGGATGGGGCGTTCCTTCCAACACTTCGACGGTGCCGGAATCGAAGTGGACCTGAAACGGCTCGTTTTCGTCCAGATCGAACTGATACACGTAATGAAGCGGCCGGATCGGTTCCGGATTCGCCTGCATCCGTTCTACCAACTCCTGTAAGCTTTCCTTGACCGTCATTTGTCGTCCTCCTCTCCTTCCTCCCAAATGATAATCCATGCCATCCCGGTTTATTGGGTCCCCCGCCATTCGACGATGCGGAACGTTCCGGTGCCGAAGGCGCAGAGCTGCCCTTCTTCGTTATACACATGCCCTTGCGCGGTGATCGTACGTCCCGAGCTGTGAATGATCTCGGCGGTGACTTTCATCTCCCCCTTGGCGATCGGGGCCATATAATGCAGATTCAGGTTCGTCGTGACGACGTTCTCGTTCGGCTTCGCAGCCATGGCGACAAGCCCCATGACGGAGTCGAGCAGCGTTGCATGGACACCGCCGTGCACAATGCCGATCAGATTATGATGATGCGGCTGGATGCTCAGCGATACGACCGCCCGATCCGGAGCGAACGTATCGATCCGGGCTCCGATATGTTCCCAGAACGATCCGCGTGCCGCTTGTTCCAGGCGTTTGATAAATGCCGATACTTGATTGTCCATACCAGGCCCTCCCGGAAATAAAATGTAAGCGTCCTAGCCGTTTTTCTTGAGCTTCTCCGCTTCTTCCTCCGCCAGCTTGTGGCGAAGCACTTTCCCGACCATCGTTTTCGGCAAGCTGTCCCGGAACTCGTACTGCTTCGGCACCTTGTACGCCGCAAGCCGCTCCTTGCACCAAGCCTTGAACGCATCGGCATCGCCCTTCGCCCCCGGCTTCAGCACGATATATGCCTTGACCGTTTCTCCGCGGTAGGTGTCGATGATTCCTGCGACGACCGCCTCCTCGACATCGGGATGCTCGTACAATACTTCTTCGACCTCGCGCGGATAAATATTGTAACCGCTCGCAATAATCATGTCCTTGCGCCGGTCCAAAATGTAAAAATACCCTTCCTCGTCCATCCGGGCCAAGTCGCCCGTATAGAGCCAGCCATCCTTCAATATTTTCGCGGTTTCCTCCGGCTTGTTCCAATAGCCCTTCATAACTTGCGGGCCGCGGACCGTCAGCTCACCGATTTCGCCGACCCGCATTTCCTCGCCCGTCTCCGGGTTCACGATCCGGGCATCTGTATCGGGGAACGGAATCCCGATCGAGCCCAGCTTGCGCTTCTCCCAAATGTTGTTGGCATGCGTCACGGGAGACGCTTCGGTCAAGCCGTACCCTTCGATCAGCTTGCCGCCCGTAATCGATTCGAACGATTCCTGCACTTCGAGCGGCAAAGAGGCCGAGCCGCTGATACAGAACCGGATGGACGACAAGTCGAAACGCTTGATGTTCTGATGATGGATGAGCGAAATATACATCGTCGGCGCGCCGGGAAAAACAGTCGGCTTCAGCTTATCGATCGTTTGCAGCACTTGATTCACCTCGTAGCGGGGAATCAAAATCAAAGTGCCTGCCGTATACACGGCTTGATTCAGCAGCACCGTCATCCCGAACACATGAAAAAAAGGCAGGACCGCCAAATACGTTTCTTTCGCAATCTGCGAGCGGTACGACCAAAGCCTGCTTTGCATCGTATTGGCGATCAGATTCGTGTGCGTCAGCATGACGCCCTTCGGAATACCGGTCGTGCCGCCGGTATATTGAAGCAGCGCCAGATCGCGGTCGGCATCAACATTCGCCTCGTGCGGCGTTGCCGTCACCTGCTCCAGCAGCTCCATAAACGAAGCAACGCCGTTTCCGTAGACAACATCTCGTTTCAAATTGTCTTTTTTGGCCTTTAACGGATAAAGCACGTTCTTGGGAAAAGGAAGATAGTCTTTGATGGAAGTAACGATCACATGCTTGATCCCGGTCAGCGGAACCACCTTCGCAACGCGCTCGTACAGCAGATCGAGCGTGACGATCACATGGGCGCCGGAGTCCTTCATCTGGTACTCCAGCTCGCGCGGCATATACATCGGATTGGTCATGACGACGATGCCGCCCATGAGCAGTGTCCCGTAATAGGCGATCACCGCCTGCGGGCAATTGGGCAGCATCACCGCGACCCGGTCCCCCCTGCGAACGCCCAGATTCGCAAGGGCGTTCGCAAAGCGGTAAGCGGAATGAAGCAATTGACGATACGTTATTTTTTTACCCAAAAAGTATAAGGCCGTATGGTTCGGATAGTCCGAAGCCGTTTGTACCAAAAAATGCGCTAAGTTTTGCTTCGGGTATTCGCAGGTCGATGGCACTTCGACAGGATAATGTCTTAACCATGGCTTGTCGGACAAGTTCGACCACCCCATTTGTCAGGTTTCAAGCTTAAACTACGTATTTTTCGGCTTCGATGACGCGGGAAGCGATCTCGCGCTTGATCTCGATCGCATTGATCGGGGTTTTGCGGGTCAGTTTTTTCAGGACGGACAATTGGGTGCGCAGCATGTCGCCGGATTCCATCGCGGCCAACGCTTCTTTCGCCCATTCCTCAATCCGCGCGAACGATTCGTGGACGAATACGGTCGTCATGTCCGTGGCGTTCAGGGCTTTGCCTTCGCCGCCTGTGGCGATCTGCTTCTTCGTACGCAGCAGCGCGCTTTCCATGGCGAAGACGGAAATCATGATGTCGGCCAGATGGCTCAAAATTTCCTGCTCCTGGTCCAGCTTCGTTTGATATTTTTGCACCGCTTGCGCACCGACCATAAGAAATATTTTTTTCGCCATAGCCAGCAAATGGTTCTCCTGCTCCAGCGTTCCTTCGAACGTCTGCCCCGGCACCAGCGACAGCAGCTCGGACTGCAGGCCCATCGCTTTTTGCATCAAAGGCAGCTCCCCTTTCATGGCGCGCTTGATCAGCGTTCCGGGGATCAGAAGCCGGTTAATTTCGTTCGTGCCTTCGAAAATGCGGTTAATGCGGGAATCCCGGTAAATGCGCTCGATCCGGTATTCCTGAGTAAACCCGTAGCCGCCGTGAATTTGCACGCCCTCGTCGGCCACGAAGTCCAGCGTTTCGGAGCCGAATACTTTGTTGATCGAGCATTCGAGCGCATACTCGGTGATCGCTTTGGCCGATTGCTGCCCGACGTTGGCGCTGCCGTGATCGACTTCGCTCAAACCTTCGTCGAACAAGCCCGCGGTCCGGTACGCCATGCTTTCCAGCACGTACGTGCGGATGTTCATGTCGGCCAGCTTGGCTCCGATGAGCGGGAAGGACGAAATTTTGCGTCCGAATTGCGTCCGCTCGTTGGCGTACTTCGCCGAAAGCTCAATCGCATCCTTGGCGGCTCCGACGCAGCCTGCGGCAAGCTTGAAGCGACCGATGTTCAGGATGTTGAAGGCGATCAAGTGGCCCTTGCCAACCTCCCACAGCAGGTTCTCCACCGGCACCTTCACGTCTTCCAGAATGAGCGGGCACGTGGACGAGCCTTTGATACCCATTTTCTTTTCTTCCGGCCCGATGCTCACGCCTTCCATCGTCCGTTCGACGATGAACGTGCTGAAGTCGGTTCCGTTCACTTTGGCGTACACGATGAACACGTCGGCAAAGCCGGCGTTCGTAATAAACTGCTTCGTACCATTAAGAATATAATGGGTGCCGTCCTCGGACAAGACCGCTGTCGCTTTTGCGCCCAATGCATCGGAGCCGGAGGAAGGCTCGGTCAGGCAGTAAGCTGCGACTTTCTGGCCGGTCGCAAGCAGCGGCAAATATTTTTTCTTCTGTGCTTCGGTGCCGAAATAAACGATCGGCAGCGTGCCGATTCCGACGTGCGCGCCCACGGTCAGCGCGAAGGCGGAAGCCTTGGTCAGCCGCTCGTTGATCAGCGTCGAGCTGACCTTGTCTAGGCCGAGCCCGCCGTACGCTTCCGGCACGTCGGCACCGAGCAGGCCGAGCTCCCCGGCCTTGCGCAGCATTTTCACGGACAGCTCGTAATCGAGCTTCTCGATCTCTTCGTCGTGCGGAGCGATGTCGCCGGCGACGAAGTCTTCCGTCGTCTGCGCGATCATGCGATGCTCTTCCGTAAAGTCCTCCGGGGTCACGACCCGGGTAAAATCGATATCTTCGATAATAAAGCTTCCGCCGACCACTTTGCTCATCATTTTGCTCATGTCCGAATCTCTCCTTCGTTTATTTGAATATGGTGAAAATAGGCTGCACGAGCGGATCATTCTTCCGATAGCTGTTGTCCCCGGATTCTTTGATTACATAAACCCATTTAGTGGTTAGAATCCGGGGACAAAGGCTACCGCTGACGCTTCTCCAGAATGATTCCGCTCCCTCCGCCATTTTTCACTTGGTTGTTTAACCTGCATGAACCTCGAACACACCGGCCGCGCCCATGCCGCCGCCGATGCACATCGAGACGACACCGATGCCGCCGCCCCGACGGCGCAACTCGTGAATCAGCGTCGTAGTCAGCTTCGTGCCCGTGCATCCGAGCGGATGACCAAGCGCGATCGCGCCGCCGTTCACATTGACCTTCTCTTCGTCCAAGCCAAGCTCGCGAATGATATGCACGCATTGGGACGCGAACGCCTCGTTGATTTCAAACAAATCGACATCGCCGATCGAAAGGCCGGCCATCCGGAGCGCTTTCGGAATCGCCTCCACCGGCCCGACACCCATAATTTCCGGGTCGACCCCAGCCAGTGCGAACGAACGGAACGTCGCAAGCGGCTTCAAGCCGAGCGCTTCCGCGCGCTCCTTGCTCATCAGCACGGCTGCGGCTGCACCGTCGCTCATCTGCGACGAGTTGCCCGCCGTCACCGTGCCGTTCAGCTTGAAGGACGGCTTCAGCTTGCCCAGCACCTGGGCCGTCGTATCGGCGCGGACGCCCTCGTCGGTATCGAACGCGAACGACTCGCTCTTGACCTTCCCGCTGTCGTCCACCTGCGTCCATTGTGTCTGCAGCGGAACGATTTCGTCGCGGAATTTCCCGTCGCGGATCGCAGCCGCCGCTTTTTCGTGGGAACGCGCGGAGAACCGGTCCTGATCCTCACGGGAAATGCCGAACCGATCGGCGACATTTTCGGCCGTATGGCCCATGCCAATATAGACCTCCGGCATTTGTTCCACGATCTTCGGATTCGGCGACAGCTTGAATCCGGTCATCGGCACGTGGCTCATGCTCTCGACGCCGCCGGCAACGATCACGTCGGACGAACCGAGCATAATCCGTTCCGCCGCAAAGGCGATCGATTGCAGGCCGGACGAGCAAAAACGGTTGATCGTGAGCGCCGGCACAGTCACCGGAAAACCGGCATAGAGCGACATGATGCGGGCAAAGTTAAGCCCCTGCTCCCCTTCCGGCATCGCGCAGCCGATGATGATATCTTCGACATCCTCTTTTTTCAGACCGGGCGCCCGCTCCACGGCGGCTTCGAGCACGGCCTTGCCCATATCCTCCGCACGCGTTTGGGCCAAACGGCCTTTTTTCGCTTTGCCGACCGCGGTGCGGGCGACCGATACGATTACAGCTTCTCTCATGGGTTTCACCTCTCCCGGGAATATTAATTGCGCAGCGCTTTGCCTTTGGACAGCATGTGCTGCATGCGCTGCTGCGTTTTCGGCTCGCCGCACAAGCTCAGGAACGCCTCGCGCTCCAGATCGAGCAGGTACTGCTCCGTCACCAGCGAGCCTGCAGGCACATCGCCGCCGGCCAGCACGTGCGCCAGCTTATTGGCAATCTTCACATCGTGATCGCTGATATAGCCGCTCTGCCGCATCGAATAAGCGCCGAGCTGCATCACCGCTTTGCCTTCGGCTCCGGCGACACGGATTTTTTCTTCGCGAATCGGCTCGTAGCCACCTTGCACCATGCGCAGAACGGACTGCTTCGCTTCGTGAATCAAGTGGTCCTGATTGATGACGATCCGGTCCGTCGGCTGGAACAGCCCCAGCTTGAACGCATCGTTGCCGCTGGCCGATACCTTCGCCGTGCCGATCGTCTCGAACGCCTGATTCAAGTATGGCTGCAGATCGGCGTCCGGATGCGCGGCATGCTGGCTCGCGCGAAGCGCCATCTCCTTGCAGCCGCCCCCGGCCGGAATCAAGCCGACACCGACTTCCACCAAGCCGAAATACGTCTCCGCCGCAGCGACGATCTGATCCGCCGGCATGCACGCCTCCACGCCGCCGCCAAGCGCCATCCGGTGCGGCGCCGCCACGACCGGTTTTTCGAACCGCTTGACTTTGTACATCGTGTTCTGGAACAAGCGAATGATGCTGTCGATTTCGTCCCATTCCTCGTCCTGCGCTTCCATGAGCAAAATCATCAGATTCGCGCCAACGCAGAAGTTCCGTCCCTGGTTGGCGATGACGAGCCCGTCGTAGTTGCTCCGCACTTCGTCCAAGCTTTGCTGGATCATCGTCAGAATGTCCGCCCCGATCGCATTGTTCGGCGAATGGAATTCGAGGCACGCAACCCCGTCGCCAAGATCGATGAGGCTTGCGCCGCTATTGGATTTCACGACGCGGTTCTGCTCCTTCAGGCTGCGCAGCGAGATGACCTCCGGCGCCGCTTCCAGCTCCTTATAGTGCCCGCCGTGCACATAGAACGTGGCGCCGTCCTGCTTCTTGTAGAACGACGTATTGCCCTGTGCGATCCATTCCTTCACCCAGCCGGGAACGGCCGTGCCTTCCGCTTCCATCCGCTCGACCGACCGGACCAGTCCGATGGCGTCCCACGTTTCGAACGGACCGAGCTCCCAGCCGAAGCCCCATTTCATCGCTTCGTCGATTTCGCGGATCGAATCGGCAATTTCGCCGAGCTTGGCGGCCGAGTACACGAGCACCTTCTTCAAAATGTTCCACGCCAGCTCGGAGTAACGGTCGCCCGCTCCGAGCAGCGCCTTCGTCTTCTCCCGCGCGCCCTTCGCCAGCTTCGCCGCTTCCAGCGAAGCGGAGGCTGCTTTTTTCTGCGGCGCATAGTCCATGGTCGAGAAGTCGAGCGACAAAATTTCGGTGCCGTTCGGCCCTTTTTTCTTCAAATAAAAGCCTTGTCCCGACTTCTCGCCGAGCCAGCCTTTGTCCACCATGCCGCGCAGAACGGGCGATTCGGCAAACACGGCCTTCTCGGCTTCGTCCAAGACGTTCTCGTATACGTTATTCGCCACATGCACGAACGTGTCGAGTCCGACCAGATCGAGCGTGCGGAACGTTGCGCTTTTCGGGCGGCCGAGTGCCGGACCTGTCACGGCGTCCACCTCTTCGACACGGTACCCTTTCTCCTGCATTTCCTGCAGGGTGACGAGCAGGCCGTACGTGCCGATGCGGTTGGCGATGAAGTTCGGCGTATCTTTAGCCAGGACGACGCCTTTGCCGAGGCGGTTCTCGCAGAACTGCTTCATGCCGCTGACGATCGCCGGGTCGGTATGCTCGCCCGGAATCACCTCGAGCAGCTTCATATAACGCGGAGGATTGAAAAAGTGCGTGCCGAGAAAATGACGCTTGAACGCTTCGCCGCAATCGGCGGACATCGCATTGATCGAAATGCCGGACGTATTCGAGCTGACGACGGTGCCTTCTTTCCAGTGCGCTTCAATCTTGCTAAGAAGCTGCTTCTTGGCGTCCAAATTTTCGACGATCACTTCGATGACCCAGTCGACGTCCGCGATTTGCGCCAAATGATCCTCCAGATTGCCCGGCGTGATGCGCCCCGCGAAAGTATCGTCGTACAGCGGTGCAGGCTTCGTCTTTTTCAGCTTGGCTATCGCTTGAACAGCCAATCGGCTGCGCACGGCAGGATGCTCCAAGGTGAGCCCTTTGGCCGCTTCCTCTTCCGTCAGCTGCTTCGGAACGATGTCGAGCAACAGGCAGGGAATTCCAGCGTTCGCCAGATGGGCGGCAATGCCGGAGCCCATGACACCCGACCCGATGACGGCTGCTTTGCGTATCGATCTCATCATGATATTGCTTACCTCCCAATACGTTTTTGATATAAATTGCTTAACCAAACATGTGAGTAAAAAGCATTCGGCGGCGTCTTGCAACCGGGCAGGCGAATCTCATTGCGTAACTATCGGCGCCCGCCGTCCCCGCCAAGCATTCGCCTCACAGGGACGGCAGGGGCCGGTTTTACGATCCGCCCACGCCGATTGCATCGTTCGCCGGTTGTATATGGGATTCGCCGAATACGGATTGCTCCAGTATTTCGGCGATATCTCTCGCCTTGACGCGGTCTTCCGCTTCCTTCATCTTCGTACCGTCCTCCATCATCGTCAGACAGTACGGGCACGCGCTGCTGATGACCGTCGGGTTCGTTTCGAGCGCCTGCTCGGTCCGCGCCAGATTGACGCGCTTGCCCGACGTTTCCTCCATCCACATCATGCCGCCGCCCGCTCCGCAGCACATCCCGTTCTCGCGGGTGCGCTCCATCTCGACGAGCTCGACACCGGGGATCGCGCGCAGCACGTTGCGGGGCTGCTCGTAAACGTTGTTGTAGCGGCCCAGGTAACACGAATCGTGATACGTGATCCGCTCGTTCACCGCATGGCGCGGCGTCAGCTTGCCCGACCGGATAAGCCGGTCCAGCAGCTCCGTATGGTGGAGCACCTCCACGCCCTCCAGCCCGAAGTCCGGGTACTCGTTTTTGAGCGTGTTGTACGTATGCGGACAAGCGGTGACGATTTTTTTGACGCCATATTTCTCGAAAACGGCGATATTTTCCGCACACAGCTGCTGGAACAGCATTTCGTTGCCAAGCCTGCGCGGCGTGTCGCCGGAATTTTTCTCCTCGTTGCCGAGAATCGCGAAGCTGACACCGGCCTCGTGAAGCAGCCGGACAAACGCCCGCGATACTTTGCGGCTGCGCAGATCGTAGGAGCCCATCGAGCCGACGAAGAACAAGTACTCGAAATCCGGATTTTCCTTGACCGTCGGCACCGCGATGCCGTCGATCTCGCCGGTCCACTTCACCCGGTCGCTGCGGCTGAGTCCCCACGGGTTGCCCTGCCGCTCGATATTTTGCATCGCGCGCTGGCCCTCGTGCGGCATGCTGCCCTGCATCAAAACAAGATGCCGGCGCAGATCGATAATTTTGTCCACGTGCTCGTTGCCGACCGGGCATTGGTCTTCGCAGTTGCGGCACGTCGTACAGGACCAAATCTCGTCCTCCGTCATCACGTCGCCGATCAGCTCCGCTTCCTCAGCGGGCTTCTCCCGTACCTTCCATGCGTTCTGCTGCCATGCCAGCGTCGGACGAATGTCGGTGATCCCTTCGGTCTCCCACCGGACGCCCGGCTCGGCCGCCGCCTCCATCGAATGGGCCCCTGCCGCGGAGAACGCGAACTCCGGCACCCATGGGGACTTGGACGTCACCGCGGTGCCTTTTTCCGTCAGATGATCGCGCAGCTTGACGATCAGGTGCATCGGCGATAGCGTCTTGCCGGTGTTCGAGGCCGGACAAGCGTTTGTGCATCGCCCGCACTCGACGCAGGCATAGAAATCGAGCATCTGCTTTTGCGTGAAATCCTCGATCTTGCCGACGCCGAACGACTCGGCTTCTTCGTCTTCCAGGTCCAGCTTTTTCAATCGTCCTACCGGCTCCTTGCGGCGGAACCATATATTGATAGGCGCGGTCAAAATATGAAAATGCTTCGATTGCGGCACGTACACGAGAAATGCCAGCAGGATCAGCAGGTGGAGCCACCAGCATACATAGAACAGTACAGCCGCCGTCTGGCCGGATATGCCTTCGAACGCCGCCGCAATCGCGGAGGAGATCGGAGCGTAGGCCGCGCTCGTATGCGAGCCAAGCCATAGCCGCTCGAAGGCGAGCGACAGCAGCACGGACAGCATCAAGCCGAAAATAAAGAAGACGACGATGCTCGGCTTCCAGCCCTTTTTCAGGCGGGGCAGGTTCTCCACATAGCGCCGGTAGACCGCGTACCCCATCGCCACGAGGATCGAGAATACCGTAATTTCCTGCAGCAGACCGAAGACGGCGTACCCGGGGAACGATACGCTTGCCCCTCCCCGCAGCCCCTTCACGATCAGATCCAGAGCGCCGAACTGCAGGATGATGAAGCCGTAAAAAATAACGACGTGCATGATTCCGCTTTTTTTGTCCTTCAGCAGCTTCTTCTGGCCGAAGATCTCGGCCATAAACTCGCCCAGCCGCTCCTTGCCCTGCTGCCGGAAGTCTACGGGCTGTCCGAGCTTCATGTATGCGTAGCGGTGAGACACGGCTTTCCAAAACAGGCGGATTGCGTATGCTGTTACAGCAAGAAAGGCGAGCAGATTCACGATGAGCCACATCATTTGTTACATCCATCCTTTCCGTCCGATTAGGTCCAAGCTGTGGCAGGCTTGTTTGAAAGCGATAACATTAGGCCCCCATAAAAATCTTATGAGCAAAACACATTGACAAGTAGCAGCGTTTCTCATAAGATGAAATTGAAATGAATGAATGCTCATTCAGTTTCTGACTGAATAATAACATGGTGGTGATTGGATGGCAAGCAAAAAAATGGAGAAGTACAATTTGATACTGGATGCGGCGCTGAAAGTCATCGCCGAAAACGGCTATCACAACGCGCAGGTTTCCCGGATTGCCAAGGAAGCCGGCGTAGCAGACGGAACGATCTATTTATATTTTAAAAACAAGGAAGACATTCTTATTTCTCTCTTCCAAAAAAAATTGGGCGACCTGGTCGGTCAATTTCACAGCAGCATCAACGAGACGGACTCCGCAGACGAAGCGCTTCGCAAAATTTGCGAGATCCACTACACGATGCTGGAGAAAAACGTCGATCTGGCGTTCGTCACCCAAATCGAGCTGCGCCAAAGCTCGCTGGAGCTGCGCAAGGAAATCGGCCTTGTCGTCAAGACGTATATCGAGCTGATCGAAAAGGTGCTGCGCCAAGGGATTGAAGAAGGCATCTTCCGGGCCAACCTGGATGTCAAGCTGACGCGCCTGCTCGTGTTCGGCTCCATGGACGAGGTAGTCACTTCATGGTTGATCGCCGGCCGCAAATATTCGCTCGCGGCGCAGGTCGAAAAAACCGTAGAGTTTTTCATACAAGGGTTGAAGGCTTAATACGTTAATTATTGTCTTTATTTTGTATGGGAGGAGCATTGGACTTATGAACATTTATGTACTGATGAAGCAAACGTTCGATACGGAGGAGAAAATCGTCATCCGTGACGGCGAGGTATCCGAGGATGGAGCGAAATTCGTCATCAATCCGTACGACGAATATGCCGTAGAGGAAGCGATCCGGCTGAAGGAAGAGCATGGCGGCAGCATTGTCGTCGTCTCGATCGGCCCGGATCGCTGCGCCGAAGCGCTGCGGACCGCGCTGGCGATGGGCGCGGACGAAGCTGTGCTGATCTCGGACGAGCGCATCGCCGGCGACGAGTACGCCGTATCCAAGGCGCTCGCCGCTTACCTCGGGAAGCAATCGTACGATCTCGTGCTCGGCGGCAATTTCTCCGTCGATCACGGCGCAGGACAGGTCGCGATCCGCGTCGCCCACCTGCTGAACATTCCGCACGTATCGTCCATCGTGAAACTGGAGCTGAACGGCGACCGGGCGACGGCGCAGCGCGACGCCGAAGGGGATACCGAGACGCTGGAGGTCGCGCTGCCTGCCCTGTTCACGGCGCAGCAAGGCTTGAACGAGCCCCGCTATCCTTCCTTGCCAGGCATCATGAAAGCGAAGAAAAAGCCGTTCCAGCAGCTGACGCTGGATGACTTGGGCTTAACCGAAGCGGATATCGCCCCGAAGACGGCGCGCGACACCCTCTCGCTCCCGCCGGAGCGCAAAGCGGGACAAGTGCTGAAGGGTGATCCGCAGCAACAAGTCGCGCAGCTCGTTCATCTGCTTCGTACGGAAGCCAAAGCGCTTTAATGCCAAAGGGAGGGAATCGATATGAGCAAAACCTATGTGATCTTTGCGGAAATCCGGGGCGGCAAGCTCCGTCAAGTTACCTTCGAAACGATTCAAGCGGCACGGCTGGTCAAAGACGACGGCGACCGGATCGTGGCGGCGCTTCTCGGCCACGGACTGTCCGCGTTCGCCCAGGAGTTGTCCGGCTACGGCGTCGATCAAGTCGTGTCCGTCGACCATGCGGAGCTCGCTCACTATAATCCGGAGACGTATTTCTCAGCACTGGCGGGCATTCTTGACACGGCGAATCCGCACGCCGTTCTGTTCGGCCATACTGCGATCGGCCGCGACTTGGCCCCCAAAATCGCCGCTCACTTGCAGGCGGGACAAATTTCCGACGTCATCGCGCTGGAGAAGACGGGCGACGGCCTTTCCTTTACGCGTCCGCTCTACGCGGGCAAAGCGTTCGAGAAGAAGCGATTTACCCAAGGTCCGATGGTCATCACGATCCGGCCGAATAACGTGCCTGCCGCCGAAGCCGTCTCCGGCTCGCAAGCGGAAATGGCCTCTACTCCCTTCTCCCCCGCTGCCGACCTGCGTTCCGTCGTGAAGGACGTCGTGCACAAAGCGTCGGGGAAGGTCGATCTGACGGAAGCAAAAATCGTGATATCCGGCGGCCGGGGTGTGAAGAGCGCCGACGGGTTCCGCACGCTCGAGCCGCTGGCCGAAGCGTTGAACGCCGCCGTCGGCGCCTCCCGCGGCGCTTGCGACGCAGGCTACTGCGACTACGCGCTGCAGATCGGACAGACCGGCAAAGTGGTGACGCCGGAGGTCTATATCGCCTGCGGCATCAGCGGCGCCATTCAGCACTTGGCCGGGATGAGCCAGTCGCGCGTCATTATCGCGATCAATAAAGACCCGGAAGCGCCGATCTTCAAAATCGCCGATTACGGCATCGTCGGCGATCTGTTCGAGATCGTCCCGCTGCTTACCCAAGAGTTCAAGAAAGTGCTGGCTTAAAACGCCACGCCCAGCCCCAGCCCTCTACCCCAAAAAATGCAAGCCCCTTAACCTGAAATACGGTCAAGGGGCTTCAAGCTTTGAGGACCTGGAAATTAAAATCTCAGCC